>NZ_JBWDNQ010000025.1:0-64562 GCF_056269285.1 Paenibacillus sp. JT31N11
CGTGACGATGATGATCGGAAGCATGGATGGAAGCGTAACGTAAATCGTTTGCTTCCACCTGCCGGCGCCGTCGATTTCGGCCGCTTCATACAAAGCGGGGTTAATGCCCGCCAGCGTAGCCAGAAAAATGATTGTCGCAAACCCGAATTCCTTCCATATATCGCTAATGACGACCACAGCACGAAACCATTCGCCATCCCCGAGAAACATGACCGGAGTCATGCCGAACAAGGCGAGGAAACGGTTCATAATGCCGTCGAGGGACAAAATATCAAGCAGTATGCCGCCAAGAATAATCCATGATAGGAAATGTGGTAAATAAATCAGGGTCTGTACGGTCTTTTTGAAGAAAACTTGGCGAACCTCATTCAACAACAGGGCGAACACGATCGGTACGACCTGCCCAAAAATAATTTTAAGACAAGCGATTAACAGCGTATTTACGATGACTTGGTGAATATCTTTCAAATCAAGCATGAGTCTGAAGTTATCCCAGCCCGCCCACGTGGAATCAAAAAAGCCAAGCCATGGCTTATAGTTCAAGAACGCTACTACGATTCCAGGCAGAGGAAGATAGTTGAAAATCAGCGCCAATAATACCCCCGGGACCAGCATGATGTGCAGCATCCAGTTTTGTTTTGGCGTTGTCTGTTTACGGGCGTGCTTTGAGAGCGTGTTGTAGGTTTCAGAAGTCGGTGCTATATTAGACTTTAATCTCATGGCCTCTCTTCCCTTCATTTTCAACTTGAGTCTTGCATATCGACAGCGGGTTTTTTTGCAACAACTTCAAGTATTTAATAAATGTAGTTTAGGTGAGAGCCCAATAGCTGTAAACAACTCATTTTTAAGATATCCGTTGTTATTTTAAGGAGAGAAAGCTGTATGCACAAGCATAGGTCGATTTTCTTTCGCATGAACATGGTAATTCTCAGCCTGCTTCTGCCGATTCTGGTTTTGTATGCGTATACAAACCAGACGAGTCTTAAAGTCATCAACCAAGAGATTGTCAGCAATAATGAGAATCAGCTGGATTTCCTCAAAAGACAAATAGAAACAATAGTAGATCGATTTACGTTTCTGCCGAGCACTTTTTCAAGAGATTCGTCGGTATTGAATCTTGAGAAAAGCGTGCTGACGAAAGATTATTACGGCATGACGCAATACAAGCCAATACTGGAGGAGAAATTATATTTGCAAAGCTTTTCCGGCGGCTGGAAAAACGATTTGACCGTGTATTTGCCCGATGTCCAAATGCGAATTTCGACGGACAAGAATGACGCATACAAACCGGAACATATTCGACAGGTGAACATCGGCAAATGGGATTATCATTCGGGGCATGACGATAACGGCTATTTCGATTTTTATTTTTCGGACCCTTGGAAGAAGGATGTTGCGAACGTAAATGCCGTTTTTGAAACGAAGCTGTACAGTTCCAGCATTGAAAATATGCTTGAAACCTACAAGGGTGAGAGCAAGCGGGACCCGTTTCTGCTTACCGCCGAAGGCGAGTTCATTGCCAGCGAGACGCCTAATGTATTATTAATTCGGCATCTGAAAGAGAAACTTTTCGAGAAGGTGTTAGGTAAGAGAGGGCACCTCGAACTAAATATAGATGGACAAGAATATTTTGCGGCATATGTTTATATTCCTTTGCTTGACGTCTATCTCGTCGATTATTTACCGTTGAAGTCCATCGTCTCCCCAATTATTAAGAGCCGCAACCTGTTTTATACATGCACCGCGCTGCTCCTTTTGATGAGTTTCCTTGCACTGGCACTTCTGTACCGGTACGTGCAGGTCCCCATTGCGGAACTGATCAGAGCATTGAAGGCTTTCGAAAGGGGTGATTTTTCTTACCATATATCCAAGAAATATTATAACGAATTTGATTTTTTGATCTATCGGTACAACGAGATGGCCATCCAAATCAAACATTTGATCGAAAATGTGTACGAGGAACAGAACCGATCCCGGTTAGCAACACTTAAGCAGCTGCAATCGCAGATTAATCCTCATTTTTTGTATAATTGCCTTTCGTTTATCGCCGGATCGGCTAAGATGGGTCTGAAGGAGACAGTAATGGACATGGCATACAGCTTGGCCGATTACTATCGTTATTCTACGCGTGTTGAAAACCAAACCCCCGAGCTGCGGCAAGAAGTCGAGCTGCTCATAACTTATTTAAATATTTATCAAATGCGTCTCGAGCGTATCAGTTACGCGATAGATATTCCCGAAGAAATGATGAATAGTAAAATTCCGAGGTTGATCCTTCAGCCTATTGTGGAAAATGCCATTGTCCATGGCCTGGAACCCAAAATGGGAAGCGGACAAATTAAGATTACCGGAAAAAGGCAAGGAGATGAGCATGTGATCATGGTGGAGGATGACGGGGTGGGCATGTCCAACGAAAGCTTGTTTTCACTACAGCATAAATTGAACAGCTCGCTTTTGCACGATATGGGCTGTGGTGTCTGGAACGTGAATCAGCGTTTAAAATACCGTTATGGGAGCAGCGCTGATCTGACTTTGTCTCCGTCGAAGCGTTCAACCGGATTATGTGTGACTTTGAGATGGGATAGTAAACAAGATGAAGAGGAGACGGACGATGAAAAGTATTTTGCTCGCGGACGATGAACCAATGCTGTTAACCAGCATGATGGAGATCGATTGGGCTTCAATTGGCATTGATCATGTGTATACGGCCGGCTCAGGCATTGAAGCTGTGCAACTGCTGGAGACGAATGCAATCGATGTAGTGGTCACGGATATTCGGATGCCGGGCATGAGCGGACTTGAAGTTTGTGCATATGTGCAGGAGCACTGTCCACGAACAAGATGTATTATTTTGTCGGGCTACTCTGACTTCAAATATGCGCAGCAGGCCATCCACACAAAGGCAGTCAATTATTTGCTGAAACCCGTACAGGATGCCGAGCTGGTTGCGGTTGTAACCTTGACGCTGAATTCCATTGCGCAGGAATGGGAAGCGGTGAGTTCGGCTGAACGCGCAACCCAAACGCTCCGGCAAAACCTGCCCTTGCTGCGATCAAACCTGCTTAATGACCTTTTCTCCGGGAGCCATTATTCCGAACCGGCAATCGCGGAAAAGCTGAGAATGTACGATGTACGGATCTCACCAGGGGATCCGTTCTATATGTTAATGATTCGATTAGAGAAATGGTACCTGGAATCAAACAGCGATGAGCTTTCACTCTACGAATTTTCGGTAATGAATATTGTCAATGAGTTGATGCAGGAAGAGTTCGATTTATGGTCCTGCAGAGATAGCCTGGGTTACTTGGTATGGTTAATCAAGCCGAAACAACAGGGAAAAGAGAAGGACTCTTTGTTGGGAAAGCTGGCGAAGCAGGTACAGGCGTGTATTAACAGTTACCTTAGAGGGGAGGTCTCGGTGCTGCTCAGCTTCAAAGAGCGGTTCTCCAAGAAAGAGATTGTGTCGGTTTATCGGATGCTGCTCAGCCAATTTCGTAAACTGCCCCGAAGCGATCACGGTTTTTTTATTCGGCTTGAGGAGGGAGCGATTGATCAACATGTCTTACCTCTGCCGCAATTATATCAACCGCCTACCGTAATGCAACTGCTGGAGGCTGGGCGATTCCAAGATGCCCGAAATAAGATTCTGCACGTATTCGAGGAACTGCGCATGAAAAAGTTGGATGATCAAGAGCATATCTTGGAAGTGACGTCATCATTCTATAGTGCCTTTTCCTATATGGCTCATCTCCAAGGTGTATCGATTGTCGACCTGGCCGGAGAAGAGATCGGCGGCAACTTCGACTATTCGATGTTCACAGGCTCTATTTCCACGATTTCAGAATGGTTTCTGTCCATGCTGGACAGGCTGGAATCGTTAGTTGATAAGGAGGCGAAAGATGCGCACGCTAATCTGGTGCATAAAGTACTCTATTTCATAGAGGAGAACATATCTGTCGATATCTCGCTGCAGGCGATAGGCGACCATGTTCATTTGCATCCAGCATATTTATCAGGCGTTTACAAGCAGTTAACGGGTGAGAATATTAGCGACTACATTTACCGTCATCGAATGGAGAAGTCGGGTTATTTACTGCGGTCTACCGATATCAAAGTCTATGAATTGGCTCAGCAATTAGGCTTTCAGAATGCACCCTACTTCAGCAAATTATTTAAAAGTCACCACGGCATGACGCCACAGGAATACCGGGAGAAATACCGATTAGCTAAAATCTAAATATTTTCTATACTCCCCTTAAAAGTTTCCATCTACTTTCCGGACACATGGTCATATTAGAATGGATGAGTAAAAACATTCCACGTACTGGGGGAGGACATGTATGAGAACATTTAAGAGAACAGCAATGGTAGGGATGGCTGCGATGATATCGATAACCTTGTTTTCGGGTTGTTCTTCGAATAGTGCGAATTCGAAGAACAATACCCCCGGCAATACGAATAACAGCCAGACTACGGCAACGAATGATGTCATATCTGAAGGATTCAAAAACGGAAAGTTCGATCCGCCGGTGACGATCGCTGTTGTCGCGGGCAGCGATTCGACAATTGAAACGAAGCCGGGTGAAAAAATCGAAGATAATTTCGTTACGCAGTGGGCGAGCGAAGAACTAGGCATCAATTTTAAGTATTTATGGGTTGTACCGAAAGACCAGACGGAGACGAAGACACGTCTGATGCTTACGTCGGGGGAGAAGCTCCCCGATGTATTATGGTCGGGAGGTACGCTGCTTAGCGACTTGCTTGAATCTGGCCAATACAAAGAAGTCGGGGCCGACTTTGATAATTATGCTTCCGAGGAGATGAAGGCCGCTTACAGTGATCCGTCACTTTGGGAGATCGTTGTACGCGACGGCAAAAGAATGGGGATTCCGGTTTTTGAACGGGCGGGTCAAAACAATGGCTTGATGTGGGTTCGCCAAGATTGGCTTGATAAGCTGGAACTGCAGCCGCCGAAGACGTTTGATGAATTGAATACGGTGCTTACGGCCTTCAAGGATAACGCCGACAAGCTCGGCGTCCCGGATTTGATTCCGTTAGGTTTGAGTTTGAAATCGGGTACAAGAGGCTGGTTCGGCGAAAGCACCTGGGTATTCGGACCATACGGAACTATTCCAGGGCAATGGATAAAAGGAGAGGATAGCTCTTTGCAATACGGAAGCCTCCAACCCGGTATGAAGCAAGGCCTCGCCCATTTGGCAGAGTGGTATGACACCGGGCTGATCAGCAAAGAGGTCGGTTTGCATGACGAGAATAAAGTTGCGGAGCTTGCGATGCAAGGCAAAGTAGGGATCATCGTCTCCCCGCCGTGGTCAGCCGGATGGCCATATGGAGATATGGAGAAAAATGTTCCGGGCGCAGCGATGAAGGCGTATCCGATTCCATCCGATAACGGAAAAGGGGGATCTATGGATACAAACTTTAAATCGAGCGGACTGCTTGTGCATAAGGATTTCAAGCATATGGATGCGTTATTCCTGTATTTGAACAAAATATTCGAATATAAAAATCCTCCTGCGGGCAGCGCGTTTGAGAATGGATTCAAAGAAGGCTACGACTACGTGACCAACCCGGACGGTACGGTGTCCGTGGAGGAGAATGATTTCCCGGACAAACTGCAAATTTTCCCGGATAAATTTTTTATCGCGCCTATGCAGGACCCTTATCTGGAAATGCAGATGGCCTCGAAATTGGTCAAGGGAGAACAACCTCAAACACCAGCCGAGAAGAAGGCGGCTATTTCCTATAAGCAAAATCCGGATCAGATGGAAGCCATAGCTACGGTTTATGATACGATGGGCCAGTACATCGCGAGCGCATATAACGGTGCGCCGACCCGGACACAAATCGATAGAGGGGCGCTGCTGGATAAGATGGAGTTTGAAGAACTGCTGAAATTTGTATATGGCAAAGTTCCCATTGAGAAGTTTGACGATTTCATCAAAGCGTATAACAGCGCGGGTGGAGAGCAAGTCGCCCGGGAAGTGAATGAGTCGTACGCAAAAAGTCACGGGAACTAATGTTTACTACCGTCGCCCTTCAGCCGCTGTACCTGGCAGCTAAGGGCGATTCTTTCTTCCTTGGCGGGATAATCTGAATATTTTCATATGTCCCCTTAAAAGTTTCGATCTATTAGAACGCGCTGCCCGGTATTACAATGAGCGTGTAAATCATATTCAGAAGGAGGCAGGGAATATGAAAACCGGAGTAAACAGCAGCGCCAAGCAGCATGCTTTCAAGAGGCTCAGTATGATTCTACTACTGACGATGTTCATTTTCGTCTTAACACCTCAGGCGTCTGGCGCGACCGGGAACAACCCGGTGCAGGTAGAAGTGGATCCGACGCTCGCGGAAGGCGCCAGTACTTTAACGCTGGGTATTACCCATACCCAAGTATTCTGGGAAAACGGGGAATCCGAGGCTGTGCAGCGCGCGAAGGATTTGTTGGCACCGGTGATTACGTATCAAAACCAGCATATTATGGGCTGGGGAGCGGACAACCCGCAACCTGAAGAAGGCGGTCCGATCATCTTCGATTCACTCGACAGGCGAGTGGACTTAATGCGGACGTTGGGCGGAGAAATGGTACTTACCTTTTGCACAGCACCAGGTTGGATGAAAACGAGCGGCGATGATTGGAACATGGATGACCGGGTTGCAGACGAGCATGTCGACGAATTCGCCGAACTGGCCGCAGCGATAGCCGCGCGGTATCAAGACGTTAAGTACTTTCAAATCTGGAATGAATTCAAAGGATATTGGGACAATTCGATCCGGAACAGCGATGGTTCCAATGGAAACTACGATTACGTCCGGTATACGCAATTGTATAATGCAGTCTATGCGGCGGTTAAAAAAGTGCGGCCCGATGCCGAGATCGGGGGTTATTACATATCGCTTAAAGGAGATGCCTCACATACACTCGGCTTCAACGGCAACGGCACGGAGACACCCTTTACTGCCAGGGATATGGACTCCATGGAATATTGGCTGAACCATAAAGCAGGTGCCGACTTTATCACACTGGACAGATGGTTGAAGGATTGGGGCAATCCGAACATGATGACAGAGCAAGAGAGTATGCAGTTAACATGGGTTTACAAGAAGGCCATTGAGGATATTCGAGCAAAGACGGACCTGCCGATCTGGTTTTCTGAATATTACACTCTCTATGACACAGAAGGAGGCAGCCAGTATATTGCGGCCGCTATGGCATCAATTTATGCCAATATGATTAAAGCTGCCGGCGACTCACCGATCACCGCTCTGCTCTGGAATCCATCTGAAGGAGAGGCCGGAGTGCATCATTATCTCTTCAGCAGTACGAACAGTCCGACTGGCGGACGACATACACCTCATTATGAGGTTTATAAAGGGATGCATGATTATTTCCCGGCAGGGACGCCGTTATTTCAATCCATTTCTTCCGACCCCGATATAGAAACTTTGGCGTCGGCATCTAAAATCATGCTGATCAATAAGGACAGCGTTCAACGGCATGTCGACGTAAACGGCACCCCGTACACGTTAGCCCCTTACCAGGTGCTATTTGCGGATGCCCCCTACGCATTATCCGATTTTACGCTGTCAACCGATATATCCAGATTGAAATTCAAAGAAACGTTGCAATTGAAGATAAACGGCTTGCTGCGTGACGGCAGCCCGGCGGATTTGTCAGCCGCGATGATCGAGTTTACCAGCAGCAACCCACGTGTCGCGACCGTAGCCGCCAATGGGCTGGTGACCGGCCATAAACAGGGCAGCGTTCAATTGACGGCGCAGGTTACGTTAAATGGCATAAAGCTGCAGTCGAATGCAGTGACCGTCAACGTGAAAAACGGTAAAGGTTGAAAGAATAGCGATAGTTACGAGTAAAGGATGATGCAAATGGCTGCGATTGGGCGCTATCAGCGATGGACCAGGGAATTTCAAATAGAGTCAGATGTGACGACAGTCAAATTTACTGCTCCTTCCGGCGCCGTTTACGAACGGCCGGCTTATTCCCACCAACCAGCAATGCTTGAGTATGATCATCGCGGATATGAAGCTATCATGATGAATGGAAGTCCAACGCTGGCTGTACGCTATACCCCGACGGAAGAGGGAACGTATACGTGGCAAGCCATTGGGAAAAGTGATAGCGTTGCCGAGCAAGGCTCCTTCAGATGCATGCCGAGCAAAGACCCCGGATATGTACGTATCAGCCAACGCGACAACCGCTATTTTGAAACGACAGAAGGTGATTCATTCTGTGTGATCGGGGTGAACCTTTGCTTGCCGCCGAGCTACCCGCTGTCAGCCGGAAGTGAGTTTGAAACAACCGATAAACGGGGAACCTTGGGTTTGCTTGATTATAAGCGGTGGTTTCAGGAATTCAGCCGGAATGGCGGGAACTTTATCCGAATTTGGCTTTCCACACCGTATTTCGAACCGGAAACGGAGGTTGCGGGCGAGTTGGCGTTAGAGAAATTCACCCGTCTCGACGGACTAGTAGAGCTGGCAAGGACGTTCGGCATTCGCCTGAAATTTTGTTTGGAGCATTTCCGGACAATTGGACCATCCCCCGGAGGATGGTCGGTAAAAACATTACGGCATCCTGATTCTGGTCTTTCCCCAGGCAGCATGGACGAGTGGTTCACGACGCATATATGGCAGAAGCAGTGGTGGAAAAAGGTGAATGCTTACGTGGCCCGTTATGGCGGGGATCCGACAGTGATGGCATGGGAGCTGTGGAACGAAATCAATGCCTGCCGCGTATCGGAATGGTCTATTCTCCGCGACTGGACAGCGAGCACGGCCAAGAAGCTGCAAGCTCTTGTTCCGGAACAGTTAGTCGTGAATTCGTTAGGCAGCTTCGACCGCAGCAAGTGGAAAAGCGTGTATAACGACTTTCATATGGATGAGCTCGCCTTCCAACAGGTACATCGTTATCTGGATCATGGAGCGGAGCTGGAGGTTTGTTACGATGCCTTCCGGCTGGGAATCGATGCCGTGCAACAGAGCCGCAGGCCGGATAAGCCGGTGCTTCTAGCCGAAACGGGTGCAGTTAACGATGATCATACAGGACCGTTCTGCTGGTACCGGGCGGATCATCGCGGCCTTATTTTTCACGATACCGTGTATCCGGCATTCTTCGCCGGTGCGGCAGGAATCGGCCAGATTTGGCATTGGGATGAATATGTGGACAAGAAGAATCTTTGGCCAATGTTCCGTTCTATGCATATGCTTATGGACGGGATAGATCTCCCCGGAGAGCGGTTCGAGCCGTTCGAAACATCCGATGACCGTGTGTGGGTATTGGGACTGAGGGGGAAACGCCATATAGTCGGGATTATTCGCAGCAAGCGGGATGATTGGCGGTATTTATATCTGCATAACCAGCCCCCTTCCACCATCGAGAACCTAAGAATTAACGCCTTTACTCACATTTCAGGGCAGGTTGCAATGTTCTCGCCGTGGAATCCTGGTTTGACAAAGTATGTTGACATCAAAGAAGGGCTATTTACCGTGCCATCCTTGGAGATTAGTAGTTTCTTCAAAATTGCCTTGGACTAATAGTAATGATTAAGCGAAAGATAGAATAACCCGGAGATGAATCTTAGCATAGGGAACGATACAAATCCTATATTGCACAGGTTGTCCTTTAGTTAAAAAAGGCTTGACCTTGCTGCACCTTTCGCAAAGACTTTCGCGCAGCTGGTGTTCTGCTCTTTGGTCGCATACGCGTTTGCGTGTATAATTCCGTTATCCGGAGGTTCCTTGCTCGCGATACTTCCGATGATTCTTATGTTTATCTTCTTATGGCGTTATCGTTGAAGGTATCGCGCTAGCAGGAACAAAAGGCTAAACGAAAACGTCTAAAAAAGCCATGACAACATGTTCATGGCTTTTTGGATCTGTATAAGAAGGATAAGTTTTTGAATAAAGGGGGTTCTCCAACGGGATGCCTTATAAAAACAGATTTTTTCGAAAGATCGTTGTGCTGGTGGTTATGCTGCTGCTTCCGGTTATTGTTATTTATAGCTTCTCTTATCAAATCAATGTGAATGTCGTAAAAAGCCAAATCGAACAATCCAGTATAGAGCAGCTGGACTTTTTTCTTAGTCAGGTGGAGAACAACATTGCACAGCTCGCGCTGCACTCGGTCACACTCACCAATGATAGCAGCATACGGGAGATCATGAGATTAGACAAGATAGAGAATATTGTTGAAGAAATAACGGCAAAGAAACGAATCGAGGAAAAACTAACTTTATATAGTACCTCAAGTCCCTGGAAAAATGATATTTCCGTTTATTCTCCTCTATCCAGGTCGGTTCTTACCACATATCCCTTGATTGAATATCAAATGTCAGAATTGAAAGCGGATAAGTTCACACGCTGGTCGTTTGGCGAAAAGGATGAAACGCATCTAAATTCTTACTTCACATGGTATACGATGGACCCTCCAGCAGCACGCAGCGATCCGGGTTCAGCGAATCTCATCGTTGAGGTCGAGTTTAGTACGGAAAATATCAGATCCATGTTGGATCAATATATGACCAGCAGGCAAGGAAATCCTTTCTTTTATGCTCCTGGATATGGGCCAATCGTGGGACACAAAGAAGATCAGGAGAAAGTGGCGAACATGGTCGAGTATTTGAAGACCATTAATCTTGAAGCCGGGGCGAGACATGAGCCGATTACTATCTGGGGTCAGAAGTATCTGCTCAGCTATGTTCCTTCTTCAAGCTTAGGCTGGTATTTGGTCGATTTTGTGCCTCTGGAAAAAGTGTTGTCCCCGATAATCAAAACCCGTAACGCGTTTTATGGGGTTATTTCTATACTGCTTATCATGGGAATTGCCGTTTCGTTCGTCATTTACCGTAATGTTCAGATCCCGATTCGGGATTTAATTTATAACGTGCAGAAGCTGAAGCGGGGGAATTATTCCGCCCGATTGCTTCAAAAGCCGAAGAATGAATTTTACTTTTTATTTAATCGATTTAATGAGATGGCAAGGCAAATTCAAGAGTTAATTGAAAATGTGTATTCGGAGAAAATCCGTTCCCACGAAGCAACGGTGAAGCAGCTCCAATCGCAGATTAATCCGCATTTTTTTTATAATTGCCTATTCTTCATCGTGAGCATGTCTCGTCTTGGTGATAGTAAAGCGGTGGAGGCCATGGCTACCAGTCTTGGAGATTACTATCGCTATACGACTCGCCTGGAAAATCAGACGACCATCTTGCAGGAAGAACTCGCTTTAGTTCGAAATTATCTGACCATACAACAGTTAAGACTACAGATAGAATATGACGTTCAGGTGCCGGAAGAGATGCTAAACCTGGCATTCCCCCGATTGTTGTTGCAGCCAATGGTCGAAAATGCCATTATACATGGAATTGAACCATCGGAGGATATGGGCCGGCTAAACATATATGGGCTACACGACAGGGAGATGGCTCGTCTGATTGTCGAGGATAACGGTAGAGGTATGACGGACACGCAGTTCCGGGAATTAAGAAATAAAATCGCGGAGCCTCTAACGAAAGAAATGGGATGCGGTGTCTGGAACGTGAACCAACGACTGCTTCATATATACGGAGGCGACTCTGGACTCTCCTTATCACGTTCTGAGCTAGGCGGGGTGAAAGCGGTATTATCTTGGAGAAAGGACGGGAATGGCCGTGTATGAATTATTAATTGTAGATGATGAGAAATTTGTTATTGAGAATCTGGCAATGACGTATCCCTGGGAGGAGCTTCGAATAAAAACCGTTTATACAGCTTCCTCTGCGAACGAAGCGTTAGAATTAATTGCACGTTATAATATTCACATTGTGATCAGCGATATTCGGATGCCGGGTGTGAATGGATTGGAGATGATAGAAAAACTCAAAACTATCTCTCCAAAAACGAAATGTATTCTGCTATCAGGTTACTCCGATTTTCAATATGCGCAGCAAGCCATATCCTCTCATGTCGAGGCTTATTTATTAAAACCGGTTAAAGAGGATGAGCTGTTAAATACGGTCCAAGCGGTAATTATACAAATCGAAAAGGAATGGAACGAGGTCGTTTCACATCATCGTACACTTTATACACTTAGTGAGAACCTGCCAATGCTTAGAGGAGCGCTCTTATACGATTTGCTGCAAGGAAAGGATATGCACAGGAATATGTTATCCAAGAAGATGGACATGTTGGATCTCCATATTGGTGAGAATCAATTATTTGCCATGATGTTTATCAGAATGGAGGAAGGACTCAATCAGTATGACGATTATAGTCAGTCTCTACTAGAGTTCGGTATCAGCAACATCAGTGAGGAGATCTTCGGTCAGCAGTTTGCCCTTTGGCAGTGTAAGGACGCGAACCATAATCTTGTTTTCGTAATCACTAATAAACATGATGCCAGGGCACTATCTGATTCCCACCAGACAAGGAAACTTTTAGAGAAGTACTCGCTGCAGCTGCAGGAAAGTGTGACTGCATATTTGAAGTGCAGCATCTCGGTGCTCATTAGTGAGTGGGGGCTGTTTCCCGAAGATCTATACTCCTATTATCACAAATCAATTTCAGTGATTAGAAGCCTCCCTGACAATGTCCAGGGTTTTTTTATCAACACTTTACACACCGGCTCCACGGAGGAGTTTCAGCCGCTGCGAAGCATCCAAGAGCCGCCTTTATTGTGGAATTTGTTAGAGGCTGGACGCTGGGAGGCGGCGTTGCATAAATTTGAATATATTATACAGGAATTGCAAAGTAGGAAAAGTTATTTGCAGGATTATTTATATGAAGTGGCTATGATGATGAACTTTTCTGTCTCTCATACGATACATAAAGAAAATCAATTATTGAAACATGTACCTGAACTCAGTTTGTTGGAAGGTACTTACCATGATTCGCTGCAAAGCGTCTCAAGTCTGAAGAAATGGGGGCGGCAAATCATACTGGCTCTTAAGGATAACACGATAAAAGAAGCAAAAAATAGCCAGCGCTCCATCATACAAAAGATTAATCAATTCGTGCAACTGAATCTGCAGGATGATGTTTCTCTTCAGAGGATTGCCGATCATGTGTACCTGCATCCTGCTTATATAAGTAAAATATATAAATTGGAAACTGGCGAAGGAATTAGTGATTACGTCTACCGGTTGAGAATGGGAATAGCAGCCCATCTTTTAAGTAAGACCAATGAGAAGATTCATGAAATATGCAGAAAAGTAGGATATCAAAATCCGTCACATTTTTCAAGGGTATTTAAAAAATATTATGATATGACCCCTGACGAATTCAGAGAAAGGCACACTGATTAAAAATAGAACAGGAACCTTAAAAACGCATCGTTTACTCGCAAAATCGCCTTAGATAAAATGGACTTATAAGTCGCTGCTCAAAAATATGGCGGAAAGGAGATCAAATGAAATGAAAGCGGTAACTGAACAAATATATGCCCCTATCGCAAAGAAAACTGCAAGGCCCAAATGGAATTTTAGACGAAATTGGCCTCTGCACATTTTGGTTCTGCCTGCCTTTTTACTTGTACTTGTCTTTCAATATGCTCCGCTGCCTGGACTGATTATGGCTTTCCAAAACTTTAAGCCTTATCTGGGTTTTTTCAACTCACCTTGGGTCGGACTTGATCAGTTCCATAAGCTTATTGAATTTCCGGAGACCAGGCAAGTCATAGTGAACACGTTTATTATTGCAAGCTTGAAAATCGTTTTCCATTTAGTGGTGCCGTTTGTATTCGCATTGTTACTAAATGAACTAAGAACCATGTGGTTTAAACGATTTGTGCAAACATTCGTTTACTTACCCCATTTTTTGTCATGGGTGATTCTGGGCGGCATCCTCATTGATATGCTTTCCACCGACGGTGGCTTGGTCAATAATATGCTGACGTCCATGTTCGGTATCGAACCGATCTTTTTCTTAGGTGACGGAGATTGGTTTCGCGTTACGATTGTCGCAAGTGACATCTGGAAAGATTTTGGATTTTCCACCATTGTTTTTTTGGCTGCATTGTCGGGCATTGATCCAAGCTTATATGAGGCGGCTATTATCGATGGAGCCAACCGTTTTCAGCAAGTGTTGTACATTACGATTCCAAGCTTAATTCCTATTGCTATTGTTGTAGGCACGTTATCACTAGGCAATATATTGAATGCAGGGTTTGATCAAATATTTAATCTATATAATCCGATGGTTTATGAAAAGGGAGATATCATCGATACCTACGTTTATCGGGTTGGTTTGATTGCTGGAGATTTTGGTTTCGGAACAGCAGTGGGTATGTTCAAATCCGTAATCAGCTTTATCCTGATAATGATCGCCTATCGAATGGCATACCGGTTCGCGAATTACCGCATCTTTTGAGAGGTGAGCAACCATTGAAGTTTATATCCATGCCTTACCGTATTTTTAGTATCCTCAACCTGGTATTTACAGGACTATTATCGCTTGTTTGTATCGCCCCCTTAATTCACATATTGGCAGTTTCATTCAGCGGTGCGGCACCCGCCTCGGCTAATCTGGTTAAATTATGGCCAATCGATTTCACAGTGGAGGCATATGTTCAGACGCTGGGAAATGATAACTTCTCGCGAGCTCTATGGAATGGGGTTCAGCGTACGATTCTCGGCACGGTTTGTTCCATGATTCTTATGGTATTTACGGCATATGCTCTTTCCAAGGAAAACTCGGTTTTCCGGGGTCGAACGTTCTATATGTGGTTTTTCGTCTTTACGATGCTGTTACATGCCGGGCTTGTCCCTACGTACATCGTCATTCAAAAGCTCGGATTAATTAATTCCATTTGGGCACTGATTCTCCCCCATGCTATTAATGTTTTTAACATGATATTATTAATGAACTTTTTTAAAGTAGGTGTACCTAAAGCATTGGAAGAAGCGGCATATATGGATGGCGCAGGACACTTTCGCACCGTATTTAATATCTATTTGCCAATTTCTTTGCCAGCCATAGCCACGATTTCCTTATTCACTATGGTTTGGCATTGGAATTCTTGGTTTGACGGGCTTATTTATATGACGGAAATGAAGAAATACCCTCTCTCCACATTCCTGCAAACAGTTATTGTACAGCAGGATACGAATCAATTAAATATTGATCCTGCTGATCTTGAAATTTTGTCAAACCGAACGGTGAAAGCCTCTCAAATATTTATTGGAGCTCTTCCGATCCTGCTGGTATATCCTTTATTGCAGCGTTATTTTGTAAAGGGGATCGTCCTGGGTGCTGTAAAGGAATAGGAAATCCGCTGTAAAGACCTGCTGTATGTGCTATCCATTCACTTGATAGGGGGAAAATTGTATGACAGGAAAGCAGCTTAGGAGAACATGCTTGTACGCATTACTCGTTTGTGCTGTTTTTATATCCGCTTGCAGTACCGATAAACCATCTAAGGAAGCCGCTGGCGATAAAGGGGAGGCAGGTAACTACGCGGCTGCAATAGCCAAAGGAAAGTATGATCCTCCTATCACGCTCTCGACTGTCGGTCGCCTAACACCAGCAACGACATTTAAGAATGGCGAGACGATGGAAGACAACGTGCATACACGGTGGGCAAAAGAAAGACTGGGAATTAATTTGAAATATCTATGGACTGCCTCGACGCAAAATAAAGCTTATGAAACACGCATGCGATTGGCGCTATCGGCATCCGAACCAATGCCGGATGTGGTGGCTGTTGACGATACTCAACTCGCTAACGATCTGATCGATTCCGGACAGTTTATGGAAGTCAAGAGCATGTGGGATAAATACGCGTCCCCAACATACAAAAAAGCGGTAAACGAAGATCCGACCATGTGGTATCCATTTATGCGCGAGGACGGGGCTTACGCCATTCCTATTCCCAGTTATGCATGGAATAACGATACCGTCTTGTGGATTCGTCAGGATTGGATGCAGAAGTTCGGGTTCAAAGATCCGGAAACGTTAGAAGATCTGGAAAAAATCATGGAAGCGTTCGTCAATCAGGATCCCGACGGCAACGGAAAAAAAGACACCTATGGAATCACATTCTCTTTGAAAGACTCGTTCAGATCGACCCAAAACACGGCAAGCTTCGTGTTCGGTGCATTCGGCACAATTCCGGAGCAGTGGAATGAGGCCGAGGACGGTTCGCTTGTTTACGGTTCTGTACAACCTGGTGCCAAACAGGCATTGCAGCGGTTGGCTGATTGGGTCAAGAAAGGCTATATCCCGAAGGAAGCTGGTTTATATGATGAAACCAAGGCATCGGAACTGTTTACCTCAGGAAGGGCGGGAATCGTTGCCGGGCCGTTTTGGATGGACAGAACCCCTCTTCGTAATGTACAGAAAAATATCCCTACTGCGAGCTTGAAGGCGTATCCGGTTGTTAAAGGACCCGATGGCAAAGCAGGAAGACTGGGTACTCAAAACTTTAGTGGTGCCGTGCTGATTAATAAAAAAGCTGCCAATCCGGAGGCATTCTTCGTCTATCAAAACTACCTCTTCGAGAATTTCGCTTTAATGCAGAGCGATGAATTCAAGTATCAATTTGCCGAAGGATACGACTACATTCTGAAAGATGGAAAAGCAAGCTATGATACGAATGACATACCAGGTGGGAGGGTCATTCCCCAGAAGTATACGATCACCTTTGAGGGAGCACGCATTCCTTCTTCGGAGTCGGAGTCCCTTGGGCATCTGGCCAAAGGTGGAGAGCCCAGGAACAACTTTGAAAGAAAAGACAGTCTGTTCAATGACGCTCTTCGATATCAAGGGGTCAGCGTGAACATCGCAAGCCAAAAATACTCGATGCCTGATAAGTTCATTGGTGTTCCGACCAAAACCATGATGTCCCGATGGGAAAACCTGAGTACGATGGAATCTCAAACCTTTATCAAAATAATCTATGGTGATTTGCCGATCGATGAATTCGATAACTTCGTGAAGAAATGGCAGTCATCTGGTGGTGACCAAATTACGAAGGAAGTCAATGAATGGTACAATTCAGTTCATCAAAAATAACGAAGGCAGGGTTGAGAGCTTACACTCTTGGCCCCTCGCCCTCTTATCAGGGGAGACTTGAAGCATGAACGACGATAAGAAGAAATGGTATCAGGGGCAGCTGCGTATTATACAAACGGTTCTTCGCGAGCCGGATGTCGTGAATTATGATGCGAATAGCGTCGTCAAGTATTTGGAAGATGTCCACGCAAACTGTATCGTGGTGAATGGTGGAGGCATTATCGATTTTTTTCGCCATGATCTGGTAACAGCGAATCCGAACTATTTGATGACAGACGAAGATATTCTTAAGGATCTAACGGAAGCCTGCCACCGGAAAGGAATAAAAGTCATCGTCCGTGTTGACTTCCGTGGGGTCGATAAACGCATTTACGATCTTCACCCCGACTGGTTTGCGCAGGACGAGAAGGGAGAGCCCGTGTTCTGGGCCAATCTCTCCTCAATCCCGAACCCGCTCTATGCGCCTTGTTATTTAAGCTATTACCGTAATGAACATGCTTTTCGTTTCTCGGATATCATGTTCGAAAGGTATGGGATTGATGGAATATGGGAGAACGCCCCGTTTCAGAACGGAATCTGCTATTGTGAGAATTGCAGGGAGAGCTACCAGGTGGAAATGGGTAAAGAGCTTCCCCGCGGTGGGGATTTCAGCGACAGAAACTATGATGTATATCGAGCATGGAAAGCCTTGAATCTGAACCGTCACCTTGAGAACTATCGGAAAAGTGTAAAAAAACACGGTGAAGACAAAATATATTGCGCGGAGATTTTCGGATTATTTTATGACCATTACAAAGGAACAAGCTCCGATCTCTATCAAGTTAAGGATCATTTTGATTTCCTCGTCACACCATTGTTTACCGCTAATCGCGAGCCGCTTAATGCCCCGTCCACACTTATGAAGTTTCTAAAAGGGCTGGAGCCGAATAAAACTCCTGTTATGCTGTTTGGTCATTTAGGAACAAACAATGAGCTGCGGTATGTATCCTCGTCGGTTCCTGAAACAAGGATCTGGATGTGGCAGGCGGCAAGCGCTGGCGGCTCATTGTGGAACTGTATTTTTAACGGGCAGCACCCAGCGGCAACCCTTGACCGTAGAAATTCGTTGTTGTGTCAGGATATATACGAGTATATGGAAAAAAACGAGCAATTATTAAATGAACAGTTGCCCGTATCTGAAGTCAGCATCTTCTATTCAAGAAACAGCAACAACATTTTTAATAACGACGATCGAACTAAGGATGCTTATATTACTCACTTGATCGGACTGGAACAGCTATTGATTTCCAAAAAGATTCAATACAGCTTCCTGCTTGACCAGAACATGTCGGAGGAGTCCCTAAGTAAGGTCAAATGTCTGGCTATCCCCAACGGGGCTTGCTTATCGGATGAGGAAATGGAACATATCAGGCAATATGTTTATAACGGAGGACAACTGTTAGCTACTTATGAGACGTCCCTGTATGATCCGGACGGTACTCCCAGGAAGAACCTTGGATTGGGTGACGTCTTCGGCTGTTCTTTTACCGGAATCAAAAAAGATTGTTCTCAGTACGGCTATCAATTTGTGCGGCAAAGTCATTTGATGACCAGGGGTTTCGAGCAAACCCAGTTGATAGCGAACTGGGGCACCAATCTGTTAGTAAAACCACTAGCTGAAGTCGAATGCCCAATTGCGTATGTTCCGAAAATATACCCTCAATCGCCGGAACGAGCTTGGCCGAGAAGCTTCGAAACGGAATTTCCGACCTGCATCGTGAATCATTATGGGAAAGGAAGGTCTGTGTATTTGCCTTACGGAGCTGACAGGAACATCTGGATGCACGGTCATCAGGATTTCAGGACTGTGCTGGGAAACGCTGTTGATCTCCTACTGGATGGTGAACAGATGCTGACATCGAGTGCACCGGCCAGCGTACAGTTTCAATTAAACTTGGTCCATAACGAAGTGGGCTGTTATATGCTTCATGTGATTAACACGACCTCTGCTCCGCTGCGACCGGTTCAGGAGATTATTTCACTATATAATCTGGAGGTTGAACTGGTTCTTGTGGGGAAGCGTTTAGCTAAGATGGAGTCTCTGTTCGCGGATGGGGAAGTGGAACTGCTGGATACCCTTCCACTAAATAACGGAAAAATACGGCTTCGCATTCTGATCAAAGCATTAGGCGAGTACTGCGGAATTTGCATTCGTACATAAAGAAAGGAGAAAGTATTCATGGCTAAAGTGATTAAACATGGAAGAAGCCGGGACGAACTCCAGTCTGAGCAATTGAAAGTGACGGAAACCGTCCAAAGTATTATTCACGAAGTGGAATTGCTAGGCGATACCGCTGTGAAGAAATATTCGACCGTACTGGACCGATGGCAGCCGGCAAGCTTCCGTTTGTCAGAAGAGCAAATACAAGAAGTTATACAGTCCGTTCCAGCGGAAGCGGTGGCCGACATACGGTTTGCCCAACAACAAATTCGACGTTTTGCCGAGGTTCAACGGGAAGCTATACGCGATGTTGAGGTAGAGACCATTTCCGGAGTGGTGCTGGGGCATAAAAATATACCGGTAAACAGTGTAGGCTGCTATATTCCAGGTGGAAGATATCCTATGGTTGCATCTGCGCACATGAGCATATTAACTGCAAAGGTTGCCGGAGTAAAGAGGGTCGTGGCGTGCACCCCACCGATTGAAGGCCAAATCCCGGCGGCGACTGTTTACGCCATGGTGCTCGCTGGGGCGGACGAAATTTATATTCTTGGGGGTGTACAGGCTCTTGCCGCAATGGCGCTCGGAACCGAGTCCATCTTTCCGGTAGATATGCTGGTTGGTCCGGGGAACGCTTATGTGGCAGAGGCCAAGCGGCAGCTGTTCGGCCGGGTCGGTATTGATCTTCTGGCAGGCCCTACGGAAACGCTTGTGATCGCGGATGATACGGCTGATGCGGAGATGGTCGCTTGCGATATCCTTGGGCAAGCTGAGCATGGCGAGACTTCCCCGGGTGCGTTAATTACCACCTCAGAAGCGCTGGCGATGGAAACATTTAAAGAAATAGATCGTCAGCTGCTGACTCTTCCTACGGCTGACATTGCGGGAGCTGCATGGCGAGACAATGGAATTGTCATATTGGTTAAAGATGAGAAGGAGGCGGTTCTAGAGGCGGATAAGCTTGCATTCGAACATGTGGAAGTTCTTACCCGGGATCCGTCGTATTTCTTGGGGCGACTGACCAATTATGGAGCGCTATTCCTTGGTCCCGAAACGAATGTGGCTTATGGTGACAAGGTCATTGGAACGAATCATACACTGCCTACGAAAAAAGCCGCCCGTTATACCGGTGGGCTCTGGGTGGGAAAATTCCTTAAAACCTGCACATACCAAAGATGCACACCGGAAGCGAGTGTCTTACTAGGGGAATACGCAGCCCGTCTGTGCGAAATCGAAAGATTTATGGGACACCGAGAGCAAGCGCTGCTTCGGGTCCGACGATATGGAGTTAAGTAATAAAGTTCAGGATTTATTATTAGCTGGCGTTATACGGCCGGCAGCCGAAATTTGGCTGCCGGCTTTATTTTATTCTCTTAACCTGTTAATATGAATCCTTTTGCCTGTGATTTCAATCCGAATTTTTTGGTGAGTCTAAGCTTGTCCGGAGGAGACTGAGAAGTGGCTTTTTGCCAAGCATTTTCACATTTACACAACACTGTATATCAGTAAGTCATTAAAACTATTATGAGAGTAATGATCAACCATAGGTTTTCCGGTCGTGTGAGGTGAATAAAATCTGTGTATTATTCTTTAAAACAATCATCCGGCCTAAACTCTGGGTCAAAGTTTTGAAATTAGTTCCAAATGAGTTCTAGAAAGTATGTTAAATTGCCAAACACATGAATAATATAATTACTGTGACACCATCGTAATGTCGCCCCACAAGCTTTTGCTCATTCTTCTCTGTTTTTCAACCCAATTCAGGAAAGGAGTTGGAAATAAATTGTCGAGAAAAATGATAGCGCTTACGTTGTTGGCCGTTTGGATGGCGGCCGCAATGCTATCCGGATGCACGTCGAAGAATGCGAAGGACCAGCGTGCAGTAACTGTGGCGGAGCCGGCGATGACAAGTCTTGATCCACATGCCTGGCAGGCGCAAATTCTGGTAAGCCAAGGGACCATTCTTGAGGGCTTGGTCGGTTACGACACGAAGCTGAACCTGGTTCCGAAAGTGGCGGAACGCTGGAACGTCTCAAAAGACGGACTGACATGGACGTTCTATTTGCGCAAGGACGCCAGATGGAGCAACGGGGAACGGCTTACCGCAGAAGATTTTTATTACGCGTGGATGCGTTTCATGTCTCCACAAAATACGCAGGCGCCGACATGGGAAAGCTTTATGCAGTTTGTCGTGAACGGCAACAATTATCATAACGGGGCGGTCAAACCGGACGAGGTCGGTGTCAAGGTGGTCAATCCTTATGAGATCCGTATCACGCTGGCGCGGCCTCATCCTTCTTTGCTCGGCTGGTTTCCGCTGTCAGCGGCAATGCCGCTTTACAAGCCCATCGTCGAAGCGCATCCGACTGATTGGTTTATGCCGCACTATTTCGTCGGGAACGCCCCTTTCGTGGTGAAATCGTTTGTGCCGAACGGCAAGCTTAAGCTAGTCCGAAACGAGAAGTATGTGGGTAACCCGAAGCAATTTAATGTCGGCAATGTAGAGGAAATCAATATTATTCCGACTCCGTCCACTCCGGCGCAGACGTTTATGGCCGGACAATTGGATGTGGCACCGATTTCCAACCCGTCGGATTACGTTTTTCTACGAAAAAAAATGCCGGATGTTTTGCACGAGGAGCCGAACTGGCAGGTGCAGGGACTCATTTTCAACAAAGCGCTGGAACAGTCGCCGCTCGATGATGAACGCATTCGAAAAGCGATCGCGATGGTCATTGACCGTTCGATCATCGCCGATAAAGTCATGAACGGCATGGTTGTCCCCACATCCGTATTCGGACCGCCTGATTGGCCAAGCGCCAAATACCAGAAAGGGATTCCGAGAGATGTAGAACAGGCGAAGCGGCTGCTGCAAGAGGCAGGATACCCGGGGGGTAAGGGAATTCCCACCTTGCACATTTACACTCCGGCTGTGGGCGATCCGCAGGTACTGGCAGCGGTGTCCGCAGCTGACCAGTTGAAGGACACTTTAGGTATCAACGCCGTTATTGAACCGACGACGGGGTCGCTTTATGGAGATATTATTTGGGGAGGCTATCACAAAGATGTCAAGCCTGGCTTTTTTATCTCGAACGGCGTCGTCAACTGGTGGGATTCGGCCAATATGGATCTGCAAACCTATGAAGCGTATGGATACAGCTACCCGCCTTCCTGGAGACAATACGTCGCGAAAGCAAGTTTTGAGACAAATAATCCCTACTCCGTAACCAAATACGGCAACCCCGACGATGCGCAGCGGGGTATTCAAGATTCCGATTGGAAGCTCTTGCAGGACGCTTTCGAAAAAGATAACACTTTCTTGACCCAATTCGCAGCTTCCCAGACAGATGAAGCGTATCGGGACTCGCTTACCCCCCTTCCAAGCAACGAGACGGTATGGCAGGGATATCTCGATGCCTGGAAAAGCGCAAAAACGGATAAGGAGAAGCATGACTCTTGGGTTAATGCATGGAATTTTGTCGGGAACGCCACCGGGTTGGATATGCAGGTATGGCAGCACCAAAACCGGCCGGATTATGCCAAACAGTGGAATATATTAACCGCCCGTCAAGGGGCGAGCGATCTCGAGAAAGCGCCGATTTACGCGGGGGAATTGGCGCAATCAATCATCGACAGCGGGTGGGCCGTACCGCTTTATACGCCGAAAGACATTTATATTGTGAAACCGTGGATCAGCAACGTAGTATTCAACAAGTTTTCGTTCGGCAATTTCTTCCAACTCCAGTACTTGACCGTGAAAGAGGAGTCTTCCCAAGGAAAGTAAATCTCTGACGAAAAGAGGCGTTCCCCATGCAGTTCACCGGATTTCTCGTCAAACGGCTCCTTGCGATCGCGATTACCACCTGCATCATCATCGCCTTGTCCTATACTTTGATGTATTACGCACCAGGCAGCTTTTTCAATCAGCAGCTCGTCGCCCAGCAAACGGGAGCGTTATCCGCGGCAAATCCGCAGGCATACAACGACCTGATGCACCAATGGGAGGAAAGATACGGCTTGAACAAGCCGCTTTACGAGCAGATTTATCTGTATATCATTCATTCGTTTACGTTCAACTTCGGCACGTCCTTTCAAAATTCAACGACCCCGATCGCAAACACTTTAAAAACAGCCTTTCCCATCAGCGTGTTTTTGGCAATCGGTGCGACTTTCCTCGCGGCCGTGATTGGGATCCCACTCGGCATATTTGCTGCAATCCGCCGCAACAGCTGGGTGGACTATTGCTTAACGACGCTTTCCTTGGGTGGTCAGGCCATACCGCCATACGTGATCGCCGTCTTCCTGATGCTGATTTTCGGCGTATTCTGGCCCATTTTGCCGATCAACGGGTGGGGGACGCCCCAGCAGATCGTTCTTCCCTTAATCGCACTCGCTATCGGCAATATCGGTTCGATCACGCAATATATGCGCAGCAGCCTGATCGACACGCTAAACCAGGACTACATTCGTACAGCGAAAGCGAAAGGCGTTTCGGAATCGGCACTTATCCGGAAGCATGCGCTGCGAAATTCCCTCGTTGCATTGGTCACGATCATCGGTCCGCAGATCGCCTTTACTGTCGTCGGCGCGACCTGGATCGAGAACCTGTTCTCCATTCCCGGACTGGGCACCCTGCTTGGAAACGCGTTCGGAGCTAATGATTACCCGCTGGCGGTGACCTCCATTTTCATCTTGTCGCTGCTGGTCATGTTCATGAGTATGCTTGTCGACATCATCTACAGCATTCTGGATCCCCGAGTGAAGCTGGGATCATAAGCCATTCAACAAACGAGGAGAACAAAGGAGGAGCTCACGTGAGTCCAGCCCAAAGCATGGCGGGGATCCAGACGATCCCGGAACGGAAGGTTACACGCGGTTCGCTGGCGTGGCGGAGGTTTTCCCGGAACCGTCTGGCGGTTGTGGGATTGGTATGGGTGGCGGTCGTTTTGGTGATAGCGGCAATCGGACCGTGGATCGCGCCGTACGGCTACGAGCAGGCCAACTATACCCATGCGAACGAAGGTCCGAGCTGGAGGTTTCTGTTTGGCACGGACAGCCTCGGCCACGATATGTTTAGCCAGATTATCTACAGCATTCGGTTCGCCTGCATCATTGCGTTCGGGGCAACGGCGGTAGCGTTCATCATCGGCGCGGTTTTGGGGCTGTGGGCCGGTTTCGCCGGCCGCGTGACCGAAAATATCATTATGCGGATTGTGGATTTGATGTTTGCGTTCCCTTCCTATTTTTTGAATCTTATTCTGGTTGTCACGCTTGGCCGAGGGCTGTTTCCGATCTTTTTGTCCATCGGTATTACCCAATGGGCACATCACGCCAGGTTGATCAGGGGGCTTGTTCTCTCTTTGAAAAACGGTGAAATGGTGGAGGCCGCTCGTTCACTGGGTGCTAAAAGATTTCACATCGCCCGGTACTATTTGCTGCCGAACATTATGGGCAGCGTCATCGTGTCGCTATCGTTCAGCCTGCCGACGGCCATGACGCTGGACGCCGCGCTGAGTGTAGTCGGGCTTGGTCTTCAGCCCCCGATGCCCAGCTTCGGTAACCTGATGACCGCAGGCGGACAAAATATTCTCGGCTTTCCGTGGATGCTCTATTTCCCGGCAGGCGTATTCGCTCTTACGCTGCTGTCGTTTCTTTTCGTTGGAAACGGGCTGCAGTTGGCTCTCAATCCGAAAGGAGATGCGTAACAGATGAAACCTTTGCTCGAGGTTATCGATCTTCACGCAACGTTTGAACGGCCCGATGGCCGGGTTTACGCCGTGAACGGCGTGGATTTCGAAGTGGAGCCCGGCGAGACGCTTGGCATTGTGGGGGAGAGCGGATCGGGCAAATCCGTTTCCATCTTGTCGCTGCTCGGGCTGATCGGAAGCAATGGTAATGTGACCGAGGGCAAAGCCTTGTTCGAGGGTAGGGATCTTCTGGCCTTATCCAAACGGGAGCTGCGAGAAATTCGGGGCCAGGAAATTGGCGTTGTGTTCCAGGATCCGATGACCAGCCTGAATCCGATCCAGCGCATAGGAGATCAAATAGCGGAGGCGATGTTGGTTCACCGCCTATGCGGTAAAAGGGAGGCTTACAATAGAAGTCTGGCTCTGCTCGAGGAGGTCGGCATCCCCGATCCAAAAACCCGTTACAGGAGCTACCCGTTTGAGTTTTCCGGTGGAATGCGGCAGCGGGTGATGATCGCGATCGCGCTTGCCTGTCAGCCGAAACTGCTGATTGCCGACGAGCCGACAACAGCGCTCGATGTCACGGTGCAAATGCAGGTATTGGCGGTGCTGCGCAAGGCGAAGGAGAAGCGGCAAATGAGCACGATTATCATTACGCACGATTTCGGGATCGCCACGAATTTCTGCGATCGGATTGTGGTGCTGTACGGAGGAAAGGTGATGGAAAGCGCACCCGTCGAACAATTTATCCGTCGTTCAGTTCACCCGTACAGCACCGGACTGAAAACGTCGATTCTCGAGATTGGCAGCCGCAACCGAAAGCTCGTGCCCATACCCGGAAGTTCCTCCATCGCGACAATGCCGCCAGCCGGCTGTCCCTTCGTGTCCCGTTGTCCAATAGCGAACGAACGGTGCAGCCGCGACATTCCCGAATTGAGTAAAATCGGAATGGATCATACGGTTGCATGCCACCGCGCGGAAGAGGTGATAAATCGTGTTATCTAACGAGCTTCTGGTCGTAGACAGAATCAAAAAGGTTTTCAACGTTTCTGGCAAAACGCTGAAAGCTGTGGAAGATGTGTCCTTCAGCATTCCCCGCGGCAAAACGTTCGGTCTCGTTGGCGAGAGCGGTTCAGGAAAGTCCACTGTGGGGCGTACGGTCCTGCGGCTGCTGGAACCGGACGGGGGGCGGATTTGGTTCGACGGGCAGGAATTGACGAAGCTGTCCAAGGAAGCGCTGCGACAAGAACGCCAGCAAATGCAAATGATTTTTCAAAACCCGTTATCGGCTCTGAATCCGCGTATGTCAGTCGGGCGCACTATTCAGGATCCGATGATCATCCATAAGGTGGGGACAAAAAAAGAACAAAGGAAGCGGGTCGATGAACTGCTTGAACGCGTCGGTCTCCCGTCGTCCATCGCGGACGCTTATCCGACCGAGCTGTCCGGTGGACAGCAGCAGCGGGTTGGAATCGCTCGAGCGCTCGCCCTTCAGCCGAAGCTGATTGTTTGCGACGAAGCCGTTTCGGCGCTTGATGTTTCCATACAGCTGCAAATTGTGATTCTTTTGAAGGAATTGCAGAAGGAGTTCGATTTAACCTGCATTTTCATTTCTCACAATTTGGCGGTGGTGGAGTACTTAAGCGACGATGTCGCGGTCATGTATTTGGGGGAAATTGTGGAAAACGGGCCGGTCGAGGAGGTCTTCATGAATCCGCAGCACCCTTATACGCGGGTATTAATGGAATCGGTGCTGAAAATCCCGGAATCGGGGGTGAAGCGGGAGATGATCGAAATTCGGGGGGAAATGCCGTCGCCGCTCAATCCTCCAGCCGGCTGTGCGTTTCATCCGCGCTGCCCGATGGCAAACGAGCAATGCCGCACTCGAAAACCGGAGAAACGAACGATCGGCCCGGGTCATGAGGCTGCTTGCCATTTCGCCGGTTAACGAAGAAGCTAGATAAGGAATATGAATGGAGGTCACGATCGATGAAACTTTCCTATGAACAGCGAAAACACTTATTGGAACACGGATATGTCAAGCTTCCTGGAGTCGTCCCGAGAATGATGGTGGAGGAGGCGATCAAGGCGATCAACCATTCCATAGGCGAAGGGATGGATTCCGTTCAAATGCCTGTTTTTCGGGCACAGTCCTACTGTCCGGAATTGCAAAAAGACCCGGTCATTACGGGACTGCTGACCAAGACTCCGGCTTGGGAGCTGGCCGAATCTGTGATTGGGGAAGGCAAGCTGAGGCCGGTCGGCAGCGGCCAAATAGCGCTGCGTTTTCCGGCCAAGGCCGAGCTTCTTACCCTAAAAACCGGATATCACCTGGACGGTATGCATTCGCCGAATAATGGCGTCCCTGCGGGCACTATCTCCAATTTTACGGCTCTGCTCGGTGTGTTTCTCAACGATCTGCCTCATTCGAATGCGGGCAATTTCACGGTTTGGCCGGGCACTCACCACCTGTTTGAATCGTATTTCCGCGAGCACGGCCCCGAAGCGCTGCTTAAAGGAATGCCGCCCGTCACAATGCCCGAACCGGTTCAGATTACCGGTCAAGCTGGGGATGCAGTGCTGGTCCATTATCAGGTCGCGCACGGGATCGGACCCAACGTCTCACCGAATATCCGGTACGCCTGCTTTTTCCGGCTGAAACATATCGATCACGACCGGGATTGGCGGGAACCGATGCGAAACATATGGCTGCACTGGCCAGGAATTCAAATTTGCTCCGCCAATAATGGTTAGATGCTGCAGGCTCGTCCAGATGAGGGCAACATATCCCCCCCCTTTGAAGTCAAAGCGTTAGTGGCGCCACATCGTCCGGAGCAGTCTCATACGGCTCGCGGACCGGAAAGCAGCATTTAAAGACCCTTTGATATCAACTAAATGATTTAACTAACGAAGAACATTAGTGAGGAGCTTGCCGCGCGGCAGCTCCTTTTTCGTTTGTTGAAGTAACGGGCAGGATTCCTATTTTGAAGAAATACGAGGTTTGAGAAACGCAAAAGCTCCTTGGTATGATGTTTAGGGGTCCCAGATAGGGGATTCCAAAAGTATTCTTGATAAAAAGATACCCACATGCTAAGATAATGGACATATGGTTAAAAAATGAACATATGTTTAGAAAGGTAATAGATTGGGGCAGATATGGTAAAAACATTTAATAATGAACAAATATCGAAAGACAGCTTTCTCGAACGTGTTGCGCGGATGTATTATATGCTTAACATGAATCAGCAGGAAATATCGGATCAGTTAGGAATTGGGCGATCATCAGTAGCCCGGTTTCTTAGTGAAGCCCGGGATCGGGGCATCATTCAATTTCATATTCGTTCGGATTTGGAAAATTCACGATGCACCGCACTTGAACAACGGATCTCGGGCAAATATAACTTAAAGGATTGCGTCGTGTTCCGAAAGGAAGAGTCGGCTAATTCTTACGAAACGCTGGCCAGCCAATATCTCAACTCCGTGCTTCCAACACATGGGACCATAGGATTAGGCTGGGGAAGGACGTTATATGAGATCGGAACCCAAATGCATTTATGCGACTCCCGTCCCGATTTGAAAATCGTGCAGCTCTCGGGAGGTTCCGGTGCCAAAGAAGAGCTGATTCCGGCAGCGTCGGTCATTCAATTGTGGGCACAGGCTTTGCGGGGCAGGCCGCTTTTGTTTCCTGCGCCGGCGGTGGCAGCGAGTGAGGAAAGCAAGAATAATTTTCTCACGGATCCAAGCATTCAGGATATTGTACAGGAGATCAGCAATGTATCCGCTGCGGTAGTGGGCATAGGCGGCACTGGAGAAGATGCGACCATTATATCTTCGGGTCTGGTTCGCGGATTGGATAGCGGTATGCTGTCCTCTGCAAGTGTCGGCGATGTTATTTTTCATTTTTTCAACGAGGAAGGCAAGTTTTCGAATAAAGATCTCAGTGACAGAATTGTCGGTGCTTCACCGGAGGATTTCCTGCGAATAGGGATGCGTATCGGTACTGCACACGGAGTCGGTAAGACGAAGTCCATTCTCGGTGCTTTGAATGGTGGACTTGTTCACGTGCTGATCACGTCAGAAGAAACAGCGGAATCACTGCTGGAACATACTTAATCGTGCGGCAAATGGACAAACATACAGCGTTCAAGCCAGTAATCACCTTAAAAGTGATTGCTGGCTTACTTTTGTTTGGTTGGAAATCAGGATTAATTTATACAGGGAGAAATCCGTTTACAGAAAAAAAGAAAAATGGTAGGATGAATAAAGTGGACAAATTAGTCAAAATTGGACAAATGTTCATTAACCAAGGAAGACTTATGAAAGGAGGGATTCTAATGAATATTTTAGTGACGGCCCCTTATACACCGGAGGCGTTGGAAGAAGTAGGGCGTTATGGAAACGTGCACTTCAGACCATGGAAAGATCATGGCAGAGCCTTTCATGCCGATGAATTGCTTCAACTGCTGAAAGAAACGAATGCGGATGCCTTGATTACGGAACATGATCATGTGGATGATGCGGTGATCAGCTCCACCAACTTGATATTTATCGGTGTATGCCGGGGAACACCTTCAAACGTAAACGTTGAAAGCGCAACAAAAAAGGGAATTCCGGTATTTCATACCCCCGCACGAAACGGACAGGCAGTGGCTGAACTAGTGGCAGCGGGATTAATTGTATTTTTAAGGAAAATGCGTGAAGGGGAGCAGTGGCTGAAATCCAGGGAGTGGAAGGGAGATGCGCATGAATCATATCTCCAGTTCCGTGGGCACGAGCTCTGCGGCAAGACGGTGGGCATTGTCGGATTTGGGGGAGTTGGGCAAAGAGTTGCGGCGGTTCTTAAAGGCTTCTCATGTAAGATCCAATACTTTGATCCCTATATAAAGCAATTACCAAACACGGATTATTCATCATGCGGGTTAGAACAATTATTCTCAACAAGTGATATTGTGTCCATTCACTTGCCGGTAACCGATGAAACGATTGGATTAATTGATGAATCCTTGTTTAAGCTGATGAAGCCAAATGCTCTGTTTGTTAACAGTGCACGTGCAGCAGTCGTTAACCGGGAAGCTTTGTTCAAAACATTGAAGGAGAAGCGCATCGCAGGTGCTGTAATGGATGTGTACTACCACGAACCTCCGGACGAGTCGGATTACGAACTGATAAATCTTCCCAATGTCTATGCGACCCCGCACATTGCAGGTGCTTCTTACGAGGTTGATGGATATAGCGTCGCCATTATGAATGATGCGCTGGAAAAGTGGTTTTCACAAAATAACACTGAAATCCGGCAGCTGTTTAATCGGTCTGTCCTTATAAGCGAGCGTGGGAGCTCTTGACCCGAATCTATTTGATGAGACATGGAGAAACCCAATGGAACCGTGATCATAATCGTTATTGCGGCCTATCTGATATTGCGTTATCCCCCCGTGGAGTGGAGCAAGCAGATCTTGCGTCTACCTTCATGAAGTCCGTTCCCATCGATCTGGTGTATGCTTCCAATCTGCAAAGAGCGGTGCATACAGCTATGCCATTCGCACAGCAGAGGCAGTTGACCGTCATTCAGGATCGACGGCTGACAGAGATTGATTTTGGTCTTTGGGATGGGTTGAAGGCTCGTGAAATCGTGGAGAAATATCCGGATATCTGGAAGGATTGGTGTAATGATCCAGCTGGGGTGAGAGCCGGAGATACAGGAGAGACGGCAGCTTCGGTATATAAACGCATGTTTGAATTTATGACGGATCAATATGCTAAGCAGCCCGATAAACGGATTCTCGTAGTCAGTCATAGTACAGCTATAAGGATTCTGATGGCAGGTATATTAGGAATGGCGCTTGGAGGTTACAGAAAGCTGAACATCCATAATGCGAGTGTTTCTGTACTGGAGGTTCACGAAGAGGAAATGCGCATCCTGCTGCTGAACAGCAGATACGACAGCTTTGGGTAACGACCTGATAAGTTGGCTAAGTAGCCTGGGAGGGACTAAGAATGACTGTAAGAGGCATAGCGCACAGAGGTTATCCGGTCAAATATCATGAGAACACATTGCCATCCTTTCAATCGGCGTGCGAGTTGTCTTTCAGCCATTTGGAACTGGATGTGCATCTTAGCAAAGACGGAGTACCTGTAGTCATACACGACAAGACACTTGAGAGAATGACAGATGGAACCGGATATGTGAAGGACTATACAGCTGCTGAGCTCTGTCAGTTTAGGATTGGTGAGACGGAAGTGATTCCTACTTTGGAGGAAGCGCTTCTTTTGTTGAAGGATCGGATCATTGTCAGCATCGAGATGAAGCAGGAAGGAGACCTGTATCCGGGTCTTGAACAAGCGGTGCTTGATGTGGTTCTCAAGGTGGGAATGATCGAACAGGTATATGTCATTTCGTTTGATCATTTTTCTTTGGCCCGCCTGCGCGAATTGAATAGGGATATTCCAATCGGGCTGGTCTTTCATGGCAGCTTGCCCTACGTGTTTCCTTTTGTTAAGGAAATTCAGGCCAGTTATTTGGCGGTAAGGCTCTCTTTCCTGACGGAGCAATATGCCAGAATGATTGAGGAAAAAGGGCTTCAACTGATTGCATGGCCTGTTGATAGTTATGTGGAGATGGAACTTGTGATGAGCAGATACCCGTCTGCTTTGATATGCACCAATCAATTGGAACGATGGAAATCATTTCTGGAGTCCCGCTAAAGCGGGGAGAATATCCATTCGAGGCATTATATCAGTGTGCTGATATAGTGCTTCTTTGTATGCGCGGCTTGAATTTAGGCTCAACCAATTCTTTACAATCAGATTGTTGACGACTCATTTGAGGGTATGCTAAGATCATGGCGTGGTCAAATAATTCAAAACTGAGCAAATGTCCAAAGTTGATAATGGTCACTCAAACCATAAGCATTTGCAAGGAGGTGGGCTTACATAGTTGAGAGATCGTCTCCTCGTTCTGGGCCATTGGTATCCAAATATGGTATTCGGCTGAGAGAACGATTGTAAATTGAAAGCGTTTACTTTTATAAAAATATGAGAATCAAATGGAGGAATTATAGTGAATCAGAATCGATTCTACTTTACCGCAACAACAATTATTCTGGCTTTTACACTTTTGTTGTCCGCCTGTTCAAGCAATACCAGTGGACAAGTAAATGAGCCTGTACAAGAACCGGAGAACGTCGGTCAAGCTGGAAACGAAGAGCAGCCAAACGCCAGTGGCAAATACGATCCACCAATCACCGTTTCGATGGTACGCGAAATGCCGGGTGCGCTTACCTTCCCGGAAGGTGACTCGCTGGACAATAATGTTTTTTCAAGGCTGCTGGAGGAAACGTACGGGGTCAAAATTGGTAATAAATGGGTGACAGATGGAACGGCTTATTATGAAAAACTGAATGTTTCGATAGCATCAGGCGATTTGCCGGATATCTTCCGGGTACAGCCGGCTCAGCTCAAGCAGCTGGTCGATGCTGGAGTGGCTGCCGATCTGACCGACGTATATAAAAATAATATTTCGCAGCTTGCCGATGAGAAGCTCCGTAGTGATGGGGGCGTAGGCATGGAATCGGCTGCAATTGACGGGAAGCTGATGGCCATTCCATATGTCAGTTCGCCAAGCGAAGGGGCTCAGATGCTCTGGATACGTAAAGATTGGCTGGATAACCTGGGCTTGCAGCCACCGAAGACCACGGACGATGTATTGGCCATATCCAAAGCATTTAAAAATGACGATCCGGACAAAGATGGCAAGAGCGATACATTCGGGATTGGCTTCTACCAGAATATTTTCGGCGGGTTCGGCGGCATGACAGGATTCTTCAACAGTTATCACGCGAATAAGAACATGTGGGTGAAGGATTCCGGCGGCAACGCACTTGTTATGAGTAATCTTCAACCAGAAATGAAACAGGCGCTCGGCAAGCTTCAGGAGCTCGTAAAAACAGGCGAAATCGACAAGGAATTCACAGTGAAAACAGCCGAACTGCTGCTCCAGGATATCGTTGCCGGCAAGATCGGCATGTTTTACGGTGGCTTCTCTGAGCCGTTGAATAAATTGAACAGAGCCGTGGAGAACGATCCAGGCATGGTCTGGGAGATGTATCCTCTCACCTCTGTCGACGATAAGCCGGCTATGCCACAGGTGTCCGCAATGCCTGGCGCATATTGGGTCGTAAATAAAGACTGTAAAAATCCGGAAGCCATTATTAAAATGATGAATCTGTACGTAGAGAAGATGTTCGGGGAAACAGCGGATTTCAAATACATGTACGATGGGGACTATGCCGTCTACTTGTACCAGGAGGTAAGAACATTCGGTGCCACGAAGAACCTTGAACACCATCTTGCAATTAAAGCGGCATTGAATGGGGACGAAAGCAAGCTGAATCCCGAAGGCAGAGGCTATTACGAACAGGTGAAGCAGTATCAGGCTGGCGACAAGTCCATGTGGCGTTATGCGAAAATATTCGGTCCTGATGGAGCGGAGACGGTTATCGACAAATATATGAATGAAAACCTGTTCAACTATGATGAGTATTACGGGCTTCCTTCAGATATGATGGCGGACAGGAGCAGTACCCTGAACGACTTGACGAGTCAAGTATTCAATAAAATATTGCTTGGAGGCTCGCTCGATTTGTTTGACAAGTACGTCGAGGACTGGAATAAACTCGGTGGTAAAGAAATCACGGATGAAGTAAACGAATGGTATGCCCAGCAGAAAAAATAGAATGGAAGGTAAGGAGTGATGAAGAGTGGGGGATTTACGGACAATCAGGTCTTCACGATTGCCGCTGCATTTGATGATTTTGCCCGGATTTGCTTTACTCATTGTGTACCATTACATTCCTATGTTCGGCATCACGCTCGCCTTTCAGAATTTCAAGCCTACACATGGATTGTTCGGGTCGAAATGGGTTGGTTTGGATAATTTCAAATACATGATGGCGCTGCCTAATATATATCAGGTCATATGGAATACCATATACATTGCGGTGATGAAGGTAATCGCAGGGCTTGTATTTCCGATTCTGATAGCTCTACTGCTCAATGAAATCCGTATCCGGTTTATCAAACGAAGTATACAGACTCTTATTTATTTGCCGCATTTCCTGTCATGGATTATATTGGGCGGCATTCTCATCGATATATTGTCTCCGTCTACGGGAATTGTTAATTTATTGCTGCAATGGCTGGGATTTCAACCTGTATTTTTCCTCGGTGACCCCAAAATATTTCCATATACTCTTGTAGGTACCGATCTATGGAAGGATTTCGGTTTCAGCACAATTGTCTATTTAGCGGCAATCAGCAGTATTAACCCGAATTTATACGAAGCTGCCGTTGTCGATGGAGCCAATCGATGGAAACAGATTTGGCATATTACCCTGCCGGGTATGATGCCTGTAATCATCCTTCTTGCTACGCTAAGTCTTGGTCAAATTCTGAATGCGGGATTCGATCAGGTATTCAACCTGTACAACAGTGCGGTTTATGAAAGCGGAGATATCATCGACACGCTTGTATATCGGATGGGTATTCAGAAGGCTCAATATTCATTGGCGACTGCGGTGGGTCTTTTCAAATCGGTTGTTTCTTTTATTCTCATATCGGTTTCGTATCTTTTAGCCTACCGCTTTGCGAATTACCGCATTTTCTAGGGCTGCGGCCTTCTTGAGCAATCTGCTGGTCCGGACGGAGAGGGACGTTGAAGCACTCTGTGGCTCTTCAACGTCCCGCTCTCCTCTATCCGTATTTAAACAGATATTCGTGTGTAACCATTTAGTCCTGAGGAGGAAGGCTGTTGGTTCAGAATGCTGCATTCACATCCAAATTGTTCATGTTTTGCAACCATACGTTTCTTGTCTTGCTTTCGCTCTCCTGCATATTTCCGGTGCTGCATATATTTGCTATCTCTCTCAGCTCCGACGTAGCGGTTGCGGGTGGATATGTTAAATTGTGGCCGGTTCAATTCACAACTAATGCTTATGAGCTTGTACTTACTAAAATTGAGTTTCTTCGTTCAATTGGAGTAACGCTGCAGCGTGTGCTGCTTGGGGTAGCCATTAACATGATATTAGTTGTTCTGCTGGCTTATCCGTTATCAAAGGAAGAGAAGGTGTTTCCACAGCGTACGCTGTATGCCTGGCTGCTGGTATTCACGATGCTCTTCCATGGCGGATTGATTCCCACCTTCATGACTGTCCGCGCAACTGGAATTCTCGATACGATATGGGCGCTTATCCTTCCCGGTGCAGTTCCCGTGTTTCATGTTTTGCTGCTGCTGAACTTTTTTCGGGGGTTGCCCAAGGAATTGAATGAAGCTGCGATGATGGATGGTGCGGGGCATATGACAACGCTGGTCAAAGTGTATCTGCCGTTATCGATGCCTGCACTGGCAACGATCGGCTTATTCAGTATCGTCGGCCATTGGAATGCGTGGTTCGACGGAATGATTTATATGAATACACCGACCCATTATCCGCTGCAAACCTATCTTCGGACTATCGTAATCGACCTGGACCTGAGCTCGCTAAGCGGAACGGGAGATACGCTGAAGGAGTACGATAAAATTTCTACGAGAACTGTACGGGCTGCACAAATATTCCTGGGTGCCTTACCCATTCTTATGGTTTATCCCTTTCTGCAGCGCTATTTTACCAAAGGAATTGTACTTGGCAGCGTTAAGGAATAAAACAAGTTCAATGAACAATGGACAACCTGATTAAGCAAGGGGGAATAGGGAGTGCAGCAGCAAATCCATCCTGTATTTATCGGAGCGGATATAGGCACGCAAGGCGTGAGGGTAATGGCCGTCGACGGCCATGGTGATGTTTTATCGTCACGGTCGCAGCGATTTGAATGGGTGAGTTCAAGAGAGGAGCAATCTCCGCAGGAGTGGTGGTATACTCTCTTACAATGTTTGAAACAGGCAGCTGCTGACCTGAAACGGCTGGATATGACGGACGCTATTCAAGCGATCTCCGTTACTGCGACATCAGGAACAATGATCGCATTGGATAGCAGCTTCCATCCATTAAGCGCAGCCTTGATGTACAGTGATCCGCGATCACATCTGGAAGCACGAGCATGTAATGAAGCAGTGTTGGCTGGAGAAAGTCAGGGCTATCATACGTTCACCAGCTCGTCAGGGTTACCCAAAATAATCTGGTATACACGCAGCTTCCCAGAACAATCAAGCAAGATCAGACTGTGGGCACACGCGGCCGATTATATCATCGGGAAATTAAGCGGGGTCTGGGGAGTGACCGATTATTCCAATTCCCTGAAATCAGGCTACAGTCTTGAAGACTCGCGCTGGCCATCCTATATAGCAGATACCTTTCATTTGCCAGCGTCCTGGTTTCCAAAAGTCTCACCGCCAGGTACGGTCATCGGTCACCTTGATCTGCAGGTAGCGAAGCAAACGGGATTCCCGGGTACGGTTAAGGTCGTGCTCGGAATGACGGATGGCTGTGCTTCTCAAATCGCATCCGGCGCGGTCAAGCCAGGGGACTGGAATACCACAATTGGCACCACAATGGTTATCAAGGGCGTTACGCGAAACAGGCTTGTTGATCCGCATGGCCGTCTATACAGCCACAAACATCCGCAAGGCTATTGGATGCCTGGAGGCGCAAGCAATACAGGGGGCGATTGGGTTGCCGCAGAATATGAAGATGAGGAATTGGAAGCACTAAACCATCATGCCGAATCACTAGTCCCTACGCCATGGATCTCGTATCCGCTGCAGCAGGCGGGCGAGCGGTTTCCCTTTATTTCCGACAAAGCCAGAGGGTTTGACTCGCCCGGTTTGAATAAAATTCAAAGGTTTGCTTCCCGAATGGAAGGCGTTGCTTATCTGGAGAAGTTGTCATATGAAATCATAGAACAATTATCGGGCGAAACGATATCCAAGATATTTACAGCGGGTGGAGCAAGCAACAGCCGGACCTGGCTGCGTATAAGAAGCTGTGTCATGCAGAAGCCGATATACAAAATGAAGCATGCTGAAGCGGCCGTTGGCGCAGCTATTCTTGCGGCTTCCGGCACATACTTCTCTCATTTGGAGGAAGCAAACCGAAATATGACTCAATTGGAGCATGTCACAAAGCCGCTAAGCGATCAGCGCTTTGAACGGTATGTGGCGAATTATGACCGCTTTAAAGAACAACTGCAGGAAAACGGCTATCTTTGAACCCCCAGGAAACGAAGAGTGTGTCCCAAGATTGATTTGGTCAGCCAATGAGTAGGAGAGTTATTGACGCTGCCAGTATGGACGCTAATCGCTTCAAGACTGTGCTCAAATCGGAAGGTCTTACCGTGGGGCATTCCTTAAGCTGAAAAACCGTGTGCGGGACTTTCTCCTAGCGATACATCCAATCCAATGACAGGGTTCACGAACGAGATTAATCAAGCAGTCCTGTCGCCCACCAAAACGGAGTCATGATCAAAAAGTTTCGGCATTATCGAGCCGAGGCTTTTTAACATTTAGACAAGGAGCCAAATGGCATAAAATGTTGTTATACATGGACTGCTAATGAATTAACGGCACAGTTTCAAATGGGCCGCACAGCGGTATTCAAACATTTGACAATCCTTAAAGAGGCCGGAATGGTACTTGACCGAAAAGTAGGTATTTCCATAATATTTGCGTACAACAGAACAAGGCAATGCTGCCCCCGGGTGTACAACTGGTGAGGTACTGGGCGGACAAGTACCCATTTACATCCTAGAAGATGACTGATGGCTGTTGTCAGTCCGTTTCCCGATCTGGCGAGCAGGCTCCTTACAATCTTCCCAAACTAACGGTTGACACAATAGCAAGTCAATGGTATTTTTACATTAACGTTAATGTTATCATTAATATTATGTCAACCATACGGAAAGGAGGGATCGGTTTTTATAATTATTCATTATTGGTAAGCGTTTTCTTTCTAATAAGTTCAAAAGGGGTGTATGCATTGTCAAATTTTCAAACAACAAGGGCTCAAAAGCAGCCGACTACTTTTCAGTATCAACGAGTAAAAAATCTCCCTGTCAGCGCTGTGCGAATCAACGATACATTTTGGGCGCCCAAATTGAATGTCATTCGGGAAGTAACCGTTTGCGATGTGTTAAACAAGTTCGAAAGCGACGGAGCGATGAGAAATTTCGATTATGTGAGCGAGGGGAATAACGGTTATCACTCAGGTGAACCGTGGTTTGATGGACTTATCTACGAGACGATACGAGGCATATCGGATATTTTGGCCGTACATTACGATGAAGCTTTGGACAAAAGAGTCGATGGGATCATCGAAAAGATAGCCCGGGCGCAAAGGAAAGTAGGAGATGGCTATATTAACACGTATACGCTTCTTGATCGTCCGAACCAGCGATGGGGCGACAACGGAGGCAATTTGCGCTGGCAGCACGATGTCTATAATGCCGGTTGTTTGGTAGAAGCAGCCGTGCATCATTACAAAGCGACCGGGAAAACGACGCTGCTTGAAGTTGGCGTGAAGTTCGCAAACCATATGAGCGATCTTATGGGTCCGCCGCCGAAACGAAACATCGTACCCGCGCATTCGCTTCCGGAAGAGGCTCTCTTAAAGCTCTACCAGTTAGCCGTCGACGAGCCGGTACTCGCCAAGGCATTGAACGCTCCCTTCGAGGCATCCAACTATTTGGATCTGGTAACGTTTTGGATAGGAAACCGGGGCAACTGCGAAGATCGACCTTCCTGGGGAGAGTACGCACAGGATCACAAGCCGGTATTGGAACAGGACGAGGCAGCCGGCCATGCCGTTCGAGCAACGCTTCTGTACACAGGTCTGACTGCTCTCCATTTATCAACGGGGGAGCCGAATTATTTAGAAACAGCCAAGAAGCTTTGGAACAATATCGCACTCCAAAAATCTCATATCAGCGGTGGGGTAGGCGCCGTGCATAATGAAGAAAAATTCGGACATAACTACGAGCTTCCCGACGATGGTTATTTGGAAACTTGCGCTGGCGTGGGGATGGGGTATTTTAGCTGGAATCTGTTTTTGGCGACGGGCGAATGCCAGTATATCGATACGCTGGAAACGGTTCTTTATAATATTTTGCTGGCCGGCCGCTCCATGAATGGCCATAAATACTTCTATGAAAACCCGCTTGTCAGCAATGGCGGACATAACAGATGGGAATGGCACAACTGCCCTTGCTGTCCGCCGATGATCGTTAAGATGCTGCCTGAATTGCCGTCATTTATATACGCATACGATGAGGATGGGGCATTCGTAAACCTTTATGTGGAAGGCGAAGCCGAAATGAAGATCCTGAATATGGACATCAAGCTGACGCAGCACACCGCTTATCCATGGGACGGTTCGGTTGACATCACGGTATTGCCTGAACGAGAGGTTCATTTTCAAGTTCGTCTGAGAATTCCGGGGTGGTGCGAGAACTACTCCATTCGCGTTAACAACGAGCCGGCAGCATATAGCATCAAGAACGGATATGCCGTGATCGACAGGGAGTGGGGACTCAAGGACGTCATCCGTCTCGAGCTGGATATGCCCGTCGTTCTGATTGAAGCCCATCCTTATGTGACGACGCATGCGAATAAGGCGGCAATAAGGCGTGGTCCGGTGCTCTATTGTCTTGAATCGATGGACAATGAAAGGTATGTGATAAAACGCGGTATGGCTCAGTATACGCGTGAATCGTTGGACAAAGGAATGGGCTTGAAACGTCAACTTCCGCATAGGCCCATTTTTGAGGTGGAGTACGTGAAGGACTTCTTTGACGGCGCCGTTATCGTTCACACGAAAGATGCGGAGAATAATGACCTTACCGCGATTCCATATCCTTATTGGAATAATCGATCGCGCGGGGCGATGAACATATGGCTGCAATATGAGAAGCAAAATGGGATAGACGGATGGGAAAACCGGCTATATCGGACGATTACTGCAAGTTCGAACGGCTGGCAAGATTAAAATGTGTGAACCCGCTTAGATAAAGTGCTTTCTTTCATAGAAGCACTTTTCATAATCGCTTTTACATTAACGTTAATGTAAAAAAGAAAGGGGTTAATTGAGATGAAGATGATAAAACCCTATTTTATTTGGATGGTCATTGTTCTAGTTCTTGCTGCTTGCAGCAGTAACGAAACGAACAGCGGCCAGTCAGGTGCTGCAGCTGAACAATCTACGAATCAAGCCGGCAGCGGTAAGCAAGAGCGTGTAACCATTAAGTACACTTTCTGGGGAAGCCCGAATGAGAAGAAGGTCCAGGAGGCAGCCATTAAAGGATTTATGAAGAAATATCCATGGATTACGGTCAAAGCGCAGCATATCCCCGAGGAATACACGACTAAACTCCAAACGATGGCCGCAAGCGGCGAGACGCCCGACATTGGACTCTTGTACGGTGAGGATACGATGAAATGGGCAGAGGAAGGCAGATTGTATAATATTAAGGATTTTTTTGACACCGATTCGGAAATTCAGTTATCGGATGTTTTGGAAAACACCCAGTACTGGTGGGATGAAGGCAAGCTAGCTGGCATAAACGGAGCGCTCGAGGTGTTCGGACTCTTTTATAACAAGACGATGTTCGAAGAGCTTGACGTAGATCCGCTCCCGACTAAAGCGGAGGACGCGCTAACTTGGGAAGAGTTTGTCGATGTAGCACAAAGACTGACGATCGACAGCAATGGACGAAATGCGCTTGACCCGGCATTCAATCCGCAAAAGATTAAACAATTTGGGGTAAGCTTGCCGACTTGGGCTTATATGAATGCCGTTGCGAGTAATGGCGGGAAGTTCGTGAACGAAGACGGCACGAAGCTCATGCTCTCAGAACCGGAGGCTATCGAGGGCATTCAGCTCTGGCAGGACTTGATTTACAAATACCATGTGGCGCCGACGCCGACCCAATCCTCTTCCTTCCCTGGCGGGGCAGTCGGGCTTCAGAGCAAAAAATTCGCAATATCGATGGATGGACAGTGGACTTTGGTTGATTTAGGCGTGTCAGGGCTGGATTTCGGAATCGGGGTGCTCCCGGTCATGAAACAAATGAAAACGATGAACCTGGGCGAACCGATCGTCATCTTTAAAGACACGAAGCATCCTCAAGAGGCCTGGCTTCTGCTGAAATGGATGATGAACCCCGAGAATACGCTGGAGCTTCAGGCAAGCGGATTATGGATGCCCGTTCTCAAAAAATGGTATGAAGACCCGGAATTGATCGCGAAATGGGCGCATGGAAATCCGGCTCACCCTGAAGGATATGTGGACGCGATTTTGGATAATGGATTTAAGAACGGGTTTCAAAATACGGTGTATTTCGTAAGAAATGTTCCGGAAATAAATTCGGTATTGCAACCTGCATTTGATCTGATATGGCAAGGAAAGCAGTCGGCTCAGGAAGCGCTGAGCGATGTAAAGCCAAAGGTCGAGGCCGTACTGAAAGGCGTTTATGCCAAGTAGGTAGATTTAGGAGCGGTTAGTCGTGACGATTGGCCGCTCTAATGAGATGAAGAAAGTAGGTGGCGTCTTTGACCGAAGTTGCAGCCTGGATTACAAATCCGGTATCGTCGTTCAAGAAGAGAAGAAAGAAAGAGGCTTTGTACGGATATCTATTCGCATCACCTGTCATTCTGGGCTTTCTTATTTTTGTGCTGGGCCCGATGATCGCAAGCTTTGTCTTCAGCTTTACCGATTATAACGTGATCAGCAAAATGAATTTTGTCGGACTGAGCAACTATCAGCATTTGTTCGACGGCACGGATCCTTTTTTTTATAAGTCTTTGGGGGTTACCGCTTATTATGTGCTTCTTAGCGTTCCGCTGCAAATCGTTTGCTCATTTTTTCTGGCATTGTTATTGAATCAAAACGTAAAGGGAAGATCGATTTTTAGAACGATTTTTTATCTTCCGACGATCGTACCGGTCGTTGCTTCCTCCGTGCTGTTTTTATGGCTGTTCAATCCCGATATCGGCTTATTTAATCAACTATTAGAGCTCTTGGGGCTCCCGACATCGCAATGGATCTATTCGGAACGAATGGCGGTTCCCTCTCTTGTATTCATGAGCTTATGGACAATCGGCGGCATAACGGTTATTTTCTTAGCCGGGCTGCAGGGGATTCCCCGGCATTTATATGAAGCGGTAGAGGTTGATGGAGGGAAGGCCTGGCATAGGCTGCTGTACGTCACGATTCCGCTGATGACGCCTACCATTTTCTTTAATACGGTCATGGGTTTGATAGGAGGCTTTCAGATCTTTGGCCAGGCCTATATTATGACGCAAGGTGGGCCCAATAATGCCACGCTCTTTTATTCCTTCTATTTATATAGGGAAGCGTTTGACAATTTTCGAATGGGAAGCGCTTCAGCCATTGCATGGGTGTTGTTTGTCATTATTTTAGCCTTAACGCTGCTGGTGTTTAAAACTTCGAATCTATGGGTGTTTAACGAAAATGAGGAGGGGAAACGATGATCCGCTCGAAAAAAACTAATTTTGTGTTGTATGCGGTTTTATTTTTGCTTTCATGCGTTTGCATCTTCCCCTTCTTTTGGCTGATCAGAAGCTCTCTGATGCAGATGTCTCAAATTTATGAAACCCCTCCGACCTGGATCCCATCGCCCTTTCAGTTCAGCAATTATTCGGAAGCGTTGACGGTCTTGCCGTTCGGGCAATATTTTTCGAACACGCTCCTCATCGTTGTCTTGGAGGTTAGCGGCGTTGTGTTGACAAGCTCAATATGCGCCTATGCGTTTGCCCGCTTGCGATGGCCAGGAAGAAATATCGTATTTATGATGGTTTTGACAAGCATGATGCTGCCAGGAGCCGTAACGCTGATACCGGTATTTCTGGGATGGTCGGCGCTTGGTGCAATCAATACGATTATTCCGCTGACCGTACCGGCCTGGTTCGGGGGAGGAGCGTTTAATGTATTTTTGATCCGGCAATTTTTACTTACCATACCGAAGGATCTGGATGAAGCGGCGCTGGTCGACGGGCCGGATACTTTCGGATATTTACCCAAATCATGTTCCCGCTCGCGAAGCCGGCTTTGATCGTTGTTGGCCTCTTTGCCTTTCTAAACGGCTGGAACGATTTCCTCGGACCGCTTATCTATTTAAATGACGAGGCGAAATTCACGCTTGCTTTAGGCTTGCAGTTGTTCAAAGGCATGTACAACGCGCAGTGGCATTTAATGATGGCAGCCACGACAATGGTCGTTCTACCGGCCGTTCTTGTCTTCTTTCTCGGGCAGAAATATTTCGTTGAGGGCATCGTGATGACCGGGGTGAAAGGGTAGGGATATGATAAAATTATTTGCGAGCGATATCGACGGAACGCTGATGAACAGACGCAAAGAGATCCATGAGCGGGACATCAAAGCCTTGCGGGAGGCAGCAAAGAAGGGAATGACCGTCTGCCTGGCCTCCGGGAGAATGTACAGCGAAATAAAATTAGTGATAGAGCAGCTTTTGCTGCCTTGCTATGCGATTTGTCAGAACGGCGCATCCGTATACGATGATACGGGGGAGATGTTAAATGCTTACCACTTTGATAGCGAGCTGGCGTCGGCTTTGTTTGAATTTGTTAATGCTCCCGGATTGGTCCCCGTCGTTTGTGCTGCATATGGGAATTACGTCGTCGAATGCAATGCATCCGTGCAGCGAGTAGGCAAACGCTTCCTGAATCCTATTATGGAGAAACGGGATTTAATCGAATCGGTCAGAAGCCGGGATTTTCGGGTGACGAAGTTATCGATTTACGGAGAAGTCCGAGTTCTCAGGCGTTTGCTTGATGATCTCGCGAACGCCTTCGGGGAGAACGTTACCGCGTCTTTCTCAGATCCGGACGGGATCGATATTATGCCGGCAGGGGTAGATAAGGGAAATGCCCTGCTTTCGTTAATGAGACACCTGAATATCGAAGCGCATGAGGTGGCTTGCATCGGGGACTCGTACAATGATCTCGCCATGTTTCGAGTAACGCCTCAAAGCTGGGCAATGGCGGGCGCCGACGAAGCGGTAAGGCGGGCAGCCGCTCATTTGGCAAGCTGCGTCGCTGAAGCATTGAAAGCAACAGCGGATGGTGATGTTTCCAGCAATTGACCATGATTGACGGAAATGGAGTAACATGTTATGCTTCCTGCATTAACGATAATGTCAGCGTATGGCATCGATCTTTGTCAAGGAGAAGAGAAGAAATGGATGGAAAGAAAATAACGCTAAAAGACATTGCTCAAGCCACCGGTTTGTCTATGAATACGATCTCAAGAGCTTTAAAAGATAAAGAGGATATTGCCGAAGCGACGCGCAAAATGATCCAAGGCGTTGCGAAGGAAATGGGGTATGTCCGTAATTCCCTGGCCGGTTCCCTTCGGTCGGGTCTTACGCGAACGATCGCTGTCATCGTCGGCGACGTTGCTAACCCCCACTTCGCGATCATGGTCAAAGATATCGAGAAGGCCGCAAGGAAGCATAACTATACGATTATCGTCCTGAATACGGAAGAAGATAATGAATTGGAAGAGCGGGCCGTTTATACCGCGATTAGCAAAAATGTGGATGGCATTATTATATGTCCGGCTCAACACAGCCCTGAGAATATTCGTTTCATTCAAAAAAACGGTGTTCCCTTTGTATTGCTGGGCAGGCATTTCGCGGATGAGAAGGATTTCGATTATGTAATCTGCGATGATTTTAACGGCGGCTATCTGGCGACTCGCCATCTTCTAGAGAACGGACACCAAAAAATTCTGCTGCTGAACGGGCCATCCCGCATCTCAAGCGCCAGGGAACGGTTAGAAGGATACAAACAGGCTCTGAAGGAATACGGAATGCCAATAGACAGCAAGCTTATTACAGAGAACGGGGTTTTGACGGGAGATGCGAGAAAAACGGTGAAGGAGCTTGTAACCGTTGGAGCCGACTTTACCGCTATTTTTGCGTTCAATGACGTCTTCGCTTGGGAAGCCATCTATATGATTCGAAAAATGGGATTCCGCGTGCCTGAAGATTTTGCCGTAATCGGCTTCGACAACATTCAGTCAAGGAACTTTCTTCCTTTCTCATTGTCCTCGATCAGTAACTCCAAGAGTAAAATGTCGCGCCGAGCCTTGGATATTTTGTTGAATAAGATTAATAAACCCAAGATCCAGAATCATTACCATGAAACCGTCGAAACCAGGCTAATACTAAGGGAAAGCACGCAGCGCAACTCCTAGAGACCTTTCTTTCAAAAATCGATTGACAGCTAACTAATGGTGATGTTAATTTAACATTAACGATAATGTTATCATTAATGTTATCGAAGAGGAAAGAAGGAGGAAGGAAACGAATGACAGCAGTAAAATATGTGCCGCAATCGATGACATCGCCGCTTTTCGTAGGACAGGGGAAAATAGAGTACGGGGAAAAACAAGTGCCTGCGCCCGGACCGGGTCAATTATTATTAGAGGTAAAGGCGAATGCGCTGTGCGGTTCCGACCGGAGCCAGTTTTTTGAAGGCTCACAGGCGACACCGGGGCATGAAGCAGCCGGGATCGTTGCGGCGGCAGGGCCGGATACGATGGTGGGCGTAGGTACGCCGGGCGTCGTATTCTTAATGGACTATTGCGGTGAATGCAGCAGCTGCAAGCTGGGCTTCACGAATCAATGCCTAGGCAAGCGGGCGGATTACGGGTTCACGCATGATGGCGGCTACGGGCCGTATATGCTTATCAACGAAAACGTGTTTTTTGCGATCGATCCGTCCATTCCGCTTACGGAAGCGACCATGCTTCTCGATATTATGGGAACGGGCGGACATGCGATCAAACGCGCTCAGCTTGTTCAGCAGGAGATCGGTTCGGTCCTGGTAGCAGGGGCGGGGCCAATCGGGTTAGGCGTTCTGGCTATGGCCAAGCTGCTGCTTGGTGCAGAGACACCGGTCTTTATTATGGATTTTGTGCAGTACCGCCTGGACCTCGCCGAGAAGATGGGCGCGATTCCCATCCAACTCGCTAGCGGAACAGTGAAGGATACAATCCATCAGGCGGGTCTTAGCGGCGCTGATCTTGCAATCGATACGAGCGGCAAGACGGCGGGACGTCAGACGGCATTGGACGCATTAAATCAGCGTGGTGTGCTTGTCTGTGTCGGGCATGGGCAGGAACTGAACCTGCAGGTATCGTGTGACCTCATTGCGACGGAACGGGCTGTGCTCGGCAGCGAATATTTTAAATATAGCGAATTAGAGGAAAATCACAGCCTGATTCAACGAAATCTGCCGTATCTGAGTCAGATTATTACGCATCGCCTCGGCGCGGACAAAATTCAAGAAGCGTATGAGTTGTTTTTCAAAGGTGATACGGGTAAGGTGGTTATCGAGCAATGAATGAGCCAAACAAAGTGAAGGTCGCGCTCGTCGGAGCAGGCGGTACGGCAAGTCGCCTCGGATTGTCGGCAGGCTTCAATAGTGCGGGGAGCTGGGGGTTGCAGCATGCGCGCATTTTCGCCACCAGACCGGACGTTGATTTCTGCGCAATTGTGGGAAGAGACCTGGATAAGACCCAGATGAAGGCCCGGGAATATGGGGCGAAGGCGTACAAAAGTATTGAAGAGATGTTAACGAAAGCATCGCCGGATCTGGTCAGTATGTGTCTGCCGAATCAAGGGCATTTTGAAGCAACCCTTCAAGTCATACAGGCGGGGGTTCCCTTATTCGTCGAAAAACCGCTCGTCTTTGACTTGAGAGAAGCTGATGTGCTTCTGAACGAAGCAGCGAAACGCAATGTCTTCTTTGCCATTAATTTTAATCATCGCTTCTCGAAACCTGTACAGCTCGCCCATGAAGCGATTCGCACTGGCCGGTTAGGCGATCTGACCTTCGCTTCCTGGAGATTCGGCGGAGAAGGTTCAAGCGACCATCCGCACGCGAATCTTATCGAGACACAGTGCCACGGATTCGATATGCTGGAGCACCTATGCGGTCCGATTGAGTCGGTTATGGCGGAGATGACAGATAAAACAGGCAAAGGGTACCGAACGCTGTCGATTGCATTACGGTTCGCAAGCGGCGCAGTGGGCAGCCTGATCGGCACTTATGATTCCTCTTATGCCTATCCAGACACGCATCGTGTTGAATTAGACGGTACGAAAGGACGTTCCGTCATCCATGATACGGTGAAGCGTTACACTTTCCATTCGGTTGGCAATGAAATCGGGGAAAGCTGGGAAGCTGGATATTTCAACGATGAGGATCGTGAATTCCACCGGACCTTCGATAAACACGTAGATGCCTTGCTTCATAGCCTCAGGGAGAAGCAGCGGCCGCCTGTAGACGCTAAAGCGGGCTACCGGGCGTTATTAATTGCGGAAGCGGCCGTTCAATCTTTCGAAAGCGGTAGACGGGTTAATATTCAGTCGTATTTGTAAGGCATCGAGAAGCTTAAGAAGCCGCATATCTATATCAGCAATCGCCTTCTACTTGGCCTTCTGGACAAGATGGAGGGCGATCTTCTTTATTCGATTTATTAACATATTATGTCCAGATGTCCGGCCAACTTTTTCCTGTATGATCAAACTAAACCAAAGTGAAAGCGTTGGGTCCTAGCTGCAGGAGAGCATTGAAAGAAGGAGATGCTTGATGAGGAAATACGCCTTTCCAAAACCCAGCACTAATCATACAATTCAAAAGGTCATGATTTATGAAACAACAAAAAATGGAGTGTATCTGTATCTATATCTAGCTCAAAAAGATCTGCCATCTCGAGGCTTCAGTGTCACTATATTAATTTCCTCACGGATAAGATGAGTTTAAACAGGAAGAATCTCAGGGGTTAAGGATGAACTTGTGCACTGTCACAGGGGCATCCTTTTTTATTACAATTACATTATCCTAAAGACGAAACGGGAGTGTTACGAATGAACGTACATGAAATTAAGCAGATTACGAAGAAATTTGGTGATCTTATTGCCGTGGACAATATCACGATGTCCGAAAAGAAGGCGAGATATTCGGATTTCTGGGTGCGAATGGAGCAGGTAAGAGTACGGCTATTAACATGATTGTCTCTCTGCTCCGGGTCACAAAGGGTGAAATCGAAGTTCTTGGCAAGAGTATTGCTAAACACGGTAAGTTTGCGAAGATGAACATCGGGATTGTGCCGCAGGAAATGGCTAATTATGAGAATATGACAGCTTACGAAAACGTTCATTTTTTTGCCGGATTTTACGGACTCAGAGGGGCGGAGTTAAAGGAGCGGGTGATTGAAACACTAGCATTCGTGGGTCTTGGCGACAAGCACAAAAGCTATCCCAAAAACTTCTCAGGCGGCATGAAGCGAAGATTGAACATAGCCTGTGCAATCGCACATCGGCCAAAGCTGCTCATAATGGATGAGCCAACGGTAGGGATTGTGTAAATTCAATTAAGAAAGCAGGAGACAGAATGAAAACCAATTTGAAGGCAGGATTTGTTGTTGGAATTGTAGCTGGTGGTCTCAGTATTTTCTTATACTATATTTTGTGTAGTTTGTTGGAGGTCAGCTTTGTACAGCTAAATCCTGTTTCGATTCTCATTGTGTCCATTATTGTAAATGTAATTGGTGCACTTATTTACAGTAAATTACGGCAAAAAACCGCTAGACCTGTTATTTATTACAGTATGATCACCATCGGGACTGCACTATTGCTTTCATGGTATGATTGGGCAAATCCTATAGAACCGCAAATCACAGGTGTAGCTAACACGATTCATGCACTCGTCACTGGAATTTCCATCGCTTGGATTCCTACATGGGTAAACAAAAATGCCCATAAAAAATAAATTGGTGATCAAAACATGAATAGAAAAAAACCAAATGGTTTATCTTTTTACCTTTTGTTCTCCCAACCATTTACTTGTTTTTCATGCCATTTCAGACAGCTTGGTTAGAATTTTTCCTAGATCTGAAAAAGCTTGTGCATGACTTTCTCCTTTTGATACGTCCAATCCAATGACAGGGTTCATTCCACCACTCCTTATCTTATTTTCACTGGCAACCCTAACCTTCTTGTTGTCCACAGTATCGCTTGTTATTCGGGATCTTTGTCCCAACCAGCCTAATCATGGTTTAACAAGTAGGGGATGAACGGAATAGCTCTCGGGATCCAAGTCCCACGGGTACGAACGTTCGATCACCGGCTACCGCTATCTTACGACCACATAAAAATGAGGTTCACCAGAAAGATCTGGTGACCTCATAATACGAACGGGTACGATAGCATAATTCAGACCAGAATGAGGCAGCCGGCCAAAACGATCGGCAGTCGATACCTGCAACAGTTAGATCCGATTAATGGTGGAGAAGGCACAAGTTCGGTCGCCAATTTTAACGAGCTTTTAGCATTGAACCTTGTCACAGAATTCTTTAATGCAGATGTGTGTGTCACCCAAAGGTCATTTTTTTTACTACTTATTTGAATGCCCAGTTCAGGTCGTGGTTCTCAACATATGATAAAATAAAATCCGTAAAAATGGCGCAATTGTGGATCATCAATTTGTTGAGAACGAGGATATTGCCTTGATTAAAATGAACGAGCACATGAACCTGACAGAAGTAAACATGAACAATTTACCAATATATAGGAGGAAAATAAAGGAAATAGTAAATAAATTTCTGGACAATGAAATCATCCCATCAAAAGGCGTTGGTCATTATGAAAAACCACATGCTCCTAATCTATGTTTAAAACGTAATAACCAGATCGTGATCATTGATTATGGGGGATTTAAATATGAACAAAAATAAGAGATCAACTATTAAAAAAAAGAAAAAAATCATCGGAATAGGCTCGAGAAGAATTGTATATGATCTCGGCAAAAGTTACGTCTTAAAAGTTGCTAAATCAAAATATGGAATTAAAAGCAATAAGAAAGAAGTAATGACTTTTTATTCATCCCCAACTTCAATAAGAAAAAAGCTTGGCATAATTACTGGTTATGCAAATAAATATCATTGGGTAACCATGAAAAAATATAAACGGCGATTCTCTCGCCTCAAAAAATATAAACGGAAACTTTATAAACTTAAAAGGTTCTTTCGAAAGAACGGCATTATTCCATATGAAATTCTAAGACGGAATGGTAAGCCTAATTATGAAAACCTGCGCTTAAAGAAAAATGGAGAAATAATCGTGATTGATTACGGGAATTTTAGATTTCGCAGAAAAATATAGCAGCTCTGCCCCCTAGCCCTACATCAACAGGGTTTACAAAATGTATATTTATGATATTAAGAACATTGTCCAGTCTGCGTAAACGGGGCTGTTGACAAAGTGAGGCTAGGGGAGCATTTCCCCTAGCCTCACTTCATTTTTTGCATATTTCCCTCATCATTTACTGTGAAGGTTACAATCTTTGCTTTGTGAGGCGTACACCTTACTGTCATGTCGACAGACCCTGCTTGCCTTTGAATAGGAATATTAAATAAACCCATCGAATATGAAGGACGAACGAAAAGCCTCGGACCGAGAAACAGAGCGGAATTAGTGGAAATACCCAAGCAATTTATTTTTTATTACATATTCTATTTACAATATTTTTACTTAGCGGGATAACCATGATTGCTTATCGATACTAAGGAGAGAAACTTATGATGGACAAAAAGAAAAAATTGATCGGTTCGGGTCGCAAGCGAAATGTTTATGATCTGGGTAATGGTTATGTTCTAAAAGTTGCAAAATCAAAAGCTGGCTTACGAAGTAACAAGACTGAATTTTTACTTTATCACTCAAAACGAGCAGGTCATTTAAGAAAGCACCTAGGTAAAGTCACAAAGTATGGGCATCGCTGGTTAATTATGAGGAAGTACGTAAAACCCTTTTGCAATTCAAGTAAATATCGAATAAAATACCGAAAATTAAAAAGGAAATTTAGGCGGAACGGAATTTATCCACTTGATATGTATTCTATGACTCATAAAGGACCTAGTTTAACCAATTTAAGGTTGAGTTATAAAGGTGAAATTATCGTTATTGATTACGGAAATTTCAAATTTACGTCAAGGCATTAGTACTGTCTGTGATAACATCATGCCAAGGGAGTTGCTAATGAATAAATTAAAGCATCTTAAAGGGAAAAAATGATCGGCTTAGGTTCTAGACGTGTAGTATATGATATAGGAAATGAAAAGTTCTGAAATTAGCAAGGTCACAGAGGGCAACATATAACTACCTGCACAAAGACCAAAGATATCGTTATTCTGTTGCAAATAAACTCCCTTTTGTAAAGCACTTTCAATTTCTTGTCATTCTCTGCAAAAGTCAACGACAAGGCCTCGATTAAATGCCGCGCACTTTGCGGCTCTTTTGTTTTATAAACGCGTATTTGCTGCTGAAGTAATTAAGCCATACGTAATACTCAAGCAAGTAAAGCTATATGAAGAGAAAATTGTTCCCATCAATTTGTGTTTTAGGTTTCAAAAAGAAATAGGGGAGCATCCCATAGGATGCTCCTGAATAGGTCTAGCGTTATTAACGATGATGTCTCTTGTGTTTTTTGCAAATTACAATTGCTTTTTGTCCAGGTTTGAGCACGACTTTAATTACTTTAGGGTGCCAGGTCTTTTTACACATGAGCTACACCTCCTCGTCTGCACGAGATAATCCAATATATGAGAAATAACAATCATTGCTTGGACAAACTGGCATATTTACGCAAACAGGCAGCAACGTATGTTTTGAGATTAGAATAAAAAAGGTTTGTCGGATTACAAGAACTTGGAGCAAGAGGTCCTAGTAAAAATTAGCTGGCCGTTTTTTTTGAAAATGAGAAACATAAAACGGCTGGCAATCAAGAATTTGAAAGTCAACCAGATGGATGTGTATAGGGTGAGGATCATCATCGATTATATTAATGAATCGCCATATTTCAACGTATTAACCTTGATTTTTTCGGATAATTGGTCAATCCACGTTTTACCATCCAATAAGTTCAATGAACAATTATATTGATCACAAGCACTCAATCTCTTGATTTATAACACCAACTCAGCGAACAAGTCTTACACTTCTCAACATCATAATAAAACAGTAGGGAGGGGCTATTTCCACTCTGTATTCTCCCTTGTATTGCTTTTCGAATGCTGTGGTGACTAGCAGGACAAATCACAAAATCTGCAGCTTTGTTGTATTCAAAACCTTCTTGACGTTCGCCTCCATGATGAACAATAGTTTAGCGGAACAACAGGCTGTATTGTTTCTTTTTTCATTTCCGCTAGATTATCATTGCCCGATAAGCGGCTGCAATGACTTCCGTTACCATAATTCCGTTTGATCGCGTCTGTGACAAAAGGGAGAGTAGTTGTTTCCCATTTAGCCGGTCTGCCATAGTATTTGTTTGCAATAGCTGTTTTCGGCCAACCTTCGCAAGAGTGTTCTCCACTGGCATCTCCATCCATGGTGGACTAGGAAACGGTCATATTTGTGCTTTTGGAATGGGTCTAAATGTCGTGCCGATTGAAAGGTCATCTAAATATATTATATAGGACCAAGATTCGTAGGGTGTGGATGGATACGGCTAGCTGTATGAAGTGTACAAAATCCAAAATGCTAGTCTTCTCGGAAAGCTTCTTGATATTATGATGCGCGAACCGCTGCCGAGCTACGCATGCGCACTTTTGTAGCGATAGTCGGCGACATTGCGGAGCAGGCAATGATGCTTGGTATTCCGGTGGTAGTCCAGGATATCCCTCTTGTTAAAGCAAGGTGGCCGCGCTCAAGCATATGCCCGTTTGCGAGGATCTACCCTAAGAAGCGCTCAAAACCAAAGTGATCGGCACACAAAACGTCATTGAAGCGGCGATTGCCAACAAGTTGATGGACGCAGTCGGGATTGAAGTGAAATTCATTGAAACCGGCATTCGCCCGGGAGAGAAAATTCACGAAATTTTGCTGACAGACTACGAAAGCACAACGACGATTACGTATAAAAAATTCCGGGACTCAAGGAACATTACAGCCAATATGAGCCCGTCAAATCCAGCAGCTTCAGCTCCAGTCAACCGTTGATGAGCATGGAGGAAATCCGTACCATGCTGGTGCGTGGAGGTTTTCTGTCATGAAACTGCTGATTGTCGGTGGGCATGGAATGGTAGGATATATGCTGTTCGTTATTACCGGATGGAACAAGGGTTTGAAGTCGTCTAAACGGCCCGTACGAAGCGCCAATCCGCAGGCTGAAGAGACAGCAGTTGAGGGACCGTCCGCAGACCGTCCCCCTGCAACCAACCTTCGACCGGCATGACCGCCTTGGTCACGCCAAGCCTGAATGATTGTATTCCCTACTCTATGAGTGTGTCCACGGAAATGCTCCGCTATTTTGGCGGCAGCGGCAGGGGGTGGAGGATACAACCTAAAAAAGCAGACCGGCTTAGCCGGCATTTAAACGGAAGGAACACCAGACTATCGGCCTGATGGCCTTTCCAGGATCATAGACAAGCCAATAGCTGCCCCGGTACAGGCAATCATCCGTTTTAAGCAGTAGAAGGGGCACATAAGCTGTCTGTAAAATAATCGAAGCAAGCGAGAGGAGGAGTTTTTTCCTTTGTCAAGTCCGTTGGTATCGATCATCATCCCTTTTTACAATGACCCTTATGTCTCTTACGCGATTCAAAGCGCGCTGGAGCAGACCTATCCCCATAAAGAAATCGTCATCGTAAGTGACGGAGCCACGCAGCACAAGGAACAATTGATTCCCTATCTGCAGCTTCCCGGAGTTTATCTCTGCGAAAAAGGCAACGGAGGTACGGCAAGCGCTCTGAATGCAGGCATCCGGATCGCAGCAGGGGATTATATCGCCTGGCTGAGCTCGGATGACCGGTTCTATCCCCACAAGTTGGAGAAGCAGCTGGAGTACATGCTCCCAAAGAACGGTGAGATTTCATTCAGCGATTACGACGTCATCGACGGCAGCGGCTCGGTCGTCAGCCAGAACGTAACCCCCAAATATCCGGATGTAATTGCGTTCTACAAGGCATTCGAGCATTATTGTCCGATCAACGGCTGCACGGTGGTAGCCCGAAAAAAACTGCTTACAGACCTTGGCCTATTCAATGAGGCGCTGCCCTATACCCATGATTATGACTTATGGTTCCGGGCAGTCCTGAGCGGGGCCGACTTCCATTACGTGAACGAGCCGCTCATCCAATACCGGGTCCATGAAGCCATGGGCTCGATGTGCCATCTTTCCCTCATCCAGCTGGAGGCGGAGGCTACGAAGCAGCGGTGGTGGCCGCAGCTCAGCGCCTTCATCGAAAGGCTGGGAGAGTCTTGATACGCGGCACCCAAGAAAGGGAGTGGTCCAAATCGCGATCGAGGTAAGCATCATCATGCCGACCCATAACCGCTATCCTCTCAATCTGTTGACTCTCTATTCCCTTGAAGCGCAAAGATACGACCTGTCTAAGGTCGAGGTCATCATGGTCGATGACGCCTCGTCCGACGGCACTCCTTCCATTGCGACAAGCCAATCCTTTTCGTTCCAATTCCGGTATTTCCGGGTGGCAGAAAATATCGGCCGGCCCAGAGCCCGCAATTTTGGCATCGATAATTCCCGTGGCACACATCTGATTTTTCTGGACGCTGAAGTTATCGTCCCCCCCGATTTCATCGATTCCCATATGAGTATCCACCGCCAGCAAAGCGGTCTCATTGCGGGCGGATTGTATGCCATAAGGAAAACGTATACCCGGATGGATCCTCTTTTTTCGCCTGTGCAGCGGTTGGAAGCCGAAGAACTGCTTCGGCAGCAGCCGGCGTTGTATGAAAAATGGATGGCGACGTGGCATCTGGAGGATCCTCCTGCTCTCATCGGACGGGATGAAATCCTGCAGGGCCGCTATCGGGACTTATCACTCGAAAACCCGCACAGCAAGTATTTTATCGATCAAGTTCTGAGCCTTTACGGAGACTGGTTATCAGGGTTCAATCTGCCATGGGTCATGGCTGGAACCGGGAATCTCTCGGTCGAACGGAGAGCCTTCGAGATGCATGGAATGTTCGAGGAATACGAAGGCTGGGGAGCCGATGATATCGAGATGGGCTTCCGTCTGTTCACGAACGGATACCGGTTCGTCCATCTGAGCTCGATGCCTACCTACCATCAGGAGCATCCGATCCAAACCTCTATCGGGGAGGAGGGCAAGCATAATTTCTATCTGTTCCAGCAAAAGTACCGGACCGTCGGCCTGCTGGCCATCCTACTCGTCTTTCAGTACGGCATGTCCTACAGCGAAGCCAGCCGTGTCCTGGACGATGTTTATGCCATCAGCCTTCATGAGCATCCCCACCGGTTCCTGCATCTGATCAACGCCTTTCGGGCCATGCTCGAATCCGCGGGACGCCTGACCCGCTATGGTCTGCCTGTACACAATCTCGGCTCTCAATGCGGCTTCCTCATTCCAAGCCCAGAAGAGGATCTGTTCTATGCGGAGAAAAGGTCTCTGGAGGAATCGGGGAAATATCCTCATCTCAATCAGGCTCTCAACCTGCTGCTATCGTACTGAGCGAAACGGGAAGCAAAAGGCCATTCTCGAAATGTCTTCACGGGAATGGCCTTTTCTGTCAGCGTCGCCAATCAGGCAGTGATCACGATGGTTCGGAGGCTGAATACCATGCCCAAGAAGTTTCTTTGAAGCTGGAACCCTAATTCGGTAAGGGATTTAAATATTCACCGCCAGATGTAATTTTTTGGCGGTGAAATTCACAATTTGTTTACCTCCAGTTAACCAAAATCTGTTTATTCAAAGCAAGCAATAATGATAAGTTGGATAAGAGCGAACGGGAGTAATTATTTTCTCGGAAAAATTTAAACCGTTCCAAAAACGAAAAAGACTTAGGTAGGAGGTCTGACCATGCGCTTCGCAACAATGGCAAGCTTGTTTAGAGAACGAAGAGAAGAAGATGGGCAATCGGATATGAGGAGTCCATCCAAAGATGCAAGAATGCCGGTTTCTCCGTACTGGACCTCAACATGTGCGCGATGATTCACAATAAAACCGAACTGAACGGTCCGGATTGGGAAGTCGCGCTTTACCGAATTAAAGAAGCAGCTGAGAAGGGCGATGTGGAATTTTGCCAGTCGCATTCGCCCTTGTCCGGTATACCGTTATTAATCTTAATCTCGTAAACGAAATCGCCCTTGTACCCAATTTCGTTCCATAGCGGCATAATGGATTTCCAGTCGATATTCCCGAGGAAAGGATGTAAATGATCATCATGTTTGAAACATGATTGAGTATTCGCAGTGAAGAAATTTTGTGATCTAAACAGAAAACAAATAGGAGTGGAGATCGAATCTTGTATAACAAGTTGATACATAGAAGCTAACATTTAGCTTAATTTTTCGAGTTAATCTAATATAGAGGAGAGTATTAGTATGATAACAAAATTGAGAATGAAAATTGCAGTGTTTGTACTATTTTGCATGGGTTTGCTTATGTTAAATGGAACATCATTTGCAGCTGCTCCTACTGAAGCTGGCGTTTATTTCATCAACCTTGGCGAAAAAGGAAATGCTACCCTCATAAAAACAATTAGCGGTACTACGGCAAGCTATGGGTTGGTTGACACAGGTACGAGCGGAGATTACACAACTTACGTACAGCCATACTTAACCTCGGTACTTGGATCGACCAAATTGTCTTTTATAGCCTTCTCGCATATGCATGCGGATCATGCAGGCGGTGCCGAAGCTGCAATCGCTAGTTTTGCGGATGCAAACACTACACTTTACATAAAGGACGTAGCAGATCCCGCTTCAACTTATTCCGGTGAATCTAGTATTGGCACTAGAGCGAATACGATTATAGCTGCAGCAAAAGCTAAAAGCATGGCTATCGGTAAAATAAAGCCTTATGAAGCCTTCGACAATGATGTTGGATCCTTATCGGAGCTTAGAGGTTTATCCGCTAACAAATTCAAGGCGAAAATTGAGAGGTTTACTAAAAATGCACAAGGCAGTTATGTATCCGTTGGCATATATGATACGATTACATTTGGTAAATTTACAATGACATGGTTTAATGGAAACAACTGGAATTACGAATCTATAATAGAACAATTGTCAAATAAATGGGATGAAAACTTGAACGCAGCAACTTTGTTGTTAAAGTGCACAACAAATACTGGAACAAATTTCAGAACATACTTGGGCGCTGACGTAGGTGAGAATAGTAATCAAAATTATTCTTACGAAGTAGGGAAAAAAATACAAGAAGTCGTAGGAAATATAAGCGTTTATCAGGTTGCGCATCATGGTTTCTATTTTAGTCTCATGCCGGACTCAATCGCTGGCACCATCAATCCTAAGTATGCGATTGTTACTAACAGCTATAATGACATAGTGAATTCTTATTATGATAACCATAATATAACGAACCCGACTTCTGCAGATTTGACAGACGCTACCAGCACGCTGAAGGAAACTTTGAATAGTACAGTTCTGCAGAAAATGTACTTTTTAAGTGGAAAAGGCGGCGGAACTGATAATAGGATCATTGATGAGCTGAAAGCAAATAATTATGCACTGCTTAACTGGACCGGATCAACAATCAAATCAGGAAATGTAAATGTTGAATTTGGCGGTACAGATCTCACAATAACACAACCGTAGAATCTCCAGTTATTGACTAATTGAAATAAATGCTTTTGAATGACTGTTTAATGAACGGGAGTCGTCGCTAAACTAACGGGACATGATAGCTCAATAACAAGAGGCAGTCTACGACTTATTTTCCAAGTCTCAGACTGCCTTTCGTTATTGTGAAGTGTAGTCTGAGTAAATCACCAATTTTCAAGGTTGCTTTTGAAATTCCATATTTGTACGCAGCAGCCATAATGCCAATTTCGAGCGTTCGATCTCTTCGATAATAAAGAGCTTTCTTCTGCGCAGTATTGAATTTTAGGCATGAAAAATGCTCCCCTCCTTGCAGCAGGTTTTTATTATTTCACATGTCTGCTATTAGGGGAGCATATCAATTCGACAGCCTTTTTTTGAGATTTGGCGGGAATACCTGTACGGGAGCCAATCCAAGACTGTTCCCGAACAAAAGAAAAACCCCTTCGACTTCCCGGCAGGAAGCGCAAGGGCCGGGAGTTACAACGAGAATTCTCCTTTAATCTCGACTTTATCCTTGGCGACGGTTTCCATATAGTTCTTACCCCAGCTGTACATGGCCTCGAGAATCGGCATCAGGCTCACACCGAGCTCCGTCAAGGAGTATTCCACTTTAGGCGGTACGACGGGATAGACCGCGCGGTGTACGATGAGATCGTCCTCCAGTTCCCGAAGCTGGGTGACAAGCATGCGCTGCGTAATCTCAGGGATCAGCGCCTTCAACTCGCCGAACCGTTTGGTGCCTTCTTTGCCGAGACGCCAGAGAATGAGCATTTTCCATTTGCCTCCGATGACGGACAGCGTCAGCTCTTTCTCGCAGTTGAACGTTTTCTCGCACAGGTGACCCATGACAACACCTCCGCCCTCATTATAGCTCTTAGTATACTTTTAGGCACTATGTAAGAAAAAAGTGCGTGCTACCCTTATTGTGCATAACAGGATATACTCGGCTTGGAAGTTATATCCATTGATAAATAGGGAGGTGTTTCGGAGCTTTATCAATCTGGCAGCAACGCACGAACCGAAATCTTCCATGAGGAGGCGGGTAAGGTAGTGAAAAAAGTATCGCTCCATCTCTTAATCTTTGCTGTTATTTTTTCTAGTGTTAGCATTTCTGATTTAAAAAAGGTTCAGGCTGCGTCGACGATTACAGTTTCGCAAACCCCGTATATTATTGATGAATCCGGGACGTATAAATCAGAAACCAAGCTGACGATTAATAATTCGGACCCCGCCTACAGCGCGTGGGTTAAAATCACTGCCGCCGGTCAAACCCCGTACATGGAACCGATTGGTACCCTCAACAACGGCTCCAATACGGTGACAGTCCACGTCGTTGAACTTATTAAGGATGGCGATAGCGTAACATTCGAGGTGTACGACAATGCCTCCGGAACAGATACTGCCCGCGAATCGACAACGGTGTCTCAGAAAAAAATCCGCCACTGGACAGTATACGTAGCCCATGATTCCCACACAGATATTGGATATACGGATTATCCCGAGACACTGATCAATTCGACATGGCCTAAAGAAACAGACGCTGCGAATACTTATATCACACAGACAGACAGTTGGGCGGAGAATGATCAGTTCAGGTATCCTATGGAGCAATCAATAAGGCTTTATGGATCGTTAAACAGCAGAAATGCCGACCAAATCGAAACACTTAAGACGAATATAAAAAATGACAGACTTCAATATCCGTCAAGTTATGTGAACACTTCCTTCGAGGCCATGAGCACGGAGGAGCTCATCAGATATTATTACTTTTCGGAAAGACACCTGAAAGACAAGCTCGGGACTAAGTCAAGCGGCGTGGCGATAATGGATGATAATCCGAGTTTCTCGTGGTCCAATGTTGACGTCATGGCAGACATGGGAATTAAATATATGTTCTTAGGCTTCAACATTTATGCCGGTACGCCGAAAGTCATGCTTGAGGAGTACCCCCGAATTTTTTATGCCCAAGGCAGGAAACCGAATAACAAAGTTCTCATATACCAAGGCGCTTTGTATAATCTGAACCAAATGAAATTTCTAGGTACCGGAGTGAATAATGCAACGCCTACTACGATCGCCGATACGACCCAGGCCTTAAGCGATACGTTAATGAATGTTTTTCAGTCATCGACATATGTAGGAGATGCGGTGTTGGAGAAAAATACACCATGGTTGGATAACGGCCCACTCCTGTCATCGGTAAAAGATCGGATCAAAGATATGAATGCCAGGGTAGATTCAGCAGGGAGACCATATGCTTATCCGAAGTTCGTAAATTCCAATGTGAAAGATTTTTACCAATATGTCGATGCTAACTTCAGTCCGTCTATTCCTGTTTTTAAAGGAAATTATGAAAACTATTGGAACTACGGCATACCTTCGGATGCTTACAGTGAAAGCGTCCAAAAGGATGCGCAAGACAATGTGCCGGCAGCGGAAACGTTCGCGACGTTCGCCAATCAGGCAAGCACGAATTTCAGATATCCTTACCAAAACGTGTGGAACGCATATAATAACTTGAATTTATACGACGAGCATACATTCGGAAGTTCGGACTCCGCGGTTGATGATACTCACATTTGGAAAAGAAATAATGCCATAACGGCCAAAAACCTCTCGGACAGTATCATAAACGATTCCTTAGCCAGTTTAAGCACGCTAATTCCTACGACAGGCAAGACAATTTCCGTCTTCAATTCGTTGTCTTGGACGAGATCGGATCTGGTCAAAGTCAAGCTCTCCGATCTGCCCGTACACTTTGATATCACGGATATCGAGACATCAACGCAATTGAAATATGACAAATTAAGCGATGGGACCGTAGAGTTCGTTGCGCCGAACGTGCCAGGTCTTGGTTATAAGACTTTTCTGGTAACGACAAGAGCTAATGATCCTACATTTCCGTCGACTTTAAAGAAAAGCGATAATACGTTGGAAAACCGGTTTTTCAAGGTTACTTTTGGCGAACAAGGGGAAATCTCAAGCATTATTGACAAGCAGCATGGGAATGTCGAAATGGTGGACCGTACATCGCCATACAAAATGAATGAATTTGTATACGATAAGAGCGTTCTCGACTTCAACGCCCTCAAATCGGAAAGCACGGTCTACGGAGCTTCCGTTTCGATTGATGTTGGTGCCATGCAGGGACAGATGACTTCCACAGGCTTTAGCGATGGGACAGCCGGGATCCAACGAAACGTCATCCTATATGATTCTTTGCCTAAAATCGATATCATCAATGTCGTGAATAAGATTGATGCGCCAGGGTCGTATGGAGTTACCGAGGACGAAGAAGGTTTTTTTACCTTCCCGTTGAACGTGCCCAATTTCATGCTGCGCTCCGAGATGCCGTCAGGCGATTTCAGGCCGTATGTGGATCCTAATATTAACAATCCGAAGAATGAACAGTACTATGCTTCGAGCACGGATTATCGCACCGTCCACAGGTGGATCGATGCTTCTAATCCGTCAGGCAATTACGGGATTACGCTATTCCCGCAATCCGCGCCGGTTGTGGAGTACGGCGGCAGAAGATCGGGCTTGTACGATGTCGATTACAATACGCCGAAACCTTGGATATTCAGCTATGTTTACGGTAACAAATGGAGTACCAATTTCATTCAATCGCAACCGGGTCCAACAACCTTCAAGTATACGCTAATGTCTCACGCAGGGAAGAACTGGCAAGCAGGCAGAGCGGATAAGTATGGCTGGCAATCGACGACCCCGCTGCAAGCGAAAGTCATCACCGGCGCACAGGCTGGGGCTGGATTGAACGGAACAGAAGGCCAATTTGTAAATGTCAGCGCCGACAATGTCGTTATGACGACAGCCAAACCCGCCGAAGCAAACGGAGAGGGAACGATTCTGCGGTTCAATGAAACCACAGGAGTTGATACGACAGTAACCGTCGACCTGTCCTATTTCAACCCATCCTCTGTCACGAAAACCGACCTTCTGGAAAATGACAGGGGCGCGATGCCGCTTACTAACGGTAAAGTGACTTTTACGATTAATGGTTACGGTTATAATACAATCCGGCTCAAGTACGGTACGGCTCCTGCTCAGGTTACAGGGGTTACGGCAACGAAGGATGCCTCAGGTACACTCGTGTCGTGGACGGATCTAACCGATAACAAACTTGCCGCCTACGAAGTCTTTAGAAGTACAAACAGAAACTTCAAACCGGGTTCAGGCAATTACATGGAAACGACATCGGTGAATAGTTTCTATGATAAACAAGTTGTCACTGGGCTAACCAAAACTTATTACTATAAGGTTCGAGCTGTCCGGGGAGGGCTGAAGGGGATGCCATCCGCTGCTGCAACTGCAACTAGCGGAACGAACAGTGATACTCCTGCCCCAACGGCGCCTTCAAATCTAAGCATTGATTATGCGTTTGGAAACAGGGTGTCTATTTCCTGGGCTCCATCAACGGACAATCTTATGGTTAAAGGGTATAAAGTATATCGGGATGGCGTCCAGATTGCGGATGTTCTAGCAACACTAAACAGTTATCTAGATATAACCGTATTGCCTGTCACGACCTATAGTTTTACCGTTAAGGCGTATGATCAAGCGGGCAACCTCTCGGCCTCGAGTAATGCAGTCAACGCTACAACGGCCAAAGGCTGGCAAACGCCGGGAAATATTGCTCCTTATGCTGCTGTAACAGCATCTTCTGAATTAAGTGCCCGCTACCCGGCTACAGCGGTGACGGATGGTCTGGTAGGGGATACCGGCGAATGGGCATCTTTGAATGAGCAAAACCCACGGATACAGTTCACATGGCCAGCCACCGTCACGATCAACCGAATTGTAATCTATGATCGGGCCAATACGACAGATAATGTAAATGGCGGTACGCTGACCTTCAGCGATGGCACAAGCATCACAGGGATTAATGGCATACCGCAGGATGATGGAGGGAAAGTGATATATTTCGCTCCCAAAAATGTCACTTGGGTAAAATTTCAGGCAGTCGGAGGTACGGGACTTAATGTCGGACTTTCGGAGATGGAAGTGTTTACAGCTGATTCGCCTGTCCTCCCGGTAAAGGGAATTAGCCTAAGCCCAAGTTCGGCTACAATGGATATTAATACGGTCATGGACTTGACGCCTACGATTACGCCGAGCAACACGACTAATCAAAATGTAACCTGGAGTTCGAGCAATCCTAGCGTCGCAACGGTCGTGAACGGCGTCGTCCGGAGCATCGCTGCAGGCAGCGCGGTCATTACCGTGACGACGGCAGATGGGAACTATAAGGCTACGAGCAACATTTCGGTCATTAACAATCTCGCAAGAACTGCAACGGCGACGGCATCTTCCGCCTTTAACAGCAACTATACGGCATCCAAAGCCATAGATGGAATCACCGGCGTTCAAGACAGTGGCGAATGGGCCTCGCTGGGAGAACTGAATCCATGGCTGCAACTGGACTGGAGCAGCAGTCAAATGGTCAACAAAATCACCTTCTTCGACAGACCGAATAATTTGGACTGGGCACCTGGCGGAACGCTCACGTTCAGCGATGGAAGTACGTTGACCGTTACAGACATTCCGAACGATGGCAGCGCTTATTCCGTGACTTTTCCGAGTAAGGTTATCACTTGGGTGAAATTCCAGGTGTCCGGTGGAAGCGGACGTAATGTCGGATTATCAGAAATTAAGATTATCAATGACGCCGCCCATTAAGAGAGATGACGGACGGGAAGGTTGCCGTCAGCTACCGTTCGAAGGACAAGGCAGGTAGAGGCGCAAAGCGGAACGCACATTTCAAGTGAAGCTGCCGCCCATTTACTGCGAGACGCTCAATATGTATTGTGCAATAATAGCGCTTTTATGAAAAGCTTGAGAAGATAAAAGCAACTGGTTGCGTGGCAGGCGGCAGTCCAGGAATGGCATGATCTATCAGGGCTTTCTCCATGGAAGTGTGGAAAGCCCTGGGTTTTTGTCAAAGCAGGTAGCTGTCGGGTGACAAGAACATAGTAACATTGAAAGCCGCATAAGTTGCGGCTTTTTGTTTTAATGTTATAAAGTTCTTGTCAAAGTTCAATGACAAGAACTTTATAACATTCCCGACCAATACTGTCACTACCCTTTATAGAGCAGCCGTATTGCGACTGCCAGAATGCTTCTCGAGGTGGATGATTAAGAAAGCCAGACTTATACGAGCTGTTCGGCGTTGATGGCAAAATCGGGATAAGTCTTATAGTGTCCGATATTCGGATAAGCCGCAACGACCTAAAACTTCATAGACGAACACTGTTTGCTTCAGCCTCGATCGTTTCCTTCATAACCTCCGCTCCGCGGTGCATCCGTGCGTGAATTTCGATGCTAAGATGTTCGGGTAGAAAATCGGTTATCCAAACGAGCCTAGCTTTGCTGTCGTCATGGGGAGAGACTTGAAAGGACGCATGATGATGCAGCAGCGGCATGCTTCCTTCCTTTACCGCATAGGCCATCCGGCGTTCCTGCGGATCAATGGACACGATGATCTCGCGAACCGTGCCGCCTTTGGGCAGAATGAGCGTTCTTTCGTGACCATTCATGATCGTATTCTCGGTATAGCCGGGAACCAACCGACGATGGACGGTACCTACATCGCTGACAGCATCCCATACTTGCTCTGGCGATGCATCAATCAAAATCTCCTTGCGAACACAGGCAGGATCCTTCGTTACGTAATTGTAGCTGTTTCGTTACCGTTTTGTCATTCCTGTCGAGGCTGGGCTAGGTAATATAAGGTTGTAATTCAACCGTCGCTTGTCTCCAATGAAAATTAGAGGTGAAATTCTATGTATGAAAAAATCGAAACACTCGTATAAATTAGCCGCAAAGCTGGCCTTGACCGGATTGATCGCGGTAAGCTCCATGACGGCATCGCAGCATACCGCTCACGATAGCATTCCTGTAGAGCGTTAAATTACCGCTTTGCAAAAAAACGAGCGCCTCGGTACGATGGGAGTACGAAACGGGTCATAGCCCTTTAAATCCCATCATCTTAGGA
>NZ_JBWDNQ010000045.1:0-6546 GCF_056269285.1 Paenibacillus sp. JT31N11
GCTTACGAACCGAATCGAGCTCTTCCTATGAAACAGGTTGCTTAGCCGCTTCACCATCCCACGAAAATTGGCTTATTCGCAGGATCTCAAGATTGCACGGAGTACCGGACTGCGTTAAACAAAAGGGCATAGACCCGTACCGTTAGGAATACCGGCCTCCACCCTCTGGATAGGCGTAACGAAGGAATGAAAGGGCATTGACCCGTCGAGAAATGGGAGTGAAAGCCTCCGGAGGTTATGTGGAGTAGCGTGCAGCAGAGCAACAAAAAAGAGGAGCGAAAACTCGCCCCTTCTGTTCCCGCATGCGCGTCGGTTTCCAATTTGACGGCTCTCGTCCCATTCCATCCGGGTTACAATTCATCCTGTGGTGAAATCCTGCGAATAAGCGAGCATTCGTGAGAAAACTATAACGTACCGAGGGAGCTTAATCGATTAGGTAACGAAGTGTGATTTGAAATAGAAACGATTATTAAATCCCAGTCGTCATAGTGAAGCTCATGCCCCGTACCTTCCAATGTCAGTAAAACCGCACCCGGAATTTCGTTAGCAAGATTTTTTCCGTGTTCAAAAGGGGTTATCGGATCTTCAGTACCGTGTATAACCAGAGCGGGTACGTTTATTTCACCCGTCCTAACCAGATAGGATTCTCCACCTGCCAGCATGCCGTGATTATTCATGCTGGCCATATTGTTGCTTCTTTTCACTTCTTCTTTTGCCAATTTATAAATTCTTTTCTCATCGAAATGATGCTTTGAACCTGCGAGAACTCTCCATTTACCAACCGTAAATTCGACAACCGATTCTTCGTTCGCCCAATCTGTTGCTCCCGTCGTATTAGAGAAATAATCCATAACCCTTACTTCCATCGGGGGGAGATCCGGAGCGAAATTGGACGTTGATAGTAGGGTAATGGTTAGAACTCTCTCCGGATGCCGCAGTGCTATCATTTGAGTCAGCATTCCACCCATGGAAATGCCTACGATATGCGCTTGCTCAATCTCATAAGCATCCAATACTCGAATGGCATCATCTGCCATGTCCTCGAAAGTATAGCCCGGTTGACCAAGTTCGTAGGTTGTAGAACGTCCTACATCGCGGTTATCATAGCGAACTACAAAACGTCCCTTATCTGCCAAACGTCGGCAGAATTCTTCTTCCCACCAGACCATGGAGGCTTGGGCGCCCATAATCAGCAAAATGGCCGGATTAACTCGATTTCCGAAACTATCGGTACATATTTCAATTCCATTAATTTTTATTAGTTGTTCGTTCATGTAGAATTCCTCCAGTGTTATATAAAATAAAAAAACACAGGGTATCGGCCTGTGCTTACAGAAATCGAAAGAATTTGGAAATGAACTTTATGATGGACTCGCAGTTCCATCACCTAAATCAATAGGTTCATTTCATTTTCTTTAAATTCAGTCTATACGAAATGAGGATAGAGTTACCCTACCTCCAAATCGCATATCACTAAACTAGGTTACCGTGAAGGCAAACCATTCTTCGATTACTATGCACACAACATAGCCGTAAACCGCTACTTAATTCATTGTGCAAAGAATATATCGAAAAATTAGTTAGCCACACGTAACCCCTCCGTTCTTATCAATTTAGGAAATCTTAACACATGATGCTTTTCTAGGTCAACATTCGGAAATTGCCCTCGAACATACTGCATACAAACATTTCATTGAATGTATTTTATGCTTGACTACTAATACACTAATCTGCCCGTTAGTTGAGAAGACGGCAGCCGTAACACCGACTGCCGTCTTCTCGTGTTTATTGCGCTAATCTGCCCGTTAGTTGAGTGAGGGAAATCTGCTTTTTATTTCCTTCAATATCCCGAAGGGCTGGTCGTAGAGCGGCTATGATGGCAGAGATTAAAACGGCTTGATGACCATCAGCACGATAACTGCAATCATCAGCAGCTGCGCCGCCGACTCTAGCGGCGCGATCTTTTTCATCGCGTAGGAGAACTCGGCAAGAACCTCATCCCCACGGCTTGACGCCACGAGCTTCGCGACTTTTTTCAAACGAGGCTCGATTAATGCGTCAATCGCGACCACCAGGAGCAGCGACAACAGGATGGACACATTCAACCACATTTGGGACAGTCCCATGCCGGTTATGATCATGAGCCCAATCCCGGTCGCGATCAGCGCGGCTCCGCCTATTTTAGGAAGCCAGGAGAGCTTGGCCGTGATATCGAAGACAAAGCGAAGCTGGCTGGCGGTTTTGGCGGACCTGCGAATGGCAGGGATGAGGAAAGCGAAGCCCATGAAAGCAATCGCCGAGAGTATATGCAAAACGAGCAGCAATCCGAACATAAAGGGCCGTCTCCTTCCGCGCTCAGCTTACCGGCAGCTCGCTTTGGTAAGCGAGACCGACTCTTTTGCCTTTAAACGGCCCTGCAAGATCGAGGTGGTTCAGCATACAGTTCGCTACATCATTGTAAGCGACATCCAGCTCCTTTAACCGGCTGAACAGGTGGCCGGCAACATCGGCTTCAGAGAAGTCCTTGATGGTCTCCGGAACAGGCACGGGCAAAATTTCTGTGCTCACATGCAAACGAACGGACGACGGAAGATCGGCCGATTCGACCATCGTCCCCGGACACATGACGGACCAATCGAGCTTGGTCTGCCGCAACCGGTCCAGATTCCGATTGTGAGTTTGGTACATGGGCGGGAACCCGGGCAAATTATTGCCGATCAGATCGGTATAAGGAATGTCGAGCAGCCCGGCGCCTCCCATTAACCATACCCGTCCGGAAAACCGCGTGTTATTTTCACACTGGCTGACGATGTTATCGACGATACGAAAAAACTCATCTCCCTGGGCGGCATGACCGGCTGCGATAATAGCGGCGTCTTGCTGCGATAGCGCTTCGTAGACGCTTTCCGGATCCATGATGTCCTTTGCGATCACCTTCACTTGCCCCACGATCTGCTCGCCTTGCTGCTCATAAAGTTTCTCGGGATCGCGCACGAAGGCGGTCATTTCATGCCCCCTAGTAACGCCTCGGTCCAGTACCCTTCTTCCCGTATTTCCCGTTGCTCCGAAAACAATAATCTTCATCGTTCATTCCCTCTTCCTAGCGATCGCCAAATTTTTCATTGCTGGATTGATTTAGGCTTAGAAACGCCATCAATTGGATTAGTCAAATATCCAATTTCAAGGATCATACGGGATTAGCACTTAATAGAATTCTTCCGCGACTATGCCTGCCCTCACTTCGTATGTGTGCCTCTTTTACCTCGCTCAGCGGGTATATCCTGTCAATTTCCGCTTTGATTGTGCCATCCGCCAGCAGTTGCGCTACCGCTTGATTGTCTTCATACGTAGGAAACGCGGTGCTAAGTTTGGCTGTCACTCCGAATCCGAGTGCTTTCTCTTGGGAGGGGGGCTGCACCAACGAGACGAGGCATCCACCCGGTTTCAATACTGACCATGATCGATCTTGCGTACTTCCCCCAACCATATCTAATACCAGATCGACATCCTTTACGACTTCTTCAAATGGAGTCGTCGTATAATCAATCACTTGATCCGCACCCAATGATTTTACATAATCGAGATTAACGCTCGAAGCGGTGCCGATAACTTTGGCGCCTTTCCATTTAGCAAGTTGAACAGCGAATTGTCCTACCCCACCGGCCGCAGCATGAATCAGTACGGTCTGACCGGATTCTAAGTTTCCTTCTGTGAACAAAGCCTTCCATGCTGATTCGGCTCCTGCTCCAATCGTCGCTGCATCTTCAAGCTTGAGATTTTTGGGCACATGAAACATCCCGTTTAAATATGGTTCTGAAACTGAAACGATCCCTAATTCTGAATAAGATCCTTTCATCTTACCGAAAACGAAGTCGCCCGCTTTGAATTCCGTTACATTATCGCCCACGGATTCAATAATGCCGGAAAAAACTGCTCCCGGAATATACGGCAGCGGCTGGGGAAATAAATCCTTTAGTATTCCACTGCGAATTTTCCAATCCAGTGGGATCACTGCCGCATATACAACACGGACAAGAACTTCGCCGGATTGCGGCTCCAGACGTCCCACATCTTCCAATTTCAGCACACCCGGATCGCCGAATTCATGTACACGCACTGCCTTCATCAATGATTTTGACATTAGAATTCTCTCCCTTGTTTAAAGATTCTGCCTCAATGCTTTGCTCTTTAACAACGCCAACTGTAAACTAAATATGTTCAACTAGTGTTGCTTATATTATAATTTGCTTGAACAGATTCATTAAAGTACGCACTTTTGAGAAACATAGTATTCATTTTGATACAATGGAGGATAGAATATGGACGAGGAAAATCGTTTCTGTCCTGTCGCAGCGGCTCTGGCCGTAATCGGCGGAAAGTGGAAGCCCCATATCTTTCGGCACCTGATCAGCCGAACTAAGCGCTTTGGAGAATTACAGCGCGCTTTGCCATACGTTACACGAAAAATACTTACCCAACAACTTCGGGAGCTGGAAGATGACGGTGTCGTCATCAGAACCGTATTTCCACAAGTTCCTCCTAAAGTGGAATATTCTCTTAGTGATTACGGCAAGACTCTCATTCCGATTATGAGCTCGCTGTCTGGTTGGGGACAAACGCATGTCGAATTCGACAATCATGACGGAGCCAAACAACCTAATGGCTGATATTCATAATCGGATGCCTGTGATCTTACATTGTGAAGAACGAGCCTCTGTGGCTGGTTCGGAGCAATCATGAAATATAAATTTATCTATAAATCCTTTCCTGATTTGGTGGATAAAATTACAGGAATAGGTGATCAATGATTTTCGGAATACGCAATTTTGCCACATTGGCCCCTCTAAGTCTCAAACGCGGCTAAGGATATATGTTTTTGTCCATGGCAAAAGACAAGAATATATATCCATAAAACAAAGAAGCCGCGCAGCGCGCGGATCCAATAGCATATATGTTTTTGTCCTCCTACATTTGGTGTTGACAAGAACTTGATGTCATAAATGACAAGAACTTTATCCCATTCCCGACAAAACAAAAAAACACCGTCTTTTTTTAAGACGATGTTTACTTTTAAGCTCGACCTTTAGTTATACTCATTGACGAAAACTGCCCATTACTTCAACAAACAAAAAAAAGAGCTTCGACTTAGCAAGCTCCTCAACTATCGTACCCGTTAGTTCAATGATTTAATTCTACAAACGCCTGTTTCTCTTTTCATCTAGATATATATCTAGCGCTGCTATTCCTCTAATCGCAAGTTTAATGAATAGATAAAGGCTATATAATCCAAGCAGAATGAATAATCCGTAAACAATAAACATGGCGATGGGTAATATTGAAAACAATCCGTTAGAACCCTGAGACATAATTTCACTCCTTGAAATGGCTTGAGCTAATATTTCTGCAGCTCGATATTCTTCCTGAAGGCTGTTTTGTTGACCTCCACTGAATCAAACTGTTTTCTCATAGCTCCAACCGGCATAGGTCCCATATTTTTTTCCGTACATACTCATGAGGTGCGTCTGATAATCAATAAGCGCTATGGCTTGCGTTTTGGTAGCTATAAACGTGACCCGGTCATCTGTTATGGAAATCCGCCGAATCGCGAATGACGTGAACGCGATTTCTATTGCAAACTTATCGGCGTTCACGGACGGAATCTCGAAATGATGTGATATGTGACAGGTATTAACTCGCCTAAGATTGATTCCGGAATCAGTAACTTTATTGTCGTTAAATTCCCATCGAGTCTTTCTTTCCTCGTCCGTTTCAATGATACCGGTGAGTCCTTCACAGAAAAGGCTGTCAATTTCGTATCGGTTAAAATCTAGGATCCATTTTCGGTGTAGATGGTAGAGAGGCAAAAGAGTGCCTTTGTCGTAACTGAAAACATCACAGCCGCGATCGTCATACATGTGAAACAAAATACCTTTTGTTTTGTTATACAGGTAAATCCGACCGCTAGACGTCGGTTTACGCATGAAATCGGCATTTTCAATGGATTCAAGTACATACGGCATTCGGATTTCTTTCGCTTTAACTTCAACAGCCCATTCTTTAGTGTAGAGTTCGTCATCCGATTCATCAAACTCATATGGCAAAGTGCACGATCGCGTTTGCTTCAATCGCGTTTTGAAAAAGCGTTTTAATCGTATTTTACTGACTCGTTTTTCATTTGTACCATAGGTGGTGCGATGCATAAAAATCACATCGTCTTCAGGATCGAAAATTGAACGACAAATGGCACTCGCGCGACGTAGACCTTCGCACCGATATGCCTCACCCATCAAATTTTCGAGTCCTAGTTCAAAACGAATGTAAAGACCATGAGCCTTCATTTCTTTTACAATATCCACTGCAAATATTCCCTTCGTATAAAATATTGGCTTTAATTTTACATGTCGTATTGGCCAGCCGCCTTCATGTCTCGATTGAGCTATCGTACCCGTTAGCCATCCATGCCCCTCTCGGGGCACCACAGAGTAATGAAAATTTTGGTGCGGTGTTCTATACTATTCTTACGGCTGGTGAGGAAGGTCGTTAAGC
>NZ_JBWDNQ010000044.1:0-6814 GCF_056269285.1 Paenibacillus sp. JT31N11
GGATGATGGGATTTAAAGGGCTATGACCCGTTGCGTACTCCCATCGTACCGAGGCGCTCGTTTTTTTGCAAAGCGGTAATTTAACGCTCTACAGGAATGCTATCGTACCCGTTAGCGGAACACTTACCTGTGTCGTCCTTCATCAATCCTGTTCATCGCCTTTACTCTTATATCTTCATCCTCATCGTTTAATAAAATGCTTAATACTCGTAAAGTCACTTTTTTGTTACAGACAATTCGTTGTCTAACTGAGCAGTTTAAATCTTTTGCTAGTTTTAATTGCAAGTTTTCAGGCAGTCGATTTTTGGTAGCAACATTAAATCTAACCCTTTCATCTGCATCGTCAGCTAGAATTTCCATAATCTCAACAGGAATTGATTTATTATGTGCTACCCATTCACGCATTTCAGGATACGTTACAATCACTTCTAACCAAACATCTAAAGGTGCTTCATCCCATGCAGCCTTAAGGTATTCCTCAATGTTATCACTAAGCCTTAACCTTACAAATTCTTCAGCCGAATTAATCATAATTCAACCCCAGTAAGCAGATTTATTCACAAGCTAACATAAAAGTTAGTTAAACTATCCTCCCGTTACTTCAACAAACGAAAAAGGAGCCACTACATAGCAAGCTCCCCACTAACGTACCCATTAGCTCAATGACTTTCTTTTCAAAATGGCGATAAAGTCCTTTTCAAGTCCTGTAATACTTTTTATTACTTCCTCTTCGATCCCTTCTGCTACTGCTTTTCGTGCAAAACGTAAGCCATATTTATCTGCCGCCAACATCCGATGAAGGGTGCTCCTGTCCTCAAATGACAAGTAATCATCTGCTATTGAGCCATCCAACAGGAATTCCATATCATAGGTCCCAATCATTGTTTTGAGATAGTGTATTCGGAGTGAACAAAAGATGGCAGCTCCTTCACGATCATAATATTGTTTTAAGCTAATCGATACTACATCAATAAAAATGAAATCCACATCCAACTTGCCAATAAATAAATCATGATACTCATCTTTATTTTCTTTTTTCCAACAACGAAAAGTGTTCCAGAAACCATCAATTGTACGCTTTGTTGCACTATGTTCTTGCTCCCATCTTAGGAGAAGTTCAGCGTCCACCTAACCACCACCTTACTCATTGATAGCATATAGAATTATATCACTTGTCGTTAACGTAGCGAAGAGCTGCCGCGCGGCAGCCCTTCGGTATTGTGCTATCGTACCCGTTAGCGTAATGGGTTAACTTGCTGTTAAGACCTAAACAATCTTACTCTAAGACAGGAATCATTAAAGAAAAAGGCTCTTTTTCGTTTATAGTTGAATTTCAACCAAAAGAAAACCGTCCCTTGAAAAGATAGGTTAAACAAAGTAGTCGGACGCAACTTGCATCATAATTCGGCGGGGACCGTCAGCTGTTTCTTTAAGCTCCTGTTTATGCCGTATGACGGAGGGTTCGATGCACTTCAAAGTTTGTAGGCCACTTTAAAGTGCCTTCTTAACAAGAATCAGTTCATGAATTAATGTTGAATTACGGTTTGATAATCATTAATAAAGAGAAGGAAGGTAAAGCATATGAGCATGCCTGAGCAAACAAGAAAGTTTCTGGAGGATATTTCAGGATTCCCTGCCCTTCATAATATGACACCAGAAGAAATCAGAAAAGTCGCTGTCGCTAATTCCATCTCCGAGAACTTTGATTTGGCAGGTACGGAAGATGTACAACTTCACGGTCCGCATGGAACATTTGCCGTGAGAATTTATCGTCCAACGGAAGAGAAGCTATTGCCTGTTATATTGTTCTATCATGGAGGCGGTTTCGTATGGAACAGGATGGAGAATTACGACCCAATGTGCATCAAGTTAGCTGTAACAACCGGTTATGCTGTCGTATCCGTGGATTACCACCTTGCTCCGGAGCATAAATTCCCAGTCCCGGTCGATGAAGCGATGTATGCGGCACAATGGGTATACGAAAATGCTACTTCGCTCGGAATGGACCCCGATAGAATTGTCGTTGCTGGTGAAAGCGTCGGAGCGAATTTGGCTGCAGTAGTAGCACAACTCGCCCGCAAGCAAGGCACTCCTGCCATCGCTTTTCAAATTCTGTTATGCCCCTTGACAGATTGGTCCGGCGATTATGAATCGAAGCACACGTACGGTACAGGCTATTTTCTGACCAGTGCACTCCTTAACTATTGTGCCGGTCATTATCTGGGCAGCGATTCTGACAGAACCAACCCGCTCGCCTCGCCTCTCTTCGGAGATGTTGCCGGATTGCCACCGGCTTTAATCGTGACCGCCGAATACGATCCATTACGCGATGAAGGTGAACAGTATGGGCAAAAACTGATCGAAAGCGGCGTCAAAGTTACGTTGAAGCGGTATCCCGGCATGATCCATTTATTCTATGCCATGACGGATGTGTTTGAAGACGGACATGACGTTTATGAACTAATCCGCAGGGAACTGCAGACGCTGGAATAAGAAACATCAATATTACCACTGCCAGAGAGCTGTGTTCACGGGTTCTCTTGGTCATAAACTTGTCTCGCATGCAATACGGAATCGTAATGAGAATCTGTCCATCTGTGCAGCATTCTCATCGGTTCAATTAAGCTTTCGCCTAAAGGCGTTAGTGAGTATTCAACGGTAGGGGGAACGGATGGATAAACATGGCGTTTTACTAATCCGTCCCTCTCCAATTGGCGTAAAGTCTGGGTCAGCATTTTTTGTGTCACGCCTTCAATTCGCTTTTTCAGGTCACTGTAACGCTTTTTCCCATCCTCCAGCTCATAGAAAACAAGGACAGTCCACTTACTTGAAACCACCTCAAGTGCACGTCGATAATGGCAAGTCGGTTCAATATCATTGGAAAGGATTTTATCATTCATTTTAAACACTCCCATGTCTATCTTTAATCCTTATTCTCTTCACATACCCAGCAAAATTTATTTTAGCAATCCTGCCCGCTCGTAATACGAGGCCACCGCTAACTCTTAACAACCTAACCAACCACGCTCTACTGCCCCAGATCCTATCGTTTGGTGGTCTTGGTAAAGACCACCTGCCCTCCGGTGTGGAAAGGGTTTGGGGCAGAACCCCAAGAAATTTTTTTGAGACTAAAAAACCTTCCAGTTAAATATTGAAGGGTTATTTGGCTTTGAGCGTGCTTCATTGTTTTTATCAATTCCTCCTATTAATATCCTAACGTATTATTTGTGCAATTGTTTCATTTACATTTGCTGAATAGATTTAGAATTATCAAAGAGCAATTGGACGTCTTGTTTCCCTTCAATAAATTAACGAATTGGTACTTTTGCTTGCGATGGTCACGAAGTTTTATATTTTGCCTATGTTAAATTCGAATGTTGATTTTTGAACAAAGAAAACCGCCCTTTTGAAAAGGCGGTAAAATTGTCTCTTTTGTACTGCTATTTCATTCCTACTACAGCGGCGAATGCTTGAACGGCGGCATTGGCCACTTCCATGTCTTGCTCCATTGTGCCTCCGGCGACGCCGATACCGCCGACGGTCATGCCTTCGCGAACGAGTGGGATGCCGCCTCCCAAGATGGTGACCCTCCCTTGGTTTGTCGTGTTGACCCCATAGTGTTGACCGCCGGGAAGCGCCGACTGGGCTAAGTTAGCCGTGGGCATTTGCATAGCTACACTCGTCCAGGCCTTCCCCTTGGAGATTTCGATCCCGGCGATCCGGGCATGGTCCATCCGGTGGAAGGCGACCAAGTTCGCCCCGGCGTCGACGATTGCGATATCGAAGGCGAGTCCCATTTGACGGGCTTTCTGTTCGGCAACCTCGAGCAATTGTTTCGCAATCTCCAATGTAAGCATCTCAAACACTCCTTGTTGTTTTGTTTTCTGCAGAATATTATTGACTGAATTTACCAAGTTAGGGGTTATCGCATGAACATTTACGGCGTGGATGGAGTTATTTTGGTAACCTTTTACATTCCATTCAGCCTTAAGCGGTTGAACTTCTCCATGATCGTTCGTTGCCTTGCTCATAATCGTGTATTGACCTGGTTTTTGTGCATCCCACGCAAAAGACCATCTCCTCCATGAATAGGGAACATCAGGATCAAGTATGTTTGCTTCAGTCCAGAGTGTCCCGCCATCTGTGCTAATTTCTACTTTCGTTACAGAATGCTCGCCAGCCCAAGCATACCCTTGTACCACGTAGTTGCCAACAGCCATCTCTTCCTCTTCTGTAGGAGATGCTATCGTCGAATTGATTAAAACTGGTGATAGCGGTAGTGCATGTTTGTAGTCGTTTGTTTTTTTTAGAATGACATAATCTATACTTTGAAATGGTCCCTTGAATGGCTGATCTACAACTCTGATCCTACGCAGCCATTTAACAGACGCAACTGCATACCATCCAGGCACAATTAGTCTTATTGGAAAACCATGTTTATCGGAGAGCGGTTCACCATTCATTTCATAAGCCAATAAAGTATCTGGGTGAAGTGCCTTGGCAACAGGAAGACTTCTTTTGAAAAATACTTGTCCATCCATGTCATTTCGTTGACCATAATCTAATCCTTCAAAAACAATCTCAGTCGCACTTGGGGATACTCCTGCTTGGTCTAATACATCCTTCAGTCGAACGCCTCCCCAAATGGCGTTGCTTATCGCACCGAGCTTGAATTGGTTACCTTGTGCTTTCCTTTCAAATAACGAACGTTTGTTTCCTGCACACTCTAGTGTAGCGGATAGCGTGACCTTATTCATGTTTTTCAAATCAGCATACGTAAATTTAATTGGTTGATCCACTAATTCTTCAATTGAAAGGTACCAGGTGTTTATATCGATTGTTGGGTATTCAAAATGATTTCTTACGTAAAATAATTGATTCGGTGTAATGGTTTGGAGGTTGGCAATCATGGGGAATTCAAGATTTTCTGATGGGATATAGGAAACTGGAACCAAATGAATGTCGCGCATGAACAAATCCACCTCTTCGGCTAAATATGAACAGCTCTAGAATTTATTATTAGCAAAGAAACGTAATTTTAACCATCAAACAGGAAGTCGTCATCTTGAGTTATAAAATCAAGATCGTTATTGTTACGGTTACTAGAGCTTAGTAAAACCGTTAAGCTGCCGCGGAGATTGACCGACAGTCTCGTTGTGTCGAGGGACGGGAAAAATATATCGATAAAAGACAAGAAGTTATTTCGTATTGACCAGACAAAACTTAAAAACGGGCAGCTGCGAGTTATCTGCAGCTGCCGTTCCTACAAAGGACATTTACAAATCTCAACACTTTATACCGAAGGAGCTCAACAGCCCGCCACCCACTTTTAGTAATTTTCAAATAATAAATGGGAATAATAACCTCAAAACTTTCCATGGAGGACTAATGTTAAAATTCATCCTTGCCACCAGTATATTGTTATCTAGTCAACCTGCCACTGTATCGGCAATGCCAAACGAAGATGAAGCTGTATGCAACGCAGTTATCGCAAGACTATTAGGTCCAGAAATAACGGCTGAAATCAATAAGTATTATGGAAAAGTACTAGTGTATCCGCCGACTTACGCACCGTTTTTTGGTACGAAAATAACGTGTGAATCAGCTTCAGCGAACAAAACAACCTACTCCTTGACCGTTGTAGTAATGCCATTTGTCGGTGCTCACGTAATCGTAGGTGTCGACGAGATTAAATTTCTTATCGGTGTAAAGGGAGACGTTAAGACCATTAGTTACAAGCACGTAGAGGATCATAAGTTACCGCCACATTTACAGAACCTGTACCGTTAGTTGAAAAACAATCCCAATTTCAGTATACTTTTCCCCCATAGCTAACCTGCCCGTCAACGGACAACGGCAGCTGATCTGATGACCGGCTGCCGTAATATGCATTGAGCTATCGTACCCGTTCGTATTATGAGGTCACCAGATCTTTCTGGTGGACCTCATTTTTATGTGGTCGTAAGATAGCGATAGCCGGGGATTGAACGTTCGTGCCCGTGGGACTGGGATCCCGAGAGCTATACAGTTCATCCCCCCTACTTGTTAAACCATGATTAGGCTGTTTGGGACGATGATCCCGAATCACATGCGATAATGTGGACGACAAGAAGGGTAGGGGTTGCCGGCTACTATCATATGAGGAGTGGTTAAATGAACCCTGTCATTGGATTGGATGTATCGAAAGGAGAAAGTCATGCACAAGCTTTTTCAGATCGAGGAATGCCCCACGGTAAGACCTTCCGATTTGAGCACAATCTGGAGGGATTAGCGTCCTTCCTCCGCTATGCTCAAGACCTGGAATCCTTTACGGGCCAGCGTCCAGCCGTGGTGCTAGAAGCAACAGGTCATTATCACAGCCCAGTCGTTCAGTTCTTGGATGAGCATCAGTACCTGTACATTGTCATCAATCCGTTAATTTCATACCAAGCAAAAAAGACCCATTTACGCAAAGTGAAAACGGATGTTGCAGATGCGTACCAACTGGGGGAATTGTTCTATAAAGAAGAGCTGGAGCCTTCCAAAAAACGAGGTCAGTACCTGATGAATCTGCGTTACCTGACACGGCAGTATGAATCTCTGACGGATATGTATGTCCAAGCAAAGCTGCAGTTCCAGGCTGTGCTGGATCAAGTCTTTCCAGAATATCATGGCGTGTTTGGTGACCTTTATTCGAAAGTGTCACTTCGTTTCCTTGCACTGTACCCAACTTCTCAATCGGTGCTAGCCCTGTCTGAGAAAGATGTAACGGCTCAGATACAGCACCTTGTGGGACATGTCAGCTCCAATCGGTGGTCGCTTGAGAAGGCACAAA
>NZ_JBWDNQ010000024.1:0-72428 GCF_056269285.1 Paenibacillus sp. JT31N11
TAAGCCCTTCAGCGCCGATGGTACTTGGACCGCAGGGTCCTGGGAGAGTAGGACGTTGCCAAGCACGAGAAGCCGACCGCAGTTCTGCGGTCGGTTTTTTGTTGTCTGCTGGCTTGTTTCTCGCTTGTTGTTTTCAGAAGTTGTTTAACTAATGCATGTTGTATGACAAAGTTCCTGCCGGTACTTCCTGCCGACTGGAGGAGCAGCATAATTTATTGTCCAATAACAGCTGTTTCTTTTATAACATTCATATAATTATTTTACTGGATAACCGGAACGCATGCGACACCATGTGCTGTGCACGATTATCCGTTTTTTTCAAGAAAATACTCTATACTAATATTTGCGCAATATTTATCTTTTGTTTCCTGTCTCTATGGTCTACTTGTATTAATTTTTAATTCAAGATGTTTGTTGCTTAGTCCTTACATAAAGAAGAGAGGGTGCCTCTGAGCACCCTCTACTTATAATCAATTGACTAACGATGATAATAGCTTACATCGGCTGCCTGGATGCGGAGAACACCGTCACGGCGAACTTTCCGCAACTGACGAAGCAGGACAACCCGCGGTGCCAATGTCCATAAATGCCAGCATACCAAGCTGATCATCTGAGCTTCATTAGCCCAAGGGTAAGCAACGCCAATCGCGCACAGCCCCAGCCAGAACATATGACGCTGCAGACGACGAAAGAGAGCAAGCTCAATATGGGCAATTGGGATATATCCGACCCAGGGCAATATCAATCGATAGCCCCACCGGCGGTTATCCGGCTCATCCACACGAATCAAGGTTAAGCGAATAATTATGAATTGGATCAGTTGAGTTACGATCAGTCCCAGGGCTAGTGCAATTGCACCGTCTACTTGATACAAGGCTAATTGAATGATCGAAATGATGAATGCTGCGCTTAAGTAGCTCCATATAAGCTCTTTGCGCACAACGATTTTTCGGATCAGCTGGTATTGATAAATTGTGGCTTTTTCCTGCTCAGCGAGCGTGCCTCTCATTGTGACAATGTCCCCTCCATCCTACTAGAGAATGTATCGGAAACTGCATTCATTTTTTGAAGAGCGGAGCAAAGGCAACATATTTAGATACCATTCACCCTTTTCACTCGTGTATCATATGATGTAGGGCTATTTGAAACGGGCTATGAAACAAGTATATGATGCTAGACTATGTGGCATAATAGTAGCAATGAGTAATTTCTTGTAAAGGCGAGGTGAAGAATGATGGAAGAAGCAATCGGAAGCTGTTGCATTATTTGCGGGCATCATAAGCAGGAAGGTCTGCGAATTATTGATGAATTCATTTGTGAATCATGCGAAGTGGAAATGGTCAGAACGGAAGTCCAAGATGCAAAATACCCTTTCTTTATTCATCAGCTGAAGCAAATTTGGGTTCAAAAGAATGCCTGATTGTGATCCGGATGGCATTAGCATAGTCAATCCTCGCAGATCTCGAAAAGGAAGTCCAATCGGGATAGCGAGGATTTATTTTCTGTTTACACCCCTTATTTGGTTATATTATAATAATTTGTAAATTATTTGTGAAATGGTCAAGTGCTTAGCTTTTATATTTACAGTTTAATTATCTAAAAGGAGAATTTATATTTCTTATGACTACTATTGAGCCATTATTCCACGCACCCTTGTATGAAACGTTAATGGACCTGCACCGCTCATTTCCAATAAGTTATCATGTTCCAGGCCATAAATATGGCCAATCTTTAAATAAACTGCAAAAGCTTGATACAGATGCAGCTCAGATATTTCAAGAGATTATGGCCTTGGATGTGACAGAGCTGTCAGTGACAGACGATCTTCATATGCCCACAAGCGTAATTGCTGCGGCTCAGCGTCTGGCTGCGGCAACATTTGGTGCAGAGCACACTTATTTTCTGGTTGGAGGGAGTACAGCTGGAAACCTGGCAATGATAATGGCCAGCTGCAACCCAGGAGATCTTATTATTTTACAAAGAAATGTACATAAGTCCGTTCTAAATGGATTAATGCTTGCACAGGCAAGAGCGGTATTTCTTTCTCCACAAACAGATCCAGAAACAGGTTTGCATGCAATTCCAAAATTGTCTGATATAGAGGCAGCTCTTCTCCGATATCCAGAGGCAAAAGCCGTATTCCTAACTAACCCCAGCTATTATGGATTATGTACGGATTTAGAGCCATATGCAAAGCTTGTACACAGTCATGACTGTCTGCTGCTGGTCGATGAAGCGCATGGCGCTCATTACGGCATGCATCCCTCATTCCCCCGTTCAGCGCTTCAGGCAGGCGCTGATGCTGTTGTACAGTCGACTCACAAAACGTTGTCCGCTCTTACAATGGGTGCTATGCTGCATGTACAGGGAATCAGAGTTGATCGTGATGCATTAGGAGATGCACTGTCAATGGTCCAAAGCTCCAGTCCTTCTTATCCGATTATGGCATCCTTGGATATTGCCCGGGCAATGATTGATACTTTTGGACCTTTTTTATTTGAAGAGGGCATAGTGGCTGCAGAGTCATTCAGGCAGTGGGCAAACGAATCTTCTGGGTGGATTGAATTGCCTGCTTACGGTCTGAATATGATGGTGGACCCCCTTCGTATTGTTATGAAGGATCGAGCCGGATTATTATCCGGTTATGACCTTCAGAAAATGCTTGAGATGCGAGGATGCTGGCCGGAAATGGCCGATTCCATTCATGTGGTTTTGTTGTTCGGAATGTCGATGTCATTTAAGGATAACGAGAAGCTGATCCAGGCATGCATCGAAATTGGAAAAGAGGTTCATACGGGCACTAATTTTGATATGGTAATTCATAGAAGTTATGTTAATGAAGCGAAAATAAAAGGATCCATGTATGATACCGTACAATCGATTTCTGAACCAGTACTCTTCAGCAGACAGCGGAAACAGCGTGATCAGGTGGAAATGATCAATATTACGGAGGCAGCAGGCCGAATAGCTGCAGAAGCCGTTATCCCCTATCCCCCGGGCATCCCCATCTTGTATTCTGGAGAAAGGATTCATCAGAATGTCGCTTTATATATGAAGGAGCTTGCCCTGATAGGCGCAAAATGTCAAGGAATATCGGATCCGACATTGAAAACGATAATGGTGATTCGGGAGGCCTAGGACATTATGATGATCCTGATAGGGCAGGAATTCGTTTACGCTTATAGCTTGCTTTGTTATGATAGGGACAAGAAACGATTCTAAAGGGAGCTCTTATGTTGGAACCGAGAACTTTTTTGACTATTGAGGGCGGTGAAGGCGCCGGAAAATCGACACTCATTGATGGGCTAACGCGTATACTGTCAGCAAAAGGTATCCGTGTGATGACAACACGGGAGCCTGGAGGAATTCCCATTGCCGAACAAATACGAGGCGTCATTCTCGATCAGGGCAATACCGCAATGGAAGCCAGAACAGAAGCTCTTCTATATGCAGCTGCCAGACGACAACATTTGATGGAAAAAATTATACCCGCTCTTGCCGATGGCATGTTTGTTATATGTGACCGCTTCGTTGACAGCAGTCTTGCTTATCAGGGTCATGCACGAGGGCTTGGCATGGATGAGATTTGGTCGATTAACCGTTTTGCTGTTGAGGATGTGATGCCCGAATTGACATTATGGCTGGATATCTCTCCGGAAGCAGGGCTTAAGCGTATCTATGATGCCAAGAACAGGGAAATCAATCGCCTCGATCTGGAAGGACTTTCTTTCCATCATCTGGTACGTGAAGGCTATACAAAGCTGCATGCACAGAATCCGGGTCGAATAGTCCGAATAAATGCAGAAACTTCACCTGAAGCTCTGTTAAATGACTCCATTTCGATAATCGCACAGCGTTTTAAAGGATTATTTGCAAACGATGTCAAATTATAATAGTAGTCCTCTTAACATCCTAGAGCATGTACATTTACACATATCGCAGTTTTTCTTGAAAGTTCTGCACATTTATTAGAACCTGCATTTTATTGTTTCTAACATTACGAATGGCAATATAATTCGGGAGGGATAATCAATGAAATTAGTGATTGCGATCGTACAGGACAAAGATAGCAACCGGTTGTCGAATGCACTGGTTCAAGAAGGCTTCAGAGCAACAAAACTGGCAAGTACAGGCGGTTTTTTGCGGGCAGGCAATACGACCTTTATGATTGGTATCGAGGATGAACGGGTACATGAAGTACTTAATGTTATCCGCGCCAACTGCAAGGTGCGCGATCAGCTTGTTTCGCCCGTATCGCCCATGGGAAGCACAACCGATGCCTACATTCCGTTTCCAGTCGAAGTACAGGTTGGCGGAGCCGCCGTATTCGTTGTACCTGTAGAAAGATTCGAACATTTCTGATTGGACGTGATTGATGGATGAAGATTAATCCGGGTTATCGACCGCTGGGGCAGGACCGTTCCCGGCTGGATCTGGGCTATAAACCTGCTCAACCAAAAAACTTTACTGACGTCATGATGCATCAGGATGAACAGCGGACGATGGAGCAGCTGCAGCAGAAGCTGCAGGATATCCACAATCAGGGGGAGCGCTTGTCGCGTTCCATGACAGTGCGTGAGCTGCAGCTTTATCGGAGAATGGTTAAGAAATTTCTTGAAGATACCGTAAAACGCGGTGTTGGCATGAAAGAGACGCGTGGGTTTGACCGGCGCGGCCGGACAAAACGTTATAAGCTGCTTGACGAGGTGGACTCGGCGCTCTTATCGATGGGAGAAGAGCTGCTGGACACTGAGGCGGGGCGGTTGGAGCTTTTGCAAAGGATCGGAGATATACGGGGGATTCTGATCAATTTGTTTTTTTAGAATGGAGAGATGTGGAATTTTGTGGACTTCCCTCAAGTTCCTGAAAGTCTCAGCAGGATTACGTTTCTTCTCTGAAATGGAAGAAGCTTTCATCGATATTAAGGCTGCCGCCAGATTTTGTACGTTGGCAGCAGGTGAGTGTGGAAAGGAATTATTCATATGAGTATCGCACAACTGGCGGGACAGCCTATGGCGAAACGAATCCTGCAGCATGCACTGCGAAGCGGCAAAGTCTCGCATGCCTATCTATTCAGCGGCCCTCCGGGAAGCGGAAGAATGGCTATGGCCAAAGAATTCGCCAAAGCGCTATTTTGCACAGCGGGTCAAGGTGATGCTTGCGGGGAGTGCCTGGCATGCCGCAAGTTTGACCATGGCAATCAGCCCAATCTTCATGTGGTTGAGCCGGATGGCAGTTCAATTAAAATTGATCAGATACGTGAGCTTCAGCGTGAACTTGCTTATCGGAGTTCAGGAGCGGAGCGTAAAATATATATTATGCAGCGTGCAGAAACGATGACGCCGCAGGCCGCCAACAGTCTGCTCAAATATCTGGAGGAGCCGCAGACATTGGTGGTCGCGATTTTGCTGACAGAAAACGGACAAGCCATGCTGCCGACGGTACGCTCACGTACGCAGTGGGTGCCTTTTATGCCGCTCGCGCCTACGGATATGCTGCAAACGCTTGTAGCGGAGGAGGTTCCACAGCTCCTGGCGCGGGCTGCCGTTCATTTGGCTTCCGGGCTTGAGGCATGCCGCTTGATCATCCAGCAGAATGAGTTTGCAGAAATGAGAAATGTAGTGATACAATTAGGCAAGGATAGTCTGACCCGATTCACCGCGGCGATGGTATCCGCTCAACAGCAAGTATTCAAGACGGGACTTGGTGAACAGCCGCAGCTGCTGCTGTCACTGCTCGTATTATGGTATAAAGATATGATTCACTTTCAAGCTGGAAGACATGAGGCACTCGTTTTTATAGATCAGGTGGATTGGATCGGCAAACATGCATTCGGACGTTCAGCGGACGGTTGGGTACGGTGCATGGAGCATACGCTGGAAGCAGGCAAACGAATGCGTGCTCATGTACCCCCGCAGCTGGCCCTGGAGCAATTGCTTATCCGCATACAGGAGGGGTGACGGATTGTATAACGTCGTTGGCGTCCGCTTCAAGAAGGCGGGCAAAATATATTATTTTGATCCTGTGGAGTTTCCGGTAGATAAAGATCAGCATGTAATTGTGGAAACGGCCAGAGGTATTGAATATGGTAAAGTTGTGGTTGGGCACAAACAAGTCGGTGAATCGGATGTTGTCCTTCCGCTTAAGAAAGTCATCCGTATTGCAGGAGACAACGATGCCAAGATCGTTGACGAGAACAAGTCGGCTGCCCGCAATGCCTTTAATACTTGTCTCGATAAGATAAAAGATCATCAGCTCAAAATGAAACTGGTCGACGTCGAATTTACGTTTGACCGGAACAAGATCATTTTTTATTTCACGGCAGAAGGCCGGGTCGATTTTCGCGAATTGGTGAAGGACTTGGCCAGTGTATTCCGCACCCGCATTGAGCTTAGGCAAATTGGTGTGCGGGATGAAGCGAAGATGCTGGGCGGGATTGGCCCATGCGGGCGCGTTCTCTGCTGCTCATCTTGGCTGGGCGATTTTGAGCCGGTATCGATCAAGATGGCCAAGGATCAGAATCTATCGCTGAATCCAACCAAAATATCCGGTTTATGCGGAAGATTAATGTGCTGCTTGAAATATGAGCATGATAATTATGAAAGCGTCCGGGAAGAGCTTCCGGCCGTTGGCAAGGTCGTTGTCACTTCCCTGGGAGAAGGCAAAGTGACCGGAATAAACGTAGGCACCAAATCCGTTTATGTGCAACTATTCGATGGTGGGAAGCCGAAGGAAATGCCGCTGGATGATGTCGTGATTAAATAAGGCGGGAATCCGTAAGTCCGAAGCTGAACAGTCTTTGGGGTGGGAACTTGAACAAGAAGGATATATTTAACCAAATGGACGAGCTGGAAACGAATATGGGGAGCCTGCATGTTCAAATGGGCGCGCTCAAGCAGCGGGTGAAAGCATTGCTTGAGGAGAACAAACGGCTCAGCATCGAGAATCAGCAGCTGCGCAAGATATTTAAGCGCGAAACGGCGATTCTCTCCACTCACGTAGAGCCGGAGGCTGCCGTTGCTGCCGACGATCAGGGAACTGTAGAACTGCCTCCTCATATGCCCTTGGACCAAGCGGCAGCTGTCGGCGAGGGCTACGACAATCTTGCCCGTCTTTATCATGAAGGATTTCACATTTGCAACTTGTACTATGGGCATTTGCGTACGGAGGGTGACTGTTTGTTCTGTCTATCCTTTCTGAATAAGGAATGATTACACAACAAGACCCGGCTTCCCGGGTCTTGTTTGTTTTATGTCCCGAGAACACGGATTAACCATATTCCTTCCTGGATTATGCCGGGATGTCAGAAAGGCTTGCAGCGGGTAATAATAAGGGAAGAAATGAGGGCATCATGCACGTGTCTAATCCATTTAATGAAGGAACACTGAAATCGAATGAACGGCTGGATGATTTGTTGACCCATCAGCTGCACATCATCCAAAGCCGGGATGTGTTCAGTTTCTCTATGGATGCGGTTCTGCTGGCGAGGTTCGCCGGGGTCCCGCCACGGGGAAAAATACTGGATTTATGTACCGGAAATGGAGTTATTCCTCTGTTGTTATCTACGCGCACCAAGGCGGCTATCACGGGCGTTGAGATTCAACCCCGCCTTGCGGATATGGCCAGGAGAAGTGTGGTATGGAACAAGCTGGAGCGTCAGATTCACATTCACGAAGGCGATCTTCGTTATTATATAGAACATAGCGGTTATGGCAGCTTCGATGCGATTACGGTCAATCCCCCTTACATGCCGGTAGGAATTGGCGAGCGGAATGAGAATGAATACGTTGCGAATGCCAGGCATGAATTAAACGGGACTTTGGATGATATTGTTGCCGCTTGCGCCAAGCTGGTCCGGACCGGCGGACGTGTATCCATGGTGCATCGGCCGTCAAGATTGATTGAGATTACGCAAACGCTTCGAAAATGGAAATTGGAGCCCAAGCGGATCCGCTTCGTCCATCCACATGTGGAGGCAGAGGCGAATATGGTGCTGATTGAAGCGGTACGCGACGGCAGGCCCGATGTTAAGCTTCTGGCGCCTTTAATCGTTTACAATAGCCAACGTCAATATAATGAAGAGATCATGCAGATCTATTATGGAAATCATCAGCCGGAAACGAGGATCGAGCCAACATGAAAGTTCAGCAAAGCTTTACGAAAGCGAAAGATCAAGAGAGCAAGAAAGCGGGTACGCTTTATTTGGTGGCAACGCCGATTGGAAATCTGGAAGACATAACTTTTCGTGCGATCCGCACGTTGAAAGAAGTCGATCTGATTGCGGCGGAGGATACCCGGCAGACACGCAAGCTTCTGACTCATTTTGAAATCCCGACCAGGCTGGTAAGTTATCATGAGCATAATAAATCGGCAAGCGGCAGCGAGCTTATTCGTCTTCTCTCTGAGGGACTCTCAATTGCGCTGGTGAGCGATGCGGGGCTTCCCGCCATTTCTGATCCGGGTGCAGAGCTGGTAGTAGCGGCAGCTGAGCAGGAAATCGCGGTGGTTCCCATACCAGGGGCAAACGCGGCGCTGTCGGCACTTATCATATCCGGCCTGCCTACAGACAGATTCCTGTTTACAGGATTCCCCCCGCGCGAGCGCAAAGCACTGCAGGAGTGGCTGCAGCAGCTGAGGAAACAGGATGCGACTATCATCTGCTATGAATCGCCTCATCGGGTGGCCAAAACCCTCACGGCTATGCTGGAGCAATGGGGCGACCGTGACGTAGCTATGGTGCGGGAGCTCACGAAACGATTTGAGGAGGCGGCGAGAGGGACAATATCGGAATGTCTGGCTTGGCTCAGTGAACATCCGCCGCTTGGCGAGTACTGCCTGGTCGTTGCCGGAGCCGATGCATCGGATGCGAAAGATCTGGAGGGGGATGACAAGCCCTGGTGGACGGAGCTGAATCTGGAGGAGCATGTAAGTCGTTATGAAGGGCAGAATCTGGATCGGAAAGAGGCCATCAAGCTTACCGCGGTTGATCGAGGGTTGGCAAAACGCGACGTATATAATGAAATCATGCGAAAGTGAATGCCGTTTCTTTCTTGGGGCCATAAAAAAAAGGACCTTCCTGATAAGCAAACTCAGGAAGGCAAGGAGTATTAAAAAGGTTAGAATTAACAAATGTAAGTTGATTAATTATATTATAACGCATGATTCCGGTTTTGTCTCTTATTTTGTTACAGGAGTTGGCATTTCGGATAAACAAGCGTTACATACAATTTTTCCCTTGAAGTAAGTGACATTCTCGGCATTACCGCAGAAGATACAAGCGGGCTCGTATTTTTTCAGCATAATGCGTTCGCCGTCCACATAAATTTCCAGGGCATCTTTTTCACCGATGCCAAGCGTACGGCGCAGTTCAATGGGGATTACAACACGTCCGAGCTCATCCACTTTACGCACAATACCTGTTGATTTCATCATAATCTATCCCGTGCTCCTCTCAAAATACTTATTTCGTCATTTTTCGACAAAGTTCTATTAATTCTTGTTTTTATAATACCAACGTTTCCCATAATAGTCAACCTTGATTCTGCTTGCATATACGCCGTTTTTCTCCGTTTTATCCATAAGGATAGGGTGTATAGCCTTACATAAATCATACAACGATACTGACTATTTGGTAATGCGTTTACGACACAATTCGACACATTAAAAAGAAATTATGTCGAATAATTGAACATCGGAGGGGAAAAAGATGAATCCTAGACATCATTCGCTAGCCGAGGAGAAAGTATTTAAAGATCCGGTTCATAAATATATTTATGTGCAGGATGAGACGATATGGAATCTCATTAATACGAGGGAATTTCAGCGTCTGCGGCGAATTCGTCAGCTCGGTACATCTTATTTGACCTTTCACGGGGCGGAGCACAGCCGCTTCTCGCACTCACTGGGTGTTTATGAAATAACCAGAAAAATCATTTCCCAATTTGAACGGGGTGGTTATACGGACTGGCCCAGGGAAGAGAGGCTTGTGACGTTATGCGCCGCTCTGCTGCACGATGTGGGTCATGGTCCCTTCTCGCATTCCATTGAACAGGTGTTTGATACTGATCATGAGGAATGGACATGCCGTATATTACTGGAGAATACTGAAATTAACCAGGTTCTCCGCGACTGCGACCCCTCCCTGCCGGAACGGGTGGCGGCTGTCATCTGCAAAACGTACAATCAACCGATTGTGGTCAGCCTCATATCCAGCCAGATGGACGCGGACCGTATGGATTACCTGCTGCGCGATGCATACTATACAGGCGTCAATTACGGAACATTCGATCTGGAACGCATTCTTCGCGTTCTAAGGCCGTATCAGGGACGAATTGTTGTAAAAGAGAGTGGAATGCACGCTGTTGAGGATTATCTGATGTCCCGCTACCAAATGTATTGGCAGGTTTATTTTCACCCGGTCACCAGGAGCTCGGAAATTATACTTCGACAAATATTTCGCAGAGCGCGCGAGCTTTATGGGGGCGGGTATGCTTTCTCATGGATGATCGAACCGCTCCGGCATCTGATGGAAGGTACGCTGGATGTGGAGAACTATCTCCTGCTGGACGAAGCCATGGCTCAAACAGCCTTTACGCAGTGGTTGAAGGAGGAGGATTCTCTGCTGGCAGAATTATGCACCCGATTCCTGAACCGAAAACTATATAAATACATAACCATGGACAATGCCGATGAAAAGCTTTGGCAGGAAATTCGTGAACAATTCCAATCGATCGGTCTAAATCCGGACTATCATCTGGAAATCGACTTTCCCTACGATATGCCGTATGATGTATACCGTCTGGGGCATGATTTCATGGACAAGGATGAACGTCCGCCGATTCTGCTTCTGGGGCAGGATGACCGCTTGTCCGAAATCTCCAGAAAGTCGGATATCATCCGCTCGATTACCGGAATTCATCAGGGCAAATATCATCTGTATTACCCCGAAGAGCCTTTACTTGAATCGGCACATCTGTTGTCGCCGCATATCCGCGAACGATTCGGGCTCTTATTATAGAAGGGAGATCAACTTGCTTATGTTAATCGACACGCATACCCATCTGGATTCGAAACAATTCGACGAGGACCGCGCGGAAGTGATCGAACGGGCCCGTGCTGCCGGGATCTCGAGAATTATAAATATCGGCTTCGACCGGGAGACCATTCCCACGACAATGGCTCTGGCGGAGCAATATGATTTTATCTATGCGATTGTAGGCTGGCACCCTGTTGAAAGCATTCATATGCTGCCCGGGGACCTGGACTGGATTGCATCGCTTTGCGATCATCCCAAAGTTGTCGGAATCGGCGAAATAGGCTTGGATTATCACTGGGATACGTCTCCGAAGGACGTTCAGCAGCGTGTTTTCCGGGAGCAGATCCAGCTTGCGCGGCAGAAGAAGATGCCCATTTCGATTCATAACCGGGAGGCGCATGAGGACGTGCTTCATATACTGAAAGAGGAGAATGCCAAAGATGTGGGCGGAGTCATGCACTGCTTCTCAGGCAGCTGGGAGACGGCGAAACAATGCCTCGACATGAATTTCTATATTTCGTTCGGTGGACCGCTCACATTCAAGAACGCGCGTGTTCCCAAAGAGGTGCTTGCACAGGTGCCGCTTGACCGTATTTTGATCGAGACCGATGCTCCTTATTTAGCTCCCCACCCCTACAGGGGGAAACGAAACGAATCCGCTTTTGTCCGTCTTGTAGCAGAAACGGTTGCCGAAATTAGAGGGAAAACTGTAGAAGAAATCTCGAAAATTACGACAGAGAATGCTCAGAATTGTTTTGCTTTTAAAGAAAAAGGGCTATAAGAGGCAGCAATCAAGACATTTCGAGTGAAAAAACTAATTTTGAGTCAGTAAATTGGCAGTTTTTCACGTGATTTTCCTTAAAATTCGTTAAAATCGCGATTAATCTCTTCTTTACAATGAGCAGCAAAAGGCGGTATCATTCATCTCAGAGCTTCAAAACTTGCATTCCTTTTCCAACATATCGCTTAATCTCCGAAGTCGGAGAGCGGGGGAACCAAACATTGATACACTTCGTATCGGACGAAGGGCAGTAAATGTTGAATTCTTCTTGGGGTGAATTTTATGGAAGCATGTGGTAGACATGCCAGCCATGAATAGGGCGACTCTCTCGCCCGAATCCGACAGCTAACCTCGCCAGCGTAATAGTGTTATAAGAGAGATCAACCTCGTGCATTTAATCCATGTCCCGTCGTCATCTGGGAAGCCACGAAACAGATCCTCTGTCGTCGTCGGCTTCTTTTATTTTGAATATTGCGTAAAAAGACGACATAGGGTTTAGCATGGAGGTCGAGGTTGGAAATGAGGAGTGGCGTGCAATCACGCCAACAAAAACAATAGAACCGTCAAAGGCAATCATGTAACTAGGCGGCGGGGCTATGAAGGAGGACCGAAGAAGTGGGCGCACTCCAGCTTAAGGATACCCATGGTAAACGATCATCCAGCATGTCTTTCGCATTGCGATGGAAGCATGAGAACGTGCGTTTAATATTACTGAGCGCTCTGATCTCAATCGCTATGACTTTCATGTTTCTGGTGTTGTTGTACGGAACGGCTGACAAGCACGTCTCCGTAGTAGTGAACGGACAAGAAACCATTGTTTCGACAAAACAATGGGTCCTTCAACGCCTACTGGATGAACAAGCCATCACGATAGGGCAGTATGACAAGGTGTCCTTACCTCTTAACGGGGGAATAAAGGACGGCGACCGCATCGTCATTGACCAAGCGGTACCGGTCCATGTGAAGGCAGACGGCAAGGTAAGAACGTTGTACACGACAGAAAGAACGGTTAAGGCAGTGATCGATCAAGCGGATATACTGATACGCAATCAAGATAAAGTATGGCCTGCCCTGGAGGACAGAGTGAAGTCCAACATGAGTGTAACGGTCACACGGATCGAGAAGAAAATGTCTGAGAAAGCTTACACGGTTCCCTTTTCGGTCGTGAAGAAGGAAGACCCCAAGCTCGAGCAGGGCAAACTGAAGCTTATTCAGAACGGCAATGAAGGTAAAGTAGTCAAACAGTTTGAGAACGTATATGCGGATGGGGTGCTTGTGTCCCAGATTATGGTTACCAAGCTGACGAAAGCGGAGTCGGTCGATAAAGTGGTGGCTGTCGGTACCAAGAAACCGGAAACGAATGTAGTAACGCTCTCGGCGAAGGCGGGCTCTTCTACAGTAACGACCAAGCGGGGCGACAAGCTGAAGCCTAAACAGATTTTGAAGAATGTAACGCTGACTGCTTACGCTGCGGGCGTTTCATCAACGGGCAAGTCAAAGAGTCATCCGCAATATGGGATAACGGCATCAGGTGCGACGGTTCAAGAGGGAAGAACTATCGCGGTTGACCCGAAGGTTATTCCCATCGGCTGGTGGGTCTACATTGAGGGTATCGGTTTCCGCAGAGCGGAAGATACGGGCAGTGCCGTCAAAGGCAAAAAAATCGATGTTTATTTTGAAAGTGAGTCTTATGCTGAGAAGTTTGGTCTCAAACGAGGATACACGGTTTATGTGCTCGGGCCGAATAAGCCGGAGGCAATTTAACCTTGGGACTTAACTCCCTTAATAAGGGTTTACCTCATTCATATCGTATTTTAAACATAAATATGCCATTATAAGGAGAGGCGATTGCCTCTTCTTTTGTATGTTTGTCTGAAGGGAATGGATGGACGGCATGATTAAGGAAATAATCGTAGTTGAGGGCAAGGACGATACCGTGGCCATCAAGCGGGCAGTTGAAGCGGAAACGATCGAAACCGGCGGTTCGGCCATCGGCGCGGATGTTTTGCGCAGGGTGGAGCTCGCACAGCAGCGCCGCGGAGTTATTATATTTACAGATCCGGATCATGCAGGGGAGCGTATCCGTAAAATTGTGGCGCAGCGCGTGCCCGGCTGCAAGCATGCTTTTCTCCCCCAGGAGGATGCAAGCTACAAGGGGGATATCGGCGTCGAGAACGCCTCGCCCGAAGCGATTCGAAGAGCGCTCGCCAATGTGCGTACGGAAGCGGGCAGCGGCGAAGGGACAAGCCAGCCCGACATCACCTGGGACGATCTTATGCGGGCAGGTCTTCTTGTGCACGCGAACGCTTCGGAGAGGCGTCTGAAGATGGGCAATTTGCTCGGCATCGGCTATGCGAACGGCAAGCAGTTTTTTAAGCGTTGCTCCATGTTCCGAATTACGCGCGAGGAATTTGAGCTGGCATTGACAGCGATGGAGCAAGAGAGCAGCGAAAGGGGCAAGTCTTGAATGAGTGGTCCAAACGTGCATGAGGATGTAGCTTCCCCAAGACGCACACGCGACATCATTGCCAAATACGGATTTTCCTTCAAAAAAAGTCTGGGACAAAATTTTCTGATTGATCAAAATATATTGCAAAAAATCGTATCGGCAGCAGGGCTGGACGAAACAAAAGGAGCTCTGGAGATCGGGCCGGGCATCGGAGCCTTGACCCAGCAGCTTGCCGAGCAGGCGGGGCGCGTTGCTGCAGTGGAAATCGACAACAGGCTTATTCCGATTCTAAGGGATGTGCTCGCTGATCGCTCTAATGTTCATGTTGTGCATGGAGATGTGCTGAAGCTGAACCTGGGCGAGCTGATTGAGAAGCATTTTGCGGGGTTAAGCGGAGTCAGTGTAGTGGCAAATCTGCCCTATTATGTGACTACGCCGATTCTTATGAAGCTGCTTGAGGAAAAGCTGCCGCTTGAGCATATTGTGGTTATGATTCAGAAGGAAGTGGCGGAGCGGATGGCTGCAAAGCCTGGCGGCAAAGAGTACGGCAGTCTCAGTGTGGCGGTTCAGTATTATTGCGAGCCGGAGCTTGTCTGCATCGTGCCGCATACGGTATTCATCCCTCAGCCCAATGTGGATTCCGCAGTTATTAAGCTTACGGTGCGCAAGCAGCCCCCTGTTGATGTGAGGGATGAAGCCCATTTCTTCCGTACTGTCCAGGGCAGTTTCGCACAGCGGCGCAAGACAATCTATAATAACCTGACAGCCTTGGTGGGCAAAGAGAACAGGGAGCTTCTGGGGCCTCTTCTGGAGAGCTGCGGCATTGCTCCTGCACGCCGCGGCGAGACGCTGTCGCTGGATGAATTTGCCCGCCTTAGCCACGCTTTGCTGGAAGCCGGACTGCCAAGCTAAAGATCTTCGGACGGCTTAAAAACGCACCATTGACGTTGCTGGCCCATAGGATAGACGAAGAGGTGATTTGCCCATGAAGCAAGGGGACCTGGTCGTCCGCAAATCGTATGGCGGGGACGTCCTTTTTCGCGTTGCCATTCTAGACTCAGAAATAGCAATACTGAAGGGTACGGACTACCGGCTGCTTGCAGACGCTCCGATTCGCGACTTGACGGTAGTTTCCCATCCGGAATCCACCGGTGCGGCCAAAGAGGTTCGCGTTAAGGTAAATGAATCGATGCGGCGCATGAAGGAGCAGCGAGAGAAGCTGGTCATTCATAATGCAAGCGAGCTGAGGAGGGCGACAAACGAAACCCAGCCCTACTTTGAAGTGCCCGGCAAAGTGCTCCATCTTGATGGAGACGGCAATTACATGAAGAAAAGCATGCAGCTATATACGCAGATGAAGGTTCCTGCACATGGCCTGCATGTGCATGAGTCGCAGATGCCTGAGCTGGTACAGCGTCTGCTGCCGCAGCTTAATCCGGATGTTATTGTAATTACCGGCCATGACGGGGTTTTTAAAAATACGCCGCAGCATGAGTTGATGAGCATCAACAGCTACAAAAACTCCCAGAACTTCTGCAATGCAGTGCGCATTGCGCGGGAGTATGAGAAAAGCCGTGACGGCTTGATTATCGTTGCCGGCGCCTGCCAGTCCCATTATGAAGCTCTGCTGCAGTCCGGTGCCAATTTTGCAAGCTCACCAGGCCGGATCCTTATTCACGCCCTGGATCCTGTTTATGTTGCCATCAAAGCGAGCTATACGTCCATCAGGGAGACGGTCAATCTTGCCGATGTGATTCACGGCACGATCAGCGGGATCGATGGCGTGGGGGGGATTGAAACGTTAGGAAAATACCGCGTCGGACTTCCCAAGCCCAAAACATTGACGGGTATCAAGCCAACCGTATAATATTCCACTTCGCAAAATATATTATGCATCCGGCCCTAAATTAGACTTTTCATTATTGACAATTTGTTTGCCGCACTGTTATAATTATAATTTTTTGACAAACCACCTCTTTTTAGTTATAATGGACAAGGAAAGAGGTGGTAGTGGACAATGGCTAAAAATGCACTGATGGAGATCAAACGCAGTTTGGAAATCCATGTCGGCTCCAAAATACGTCTTCGCGCAAACGGTGGTCGACGAAAGACCATTGAACGAACCGGAGTGTTGGAAGAAATCTACCCTTCTGTATTCATTGTCAAACTTGACGAGGAGCAGCATGCGTTCAAGCGGGTCTCCTACAGCTACGCAGATATTTTGACTGAATCGGTTGAAGTGACTGTAGATAGCGATGATGGCCAAGTTCGCATTACGTATATGCAATAAAAGAATAACAAGCCTGATCGAGTACGGAGACCCTTCAAAAGTCCGTACTCTTTTTTCTGTTCATTAAGCGTCATACCCCAAGCGAATCTCCAAAAACAGCCTGTTTGCCTGCGTGCATGAAGAATTTAAATTCAAGCATACTAACGGTAACTTACAGGTCGAAGGAGGATTCTATTGGGATGAGCCGCAAACGCCGAAGCTTTATGAGCGAGCAGTTGAAGAATGAACTGGCGAAGGACCTTGGATTTTACGATACGGTGCAGCGCGAAGGCTGGGGCGGCATTAAAGCCAAGGATGCCGGGAATATGGTGAAACGGGCAATTCAATTGGCTGAGGAGGCTGCCGCCAAACAATTCACCGCGCCTCAAGCCGCGCCATACGTGCAGCAGCGCTTCACAGCATCCACGCCGCCAGTTGCCGTTTATGTGCCGCAGGGACAACCGGAAAGAAGCGCAGGCAGTTCTTTCTCGCCGGCTTTTGTGCAGACCATGCAGTCGCGTCAGCCATATCAACCACGCCATTAGCCGATTGGATTTCGGGAGATGAACTCCCGGGATGACCGGATATATTTCATCCAGAAGCTAAGATGCCTGAGCGGACATAAACGCCGCGCAAAGGACATCTTAGCTTTTCTTATGGCCTTTTGTTAGAATATAAAAAAAGATTCTATTTTTCTATATATAACGAACGGGTGACACAAATGAAGATTTATGAAAAAGCGCCGGCTAAAATCAATCTGATGCTCGATGTATTGCGTAAACGGGACGATGGCTTCCATGAAGTGGAAATGATTATGACGATGGTGGATCTGGCAGATCGTCTGGAGATGGAAGAGCTTCCCAGGGATACGATTATTATTTCGAGCCAGGCTGGCTACATACCGCTGGATGAGAAGAACCTTGCCTTCCAGGCGGCTAGATTGATCAAGGACCGGTATGACGTCTCAAGAGGGGTTTATATCCATTTGGACAAGAAGATCCCTGTTGCTGCGGGGCTTGCAGGGGGCAGCAGTGACGCTGCGGCTGCGCTCAGGGGCTTGAACAGGCTCTGGGAGCTTGGAATCTCTGAGGACGAGCTGTGCACGCTTGGCGCGGAGCTGGGCTCGGACGTACCTTTCTGTGTGACGGGAGGAACCGCGGTTGCGCGCGGCCGTGGCGAGAAGCTGGAGCCGATCGGCAATCCGCCGCAATGCTGGGTCGTGCTAGCCAAGCCGCCGATCAATGTGTCGACGGCTGACGTATACGGAAAGCTGCGGGCGTCGGAGCTCAAGCAGCATCCTTCTACCTCGGCGATGTTATCTGCTATTGAGCGGGGTTCCTTTTCCGATATATGCGCAAATCTCGGCAATGTACTGGAGTCGGTTACGCTTCATGCCTATCCGGAGGTGCTCCAGCTCAAGGAAATCATGTACCGGTTGGGTGCCGACGGGGTCTTGATGTCGGGCAGCGGTCCTACAGTTTTTGGCCTGGTCAGCAAAGAAGCCAAAGTATCACGGATATATAATGGTCTGCGTGGTTTCTGCAAAGAAGTTTACGTGGTAAGAATGCTGACATGATAAAGACGTTTTTCTTGATTAAATCCGTATAAAAATGATATATTATCATTATAATATTCGGATTTAGCGAGGGGGACGATGCTGTGAAGAAATTAAAACGAAGTGCTAGGTTAGTTGAAATGACGCAGTACCTTCTTACCCGGCCCCATACGTTAATTTCTTTGACAGCTTTTGCTGATCGTTACCAGTCTGCCAAGTCCTCCATCAGTGAAGACCTGGCCATTATTAAAGAGGTATTCGAGGAAGAAGGACTCGGTGAACTGCAAACGCTGGCAGGTGCTGCGGGCGGGGTCAGATATACACCCAAAATGGGCAAGGCAGAAGCATTATCCATTATGAATCATATTTGCCGCCAGCTGGAACAGCCCGAGAGGGTGCTTCCAGGCGGTTACTTATATATGACAGATATGCTGGGCTTGCCTGGTCTCTTGGCCGATGTGGGCCGGATGTTTGCAACCGCATTCGCATCCGCCGATATCGATGTAATCATGACTGTAGAAACAAAGGGCATTCCGCTTGCCTATGCAACAGCATCCTGCATGAACCTTCCCGTTGTGATTGTAAGACGCGACAACAAGGTAACGGAGGGTTCGGCCGTGAGCATTAACTATGTGTCGGGCTCCAACAAACGGATTCAGACGATGTCTCTTACCCGCCGGGCGCTCAAGGAGCAGTCCCGGGTGCTCATTATTGATGATTTCATGAAAGCGGGCGGCACGGTGCAGGGAATGATGGATCTGCTGCATGAGTTTAATGCCAAGGTCGCCGGTGTCGGCGTCTTCGTGGAATCAGGGGAGCTTGGCACGGAAGAGAGGCTGCTGGAGGATTATGTATCGCTTGCAAAGCTGACGGCGGTGGATATGAAGACCAAGCATACGACGATTGTTCCGGGTAATTTTTTTGATGCCAAATAGATCAGAGCTGCACCAAGGCCAATTAAATTCACAAACACCTTCAGGAGGTACCTTTCAAAAATGAAGCATATTCCAAGCATTGTATCTACAGACAAGGCGCCGGCCGCAATCGGACCTTATTCGCAAGCCATTACACTGGGCAATTTATTGTTTACGTCCGGACAAATTCCACTGGATGCAGACGGTCAGCTGGTGGAAGGCGGAATCGAAGAACAAACCCATCAGGTATTCCGCAATTTGCAGGCGGTCCTTGCGGAAGCGGGAGCGACCTTTTCCGATGTGGCGAAAGCGACGGTTTTTATCAAAGATATGAACCAGTTCGCCGCCCTCAATACGATTTACGCCTCTTATTTTGGTGATCACAAACCTGCCCGCTCCACGGTTGAAGTGGCCAGACTGCCCAAAGACGTACTTGTCGAAATTGAGCTGATTGTATCGATAAAAGTCGAATAAAAGTCGAATTAAATCGAAACAATGGAATTGGAAATATTTATTTTAAAATAAGGCATTAATTTTCCAAAAACATGAAGGATTTTGCATTGCCGTGTGGAATTATACACCAAGTCTTTGATAGGCAAAGGTGGTGAACACAAGTGCAAATTACCGATGTCAGACTCCGCCGTGTAAATTCCGAAGGTCGCATGAAGGCTATCGCTTCCATCACCATTGACAACGAATTTGTCGTTCACGATATTCGTGTGATCGACGGCAACAATGGGATGTTTGTGGCAATGCCAAGCAAACGGACTCCGGATGGAGAATTCCGCGATATCGCTCATCCGATTTCTTCTACTACCCGTGAGAAGATCCAGGCTGCAGTTCTTGCTGAGTATGAGCGTGCCGCTACGGAGGAAGAAGAAGTGATTGAAGAAGGAGCGTAATTGACGAAATTGGGGAGAGTGCAAATCAGGGTGCAGGATACTGAAGCCCTTTTATCAACCCGATTTGCGAAGAAAAGGGAGCCTTTTGGGCTCTCTTTTCTTTTTGCCTTGAATACGCTATATTCATTAGAGAAATTTACAAGAACAAGAATAAACAAAAAAGTTCATAGAGGATCCAGATAGACATTATAAAGCCGGGAGGAATTTACATTGGGAAAAATAATGGCAGTCATACTCGCCGCGGGACAAGGCAAACGAATGAAATCGAAATTATATAAAGTGCTTCATCCGGTATGCGGCAAACCAATGGTCGGCCATGTGCTGCAAACGGTGAGGGAAGCGGATTGTCAGCGCACCGTTGTTGTTGTGGGACACGGGGCGGAAGCGGTGCAGAGCTACGTCGGGGACGGCGCGGAATTCGTGCTGCAGGAGCAGCAGCTTGGCACCGGTCATGCGGTTCTGCAAACAGAGGGGCTGCTTGGTGCTGAAGAAGGCACAACTGTGATTCTGTATGGGGACACGCCTCTGGTCACGGCAGAGACCATTACAGCGCTGTTGGAGCTGCATACGCGTACTCAGTCGGCTGCTACTGTGTTGACGGCTGTAGTGCCCAATCCGCAGGGTCTGGGACGGATTATCAGGAATGAAGCGGGAGCAGTCCAGCGGATCGTCGAGCAGAAGGACTGCACGCCCGAGCAGGCCACCATTAACGAGATCAATACCGGCATGTACTGCTTTGACAACCGCAAGCTGTTTGAGGCGTTGAAGCTGGTTACAAACAACAACGCGCAGGGTGAATACTATTTGACGGACGTCATGGAGATTATCCGAAAATCCGGCGAGGTTGTAGAGGCTTACTGTGCGGCGGATTATGCGGAAGGAGTCGGCGTGAATGACCGTGTCGGCCTCGCAGAGGCTGAGCAGCTCATGCGCGCGCGCATTGTCCGAAAGCATCAGCTTGCGGGTGTGAGCATTATCGATCCCGCCGCCACTTATATAGAAGCGGATGTCGTCATCGGCCCCGACACCGTTCTTTTGCCCGGTACGATTCTGCGGGGCAGCACGGTGATCGGGGAGGACTGCATCATCGGGCCGCAGGCGGATATCACGGATACGGAAGTCGGCAACGGAGTCACAGTCAAGCATTCCGTAACGACGGAAGCTGTCATCGCCGATGAATGCTCGGTGGGTCCCTACGCTTACCTGCGTCCGGGTACCAAGCTTGGGATCGGCTGCAAGATTGGGGATTTCGTTGAAATCAAGAACGCTGAGCTTGGAGCCGGCAGCAAGGTTTCCCATCTTAGCTATATCGGGGACGCCAAAGTAGGCACAGACGTCAATATCGGCTGCGGAGCGATTACCGCCAACTATGACGGGTATAATAAATCGCTCACGGAGATCGGCGACAATGCTTTTATAGGAAGCAATGTGAATTTGATCGCACCGGTCAAAGTCGGCAATGGCGCCTATGTTGTCGCAGGGTCTACAATTACACATGATGTGCCTGATGGAGATCTTGCGATTGCCCGCGAGCGTCAAGTCAACAAACCCGGTTATGCGGATAAGCTCCGTGCCCGGGCAAAAGCGAAGAAGGCAAACAACAAATAACTCTTGGTCCAATCAATGGGCAAAGCAGCATGTGGATGTCGGCGGTTATTCGTTAATTGGGTGCCGCTGCACCCCTCGATTGCAAGCAGTATGCTTCGGTTCTCAAAAAGCCGAAGCATACTGCTTGTTTAATTTTTTGGCGGAGTGGGTAATATGAATATACTATGTACGAATATGAATAAAGCACGAATAAGTACAAACCCAGGAGGTTCCAATTTATGGCTATAACATTCAAGGCAGAGGAACGTGCGTCAGGATCACAGGGACAACTGCGGAAGCTGCGTCATACGGGCAAGATTCCCGGAGTCGTATACGGCAAAAAGCTGGAGAACCCCATCAGCATTTCGGTCGATGAGAAGGAACTGCTTGCCATTTTGCGCTATCATCCCAATGCACTGCTCGAAGTGGATGTACCAGGTGCCGGCAAGCAGCCGGTCATGATGGCCGAGGTTCAACGGGATGCCTTATCTCGCAGCGTTATGCATATTGATTTTCATCAGGTGAACATGAATGAAGAGATTAAGGCGCAGGTCCGCATCGATTTGGCGGGCGAGGCTCAGGGCGTGAAGGAAGGCGGTATCCTGCAGGTGCTGCTGCATGAAATCGAGGTTCATTGCCTGCCGAATGCGATTCCGGATGCTATCGAGCTTGATGTTTCCGCACTGCTTGTAGGGGAGAATCTGCTGGTGAGCGACCTGAAGCTGCCTAAGGATGTTTCTACCCGTATCGATAGCGATCAGGTAGTGGTTGCCATTCTTGCACCACAGAAAGCAGAAGAAGGTGATTCCGAAGCTGCCGAGGGTGAAAGTGCCGAAGCTTCCGAGGAGAAGAAGGACAGCGATAACGAATAAAACCATAGCGGTGGCAAGGGGAGAAGATCTTTGTCATCGGGGAGAAAATATAGTAAGGTGGAGAGGGCTGCGCCGCTGCAGCCCTCTTTCCTGTGTGGCATAACCCTCTTGCCTGCTCACAGGCTGGCGATCGGTTTAACTTGTCCTGAATTTTTTCAATATCCGGGACGGGAAACAAAGGTAAACTGCCTTCTGTTGTAGAACACATTATTAACCTTGATATACTGAGGACTGCACTGTTCGACGAAGCCGATGTCACTATGCTCGTTGCCCCAATAGATCTGGACTGGAACCTGATGCTCCGAGTGATCCAAGAAATGAGAATCATCATAAATCAGCTGACCGTTCAAATACATCAAAGTCGCTCCTTTGTGTTCAATTTCGCATTGCCTCGGCAGTCTGCCGCTTATATAGATATGACAATTTACAAGGATGATTCGTTGCATCATTACAAAAACTTTACAGCAAACATTTTTCGCCTATGTAACAATGTCTGAGTAAAAACGTTTAGGAGTTGAAGGCACGCACATGAAATGGATTGTCGGATTAGGAAACCCCGGCACGGCTTATCAGGGGACGCGGCATAATATCGGATTTATGGCGGTCGATGCGCTGGCCAAGCGGTGGGGAATCAGTGTAACGCAAAGCAAATGCAAAGGGCTGCTCGGTGAAGGGAATGTGTCCGGCACGAAGGTGGTGCTGCTCAAGCCGATGACGTATATGAATTTGTCCGGGGAGACGGTGCGCGGGTTCATGGATTATTTTAAAGCCGATCTGGAGGATGCGATTATCGTCTACGATGATCTGGATACGGAAATCGGTAAAATCCGGCTCCGTTATCAGGGCAGCGCAGGCGGTCATAACGGGATCAAGTCCATTATTGGACATACCGGCACCCAAATATTCAATCGGGTAAGGATGGGGATTTCCAGACCGCAGCCGGGTATGAATATTGCAGACTATGTGCTGGCCAATTTCCCTAAAAGCGATGGAGACAAAGTGTCTACCATGATAGAGGACACCTGCGATGCGGTCGAATTTGCGCTCAAGCATCCTTTTGATCAGACCATGGCCAAATTCAACCGTTAAATATTGGCCCGTCCGGGCATACTGAGGGTATAACAAACCTTCAGGAGGCATAATATGGCTGTACATTACATTTGTCGTCACTGCAAGTCCGCTATAGGGACCATACACAACAGCTCCGTATCGGAAATGCAGCTCGGGTTCCATTTCTTGACCACCGAAGAGCGCAGCGATATAATAGCGTATAATCCAAACGGCGATGTGACGGTCAAAGTCGTTTGCGACTACTGCCGCGAGGCGATTGAGAATAATCCGGAACTCGTGCTTATGAATAGTCCCCTGCAGTAGGGGGCTCCCACTCGGATCAGGATTTGAAGAGCCTTGGCGCACGGCTGAGGCTCCTTTTGTGAACTGATTTTTAAAATTTCAGGTTCAGCAGCAGGGATTGTTCTTCTTTTGGCATCTCTTGCGCAAAAGAAGGCAGGCTGTTTCCGTTATGGGTGCTATTTTCCTGAATTTTAATTTGTAACAGTTGATATTCCCTATTTTATCTATATCGTTCCGCTAGGATAACGCTTGACGCTCGCCCAGGAAACAGGGGGTCATGGTGCATATTATGGAACCCGGGTCTCACAATCGGGGCAGAGTAGCAAGTCATTATCTTTGGTGGAATGAAACGAGGTGCAGTAAACGTTGAAAGCATTACTAGAGGCTTACGCCGCGGATATGGATTTTCAGTCAGTCGTGTCCGGATTGCGAAAAGGGATGCGGGAACAGTTGATATCCGGCCTGGCCGGATCGTCGCGGCAGGTCATGATTGCTGCTCTCTCCAAGGAAATGAACCAGCCGATGCTGGTGGTTACGCACAATATGTTCGCCGCGCAAAAGATCGCGGAGGATCTGGTGGAATGTCTCTCGCCAAATGAAGTGCTGCTGTACCCCGCCAACGAGCTGGTCGCAGCGGAAGCAGCCATATCGAGCCCGGAAACGCTTGCCCAGCGGATGGATGTTCTGATCCGTTTGTCGCAAGGCTTTCGCGGGATTGTTGTCGTGCCCTTCTCCGGGGTGCGCCGCTACCTGCCGATCAGCAGTGTGATGGCTAAGGCGCGGATTGAGATAAAAGTAGGCGATACACTGCCTATGGAAGCGTTTTTACGGCAAATGGTAGAGCTTGGTTATGTCCGGGCCGATAAGGTAGAGGCAAAGGGCGAAATGAGCGTGCGCGGCGGAATTGTCGATTTTTACCCGCTGACTACCGCGAACCCGTACCGGATCGAGTGGTTTGACGATGATATCGATTCAATCCGCACCTTCGATATTGCCGATCAACGATCGGTAGAGAAGCTGGAGCAGTATATGGTTCCTCCCTGCCAGGAGCTTCTTGCCGAGGCCGGCCGCTTCGATAATGCGGCTCAGCATGCCTCGGAGCTGTTGGAGCAGCAGCTTCAGAAGATGAATGACCGTTCGGCCAAGGACCGGCTGCGCTCGGAGATGGGCGCAGAGATCGAAAAGCTGCGCGAGCATCAGTATTTTACGGAAATTTATAAATATATCTCGCTGCTCTATCCGGAGAGGCAAACGCTGTTCGACTATATGCCCGAGGATACGCTGCTTATCTATGACGAACCGACCCGTCTCATTGAGACGGGCCGTCAGCTCGAACGGGATGAATCCGAATGGGAACTGCATCTGCTGCAAAGCGGAAAATCTCTTCCTGGGCTTGTGTTGGCCCGCCCCTCTGACGAGATTCTGTATCATCGTCCGTTCCCGACCATGTTTCTCTCTCTTTTCTTAAGGCAAATTCCGCATACGCAGCCTCAGAATATCCTTAATGTCGTCTGCCGCTCGATGCAAAATTTCCACGGTCAAATGAATGTGCTGAAGGCGGAGATGGAGCGCTGGCGCAAATCCGGCGCGAGTGTCATGATGCTGGCTGGCAGCACGGAGCGTATGGACCGCATCAGGCGGATTCTGCACGATTACGGCATTGAGCCGCCGACGCTGATCGAAGGCAATTTGCAGTCCGGTTTTGAGCTGCCATCCATCCACCTGATTGTAATTACCGAGGGCGAGATGTTTTCGCAGAAGCAGCGCAAGGCGCGGCGGGTGGACAAAAAAATTGACAATGCCGAACGGATTAAAAACTATTCCGAGCTGAAGGTTGGCGATCACGTCGTCCACCAGAACCACGGAATCGGCAAATATATCGGGATCGGTACGCTTGAGATTGCCGGCATCCATAAAGACTATATTCATATTTTGTACGCAGGCGGCGACAAGCTGTCTGTTCCGATTGAGCAAATCGACCTGATCCAGAAGTATGTCGGTTCCGAGGAGAAGGAGCCGAAGGTCTATAAACTGGGCGGCAGCGAATGGACGCGTGTCAAAACAAAGGTCCGCTCCTCCGTCCAGGATATCGCCGATGAGCTTATCAAGCTGTATGCGGAGCGGCAGGCTACCAGCGGATTTGCCTTTGGAGGCGACACCTCCTATCAGCAGGAATTTGAAGCGATGTTCCCTTATGACGAGACGCGGGATCAGCTGCGTGCGATTGAAGAGATCAAGAAAGACATGCAGACACCGCGTCCGATGGACCGTCTGCTGTGCGGCGATGTCGGCTACGGCAAAACCGAGGTTGCGGTGCGCGCGGCTTTCAAGTCGGCGATTGAGGGAAAACAGGTCGCCATTCTTGTTCCTACGACGATACTTGCCCAGCAGCATTATGAAACGTTCCGCGAGCGCTTCTCGGGGTTTCCTTTCAATGTGCAGGTGCTGAGCCGTTTCCGCTCCAAGAAGGAACAGACTGATACGATGAAAGGTCTCAAGGCGGGAACGGTGGATGTCGTTATCGGTACGCACCGGCTGCTTTCGCAGGATATTATCTTTAAGGATCTGGGCCTGCTTATTGTGGATGAGGAGCAGCGCTTCGGCGTATCCCACAAGGAGAAGCTGAAGCGGCTCAAAACCAACGTGGATGTGCTTACGCTGACGGCAACGCCAATTCCGCGCACCCTGCACATGTCCATGCTCGGAGTCCGGGACTTGTCGGTTATCGAAACACCGCCGGAGAACCGTTTCCCGGTGCAAACCTATGTGGTGGAATACAGTCCGTCTCTTGTCCGCGAGTCCATCGAACGGGAACTGGCGCGGGGCGGTCAGGTCTATTACCTGTTTAACCGTGTGCAGGGGATTCATCAAATGGCGGAACAGATTCATGCGCTGGTTCCGGATGCCCGCGTTGCGGTCGGGCACGGCCAGATGTCCGAGCAGGAGCTGGAGAAGACGATTCTCGATTTCCTCGACGGGGAGTCCGATGTGCTTGTCAGCACCAGCATTATTGAGACGGGTGTGGACATCCCCAATGTCAATACGCTGATTGTTCATGATGCGGATAAAATGGGACTTTCCCAGCTCTACCAGCTGCGCGGACGCGTGGGGCGCTCCAATCGCATCGCTTACGCTTATTTCACCTACCAGCGGGATAAAGTGCTGACAGAGGTTGCGGAGAAGCGTCTGCAATCCATTAAAGAATTCACGGAGCTCGGCTCAGGCTTCAAGATTGCCATGCGCGACCTGGCTATACGCGGAGCGGGAAACCTGCTTGGAGCGGAGCAGCATGGCTTCATCGCCTCCGTTGGCTTTGATCTGTATTCCCAAATGCTTGCGGATGAAATAGCCCAGCGCAAGCTTGATATGGGCGGAGAAGCCGTCGAGCCGGTGAAGGAAGTCAGTACGGTGATTGATATGAGTATAGATGCGTACTTGCCCTCGGCTTATATTTACGATAGCATACAGAAGATAGAGATATATAAGAAGGTGGCAGCTTTGCGCTCCCTTGAGGAAGCGGAAGATCTGCGCGAGGAGTTGGTGGACCGGTTCGGCGATTTGCCGCAATCGGTGGACAATCTGCTTTCCGTAGCCAGGCTCAAAGTGCTCGGCGCAGCATGCGGGATTGAGCAGATAAGCGGCAAGGGCGATGATATCAGCTTGCGGTTCGCCGAACAGGAGAAGCGGCGGTTTGACACGAAGAAAGTCGACCGGTTGTGTCTGCAGTTCGAGAACCGGATCAAGCGTTCAGCCGGCAACGAGCCTTATCCGCTTGTACAGCTGAGAGGCAAAGGGCTTGAAATGGATCAAAGGCTCGAAGTACTGGAACGTTTTTTGCTTCACTATAAAGAAACCATACAATCGAAAGGGGAACTACAGGATGTTGCGCACTAATTATTGGAAGAAGGGGGTCTTGCTTGCATTGGCGGCCATGTTGGTCGTTGTTTTGGCAGCAGGATGCGGCAAGAAGAATGACTCCGAGGGGACAGCGCCCGGAGCAGGGGAAGGCAAAGCCGTTGCGACGTATAAGGACGGAACGGTAACGGATACGGAGTTTGCCAAATATTCGACCTTCTTTGGCATCGTACAGCCGCAAACGGAAATGTATTTGAGCATTCCGCAGCTTCAGGAACAATTTCTGCGTGAGTATGTGGGATACAAGATTCTGAAAACCCGTCTTGGGGACAAAGAGGACAAGGCGATGGAAGAAGAAGTAAACAACTTCTATACCCAAATCAAGCAGCAAATTGATGCAACCCCGGAAGTGAAGGCAAAAGTGGACAAAGTCGGCCTTACCGAGGCGGATATCAAATATTTCTATACAATGATTACCTCTATCATGAAGGATGAGGAAAGCAAAGTTAAAGATGCTGATGTACAAGCCCAATACGATAAAACCAAAGATGACTACAACATGATCACGGTTCGTCATATTCTGGTCGGAACCGTCAACCCCGAGACAGGCGAAGAGACGCGCAAGGACGAAGACGCGCTCAAGATTGCCCAGGAAGTGAAGAAGAAGCTTGATGCCGGCGGCGACTGGACAGCACTGGCCAAACAATATTCAGACGATGCCGGCTCCAAGGAGACGGGCGGCTTGTATGAGAATCAACAGGCAAAAGTCTGGGTGGCGGAATTTAAAGATGCCGCAAACAAGCAGGAGGTCGGCAAAGTCGGCGATCCCGTCAAATCCTCTTATGGCTATCATGTCATGAAGGTGGAAAAGCGTGAGCCTACGGCTTTTGACAAGCTGTCCGCCGAGGACAAAGAAGGTCTGAAGCAGGCTGCAGCTTCCGAGATCCTCAATACGTTTATGACCAAAGAGCTCCCGGGTCTGATTACGAAAGTTGATCTGCCTGCACCTCCAGCTGATCCTAACGCTGCTGGCGGAGCAACGAATGGTGCGGCTGGTGGCGCAACGAACGGAGCAGCCAATGGTGCTGCAGCTCCGGATTCGACATCGACTGATAAAAAAGAAGAACCTGCAACGAAATAAGCAGCGGTTTTTGCCATCAACGCCCGAGGATTGCGGCAGCTTGAAGAAGCTGATCCGCCGCCAAAAGTCGAAGCAGCCGTTTCAGCTATACGGACAAGCTCGGCTGTAAAGCCGGGCTTGTTTTATGCCGGGAGCCGGTAATGTAAAGGCTTAGTATCAGTTGTACGCAGTGGGAAGAGGAGATCGGGGAGGGATTGGCTTTGGGGAAAATGCAGGTGGTTGTCGGATCCTATTCGAGCAAGGAAGCAGAAGGAATTGCTGTCATTGAATTGAATACCGGGAGCGGGGAAATGAGAAGGGTCTCTGGTGTCACAGGACTGGTTAATCCTTCTTATCTGACAATGAATGCAGCACGGACGCGCTTGTACGTGGTCAGCGAGACAGGGGATCAGCCCGGGAAAGTAATTAGCATTGCTGTTGACCCGGCTGATGGGTCCATGTCTGTGATGAACGAGCGCTCGACACTGGGTAATGCGGCTTGTCATATCACGCTGGATCGGGATGAGCAATTTATTACGGTTGTCAATTACAGCGGCGGCAATGTATGCCTGTTTCCCGTGGAGGAGGACGGCTCCATAGGCCCGATGGCCGATAATGTGCAGCATGAAGGAACGGGACCGCGCGAGGACCGCCAGGAAGCGCCGCATCCGCACTCTTCCATAATCGACCCGACGAATGAATATGTGACGATCGCGGATTTGGGAACGGATGAGCTTGTGCAGTACCGGATTGACAGGGAAGCAGGGAAGCTTGTGCGCGTACGTCACACTGCGGCGGTCCCCGGTTCGGGTCCAAGACATATGGCTTACCACCCTAACGGGCAGCAGCTGTATGTTGTAAACGAGCTGGACAGCACGGTTTCGGTGTATCAGGTCCACCAGGAGGATTTGCGTCTGGAATTGCTGCAAACGATCGGGACGCTTCCGGACTCCATTACCGGAAACAGCACCTGCGCCCATATCCTGGTCAAAGGCTGCGGGCGTTTCTTATATGCCTCCAACCGCGGGCATGACAGCATTGCCATTTTCCGGATCGCGGAAGACGGCAAGCTTGAGCTCGTGGATATTGCCACGAGCGGCGGACGGGAGCCGCGGAATTTTACGATCACGCCGGATGATCAATATCTGCTTTCCGCCAATCAATTATCGGACAGTCTGATTAGCTACCGGATTGATCAGGATTCAGGACGTCTGCTTTACACCGGTCACCAAGTTGAGCTGTCTACACCGGTTTGTGTGTTCGTAAAATAGACTTTTTCCATCGAAAAACGAAAAGCGTCAGGATCTCACCTCGTAAAGGGGAAGAGACCTGACGCTTTTTTCGTTGACCGGACCTATTTCATGTTAGGTATAAGAAGGAAATCGACAAAATCATCTTCATTTAGATAACATTAACATAACATTAAAGTGACTTTTTTATCATATAATGCAGGAAAAAGGAACCATTTATGTGTTATTAAAACTTTTATGGAAACTATATTGACATGAAAGCTGACATGAATCTATAATGAATTCACGAACGATACAACGTTTAGAGAGCGGATCGTTCGGATTATAGGAGAAAATGGTTAGGGGAGTGGGAAAATGAGGGAAAAAGTATGGAAAAGCACAATTTTTATGCTGGTTGCGCTCTGCCTGGTATTAGCGGGCTGCGGGAACAATGGCGGAAGCACAGAAACAACTGCCAACGGGGAAGCCAATACAAGTAATGCTGCAGGAAACGGCGGAGGTGACAGCGGAGAAATAAAAGTCGGCATCCTTCATTCGCTCAGCGGCACCATGGCCATCAGTGAAGTATCGGTTAAAGATTCGGAGATGATGGCCATTGATGAGATCAATGCCAAAGGGGGCGTGTTAGGGAAGAAGCTTGTGCCTGTCGTTGAAGACGGTGCTTCCGATTGGCCGACATTCGCAGAGAAAGCGCGCAAGCTGATATCCGAGGATAAAGTCGCAACTGTGTTCGGCGGATGGACATCAGCTAGCCGGAAAGCGATGCTGCCTGTATTTGAAGAATTAAACGGGCTTTTATGGTATCCCGTACAATACGAGGGTTTGGAATCCTCCCCGAATATTTTTTATACCGGAGCAACAACCAATCAGCAGATTGTACCGGCGGTAAGCTGGCTGCTGGAGAACCGCGGCAAGAAATTTTATCTTCTGGGCTCCGATTATGTATTCCCGCGTACCGCCAACAAAATTATTAAAGAACAGCTGAAAGCCGAAGGCGGCGAGCTGGTAGGCGAGGAATATACACCGCTGGGTCATACGGATTACGCAACGATTATCAGCAAAATCAAGGAGGCGAAGCCGGAGGTCGTGTTCAATACGCTTAACGGCGACAGCAACGTAGCCTTCTTCAAGCAGCTGAAGGATGCGGGGATTACCGCGCAGGATATGACGACACTCTCGGTTTCGGTGGCGGAAGAGGAAATCCGCGGCATCGGCGTGGATGTGCTGGAAGGGCATCTCGCAGCCTGGAACTACTATCAGACGACAGATACGCCTGCCAATAAAACGTTCGTTGAAAACTACAAAAAGAAATACGGCGATGACCGCGTAACGGCAGACCCGATTGAAGCGGGTTATGATGCGGTTTATCTGTGGGCTGCTGCTGTAGAGAAAGCGGGATCCACGGATGTGGCTAAGGTCAAGGAAGCGGCCAAAGGCCTTGAATGGGATGCGCCAGAGGGTAAAATCACAATCGACGGCGAGAATCAGCATATATACAAAACCGTTCGAATCGGAGAAGTGCAGTCCGACGGGCAATTCAAGGAAGTATGGAATTCCGGCGAACCGGTGAAGCCGGACCCTTATCTCAAGGGCTATGAGTGGGCGAGCAGCTTGAGCTCCGGAAGTTAAATTAACGAAAAACGTCATAACCAACCTCGTATGAAACGCGGCAAAGGAAGTATTCGCCGAGCGTCAGCGCTTCTTTGGATACTTCCTTTGCCGACTGCAAGAAGTCTGACGCATGAGGGGTGAAATAATGGATGTTATTGTGCTTCAGCTGTTTAACGGAATCAGTATCAGCTCGATTCTGCTGATGATCGCGCTTGGGCTTTCCATTACATTCGGACTTATGAAAGTCATCAATATGGCGCATGGGGAACTGATTATGATCGGGGCTTACACCGCCTATGTCGTCCAGAATATGTTCACCTCTTATTTTCCCGCATCGGCGTTCGGCTGGTATTTTGTGCTGGCCATTCCGGTCAGCTTCGCCGTGGCTTTCGTGTTCGGTCTTGTGCTGGAGATGACGTTGATCCGGTTTCTGTACGGAAGGCCGCTCGACAGTCTGCTTGCGACCTGGGGCGTCGGTCTGATGCTGCAGCAGCTGGCACGCACCATATTCGGAGCTCCGAACGTCGGGGTAACCAGCCCTTCCTGGCTCAATGGCGGGATGACGGTTATGGGAGATGTTGTACTGCCGTACAAACGGCTGTTTATTATTGCGCTGGTGCTGGTTTGCTTGTTCGCTATGTATCTATACATTTACCGCAGCCACTCGGGACGCAGAATGAGGGCCGTTATGCAAAATCGGGAGATGGCGGCATGTGTGGGCATCTCCACGCGCCGCGTGGATGCCACGACGTTCGCCATCGGATCGGGGATTGCGGGAATTGCCGGCTGTGCGCTGACCTTGATTGGTCCGATCGGTCCTTCCATCGGCACCTACTATATCGTTGACGCATTCATGGTGGTTGTGCTAGGCGGCGTGGGCAAGCTCGTGGGCACTGTATTTGGCGCATTCGGGATAGGCATGTCCAATACATTGTTTGAGTACTGGACGACAGCTTCGCTGGGCAAAGTACTTGTTTTCTTGTGTATCGTTGCTTTTCTGCAGTGGAAACCGATGGGGCTCGTCGCCATGCGGACGCGTTCGCTGGATTAACGTTAAAGGGTGGGATTGGCATGCAAAGGCGAATGATGACATCCAGGCAGTGGTGGCTGCTGGCGGGTTATGCGGCTTGCGCAACCGCGCTCTTCTGCGCGCCGCTTGTGCTCAGCGACTTCCGGCTTAACCTTCTTGCCAAATTTCTGGCTTATGCCATAGTTGCGCTCGGGCTGGATTTAATTTGGGGGTATACCGGAATTCTGAGTCTGGGGCATGGCGTGTTCTTCGGTCTGGGCGGATATGCCATGGCGATGTATCTTAAGCTCGATGCCGGCGGCGGCAGGCTGCCGGACTTTATGGATTGGAGCGGCTTGACCGCGCTGCCGTGGTTTTGGAAGCCCTTCGGGAATTTCGGGTTCGCCGTGGCGGCGGGGATTCTGCTGCCTGCGCTGATCGCACTTATACTTGGCTATTTTACCTTCCGCAACCGGATTCGCGGTGTTTATTTTACGATTCTGACGCAGGCGCTTGTTATCATTACGACTACACTGTTCATCGGCCAGCAGGCTTTTACGGGCGGAACCAACGGGGTGACCGGATACAGCCAGCTTTTCGGCAGTTCGCTGGCATCGCCGGACACGAAGCGGACGCTGTACTTCGTGACCGTTGTGGCGCTTATCGCGGCGTACGCGCTATGCCGATTCCTGGTGAAGAGCCGCTTCGGGAAGGTGCTTCGGGCAATCCGGGACGGGGAGAACCGGGTTCGGTTTATCGGCTATAACCCGGCGCTTTACCAGATGGTGGCCTTCAGCATCTCGGCGGGCCTTGCCGGGCTTGCCGGCATGCTGTTCGTTCTCCATGTCGGCATTATTTCGCCGTCGATGATGGGTATTGTACCTTCGATTGAGATGGTGCTGTGGGTGGCGATAGGCGGCCGCGGCACGCTCTATGGAGCGGCGCTGGGCGCGATTTTGCTCAATTCAGCCAAGAGCGCATTCAGTGAATCATATCCGACAATCTGGCTGTTCTTTATGGGTGCTCTGTTCGTTGTCGTTGTGGTCTTCCTGCCGAAGGGAGCGGCGGGTCTGTTTGGCCAATTCAAACGGTTGATAAGAAGGAGGACGAAGCATGAAGGGGCAGATGGAGTCCGTCATCCTGCAGTGTGATGAGGTTACCGTGGATTTTGACGGTTTCAAAGCAATCCAGGGCATGAACCTGAGTCTGGAGCGCGGTGAGCTCCGATTTCTGATCGGGCCTAATGGAGCGGGAAAAACGACAATGCTGGATGTGATCTGCGGGAAAGTGAAGCCGACGGCAGGAAAAGTGGTGTTCAGCAAAACCATCGATATTACGAGAAAAAAAGAACATCAGATTGCGGAGCTTGGCATTGGGCGCAAGTTTCAAACCCCTTCGATTTTCCCGACGCTTACCGTCTATGAGAATCTGGAAATCGCCATGAAGCAAAAGCGTGGGGTATTTGCCGCCATGCGGGCCAGGATGCGAATGGAGGATCATGACCGGATTGAAGCGCAGCTTGAGATGATCGGTCTGGAAACCAAGGCAGACTGGCGGGCCGGAGGCCTCTCTCACGGAGAGAAGCAGTGGCTGGAGATCGGCATGATGCTGCTGCAGGAGCCGGAAATATTGCTGCTTGATGAACCGGTAGCGGGTATGACGGATAATGAAACGGAGAAGACCGGCGAGCTGCTGAAGCAGATCAGCAGGACGCAGTCGATTGTTGTCGTGGAGCATGATATGGAGTTTGTCCGTAATTTCGCAAGCAAAGTGACTGTGATGCATGAAGGAAAGCTGCTAAAGGAAGGCTCCATGGAGGACGTGCAGCGGGATGACCGGGTGGCGGAAGTGTATTTGGGGAAAAGGCGGGATGCCGATGCTAGCCGTTCAACAGCTTGAAGCAGGATATGGCGAGAGTGTGATCCTGCGCGATGTGACGCTGAAGGTGAAGCCGGGGCAGGTGGTTTGCCTGCTGGGGCGCAATGGGGTTGGCAAGACCACGCTGATGAAGAGCATCATGGGGGTGCTCAAGGCGCGTAAGGGCAAAGTCTCCTACAAGGAGATGGATATGACCAGACGTTCCCCGGGAGACCGGGCGAAGCAGGGGATTGGTTATGTGCCGCAAGGGCGCGAGATCTTTGCGCAGCTGTCGGTTTTTGAGAATGTGCTGCTTGGCTTGGAGGCTTCACGGGAGAAAAAACGGGAGATTCCCGCATCGGCTATCGCCAAATTCCCTGTGCTTCCCACCATGTACAGCCGCAGGGGCGGAGATTTAAGCGGTGGGCAGCAGCAGCAGCTGGCTTTCGCAAGAGCGTTGGCATCGGAGCCGGATATGCTGCTCCTGGATGAGCCCTGCGAAGGCATCCAACCGTCGATCGTCGATGATATCCGCGATGTGATCCGATCGATTAAAGCGGATGGCAGGACGGCCATACTGCTGGCTGAGCAAAGTCTGGAGTTTGTGAAGAGTGTGGGCGATTATTTTTATATTTTGGAGAAGGGGTCCATCGCCTGGGAAGGCGGTCTGGAATCGCTTGATGACGAGGTCATTCGCCATTATTTAACTGTATAATTAAATGTAATAAAACCTAACATCGACATTGACAAGAGAGTGTCGGACCTTATAGAATACTATTAGATGTTAGATAATTTGACAAATTCATAAAGGTTCCCAGCCACGGCAGGTGGGGACACAAAGCTGTCTAGGGTTCCGTGATCTCTCTCGCTATAACCGAGGAAGAAATCAGCCTGGTCCAAGAGGCGGCGTATGGCAGGGGTTGCTCTATTGATGGGAGTAATGGTGCCATATAACACGGAAGGACAAAAGCCTGGGAGATAATCCCAAGGCTTTTTCTTTTTTTTACACTAAATTTTGCTGCGATAAGACGGCAAGCGCCGTTTTTTCTTCAGCCTCATGCAAAAGGTTCAAGAGTTCAATCGTTACAATCGTTTATTTGCACTTGTTGTATATAAAAATAGAGGGAGCTGGAGTTGGATGAACAAAATCAAACGTACGGTTACGATTCTGATGTTGGCGGCGATTATTGCCGCGCTTGCCGGATGCGGAGGACCCAAGGAGGAATCCTCCTCGGGCGGAGGCTCGGATAAGCCGATCACGATTGCGCTCAGTCCTTGGCCGGGCTGGTTCTTCTGGTATTTGGTGGAGGAGAAAGGCTTTTTCGAAAAGCATGACGTGAATGTCAAGCTGGAATGGTTCCCTGTGTATAGCGACTCGCTGCAGGCATTGGCAACGGGCAAGGTGGACGCCAACAGCCAGACGCTGAGCGATACGCTTGCTCCCGTGTCCAAAGGCATTGGACTGAAAGCCGTGCTTGTCAATGATAACTCCTTTGGCGGCGATGCCATCGTGAGCAAGCCGGAATTTAGCTCCATTGCGGATTTGAAAGGCAAAACAATAGCCACCGAGCTGGGTACGGTTGACCATCTGCTGCTGCTGACTGCATTAGACAGGAACGGGCTGAAGGAAAGCGACGTCAATTACGTCAACATGACGGTCAACGATGCGGGGCCTGCTTTTATTTCCGGAAAAACAGACGCTTCCGTGCTGTGGGAGCCGTTCCAGACGACTGCAGTCAAGGAAGGCAAGGGCAAGGTTCTATTCTCCTCCAAGGATACGCCTGGGCTGATTCCGGATTTGCTGGTTTTCCGCGATTCCGTGATCAAGGACCGTCCGGCGGATATTCAGAAGGTAGTTGACGCCTGGTTCGATGCGCTTGACTACTTCCAGGATCATCAGGATGAAGCGATTGAGCTGATGGCGAAGCATGCTGAAACATCCCCGGAAGACTTCAAGCTGGGGCTCGACAGCATCAAGCTGTTTACCGTAGAAGACAATATTAATGCATTCGGCAAGCGTGATGACTATACATCGCTGCGCTACACGGCTGAGAAAACAGCTGATTTCCTCAAGAACCTGGACATGGTGGACGACATTGACGATTTCGACGCTATTCTGGGTTCCCAATTTATTGAAGCAACTGCGAAGAGGTGAGCAGTCAATGAAGACAAAAAAACGACTCAGACCCCATAGATTGCAAATCTTCAAAGATATCGGCGGCAGGCCGTTCGCGTTTACAGCAGGAGCTTCATTCGCACTGCTGCTGCTCGTCTGGTCCCTGCTCAGTTATACCGAAGCGGTGAATCCGGTCTTTCTGCCCAAGCCGCATGAGGTGCTGCTGGAGCTGATTCATCAGCTGGGGACCGCTACTTACTGGCATCATATTGGCATAAGCTTGTTCCGGGTTACCTCGGGCTTCGTGCTCGCCTGTATCATCGGGATCCCGATTGGTATCTTCGCGGGAACCTTCAAATTCGGGGAAGCATTCGTCGAGCCTCCAATGGAATTTATCCGCTATATGCCGGCAGTCGCTTTCATTCCGCTAATTATGGTTTGGGCGGGTATCGGCGAATGGGCCAAGATCCTGCTGATTTTTATCGGCTGCTTCTTCCAGCTTGTGCTTATGGTGGCGGACAACACGCGCCGCGTCTCCCATGATCTGCTGCAGGCCTCCTTCACTTTAGGGGCGGGGCGCTGGAAAGCGATCGAAACCGTCTTGATCCCGGCTATACAGCCGCAGCTGATGAACACGCTCCGTCTGGTTCTGGGCTGGGCGTGGACCTATCTGGTCGTCGCGGAGCTGGTGGCGGTGAACAGCGGCCTCGGTTTTGCCATCATGAAGGCGCAGCGGTTCCTGAATACGGATCAGATTTTTGTGGGGATTATCGTTATCGGGCTGCTTGGTCTGATCAGCGACCGGATTTTTGCTTTCTTAAACCGCAGATTATATCCATGGGCATAAACGGAGGATTTTGCTACATCCTTAAAGGAAAGCTTGGAAGCAGGAGAGGAGTGGGAGTGTGGAAGCGGCGATTCGGAAGCAGAAGGAAGGCAGCCTTGAGGAAGCGGGCGGCAGCGGGTCAGCTGGTCGCGGTCCAGCGGTTGTGCCGGCCATCGGTGAAATTGTCATAAGCGGGCTGCAGAAGGTGTATGAAACAAAAACAGGCCGGTTCGAGGCGCTTAAGGGAATAGATTTGACGGTTGGAAGCAATGAATTCGTGACAATACTTGGCCCCTCGGGCTGCGGAAAATCAACCCTGCTGCGCATTGTCGCAGGCCTAGATGAGCTGACGGAGGGCACAGTCACCGTCGATGGCGGCGAAGTGATTGGTCCGGGAGCCGACAGGGGCATGGTGTTCCAGGGCTACACCCTGTTCCCATGGCTGACCGTGCAGGAGAACATTGAATACGGTCCGAAGCTTAAGGGAGTGGCAACTATGGACCGCCGTGCGATCAGCAGCTATTGGTTGAAGGTGACCCGGCTGGAGGAATTCCGTAAAGCCTATCCCAAGCAGCTCTCCGGCGGGATGAAGCAGCGGGTCGCAATCGCCAGAGCTTTGGCCAACCGGCCGAAGGTGCTGTTGATGGATGAGCCGTTCGGCGCGCTTGATGCCCAAACGAAGCTGGAAATGCAGGAAATGCTGCTTGAGGTATGGGAGAGGGAAAAAACAACGGTTTTGTTCATTACTCATGACATCGATGAAGCGATATTCTTGTCCCAGCGTATTGTGGTTATGGGTGCCGGACCCGGGCGAATATTGAAGACCTATGAGGTGAAGCTTCCTGCCCGGCGATCGCCGGAAGTGCGCGAGCATCCCGAATTTCTGGCTCTGAAGCGGGAAATTGCCCAGCTTCTCAAGCATTGATTTCATCACCTGTGGAAGCAGCAAAACGCTATATAATGTGTGCGGCGGCGGCTCGATTTCGGGCCGTCGTTTGATGCTGAGTCAGCATTTTATTGAGGGGTTCCCCGGCCTGCGGATATTTTAAAGACTGTGATCGTTTACCACGTGCATAAGAATATGGGAGCGGATGAATACTATGGTCAGATTCGAAAAGCACCTTTATTACAAGTTCTCTCCTCTTGTGCAATAGACAAGCATCAGGTATCCAGTCGAATTCAAAACCTTCAATGAAAGTGGGGCAACCAGAACATGAAAGCAACTGGAATTGTTCGTCGAATTGACGATTTGGGCCGGGTCGTCATTCCTAAGGAAATCCGCCGTACGCTGCGTATACGCGAGGGCGATCCGCTTGAAATATTCGTTGACCGCGATGGGGAAGTGATTTTGAAGAAATACTCCCCGATCGGGGAGCTTGGTGAATTCGCCAAGGAATACGCCGAATCCCTCTCGGAAAGCACGAGCCACATTACGCTGATTACGGATCGTGACAATATTATAGCCGTAGCGGGGACATCGAAGAAGGAATATATGGAGAAGCAAATCGGATCCATTCTGGAGTCCTGCATGGAGAACCGCAAAACGGTGGTTGAGACCGGCAGCGGCTCGTATGAAGTAGTCAAGGATCTCGGTGAAGCTTTCAGCTCGTTTGTAGCGGCGCCGATTGTAGCGGGCGGAGACCCCATTGGTACGGTTGTGCTGCTCAGCAAGGATGAAAACGTCAAGATGGCGCAGATGGAAACCAAAATGGCCGAAACAGCCGCCGGATTCCTGGCCAAACAAATGGAGCAATAAAGGGCAAGCTGCCTGCACAGTGACGTTAAAACACTGGCAGCAGCTTGTTTTTTGTTTTGGGGTTGTGTGCCGCCGGAATCAGCCTCTGCTCATGTGGAGGTTAAGAAGCCGATAAGGAGCGCCATTCACATTGGGATGCTTTCGGGTATAATGAGGGGAGGAGTACAGACAGGCAGGTGCCGGGCTTGGAACAAGTGAAACGACATAAGGCCAGTGCTTCCGGGCTTGCCGGCAGCGGCAGGTCCGGATTGATGGATGAGGATAAGGTTTTGACCCCTGACGGGGATACATACAGCGGCGGGCAGGAGGACGGTCTCCCGCCTGAAATGGGCGTCCGCCGCTCCCGCGGGCCGCAGATGCTCGGGGGAGCGGCATTGATGGGAGCCGCGATGCTGATCAGCAAGGCGCTCGGAACCCTGCAGAAGATTCCGCTGCAAAATATCGCGGGGGATCGGGTATTCGGCATTTACAATGCGGTATATCCCTTGTATCAGCTGCTGCTTGTCATGGTTACGGCGGGCTTCCCCGTTGCCGTATCACTGCTTGTTGCGGAGCGGATGACCGGCGGTGACCGGGACGGCGCGCGGCTTGTGCTGAGGGCGAGCGTGATGCTGCTCAGCCTCAGCGGAGCTGCCGGTTTTGCGCTCATGTGGCTGGGGGCCCGTCACATTGCGGGATGGATCGGCGATCCGGATACCGTTTCCGCTGTTCGCGCCGTTTCGCTGGCGCTGTGGGTTGGGCCTGTTACGGCTGCGCTTCGCGGGTATTATCAAGGACTTGGGAACATGCTGCCCTCGGCTGTTTCCCAGCTGTCCGAACAGACCGTCCGTGTAGGCGCCATGCTTGCGCTGCTGGCCATCGGATGGCACTTGGGTTGGAACGACGGATCATTGGCTGCCGGAGCAACGGCGGGCTCCGCTTTCGGCGGCGCCGCAGGCCTTATGGTCATGGCCGGGTATTGGCTGCGTGACCGGGCAATTATCCGTGCTGAAGCTGCGATTACGAGTCCTGTTAGCGGTGGAATGACACCTTCCGGGCAGGCACTGAAGCCTCCGGATAGCGGTGTAATATTGCCGCTGATGCGCAGACTCGCTGGCCTTGCGGTACCTGTTACGCTCGGCGCACTGGCTGTTCCCGCGCTCAGCGTAGTCGATGCGTTCACGGTCCCGCGCCTATTGGGCGCTGCGGGCGGAGACCCGGTGGCGGCTATGGCGCAGTTCGGCCTGTACAGCCGCGGCCAGCCGCTTGTGCAGCTGGTTGTGATGGTGGCAGGCGCGATGGGCGCCGCGCTTGTTCCGGCGCTTGCGACTGCGCGGCTTCAGGGCGACCTGGCCGGCGTGAAACGGCAGTCGGCCCTGGTGATGCGCGCCGCGTGGGCGGTGGGCGGCGCGGCGGCGGTCGGGCTCGTGCTGCTGGCCGAGCCCATCAATGTCATGCTGTACGCGGACGCCGCCGGCACGCGTACCTTTGCCCTTGTGGGCTGCACAGCGCTCGAGGGCACGGTCGCCGCGATCGCGGCAGCCGCGCTGCAGGGGCTGGGGAGCGCCCGCGCCCCTGCGCTGTTCATGCTGGCGGCCGCCGTGCTCAAGGCGGCGCTCAATGCTCTGCTCGTGCCGGCGCTTGGCATCGCCGGCGCGGCCTGCGCGGGCATCGCCGCGCTCATGGCGGCCGCCCTGCTGAGCGCGGGCGCTGTCCGCCGCGCCACGGGCGCGGGAGTGCCCGCTCGCCGTGCCGCGGGCACCCTGCTAGCGCTCGCGGTAATGGCCGCGGCGCTGGTCCTGGCCGAGCGCTGCGGAGCGCCGCTGCTCGGGCTGGCGCTGCCGCCCAGAGCGGCCGCCGCCGTGCTGGCGCTCGGCGGCACAGCCATCGGCGGCGCGCTGTTTGCCGCCGCCGCGCTCCGCTTCGGCGGCATAACCGCGGCCGAGCTGCGCGCACTGCCGGGCGGCCCAAGTCTGGCCGCCCGCCTGATCCGCTGGCGGCTGCTTCCTCCAGCCGAGTAGCACGAGGCAGAATGCCTCATGTATAGCCCGCTTGGCACGTACCATCCAGCTTGCCGTACATGATCTCGGCCTTGATCAGCCTCACTCGGGTACAGCCCGCCAGGCACGTACCATCCGGCTTGCCGTACATGAACTCGGCCTTGATCAGCCTCACTCGGGTATAGCCCGCCAGGCATGTACCATCCGGCTTGCCGTACATGATCTCGGCCTTGATCAGCCTCACTCGGGTACAGCCCGCCAGGCACGTACCATCCGGCTTGCCGTACATGAACTCGGCCTTGATCAGCCTCACTCGGGTATAGCCCGCCAGGCATGTACCATCCGGCTTGCCGTACATGAACTCGGCCTTGATCAGCCTCACTCGGATATAGCCCGCCAGGCATGTATAACCCGGCTTGCCGTACATGATCTCGGCCTTGATCAGCCTCACTCGGGTACAGCCCCCAACGCACGTACGCTATCAGCTCTCCAAGAGCAGCTCATGCGCGCTTGGCAGCCTTACAAGAAAAGACCTACCTGCCTACCACTTATTAAGCAAAGGAGGGTTCATTCATGCAACCAACCATTACCGTTGTCGGGCTGGGGTCTGGCGATGCCGACCAGCTGACGCTCGGCGTCTGGCGCAGGCTCCAGAAGGCGGAGCGCCGCTTTGTACGGACGGAGAAGCATCCGATGATGAAGATCTTCGGCGACAATGATTTAACCTATACGTCGTTTGACAGCCTGTATGAACAGCTTGATTCCTTCCCTGATGTCTATGCCGCTATTACGGAGGCGCTGATCGGGCAGGCCAAATCGCTGCCAGCCGCGTCTGAGCTGATTTACGCCGTTCCCGGGCACCCGATGGTAGCGGAACGTACCGTGCAGCTGCTGCGCGAACGCTGTCCACAGGAGGGGATCGAGCTGGTTATTCTGGGCGGAGAGAGCTTCCTCGATCAGGCCTTCACCCGGCTTGGCTTCGATCCCATCGAAGGCTTCGTGCTGCTGGATGCAGCGGAACTAAAGCCGTCACAGCTGCGGCCGGAGCTGCACACCTTGATCGGTCAGGTCTATGATGAATTTACGGCTTCGGATGTGAAATTAAGCTTGATGGAGCAGCTGCCCGACGACTATCCCGTCATTGTCGGTCACGCGCTCGGAATCGCGGGCGAAGAACAGATATTGACGATCCCGCTCTATGAGCTGGACCGGACTCCGGGATTTGGGAATTTGTCCCTTGTCTATGTGCCGCGCTCCACCGATGACAAGCTGCGCAACCGATCCTTTGAAAGGCTGCACGAGATTGTGGGGATCCTCCGCAGCCCTGAAGGCTGCCCTTGGGACCGGGAGCAGACGCATACCTCCATCCGCAAAAACTTCATCGAGGAAACCTACGAAGCGATCGAAGCGCTGGATGCGGACGATCCGGACGGAATGCGCGAGGAATTCGGCGATGTGATCCTTCAGGTTATGCTGCACAGCCAGATGGAAGAGGAGGTTGGCTCCTTCTCCGTCTACGATGTCATCGAGTCCCTCAATGAGAAGCTGCTGTTTCGCCATCCGCATGTTTTTGGCGACCAGGTTGCCAATGATTCCGGGGAAGCCCTGCAGAATTGGGAGCAGATGAAAGCGGAGGAGAAACGGCGCAAAGGCATAAATTCCGGGGAACTGTCGCAGCTGGACGGGATTCCGCCGGATTTGCCCGGGCTTATGAAGGCTTATAAGCTTCAGAAGAAAGCGGCCAAGGTCGGCTTTGACTGGGATGATATTCAGCCGGTGCTCGGCAAGATCGAAGAGGAACTGGGTGAGCTGCGGGAGGCCATAGCAGCCGGGAATCCGGAAGAGCAGGCCGATGAGCTGGGCGATCTGTTGTTTGCCGTGGTGAATGCTTCCCGGTTCATCCATGCTGATCCCGAAGAAGCGCTTGCCCGGACGAACCGGAAGTTCAAGAAACGATTTTCATATATTGAAGAGCAGCTTCGTATAAGTGGACGAACCTTTGACCAAACTGATTTAATAGAGATGGACCGGTATTGGGAGGAAGCCAAGCTGCTCCCCTGAAAGCGCGATTGACGCCGGATGCTCTTCCTTGCGATAAGCCCGGGGACAGAATAAGGATGCCCGCTTATCCTAGGGAAGGCTTGAAGCTGATAGACTGCTGAAGATGAGAGGGCCGTTCTTCCAACCCGGCTAAAGGTTCATCGGAAATTCGTCTCCAGTCGCCAGAAATTGCAAAAAAAATTTACAAATGGGCAGGATTTATTTAGAATCAAGCAGAATAGGTACAAGCGGGCAAGTAAACTCAAAGTAGAAGTATAGTGACTATCTGCTATGATAATTAAAAATTTAGGAGGCTATGTTCATGAACAAAACAGATCTTATCAACAGCATTGCAGCTAAAAGCGGGCTTACCAAGCGTGATGTCGAGTCGGTTCTCAATGGTTTTATGGGAGAAGTAACCGATGCGCTGGCAGGCGGCGAGAAAGTGCAATTGATCGGTTTCGGCACATTCGAAACCCGCAAGCGCTCAGGCCGTACGGGCCGCAACCCGCAAACGGGCAATCCCATCACTATCGCGGAATCCAAAGTTCCTGCATTCAAAGCCGGCAATAAATTAAAAGAAGCTATCAAGTAGTTCATGCGTCTTGACAAGTTTCTCAAAGTCTCCCGGCTGATCAAGCGGCGCACTGTCGCCAAGGATGTGTCCGATCAAGGGCGCGTCTGGATCAACGGCCGGGAAGCCAAAGCGAGCAGCACCGTCAAAGCCGGCGACGAGCTCATGATTCAATTCGGCCAGAAAGTTGTCACCGTGCGCATTGAGCGGCTTGCGGAGACGACCAGAAAGGATGAGGCGAGCGGCTTATACACTTTGTTGAAGGAAGAATCGCGCCAAGCGGAGAACAAAATGGAATGGCAATAAAGGAAATGACGGCCTTAACCGGGGTATTCGGTGGGGCCGTCTTTTTTTTTTAGAAGCAAGCGAATACGCCTTTATCTGCTGCGGCTCCCGTACCGGCATGCAGCTTTTCCTTTTTCCGGCAGAACGGTAGAAGGATGAATTGTTCTAAAACCTGTCCCACCCCCATAGGCTAGTCTTAAAGGAGGGGACGAGGCGATGATTGATCAAGGAAAAGGGCAAAAACGTCAGGAAATCAAAATGCTTAATCGTAAAATACTCGAAATTACGGGTGTCATGAATGTGGAAAGCTTCGATGTTGAAGAGTTTCTGCTGGAAACGGAGCTTGGCTTCCTGGCCATTCGCGGGCAGAACCTACATATGAAGCATCTGAGCCTGGAGCAGGGTCTTGTTGCCATTGAGGGGCTCGTCCATTCGCTGACTTATCTGGACGGGAATACCGCAGCCAAATCCAAAAGCTTGTTCGGGAAGATATTTAAGTGAGTCTCAGCGTACAGTGGTGGACGATGGCGACGATGCTGCTGTCCGGGATTGGAATGGGCATTGTTTTTGACGGGTACCGTGTTGTGTCGGACGAGCTGCGGATCGGACGATTATGGGTTCCGGTGCTTGATTTGCTATATTGGATTACCGCGACGATTGTGGTTTTCCAGGTCCTCTCGGCAAGCAATGAGGGCGAGGTGCGGGCATATGTCTTTCTCGGGCTCCTGCTCGGAATCGCCAGCTATTACTGGCTTTTCAGCAAAATAGTGGTGAAGCTCGTACATTTTTTTATCCGTGCCGTCCGTACTCTGATTCAAATCATAGTCAAGATGTTTATATATATTGTCGTACGTCCTTTACAGTTAATCTACCGGCTGTGCAAGCTGATTATTTCCTTTTTGATTGCGCTTGCTTTGTTCCTCTTGAAAATTGTGATACAATTAACCCGTCCACTCTGGATTCTGGTTCGCTGGATGATGAGCCCGATCACCAAACCGTTCTCGCGATGGGTGGTTGGCTGGTGGGTTCCGCTAATGGCCCGGTGGCGGGTTGCCGAACGCTGGAAGTCCGCGGCTGGCAAGGCGGCAGGGGTTTGGCAGCGAGTGAAAAACTGGAAGAAGAAGGACAGTGATGAATAGATAATGTTATGAGTGGAGGTCAACGAATTGATGATGACGGCTACCGGGACTACTCCTACACCTTCATACACAGGAACGAAACGTCGGCTGAAACTATGGTTTATCGTCATTGCTTTATTCTTGGGCTGGGCATCCTATACGTTTATATCCCAGTTGGAGCGGCAAGGTCAGTCCGAGCTCAAGCTCGCCGAGACAAAGCAGATGATCGATACGGCGAACACTCAGATCAATGATCTCAAGCAAGAAGTCGCCAAACTGAATGATAAAGAATACATTGGTCAATTGGCTACGAAAGAACAGGGTATGGTAAAAAAAGGCGAGCAGCAGATACAGGTCATTGAGGATTGATTCGGCCTGAAATCGGGTACACGTCTGTTGCCTTGCACCTCTCGTTCGGTTATAATCACCTTAGTAGCAGCATTTATTGTTGGTTGTAAGGCCATCAGAAGCTAACAGCTTCACATAACGGTTAGGGAGGAACATTTTTACCTATGGCAATTGAAGTGGGCGCCAAGTTAGAGGGCAAAGTGACAGGTATTACGCATTTCGGGGCATTCGTCGATTTGTCGGGAGGTGTCACGGGACTCGTTCACATCTCAGAGATTGCCGATAATTACGTCAAGGATGTTAAAGACCATCTTAAACTGGAAGATGTTGTAACAGTTAAGGTCATTAATGTAGATAAAGACGGGAAAATCGGACTTTCGATAAAACAGGCAATCGACCGTCCTGAGGGTTCTGTTCCACCTCAACGCGAACGCAGTGCCAGCCCTGGCGGAGGATTCAACCGTACAGGTGGTGGCGGAAGCGCAGGCGGCGGAGGCGGTTTTAGTCGTCCTGGCGGAGGCGGCGGAGGCGGCTTCAATCGTACTGGAGGCGGTGGAGGAGGCGGCGGACGTCCTTTCAATAAAGCAGCAGGCGGTAAACCTTCCTTTGGCAAACCAACCTTCGAGGATAAAGTATCGCGCTTTCTTAAGGATAGCGAGGAACGCATTTCTTCAATCAAGAAGAATACGGAATCCAAACGCGGCGGACGCGGAGCGAAGCGCGTTTAATTGTATATGACTCTTTGCAGGCAGAACCTTTACAGGTTCTGCCTTTTTTGGCTTTCCAGAGATTGTAATGGTTACAGCCCTCTTTACGCATATTGCGCCAGAAGTTTGTCATATATGTAATCTTTTCTGAACCTAGAAACTGCGTCAAGCTATGAAGGCGGTTCTGCTATTGCCGATTCATCACCCGATTACCCCAATTCTTCCGGTTTAAATCCGCGAATTTGAAGAATATGCCTCTTTTTCAAAAAAACTTTTCCCTTCTTCTCATCTATTCCCGACAGGTTCGGACGGCGTTTCACTGATTGAGGCTTCCCGTCAGACAATGTTTTTTGTTGAACGGTGGGTCGCCGGCGGCGCGTGCTGCACGTCCAATGCCGCGTAATCCGTGCAACCGCGCTCAGCGCGCGCGTCGTTTCCAATTCACGCATTTTTGTCGGAAAAAACTTTGAGAGTGACAACGCTTTATGACAAACTTTTATATGGACATGCTCCTATACTGAGAACACACAAATCGGGAATGGGTGGTGTCCTTGAAATGAGAGACAAGCAAAATGTCGTGTTGTTTCCAAATGTTAAACGGACGAGCATTATACAGACGGCGATTCAAAAGGGAGTGAATGGTTCCTTTATACGCAGGCTGGGAGCGATGATCTCCTCGAAGAAATGGGCATTTGTTCTGATGGTCGTTGGTTTTCTTCTCGGTCGCGCGGTGATTCTTGAGTCGCTTACCCCCTTTGCGGTTGCTTACTTCACGGTTGTTTATTTTCTAAGAAGGGATTCTTATCTCTCAGTAGGGTTTTCCATTGTTCTTGGCAGCTGCTTCGCCATTTCGCCGGAACCGATGTGGATTGCCATGGAGCTGGCTGTTGTCTATCTGTTGATGAGAGGGCTTGAAGCTTACGAACGGGCGGAATTATCCTACGCCCCGCTCCTTGTCTTCATCTCCACCCTTATTGTAAGGCTGTTCAGCGTCGTCATTGTCGATACGCTTGGCTGGTATCAGCTGATGATGGTGGGAGTAGAGGCTGCGCTGGCCTTTGTGCTGACGCTGGTGTTTGTACAAGCCATACCTGTTCTGACGATGACGAGGAAGACCTCATCGCTGAAGAACGAAGAAATTATATGTCTGATGATACTGCTTGCTTCCGTGATGACAGGTGCCGTCGGCTGGGCGGTATACGGTCTGTCTGTTGAACATATGATGTCCCGTTACATGCTGCTGCTCTTTGCCCTGGTAGGCGGGGCGCCGCTTGGCGCATCCGTGGGCGTGATAGCCGGATTGATTTTGAGTCTCGCGGACTTGAATGCCATCGTGCAGATGAGTTTGCTCGCTTTTGCGGGATTACTCGCGGGGCTGCTGCGGGAGGGCGGGAGAATGGCAGTCGCCTTCGGCATGCTGCTCGGATCATGTATTCTCTCTATTTATATAGGAAATCAGCAGGATGTATTGGCCTCCACCTGGGAATCGGTCATCGCTGCCGCATTGTTTCTGGTTACGCCCCGTTCCATTATGCGCACCATTGCCAAATATGTGCCGGGGACACAGGAGCATGTCAAATCACAGCACGAATATGCCAGGCGGGTGCGCGATGTGACGGCTCAGCGCGTCACGCAGTTCTCTGAAGTGTTCAAGCAACTGTCGCGAAGCTTCGGACAGGTCAACCTTGTTGATGAGAGTGTGAAGCGTGAGGAGACTGTCGGCCACTTTATGAATGCGGCTGCGGAGAAAACATGCGCTTCCTGTCACCGCAAGGAATTATGCTGGGAGGGGAGATTCTATGATACGTACAGGGTAATGACCGGAATGATGACGGCTGTTGAAGAAGGGAGGAAGGTCGGACCCAAGGATATACCTAAGGAATGGAGCAATCATTGTATACGTTCGCCACAGGTACTGAGTGTTATGCAGCAGCAATATGAAATGTACAAGCATGATCAAATGTGGAGAAAGCAGCTCAGCGACTCAAGGCAGCTCGTCGCCGAGCAGCTATCCGGTGTGTCGCAGATCATGGAAGATCTGGCGCATGAGATCAAGCGGGAAGGCCAACAACTGCATTTACAGGAAGAACAGATCCGAGAAGCGCTGGAAGGGCTCGGTTTATCCATACATGGCATTGATGTCGTTAATTTGGAGGAGGGGAATGTCGAAATTGAAGTTTACCATACCTTTGCCAGGGGCTATGATGAATGCCGCAAGATCATCGCCCCGCTGCTTTCGGATATTCTGGGTGAGCCGATCGCCGTGATCTCGGAGCGCTATCCCGAGAAGAGCAGCGAACCGGCGCTGGTTGTGTTCGGCACGGCCAAAGCGTTCGAGGTGGAGACCGGTATAGCCGGCGTCGCCAAAGGAGGAGATTTATTATCCGGGGACAGCTTCAGCACAGTGGAGCTGGGTAACGGAAAATTCGCCGTCGCCATCAGCGATGGGATGGGCAACGGGGAGCGGGCGAAGCTGGAGAGCAGCACCGCCCTGACCATCCTGCAGCAGCTCCTGCAGTCCGGCATGGATGAGAAGCTGGCCATCAAGTCGGTTAATTCGGTTCTGCTGCTTAGGTCGTCCGAGGAAATTTTCGCCACTGTGGACGTGGCCCTTATTGATATGTATACCGCAAAGACGACCTTCATGAAGATTGGCTCGACGCCAAGCTTCATCAAGCGCGGCAGCGAAGTTATTCCGATATCCGCAAACAATCTGCCCGTGGGCATTTTGCAGGAAATCGATGTCGATTTGATCCGGGTGCAGCTGATGGCGGGCGATACCCTCATAATGATGACCGATGGCATCTACGATGCTCCGGGCCATGCGGTCAATAAAGAATTGTGGATGAAGCGGGTTATTCAGGAAATCGCCTCAGACAATCCGCAGGAAATCGCCGACTCGCTCCTGGAAACGGTCGTGCGTTATCATAAAGGCGAGATCATGGACGACATGACAGTCGTCGTCGCCAGAGTAGACAAGCATCAGCCCGAGTGGGCAACCTTCCGCTGGCCGGGTCTGTCCAAGGTCGAGCGTCCAAGGACGGTGAGCTAGAGAATGCTATAGTATGATGAAGCCTGCCGGAGGGCGGGCTTTTTTGCTATGGCGATTTCTATCGATTCGCAAGCGGCGCAAAATGGTTAATGTCCAAGCAGGACATACGATTACATAGGGTTAAAGCCTCTTAAAACTGGGAACGCTGATAGAGATACTCAAACGTTTGCTATCAGTAGATTCTGAAGTTTGTGGAGGTTTGTGAGAAATGAAGCAGATTCTATTAATTACCGATGGATGCTCGAATGTAGGCATAAGTCCGGTTGTGGCAGCTGCACAGGCATATGCGCAGGGGGTCACAGTCAATGTTGTGGGTGTAGTGGATGAAGGGGATCTGGGTGAGTTCGGGACCTCTGAAATCGAGGAGATTGCGCGCGCAGGCGGAGGGCTTAGCCGATTGGCACAGACGAGGCAGCTGTCGCAAACGGTTCAGATGCTTACACGCAAGACCGTAGTGCAGACAATCCAGCATGCCGTTCAACGTGAACTGAAGCAGGTTCTCGGCTCGTCTTCGATTGAATCGCTGCCGCCGGAAAAACGCGGCGAAGTGGTGCATGTTATCGATGAGCTCAGCGAGACCAGCAAGCTGCGTGTAGCGCTGCTTATTGACGCAAGCGCGAGCATGAAGCCGAAGCTTGCGGCGGTTGAGGATGCGATTCGCGATCTTTCGCTCAGTCTTCAAGCCCGTCAGGGAAGCAGCGAAATCGCGGTATTTCATTTTCCGGGATCAGCCTATGGCGAGGATTGCAAGCTTGATCTGGACTGGACCGGCAATGTCAGCGGGGCCGCGTCTTTGTTCCCCCGGCTGCAGATGCGCGGAACGACACCTACAGGTCCCGCTTTGCTGCATGTCATTGATTTTTACCGAAAATCCGATTATGGTAATAGGAACAATGATGAAACGGACGGGATGATGAGTGACTACGTCGTTTGAATGGAGTTTGTCCCGGGGAACAATTATCAAGGGCAAATGGAAGCAGGGAAGCTACCGCGTGGAACGGCTGTTGGGTGAGGGCGCCAACGGCAAGGTTTTTCTTGTCGAGAGCCAGCGCAACTGGTATGCGCTCAAGATTGGCGCGGATGCAGTGGACCTGCAATCCGAGGTTAATGTGCTGCAGTCCATCGCGGAGCAAAGGCGCAGCTCAAAGGCAGAGTCCTATCTTGTCGATGTTGATGACTTGCGCACGGCTAACGGCAAGGAATATCCGTTTTATGTGATGCGCTATGTCCGCGGCGTAACATTGGCCGATTATTTGTCGAAGCAGGGAGCGGAATGGTTTCCGGTGACACTGTACAGCCTTCTCGGCAAACTGGCTCAGCTGCATGAAGCGGGCTGGGCCTTTGGCGATCTGAAGGTGGAGAATGTGCTCGTGGCTGATTACGGCCGTGTCGAGCTCGTCGATTATGGCGGAGTTACCGCCTTCGGCAAAGGGGTCAGGCAGTTCACCGAAATCTACGACCGCGGTTATTGGAATGCGGGAACGCGCAGCGCGGATGCGGGGTATGATCTGTTTTCGTTCGCTGTTCTTTGTCTGCAATTGTACGAAAGCAAACGGCTGGCCCAGCTCACTGCTTCCATGCTGCCGCAGAACCGCGTTCCCGAAGAGCTGCTGCGGCTGGCTTACGCGAATCCGGTGCTCAAGCCGCTTTGCGGATGGCTGCGCAAAGCGATGGGCGGAGAATTCAAGAACGCCCGCGAAGCCGCGGCTGCTTGGCAGCAGTGGATGCACCGGCCCGGCGGACGCTCGTCCCCTCCGGTTTCCCGCTGGATCAAAGGATTGTTCGTTGCATCTGCGGCTGTGCTCGCCACAACGATATATTGGCTTTTGCGGACAGGATCGTAAATAAAGCTCGGTCTTTAACGTATAAGGGATGAAAGATAACGCGGCTGCAAACGCTATGGAGGTGGTAGGTATGAACGAGTTGCTCGCCGAGATGTCAGAGCTTGCTTCAAGCGAGCAGCTGTGGCTCCCTGGAGAGACCATCATCGTGGCCGTGTCTGGCGGACCTGACTCAACAGCTCTGCTGCACATGCTTCACCGGCTTGCCCCCTCGGAAGGTTTGACCTTGATTGCCGCGCATGTGAACCATGGGTTCCGCGGCGGGGAATCCGACCAGGAGGAGCAATCGGTGAAAAAATTTGCCGCCGAGCTCGGCCTGCAGTGTGAATCCGTCTATATCGATATGCCGGCTTATATAGAAGAAACAAAGATGAATTCACAGGCGGCTTCACGCAAGCGGCGGTACGCCTTTCTCCATGAGGTCGCCCGCAAGCATGGCGCATCACGTATCGCGCTGGCCCATCATGCCGATGATCAGGCGGAGACCGTGCTCATGCGTATTCTCCGGGGGACGAGCCCCGGCGGCCTTGCGGGCATCCCGATCAAGCGTTCCGAAAAAAACGTGGAACTTATTCGGCCTCTTTTGCGTACATACAAGGCAGACATCCTCCACTATTGCAATCAATGGGGACTCGCGTACAGCCAAGACAGCAGCAACGGGAAAAGGACCTACGTCCGCAACGCCATCCGCCTCGATGCGCTGCCTTATTTGGCACAATTTAATCCACAGTTATCGGATGCGCTCGTTCGGCTTTCCGAACTTGCGGCAAGTGAAGACGACTGGATGGAACGGGAGACACAAGCGGCTTTTAAACGCTGCATCATGATAGGCCGTGAAGGATGCCAAATGACCCGCAAAGCGCTGCTAGAGTTGCATGTCGCTTTACAAAGGAGATTGATTAAACTAATATTAAACCATGTTGGAATGGAAACTGCGACCATCTCATTCGACAGCGTTGAGACTATTCGACAAGCGGTCTCGAACCGTGCATCGACGACCTGGAGCTATGATGCGGGAAGTGGCGTGAAGTTCGTACGCGAATACGAGAGCTTGCATTTTATCCGGGCAGATTGGACGTCGGGCGGCAAACAAGCAGAGGCCGAATACTCTTATATGGTCACGGAAAGCATGGAGCTGCTGGAAATGCCTCTTGCGCATGCTCAGCTCAGGCTGGATATGATGCTTCCTCCAGGCGAAGATAAGCCCGTTGACCGGCGGGAATCATGGTTCGATGCCGACCTGATTCATTGGCCGTTGACAGTCCGCAACCGGCGCCCGGGAGACCGAATGCAGGTGCTTGGTTTAAACGGCACCAAAAAAGTACAAGATATGTTCGTTGACGACCGAATCGCACCTTCGCAGCGCAATAAGCTGCCGCTGCTTGTCGATGCCGAAGATTGCATCCTCTGGATCCCGGGCGTAAGACGTTCGCGGTTTGCTCAGGTTACAGGGCAAACCAAGCGGATCCTGCGCATCAGGGTGATTTAGAGACGAATGGTAGGGTCTTGAATAAGTTGCACTGATCCATTCATAAGTATAGGTGAAAAAGTAGGAGGTCCCGGCATTGCTGAATGACATTCAAGAAGTATTGTATGACGCCGACCAGATTCAGCAGAAAGTAAGTGAGCTCGGAGCTATCATCAGCCGGGAGTTCGAAGGACGCAATCCACTTGTCATTTGCGTTTTGAAAGGTGCATTTATCTTTATGTCTGATTTGGTCAAAACGATTGATATTCCGCTCGAAATCGATTTTATGGCGGTTTCCAGCTATGGACAGTCCACCAAAACCTCCGGTGTTGTCAAAATCATCAAGGATCTCGATTCACCTGTTCAGGGACGCGACATTGTGATCGTTGAAGATATCATTGACAGCGGATTGACACTCAGCTATTTAATCGATGTACTGGAAAGGCGCAATGCCAAATCAGTCACACTCGTTGCGCTTTTTGACAAGCCGACCGGCCGCAAGGTGGAACTGGAGGCTGATTATAAAGGCTTTGTCCTGCCGGATGCATTCGTGGTCGGCTACGGGCTTGATTATGCGGAGAAATACCGTAATCTGCCGCTTATCGGCATTCTCAAGCCGGAAATATATGAGAAGTAAAGCTTGTGGATTGACCCTGTTGTCAGGAAGCGGCTCGAAGTGGTACGATTCACCAGCAATCATGTCCCTCCCACGACCTACTCTGGTTTGTGACGGAAATCATGCTGTGGTAAAATATTTGGAACGTCTTGAGAGGAGGTAGGGGATGAATCGGATCATCCGGAACACTGGATTTTATTTGATTATTTTTTTGGTGACTGTCGGGATATTCCAATTTATCAGCAGCCAGAACGATACCACCGTCGAAATTCGATACGACCAATTGAGACAAGCGTTGAACGATAACAATGTCGCCAGCGTCGATCTTCAATTTGACGGCTATTCCTATTTGGTTACAGGTAAATATAAGACAAAACCAGCTGGCGCGGAGTCGGACCAATTTTATGCCCACTCCAATGTAGAGGAATTTGCAGTCAAGGAAATCTATGACGCACAGGCCAAGAATGGATTCGAAATCGATGTCAAACCAACCGAAGGCCCTAGCATCTGGCTGACGTTCTTAACATCGATCATCCCATTCGTGATCATTTTCATCTTGTTCTTCTTCCTTATCAATCAAGCGCAGGGCGGCGGCGGCAAAGTGATGAACTTTGGCAAAAGCAAAGCGCGCTTATATAACGAAGAGAAGAAGCGCGTCACGTTCGAGGACGTGGCAGGCGCGGACGAAGAGAAGCAGGAGCTTGTGGAAGTTGTGGAATTCCTGAAGGATCCCCGTAAATTCGCGGCGGTCGGAGCGCGTATTCCTAAAGGGGTTCTCCTTGTAGGACCTCCGGGTACAGGTAAAACGTTGCTGGCCCGTGCCGTTGCAGGGGAAGCCGGCGTACCGTTCTTCAGTATATCGGGTTCCGATTTCGTCGAAATGTTCGTCGGTGTCGGCGCGTCGCGTGTGCGTGACCTGTTTGAAAATGCGAAGAAAAACGCGCCTTGTATCATCTTCATCGATGAAATTGACGCCGTAGGGCGTCAGCGTGGTGCGGGTCTTGGCGGCGGGCATGACGAACGTGAGCAAACGCTCAACCAATTGCTCGTTGAGATGGATGGATTCGGCGCCAATGAAGGCATCATCATCGTGGCGGCTACCAACCGTCCGGATATTCTTGACCCGGCGCTTCTTCGTCCAGGCCGGTTTGACCGTCAAATTACCGTTGACCGTCCGGATGTTAAGGGACGTGAAGCGGTGCTCAAAGTACATTCACGCAATAAACCGCTGACCAAGGATGTGAAGCTTGACATCATCGCGAAGCGGACAACAGGCTTTACAGGCGCGGATTTGGAGAACCTGCTCAATGAAGCGGCGCTTCTTGCGGCCAGACGCAACAAGAAGGATATTGCGATGACTGAGGTGGACGAAGCGATTGACCGCGTGCTGGTCGGAACTGAGAAACGCAGCCGCGTCATCAGTGACCGCGAGAAACGGATAGTCGCTTATCACGAAGCCGGGCATACCATTGCCGGTTACTTCCTGGAGCATGCGGATGTGGTGCATAAAGTTACCATCATCCCGCGCGGTAAAGCAGGCGGTTATGTTATCATGCTTCCTAAGGAAGGCGACCGCATGCTGTCAACCAAGAAGGAGCTGCTCGATAAAGTAACGGGACTCCTTGGAGGACGTGTTGCCGAAGAGCTGTTCATTGGCGAAATCGGCACAGGCGCTTACAGTGACTTCAAACAAGCGACCAGCATTGTTCGTGCCATGATTATGGAATACGGGATGAGCGACAAGCTTGGACCGATGCAGTTCGGCAGCTCGCAGGGTCAGGTATTCCTGGGTCGTGATATCGGACATGAACAGAATTATTCCGATGCCATCGCCTATGAAATTGACCAGGAAATGCAGAGCTTTATTCAATCCTGCTACGATCGTGCCAAAGCGCTGCTTACGGAGAAAAGCAAAGAGATGCATCTCATTGCATCAACTCTGCTGGAAGTGGAAACGCTGGAGCTTGATCAAATCAAGCGTCTGATCGAGACGGGCTCGATCGATGGAACAGGTACAGGAACTCCATCCGAAGGCACCTCTGAAGAACCTCACGGGGAGCCAATCATTGATAACATCGGTGGTGTGAAGGTTCGCATTCAATCCAAGGAAACAGAAGATCTGTCGCCTCCGGACGATCCGGATAGCGGCAACGACAACGGACCCAAATAAAGACCAGATCAAAGCCATCGAAGGCTGTTCGCAAGCAGACAACTGCGCGGGCAGCCTTTTTTGCCCCGGTAAGAATGATTATTGATTTTTTTAATATATTGTGTAAAAAATTTACTTTGCCGTACCAAAGTGGATGCAGCCGTTTCTTCTTGAAAACAAGCCTCTGTAGAAGGGTGGATAAGATTTGCAGCCCCTATGTGTTCAATGAAGCGCATTGTCTTCGCAGATGGCTCAAAACGGTCCCTTTTGTCGGTTGACAGCAGGAAGCACACTGTGTAAATTAAATGTTAAACAATCGAAAACGCTTTGTCATGATTGTGCGGCAGATTGAACATCTATAAGTCATGTAGGGGTTTGTGCATCTGTTCACAAAGTCAGTGAAAAGAGGAGACTTAAGACTATGGAAGCATTGGCTCTCGAGCGCAAAGCGGAACAAAACCGCGAGCTGCGGGAACGTTTAATGCAGCTTAAGAAAGAACGCAACGCTATTATATTGGCGCATTATTATCAGCGTGACGAAATACAGGAGGTGGCTGACTTCCGCGGGGACTCGTTCCTGCTCGCACAGAAGGCCGCTCAGACCGACGCAGATGTTATTGTTTTCTGCGGCGTCCATTTTATGGGGGAAAGCGCCAAGATTTTGGCTCCAAACAAGACGGTCATTATTCCTGATGAACGTGCCGGTTGCCCAATGGCCGATATGGTCAATGTGGATGGTCTGCGCAAGCTGAAGGCGCAGCATCCCAATGCGAAAGTCGTGACTTATATTAACTCCTCTGCTGAGATCAAAGCGGAAACGGATATTTGCTGTACCTCGGCCAACGCTGTCCGTGTGGTGAACTCGGTGGATTCGGACGAGGTCATCTGGGTGCCGGACAAGAACCTCGGTCACTATGTTCAGCAGCACACGGACAAAAAAATGATCATTTGGGAAGGCTACTGCAACACCCACGATATGCTGACCGTCAAAGATGTAGAAGAGATGAAAGCCAAGTATCCGAATGCACAATTTGTCGTTCATCCGGAATGCCGCCCGGAAGTCGTTCAACTTGGCGATTTTGTAGGAAGCACGACGGCGATCCTGAAATACTGCAAAGAGTCGGACAACAAAGAATTTATTGTAGGCACGGAGGATGGCACCGGTTACCAATTGCGTTTGGACAGCCCGGGCAAAACCTTCCATTTTGCTTCCAAGTATCTGGTTTGCCCGAATATGAAGGTGAACAACCTCAAGAAGCTTGTAAAAAGCCTTGAAACCATGCAGCCGCAAATATATGTTCCCGACCATATTGCCGATCAGGCACGACTATCACTGGAGCGCATGCTGCTGGTGAAATAAGGAATGAACTTTAGAGAGGAAAATCTATTACGATGATCCCACGATATTTAGTAGATGTATCGCTCGCAGCTCTTCCTGTTATCGACAAGGATGTTATTGTCATTGGGGCCGGCATTGCCGGCCTTTTTACCGCTATTAAGTCCAGCAGCGATAATGATGTGCTGATGATAACGAAGAAGTCTCTTCTGGACAGCAACACACGTTATGCCCAAGGCGGCATTGCAGCTGTCATATCGGAGGATGATTCTCCGGAATACCACAGGCAGGATACGCTCATCGCAGGTGCGGGACTTTGTTCCAATACGGCAGTTGATGTGCTGGTTCATGAAGGAACGAAGGGCGTTCAGGATCTGGTGCGGATGGGCACGAAGTTCGATCAGGAGAACGGTGAATTTGCGCTTACCAAAGAAGGCGCTCACAGCCAGCGGCGTATTCTGCATGCCAATGGGGATGCGACCGGCTTTGAAATTGTTCGCGCCCTCTCGCTGAAAGCGATTGAGAACCCGCGTATCGAGGTTTGGGACGATCATTTTGTCATTGATCTGATTATTGATGACGGTCAATGCATTGGAGCGGTTGTTCAGAAACCGGAGGGCGGAAGGGTATTTGTGCGCGGTAAAGCAACTATTCTCTGCTCAGGCGGGACGGGTCAGCTGTACCGGTACACAACAAATCCGGATGTAGCGACCGGCGACGGGATTGCGATGGCTTACCGGGCGGGTGCCAACATTCAGGATATGGAATTCGTTCAATTCCATCCCACGTCACTCTGCTACCCGGGAGCACCGCGATTCCTCATTTCGGAGGCAGTACGCGGAGAAGGCGGTATCCTTCGCAATATTAGAGGCGAGCGGTTTATGGAGAAATATCATGAGCAGCTTGAGCTTGCTCCCCGAGACGTTGTTGCCCGTGCGATCGTCACCGAGATGGAGGAAACCAAATCGACGTTCGTTTATATTGATGTCACCCATGAGTCGCCGGATATGGTGAAACATCGCTTTCCTAATATTTATGAATTTTGTTTGAGTTTTGGGCTGGATTTGACAACCGACTGGATTCCAGTCGCTCCTGCGGCGCATTATATGATGGGGGGCGTCAAGACGGATCTGAACGGGGAGACCAATATAGGCCGTCTGTTCGCCTGCGGCGAATGCTCGTCAACCGGTGTACATGGAGCAAATCGTTTAGCCAGCAACTCCTTGTCGGAAGCCATCGTATTCGGCCGGCGTATTGTGGAGCGGATTAACAGGCTTGAGCCGTTGAAACCGGGACTGACCATAGAAACCCCTGCCATTCCTCGAAGCGGAACATCGATGCAGGCCGTAGTGGAAAAACGGCTGAAGCTGCAGAAAATTATGGTCCGGTATGCGGGATTGCGGCGCGACGGCAAAGGCCTCGACAGAGGGCTGGAGGAGCTGCGCAGGCAGCTGCCGATTTTTCAGGCTGTATTGACCAAACGTGAAGAATTTGAATTTGCCAATTTGCTCACCTGTGCCATGCTGACTGCTGAGGCTGCTCTGGTACGGGAAGAAAGCCGCGGCGCACACTCACGCGAGGATTTTCCGGAACGTGACGATCTTTTTTGGCGCAAACATATGGTGCTGCATCGCGAGCATGGCTTGACCGAGGAGCGGATCGAAGATGTATGATGCGAAGGCGGGACTTTTTGCCGTTGGTGGGACAGAACACGCCCTGCGGGAGCAGATTCGCGCATGGCTTGATGAGGACGTTGGGGCGGGAGATGTGTCCAGTTGGTCAACGATTCCCGCAGGCAGCCAGTCCAGAGCTGTTATTCATGTGAAGGAAAACGGTATATTGGCCGGTATGCCAATAGCCCAGCTTGTTTTTCATGTTGTGGACCCGTCACTGACCTTTCATGCGCTTGCCGCTGATGGGGACAAGGTGCAGAAGGGGACTGTGATTGCCGAGGTGGAAGGCAATACGCACAGTCTGCTGACCGGAGAGCGTCTGGCGCTCAACCTGCTGCAGCGGCTGTCGGGCATCGCAACAAAGACAAGCTCCTTTATTGAAGCGCTGGACGGGCTCCCGGTTCGTCTTACGGATACCCGTAAGACAACGCCGGGTCATCGTTTGCTGGAGAAATACGCGGTCCGAATCGGAGGCGGCTCCAATCACCGCTTTGGTCTCTATGATGCCGTAATGATTAAGGATAATCATATTAAAGGCTCCGGCGGTATTACCGCTGCCGTAAGCGCAGCCCGTCGACAGATCCCGCACACGATGAAAATCGAAGTGGAAACCGAGTCGCTTGCGCAGGTGGAAGAAGCGCTCGCCTGCGGAGCCGATATCATTATGCTCGACAATATGTCCTATGACCTGATGAAGGAAGCGCGGCTGCGGATCAAAACGCACTCACCGCATGTTATAATAGAAGCCTCAGGAGGCGTCAACCTTAGCACTGTGAGAGCCATCGCTGAATGCGGCGTCGATGTGATTTCCGTCGGCGGTCTGACTTACTCGTTTCAATCGCTTGATATCAGTCTTGATCTAAACGGGAAAAAAGGAGGACCGCAAGCGTGATTCTAGTCATTGATGTAGGGAATACCAATATTGTACTTGGTGTCTTTAACGAAAAGAAGCTGGTGCAGCATTGGCGCCTGAGCACCAACCGTTCGGCAACCGTGGATGAGTACGGTATAATGATTCATAATCTTTTCCAATTCGCCGGGTTCAAGCTGGAGCAAATGGAAGGCGTCATTATTTCCTCAGTTGTCCCTCCGCTTATGCGAACGCTTGAGCAGCTTTGCGCCAAATACTTGCGCAAGGTTCCGCATATTGTAGGTCCGGGTGTGAAGACGGGACTAAATATCCGGTATGAGAACCCGCGCGAGGTTGGCGCTGACCGTATTGTCAATGCGGTAGGCGGTATTGAGAAATATGGCTCTCCCCTGATCATCGTCGATTTTGGAACGGCAACGACTTTCGATTATATCGACGCCGCGGGCGATTATCTGGGCGGGGCCATTGTGCCGGGCATCGGCATTTCAACGGAGGCTTTGTACCAGCGGGCGGCGAAGCTGCCGCGCATTGAGCTGGTCAAGCCGAAGAGCGTTATTGGCCGCAATCCGATTACATCGATGCAGGCAGGGATTATTTTCGGCTATGCCGGTCAGGTGGACGGTATTGTCCGGCGTATTCGAACGGAATTTAATGTGAATCCGCGCGTCATTGCTACAGGAGGATTGGCGGAGCTGATCTCATCCGAATCGGAAACGATTGAGGAAGTCGATCCGCTGCTGACGCTGGAGGGACTGCGTATCATTTATGAACGAAATCAGGAGCACTAACTGCGTAAGGAATAGCCGTTAAAGCTCGCCGCATATGCGGATATAAGGAGGGGGAGAAATAGTGGAGGCAGAACAAATGAAGGATTTCTTGGTGCGGGGTACGGCATGGAGCGGGAAGCTGCGCGTATTTGCCGCAAGCACCACGGATTTGGTCAATGAGCTGCGCAGGCGGCACGGTACACTTCCCACAGCAACAGCGGCCCTTGGACGGACCGCAACGGCTGGCGCTATCATGGGAGCTATGCTCAAGGGAGAGGAAAAGCTGACCATCCAGGTGAAGGGTGACGGTCCAATCGGGCAAATTGTTATTGATGCGAATGCCCTTGGAGAGGTCCGCGGTTATGTGGATAATCCCGAGACGCAGCTGCCGAGCAACGCTCTTGGCAAGCTGGATGTTGCGGGTGCTGTAGGGCGTGAGGGCCACATCCATATCATCAAGGATTTGGGGCTTAAAGAGCCATACCGCGGCAGTACTCCGATTGTATCGGGCGAGCTTGCAGAGGATTTCACCTATTATTTCGCCACATCGGAGCAAACGCCTTCGGTTGTTGGTTTGAGTGTTCTGGTGGATGAGTACGGTCAGGTGATGAATGCAGGCGGGTTCATTGTGCAATTGATGCCTGGTGTTACAGAGGAAGAAATCGCCAAGCTGGAGCAGGCTGTCACTGCGCTGCCGCCGATTTCGGCTCTGCTGGATCAAGGTGAGACTCCTGAAGGGCTTCTTCGCTGGGTAGTGGGTGACGATATTCAGATTTTGGATACGCTTGACCTTGTATTTGCTTGCAAATGCTCCCACGAAAGAGTGGAACGCACCCTTATCAGCATGGGCGAGCACGAGCTGCAACAGCTGATTGAAGAAGATGGAAGAGCGGAAATCATCTGTCATTTCTGCAATGAGACCTACGTGTTTGAGAGGCCGCAGCTGGAAACGCTGCTTGACCTGGCAAAGCCGAAACCGATTCAATAATCGAAAGGCCGAGGCGATAATGAAGAAAGATCAGGTTTTGAAGAGCGTGGTGCTGCTTCAAGCCGTATGTATGATCATTTTGGCCGCAGTGGTCATCACTCGGGTGCTCTCACCAGGAGACCATGCCCCCTTGCCCAGTGATGAATCAGATGACGTCAATCAGGATCCGCCTTCTGTTATGGATCATGTTGCAGCAACTGTGGGGGAGGAACAGATCGCTTCTTCTGAGCTTGCCGATCAACTGCAGAGCCAATATGGCGACACGGTACTGCACACCTTGATGGTCAGAGCTGCAATCCGTCAGGAAGCGAAAACGTATGATTTGAAAGTTTCAAACTCGGAGCTTGAGAATGAAATACAGAGCATGATGGCAGGTTATGAGAGTGAAGAGCAGTATTACGAGTCAATGAAGGAGCAGCTTGGCTTGACGCCTGAGGCCATTAAGACCGACACAGAATACCGGCTGCTGCTTGAGAAAATCGCCACACGAACCATTGCGGTGAGCGATGAAGAAATTGAAGCTTTTTTGGAAGAGAACAAGGATCAGTTTGCCCCGCACACGCAATACCGGCTTTCCTGGATAGTGACGGAGAACAAGAAGGATGCGCAGGACCTGCTGGACCGGTTGTCAAACGGGGAGGATTTTGCGCTGATGGCGAAGACCTATTCCATTGACACGGATACTTCGGATAGCGGTGGAGACCTGGGCCTGATTGATGAGGACGATCCGTTTATGGACAGCGGGGTTCTGGATGAAGCCGCCAAGCTTGAGGTTGGGGAGATCACCGGGCCGATTGCGGTCGAAAAAGGGCAGGCGGTCATTCAACTGACGGAAAAGCATACGACAGAGCAGCTGGATGAGCAGACGCAGCGGGATAACGCGCGAAGACAGCTTGAGCTTACTAAGGCAGATCCCCTGGATCAGGTTGAGGACGAGCTTCTGGTCAAATACAACGCCAAAATCATGCCATAAGTGCATGTTCATGAATAGCAGGCAGAGAATGTCTGATTTCCCAAATTGGACAAAAAGCAACGCTTGACAATGGGTAGTTTTGACTGATAAGATGTATGTAAAACCAACTGAATTAGTCGGAATAAGGAGGAGCACTTATCATGGCTAGAATTGTACAAAATATAACCGATCTTATTGGTGACACACCTCTGGTGCGTTTGAACCGCCTGGTGCCTGATGGCAGTGCAGAAATCTACGTGAAGCTTGAATATCAAAATCCGGGAGCGAGCGTTAAGGACCGTATTGCGATCAGCATGATAGAAGTAGCGGAGCAGCAGGGCTTAATTAAGCCGGGCGATACGATTATTGAGCCGACGAGCGGCAATACCGGTATTGGCCTTGCGCTTGTAGCAGCTGCCAAAGGCTATAAAGCAATTCTCGTTATGCCTGAAACGATGAGCCTTGAGCGCCGCAACCTGCTTCGCGCTTACGGTGCAGAGATTATTCTGACGCCAGGATCTGAGGGCATGAACGGTTCGGTACGCAAAGCCGAAGAGCTTCAGAAGGAGAATCCTTCCTACTTCCTGCCGCAGCAGTTCAAGAACCAGGCGAACGTGAAGATTCACCGCGAAACCACGGGTCCTGAGATCGTTGAAGCGATTAACTCGTTTGACGGTAAGCTGGATGCTTTCGTTGCGGGTATCGGTACAGGTGGAACGATCACAGGTGCTGGTGAAGTGTTGAAGCAAAATTTCCCTAATATTAAAATTTATGCCGTTGAGCCTGAGGCGTCACCGCTGCTTTCCGGCGGTAATCCCGGCCCACACAAAATTCAAGGTATCGGCGCCAATTTCATTCCTGAAATCTTGAATCGCGATATCTATGATGAAGTCATCACCGTTGGCAATGAAGAGTCCTTCGAAACGGCGCGCCGCGCTGCCAAAGAAGAAGGGATTCTCTGCGGAATTTCTTCCGGTGCAGCGATTTTCGCCGCATTGAAAGTGGCCAAAGAACTGGGCGAAGGCAAACGTGTTATCGCTGTTGTGCCTTCCAATGGCGAACGCTACCTGTCCACACCGCTGTTCAATTTCGAAAACTAATACGGCTTAACGTGGCAATGGCCCGCTATAGTGCCGGTATCGATTGGATCTCCATCACAAATGGGGGTCCAATTTTTCTTTTCTTTTGGCCGCTGATTAGGTATACTAGCTTCCAAATGAAAGACCGGATTGATGCAAAATGATGAGCGGAGGACAGCCTATGAAGCTGACGACCTTTTCCCAGTGGCAGGATTGGAAGGAACAACAATATACAACGCTCCCGCTGCTGGTCCAGCGGGCGCTGCCTCATGACACAGACAAACCCCTCTCATGGGAGAGAGCCTGGGAAGCGGCGTCTCCGTATTCCTTTGTACTGGAGAGCGGCAAGGATGGAAGGTTCACCTATCTGGGACTTCAGCCTACATCCATTATCCGCGGCAAAGACAACAGGGCAGAGGCAACTGACTTCAGGAACGGACAACAGACCACCTATAACGGGCATCCGCTGGAAACGGTCCGCAACTGGATGAGCGGCTTTAAAGCGCCTCGTATGAAGGATGCACCGAAATGGACAGGCGGGTGTGTCGGTTACTGGAGCTACGATGTTATCCGTTCCATTGAGAAGCTTCCCATATTGGCGTCGGATGACCTGGGTCTGCCTGATTATTTGTTTCTTCGGATCGATGAGCTGTGGATTGTGGATCATGTGGAGAAGAAATTTTACTGCGCCATTCATACGCCGATTACGGGGAAGGAATCCTCTGAACAGCTTGGAGAGCTCTATGAGGGCGCCTCTGCCCGGGCGGAAGCAATGTCGCTGGTGTGGAACGGGATGATGACTGAAGAGTCAACTGGCCTGAATTATGGGGAGAATATACAGGACGGCCAGGTAACATCCGGCAAGCCCGCATCAGGAAATTCAGCAGTGGCGGTTTCCGGGTCTGAGGCTGCCAGGCTGCGCCAAAGCCGCCTGGAGCTGATGGATAAGGAGTCCCTTCATATTGATGTTGAAGCCATTGGAGGGAGAACGTCGCCCTTTTCCAAGGCTGCCTATATGGACGCGGTCGAGCGCATTCGTACTTATATTTCTCAAGGGGATGTTTTTCAGGTGAACCTCTCGCTGCGGCAGAGCCGAGAAACAATGGCATCGCCTGAGGAATTATATGAATGGCTCCGTTTATTCAATCCCTCTCCTTATATGGGCATGCTGCGCTGTCCGGATTTTCAATTGGTCTCGGCATCACCCGAGCTGTTGGTGGAGCTGAGCAGCGGAAAGCTGGTCACGCGGCCGATTGCCGGAACGCGCAGGCGCGGGAATACCGAAGACGACGATCAGGCTATGGCTGAAGAATTGATGATCAGCGAGAAGGAACGGGCGGAGCATATTATGCTAGTCGATCTGGAGCGCAATGATTTAGGGCGGATTTCCGCCTATGGTTCTGTGCAAGTGAAAGAACTCATGGGTATTGAGCGATACAGCCATGTGATGCATCTGGTTTCGCAGGTTGAGGGAACGCTCGCTGCAGGGAAAGATGCCTACGATGTCATTGCTGCGACTTTTCCGGGCGGGACGATCACCGGCGCTCCCAAGATCCGCACAATGGAAATCATTGAAGAGCTTGAGCCCGTAAGAAGAGGCCCCTATACGGGATCGCTTGGTTGGATTGACTATAATGGAGATATGGAATTTAATATAATAATAAGAACGATGACGATGAAGGACCGGATGGTCCATATTCAAGCCGGAGCGGGAATTGTTATTGATTCCGACCCGGAGCGGGAATACTACGAGTCATTGAACAAAGCCAAAGCGCTCTGGAAGGCCATTCAATACAGCGAGCTTTGGGCGGCGCAACTTATAAGGGGGTAATGCAAATGATTTTGGTTATCGATAATTACGATTCGTTCACGTATAATTTGGTTCAATATTTGGGAGAATTGGGCGAGAACATTGTCGTGAAGAGGAATGATGAAATCGATCTTGACGGTATCGCGGCGCTTGCCCCGGACCACATCCTGATTTCACCAGGTCCCTGCAGTCCCAATGAAGCCGGGATATCTCTGGCGCTGATTGACCGGTTCAAGGGCGAAATTCCCATATTCGGCGTCTGCCTGGGCCATCAGGCCATTGGACAAGCCTTTGGCGGCGATGTGGTGCGTGCCGAGAAACTGATGCACGGCAAAACATCGCCGATCCTGCATGACGGCAAATCGATTTTTGCAGGTGTACCATCCCCTTTCACAGCTACACGTTACCATTCCCTTATTGTAAAGCGGGAGACGCTGCCGGATTGTCTGGAGATTAGCGCCCAAACAGCGGAAGGCGAAATCATGGGCTTGCGCCATAAGGAGTACCCGATTGAAGGTGTCCAGTTCCATCCGGAATCCATTATTACCGAGAACGGTCTTGCTTTGCTTCGCAATTTCTTAAGCATGCGGACAGGGGCAGCAAGATGAATATAGGCTGGAACGGAGCGGTTAAGCCAGCGGAGGAAACCGTGATCTCGGTCTATGATCACGGTTTTTTGTATGGGATGGGCCTGTTCGAGACGTTTCGCACCTACAAGGGTAGTCCTTTCTTACTGGAGCGTCATCTGGATAGACTGACCGATGGCTGCCGTTCGCTGGGCATCCGGTACCAGGCAGATGCGGATGCTATACGGTCCTGGCTTCGTGAACTGATGCGCGCTAACGAGCTGGAGGAAGCTTATGTGCGGCTGACCGTAACGGCAGGCGTGGGCGAGCTGGGTCTTCCTCAGGAGGATTACACAAAGCCTGACGCATTACTGCTTGTGAAGTCATTGCCAGCGGTTGATGAACGGCTGTATGAACAGGGCCGGGAGCTTGCGCTGCTGCAGACCAGGCGCAATACGCCGGAGGGCGATGTCCGTTTGAAGTCGCTGCATTATATGAATAACATCATCGCCAAGCGCGAATTGCTGTCTCTGGGAGCGTCTCCAGGAGCGGAAGGGCTGATGCTGACAAACGAAGGCTGGATGGCTGAGGGAATTGTCAGCAATCTGTTTTTTGCCAAGCGGCAGGTGATCTATACTCCGTCCATTGCGACAGGCATATTGCCCGGCATTACAAGGCAGCGGGTAATGGAGCTGGCTAGGGCAGCGGGATACGAAGTGGTCGAGGGCCTATTCGGCTGGGAACGGCTCATTGAAGCGGATGAAGTGTGGGTGACCAATTCCATACAAGAGCTGGTGCCGGTCACAAAGCTGCGCGATCAGCAAGGCCTTGTTCATACCGTTAACCATGCCGGTGCGGGACCGCTCTATAAGCTGCTGCTTGCAGCCTACCGTCAGGAGACCGCAAGCTCACAGATATGACGGAATTGAAAGGGGGGTTACGATGCAGCAGAAGGAATTCAATGCGGATGTCAGCTGGCCATATTTTCGTACTTATGATTTGAATGACGGTAACAAGCTGCAGCTGGGCTCACGAACGCTGATTATGGGAATTCTGAATACAACGCCGGATTCCTTCTCGGATGGCGGCAACTTCCATACCATAGAGGCTGCGGTCAAGCATGCGGCGGCCATGGCGGCGGAGGGGGCCGATATTATTGATATCGGCGGCGAGTCAACGCGCCCGGGAAATACGCCGCTACCCCTTGCTGAGGAGCTGGAGCGGGTAATTCCGATTATCCGCGCTGTGCGTGAAGCGCTGCCGCAAATCCCCATTTCGATAGATACGTATAAAGCAGAAACTGCGCGCCAGGCCCTGATGGCAGGCGCAGCTATCATTAACGATATATGGGGACTAAAAGGCGATCCGCGTATGGCTGAAGTAGCAGCCGAGTTTGGTTGTCCTGTTATACTGAGTCATAACCGCCATCAAATGGATTATACCGATCTTGTGCAGGATGTTATCGCCGATCTTCAGGAAAGTATTGCAATTGGGACTGCAGCGGGTATACGGCAGAGTAATATTTGGCTGGACCCGGGAATTGGTTTTGCCAAAGGCTATGAGGAGAATTTGTTATTGATGGGCAATCTGGAAAAGCTGGCCGCTTTGGGTTATCCTGTCCTTTTGGGCACATCGCGCAAACGTTTTATCTCGCATACACTGAAGCTGCCAACCGATCAGCTCGTGATGGGAACTGCGGCTACAATCACAATCGGTATTGCGAAGGGCTGCCAGATTGTGCGTGTTCACGATGTGCAGGATATGAAGCGCAATGCTTTGATGGCTGACGCAATTATATATAAGACTTAACTACAGGAGGAGAAACGGATGGACCGAATGATATTGAATGGAATGCGCTTCTTTGGTTATCATGGCGTAATCCCTGAAGAGAACAAGCTGGGACAGCAGTATATCGTCGACGTGGAGCTGAAACTCGACCTCACGCAAGCGGAAAAAACCGATGATCTGGCCCATACGGTGAATTATGCAGAGACCCATGCGCTGGTGAAATTTATTGTAGAAGGACCGCCTTTCAAATTAATTGAAGCTTTAGCCGGTCACATTGCATCGAGGCTTCTCGACGCTTATACTAGTGTAAATGAAGTGACGGTCCGCGTGATCAAGCCTCATCCACCGTTTGATATTCATTTTGATGGCGTCACTGTCGAACTCTGTAGAAAGCGGGATGAATATGAACAGCAAGCACCCGCTGAATAATAATGCAGCAAGCGCTGATCTGAACAAGACTTCCCAAGCTTATCTGGCGCTGGGCTCCAACATTGGAGATCGCGAGCAGCTGCTCCGCCAGGCGCTACACCTGCTTGATAGTCATCCTGGCATTCAGGTCAAGCGCATATCCGGTATATATGAGACGGCACCGGTAGGTTATACCGACCAACCGGCTTTTCTGAACATGGCGGCATCTGTTTGTACGACACTGGAGCCGCTGGAACTTTTACGAACGATGCTGGATATTGAGAACCGGTTGGGCAGAACGCGCGATATCCGTTTTGGTCCGCGTACGATCGATCTTGATTTGTTGCTGATGGACGATGTTCAAATGTCGGAGGAAGAACTGACTCTGCCCCATCCAAGAATGATGGAACGCGCTTTTGTGTTGGTTCCGCTGAGCGATGTGCTGAGCAGCCATCATCCGCTGAAGGAGCAGGCAGATCAAACGGCATCACGGGCGTTAGAGGATGGAGGGGAAGGCATCACGTTATGGAATACGATCAATTGGCACAGCGCGTCCGCGCTTTCCGAAAGCTGAAGGGATTTACACAACAGGAGCTTGCGGAGCGGCTCGAAGTATCGGTTGCTGTCCTGGGTTCACTGGAGAGGGGTACACGCAAGCCCGATCCGAAGCTGCTGGAGCGTATTTCCGAGACCCTGGGAATCTCTTACAATGAATTGACGGCTGACAACAGCCGGTAATGGAGCATTACATTTGAAGTGCGACATAAAGCCGTTCTTCTAAATATAAATTCAGAAGGGAGTGAGAGCGTCATGCTCAAGATCGGTCATATTGAAATGAAGAACAAGGTTGTACTGGCGCCGATGGCCGGCGTGTGCAATCCGGCTTTTCGACTGATCGCCAAAGAGTTCGGCTGCGGACTCGTGTGTGCCGAAATGGTCAGTGACAAAGCGATTGTTCACGGCAACAAGCGTACGCTGGATATGTTGTTTGTCGACGAACGGGAGAAGCCTCTTAGTTTGCAAATCTTTGGAGGAGATCGCGAATCGCTTGTGGAAGCAGCGAAAATTGTCGATAAACAGACCAATGCCGATATTATCGACATTAACATGGGCTGTCCGGTTCCCAAAGTTACAAAATGCGACGCAGGGGCACGCTGGCTGCTCGATCCGAAAAAAATCTATGAAATGGTTTCGTCTGTAGTGGATGCTGTAGACAAGCCGGTTACCGTGAAAATGCGGATCGGCTGGGACAGCGAGCATATCTATGCCGTGCAGAATGCCCAGGCGGTTGAGCGGGCGGGCGGCAAGGCGGTAAGCGTTCATGGACGAACAAGGGAGCAATTGTATACCGGCAAGGCGGATTGGGATATTATAAGGGATGTTAAAGAAGCGGTAAGCATTCCCGTTATTGGAAACGGCGACGTATTTTCACCGGAAGATGCGAAGCGTATGCTGGACCATACGGGATGTGACGGTGTGATGATCGGCCGCGGCGCACTCGGCAACCCGTGGATGCTCTACCGGACCATTCATTACTTGACAGAGGGAGAACTGCTCCCGGATCCAAGTCCGCGTGAGAAAATGGAGATTGCCATCGTTCATATGGACCGTTTGGTGAATCTCAAAGGTGAGTCGGTTGCCGTGCGCGAGATGCGAAAGCATTTGGCTTGGTACCTGAAGGGACTTCCCGGCGCCGCTCGCGTCAAGGATGTCATTATGGAAGAGACGAGCAGAGACGTCATGGCTCAGATTTTGGGGAACTACATTGAATCGCTGGGCGCGGAGGGCGAGCTCCCAAGTCTTTCCCAGCATGCTTCAGGTGAAGTTGTCTACCAATAGCAGATATAAGGCCAGACCGTTTTACGCTTGTTACGCTGTCCTTCGGCTATAAAATATAAGCAGCGGCTGTTATTTTTCCTCATGTTGGAAGCTTTGTTGATGGGTGGGACTTTAAATGTTCATATCCGGTAACTGGCTTTCGTTGACATTCGGGGCAAATTTGAAATATAATTTCTCAATAATCAGTTTCGCGCGATGAAAATCAACCAGATTAAGTAAGTAGGGCAACATGCTTCCATACGCTGTCATCAAGGGGATGATGCGTAATATATTAAGTAAACGGTGAATTCATACAGGGTATGAAAAAAAGTCACTCGACAGGAGAATCAGTAGCATGAGCGATAAAGAGATCATTTTGACTCAGGACGGACTGAAGAAGCTCGAGGAAGAACTGGAGACGTTAAAATCTGTCAAGCGCCGTGAGGTAGCCGAACGGATTAAAGTGGCTATCGGTTATGGCGATATCAGCGAGAACTCCGAGTACGAAGACGCGAAGAACGAGCAGGCTTTTATTGAAGGCCGCGTCATCACGCTGGAGAAGATGCTGCGCAATGCGCGCATTATCAATAATGACGACATCAACATTGATTCGGTAAGCATCGGTTCAATTGTAACGGTGGAGGATATGGAGTTCGGCGATACGATGGAGTATACGATCGTGGGTACTGCCGAAGCGGATCCGCTGCAAAACAAAATATCCAATGAAAGTCCGGTCGGGAAGGCCATTCTCGGCAAAAATAAAGGGACTGTTGTTGAAGTGAACGTGCCAGCCGGCGTTATTCAATATAAAATCATTGATATCAAAAAGTAACCGGGCACCTTTTGGAAAAGCTTCCGACTGGAAGCTTTTTTCACAAGTTTAGCGAGTTTGGTGTTTTCCAAAAAGGGAAGAAGCATGCCCAGCCCCGTTTGGGGCTTAGCTTGTTTGTTCTTGATATTTGGGGCAAACGCCAAGATTAGCTGCTTGGAAATGAACAAGGAGATGAATGGTAGTGGAGCATCAAACGCAAGAGCAGGAATTAAGCGAGCTCCTGCAGATTCGCAGAGACAAACTGGACGAATTACGCGGACTCGGCATTGATCCGTTCGGCGGTAAATTCGAGAGATCTCACCGTGCCATGGGAATTGTAGAGTCTTACAATGAAGTGAGCAAAGAGGATCTGGAAGGACAAGCTGTTGAAGTCAGTGTGGCGGGACGAATCATGCAAAAACGCGGCATGGGTAAAGCCGCATTTGCGCATATTCAGGATTTAAGCGGAAAAATTCAAATTTATGCCCGCAAGGATACCGTTAGTGAAGCGGAGTACGAAGCCTTCAATTTGCTGGATATCGGAGATATTATCGGAGTTCGCGGCGTTGTGTTCAAGACCAACACTGGAGAGGTATCGGTCAAGGCAAAAGAGATCACCGTATTATCCAAATCTCTGCTGCCGCTTCCCGAGAAATTCCATGGTCTGAAAGATGTCGAACTTCGTTACCGTCAGCGGTATGTCGATCTGATCGTCAATCCTGAGGTGCAGCAGACGTTTATTACCCGCTCGCGTATTATTCAATCGATGCGCCGTTACCTGGATTCCCGTGATTATTTGGAAGTCGAAACGCCAACCCTTCATTCCATAGCAGGTGGAGCCTCCGCGCGCCCCTTCATTACCCATCACAATACACTCGATATGCAGTTATACATGCGAATTGCCATTGAACTTCATCTGAAGCGTCTTATTGTCGGCGGTATGGAGAAGGTCTATGAAATTGGCCGTGTCTACCGCAACGAGGGGATGTCAACACGCCATAATCCGGAATTTACAATGATTGAGCTGTACGAGGCGTATGCCGACTACAAAGACATCATGGCTTTAACGGAATCCCTTATTGCCCATATCGCACAAGAAGTTCTGGGTACAACCAAGATTACCTACCAGGGACAGGAAGTGGATTTGACGCCATCATGGCGGCGTGTGTCCATGGTTGAACTGGTCAAAGAAGCGACAGGCGTCGATTTCGCCATTGAAATGACAGATGAAGAGGCACATGACCACGCAAGGAACCATAAAGTAAAAGTCGAGCCGCATATGACATTCGGTCATATCCTCAATGCATTCTTTGAGGAATTTGTGGAGCATACGCTTATTCAGCCGACCTTCGTAACCGGACATCCGGTGGCGATCTCTCCGTTGGCTAAGAAAAGCAGCAGCGATCCACGGTTCACGGACCGTTTTGAGCTGTTTATCGTTGCACGCGAGCACGCAAATGCCTTTACAGAGCTGAACGACCCTATCGATCAACGTCAACGTTTTGAGTCTCAACTGGTTGAGCGTGAGCAGGGCAACGATGAGGCGCATGAAATGGACGATGATTTCATACGTGCGTTGGAGTACGGCATGCCGCCGACAGGCGGGCTGGGGATCGGGATTGACCGGTTAGTAATGCTGTTGACGGATGCTCCGTCCATTCGCGATGTCCTGTTGTTCCCTCAGATGCGCTAACGCATATACCGGCATTGCTTTCATATTGACATGAACCGCTGAGGGCTTTCATAGTCCACAGCGGTTTTTATGTTTTTGGGGAAGCTGAGTATTCACAATTGTTTCTTTAACTGGGGACCCGTCTATCTTCTAATGATGTAGTTAGACGTCACTTCCTATGAGTAATAAGGGGGCACTGAACGGCGCAAATTGATTGTTATTCAAGCAGACATAAGCGTAGCCATTAGGTATAGATACTTGGTAATGATTAACGGGAATAAAAAAATGAAAATAAGTGTTGCATTTAGATATAGGCCTATGATATATTAATCAAGTCGCCGCTGAGGCAGCCGACATAAGCTTACTAAAGAGGGCAAGTTACATAGTGCCTAACTGAAGAAGCATTTGTTCTTTGAAAACTGAACAATGAGCGACCTGTCAAACAGGTTTTAAAGAATGAGCTGTTTTAGCTTATCTGTAAGTTACGAGATCTTCGGATCTCTTTTATGGAGAGTTTGATCCTGGCTCAGGACGAACGCTGGCGGCGTGCCTAATACATGCAAGTCGAGCGGATTTCGTTGAAAGCTTGCTTTCA
>NZ_JBWDNQ010000023.1:0-74636 GCF_056269285.1 Paenibacillus sp. JT31N11
CCAAGAAAGAAACCTTCTGCTTAGACTAAAAAGAAATACTTAGACATTGAGGAAAACCTTCCCAAAATCTAAGGGACGGTTATTTGCCATTCCCTTTTACCAGTATAACATCCCTCGTTTGGCTCATTAATAATTAAATATTGACAACCTATTAGCTGGTATAGCGTAATGATTTCACCTCATACTGTGTTCTAATAAAACAACAGACTACTCCGAAAATAACCCATCTAATAAAATTATTTACTGCTAATGGTCGTAAATGTAAGTCCTGAATTCTGTCTAGGTGAACAATGAAGCCCAAAATGAATTCTTCTTTTTTGGGGGTATTCGATCCCTGCAAGCGTGTAGATACGCTGATGATATAGTGGATCTTCCCGATAAGGGTACGGACTGTGTCTACAAAGACCGCAAAAATGCCATCCTTTGTGGGATAGCCTGACTTTTTTAATAACGTGTAATGCTCCCCAAACCAATAATGATCAACGCTTTTTAATCTGTCGAGACAGCAAGATTCTTCAGTTTCTCTAACGTATTTTCTTGAGAAAGCGGAGTAAATAAAAGGATTCTTAGATCAGGCAACTCTGCGGGAAGTAAAATCGTAGGCCTTAGAAGCAATCTGCCTGCCCTAGGGTGATTCAGTTCTTTAATGCCGCCATGAGTAACGAGAAGTTCATGTAACGGCCACCATTCGCGGAACTCCGGACTTGCTTCGCTTAAATCATGAATAAACTCACCGAACCACGAACTATCTGCGTATTGGTCGCTATTTTCCCGGAACAGCGCAATACATTTCTTCGCCTCCGTCTCCCAATTGACAACCAGTTGACGCTGTTCAGGATTGGTGAAGGAAAACCAGACGAGATTGCGATCCCTTCCAACAAGCTTAGAAAAGTCAACAAAAACCCGTCTGGCTAAAGAGTTCCAGCCCACAACGTTCCAATTACGATCTACTGCATATGCAGGGGAAAATACCCAGCAATCCAATATGCCTTGAAGGGCTGGCTCCTGTTCCAATGTTGATTGAGGCGAATGAGAAATATCATGCGGATCTAATGCCAGATTAAATAGATGCCGCCGTTCCACCCAATCCAATTGTAATGCTCTGGAGATGCTGTCTAACACTTGGTGGGAGACATTAATCTCTCGTCCCTGCTCAAGCCAAGTATACCAAGATAGTCCCACTCCAGCGACTTGCGCCAGCTCCTCTCTTCTAAGCCCTGTCGTCCTCCGTCCTGTTCCTTTCTCAATACCATAGACAGTTGGATCAAGACGCTTTCTGCGTGTTTGCAGAAAATGTCCCAATTCTTTGCGCCTACTATTCGTGATCATATCGCTCAACTCCATCAGAAGGAATGTAAGGAGATTCTATTTAGACGGGTGGTATTACACCTATGATAATTTAACTCCTATTTACACCTATTTTTTTATGGAATAATTATAGCACAGCACATGTTGTGGAGCATGCTAGGATAAACAGAATGGGAGAGATTACCGATGAAATATCGTAAACTAGGGAAAACAGGGCCGGTAATATCCGTGATTGGGTTCGGCACATGGGCAATAGGTGGTGAGGGTTGGGCTTACTCTTGGGGAAAGCAAGATGACAAACTCTCACTGGATAGCATCCATGCCGCAATCGATGTAGGAGTTAATTTTATTGATACAGCCGCTGCATATGGTTATGGTCACTCCGAAGAAGTAGTGGGTAAATCTCTGAATGGAAAACGCAGTCAAGTCATCATTGCCACTAAATGCGGTCTGCGATGGGATGATGAGGGGAATTTAACACGAAACGGAACGTACGAGTCCGTCATTCAAGAAGCAGAGCAATCCTTGCGCAGACTGGATACCGATTATATCGATTTATATCAAATGCACTGGCCGGATAATGTTACCTATGCACCGATAGAAGAAACAATGCGCGCTATGGATAAATTGGTACATGATGGTAAAATTCGTTATGTAGGGGTCAGTAATTTCCCTGTTGAGCTAATCAGTGATGCTTTGAAGGTGCGACATGTTGATTCTCTGCAGCCCCCGTACTCCATCCTCAACCGCAATGTTGAGACTGAGCAGCTGCCCTTTTGTATACAGCATGGGCTTGGCGTAGTCGCTTACAGCCCTCTCGCATCGGGCTTACTCTCGGGTAATTACACTTACGGTACTCGCTTTAATGAGCAGGATTGGCGATCCAAATCACCTTCCCATTCAGGGGAAGGTTATAAGCAAAATATCGCCGTTGTCGAACAGCTAAAGCATGTCGCGAGAGAGCTTAATTTAACTGTTGCTGAATTAGCTCTTGCTTATGTCCTAGCACATCCTGCTATAACAAGCACACTTATAGGTGTACGAAAACCAGACCATATTCTGAACGCGCAAAGGGCAGCTGATATCGAGCTAGATGGATCTGTACTTGCAACTATAAGAGAGATTGCGCAGAATGCCGCCCCAAATCAAAATGATATTTAACCTTGGAATGTACAATAAAAATTAATGTAAACCAATATGTATGCCGATTAGATTCAACAGAATGATAAGAGCGCCTCCTAGATGGTGTTGGGTATTTAACCCTTGGACAAACCCATCATACCGAGGCGCTCCTTTTTTGACAAAGGCCATTCTTAGCCTTAACAGGAATGGTTTACTTCAACAAAGAAAAAAGAGCTGCCCCGAAGCAACTCTTCAACTATCGTACCCGTTAGTTGAATTACTTTATTCCGTTCTCTTCGCACCATTCTTGGAGAAACTTTAAATTATGAGTAAAGTGATGATCGTAATGATTAGATCCCCAGATATGTGATTTTTCCGCATGAAGTCCCATTAACCATATTTCTCTGACTGCTACAAAAGTTGAAATCAATTCAAGATCGGTCTCTGATAAAGACTTCAGTTTGAGGTACGATTCCAAAAAGATGCTCCAAAGTTCGTTTTTAAAATGCTCTTTTGTACGACCTCGCACTCTTACCCATAGAAATACAGAAAGATCATATGCTCTCCACCCATATCCACCACAGTCAAAGTCAAAATGAGTTAATGTATCGTTATAAAAATGTACGTTCCATCCATGGAGATCCCCGTGGCAATATCCCCATTCTAAAATTGGCGAAACATTTTCAATGCGTCTTTGTAAATGAACAGCTAATGATTCTAAGTATTTTAAGTCTTCAGTTCTATGTGAAAAAATTGGTTTTATTAATTGAATGGGTTTAATAAGCAAATGATCTAGATCAATTGAAAACCGTTTATGTCTACTTTTAAAAGTATCCGTAATTAAATGCATCTTAGCTACTTGTTCACCATATAACAAAGCACTTTCTTTATTATCTAAGAAATCACCCTCTGCGTATGAAAAAAGAATAATGAATCGAAGACCTTCAGGTGCTTGAATTTCAGTAATATAACTACCGTCCTTCTTTGGTATTGGATGAGAAACTGGAATTTCATTAGACATTAAGTATCTTAAGAGTTCAACTTCAAAATCAATGTCACTTTTACTTCTCCAATTAGCTTTATAAATACGAAGTATGTATTTACTCTTATCGGTATTTATTAAATAGGTATCATTAACTCCATTCGTAAGAAACCTGCATTCCAAAACATTACTAAAATTGTACAGTTCATTAACAATAGCTACTAAGGATGTTGGCGAAAAGATGGAATAATTCACTTCTAGTTTAAGCATATAATTCCTACTTTCTTTTTACTACGAAAAGTGTTCCAGAAACCATCAATTGTGGCGCTTTTGTTGCACTATGTTCTTGCTCCCATCTTAGGAGAAATTCAGCGTCCACCTAACCACCATCTTACTCATTGATAGCATATAGAATTATATCACTTGCCGTTAACGTAGCGAAGGGCTGCCGCGCGGCAGCCCTTCGGCATTATGCTATCGTACCCAGTTAGCTCAATCCCTTGCTTTGAGCTACAAATGTAATCCAATTGCTTCTAAAAATAATTGCTCTACCATCCTTTTCTTCCTGAATTTCCTGTTGAACACTTTTTTCTATTGATACATCCCAGCCAGTGTACACTTCCTTAAGGTAAGTAAATGCTTTCTCTGTTGAAAGGTTTAATTCAATCAAACCCTCCTGTTCCTCTCCAGAAAGTACGTCTATTTCTTTTACTTCTGTGCTCATTAATATACAATTTATACCTCCATCTGTTGTTCCTTCTTTCATTTCTTCAAGTTTAATTTGAAAAGCTGCTTCTGAGCTAACATGCTCTAAACAAGAACAAGCGATAATGTAGTCAAATGTGTTTTTATTAATCAGAAAATTCTCCACATCAGCCGCTTGTGTAACGATTGTATCGGTAACTCCATAATGCCCCGCATATTGGTTTAATAATTTGATAGCTGAAGGCAGTAAATCAATGCAATGCACCTTCCCGTTATAAGCTTGAATTTGTTGAGCAATTGGTATGCTGTTTCTTCCGACCCCACATCCAAGATCAAGTACTTGAATTTTGTTTTTTTCTATATGTGTTAAATTTTCGAGTACAACTTTCACTGGGTGGGAAAGCCAGCTGCCAGATTGGAATAACTTAGTCTCAGCATAAAACTTATCATGATATTTGATTTCTTTACTTCGTGCACGATTGAATACATTCACTGCATCGTCTCCTTAAGAAAATCTATGTCTATATATTCGGATGAAATCGTTCCAATCCCTTTGCGAATCAATCCAGTTATTCTGCTCTACTGCCCGTCACCTCAATAAAACAGGGAGCAGTTGCTACGGCAATCTGCTCCCTGTATCGTTTCAACTTATCGTACCCGTTAGCGTAATCTTCTTTTCAGAAACTTACCGTCAAAATCAAAAACTACAGGTGTTCCTTTTACTTTTGGAGTCCACCCTTGATCGAGCGCCTGACAAATAAAATATTCAACGTCACTAGGTCTAACAATTTTCATATTCAGATGTTCTGTATTAGGGAAGTTTACCCAAGCGCTGTCGATATCTGATTCAACATAAACCTCAAGGCGCATCCCTCTAGTGATTTCATGTTCGGCTATCATGATGATATATCCGCTTCCTGGGGAAACAGTCCATATATAATTGTCATCTCTGACCGATATTCTTCTAGATCTCTTTTTGTTTATTGTCATTCGTTTCTCCCTTAATTTAAAGTATCATTTCAGCAAGATGTGACTCTGTAACTACTATGGAATGAAAGGTGTTGTCAATAAAAGTAATTCCATCTACCTTCGCTCCCGAAAAGTCTGTGCCATCTAGTAAGTTACCAACTAATACCGCATTGTTAAAAATACAATTAGAAAAAATACATGCTTTTAGATTTGATTTGATAAACCTCGTGTTTTCAAAACTCGAACCAGTAAAATTTACCGAAAATAGGCACTCCTCAAAGTTAAGGTTTGAAAAACCAACTTCAGTTAGCTCCCCGTCTTCAACACAAAGCTTTGAGAATGACCGTTGTCCCTGTTGAAGCATTTCCAAAAATCCAACCGCTGTAACTTCGCTATCCATTTTCACACCTCAAATAGTTATTTGATGATTTATGTTCTACACTGCGACCACACAAACCTGCCCGTTACTTCAACGAAAAAGGAACAGTTTCCTGCCGCGGCGATCTGTTCCTGGTCTCTGCACTATCGTACCCGTTCGTATAGCTTAATGAAGCCGATTAACAAGCGTTTATTATTGCCATCGATTAAATTAGGTATAATTCTTTTGCCAATACTCTGCTACCTTGTGACCCAACGGAACCGTGGGCAACAGCAATACGGCAACCAAGAGAGATAAGAAAATTGTACGGGTACCTAGTATATCTGCTTCCTCCAGAATGGGGAAGAGCATGATATTATAGGGCAGGACTGCGAATAGAGAGGTCCATAGGCCAGGTACATACCGTTTCAAAAAAAAGGCTTGTAAAGGATGAACTAGAATATTCAAAGCAAAGAAGAGGTTGACCCCGAGAAAAAGAAAATATAGTTCTGTCGTCACTGAGATGATCAGTAGCACGGTGACTGGTAAAAACAAGACAAACACTGCCATGGCAAATTGTCCTGCCGTCATCGCTTTTATATTTTCTAATTGTTGTCGAACTAAATCGGGCAATCGCTCTTGTAATCGAGGATATATTTTTTTATACCAGTGTTCGACTGTAAAGATTTCTTCAAAGTTATGAATCATAAACACAACAAGAAACATCCAAATCCAAAACTCTAGCTCCATCAGATACCTCCAAGAATGAGTTAAATAATTGACTAAATACAACTTACCAATTAATTTTCAACATACTCTTGAAACTATCCTGCCCGTTACTTCAACGAAAAAGGAACAGTTGCCTACCGCGGCGATCTGTTCCTGGCCTTTGCACTATCGTACCCGTTACTTCAATAAACTAAAGAGAAGCTGCCTCGAAGCAAGCTCCTCCACTATCGTACCCAGTTAGTTGAACCGCGTACCCAAATCCAATTTTATACTATTGAACTTGATTAGCTAAATCAATTAGCACACTTTGAGTAAGTGTATTTTCTTTTAATGGCTCTTGATCGCCATTAATGTAATATACAAAGCGAGCTAAAAAGCCATTCTCACTTTCCCACCATATTGATTGGGATGTTTCGTCTTCTCGGTAATAGGCTTGCTTACCATTTTCAAGTTCAAAGGGTATACCTTGCTTAGATACCTTCTCTGGATTATCAATAACCTTACTTAAGATATACTTTATTTCTTGCGTAGTCTGTTTGTTTTTGTAATGAAAAACAAATTGTTGGAGTACATCTATATTGTCAACGGCTATCTCCGTACGAACATCATCAACTTCAAACGGAAATTTATGTGGTTCCTTGAGATCATATAGCATTGAGATATTTCTTTTATCGGTTAGGTTATTACCATTACATCCAGTCAATAAAATAAACAGCGCTAGAAAGGCACAAGAAATACTCCTCATTGCTTCACCCCTTATTGCAATACAAAAATGCTCCATTATTCATTAAGCTATTGAAGCAAGATAAGACACAAGAATTTCCTCCTCATAAAACTCTCCTCCCTCACCGATTTGGAATTTCCTCTTTATTATAGATGCCTTTGTACTAACGTACCCAGTTAGTTGAACGAAAGGTTGCCGTTCGTGAACTCTTGCGGACATTAAGCCGTTCACCAAATGGAATTCATTATAGATGCTCCTGAGTACAGAAACGTCCCGAGGATAATCCATCGGGACGCTTCTGGTTGCTTACTAAAATTGTTCAGGTTCTAACTTTAATGTAAAGGTTCCAACTTTATTGTAAAGGTTTCAACTTTATTGTTAAGTTTCCAACTTTAATGTAACCGGACATTTTAAGAAACTCGTTGTCAGTGAATTAATTTACCACCCATGCATAAAAATCAACTATCCCATTTATGGTATTATTTTGTAACCTTTTCCCGATACTCCTGGGGGGTCAACAAAGTAATTTTTTTGAAATACCTGGAAAAATAACCTGAATCGAAGCCTATGCGCGCTGCGACCTCGCTGATTTTGAGATTGGATTCTCTGAGCAGCGACTTGGCTGCCGCAAGCTTCACATTCGTAATATAATCGGATAGACCGATGCCTGTCAGCTGTTTATAGAGTCTGCAGAGATAGCTTGAATTCAATCCGGCGACATCCGCAAGCCGCGCCAGTGACAGATCGTCAGCAATGTGGCTCATAATATACCGGTGCAGCCGTTCTACGACCTCATTGCTTTTGTCGGACTTGTCCTTGTCCAGCAGCCCAAACAGGATCTCCGCTGCCCGTTGAAGAAACCTGCCCGCCTCCAGCCATGAAACATGACTGTTCAGCGACAGCAGGGCGTTCATCGGCAGCTGCGCGGCAACTTCTTCATAAACATCCCAACGATTAATCTGTGTCAGAATCATTGTCGCAACCGTGTAATAGGTTTCCTGAATCTCCCCGTAGGGACGTCCAGCCGTACGTTCGGCAATGCCGCTCAGCAGCAGCCCGAACTGCTCCCGATTGCCGCTCTCCAGCAGCGTGCTCAGCTGATTCAGCCCGGCGTGCCGGCGATGGGCTGCTGCTTCCCGGGTGTGCCCCCCTGCTCCCGCCTCCTCATCGCTGCATGTGTTTCTCGCTTCCTCGTACAGCAGCATTTCATCCCCCTGGCCGAGACCGCGGATCAGCAGCCGGTTCAAGTGGCCGTATTTTTCCGGCAGCTCATGCCATAGGAACGGCTCAAGCGTAGCCGCCAGGGAGACTGGCAGCTTGAGCAGAAGACGGCATTGGCTCTGAATAAAGTCCAGCGACTCGTGGACGAAGCGCGAGGAATGGTTTCCTTCTTCCTCATGTACAGCATGCTCCTGAATGATCCAGAAGAAACGGGAACGGTCGTATACGACGGGAACCGCCTCCGCGGCGTGACTGATCACCTCGTAAGCAATATTCTGGACGGCATACAGCAGCAGCTCCTTGTCGATCGGAGTGAAGCCATCCCCCCAGTGGTCCACTCTGCCGACAACCAATGTCAGCCTCCGCTCCGCTTCCAGCGGGAGCTCGAGCTCCTCGAACTGCCTTTGACGGTTAGCGGAGCCCGCTGCCTCCCCTCCGGTCAGGCCGATCAAATAATTTTTCTGCAGCACCGGAAGCGCCTTATGCATTTGCTCCTTGGCCTTGTCGATCAGAATTTGCATATGCTGCTCGCCTGCGAGCTCATCAATAACCTTCATCACAGTTTTCAAAATATCCTCTTCATCATCCGCCTTCAGCAAATACCCCGCGCTGCCGTGGCGGATCGCCTCCTGGACATAGGAGAATTCGTTGTGCCCCGATAGAAAAATCACCTTGCAGGCTGGCCACCTGCTCCGGATATGCTGAAGCAGCACAAGTCCTGACATACCCGGCATGCGGATATCGCTCAGGACGATATCGATCCTCGTCTGCTCCAGCCGCGACAGCGCCTCCATCGCCGAGTGCGCGCAGTAAATATCCAGCTCCGGCTCCTCCGCCTCCTCGAACAGTTCTTTGAGGCCTGCCACGATATACGGCTCATCATCCACAATAAGCATTCGATACATGTCAACAATCCTCTCCTGCTGGAATGAACAAACAAACCTTCAAACCGCCGAGCTTGCCGCTTGTCATAATGGCGATCCCGCTTTCAGGACCATACTTCAGCTGCAGCCGTTTGTGCACATTGATGACTCCTGTACTTTCCAGCTGGGGCGGCGGATCGGACAGCTTGCGGCTCAGCGTCCAGATCTCCTCATCGCTCATTCCGCTGCCGTTGTCCTCAACGATAATGACGAACAATTTTCCCTGAAGCTCGAATGAAATACGGAGCAGGCCGCCCGAAGCGACGCTCTCCAATCCGTATTTAAAGGAATTTTCAATAATCGGCTGCAGTGTCAATCTGGGCACCAGCGTCTGTTCATACGCTTCCGGAAGCTCCGCCAGCTCGACGCGGATCCGATCCTCGAACCGGATCTTCTGAATTTCCAGATAGGATTTCACAAACTCAATCTCCTCCCGGAGCGGTACTTCGTCAGAGGCATTGCGGGTAATGAATTTGAAATAATTGCCCAGATGCCTGGTGAACGGCCTGAGCTTGGGATAATCCTCCACCTTGACCATCCGGTTCAAAATGAAGAACGTATTATATAGAAAATGCGGATTGATCTGCGCCTGCAGCTGTTTCAGCTCCGCCTTCTGCGAGCGGATCTTCTCCTCGTACACTTCCTCAATCAGAATTTTCAGCTGGCTCAGCATGGAATTAAACTGCAGGTACAGATACTCAAACTCGTCATTGCTGGTCGGCTTCAGCTGCACATCCAGATTGCCCTTCTCCACCTTGCGGAAGGTGCGGACCAGCTGCTTCAGCGGCCGGTGGATGATCCGGTAGATCCAGAACGAGAAGAGGAAAACAATAACCAGCGAGAAGATCGACAAGATCCAGAACCAGACATTGTAGGTTTTTAGAGGACCGAGCGCATTTTCCTCCGGCATAAACATGAGCAGCGTAATATCGAAGGCAGCCGAGTGTTCCAGCGTCAGGATATAGCGCTCGCCGTTATAGGCAAAGCTGTCCATCTGCGTACCCGAATCGCCCTTCTGCACGAGATGCTCTACGATTTCTTGCAAATGCTGCATTAGCTCCTGGTCCGTCGAATTGGTAACCTCCCATTCGAATCCGCTGCCGAACAGCACGGCCTTCTCGTCCTTGAAGCTGATGAACTGCTCCAGTTCGCGCTGAATTTCCTGCTTGGACAGCTCCAGATTCAGAAAGAAAGTAAGCGCTTCCGGATAACCGATATCGGGATACCTCTGGCAAATATAAACCTTGTCCTTCCAGGGGATGATCGGTGATTCGCTGCGGCTTGCAGCGTCGATGAGCGGCTGAAGCTCCTCCTGGCTGGCCGAATTGTACTGATTCTGGGAATCGATCGTTTTGCCCAGCTCCGGTACGAAAGCATTCATGCTCGTAATGTAGCGGCTTGAATTTTTGATCAGGCGCAGCCGGTTTTCCAGACGGATTGTCGCCTCAGTCCGCTCCAGATCAGTCATGATCGAGCTGGCTACGCTGAGCATCCGCAAATCATCGTCGTTGATAAACTCCTGCTGCAGCTTTTGAATCCGGTCAAATTCCACATACAGCGATTGAATGTAGAAATGAACCCGTGCTTTCATTGAGCTTGAAATCTCGTCCCTGACGCTGGATGCTCCCCAATTATTGAGATAGATGCTGATCGTATAAAGCGGAATAATGACAAGCAGGAATGCAAGCACCAGCTTCACGAAGATTGGAGGCTTGATTAATCGCAGACGGGGCAAATCAATCGACTTCCTTTCGGATCATTCCCTTCCATTCCCAACATTATATCATGGAAAAAAATGATCAGTCCTGCGCCGCGGTTCCCCTCTTTGCTATTCCTTCACACTGCCCAGTACGATGCCTTTGACGAAATAACGCTGGAGGAACGGATAGACGATCAGGATCGGCAGCGCCCCCATAAAAATTTGCGCCGCCTTCGACGTTCGCTCCGATACTTTGGCCAGCGAATTGAGATCGGAGGCCGACTGCATGAGCAGGTCGGTCTTGATAATGACGGTCTGCAGGTAGCTTTGAAGCGGATAATGCTCGGGATTGTTGATATAGATCAAGCCGTCAAACCAGGAATTCCAGTGCCCGACAATCGTAAACAGCGTAATCGTCGCAAGCGCCGGCGTCGACAGGGGGACGAACAGCCGCCACAGCACCGTCCACGGTCTCGCCCCATCTACGAATGCCGCCTCCTCCAGCTCCCTTGGCAGCCCCCGGAAGAAATTGAGCAGCAGGATCACATTGAATACCGGCACCGCGCCCGGAATAATAAGCGCCCATATCGTATCCAGCAGCCGGGTTTCGTTCACGATCATATAAGTCGGAATCAGACCTCCGCTGAACAGAATCGTAACGACGAAGAACCAGGCATATGCCGTCCGGTACTTGAAAACCCGGCTCTCTTTGGAGAGCGGATAGGCCAGCAGAATAGTCAGAAACATATTGATGGCTGTCCCAAGCGCCACCCGTTCTATAGTAATCCAGAATGCGCGCATAAATTCCGGCTTGCCCAGCACGTAGCTGTAGGCCTGCCAGGTAAAATCCACCGGCCACAGCACGACCTCGCCCGTCGAGGCAGCCGTTTTGTCGCTGAGCGAGATGGCCAATACGTGAACCAGCGGAAGCACGCATAATAGAGACAATGCAATCAGAAAGGTATAGTTAAGCAGATTGAACACTCTTCTACCCGCCGTCAATTGATAGTTCACAGGAAGCACCCCCTAGAAGATACGATAATTGGCCAGCCGATAGGCGAGCATGTAGGATATGGAGATGAACAGCAGCGACACGGCCGATTTGAACAATCCGACGGCAGCCGCCGGTCCGAACTGCGCATCCACAAGACCGAGCCGGTAGACCATCGTATCGACGATATCCCCGCTTTCGTATACCTGGGGCGAATATAAGTTGAAAATTTGATCGAACCCCGCATTCAGCACATTGCCGAGACTGAGCGTAGTAAGCAGGACAATAATCGGCACCATGCCGGGCAGAGTGACATGCCGCGTCTGCCGCCAGCGGTTTGCCCCATCCACGATAGCCGCTTCGTAGAGTACCGGATTGATCGAGGTTAATGCAGCCAGATAGACAATGGTAGCGAATCCGAATTCCTTCCACAGGTCGGTGAAGACAACCGTGTAAGGAAACCATGCGTTATTTCCCAGAAAATATATGGGCTTCAAGCCAAGCGTGCCGAGCACCTGATTGACAATGCCGGTAGATGGAGAGAGAACGTCGATCAGTATTCCGCCGAGGATGATCCATGACAGAAAATGCGGCAAATAGATGAGTGTCTGAATTCCGCGCTTGATCAGATTCTTGCTGACCTCGTTCAGCAAGAGCGCAATGATGATCGGAACGAAGAGACCGGCAACGATTTTCATCAGCGAAATAAAAATCGTATTCCACAGCACCGTCAACGTATCGGGCATCTCCAGCACATATTTGAAATTGCCAAGACCAACCCATTCCGAGCCGGTGAAGCCCCTTGCCGGTATAAAATTCTGAAAGGCCATCATGACGCCGAACATCGGACCATAGCTGTAAATGAGTACGATAATGACACCGGGAAGGAGCATGAAATGATAGGGCAGATGGCTGTTGATCTTCTTCATCCTGGGGTATCCTCCAATCTTTAACCTTTCGTCATGAGAAAGAAGAAGAAAGATAGGAATGACACTATCATTCTTCTTCTTAAATGTTGCTTATTCACGCTATTTGGACTGTGCGGCGTACCAGTCATTGACCTCCTGCGTCATTTGGTCGCCGCCCAGCTTCTTCCAGTTGACGACAAATTTATCGAATTCTTCGATCGGCGAGCCGAAAATGATTTTCGTGAATGTCTCGAGCTGCATCTTCTCGAGCGTAGGACGCTTCATTGCCATCGCTTCCGTTGGCGCTCCATAGAACTTGGTGAACATCAGATTCTGGTCCTTGTTGCTGAGGATGTCTTCAATAACCGTATAGGAGCTTTCCGGACCGAATACGCGCGCCGTGCCCCAGGTGGTACGGTCGCCGCCATTGAAGGCCACGATTTTGTCATAGTACCCTTTTTGCTCCGGGTTAAGCCCGGCCGGATCATTGGCAGTCAATGCCGCTGTTACTTTCTTGAAGTGTCCGAAGTTGCCGCCGATCGGATTGCTTCCTCCGACAGGAACAACATTTTCCTTGAAGTGGGCGTATTCTTTATCCCCGACAATCTCCGTATGGAATACCTTCGGATCCGCATTGCCGCTATATAATTTGTCATTGGCAAAATTCAGCAGCTTGATCAGCGCCTCGGGATGCTTTATCCCTTTCTTGGCGACCATATAACTGTCGAAATTCAGGTCCGCGGTATACTTCACGGGACTCCCCGTTGCCGTCACATCTCCTGCCGCGATCCAGTCGGAATCAGGATTTTTGGTGATGGTGTCCTGCAGCGGGAAGAGGGAATTCCACAGCGCCCCAAACTCCACGCCGATCCTGTTATTGGCAAAATCCTCCCCGACCTTGCCGGTGTCCTTGACGCCGAACTCGGGATCGATCAAGCCTTTCTTGAACATCTCCTGCAGCTTCGCGAGTGCCGTTCTGACCTCCGGCTGGATGGAGCTGTATTCAAGCTTGCCGTCCTTGCCCTCGATCCAGATATTCAGATAGGCGCCGAATGCGTTGAATACGCCATTCAAATCGCCAATGCCCTGATTGTACAGATCTTTATTCAAAGCCAGTCCGTAGGTATCCTTCTTCCCGTTGCCGTCCGGATCCTGATTGACGAAGGCATCCATCACCTTCTCCAGATCGTCCCAGGTTTTCGGAACCTCCAGATTGAGCTTCTTGAGCCAATCGGAACGCAGCCACATGAGCGATAATCCGCCATCGTAACCGCTCTCATCCGGTGGGATCGCCATCAGCTTGCCGTCGAAGGTAGCGGAGGCCTTGGCCAGCGGTCCCAGCTCGATCGCCTTTTTCGTCAGTTCCGAGCCGTATGTGTCGTAGACATCCGTGAGGTCCTCCAGCAGGCCGGCATCGACAAGCTGCTTGAGCTGCGAGGCATTGACTCGGAAGATATCCGGCAAATTATTGGAAGCGATTGCAATATTCAATTTCGCATCATACTGATCGCTGGGAACGATCCAGTCAAATTTCGTTACAATTCCGAGCTCGTCTAGGTATGCTTTGGTCCAGTTGTTGTTGTTAAAATCCTCGCCTTCCTTGAAGGTGATCGACGGATCCTGGTCTCTTACAAGCGAGATGGTAATCGGCGGGGCGTATTTCGCGTTGATGTCGGTTACAGCTTCCTGCCCGGCATTGCCGGATGCTTCATTCACTGCTTCTTCCGTGCTGCCTGCGTTTCCGTTTCCTCCGCCGCTTGCCGGTTCATTGGATTTGGCGCATGCGCTTACCAATACGAGAATCAGCACGCATGACAGAAGCATTAGCTGCTTTATGGGCTTCATTGTTGCGCAACCTCCTTTTTTCATGTCCGTTTTCCTTACAGCCCCATCATAACGAAGGTTTCGGTATTGATAAATATGAATGTATTGACATGACCTGACCTTTGTTTACAAAAGTAAACGGAAGAGAATGGAAGTCAATAATGTCTAATTCCGCGCTTCTGGCCGGTCAAAAAATAATGGCAGATCAGAGCTTCATGCCATGCTCCGATCTGCCAATAGGCTTATTATTTCAATCTGATGCTTGAGGATAACCGGCGCTCTGCCTATGCAGGAGAGACGGCATCGGTCATGGGACATTCGGCGGCGATTCCTTGCGCCGATTGAAAATGGCGCTGCGTTCCATCCGGCAGGGTCAGTAGAACGGGAATGCCGTGCGGCCCTTCGACGGTCATACGAAAAACACCCTCAGCGATCGTCCATCCCGTCTCAACCATACCGCGGGGAGTTGCCACGCTGCCTTGCGCCCATGACAATTCCCCCGGCTTCGGCGCTATCGTTATAGCGCTGTAGCCAGGAGCGGACGGCTTCACTCCCAGGATCTCGGAGGGAAATTCATAGAGCGGCACGGCTCCCCAGCCATGGCAGTCGCTCCGCTGGCCGACCGGGTCCTCTGCCCAGGTCGTCATATTGAGATCAACCATCCGCTGCCAATCCTTCCAGAGCGGATAGGCCAGATCGTAGCGCCCCGCCTCCGATAAAGCGCGGAACAGGAAGAACGCCATGGAGTAGGAGGCTTTGGCAAGACTCGAATCGGCCAGGGTGCGCTCCATCAGCTGTCCGGCCTCTTCTTTGGCGCAGACCCCGGCGAGCACTGCCCACATCTGGGCATGCTGGCTGTACTGCTCCACCCCGGGGCCATCCCGGAACAGCCGCCTCTCCGGCGACCAGCACAATTCCCGTACGGCTTCTTTTACAAGCTCCGCCTTCTCCAAGTATTCCCGCGATAACCCTTCACGGCCTGACCAGGCCATCAGCTCAGCCGCTTTGCGGAGCGCCACGATGTACATCAGGCTGTATACGGCTGCCGGTCCCTGCTGCGCCGCCGGAGGAACACCGAACGGCCAATTCTCCACCCAATCGACATAAGCCCAATACTCCGGCGGGGATTGACCGACAAGGCCTTCAGGCGTCAGCCTGCCGTGAAACCATTCCAGAACGCCGTCTGCCGTGGCACGGCATTCCCGCAGCAGGTCCTCATCTCCGAAATACAAATAATGATCATGCAGCATCAGAATCCAGTAGACGGAAAATCCGGGAATCACCTGGGGCTCGGCCGAAGGATAACGGCACTGGAGGATTCCCGAGGGCAGACGGGAATTGTGAAAGTGACGGATCGCCTTGCGGCCAAGCCGTTCGTCTGCGCTGACACTGAAATGGAACAGCATCTCCAGCCTTGTGTCCATCGTATACTGAAGCTGCTCATAATACGGGCAGTCCTCATAGGTTTCATGCATGCTTCTCGCCAGCGTGTTGAGACTGATGGTCCATAGCGGCGCAAGCCGCTCATCCGAGCAGCGGAACGTGGTCTTGGCTTCCAGCGGATAACCCGTTTCCCGGTAGTAGAAACGATGCAGGTGCAGCGGCTCGGCGCCTGTCTCGATCTCAAGCCTCACATAGCGGAATGTCCGGAACCAGAATGGCTCATAGCTCTCCCGTATCGGAGTTTCGGGCTGAGCACGGCCCGACACGATATATTGATCCGAGTCGCCAAGCAGTTCCATTCCATCCGAGCTGTCGTCCCGGATGCCCTTGCCTCTGCGCCCGTTCCCGGCGGCTGGCTTCTCGTAGCATTCCGAGCAGAGGATACGCAGACGGCTTCCCCCGCCGCCCGTCCATTCCGCGCGCAGGAATCCCGTTGTAAGCTCTCCTGCATCGAGCTCTACCCAGACCCGGCTAAGGGGTTCGATGACAAGCGCCGGAGTGTCAGAACCGGCATCCGTGAAAAAGCTGACCGCCGCCCGCTCAAACGCAGGTCCCCCTTCTCCGCCCGAGCGCTTCACGCCCTTGAACGCCGTCTCCCGTTCGAACATCGGCGGGATCGATCTGGGCTCAAGCTGCCATGGCGTAAGAATGCCAAAATCGCTGCGCGTATCCATAAAGGCAGCCGCACTCTGCCAGGCGCTGTCGTCATAATCGGCTTCCTGCCAGCCATGAGGCACAAGGCCGCCGTCGATCCGTTCGATTCCGCCGAGCCAGATCGCGGACATATACGATTCGTAGCCAAGCCGGTAGCTCTCATCCTTGAGGCATTTCCACTTCTCGTCGGTGGCAAGCGACTCCACTTCATCCCCGCCGGGAGCCTGCAGCTCGCCATCCAGCAGAAATCCGCCCCAGGGCGAGCGGCGGATCGCAGTTGGACCCGACAGCGGACCTCCAGGGGCATAATGAAGCACGCATATTGCAAGAACGTTAAGACCCGTCAAGAGATAATCCGAGAGATCCGCCGATTCATAATAGTGGACGTGATCGTCGCCCTTGGCCGGCCCGATCAGCACCTGCCGGCCGTTCAGATACAGCCGGTACCGGCTGTCGGCGGTCAGATGAACCGCAAGCCTGCAGCCGGTTTCCGGCACCATGAACGAACGCCTGAAATATACCAGCTCATTCCCATTGTCAGTTCGCGGAAGGCCTTCGCGCCAGATCCATCTCCCGCGCCATTGTCTCGACTGCTGCATAGTTATCCCTCCAGATATGAATGATCTTGAGATTGATGCAGAACTTGATCTGCCGATTCTGCAGCTGATGCAGAACTATCCGCTAGTCTGTTCTATGGATGGCTGTCGACGGATGGTCTGTCCCGTGCGCAGCCCACGTCGGTGGATGCTTCGTCCCGTGCGCAGCACTTATCCGCAGCGTCAACAACCAACACCCAGTCCTCGCCAATACCCGAGCTCGGCGGAAAGAACTGCAGGAGTCCATTGTTCGGGAGCTCTCCCGAATTCCATTCGCACAAGCCGCTGCGCGGATTGTACCAATGCGCTTTGACGCTGTCGCCTGCGATGCGGCCCATCCGCATTGCAAACGGCTGGCCTGTTGCGCTGTAGACGAAGGCGTAATCATCGCCCCGAGCGGCCCGGATATGATCCTGACCATGCAGCGGATCGGCGATCAGCCCTTGATCGGGCTGAAGGTGCAAGAACGGACGGGATTCGATCAGAGTGCGAAGATGCCTCATTTGTCCCGCACCCGGCCGGTCGAGCGCCTCCCGCCAATTAAAGCGCGCCCCACTGTATGCCATGCGCTCCTGCTCATAGAACTGCCATACGCTCGTATGGCCGTATGTGTGGCCGAACGCGCCGGCAAGAACCTGCCAGTAGGCAGCCTGCCGGATATCGCAGTCGGAGAAATAACCGTTCTCCTCGTTCCAGTTGACGGAGTGGTCTTCATAGCGCGGCTCGCCGTCGAAGGTTGGCTTCGGCGGATACAGATGATAATCCTTCGTGATCATATTGTAATTATCGAGGTGTCTGGCTCCATGCCCCGATTGATTGGTGTGATAGTCCAGCCACGGCTCGTGGTGGAACCAGATCGAGGAGGAATACAAGCCGCTTGGATGGTAGGTGATGAGATGCGCCCCACCGTCGCCTTCGCGCAGCCCCTCAGCCATAGCCCGCCAGACGTCGAGCTTCCCGTCAGGATTGCGGTCTCCGCCGAGAATCCACACGATATTTGGCTGAGCCTTGTATCTGGTCCCGATATATCGGCCGTATTCCCGGGCATTGCCGCGATTGAAAATCTCCGGGCCTTTGGCGAACGGGTTGCCCAGCGACACCTTATCTCCCCAGGCAGGAACAAGTCCCATGACAAGACCCAGGGAAGCCGCCTTTTGCACGATATAATCAACATGCTGCCAATAATCGCTTCCGTCCAGATTAACGGCCGGCGCGGACGGATCGTATGCCCCGGACTCGTCCTGACGAAGCGGAACGTCTCCGTAAGCGTTAGGCTCGGCCAGCCCGTCGAGTTCGGCGAGAAGGACAGCCTGAATGACGGTAAAACCCTGGGCGCTGCGCTTCTCCAGATAGAATGCGGCGTCCTCCCTGTTCAGCCGGTGAAACAGCTCCCAGGCCGTGTCGCCCACATAAATGAACGGCGTGCCGTCTGCACGCACAAGAAACCGTTTGTTCTCCGATACGCCTAACATGCGCCCATTCACCGCCTTGACTCCGGATTCGCCGGTGATTCCGGAAAAAATTGAAGAATCTTATCCCTGACGCCAATTACATCGTCCATAATATCCATATCGCCCGATTCCAGATATTCAATGGAGAAATGGCCCTTGTAGCCGCGGCGCGCCAGCGCCCCAAGCATCCATTCAAAATCCACGTCTCCCTCTCCGAGATGCGTCTGCATCCGATCACGTGCGGCGTCCCGCAGATGCACATGAACGGCATGATCCATCAGCCATTCCGTCTCGCGGATATCGATGCCCTGCATGACGAAATGGCTCGGATCGTAAACCAGCCGAACCTCCGGCATGGCCGCCAGCAGTGCTCTGGCCTGATCAAGCGTTTCGAACGGGCTGTTGATATGCAGCTCAAGCGCAAATGTCACCCCTGCGACCCGGGCGGCAGCGTCATACTCCCGAAGTGTAGCCACGCAGTCCGCCAGCACGTCCTCCCAAGGCCGGGTTCGGTCAGCGCTGCGCGGCTGAATGGCCGCGATTTGCACCCCGTAGACGTTCATCAGCCTGAGCAGCGCCGCAAGCTCCCCGTTCCGTTTGGCGCCTGCCGCTGCGGAACGGTCATGCAGCTGCGGACTCGTACCCGTGTTGAGTGCTAGCGGAATCAACTCATTCGCAGACAGCAGATGATCCAGACGGTGAAACGTCCCCTCCCAGTCAGAGACCAGATCGCTTGGATTGACATGAACCCAGCCGTCAATGGCAAGCAGATCAATATAGGTGAAGCCCAGCTGCCGGATTGTGCCCAGCGCCGTTTCCGCCGGACTGCCGCAGCGGATCGAAGTGGAACATGCGATCGTCATACGTCATTCCTCCTTGTTTCGATTAGAGCTGTCCTGCGGCAATCATCAGATCCAGGGGAAAAGCCTCCTGCGTCAGCGGAAATTCAATAACCGAATGAAATCTTGCGGATTCGAATACCGCAATCAGCATCTCAAGACCGCGCATGGCGATTGCACCATCCATAGGATGAGGCGACCCGCTGCGGATCGAGTCGGCCATCGCACCGAATACGCCGGCAAAGACGGCTGCATTCGATTCCTCCTCAACCGGCACGGCCCGCCACCCGCCGGATGCTGAATCTGAAATTAGCAGCGGCGGGTCGCTGCGGTCTCCGCGCCGCCACAATCTTCCTGTGCTGCCGATGATCTCGATGTCCTGGTAGCCTCCGCCCGGCAGCTGCATATCTCCGGTCAGAAGCTCCCCCCGGATGCCGCCTTCGAATTCAAAGTGGGCGATAGCTCCGCTCTCCACGGCATGACCATATCGTCTGCCTGTGAACGCATACCGCTGGGCGGCTGCGATCTCAGGCGACACACCCGGTTTGCGGCAAATTTGTCCGAAGGCCCAGCGGACCGGACGGTCATGGAGCAGATACAGCATGGAATCAACGGTGTGCGAGCCGTCGGAGAGCAGATCTCCGGCGCATGAGCCGCGGATGAGCCGGAGATCCCCAATTGCGCCTCCGTCGACAAGCTCGCGCATCTTCCCGTATACCGCGCTCATCCGCCGCTGATGTCCGACGACCAAGGTGCCCCCCCGTTCCCGGCATAAATGGACCATCCGGCGAGCATCACCGAGATTCGTTGCCATCGGCTTCTCGCAGTAAATACCGCGTGCGCCTGCTTCGGCAGCCATCAGTACGAAAGGCGCATGCGTAATGTTCGGCGTGGCAATGACGACCGCCTCCGGCCGAACCTCAGCCAACATATCCTCATAATCAATGTAAACGGTCGGATTTCCGCTGTTAGCGGATACCTGGCTGGCCGTTTCTCCGTTCAAATCACAGACCGCTGCCAGCTCAAATTCGGGCGACGCGGCAAGCGCCGCCGCCTGATTGCGGCCCATATTGCAGCCTACGACTACCGCCCGCAGCGGCTTATTACGCTCTGTCATGACGGGTCACCATCCAGTGTGCGAATGTAGGCAAGCGATTTATCCAGGCAGGCGGTTGGCGCTTCATCATCCGGACAGATCATTTCGATTTCCATAATCAGTTCTTCAGGAAACGGCGCTTGCCGGAGCAGCAGGTTGTAGCACTCCTTCAGCGGCACATCCCCTTCGCCGAGCGCCGACGGTCCAACCTCGAAGTGAAGCGGCCGGGCCTTGAGCATCGGGCGAACCTTGTGATCCTTGAAATGCGTGCCGATGACGTAGGGGGCAGCCTCCCGGAACGCCTCCAGGGGACGTTCACCAATGAGAAAGGTATTGCCGGTGTCCAGAATCAAATAAAGCTCCGGTGTCTCGCGGCATACCTGAACGAGGTCGGAGCAGTAGAAATCGCCGTGATTTTCGATGCCGAGCCGGGTTCCGAGCTCCCGGCAGCCGGAAGCGAGAGGAGCTATGGCTGCCGACAGCCGCTCCAGTGCCGAGGCAAGCGGAATCCGGCGGTCGAACCGGCTCGTGTAGCGCGCCCCGGTCATGACAATAGCCGGCTTTCTTAGCCCTGTCAGACCGGCAAGCCATTTTAATATCCGTTCGTTGCCCGCATGAATCTCTTCCTTGTCTGCGGTGATATACGGATAACCCGTATGCACGGCCAGCTCCATGCCATTCTCGTCCAGGAAATCCCGGACGAACTGCCTTTCTGCCTCCGGAAGGCCGGATAGCTCCTCAAGCCCGATGGAGAATACCTCCAGATCGTACCGCTTCAGCATTTGCAGCCGATCCCGCACAGAATTGCCGCCCGCTGTCAGCTCGCCGTACCAAGGTCCGGCATACCCCCATTTTCCCGCTTTGGTCCATTTATTTCCGGAAATGACCTGCATGTCGTTTGTTCCTCCGTCTCTTTTAAAGGTCCGGTGATTAACCGGCGGAGCAGGCGGAAACCCTCCGTAGTAGCGTAAGCCGCAAGCTTCCTGAAAGAAGGCTGCTTCGGAAGCCTCCGCCTGCGACCTTTGCACCCCGAATTCAACAAATAGGGTAACAAAGCTATTCAGCAGCTTCCTCGACAAGCGGCAAGCGGCCAACATGTCTATAAAACTTGTGAGTATCGGAGACATTTTCCGCATGCACAGCCAGGTTTTTCGCCGGTCTTTGAAGCTCACCCAAATTATAGTCCTCATCTGCGGAGCGTTTCTATAAGAGCTAATTGACATGCAATGCTTTATGTTGACATTGCCGCCGACAGCAGCGTAATCCCCAGGCCTAGGGGCGGTTCTTCCGCCACTCGTCGCCCCACAGCTTCGCTCCGCCGCCGAATGCGCTGCGGTATTCCTGCCGCCAGTAATGGATATCGTGAAGATTGAGCACCGGCATATTCTGCCGCTCCCCCTTATCCGGCAGCTTCGGGAACGGCTTGTGCGGTTCATTCTGGTACCAATAGGCGACAGTAGCCAGATCCAGAGTAAGCACGTTGGCATGTCCGTGCTCGATACTCGCGCGCAGCGATTTTTCAAAGTATACGGGGTCCTCCAGCATAAACCGGTAGCAATGGGTGCGTCCAAGAAAGCCCGTCTGATCCGTCACTCTCGCGTAACCGAAATAAGGATGGAGATACAGCTCATCCGGGCACCAGGAGCTGTTGAAGAAATCCTCCGTTCCCGTGCCGTGCATGGACCCGGGCCACTCCTCCCCGTCAATCATCCACATATCGTCACCTTCGCCGTACCACATCGGACTCGGATTATCCACATAATAATTAAGCCCGACAAAATGTCCCTTGCCCTCAATATCGGCAAACATATAATTGTTGGCATCGCTCTTGTTGGGCATCTGCGGCTTTAATTCAAGCCCCTCGTTCTCGCCGTCATCCCCGTTAACCTCCGTCAGCTCCCGCCTCCACTGGGCATGAAACCGGCCGGCGTCATCGGGAAGCCTGTCATGCTCTTCATAATCCACGTAATAATAGAAGGAGTCTATCGGCTCCTCCGATTCATTCTCCACCGTAATGAGGGCTCCACTGCCAAACGGCATCGGAAAATAGCAGTTCAGCGCCTTTCCCTTCTGCGGAGCGGCGGCCAGCGGCAGCGAGATGAAGGAGTAGTTCTCGGCCCAGCCCTGACCGAAAAAATCGCCCAGGGGCGATTCGACGCTCGGCTTCCTTTCGCCATCCCAATACATGCGGATAACCGCATTGCGGCGGATCATCGGATCCTTCGCACTGACGGTGATCCAGATATGGCGGATAATCCCCGACCCTTCGATCCTGGCGATTTCCTTCGTCTCCCCGGCGGCAATCGGGACGGAATCCCGGTTGCCGCCGCTGCGATCATAGCTGGATATCCGCCTGGTGCGGATTCCGGATTGCAGCCGATAGATGCTGTCCAGCGATTTCATGGCCGTTTTCTCCTCTCCTCTCCTGCTAGAATCGGACGCCAAGCTTGATGCTGCGCTCGGGATGGCGATCCACATAGTTCTCGTACGCCTCTGCGCTTTCTTCGAACGGAACGACCGGATGAATAATCGGTTCGCAATTCAAGATGCCGCTGGACAGCATTTCCCAGCAGGTCTGCTCGATCCTTCTGAAGCTCCAGCGGGGGTGGTCGGGATTCGGCTCGCTGCATGCTCTGGAGAATACGATTTTCGCATTGTTGAAATGCGCTTCCCGTCCCAGATCAAGCCCGCCGCGAAAGGCTCTCGCCCAGCCGGTAAAAGCGATCGTGCCCCCGTAAGCCAACCCGCGCAGCACATGCTGAAGCGCAGCTTCGCTAGCGCTCGTCTCGATGACGACATCCACGCCCAGCCGGTCCGTGTCCTCCTTCAGCCGCAGTCCGACATCCTCGGCAGCCGGATCGAATGCGCGGTCCGCCCCGCTGCGGAGCGCGACCTCTCTGCGCTCCGCAATGGGGTCGACCACCGCCACATAGGAGGCGCCCGCGAGCCTCGCCATCTGCGCGGCGATTTGCCCGATAGCGCCGAGACCAAAGACGGCGACCCGGTCGCCAAGCCGCAGACCGCCGTCGCGGATGGCGCCAAGGGCGAAGATGGACGGATCGAGGCAAACCGCATTTTGCCATGACATGCTCTCGTTCATTTTCAACAAATAAAAGTTGTCCACGGCCTTGACATTGTGCGTCTCCCGGATACCGCCATAACCGCATACCCTCTCGCCGATCTGATAACCAGTCACAGCGGAACCGACTTCCCTGATCGTGCCCACCCACTGGTTGCCGAGGTTCCACTCTCCGTACTTGACCATGCCTTCACCATGCGTGCGGGGCATGAAGGCATGCCACTTCGGATCGTAATATTCTTTGAGATGCGGGCTTTCACCCCGAAAATCCGCCAGCTCCGATCCGTGCTTGGGTGAAGCGAAATCCAGCTTGACCTTGACTTCGTCAGGTGCTAAGGGCTGCTCGTCATAGGGTTGAAGCGCCGCCACCCGCGGTTCAGCTGCAATAAGCCGTTTCGACATGATGCATCTCCTCCTTGATTGCTTTTAAGCGTTATACCCGTGCCGGCATAAAAGAGCCGAATTCCTCCAGAAATTTGCGCAAAGCGGCCTCTCCGTCTCCCTGCGGAAAATATTCAAGACCGACAAAACCGTTATAACCGGTCATCTTGCCGCAACCCAATATCTCCCTAAGCCTATCCCTGCAAGCCGGAAAACGGATGACTGGACATACTGCTAGCCCCTCCCGGCATCACGGTCATACCGTAAACGATACTGCTGCGGCGACAGCCCCGCCTTGCTCTTGAAGAACCGTGAGAAGTCGTCGATGTCCTCGTAACCGACCAGCAATCCGACCTCCTTGACGGTGCAGCCTCCAGTCTCAAGCAGCTTCTTTGCCTTGTCCAGCGTCAACTGCTTCTGCAGCTGGATCGGCGTGATGCCGAACATTTTTTTGAAATGGTTGCTGATATACGTCGGATGCAAATGATAGCGCTCGCCCAGCTCCGCCAGACTGCAGCGGGACGCGGACTCGTCCAGCAGCTCGGCCAGTATGCCGGCGAACGCATCGGAGAACGCGCTTTTGAGCTGCATGTCAGGGTGCCGCAGCGCCTCGTCGATGATCAGCGCAACGAGCTCCATCGCCTTCGCGCTCTTCATCAGCACATCTGCGATCGAACGGTAAGACGTCGCGCAGCGCAGGTACTCGTGGAACACCTGCTCGAATCGCTCCGGCTGCTGCAGCCGGAAGCACACGGGGAACCGGAAGGCGCTCAGCGCATCAATCGTCCCGGCTATCTTCAGATTGAAATGCCACCAGAGAAATTCCGTCTCTTCTCCCGTGTCCATGACATGATCATGCGGCATATGCGCGGGAATGATCAGCACATCACCCGGATTGGCGTAATAGTCCCGGCCCTCCATATGCAGTCTGGAGGCGCCGGACTTGATATACGATACAATATAGAACGGCATTACCCGGCTTCGCTGCTGCAGCTCGCGCCGCTTATGCATATCGTACTGCAGCATGTTCAGCTCCGCTTTCTCCACGAGAGAGAACCAGGGATCGGTTTTTGCCAAAGGCTTCCCTGCCACCAGCCCCTGCTGAAGGCTCCCGGATTCAGCCGCGCTTTGCCGCCTAATCATCGAAGCTCAGCACGACTTGAAGATTCTTCTCCGTCTGCCGGTCAAGCATGGCATAAGCGTCCGCAGCTTCGCTGAACGGCATGATCCGGGTAATAAGCCCCTCCAAATTCAGCACGCCTTGACCGGCCAGCCGGAAGACCGTCTGCTCCATCCGGATCCGGCTCCACCGGTTGCTAAGCTCAGGAGCTACTGCATTGATCTGCGAGCACACGATCTGGATGCGGTTATGATGAAACTCCTCTCCGAGATACAGCCCTTCCGCCTGCCCCTGATAGAAGCCCGCCGCCACAACGCGTCCGTTATACACCGCAGAACGGACAGCTTGGTGCAGCGCATGCGGGGAGCCGGAGATTTCAATCACGACATCCGCGCCGCAGCCCCCTGTGAGCGCTCTGATTTCCTTTGCAGCATCGCAGGTACCGCTGTTGATGGTATAGTCGGCGCCCAGATCTCTGGATTTGGCCAGACGGTAATCGTCCAGGTCGACCGCGATAACTGCTGCACCGTTTCTTTTGGCCAACTGGGCGACCAATTGTCCGGGAACGCCCTGGCCGAACACCGCCACCGTCTCGCCGACATGGAGATGGGCGTCCAGTACGGCATTCAATGCAATGCAGCCCATCTGTGAAAATATGCCAATGATCGGCTTAAGACCCGGAGCAAGGCGATGCTCGCGGGCAAACGCCTCCGTGACGACATGCGAGCTGCGGTGTCCCCATGTCCCGTAAACGAGATCGCCGGCCCGTACCTCCTGTACATCGGGCGACGCTTCAACCACCTCGCCGATTTCCTCGTAAGCCCATCCGCCGACAACAGGATAGAACGTGCTGCCCGGCTGCCTTTTCTCGAACAGCTGCAGCTCCCTGTTCCATATGCCGCCGACCATCGGATTCGTCCCCCGATAGGCGGTCAGCTGCGTGCCTGCGCTGATCCCCGAATAAAGCGTCCGCAGTCTGAGCTCTCCCGGCCCAAGCGGCCTCTCCTCATACTCATCGATCCGGACGGAGCGTTCCCGGTCGAATACCAGTACCTTTCCCACTGCTGCAGCCTCCTTCACTGATTGGTCAGAAGAAATAGCTCTGCCTGCCTTCCATCATTGTCATCTTATCATCCGGGGAAGCGCTTTCTCCATTGCAATTCCACATCAATGTTTGTCATTTATACAGGTATGAGGAGCGGAAAATTTCTTCCCGGACTCCCTGCCGGGGTTCACGGCGTGTCGCTCGGCTGCTGGAGCGAAACGGCGATGCCGTTCACAATATGCCTCGGCTGCTCCCCGGTGAACAAACGGCCGATCTCCATCGCCGCATATTGCTGAAGACGGATCATCGAATCCTCCGAATACCAGGCGCAGTGGCTGGTCACGATGCACTGCTTCAGCCCGAGCAGCGGATGTGTAGAAGGCACCGGCTCCTCTTCCATGACATCGAGCGCGGCACCGGCGATTGTGCCGCTGCGCAGCGCATGAACAAGCGCATCCGTATCGATGACCGCCCCGCGCGAAGTATTGATCAAGAGCGCGTGAGGCTTCATCTGGTTAAAAGCTGTCTCGTTCAGCACATGCCGGGTATCCGGCGTAAGCGGCAAATGGACGGACAGCAGGTCGCTCTCCTGCAGCAGCTGGGGCCACTCCACCCGGCGGACGCCGTATTGAGCGAATATTTCCGGCTGGACGAACGGATCGCAGGCGATGACCTGCAGATCAAAGGCCATTGCCCGGCGGGCGACCGCCCTGGCGATATTGCCGAAGCCGGCAAGGCCCAGGGTTCTGCCGGACAGTCCGGCGATCGGCCTGCAAGGAGCGTTGTCCCAGATTCCGCTGCGGACCTGGCCTACAATCTCGGGAATTTTCCGCACGGCCGACAGCAGCAGGGCGAAGGTATGGTCGGCCACCTCGCTTATCCCGTAATCGGGAACATTCACGACCGCAATTCCCGCTGCCGCTGCCGCATCAATATCAACATTGTCCACTCCGATGCCGTAACGGACAATGATTTTGCAGGACTGCAGCTGCGTGATGACTGCGGCGGTTATCGGAGCGTACTGTGTCATAATGGCATCGGCGTTCCGGCAGAGCTCCGCAACCTCCCGCTCCGTCCTGCACTGCCCGGTAACAAACCGGAAGCCCAAGGGCTCAAGAATCGCCCTCTCCGGCGCAAGATTCGGATACGTGTAATCCGTTACCGCCACGCTGCGGTTTTCATTCGAGTTCGATTTCATAGAGCGCCACTTCCCCTCTGTAATGATTGGCCGATAAAATCTTCAGACCTTCCTTGTCTTCCACAACCAGCGCTTGTGTCGGCCCGACTCCTTCGTCGACGACAAATTTCCCGAACCGAAGCTCCCCTTCTCCGCAATAGGAATCCGGCAGCCAGATTTCCAGAGCCCGGCTTCCGCTCCTGTTCCCGACAAGCAGCCCCGTCTTCCCTGCTGCCTTCACTTCAAGGATCACATGCCCGAAGCTGACGCCGCTCTCGAATATCGGCTCCCAACGTCCCGCCCGACGCTTGTAGACGGCCAGACGATCACCGTGGAACGGCTCGATCGCTGCAAGCTCCAGTTCCCCGTCGCCGTCCAGATCGAGCAGTACCGCCTCGCTAACCGGACGGTCGAGCATCCGCTCTGCAAGCCATTCCCCCTTCGGTTCCGAGGGAACCGAAATGCGGAACAGCCCCTCTTCGGCCGAAACAAGAACTGCCTCGGTTCCATCCGTCCGGTCAATCAGCAGGCCGTGGTTTTTCGTAAGTCCGGTCAGAATCGGCCGAAGCTCCCACTCCCCGCCGGGCTCCTCCGGGAACCGCGCAGCGTATAAGGCACCTGCCGACGACCAGTCCTCCTGATGCCGCTTGCTCCCGCACAGCGTCGCGGCGATCAGGAACGGCACGCCACCGGCCTGGACCGTCTCGATCCGGTGCACATACGGCAGCGGGAACAGCTCCTGCACCTGCCATGGCTCTGCGACGGATGCACCTTGACTTGCATGGATAACGCAAGCATGCTCCGACTGGAAAATCGGAAAAAATTTCTGTATCGCCAGAAGCTCGCCCGGCCGACCGGGATAAGCGGTCATGTTCATCGTCCCGCCCGGCCGCTGCCAGACGGCCGAGGCGTTCCAATCCGGCGGCGAGAACAACAGACATTCCCGCTTGTCCTCGCTTGCCGCGAGCAGATGCGTCCCGCCCCGTAGATCAATCCGCTGCACTGCATAGACCATCGGCAGCTCGGCCAATATCCGCTTGTTAACCTTCATCTGCCGCATTCTCCTCCTCTTCCAGCGATTGCCGTATCGACTCCAGCAGCGCTCTTCCCGCGCGCTCGACGGCAAAGGGATCTCCCGTCTCCGTGCGCACTTCGACAGCGACGCGCAGCGTGGCGCTCTCCAGCAGTCCAGCGGCCTTCGCCTGACGGAACAACCCGCAGGCAAAACGGGTATCCAGAAAGCCCGGTGCTCCAATAGGCCTATGGTAATCACCATATTCCGGATCGCGCCGGTCAAGTACCGCATTCGCCAAATGAATCTGCGGCGTATACGGGGCAGCCAGCCGCCATGAATCGGCAAGCCCTTCGCCGCACAGGGCAGCGTGCGCGGTATCCCAGGACAGCCGGACCGGTCCGCGAACGCCGCCAAGCCGTTCCATCAGCAGGACGGCCTCTTCTGTCGGTCCAAGCAGCCGGTTTTTATGAGCCCCCCTGTCCAGCGGCTCAATGAGCAGCCCCATTCCTTCATAGCGGCGGACAGCCTCGCCGAGCTCGCTCAAGCTGTCCGCGAGCCGCTCGCCCGCCTCCGCGCGGAGCGGCTCGCCGGGATCTTCCCCGCTGACCACGGCAATATGGGTTGCGCCGCATTCGGCTGCCGGCTCCAGATAATCGGCGATGCGCCGTACCGCCTGTCTTCTCTCTGCAGGATCGATGGCGGACAAATTTAACCGCTCCTCCGTGATAAGACGGGTAAGCCACTGCGTAAGCGACAAACCGGCTGTACGCACTGCATCCGCAATCCGCCGCCGCGCAGCGCCATCTTTCACAATGCCGATTTCCAATCCGCCGTAGTAACCTTCGGCAGCATAGCGTTCTACCGCATCAGGCAGAAAACCCGGCCCTTCAATCGCATGGTGGAACACCTCTGCCATGTGCAGCGCCGGGACAAACCATTTATGATTAACCAGTATAGTCACCTTCTCTCATAGCGGTCGGCAGCTTGTTGGCTGCGCGGGCGCAATCTTCGCCGTTCCCGACAGAGGACAATCTCTCCGAACTGCCGCCCCCTCTGCGACGCCGCGACCGGCCCGAATACGGTCTGCAGCTCTCAACAAAATGCAAACAGGCCAGTGATGAAATTGTGCGGCGGGTTCTTTCACTAAATTGTAGCAACCGCCGCCTGCGCCCGCTATTGTCGTCTGTTGACATCCGCTGTCTTTTATTTACTTTCAGTACGGAAGCGGCATAATTCTATTTATTGCGGGCGCTTGAAGCGCCATTAACCTGGATAATCACCATCGGGAAGGAGGATTGACTGCAATGCTTGTAGAATGTATGTACCATCGGAGCACTCTGCAAGCTCCGTTTCTAGCTCTTAAGCAGAGAGATAGGAGAATAGCAGAACACAGGATGGGGCAGGTCGATACCGGGATGACAGAGCATTCTATCGCTAATTCCGTTTATTCCGCAGTTGTCGTGCATCAAGAAAATGTTGTGGGCATGGGCAGAATAGTCGGTGACGGAGCCATGTATTTTTATATACAGGATGTGGCCGTTCTGCCCGATCATCAGAAGAATGGGGTCGGCAAATTAATTGTCGAGCAACTGCTTGCCTATATAAAAAAATGCAGGCATCCGAATGGCATCGCATTTGTCGGACTATTCGCATCAGGCGGACAAGATACCTTCTACGAGCCGTTCGGATTCAAGGATTACTCGCCGGGTATGACAGGCATGTTTATGGTTCTGGATAGATAACAAAGTACGGCAGACTATTACAGGACTTTATTCTCTGGAAAGCCTGCCGTATTTTATGGGCGCAGAACTCATATACGGACTTTTCTAAAATTGTTCAGGCCAGGCGAAACAGTATTTGCTTGCGGTCCACCCTCGCCTGTTCCTCCGGCAATCGAAACAGATCATGGATCGGCTTCAGCTCATAGACAGCTGAGCTGCCGAGTCCGGCGGGAACGGCATGCAGCAGGTATTCAGCCATCCGACCGCCCGGCTCCGTCCAAAAGCCGTCTTCCAGCACAACTTCCTCCTCCACTGCGCGCAGTCCGAGAAGCAGCGCGCCATGACGGAACGAGCGGTAGCCTCCCATCAGAGTGCTGCGGCTGATTATGGGCTCCGCGCGCAGTCCGATCCCGAAGCGGATTTCCAGCGAGTGCCTCATTCCGTCCACGACCGCAAAATCATTCTCAATCCGCACGGCCGTCCCGCTGCCATCCGCGAATAGCGTCAGACTGCCGCGATCCATCCAATCCGGCAGAAATATGCGCCACTGCAGCGCGTCGCCGGAATCCGATAAGGACGGTAGCTCTCCTCCAAGCTTGATGCGCAGCCAGCCCTCAAGCGGATAACCTGTCGTTATCTCAACCTGCAGCGGCTCTGCTTCTGGCCTCTCGATCCGGACGGCAGCCGGATGAAAGAAAGGCACGATGGCTGCGTCTCTGTCGCGAAACAGGACATACGAGGCAGCGCGGGCCAAGCCGTCGCCTCCCCGCATCGTGCAGCACCACCATGCCTCGAACACATTAGCCAGAGGATACAGATACGGCTCGCGCGCGCCGGAGCAGCAGTCGCAGCCAAAGCCGCCGTTTGGCCGCTGCCCGTGCCCGATCCCGTTATAATAAATATGGTGCGCGGTGTTCAAATAGACGGATTGGCCTGTCAGCCGCCACAGGTCGACCGATGCCAGGAATGAATCGACCACAGCGCAGGGCTCGGTCCATTCCGGCCGGCGGAACCAGTTGTAATTGGCATAATTCTCGGTCATGCCGTATCCCATATATAGGCTGTACAAGGCCTTCGCCTGTTCGAGAATGGGCTCCCTGCCGGTATCCTCGCAGTAGCGCAGCATGCCGCGCAGTCCGGACAGGGTTGCATGCGTCTGCATGGAAGCTTCGAGAAAATCAATGCCGGTGAAGACCTCGATCATTTCCTCGATCAGAACGCCAAGCTCCGGCCAGCGCAGCAGCCGATAGGCGTGCGTCGCCCCGTCCAGCATGATGAAGGCGCAGCCAATATCCGTGGACAAGTACCAGCCGCTGATCAGCCCGGACAACAATGTTCCCGATGCCTCTCCGGCGAACACGCGTTGTTCCGGCCGAACGGGATACTGCCTGTAGAAGCCCGCGGCGGGCAGCAGTAAATTGCGCACTAACGTCTCGATGCGGCGGAGCGCCCACTCGTCCTGCTTCCATTCGTAATATTCGCACAACGCACGCAGAAACCAGCTGTTGCCGGATAACTGCTGCTCATCGTTCTCTCCACAGGGCAGCATCCTGCCAAAAAAGCCCCTCTCATTCAACGCACCGCCGATCCTGTCGACGATATCCTGCAAATAGCGGGGTTCGCGGCCTGATGCCTGCGCCAGCATCACAAGCGCGAGCATCGTACGGCCCTCCTGATCGCCTGGCCAGTCGTACTCCGGCGATCTGTAGACCCGATCCGGATGGAAGTCATCCTCCTCCAGTCTTCCGAAGCTCGCTTCGATTCTATCGCGCAGTTCGCCGCCTGCTTGAATGTCATTCAGACGGATAGCATGCAGTTTCATCTGCTTGTTCCTCTCTTATTCGGGGTATCCATTCATCAGATAGCGGAGCTGTCCGGGCGTCAGGGCGATATCTCCCGCCCCGCAGCTGTCTGCCAGATACGAGAGCTTATTGGCGCCAATCAGGGCAAACACCGGAAAGGGCTGCGAGACAAGATACGCCAGCGCAATCTGCGAACCGCTCGCGCCAAGTTCTCTCGCCAGCTCCCGAACCCGGTCCAGTCTGGCATAGCTCTCTTCATTGGCGTACATCGCTTCCACCAGAGCCGACCGGCCGCCTTGCGGCTTCAGATCGCGTCCATATCTCCCGCTGAAGAAGCCGGACGCCTGTGAGGAGAAGGCGAATACCGCAAGTCCTGAAGCTGCATACCAGGCATATTCAGAGTCGTCAACTGCCATGTTGTCGGCGGGCAGAACGGGATTGAGCGAAGCCAGATTCCAATGGGGCTGACTGCCGATTAACGGAGTGCGGCCGTTCTCCAGGGCGTACCGGTTGGCTGCCTCGATGCGGCTGCTCTTCCAGTTGGAAGCGCCAATATAGCGGATGCGCCCTGCCTCAACATGCTCATGCAGCGCATCCATGACCGACTCGACTGACTGCCGGGGATCGTCCCGGTGAAGCCAGTACAAATCGATGCTGTCCGTCTGCAGCCGTTCGAGGCTGTCGTGCAGATCGCTGCGTATCGAGCCTTCATCCAGCCGCGGCTTCGACATCTCTTTCAGGGGCGGATGCGCCCCCTTCGTGGACAAAATGACTTGGTTCCTGGTGTCCCGCTCGCGCAGCCACAGCCCTATCATTTTCTCGCTTGCGCCCCTGCCTCCATCCGCCCAATCGCCATACACATGCGCGGTATCGACAAGCGTTCCTCCAAGCTCCAAATAAAGATCGAGCAGCGCGAAGGACTCTTCCCTGCCGAGGGCAGTGCCAAAATCGGCCGTACCCAAACCAATGACGGAAGGCTCCAACGTTGTTCCCGGAATTTTATGGTATCTCATATTTGCATGATCTCCTCCGATGAGTGAAGCGGCGTATTCGTAACCAAGCGGGTGTTGAGACCCATTCAGGCTTCACCAGTTTATCCCCTATTTCTCCCCCGTTTCCGACTTGCAGGATATACCGGCATTCACCTTGAGCATAATCGTGAAACAAAACGTACCGGCAAGCGATTTTCGAATCTGTCCATGCCGGTACGAATTCATCTGTTTCCAGCCGTCAATGGCCTGCCTGAGCGATTTCCAGCACAACCTCCCCAGGCAGCTCGGACACGACCCCGCCTGGCGGCATCCGCTCCACCGATACGCGAAGCGTTCTGCTTTCGGGAAAATATTCGAATCCGACGCTTCCATAATAGGTCGGCATATCCCAGGCAGAGAAAGCCTCGCTCATCCAGGCAGCAGGAACTCCGGAGCCGATGAAGATCGTCCCGTCCTCCTCCCTGGCCAGACAGTCACGGAGCAGCAGAAACAATTCCGCCGCTGTCCAGCAGTGCGGAGTAATGAACGGGATTTGGTCCCATCCCCGCGTACGATGCCATTGAAGGGACGTATTCTCGTCGTCGCTCCCTTCCGGATATGTGTAAAGTCCAGGCGCCGCGTGCTTGTTCAGAAAGAAATCGATTGAGAGCCATGCCCGCTCCCGCTGTCCCATCAACAGATAATTATGCGCCTGGCCCGCTTCGAAATACGTCCACATGTCCTCAGGAGCATGCACGCCGTTCGGGTAACGCTCCTCATTCCAGAATCGTTCCATGCCGCGGACGATGATCGGATCGTCCTTCTTCGCCCATCCTGTCGGCCAGAGCGCCGAGTTGGGATCCCGCGGATTGTCGCCAAAGATCTGCTCAGCCTTGAGATGCAGGGACCTTCTCAGATCCTCCGCTTCCTCATCGAACCAGGTGCCCTCAATGCCCAGCTCCTCCGCGCACATGGCTGCCCGCTTGAGCGCCATGTAAGCGTATGCGTTAATCCATAATGTCGGCTGGTGATGATCCATCCGTCCGTTAATCAAGCCGTCCCTGGCAGGCTGGCACATGACATCGCTGTCCGGCCTCAGCAGCATTTCGTAGGTGCGGATCTCACTGTGCCGAAGAATCGGCACAATGGTATGACGCATCTGCCGGATCAGCTCCGCCTTGCGCTCGATATGTGGATATACAAGCTCCAGGAAGGATTTGGAGCGCGTCAGCAGATAATGCTCGGACAGCATCCAGATCCCGTTGGACGGTCCGTCCCCTTCTGCGCCGAATCCGCCGAAGGCATCCCGGTGGGCGGCATTGATCACGGCCTCCCTGACAAAATCCGTATAGCCGCCTTTATCCAGCGCCACAAGTACATATGCCCCGTCCCTCAGCCACCAGAGCGGGTAGGAGATCGCGCTGATCCGCGGCTCTGAGGCTACTGTTGCCATGTACATATGAGTTAATTGTGCTTGCATTCCCTCCTGAAACCGCCGGTCGGGCAGGTTCAGCTTGATTCTGCTTCCGGCTCTCCACCGGGAGATAAAGTCATCCATAATTCGCTCAACATCTCCGGGTCCCAGCGAATCGTCCGCGCCTTTCCTGACCATCCAGTTGTCGGCATGAACCTGACAGACGAACGAATACGACTTTTTACCGCCCGGCTCCAGATGAAGGGTATAGGCCATTGCACCGCTGGCCCATGTGGAAGGATCGTTCACCAGGTCTCCTTCCGGTAAAGCATCCTTCTTCAGGAATACGGAGATATCCTTCCCCGTCGCCCCGTAGCTGACGGCTCCGAAGCGGTCCGGCGGCACCGTGGCCGCCATCACTTTTCCACCGTTAATCTCCAGCGCGCTTCCCCGCATCCCGAGACTCTTGACCGGACCGCCGGCTGCGCCGAACGATCGGGTCACCAGATAGAACGTACCGGTCCCGGCGGCAGTTCCCGTATTCTCGATATCCACCGTAAAATAGTTGCGGATATCCGTCGTCCCCGGATCCCCGTCCGCAAACAAACGCGATGTAATCCGGAAGGTTCCCGCCTGCCAGACGGAGGTCAGTACGGGAATATGACCCTCCAGCAGCGACCAGGCCAGCTGCTCCTGCGGCTTCTCCTCCGGCGCATGGAGCATTCCGCCGGTGTAAACCCAGGTGGAGACTCCGTATGTCCGGTGCCCGGGGGAGAAGGAATTTCCCGGCTCAACGACCGTTTTGTATCCCTCATGGGAGGTCGGAACCCCCAGAATGACATGCGTATCGCTGCGGTTCCAGATCCAGTCCGGATGCTCCTTCTTAAGCTCTGCCATCCTGATGTGCTCAATCATCGTATGAACGGTATAACGGGCTTCTGCAGTCATGCCGAATCAGCTCCTTCTAGTGCTAAATGACTTCCAGATCGTTCTTGCCCGGCATAGGGGCATACGGAGCATGAGGCTCGGTCTGATACCAGTAGGCTACTGAAGCGATATCATCCCGCAGCGGCAAATACCTTCCCTCGCTCCGCCACCCAAGCGCCTGGATCGTCACCTTCAAATCCGTTTCGAAGCGGATCGGGTCGAGGATATGCCACCGGTACATGCCAAAACGCTGATTGACCCGGGAGAACCCGTTTTGTTTGGATACTTGATGGAAACCAAGATACGGGGCGGAGAAAGGCAGATAGCCTTCGCCCTCCACCTGCTCGAATGCCCAGGCGCCTCCCACATAATCCTCAGTTCCCGTTCCGCAGATGGTGGGGAATTCCTTATCCCCGTCCAGATAGAATTTGACCTCGCCTTCGCCCCACCAGCCGTTATTGTTGGCTTGCCACGCGAGATAGGTACCCACATAATGGCCCGCTCCCTGAACGCCGTCCAATAGGGTGTGCACATCGGCATAGCCAACCGGATTGCTGCGGCGCCACTGCGCATGGAAATAAGCCATATTGTCCGGAATATCAGTCAGCGTATAATCGATCTGATAGAAAAATTGCGGAATTTCTCCGCCAAGATTCTCAATCGTGATGCGCGCCGCATTGCGGAAGGGCATCTGCCAATAGCTGTTCATGCCGCCTCCGGTCATAACGGAGATCGGAATCGAGTTGACGATGCTTCGCTCGCACCAGCCGCTGCAGTAGAAATCCCCGAGCGGCACTTCTACGGAAGCGCTTTCTTCACCGTCCCAGTACATGCGCAGAATGAGGCTCCGCCATCTCTCGGGCGCACAGGTCATCCACATATGCTGGATCATCCCGGGACCTGCAATGTCGGCAAGCACGAAGGTTTCTTTCGCCCTCAGCGTGACAGCCGGCGACACCTTCCAGCCCTGTCCGAGCTCGCGGGCGCATGACGCGCTGATGCCGTCTGTGGACATGCCTCCTTTGCCCTTCTCTCCCGTAAAATTCTCCGCGCTGATCGAGCGCGTGCGGGCTTTGGAAAGCTGCATCAAATTTCCCAGGTGCAAACCAACTCCATTAAATTCCATGACTTCACTCCTCACATGAATGATAAATGATGGCAAAACGGCAAACTCAACTTTACCGGTAAAGTTATTATAAGGAAATCCTTCCAAACCGTCAATCGAAAAAAAAGCATAAAAAATCTTCCCATTCCGAATCGCCTTATTGCCCATGGATGAACATAGCAAGAAAATCCTGAAAGAGAAGATATATTTGACTTTACCGATAAAGATAGATCAGATTCTTTGCTTGCTGATATTTACTCAACGTGTTTTTGGAATACCGTCGAAGCTCTCACCTTCAGTTCGGGTTTAAGCTTGATATTGATCACTTCGGCAGACGATGCCGTTCCTTCGATTTTGTCGATAAGAATCTGGCAGGCTCTTCGCCCCATCTCCCTGATCGGCGTTTCTACGGTCGTCAGCGGCGGATCCATGATCTGGCCGATGAATACGCCCTCATAGCCCCCGACCGATACATCTTCGGGTATGCGCAGACCAAGCCGTTTGAGCAGGAGGTATACGCATGAGGCCGTAAGATCATTGCATACGAAGAGGGCGGTAGGCCGGTCCTCGCTTAGAAACAATCGGGTAAACAGAGTGTTGCGGCTGCTCAGAGACGCCGGATCGAAATCGGTCGCGAAGGGGATGCAGGTCTGGTGATCCGAAGATAACCCGGCATCGGACATCGCCTGATGGAAGCCTTTTTTGCGGTTGATGATCTCCGATGATTCCGCCAGCCCCTCGTCATACAGATAGGCGACCCTGCGGTGCCCAAGTCCCAATAGATGCTCCGTCATCGCGTATCCGCCGGAAAAATCGTCGCCAACGACATAATCGCATGACAGCTGCTCGAAATATTTGGTATACAGCACATACGGCACGCCCTGCTTGGTCAGCTTCCGGTAAGGCGTATCGTCCAGACTGTGAAAGACGAGAAAACCGTCCACCATCATATGACGGAACTTTTCAATCAATTCGCTTTCGTTCAGCTTATCTTTATCGGTAATCCCCACCGACAAGGTATATCCCCGCTCTATGGCATGCGGCAATGCTCCCCTGATGAACTGCTCATGGTAGCTGTCGTAGAACGACCCCCCCACGATAACGGCGATGCTGGAGGATCTTCCGCTCGACAGACCCTGGGCAAGCCGGTTTGGCGTGTAGCCCAACTGCTTGGCGACCTCCTTGACCTTATCGATGGTTTCCCTGCTGATCGACCTGTCCTCCCGCAAGGCCAGAGAGACTGCCATTTTCGAGATGCCTATCACTTTTGCGATATCCGAGAGGTTTACTCTTTTTTTCATACGATCCCCTTTTCGCTGATCTGATAGAAGAAAGTATATCAAATTGCCTGCAGGCAATCTATAAATGAGTAAACAACCTCTATAAGGCTTCTCCTGCGGCCAGCTTCTGCCTGGCGTATTCGCGGTACTGCTTGGGGGAATACCCCATGCGTATTTTGAACTGCTTGGAGAAATGAAGGGGATCCTGGTAGCCGACTGCACGCGCGATTTGCTTGATCGACAGCGGCTCGAACAGCAGGTGCTTCGCCCGGTCGATGCGGATTTGCGCCAAAAACTGCATCGGACTCATCCCGATGGCCTTGCTGAACGCTTTGCGGAAGTACCGCTGGCTGTAGCCCGTCAGCTCCGCCATTGCAGGGCTGCACAGCGTCAGAGTCTACGTAACATCCGGCTCTGTCACAATCAACAGCATTCAGCTGAGCTAGCTTGGGACACCAGGATTGGAGGAAGCCTGTTTATATGGGCTTCTTCCTTTTTTGTGTCCCCGTCGCGTAAGACGGGCGACAAAGCCATTGCTTGATACCCGCAATTTCGTACCGTTTGGCTGACAGCACGAAGGTGTCAATCCCAGCATAACTGGAAGCGGACCGGACCGCATATAGAAAATTGTCCGGTCCACGGTAGATTTTGGCCTTTTCCATCGGCCGGGTTTCACACATCAATCAGGCGAATTTCGCACATGGGGTCGCGAGCGCCCGCTTTATAATGGTTGAAGGGAAAAAGGCGCCGTTTATGTCTTTTTGTACGGGCATCAAGATACAAATTGTATCTTGATGCCCGTGATGGATGAACGGCAGCGCATAGAGGGAGGTTCCGTAAAAGAGCGATTGACCGTAAGCGGTAATTGCTTTTAGCTTGTCCATCCTAATAAGTGAGGTGTCTGATCATGAAACATTTTGCTGCACGTTCAATATCCGTTTTGCTGGCAGCGGCGCTGCTTGTCGGCGGCAGCCTGCTGTCTGCCGGAAGATCTTATGCGGATTCGGCCCCGCAGGAACAAACTGCTGTTATTACGATCGACAAATCGGTTCAGTATCAGCAAATCGAAGGCTTCGGCGGCTTCGGCGGGAACAAGCCGGGCTGGGAGCCCGGCCCTTATTATGACAGCGGCTTCCTGGATCGGATCGTGGACGACCTGGGTCTTACGATTCTCAGGGACGAGGTTCCGTCGAATTTCGAGCAGGAAAAAGGAAACTGGAATATCGACGGCGCCCTGCCGGCGAATTCCTGCCAATCCCAGACCTCTGCACTCAATGTGCATATCGATTACTTGAAAGCGCTTAAACAAAAGTCGGAAGCTTCCGGAGAGCCTCTGAAGATTATTGCGAGCGTATGGAGCCCGCCTTACTGGATGAAATATGTGAAATGCATTTTCGGCGAGGATACGAGCTGGAACAAACTTATTATGAGCGAAATTCCCTCCGGCGAGAACCCGAACGATTATAAGGAAGAATATGCAAAATGGCTAATCGAATATATCAAGGTGATGAAAGAGCAGGCCGGCGTCGACATCTACGCCCTCAGTATCGCCAACGAGCCCGCCTTTGGCCAGCCATATCAGTCGGCAGTCTATACACCTGACGAGCTGGCGCGCGTGATGAAGTATGTGGGCCAGCGGTTCGAGCAGGAAGGCATCCGGACGAAGCTGTTCGGTCCGGAGGACGTACAGACAACGGACCGGATCATCTCCTATATGAATGCGATCGGAGCCGATGAGGAAACCCGGAACCTGACGGATATCTTCGCCGTTCACGGCTACGGGGCTGACGGCATAAGCGCCCCCAACGCCAATATTGACAATTGGAAGCAGCTGAGTGAAGCTGCCGGCGCGTACAATAAGCCGTTATGGATGACGGAAACCTCCGGCTATACGCCGGACTGGAGCGGCGCCATGGCGCTTGCAAAGTCAATTAATCTGGCCTTGAAGCATGGAAAGACGAGCGCCTGGGTCTTCTGGTCACTCGCCGAGCATACTCCTTCCGAATTCAGCCTGATTTCCGATGCGGGGCCTAATCCGACTTACTATGCGTCCAAGCAGTATTACCGGTACATCAGGCCCGGCGCCGTGCAGGTGGACAGTCAATCGAGCGACCCGGAGCTGCTTGTCTCCTCGTTCACCCACCGTCAGCAGAAAACATTGACAACCGTCCTGGTCAACACGGGAAGCACCGCTAAAACGGTCGTCATGCAGGTATACGGCGGCAGTATCCCTGCAGAATATTCTGTTATCCGCTCCTCCGAGAGCGAACAGGCGCTGCAGCTCGGGAACGTAGCCGCAACGGATACGCTGACTGTTCCGGCGCAATCTGTCGTTACGCTGGTCGGTGCAGCAGCGGATGAGGATGCTCCGGTGCTTCCGGCCATTCGCACCCAGCCGGTGTCTGTAACGGCCGGTGAAGGCGGAACCGCCGCATTCACCGTTGACGCGACAGGCACTCCGGATCTGCAGTTCCAGTGGCAGCGGGACGGACAGGATCTTCCAAACGAGACGGGCCGCCGGCTGTTTATCAAGTCTGTCTCTGCACAGACAATCGGGACCTATACAGTAAAGATCACAAGCCCTTACGGATCGGTAACAAGCGATCCCGCTGTGCTGAGCTTGGCCGGCTTCACGGGCATTCCGATCGCGGAAACGCAGCAGGCGCCTACGATTGACGGCTCAGCCGACCCGGTTTGGGACAGCGCTCAGGAGGTTCCTCTTGCCAGGAATGTCATCGGGACGCCCTCCTCGCCCGCGGAATTTTCCGGTACGGTAAAGACCATGTGGGACGATGTGAACTTATATTATTTGTATCAGATTATGGACAGCACTACCGATAACCCGAATGATACAGTAGAAGCCTTCCTTGATATGGACAACTCGAAGAGCCAGGTCTACGGGGCGGACGATTACCAATACGCCTTCAAACGCGACGGTACGGCGCTGAATGAATACAAGCACAACGCTATCACCGGAGCCGTGTACAAAACGGCCGAGATCCCGGGCGGCTATACGGTGGAAGCCAGCATCCCCTGGTCCACCCTTGGCATAACGCCTGCGGCAAATGCCTTTATCGGTGCGGATGCCGCATCCGACAACGATTTGGGCGGAGGCAGCCGATACAAGATTGCTTACAACACAACGAACAACGATATATGGCTGAACCCTTCCTACATGGGCGTCGCCAAGCTGATGGACGCAGCCGCGCCAGCTGCGGAAACGAAGCTGTCTATCGATAATTCCAGCGTTTACGTCCAAACGGGAGATACCGTCGAAGTTACACTGGGAGCCAAATCCGCCGGTGATTTATATGGCTTCGACGTTGCGCTGAGCTTCGATCCGGGTGCCTTCGAGCTGGTGGATGCCTCCTTGAGCGATCAATTCGGCGTAAACGGCGATGATGCGTATTTCGCTTCCCGGCCGGTCGACGGCGGCGTGCGGATGATTGGAACGCTGCTCGGTGCAGGCGAAGGAAAATCCGGCGATTTGTCCCTGATGAAGGTCAGGCTGAAAGCAAAAGCCGCCGGGCCAGTCAATGTATCGGCCGGAGCATCGGCGCAATGGTCCGACCGGACAGGAGGGGTCCATGCCTTCGTTATTAACGATACGGTATTGACCGCCATGACGCTTCAATCGCTTTCTTCCGCAGACCTGCTGGATGAAGGCCAATCCGTGGATCTGGTCGTCGGCGCAGCCAATGCCGATGATCTCTACGGATTCGATTCCACGCTGCAATATGACGCGGGCAAATTCGAGTTTATCGATGCACAGGTAAGCGAGGAATTTGCCGGACCGGATCAGAATGTATTTTTCGTCAGCGATCCCGCTGACGGCAAGATCCGCCTGATCGGCACATTGAAGGGCGACACCCCTGGCCGTACAGCCGACCAGCTGCCCCTTGTAAATATTCGCCTGAAAGCAAAGGCGTCCGGCAGCTTCGATCTTGCCATCAAAGAAGGCGCGACGTGGACAAACAGCGATTCCGCACTCCTGCCTTTCCAATCGGTGGGCGCTGTTCATCTCGTGGTAGCCAACGCTGACGTATCCCTTCCCGCAGGCATCGGTATCAACGACTTGTCCGCCGTAGCAAAAGCATTCGGCAAGTCACAGGGCGACAGCGGCTATAACGCGAAGCTGGATATGAACAAAGACGGTATTATCGATATCACCGATATTGCCTATGTGGCCAATCACCTGCTGGGCAGTATGTAGCCGAGTCGTCAAATTCCAGACAATATCCCGGGTGGAGGCAGTCAGCCGCATCGCTGAACCCATCCGGGCTTCTCACGTCCCACATACGAAAAATGGGGGTAACATCGATGAAATCAATCGCATCGTTTTGCCTGCTTGTCGCACTGTTCATTTCAGCCGCACTCCACATGCCTCGGCGGCACCAGGCCAAGCCTACGAAGGTGCCTGTAAAACCAAGCTTCCCCTGGTACTCATCCGACAGCTGGCCCAGATCAAGCACAGGACCCACCTTCGTCCATTCCCTGCCGTCCTTGGAGCAGCTGAATTGAACCCGGTCAAATTCGATGTTTATCCGGAGATAGCACCGTTCCTACCCCTCTGCATTTACGACAGCCTCTGCAGGTTCGTCATAGCGCCCTTGCTCGGATACGATCAACGCAATATGCTTGCCTCTTTCCTCATCGCGACTGATCCGCAGATAGAAATGATCCGCATCGTCGTAATAGAGCACAAGCCCTGCCATTTGATCAAAATGCTCGGGTTCGAATTCGACGCAGGTCTCCGCCTCCCCTATGAAATGCTGCAGTCTTCTGGCAGCCATGCTTTGCCTGAACAAGGAATAAAGCGACTCTCTGCCATATAGACGAAGAAAACCCGGCCGCTCCTCCAGACTAAGCCAGGATGAATCCGCAGGAACGCGAAGGGTATGATAGTGCATCCCGAGATCCTTCTCGTCAAAATGATCGGTCTCGGGAAGCTCCGGGGAACGGGTGGGGAGGAAGAACAGGTGCATGAACCGTTAATTGGGGAAGTCTGCTTCCTCCGTCCATTCGCAACCACCCGTCTTGCGTCCATAGCATCTTCTGAAGTCCCGTCTCCCTGCCGAGCGGACACAGCCTGCGGCCGGGAAGGGCACGCGCGCAAATATAAGACATATACCATTCCCCGTTCTGCGTCTCGACAATCGCGCCATGCCCGGCTTTTTGCAGCGGGTAATCCGGCTCATCAACCGTGGTGATGATCGGATATTCGGGATCGTATTTATAAGGACCTTCGATATGTCGGGATCTTGCCAGGGTGGCGGCATGATTCCATCCTGTTCCTCCCTCAGCGAGCAGCAGGTAATACCAGCCATTAAGCTTGAACAGAAACGGACCTTCCGTGACTGTGCGGGACTCGACTTTCATGACGCTGGGCCTCATGTCAAAAGTGCGGTTATCCAAAATGCTCACACTGATTACAAGAACAATCGCCGCGATTTACGCGACTTTTTTAAAGAAAATTATTTCCCAACCCAATCTTAATGTCGATAATGCCGGTTCCGGTATTCTGATTGAACAGGAGGCTCAAGCGCAGCATGCCTCGTCTCAAGACCAATCGATCGTCAGCGTCTCCCGCCCTGCAATTACGACTGCTTGCTGCCTGTCCAACAGGTCGACCCGCAGCGGAGCGGCTTCGGCGCGTTTCGGGTAGAGAACCGCTGCGAAGCCGTCGTTCGCTCTCGCCGTCGCACGTATATATTCCATCAGGCAGGCGTCCCCGTCCCCTGAGTCGAAAAACGGAGTCGAGCGCCCTTTTTCCAGCCGGAGACCGCTTAGCGGCGTCAAGAACAGTGTCTCCAAATCGACGCCACAGTTTCCTTCCGAATAGACGCGGCTGCCGTCAACGGCGGAACGCCTGGCCGCTACCGGCAGGCTGAACAGTACCTCGCCGTCGAACTCTTCCACGGAATCCCGAATGAAATAAAGATTCGCCCGCCTGTAGTGCCGCACATGACGAATATGCCGGCCGCTTCCCTCCGCGTTCCCGATTTCGATTGTAATCGTCCGGATATCTCCCTCGATGGCGCACTCGATCACTCTGCTGGTACGCGGCACATCGACCCATCCCCGTTCGAGGCTGTAGGTTCCCGCGGACAAATTGATTGGGCCTGTACCGCTCTTTTCAATACCCTTTTGCCTCGTGGAAAATTGCAGGCAAGCATGGGAATACGAACTGAGGTGCCAGCTGGTGCTGCTGTCGAAATAGCCTTCGATGCCCGAGTCCATGACAATTGGGACGGCATCCTTGTAAATAATGAACGAGCCTTGATCGAGATGTCCATGGCCGATCGGCTCCGGGCTCGACATGATGGCAAAGTAGCTATGCTCAGGAGTGCCGAAGCCGTCTCGGAATATATAAATGCCGGCGTTTGTCAAATCGTTCACAGAGCCCAGCTCAAGCGGACTATCCGGAACGTAAGTGGAGCCTTTTCCAAGCACATTTTCCAATACGACGGCTTCGCCCCAAAGCTTCTTCGCCGGCATGCCGGCAAGCTTCCACGTATGAAACATCCGGTCAGCCAGCTGCTTGTCGATTTGCTCGATATCGCCTAAATACGCGGCGTAGCTGCCGAACTCCGCGCCGCCGCCGAGTGCATGATCGCCGAACGGCGGCGTCCCGATGCGCCCGCCGAAATAGCTGCAGCCCGGCGTCTGCGTTCGCAGGCTGAAGCCGAACATGCCTGCAAGTGGTGTATTTGCAAACCAATTGTCGCCCATGCCATGGGACGTTACTTTGGCGTAGCCGGCAAACCGTTCAAGTGCCGCATGATGGTAACGAATCGATTCCGGCCAGGAGCAATCCGGATTAATATTCTGAGTGAGCTGAGCATGCAGTACGGCATGTGCGTTATAAAGCCATGCTTTGCGATTTGGAAAATCGTCCAGCACAAGCATCATATACGCCGCTCCCGCGCACATGTCGGTCTGCCAGTTGCTGCAGCCGTGCCCGGCGCCCTCAGCCGTCAGTTCGGTACGGTCACGAAGATCGAGCATATATCGCAGCAAGTAACCGACCATGTCGTACAGTTGCCGCTTCTCCTCACCGGAGAACAAGCTCGCATCCTTAATAAGGGAATACGTCACAGCCGCGCTGCATAGCAGGCGTCCGCCCTGAACGGCGCCATAGGAATCGCTCCCCTGGGGCCGCAGGTTGGTGACAAGCCAATGCTCCGCACCTTGGCAAAAGTCGTTCAGCGTATACAACAGCGCTTGCTTCGCTTTAAGGGCGTACGTCCGCTCCGCCATGAATGCGTAACGGATGGCGTCGCACTGCATTGTCAGTTGGAAGCAGCCGTTACCCAGCGACGATTTACGGTTGAACATGTAGTTGAACCGGTCGACCTCACGACCCGCCTCGTCCAGAAAGACAATGACCGTCCGCATGCCCGTCTTCAGCTTGCCGTCGAGCTTGGCCGCGAAGGTCAGCGTGCAGCCGGTCCCGCCTTTGACGGCGAATTCCTCTCCGTAAGTCCACGCGCCTTCGTCTTTACGTGAAGGATTACATAAATAGAGCGAACGGCACGGGATTCCATCCTTGCGCAGCGCAGCCACCTGCGATGACGGATTGGCTCCATCAATGCCGTACCGGTCTCCGCCGCCGCAGAACGGATAGATATCCTCCCATTTCATTACCGGGTTGCCCTTGCGAACTTCCGGCTTCCAATGCAGCGGCTGTTCGATTCCTTCGTCAAACCCGCCGTTAAGTATGTCAAGCTTCTCTCCGCTGGCAGTAAGAACGGCCAAATCGTCAATCCATACATGGCCGAGACCATCCTCCTCGTTCTCCTCCGACGGGAGGATGAACGACAAGATTGCCTTCACCGCCTTCTCCGGGACGGTAAAATTGACGATTTTGTCTGTCGAGCTCCAGACATAGAAATGACGGTTGATTTCTTCGTAATCCGCCTCTTCCTTCGCGATCAGTTCAGCGGCTTTCTCAATATAGGCTAAATCGTAGCGTTCCGCGATACGCATGATCTCATCAGCCCGCTGCCTAAGCCATTCGTCCTTCGCGGAGCTATCTCTCGCCTCCCGCATACCGTCCTTCGTCATATACAGCGTCGACTCCGGATCGGTATCCGTTCGCATCACCCTAGAGAAACGGAAGTCTCTTATCCGGTTGAAGCACTCGACAATGGCGCGGGCCAACCTGTCTCCACCGTCGCTAGCATTCCTCGCCGCCTTCAAGCGCCCGACGGAGCTGACGAGCCTCTCTCTGGCGGCAGCATCGTATTCACCGATTCCGCTGCCGATCGCGGCTGCGCCGAGAATTTCCCCTGCTTTGGAGATAGCCAGACCAGCCTTGTCCGCAAGCCCGTGATGGCCTTCCCGCCTTACATCCTGTGACTCGAACCATTCAAGCGAAGGCTCCAAACCGTATTCATGGTATACGCATCCGTCTTCGTTGTAGGATGGTGCCATCGTGAAGCGGCGCGTCGCAAACAGAATCGCTTCTTCCTCCCGCGGCCACATAAATTCACGGTTTCGGACAAACGGAACCTTGTCCCCAGCTTCCAGAGCCGCTTCCGCCGCCTCGACCATATCGGTCAAGGCAAGCTTCGCTCCATCCGTATAATAATCTCCCTGTGTCTCCAGCAGCGACATCGCTTTACCGATTAATTCTTCCAAATGTGCGGCCGGCGTCTGCTTCTTCATTGTTGTGTCCCTCCCTGCATGATGTCCTCTTCCCTGGAAGCGATCGATGCGCCGATCACGCTCCCGTTCAATTCTGCCCATTCGTGCGCGCCGAAACGATTACTACTTGTTGATCGCCGTCTCTTCGCGGAGCAGACGGCCTTCCCTATATTCTGCGTAACGGATTGACGGGTCGTCCTGGCCGATACGGTTCACCGTAATGATTTGCATCCGGCCATCCTTCAGCCGCACGCGGACCGTATTTTCATCCTCCGCTTCGACGGCGTCAATCGCGGACTCTTTCTCGTACGGCTCTACGACCGTAATAAACCGTCCGACGATGCCGCTTGTCCGTACCCCGTACGTAACTCGCCGCTGAGATTCGTCACCGGGAAACGCGTCCGCCCCAATCAGGCCGACGAAGCGAACCGCATCCAACCCGCTCAGATCGGCTGTGATGACACCTTCCCGTTCGTGATCGACGGGACTCGCTGGTATCGCGTTCGGATATTCGTTCCCGACAATGGTGACGCGGCCTCCCTCGTAATCTTTGCCGAAGCCGAAGCCCCGGTCGGTGTTTGTGTATGTCAAAGGCAATTCGCTTAACAAATGCCTACTCCCGTCCGCCGCGACGAAATATGCCTCGCCCAAGAATAGCGCCTGCTTCGTTCGCTGTGGATAGTTCTGCTCGTTGAAGACGGGGCCGTTCATCACCCGCAGCACCAACGTCTTAGCGCCACGCAGTTCGATATCGCAGCGGCCCTCGCCAAGCAGCCATGCCCCGAAATCGCCCTCCGCACGTAATTCCCCGTCCACCTCGACTTTATAGATCAACGGCACGGCGATGTCGTGGCATTCCGCCGCCCGACCGATTACCTGCATGGATTCACGTGGCCAGGCGGTATGCACGTCCATTTTCAGCAAACCCGGTTCGTTATGGTTGCTCCGGTTGCCCCGCTGGTCCTCACCCTCCCCGAATATCGTCTCGAACTTTGCAACGCTCGTGCCGCTCATCTCATACCAGCGGCAATCGGTAATGAAGCGCGCGTCGGAGAGCGGGTTTTCCGTCCACTGGCTCGTGTGCCCGAGCTGCTCGGCCCTGTCTGCGGCAAGTTCCTTAAAACCTTTAATCTGGAACAGACTGTCGTATTGGTGCTCCGTCTCTCCCTGCATGTAATCGAACAGGACGAGATAATCGTCCGTCACGCCCATGACGCGAATTTGCCGGATCGGCTCGGTAGAGCCGGATAGCTCGCCGTAAGCCGGTGCGTCGGGACCTGCCGGCCAGCCCTCCCCATTCCCCAGCTCCGGCAGCGAGCAGGCGTTCATCGCGCTCCGCTCCCGCAGCGTCTCGCCGTCGCGGTAGATCATCCCACCATAGGGGGGATAGGCCCACTTTGAATTTGTCTCAATCGCGACTGCCTGGATTGCCTGTCCGCCATAGAACAGCTTCCTCCTCGAATCGCTTGGCATCTGCATTTTCTCGTCAACGACGACCATGTTCTTGGTCATGGAATTTTGCACGTAAAACTTGTACATGAAATGCCCGTAGCCCCACCATACGTGTTCGGGATTATAGAAGCTGCGGCCGTAGCGCATGATAGACAGCAGGCCCGTCCGGTCGTAGTGGCCGTGCGCGTAGCCATGCGAGCCGTAGCGTAGGACGGCCTGAATCTGCTCGCTACGCTCCCGTCCAGGAGCCCTGCTCCTCAGCATCGCTACGCCGACATTGTCCGAATAGGCATTATTCGCCCCGTGAGACGATTCGAATTGGGGCAGCTCCGCGAGCCCAAAGATTGGATCTGCCTCTCCGCTCCGTTCAATGACTGGGATATACTCGGGGTCTTTGTAATAGCGATAGGCCAGGTCGAAGGTAGAGCCGAAATGGACGCCTTCAAGCTTTTTCTCGTCCGAATCACTGATGCCGAACAGTACCCCTCTGTCGTCCAGAAACGGAAGCGTCGCGTCGAACAGATCCTTTATGCATATATAGTTTTTTGTATTCCCTCCCCATCGTTTATTGACCATTCCGAACCGTATCTTCGGCTCCGAGCCGAGATACGTGCTGTGCACTTCTTCGCCCCACGGCATCGGGAAATGTGTATGCAATAGATTGATGCCAAATGGCAGCAGTGCATGTGCGGTGTGGATGTACATGGACGATACCCAAATGTTGTAGCCCACCGAACATTCATGCCACCATCCGTCATTAAAAAGGCCGTATGTCAGCTGGTCTATCGAACCCATTGTGCCGAAGACGAAGCGCTCCGCCCGCTCGAAATCTTGCAGGGCTAGCGCGCAATAGAGTGCGCCTGTTATTTCGGACAGCAGCCAGTTGGAGATATGGCCTCTCTGAAGGTGATGGTCCAGAATATCCATATAAATGCGGAAACATTTTTCGATTCCCAGATGATCTTCAGGCGTCAGCACGCCTGCATCGCAAATGATGTCGTATGGGATGGCAAGATGCTGGAAAAAGTGCCCCTCCTGGACGTAACTTTGACTGCAGCCTTTTTTCTTCTTCGGGTAGTCGTCGATGAAATAGCGAAAAAAACAGGCCACTTTCTCGGCGTAACGCACGTCATTCGTAAGCGCGTAGGCGTAAGCGACCGACATGATGTTCGTCTCCTCGCGCGTCTCGTAGCAGTAATCCCTGTCGGATACGGGCGGCCCGACAACCCAGGCATCGGCCGTAGCGATAATACGCTGGTAGACGGGATGGAATTTCGGAAGGGAGTCGATCTTCGCTCTCGTCTCCCGCCACTGCTCTTCGTTATGGTAAATATAAGGGTGTTTGAGCCGGCGCAGCGTCTTGAATTCAATCTCCAAGGAGCCCGCTCCGTCACCGTCTGCGACGAAGCGCAGCGCTGTCTTCTCGTGGCCGCCCGGTACCATGCCGTCATGTACAATGACCTCGGCTGCAACCTCCTGGCAGCCGTATGGCTCCAGCACGAAGCGTGACGGCGTAATGGAAGCGATGAGCGATTCCCAGCCACGGGCGATCTGCTTGACGGAGACGGCTGTCTTGCGATTCTGGCAGTTATACACCTTAAACGTATATAGGACCTTCTCGCCCGGGTCGCCCGATTTACCGAGAACGGCCGTATTCACGAACAGCCGCTCTCCCCGCTTCAGGCTGGCCGCTATTAGTCTGGCGCAGCCTTGCAGCTCGAAGCGCTTCAAGAACCGCCATATATTCCCCTTGCACGTTTCGATGTCGAAGTCGTCCAGCTTCACGAATACCTCGTGCTGTCCCCGTCCAGACAGAAAAACGGTCGCTTCCGCCGAGCGGTTGTCCATGAAATCCGCGCGCACCGTCACTTCCGTCTCGACCTCGCAGGTCTCCATCTCAAGCCGCAGCCCAAACCAACCCATCGCATCGAGGGCCGAATCGTTCCCGCGCTCGAAGCCGATCGGATACCAGCCAACGGCTCCCACCGGCGCCGGAAATTCCAGCTTCACACCATTCTCAAGCACGTAGCCGCCATCGGTCCAACGGCCGGATGCGTTCCAGTCTTTTAACAAGTCGATACTCGTTACAACGTCCATTTTTTCTCCATCCCATCATTTCATTTGTCCTTGTTCTGAACAGCGGCATCCCAAAGAACACGCTGTCCAGCGTTCCTCGGGATGCCCGATTTTGCTTTACCGTTCTCAGCCCTTGCCGGCGACGCGGAAGGAAATTGATTTGGCGCGCTCGACTCCGCCCGCTTCGTCAACCGAGCCGTACCAGACCGTGTACGCTCCGTTGCGGACGAAGGAGACCGGCTCGCTATATACCTGCCACGTCTGGCCTCCGTCGAAACTGTAGCGCGTCTGTTTGATCTCGAGCCTGGAAGCTGTCGTCAGCTTCAGCTTGACCCCTTGCTTGTAGACATCGCTGCTTCCCCGCGGTCGGGCGGACAGCTCCGCTGTCGTGACCGGAGGTGCTGCAGGATACAGCAGGTTCCACCGGCTGTAATCGTTCGTCACCGCATCGACGTTAGCATTCAGCTCGTTCGTGACTGCGTCCATGCCGACGTACTTGCCGGTCAGTACCGACCGGATATTACCTCTGCTGCCGTTGTCGATATATGCGAACGTTTCGGCGGGCCCGACCGTCTCGGCGTCCGCGGTCAACGTCCCGTCCGCCCCGACGGTCAGGTAGCGGCCGGTCTGAAGCGACCGGAAGGCGAACTGCTCGGCTTTCCCCATATATTCCATCGCAAATAGTGCGGCCGGGTCCAACGTATTCGCGCCCACCCGCACTGGCACCAGATCGTCCGTTGCGGTGACATAGCTTGTATCCGACACGTGAAGCTCCTGATAAACATTTTGGAGTGTGACGGTTTCGTGTGTGCCCCACTCTCCGAGCTTGGGATCTGTGTCTTTGTCGAACAGCAAGCCGCCGAACGGCAGCCAATCATAGTTAAACATGTCGATCGGGTTACGGGCGATCACCTGCTCCGTATAGGAAAGCATGGATGCGGGTACGCCAGCGTCGTTTTTGTAAAAGTTATAGATTTGGTGGTAAATCGGGCTGAAGCGTCCCCTGGAAATCGAGGAAATGTTCAGGCCCGGTATCCACGAGTAGCCCTTCCCCATATCCTCGAGCGTATAGCCGATGCCGGGAATCGGCGTATACGGGACGTCGCCCCCAAGATTGTATTTGGCCGTATATTCAACTCCCTTCAGCAGTCGGTACGATTTGTCGGGGTAGGCGTACATATCGCCGCCTCCCGGCTGCGCGTGGCGCTGCGTCCAGCCGATTTCGGCCGCCATTGCAAGAAGTCCAAGACCGAGCTGAGTATGCCCCTGATCGCGGCCGCTCTCCTGCACCTGGCCCTCACCGTTTTGGATATAGTGCATAATGCTCCCGTTGCCTTCACCGTTCTTGTAATACTCGACAGCTTCGTTGTAGATGTCTTCGTTGCCGCTCCATATGCCGAAGCAAAGGTTGAAGACGATATCGGCCGCGTCCCAGTTCCCGTTCGCCCATCCCCCGTTGACCTGACCGTACGTAGAGGTAAGAGGATAAAACACGTCCGCCATCATCAACGTAAACTTGTCAATGCGCTCCTGCGGCCAGCCGGCGTCCGTGTAACGGATAATTTCCGCCGCGTTCAGCAACTTGTAGCCATTCAGACTCGCTGCAAGCTGGGCATCGTGGCCCTCAATCGCGGTCAAATGTTCGGCCCACCCGTCCAGAATGGCAATCGCCTTGTCAGCGTAAGCGCGGTTGCCCGTCGCCACCCATTCCACAGCCAGAATGAACGCTGCTGAGGAGGCGTTCTGCAGGTCGGCATTGCCGTCGTTGCTCGGTGCGTTCCGATAAACGACCGTTGGAAACTTCGGCACAAAGCCGAGCTGCGCCAGTGGACTGGACTGCATCATATTCCACTCGACAAGAGCAGAAGATAGGCCGGAGGCGACGCCGCTCCTTAATTGCTCCAAATCAGACTTGGTAAAAAGCATCCCGGGATGAAGAAAGTTCTTATCCGCGAAAGCCTTCTGCGGACCAGCGGCGTGACCCGCCCCCGCTGGAAGCAGCGCGAGCAGCAGGCAGGCCGCGGTTAGAATGGCGGCGATTTTACCTATCGTTGTATTGGCGTTCATCGTATCCCCTCCGTGTCATGGTATTGTATGGTATGGGGCCAAGCCTGGTCCGATCGGCCCCGACTCCTCTTTATTCCACTTTAATTTCCACAACCTTGGTAATCGTATAATTGCCGAAGTCGTATGCGACTGCTACTTGGTAGATACCTTGGTCTCTTTCCGCCGTCGCCCATTCAAACAAACCGTTCGCGAATGTATAGCGTCCTTCCGGCACGTTCGTGCCTGAGCTGCCAACATGCCGTCTGTATGTGGGCAATTTCTTCTGTGGCATCATTCAGCCCCTCGTCATCGTTTTTTCTGCTTGGCTTGTTCATGCAGCCGGCCTCGTGCGTTTGCTGCGCGAGACCGGCGTTTTTTGCAGAGTATCGTCTATTTGCCGCCGTTATCGAGATAAGTTTGTACCTGCTTCTGCAGCTCGGCGCGGATTTTGTCCAAGCTTAGTGATTTAAGCTCGCCGTTCAGCTTGGTCGATTCCGCCTCCCAGTCCTTAATCTGCCCTGCCTTTAGCAGTTGGACAAATGACTCCGTCTTCGAACTCATATTGGCGAAATCTGTCTTGACGTTACTGCTGTCAAAGGTAAAGCTGCCAAGGATGGCGTTATAATACGTATCCGCTTTGGCCGAATATTCGAAATACTTTTTGGATGTTTCGTCCAGATCGCTGCTTAATCGGATCATCATCGGGTTCCAGGTAAACTCGTATCCTGGAAATGTATAGTTTTTCGACTCATCGAGCAGCTTGACCTGATTGTCGCCGACAGCCTCCCAATGCTTGCCGGGAATGCCGTATTCGAACAGATCGTGGTTGTCCTTGCTGCTGAACAGCCAGTCAAAAAATTTCATCGTCCTGTCGATGTTCTTGGACGTAGTCGGGATGGCGATCGAATTGTTCGCCTTGTAGTTAGTGCTGATGCTGTGAGGCTGCATATCGCGAATGCCCTGACGCAGCACGAAGAATTCGAGGTCGGACCCCGGAAGTGTGTCCTGCAGCTTTTTCCTGTCGGCGGCGAACGAGCTTATTGTACCGTAATAGGAAGCGGCCTTGCCGGACATAAAGTACGCTTTGTTATCCTTCTGGCTGATAACGTCCTTCTCGAGATATTTGCTCCATTCTGCCCACTTGTCGAATTGCGGGAAGGCGGTCTTCATCAAATTGTACGGCTCCGGCAGCTTGGCCCACTCGGACGCCGGGTCGCCCATGACGACGATATCCTGCACCGTCTTCAGGTCGTCCGACAGATGGACCATGAACGGGATGCCGTTAATAAGTACCTGGCGCACCGTAGGCAGATCCTTGTTTTCGCCGGCCCATATTTCCTGGAATCCTCCGTTGCCCTGCACTGCAAGCGGCGTTACTCCCCGCCCTTGAGCAAGGACGGAATCGTAAAATTTCTGTAATTCCTCATAGCTTCCGATTGGTTGTTGAAATCCGTATTTTTCACGAAGGTCCTTACGGATGTAAACAACGGGAATGTCGTAGAAGTACTGTGTAAATGGGATCGTATACAGATGTCCGTTCCGCTTATTGGCTTCGACGTATTCCGGGGAAAATGCCGCCTTCAGGCCGGGATATTCATCGTTGTTGAAATACTTGTCAAGCTCAGCATATGCACCTTGCGGTATCAGCTCCTTCAGATTCATGAACTCGGCGTCGAAGACAAAGTCCGTTTCCTCCCCTGCGGCCATCATCAGCTTAACTTTCTGCTTGTGGTCACTAGTCGGATTCCACTGAATGTTTAGTTTGGTATTCAGTGAATCCTTCGTCCTCTTATCAAACTCATCCAATACCGCCTGCATATCCTGCGGTTGGTCGCCGAATAGCATACCCTTAAGCGTCACGGCTTTCGGTGCATCCGATTCGGCAGGTCCGTTCGTTGCAGACTGTTGCTCATTCCCGTTTTCGGCACCGTTATTGCCGCAAGCCGCCGTGCCCAGTAGCGCCGCTGCCATCATCAGCACAGCCATCATTCGTTTTCCCTTCATTCTTTTCCTCCTAAAAGTTTTTTGCGTTGCTTCCCGGATCACTGCATCGCGAGCAAAAAACTCGCTTCGGAAGCACACACCAAGTTTTTTCTGCAATCTATACTAAACCGCCTGGGCGGACTTAGCCTTTAACGGCTCCTACCATAAGGCCCTTGACGAAATACTTCTGCAGGAACGGATACAAAAAAATGATCGGACCGATCGTCACGATCGTTGTCGCAAGCCGGACTGTGACGGCGGGAGGTATAAAGTTCGGAATATTGACATCCGAGGCCAACTGGTTGACGTAGTCCAGATTGTTCATGATCCGCTGGATTAAATACTGAAGCGGAAACATATGCGGATCGTTGATGTACAGCATCGCATTGAACCAATTATTCCAGTAGCTCAGCGCATAGAACAAGCCGATCGTGGCCAGTGCCGGCAGCGAAACCGGCAGAATGATGCGAAAAAGGATGTACGCGTCGTTGGCGCCGTCGATCTTGGCCGATTCCGCCAAAGACTCGTCAATCGTGGCGAAAAAATTCCGCAGAAGGAACATGTTCCAGGCACTGAGCATGCTCGGGACGATTAGGACCCATATGGAATCCTTCATATCCAGATATTTGGATATCAGCAGGTACGAGGCGACGAGCCCCCCGTGGAACAGCATCGTGAAATAAACATAAAACGCAATTGCATTACGATATTTGACGCTTTTGACGGAGATGGCATAAGCGAGAGCGCTGGTGAACAGCATCGACAGGACTGTTCCGCACAACGTGACGAATATCGTAACGCCGTAGGCTCTGTAAATCGTATTGTCCTGGAAGATCAGCTTATAGGCCTGCAGGCTGAACTGCCTGGGAAAGAACGTGTAGCCACCGCGCAAAATTTCCGCCTCCGAGGCAAGCGAGCTGGTCACGACTGCGACGAATGGGACGAGACAGTAAATCGAGAACAAGGCGATCAGCGCATAAAATATACTTTTGATCAGCTTGTCCGTGAAGCTTTCCCTGATCATGGGCACTCTCCTTCCAATTAGAAAATAGCGGACTCCGGCGCCGTTTTTTTGGCGATGTAGTTGACGGTCAGCACGAGAATAAAGCCGACGAACGACTGTAAAAAGGCGACCGCGGCGGACATCCCCATGTCGCCCAGATCCATCAAGGCGCGGAAAACGTACGTATCGATGACGTCCGTCGTCGGATACAGTGCCGGATTGCGGCCGATGATTGCGTAGATAAGCCCGAAATCGCCGTTAAATATGCCACCGACGGCGAGAATCGTCAGCAGGATGATGGTCGGCTTGAGCAGTGGCAGTGTAATGAAACGAATTTTCTGCCAGCGGCTGGCCCCGTCCATGGAAGCGGATTCGTAAACCTCCGGATTGATACCGGCAATGGATGCCATATAGACGATGGATCCAAAGCCAGCCCCGTGCCAGATTTGCAGCAGGACAAGAATGGCGGGCCAGTACTTTGGCGACGACAAGAATTGAATTGGAGCGATGCCGAGCATGCCAAGCATCTGGTTGAGCAGCCCTCCGTCCGTAGCTACGAATGCCGTCATGAACATGGCGACGACCGTCCAGGACAGAAAATGCGGAAAGATCATGACCGACTGCATCACTTTCTTAAACCATCGACTGCCTAGCTCGGTAATCATGATGGCGATTGCGACCGCCGCAATTGTCCCGAATCCGATGAACAAAACGTTCAGAAACAGCGTGTTGGTCACGATTTTGATCCAATCGTCCGAATGAAAGAAGAATTGAAAGTTTTTCAGGCCGATAAATTCGCTGCCTGTAATGCCCTTGACCGCCTTGAAATCTTGAAAGGCGATGGCGATTCCCCCCATGGGCAAATAAGCGAAAACGAAAAACCAGATTATGCCGGGAAGGGCAAGTGCATACATAAACCTGTTGCTCTTCAACTCATATAAGAATGCCGAGACAGCGCGGCGCTTCTTCTGGTGTGCAACAGGCAGCACAACCGCCTGTTCGCCGGCGTAATTGGGATGTACCGGCTTCCCTGCGTCGTTCATACCGATCTACCTCCTGTTCATTGATGATTTGCTGCGCAGCCTGGAAGGCGGTTGTGCAACGGATGGGATTACTGTAATTCAGAAATCCCATGGTGAAAAGTTTGAAATAGTATTAAAAACATCGATATACAGCGGCAATGGGGTGTGAATTTCCACTACTTTGTTTGATTTATGCTTCAAACGGCGGTATCGTCGCCTCCGCAGCATTGGATCGGCGCGTTTTGCGGTAGTGGTCGGGTGTTTTGCCATAACGCTTTTTGAACGAGACATAGAAATAATTGGCGTTCTCGAAACCAACAAGCTCGCCAATCCTGTTTGCCGGAAGGTCGGTTTCCGCCAACAGCCGCTGCGCGTGTTCGAACCGGTATGATGCCAAATATGCCGCAATCGACTCTCCGGCTATATCCTTGAACACCTTGCGCATATAATTGAGTGACAGGCCGCCCACCTCTGCAAGCGCTTCCGCAGTCAGGTTCGGTTCGTGGAAATGCTGCTCGATATGCCGGATAATTTTGTCGACGACCCACTGGTTCTTATGGGCGGAATGCCGCTTGCGGCGGTTTATGATCGTTTCGCACAGGGCGATATACCACTCTTCGATCTGCTCCATTGTCTCCCACTGATACAGCCTCTGGCTAAGCAAACCGATATTGAGGTTCGAATCACCATCGTCTATTGCGCCCATCATTCTCGCTGTCCGGGCGGTTGCGATGAGGAGCTGGGCAAGCGTCAGCATTATTTCGTCGTACGGAGCGGAGTGGATACAGGCTGTAAGTTCCTGCAATGCCTCTCTTGTTTTCGACAAGTCCCCCAGCTTCAAGCAGTCGGTCACCTGCTTCTCCAAGTGAGACGTTTCGATATCCTGCAGCGCCATTCTCGTCTCCTCGATATCGTGGTCGATCAGACTGCCAGTTCCGCAGATTAGCCGGTAGCGGGATGCGAGGACAGCGGCTTCCCACGAAACCCGGATCGAAGCCAGTCCCTCTTCGGTGGGGCCGACAGCTACGGATACGGACAGCTTCAAATAATCCTTGATTCCGGCCTGCGCCTCGCGAAAAACCGCCTCTAAAAACTCCCCTTTGTCAGCCGTCTGCGGAAAATTGACGATGACGGCGACGGCGTCATCCCCGCTGTCGAAAACGGCCGTCCGGAAATGCCCGGCAGCCACCTCGGTCACAATATTGGAGACCGCATATTTGAACAAGGCGATATCCGTTCGGCCGTACGATGCAAGAATATCCCGGTAATGATCAAGCCGGACTAGACAAGCTGCGAAAAGCGTATGCTCGAACTCGATCCCGACCTGCTTCAGCTTGCCGACGATGTCCAGCTCGCTCGTCCAGATGCCTTCGGTCAACCGCTGAAGGACCTCCCGGCGTTTTGCCGACTGGTAATCGGCGACGTTCGCCTGTAAGTCGCTTATTCGCTCAGACAGATAAGCGAATGTTCCGTCCAGCAGATCAAGCTCAGATGCAAGCGGACGCTCGTTTCTTCCGATTCCGTGCGGGGATTTATGGACACTTGCGATAAGGCGATGAATCGGTCCGTAAATTCTTCGCGTATAATAGCCTCCGATTCCGAGCAAGACGACAAGAATGCCTGCAGTTACCAGCAAAATAAACTGCTTCATCTCCTTAACTTTGCCAAGAAGTGTTTCGTAATCGATCATACCGATGAAAGTCCAGCCCAGACTGTCCGACTTGATATAGGTAACCCGGTATTTGCGGCCGTCCTTGTTCCATTCGAACGTTCCTTTCGGCTGACTGGTGTTCCAAATGCGCCGGACGTAACTTTCTTCGGAGAGGTCGTCGTTCAGCATGCTGCTGTCCGTATGTGAGATGACTGTTCCGACCTTATTCAAAATCATGGAATGAAAGGATCCGCTCCCGGTGCCATTCATGACCATCGTCTGCAGCGTCTGCTGGTCCAGGTTAAGCACCATTGCTCCGCTTACCGCTTGTCCGACAAAACTTTTATATATGACAGAGATCAGATTCGCATCGTACAATTTCCCATTAATCGTATACTTTATATGGCGTGGAAAGAAAACGCCGTCTCGTGAAGTTCGTATCGTATCAAGCAGAGAAATGATATTTGGATCGTAAAAGTCGTCAAACGTCCGGACAGTGGACATCGAGGAAAAAACAAGCTTCTTTGAAGTATTCAGCAAATAGATCGAGTGCACCAATGGGTTCGATCGGCTCAGTTCATAGAGCTTTGCGCCGATCCTGCCGAGTTCGTTTGTATCGAAATCTTCATTGTAAAAGCCGAATTGGACATCCGCGTTCGAGAAAGCGGTTCCAAAATTTTCGAAGGCGGAAGAAATTAATATATTCGCCGTATTGTAGGACTGTTCAATCGCTCTCTGTGTGGACTTGTTGGCTTCCAGCGTCAAATCGTTCGTCACTTTGGACGTGATGCCGAAGGTCAGCACCATTGTAACCAACAGGCCAACGATTATATACGAGGATATAACCCGCACAAGCATCGGTTTGTTGCGCAAAAGTCTGTTCAGCCTTTTGATGACAGTTCCCTCCATTTCCTTAAAAGACCTTATGAAAAAACAGGCCGGAAACGCGCGACGGCCCGTTCATCAGTCTTGCAATGCTTTCACCGCACCTACCTGCCGCCGAGCGTATGCTTCAACCAATTGTAGGCGACACGCCCGCTGATCTCGTGCGCTCCTGAAAACAGATCCGTCTGAAGCCGATCTGCCGCTCCTTCCCGCTCATAAATGCCTTCCAATTCCTTGACCACCTGCCTGAAGCCAGCCACTGGAAAGATCGGGTCATCCGTACCCGACTCCAGAAACAGCGGACGGGGAGCGATAAGCCCGATCAGCTCGGGCAGTTCGGCGTGCGCGAGCAGGCCCGGAGTATAATTGTCGATGCAATGGTGAACGGCGAATATACTGAGCTTGAACGTATTTGGGAAGCCAGTCAGTACGACGGCCCGGATCCTCTCGTCCAACGCAGCTGCCGCATGGCATATCAGCGCGCCGCCGGAGAAGCCCATTGCTCCGATCCGCTCGGCGTCCGTTTCCGGTCTTGAGGCCAAGTACTCGAGCGCCTTGACTGCCTCGGCGACTCGCAGACCCGTCAATGTCTTGCCGAGCATCATCAGTTGGGTCGACAACCTGTAGCAGGAGCTTGGCGCATCGGGATTCTCTCTTAGATCAGCATCAAGCCGACGCTCGCCGAAGCCGACGACGTCCGGGGCTATAACAATCATGCCGCGCTTCACAAGCTGAACGGCAAAATGCTGATGAATGCCCGGCTTGCCGAGGTCCGGCGAACCGTCCGGGAGCAGGCCAACGATTTCACGGCTGCCGTAGCCATGCCCGTGCATGGCCAGAACTCCCGGCAGATTTGTCGGCCGGCCTTCGGGAATGAGAACATAGGCAGGAAAGCTGAGCCCCGGCGTCGCCGAAAGCTCCACCCTCTCCCTTACATACCCTTCGCATTGGACGCGTTCAAGAAGAACCGGCTCATGGTGCAGATTAGGCAGAAACTCGCCAATCGCTCTCCCCAAAGCATCCCGCAGTTTCGCTTTCCTCTCTTTTGCGCTTTCAGCCTCTCTAGCAAGGCAATGAGACCGCAGAGCCTCTTCGTACAGCGTGTCCAATAATCCGTCCGCTTTCCACATATGCTCTCCTCTCTGAATTCATAGTCTGTCACACACAGTCGCGTCGATTTTACTTCCATTGATGTTCGGATATCAACTCATCATAATCATTCAGGTTACCAGATCGAGTTGCGGTTTAGAATGCAGTTTTTCGAGTTCGATGTGAGTTTTTTTAAGATAAATCGTCTCCAGGCCCACTTCCCCCTCATCTCCTGCCCTTTGTAAACAAGTCGTGCGTTGCTTCCCGTTCGGAAGCCTGGACCCACATACTCGCAGTTGAAAATGGCGCCGTTTACTCGTTTTGTATGGGAAAGTAAACAGAATACGTCTCGTCCGTCACTTCATACAGCGGCATAAAGCGAATGCCTCTATGCTGGCCGGCCGTACGATAAGTCCCAGTATTCCACCAACCGTGGTGTCTCTCCCTGTCCGGCACCAGCAGCGTTGAAGGCTCGTCTGCATCGCCTATCAGCAATCGTTCTTCGTCCACAAGGCCGGCGAGAACGATCGGGCCGTCCATGAAGGCATAGGTACCCTTTTCTCCGGGAAGAGCCTCAACTGTCAGTTTCTTCGCAAATATGATTCGTACTCTATCGCCGTCTCGCCATTCCCGGCGAATTTCGCAGAAGGTGGACGGCTTGCCTGAAACACACTCAGCTACGCCGTTTACCTCGATGTGCGGCTCTCCTTCCAGCCACCAGGGAAGCCGCAACTTTAACCCGAATACCTGGGGAGATGCTGGCAGGGTAATGTGCAGCTCGTAACAAAAGAGATTCGGCCGGAATTCCGGTACCGGGGCCACATGAACGTCGGTGATGGCCTTCATTCCTTCTACCGACCAATTGTTTAGTGGAAAGACACCGGATTGGCTGTCCTGGGTCAGCCGAATCCCGATCTTGGCATGATTGACGAAAGCTTCGGATTCGGAAGGAATCCATTGACTTATCGCAACGCCTCCGTCATACGTGAGCAAAACCTGCTGGTCGTAAGCCGCGTTAGCCTGAATCAGCGTTCCATGACAGCACCAGAAATGCTGAGTTTTGGAGCCCCAATTTTTACGGCTGCCGGCCGCTACTCCCAGAAAATAAGAGACCATTCCGGTCTCTCCATGCTGATGCGCAAGTACGCCGTTGTAAAACCTTCTCTCCCAGTAGTCCGCATACTTCGCGTTGCCGGTCCAGCGAAGCAAAAATTGCGAAAGACGCATCATATTATAGTTGCAGCAATGCTCCTGCCCCACGCCCAACCGGAAGCTCATACCTCCCGGTGGCATCCACAGCTCCGCGTTATCGCCAGCTCCGGTGCATAGATAACCCCGTTTTTCGACGGCCAGATCCCAGAAAGCCAGTACAATGTCCCTGTACCGCCTATTTCCGGTCACTTCCCACGCCCTGGCTGCGCCTAAAATCTCCGGAATCTGAGTATTTGCGTGCTTATTAGTCAATACATCCTTACCTTCAAGCAGCGCATCAAAGAAACGCCTCCGGTCGTAGCGCTCGATAAGCTCAAGATGCTTCGGATCGCCGGTCACGCTGTATAAATCAGCCCATGACTCCAGCATGCCCCCTGTTTCAAGATCCAGCAGGTCGTCCATCTGTTCCCGAGTGAAGGTTTCCGTCCAACGATGGAACCAGGAAGCAATGCCTTTCTGGATGACCAGTGCCAGCTCGTTGCCCGCAAGCACATACATTTCGTGCAGTCCCATCAGCAGCTTATGAATCGTATAATGAGGCGCCCATACCCATTTGCCCTCGGAGACACGGTGCATGAATTTTTCCGGGAAAGCAGCAAGCCATTCACCACCATTCTCCTGCTGGCAGCGCGCCAGTTCGTCAACGATGGTATCCGCCTTTGCTTTGACGAGCCGTTCTCTCTTCTGCGCATAAATTCTCGCTGCCGCCGACAGCCAGTGGCCCATCATATGACCGCGAAGTTCACAGGTCGGGGATTCCCAGCCCCAATGCCAATGCTCGGGTCCTTCGAGTGTTGTCGTCGACGCAGTCGTCGTCCCGCCATTTCCACTGTAGCTCCATAAACCTGATTCCAGGTAAAAATTGCGGAGCAAATTGTCGTTGGTCAAACTCATGACGTAGCTTTCATTCAATTCAAAGCGTTTGGCAAGCGGACCCGGTAGCAGCTTTGTGCAGCCATGCTGTGATTCTTCGAATACGATATTATTCATTTGGAATGCCCTCCATTATTTGTTCTACAACCATATTGTAATCATCGTCGTTCAGGCGAGGAATGGCGCCCATTTGGATTTACCTATATTTTTTTCAGGTTGTATACTACAGTAGGGAGAGTCAAAAAAATAACGATAAGGAGATATTACGTGGATAGCGATATTTATTTGGCCGCTAATCGCTTCCCGCTCGTAAGAGACGCCGGCTTCAATCGCGTTACAGGGAAGTACGCCCATCATAACCGGATTTTGGATTTTGACGTCTTTTTCTATGTGTCGGAAGGAAGCATGCAGGTTATCGAAGAAGGTCGGGAGTTTATTGTCAACGAAGGCGAGCATCTTTTTCTCCGCAGTGGGCTGCATCATTGGGGGAAGGCGATTGACACACCGGGAACAAGCTGGTACTGGATCCATTTCGAAACGTCCGAAGCCGATACAAGAAACCTTGGTGAGTATGGGCCTATGCCCGGGCTTGATGCCTATTTTCCTGACCATTACGCCTATCGTTTGCGCATGCCCAAGTACGGCGCCTCAATAGGGCACCAGTCACTTAAACAGACGCTGGATACTATCATTCTCGAATTTCGTATTCAACGACCGAATGCTATGACCTGGATCAGCCTTGAAGCGTATGCCTTGTTTCTCCGGTTGAATCAGGCTAGCTCGAATCTGCCGGCCATTAAGCGTAATTCCTCTGTCTCTCAGCGCGTTTTGCCATTATTGGCCCAGCAGGCAAATCGTCCGTTCGATGCGGCAGCGCTCATTAAATTGCTGCATTTAAATTACAGTTATATGTCCACGGCTTTTCGAAACGAAACGGGACAAACGATCATAGGTGCCCATACGAAACTGAGAATGAACCGTGCTATAGAGTTAATGCGGAGAGGAGATATGCAAATCGCGGAAATTAGTAATGAACTTGGTTTTCAGAATCCTTTTTACTTCAGCAAGGTTTTTAAAAAGACATTTGGCATGCCGCCCTCGGAGTACAGCAAACGATTCTATTAAGTTGATAGATACCCCATGGCAACGGACAGACCGATTCCTGCCACCCGTCACCATGACGAATTTCCTGCAGCCATCCATCGAATGTTTTCCGTGTATGGTGTACGATGTCCACCTGACGACCCTCCACCCACAGCTTGTCCAAAGCGAAGTTTGGAAACGGGGCCAATGGATGGTTTTTGAATCAGCAAAGAGACTATATGCAAGTTTTGGGTTTCAATATTGTAAGCCGTTTTCGGATTACATTGAGGACCCAAACAGTGTATTTATGACAAAGGAATTATGAGTTCATCTTTTGTGCGTCCATTTAAGGGGAATGATAGCGCAATAATAGAGAACCAGTCTAGCACTTTATTCTCGTGTTTCGACTGGTTCTTCTTTTTGAGCCTTCACTATATGGAAAGGTACTATTGCTTTTGCAGCCAGTCGGTCAATCTTAACATTTCAACACCCGCCAGCATAACGATCCCGATTCCATGCGTATCGTTCAGGAGCGTGTGCAAATCGTACTTATAATAGTGGCTGGAGAAGGAATAGCCCGAACCTCTGCACACCCCGTGCAAATTGCCCTTCGCATCGATGCTGTGGCGGGTCAAGCCTTCCCAAGCCCGGACAGCGCTGTTTGCATAAGAGGACGGGTCCGTCAGCCAGCCGTCACGAATGCCCCGGGAATACGCATAGATGAACATGGCCGTGCAGGAGGTTTCCAGGTAAGCATCCGGCTCGTTTATGACCTGCCGCCACAGCCCTTCCGGGCTTTGATGGACCAAATAACCGGCGCACAGCGTCCGAAACATCTCTAGTAATTCATCCCGGTTCGCGTGCTGCTCAGGCAGAACCGCCAGAAGCTCCGCAAGGGAGAACAGCACCCAACCGTTTCCTCTTCCCCAAGGCACACCCGTTGCCATATCGTTCTGAAAGTCGTATACATGCGACATTACATTTTCCTCTGGTATGTACAAATAATGCTTATACTGCAAAAACTGGCGCGCCGCATCGTCTACATGCCGTTCGTCTCCCGTCAGCTGATAGTACCGGCACAGAAACGGCACGCACATGTAGAGGTCATCTGCCCACATCGTATGCCCGCGGTAGAAGGCGCTGTTAGGCAATCTTTCCTGAACTTCCGCCATATACGCCCCGATTTCATGGGCCAGAGCTTCTGCGCCCGGAAGCTGCCGATATTCCCGGTACACCTCCAGCATCGTCGAGCCGAAGGAGCCGCAATCGTCGAGGCTGTCGATATGCGCGATCGGTTGATTGATTCCCGCAGCGCCGTACTGCATATAATCCCACTTCGTATACGCATACCAGGCTGCGCTTTGCCCCACATGCGCGGCAGCATAATCGGTCAGATCCGGCCGACTCAGCTTTCTTCCCGCTTCCACTAAGCCGTAGATCGTTACACCGACCGGATAATTCCATTTGCCGAAGAGCGGCGCTTCGATATAAGGGCGGACCCAGGTACCCGGCGCATCGAGACGCCAGTACGTTCCTTGCTCTCCATCTTCATGGATCCGGTACAGATCGCCAAGCGCCTCGACCGACGGGACGTATTCCTCAGCGAACGGCCCCAAGTAAAGCCATTCACAGGCGCAGCCCTTCACCTTGACAGGGGGTGTGAACGGCAAAACCTCGTCTCCGCCCCATACCGCAACATTGGCTCCCCATGAAGGATTTGCCGTCTGGCGCATGATCAGCTGATGCGTTCCGAACGATAGAGCCACGGGAATATCAAAATCTCCAGGCTGCCCCGAGCGGTATACCTCTTCACCGTCCACAAATAACGCCAGGCTGCCCTTACTGCGGCCTTTTATCCGGTAATCGCCTGCGCCCGCATACGAGCAATACAATTGCGTCCATGCAAATGCTGTGCGGCCCGCATCTTCACCAAATAGCCGTTCGAAAGGCGCGGCGGCCTGCTTCTCCGGACTCCAATTTAAACGCGGATGCCATTGAAGCGAACCCCCGAATTCGGAATGTCCGGCTGTCGGCAGCTGCTCCACAGGATATTCCGTCGGCTCGCTATATAACCAGCCTTCTTGACCCTCCCGCTCCTGCGAGGCCACGATCGAATTATAGATGACCCATTTCGTGTTCGAGGTGCCGAAGAGGCCGCCAAAGCCGGCGCGGGTTTTTGTGAATTTCAGGACGACGTCGTTCCACCCTTTATCGAGCAGAGCCCGGCAGCCATTCGTGCGTCCCTTCCGTTCCTCATGCGGCAGCGAGCGAAATTGGCTACGGCCGTTAACGAACACCTCGAGCGGACCATGAGCAGACACCGACCAATTCATTTCGGCATCCTGCGCTTCGCTCCACACCTTGCCCCATGCGTAACTAATCTGCCCAGCGCGAGCTTCGGGAAATCTCTCGTCCAATTCGAAGAGGTAACGAAAATCGTTCGTGCGCCCAATGCCCTCCCGGTTAAATGCCCGGTATACATAAGGCTGTACCGGATTATCGGCCACGTAGCGGTTGGATAGGGCATGCAGGGCGGCCACGATATCCGAGCTCGACTTCTCGTTAATACTGTCTATTTGCTGTAGTAATGTCATGATAAATGACTCCTTTCCTTCCTATATCATCAAATCTACTTCACTTCAGCATACTGTTCCGTATACTCGCCAGCGATTTGATCTCCGCCGGCTTTACGCCATTTCTCAACCTCTTTTCTCCACGCGGCTTCGTCGATTTCTCCCATGACAAACTTAACATTGGCATCGCTTAAGAGCACGGCGATTTGCGAGCCCAGCTTAATATCCGTCTCAGACATCAAGCTCATCGTCGGATCGGCAATTGCATACTTTTCATTTTCGATTTCCAAGGCAGCGATTTTTTGCTCCAGCGGCGTTAATTTTCCTTTTATGGAATTGCGGTCCGCTGGAACAATGGCCAACGTTTTTTGGTAAGGAAACCCGATCTCGTTATCATAAAGCTCCTGATCGATTCTTATTGCCTGACCGTTCTCTTCTTTATAATGCTTGTCCTTTATCCCCCACTGCAGCAGCGTAGACATCTCTTCATCCGCCATCTTTTCGAAAAATCCGAGGATTTGCTTTAATTCCGCCTCATTCTTCACGCTGTTTTTTGGAAATAAAAACATGCCGTTCGAGCCCGTTCCAGCGGCCCGCCGCGTATTGCCATCCGGTCCCTCCAACAGACTGAAAATATCGATCGCGGCATTTACGTCTTGCTTCTTGACTCTTTCCTCATAAGCCGTTACCGCGTTGGATGTATTGATAATCATGCCTGCTTTGCCGAATTCGAACTCGCCTTCGTATTTCGGACGGTCTGCGACAAGAAAATCTTTGTTGATTAAACCTTCTTCATACAGCTTTCTCGCAAACAGCAGCGCTTCAAAATATTCATCCGTCAGTACGTCCTTTATGAACTTACCGTCTTCCACCTTCCAGTTGTTAGGGGCTCCGAATGGAACGGCGAAAAGCGGAGGCGCAAAGCTAACAGTCAGTCCGTACGTATCCTTTTTGCCGTTTCCATCCGGGTCATCATTCGTAAATGCTTTTAGGACAGTGTACAGCTCGTCGAACGTTTTCGGTTCTTTCAGTCCCAGCTTGTCGAGCCAGTCTTTCCGGAAAATGAACATTTCGCGCGATAGCGGACGTACCCTTGGGAGGCTGTACAACTTCCCTTCGATCGATATGTTATCGTAAAAGATTTGGCTGAGCGATGATAAATGAGGATAGTCCTTCATATAAGGTCCGATTTCCCAGAAGACATCATCCTGCGCGGCTTCTACCAAAAAGGAGCTTTTGGGCAACCCGACAATCGCTTTCGGCATATCGCCCGACGCCACCGTCACCGGCAGCTTCTCGTAATAAGTGGAGGTCGGATACGATTGAATGTCCAGTTTCGTATTCGTATATTGCTCTATCTTTTGCAGCACTTCATTGTCAGGAGCCGGAAATTCCTTGCCGTCAAAGTTGTAGGTCATCGTAAGCGTGAGCGGGCCTTCCGCTCCTTCATTGCCTGCATTCCCGTTGCCGCTGCCCGAGCAGCCCGCCATCGTTATTGAACAAATCATAGCAGCCGTCAATATTTTCGAAGAAATAGTCCAGCTTTTTCTCTGTTTCATTGTCATTTCCCCCTTATTATTCTTTCATCGAACCGAGCAGAACGCCTTTCGCGAAATGCTTTTGCAGGAATGGATAAACCAAAAGGATCGGCACGGTAGCCACAACGACGACGGCCATTTTCACAGATTCGCCGTAGAAAGCGACGCTATCCGAGCTGCCGGCTTGTGCGGAATCTCCGAAGCCTCCCGATGCAAGCACGACGATTTGCCGCAGCAGCACTTGAATGGGCCATTTATTGGGATCGCTAATATAAAGAATTGCGTTGAAATATTGGTTCCATAAACCGACGGCGTAGAACAAACCAAATGCGGCAAGTGGTGGCAACGATAATGGAAGTACGATCCTTGCGAAAATTTTCAGCTCGTGACAGCCGTCTATTCTCGCCGATTCCTTCAGTTCCTCCGGCAGCTGCTGAAAGAAGCTTTTCAGCACGATCAGGTTATAAGCGCTGATCATGCCCGGAACGATTAACGACCACATGCTGTCCAGTAAACCTACCCATTTGACCACGAAATAGGTTGGAATCATCCCCCCGCCAAAAAACATCGTGAACAAAATAAGCAGCATGAATCCTTTTCGGCCTGGCAAATGCTTATGCGACAGCGCATACGCCGATATAGCGGTAAACAACAAGCTGACAAACGTCCCGATGACCGTTACATATACCGAAACTTTCAAGCTGTTAAGGAACGTACCGGTGGAAAAAATATATTGATAGGCATCAAATGTGAAGCTTCGCGGAACCAATCCGTCCATCGTCGAAACTGAAGAAACGATGACATAAAGGAAAGGCAGTATCGTTACAGCTGCAACTATAAACAAAAACAAATAATTCAATACGTCGAAGAGACGACTTAAGACCGATTTATCTTGAACCATGCCTTGCCTCCATTCTCAGTAAATGCCCTCTTCCCCGAACTTCTTGGCCAATTGATTAGCGCCAACTACCAGAATCAGGCCAATGACTGATTTAAATAAACCGACCGCGGCGCTGTAGCTGAATTGCGCTTGCTGAATGCCCACGCGGTACACGTAAGTGTCCAGTACTTCGCCGACTTCGCGGTTCATCGCGTTGACCATCAGAAAGATATGCTCGAAGCCGACATCGAGAATGCTGCCTAATCTAAGAATGAGCAAGATGACTATGACACTGCGGATCGATGGCAGCGTAATATGCCAGAGAAGCTGCATTCGACTCGCTCCGTCCATTCTGGCCGCCTCGTAAAGCTGCGTATTTACGCCAGCCAAGGCAGCTAGAAAAATAATAGTGCCCCATCCCGCGTCTTTCCAGATCGACTGCAGCAGGATGAGCGGCCTGAACCAATCCGAGCTGAACAGGAAGGCAACCGGTTCTCCCCCCAGCCGAGCAATGAGTTCGTTTACGATGCCGCCTTCATTCGTCAATAGAATATAGCTGATCCCCACGATGACGACCCAAGACAAAAAGTGTGGTATATAGACCAGCGTCTGGACGACCCGCTTGAATGCCTCCATCCTGATTTCATTTAGCAGCAGCGCCAAGATTATCGTGGTAGGGAAAAACACTATCAAATCCAGCATGGCTAACAGCAGCGTATTGCGAAATAGCATCCAAAATTGCGTCTCATTAAAAAAACGAATGAAATGCTCGAATCCAACCCATTCGCTGTGCCAAAATCCTTGATGGGGACGATACCTTTGAAAGGACATAAACACGCCCCACATCGGCCAATATTTGAAAACAATGAAATAGATAAGACCAGGCAGCAAAAGAACGTATAACCAACGCTCCTTCCAGACACGTGTCCACAGCGATCGTTGTCTTGCCTCCGGCTGAATTCGGATCTTGGAAGCCGTATTTATCGTGTTAATAGACGCTCACCCCTTTAATGAATACCGACGGTCTGCAAACGCTCCGTCTTGCCATAACGTTCGACTTACGATTAATCGCTTACAATACGACTTATTTGAAACGCTCCTTCCGCTTCTCAAATCTACCCTAGAGTATATTTTAACTAGGGAGCAGCGGAACCGCTTCGCTCGCATTTGTTAATTCGGGCCAGTCATTTCATTCTCTTTGGCATGAATATGCAGTTGTCAGAAGAAAATAAAGTCTTAGACTAGAAAAATTAAGTGCTAGACTGAGAAAATAAAGTTGTAGACTTGGAAAATAAAGTATTTGACTGACGTTGCTTCATTAAGCTAACTGGCTGGTTACTGTAACTATTCTCTCCCCAAATACGTCTAAAATGGAGAACCCCGATGGGGTCGTGGAGAGTCGGAACAAGGAATAACAACATGCGCGGCACTTATGCTGATTCAGTCACCATTGCTTCCAACCGCGATTCATAACGTGTCTTGGTATCTTAGATCTTGTTTAACGAGCTCTATCAATCTGAAGATGAAGAATAATGCTTCTCTGGCATGCCTGTAGATAAACCTAGTGGAAAGGTAATAGGTAAGAAGCCTTCATGCATAAAGTAGGTTAACCGCTTCAGCTTAGGCTGTAGCGGTTTTTTCTTTGAAATTTTGGAAAAAGTCTTGAATGTTCAACAGATTGGTTAGTTATGCTTCCTCTGAGAACGTTAGCTCAATAAAACAGCGGTCGTCTAGGACTTTATTTTCTCGTCCACGGCTGTCGCTTTTTTCATAGTTGGGACCAGTCTAATGCTTATTTTACGAGATCTGACGGTTTTATAATTCAATAAGCCGCATGGGACCAACCTATCCAGTCTACTACTTTATTTTCTTTCTACAGCAGTCTGTGTAAAACAAAAAAAACGCCCCATCCTATTGAGGATGAAGCGTCCAACAACCGCCGGCATTTATCTTTCGAGCCATTTCGCTTGCTTCCGGTAATGCTCCGGCGTCGTGCCGGCAACATCCTTGAATACCTTCGTGAAATGGGAAGCGTGCTTAAATCCGACGCTGAACCCAACATCCGTCACGGATAAGCCTTCAACCTGAAACAGCACTTTAGCCTGGTTTACGCGGCGATTATATAAAAATTTGAAAATCGTAGTTCCGGTCAAATCCTTAAATACTTTGCTCAGATAAAATTTATTCAAATGAAGCTCGTTTTGCAGACGATCAAGTGTAATCTCATCCATGTAGAAGCGTTCAATGAACGCGATAATATTTTGCACATGCCGTTCCCGCTCCGAGCCTGTTTTGCCCTTCAGCATTTGCTGCTGGCACAAATCGTAAATCCAGTACAACAGATCATCCATGCCAAGCAAGAAACGGTTGCGGCCTACAAAATCATCGCGCTCGTAACATTGATGCATGCCTGCAAACATACGCTCGATCTCAGTCTGCTGGGCGGGATTGAGCTGTAGCCGGAGGTTATTCAGTTCGGAGAAGGGACGAAGCACTTCCGGAAAGCGATCGGCATCATCGCGTTCGGAAGCTTTCGCGCCGGCTTTGGCATTGAACATACATCGTCCCGGATCGATTGAGCGGATAAGATGCGGTTCGAAATGAAGAATGGTCCGGACATAAGGAACCTGCTGGTTGATTTTCGGTCGATGAAGCGTTGAACCCTGCATCAGAATAAGGTCTCCCGGCTGCAGCTCGTAGCTATGCTCCCCAACAATAAAACGGGCCTGCCCATGGTGGAAATAAAAAACCTCGTAGGTGCTGTGCGAATGAAAGGTGGATGTCACGTTCGGCACCGCATTCCGGTACTGCCAGTCAATAAGATCCTTCATATCATAAGTGCCCATGTCAGCGTCCCCTTTAACCAGCAAGTCTATTAGTTACAACCACCAGTGGTTGTCCTTTTCTTTCAGCGGCAGCTTGCCGCCCGTCCATTCGTATTCCGCGCTGCCTGCCTCTACCTTCCAGCTCGCCGGACAGCTGTTGTATATCCAGTCCAATGGCTCCGCTGCCGGAATGGCGGTTGAAGCTGTCTTGAACGCCAGCCTTAACTCATCGATCTGCTCGGCTGTATCTTATCATCCGTGTGAATAATCGGGAAAAACGGGTAGTTCTTGCAGCAGACCCTGGGGAAACGGATTTTCCTTCTGCGACGGATGAAGGGGTCTTCCATGTAACACGAACGGCTTTTGCCTTTGGATGATTTAATAACGGAGCATTGCACGTCGTACAAGGAATTAACCGAGAAGTATCCGCACTGCTGACGCTCGGCCAAAAGGATGAGACGGTAAGCAGCTTGTGGATTGAGCAAATTTAGAAATGACGATTATCCCAGATACACAACCCGAAATGTGTCACCTTCGACGGGGTCTCCTTGCTTTATCATACATTTGTTTTCGATGTGATTTTGTCAGAGGATCATCGCAACATCGAAGGGATCATTATCGTGAACCAATATTTTGCGGCAGATAAATAATGATCTCTTTTCGTCCATGATACGCCATTAGCGCTCACCACAGCATTCTTTGATAATTGCGCAATCGATAGAAACATCACCGTCAATAGAACAAATGTAAGCAAAATGAACACGGGCAAATATGAAATAATTGGCCGCTTCAACCACTGTCTAGTCAATACCTTCCCCCACTGAACATTATTAAAAAACATTTTTATTGTCGCATGATTCGATGAATGTGTCCATGATGTAGAAATAACCGCTCCGAGACTCCGTTAGTAGAACTCTCCGAACCTTTCTAGGCCATCTCGGTAATGCAAGTTCTGATCCCCGCGCTGTCGCAATATAACGAGGCAACGAGTGAGATGGATGGGCTCAAGATCGTAATCTTATGAACTAGCGAGTATGCCTGAGATCCTAAATACCAGAGGGAGCTGGTATAGCTGGACTGGCGCATGGATATTTCTTGTCATAGTAACTATATAAATGTTAGTTAGTCAATTCAAATAGGCTAGGTCCAAAGATTTTGCGTTCTTACATAATGAAAGTCTCTTAACTATAATTCCTACTATCAGCTAACGACTCTATCGAAGGAGATGTTTCCTAATGAACGAACGATATCAACTTTTGTTTCAACCGCTTAACCTGCCGAATCAGATCCAATTAAAAAATCGAATGATTATGGCTCCCATGACGCACTTATCTTCCCATGTCAATGGTTCCATTACCGACCAGGAAATTGAATACTACGCTCGTCGTGCACAAGGTGTTAGCATGGTCATCACGGCAGCCACTTGGGTTGCACCAAACGGTGGTATTCCTGGCGCGCCTGCCGCTGACCGCGACGCAGTGATTCCTGGACTTCGTAAGCTTGCGTTAGCTATACAAGAGCAAGGAGCTAAAGCGATTTTACAGATCTTCCATTCTGGCCGCCAAGCGTCGTTAACTGGAGATCTTGTGAGCGCCAGCGCTGTACCGGAACAGACAAAGGGTTCCATTGTACCACGTGAATTGACAGAAAATGAAGTTGAAGAGCTTATTCATGCCTATGGTCAAGCGGCAAGACGCGCCGTCGAGGCAGGGTTTGATGATGTTGAAATTCATGGCGCGAACGGCAATCTTCTTCATCAGTTTTTTTCGCCATTTACAAATAGACGCAGTGACCGTTTCGGTGGGACACTCGAGAAACGGATGACGTTCGCTTTGGAGATTGTGAATGAGGTGAAACGGGTTGCAGCCGTGCACGCAAAGACCCCCTTTATCATCGGATATCGGTTATCACCCGAAGAGCCGGAAACACCAGGAATAACAATGGCTGAAACACTCCCATTCGTAGATGCCCTTGCGTCGGGAGGGTTGGACTACTTGCATATTTCTTTGAAAAATTATAAAGCAGTACCACGTCGGGGAAGTTGACTTCAGAAGGAAACCAAGATGGAATACGAACAACTCTTTCATTAAAAGATCAACATAAATTGGTCATCCCTGACGGAATGTGGCAGCTAATTTTAAGTGATCCAGGCTGGTTTCCCACAGTGCAAGAATTATAAGCTTATAACAGATCATGAGAAAAAGGAGCTAGCGAACTTTGAGTCGTGGCTCCTTTTTCTTTTGTAAGCATAGCCTCCCCATGATATCAATGAAAAAAGAGAGCAATCGCCTCGGCAAGCTCCTTCACTATCGTACCCGTTAGCGTAGTCACTTTGAGGCTGTGCGCGACATTTCAAAAAATACTACATGACGCACCTTTCAATTAGACAAACGATACAGGGTTCCTTACAAGGACGATACATCACATTATCTCTAAGGCTCGCTTCGTGTTACGGACCAAACGTTTGCGGTATTCATCAGGTTAAATGATTGCCCTTCGGTTTTGTGGGTTAGGCAGGGTGATAGTCGACAATAACCAGTGCCTCGCCACTCCTTATCTTGTGAATATTTACGGACTCGGCGTGTTCGGACAAGCAATGTTTACAAGTTCGATATACAGCCGATATGTTTTGGATATTAAGTGCTTCTATACTATGTTCATGGAGATCGAATCCAATGCTGAAGGGCGGATAACAAATGAAAAAAAATGTAAAAAAATCAGTCGTATCTTTGATGGTGCTGGGTATGACGGTATCGGGCGCTGCGGGCGTATATGCGGGATCCAATATGCAGAAAATTACAGCATACCTGAACCATGACGTTGGCATCACTGTAAACGGATCGGCGTTTACGCCGATGGACGGCAACGGCAGCAAATTGACGCCGATCACGTATCGGGACACTACTTACCTGCCGGTCCGGTCGATTGCAGGTGCGCTCCATGTTCCGATCGCGTACGACGGCAAGAACCATCAGATTCTCATCGGATCGGTGCCAGTGGCGAACGGTGAGCTGTCCGACTTGACGTACAGTGCCGCACAGGTCGATGCGATCAAGAAAGAATTCGCAAAATTTCAGTCTTTTGAAACGGCGTATGCACCGACGCAAATCGTCAAAGGCGACGCATACCTAAATGCAGCTGCTACCGATGACGGCGTCAACTTGGTGTTCAGCCATATGATCGTCAACGTCTCGCCGCGGGATTACTCGGACGGTTATGAGAGCAAGGCGGTTTCGCTGTCCAACGGCACCAAGGCCAAATGGTACACGCCAGGAGACACCGCGATGCTGAGCTTCAAGCTGGACGACCGGACCATCACGATCAGCTCGCCGGATCATGCGCTGAACAGCGCGCAGATCGAGAAGGTGGCGGTCAGTGTAACCAAGACCCTGATTGGATCGGCTCCGGTGGCAAACGGTGAGCTGTCCGACGTGACGTACAGTGCCCCACAGGTCGGTGCGATCAAGAAAGAATTCGTAAAATTTCAGTCTTTTGAAACGGCGTATGCACCGACGCAAATCGTCAAAGGCGACGCATACCTAAATGCGGCTGCTACCGATGACGGCATCAACTTGGTGTTCAGCCATATGATCGTCAACGTCTCGCCGCGGGATTACTCGGACGGTTATGAGAGCAAGGCGGTTTCGCTGTCCAACGGCACCAAGGCCAAATGGTACACGCCAGGAGACACCGCGATGCTGAGCTTCAAGCTGGACGACCGGACCATCACGATCAGCTCGCCGGATCATGCGCTGAACAGCGCGCAGATCGAGAAGGTGGCGGTCAGTGTAGCCAAATTGCAGTAAACGACCGATTCGGCTGCTCCACATTTATGAACGACTACTGAAGGCTACCCCGCCGGTAGATTATCACTGGCGGGGTAGCCTTCCATTTGTTGCATGAAACTATCCCCTGTGCGGCCTGCTCCCCCAATGTCTTCTTCCTCTTAGCCTAGCCGAGGATGAAATCCTGCGAATTCATGAGTCAGGGTGAGAAAATTAAATCGTACCGAGGGAGTTGAGCAGACCGTCAGCCAGCGTCATGACACTAACGTACCTGTTAGTTTAACAGGCCACCAATTGTGCAGACAGCCTGGCGTCATTGCGCTCCCTCGGTACGATTAAGTTTTCTCACGAATGCTCGCTTATTCGCAGGATTTCACCCTTGTTAGACATGTATGAAGGTCGTTCGGGTGACCAATTCATAGACCTGGACAA
>NZ_JBWDNQ010000003.1:0-756180 GCF_056269285.1 Paenibacillus sp. JT31N11
AGATTTCCCAATTCGTAAGACCCCTGGTAGACGACCAGGTTGATAGGTTCGAGGTGGAAGCATCGCAAGATGTGCAGCTGACGAATACTAATCGGTCGAGGGCTTATCCTACACCGGAACAAGAGAAGTCTTGTTCCACCCGTCAGCCGAAGGGCTGAAGGGAATCAACCGCTAAACGTTTCGCAAACGTTCGTATCCAGTTTTCAGGGTGTAACAACCCGAAGTATTACCGTTCCCTGATAGCTCAGTTGGTAGAGCACTCGACTGTTAATCGAGTTGTCACAGGTTCGAGTCCTGTTCGGGGAGCCATATGGAGAGGTGTCCGAGTGGTCGAAGGAGCACGATTGGAAATCGTGTAGGCGCTAACCGTGTCTCGAGGGTTCGAATCCCTCTCTCTCCGCCATAATCTCATCATTATTACTCGATATTACATACTGATCGATGAGAAATCTTATCAGGGCCCGTTGGTCAAGCGGTTAAGACACCTCCCTTTCACGGAGGTAACAGGGGTTCGATTCCCCTACGGGTCACCAAATTCTTTTACAAAAAGTTAGAATTAGGACTTGCAAAGCACACTTAATATGAGGTATAGTATTAAATGTCGCGCATTATGGAGGCTTAGCTCAGCTGGGAGAGCATCTGCCTTACAAGCAGAGGGTCGGCGGTTCGATCCCGTCAGCCTCCACCATTAACTGCATAAGCAGTATTATATTGACGCGGGGTGGAGCAGCCCGGTAGCTCGTCGGGCTCATAACCCGAAGGCCGCAGGTTCAAATCCTGCCCCCGCAACCAACTTTACCTTCGGAGTCATCCGAGATCCATATTGTGGAGCTGTGGTGTAGTGGCCCAACATGCCTGCCTGTCACGCAGGAGACCGCGGGTTCGAATCCCGTCAGCTCCGCCATTTACACTAGATGGCTCGGTAGCTCAGTCGGTAGAGCAGAGGACTGAAAATCCTCGTGTCGGCGGTTCGATTCCGTCCCGAGCCACCATTCTTTAAAGAATTGAATATGCCGTTGTAGCTCAATTGGTAGAGCAACTGACTTGTAATCAGTAGGTTGGGGGTTCAAGTCCTCTCGACGGCACCACTCATGGAGGATTAGCGAAGTGGCTAAACGCGGCAGACTGTAAATCTGCTCTCTTACGAGTTCGGTGGTTCGAATCCATCATCCTCCACCAGTTTACCTTAGGGGCATAGTTTAAAGGTAGAACAGCGGTCTCCAAAACCGTTAGTGTGGGTTCAATTCCTGCTGCCCCTGCCAAAACTTAATACCGTGGCGGTCGTGGCGAAGTGGTTAACGCATCGGTTTGTGGATCCGACATTCGGGGGTTCAATTCCCCTCGTCCGCCCCATTTTTATCCTAAAAAAGAAAAGAAAATGTTGGGGATTAGCCAAGCGGTAAGGCAACGGACTTTGACTCCGTCATTCTCAGGTTCGATCCCTGAATCCCCAGCCATTTATATGCGGAAGTGGCTCAGCGGTAGAGCATCGCCTTGCCAAGGCGAGGGTCGCGGGTTCGATTCCCGTCTTCCGCTCCATTTTTTTGGCGCCATAGCCAAGTGGTAAGGCAGAGCTCTGCAAAAGCTCTACCCCCAGTTCGAATCTGGGTGGCGCCTCCACCGTTGTTTTATAATTGATGTGCCCTTAGCTCAGCTGGATAGAGCGTTTGACTACGAATCAAAAGGTCGGGAGTTCGAATCTCTTAGGGCACGCCATGTCCATGCCGGCGTGGCGGAATGGCAGACGCGCGCGACTCAAAATCGTGAGGGAAACCGTGGAGGTTCGAGTCCTCTCGCCGGCACCATATTGAATATTAGAAAGTCTAAAGGAGGTTATCCTTTAGATTTTTTTTGTTGGAAATTCAGGCATGTCCATAAGAATGGAATTAACGAAGATGGATAGGTACCGGCAGACTTTATTGCAAGTGTCACGTCTATAATAAAGTTTTCATAATGAATGCTCAACTTAATTTCGGTTAAATTACCCGATTGTTTCCTCCAAGTATTTCCTTATTTTCAAACATTCAGTAATCTTCCCTTCAGCTTTCTGAAATTATATCTGATGAACCCATGCACTATTATAATACTTCTTAAATTAAGGTCATAAGACAAAAATGTATTGCGATTTACTGGTTGGGTAGTATTGCGTACCGGTTTCTGAAAACGTTCCCTTTATCGTAAGTATGTCAAATTAGCTGATTAATCCTTACTGGGATCAGGATAAACGTCATTCTCCTGGGATTAATTCTTTGTGTGAGCAGAGAGTCCCTTTTGGTGCATACAAATCGGTGTGTACGAGATCCTAAAGAGGCGTACTCAAAGGAATTCAAGAAGTTTATTAGTCGTACCGTGATGTAATTATTAAGTAAGTGCTGGAGAAAGGGCTGGATTAATTCGCGTTTGAGAATGCTCGATTGTGGAAGTATTCAAGAAATGTTATGGAGGACTTACTGCCAGTTGAACAACAAAATTCATCAGAAATTTTACCAGCATGTGTTACAAGGAGAAGTTCCTTTGCTGTGTCAAACAATCTCGGATTTCGTGAACAATCAGGCTTTTGTACAGATTTCAAATACGTTTTGTATGAATCCGGTCAAACCATTCTTTGATATTGGTTACTTTATTTATCTGCTGCGGATATTGACTTAACTGCTTATAATGAATATAATAAAAAAACGAACGGTCTGTCTTAAATTGATTCTGAAATGTATATTTCTAATCAATATAAAACTGGTATCAGTTAAAAACACAGAAAAAGGAGAGATTTTCATGAGTAAGGTATGGTTTATTACAGGAACCTCCACAGGATTCGGTCGTGAGTTTGTGGAGCAATTGATCGATACAGGTGATAAAATTGTCGCGACTGCACGTAATATTGATTCAATTGCTGATTTAAAGGAAAAATCACCTGAGAATGTCCATATTGCAGCGCTGGATGTGACTAAAAAGGATCAGATTCAATCTGCGGTCGCAGAGGCTTTGGAGGTTTTCGGAAAAATCGATATTGTTGTCAATAATGCGGGATATGGACTTTTCGGCATGCTTGAAGAATACACGGATGAGCAAATTAGAGATCAGTTTGATGTCAATGTATTTGGTATGATTGATGTGATTCGAGAAACACTCCCTATTTTTAAGAAGCAAAAGTCAGGGCATTATGTCAATATTTCATCCATCTTTGGAGTCTGGGCAGTCCCTGCATTCAGCATGTACGCTGCATCCAAGTTTGCAGTAGAAGGTCTTTCAAAGGCAATGGCTGACGAGCTTGCGGCATTTGGCATCAAAACCACGATTGTAGAACCAGGTGTATTCGAGACAGAATTTATGGGAAGTTCAAGAAAGCTGAGCGAATCAAAACCGGAATACGCTCCTGTATATGAGGCATTCTACAAAGGTTATGATGCCTTGGAAAAAGGGAAGCAGGATAAAGCGGTAAAAGCAATAATCACCATGATCAACAGCGAGAAACCGCCCCTTCATTTCCCGGTCGGATCATTGGCGTCATATGGCATTCGCGATTCGTTGAGTAAAAGAATTGATGAGGTTGTGGCATGGGAAAAGGTATCGGGAATAGCGGATTGATTATTGTAACGTACTTTGAATTGAACCTTAGGATTTGAATAATCGCTGAGGTATTTCGGGGAGATGTAATTTTGAAAATCAATGAAATATTCGTAACTGTTCATTTGAATAACATGGATGATGCATTGCCTTATTATGAGAAATTAGCCGGTAAAGCCTGTGAAAAACGTTGGAATGCGCCTGAAATTAAGCTTGAATTCTCTATAGTAGGCCAATTTGTTCTTGTAGCAGGTACCGATGAAGCATTATCATTTGTATCGGATATTCATAATATTCTCTATGTGGATTCGCTTAAAGACTTTAAGAATTTCTTTGCTGAAAATGGGGTATCTATTCTCCGTGGTCCAATATCCAATCCTGTAGGAACGCTCATCGTTGTTAAGCATCCGGATGGCAGTGTTCTGGAATATTTGGAGCCGTACTCTTAAAAGCAGCTGAACTAAAAAACAGAGCCGTCTTGCCAGTAAAGAGCGATCTGAGGCTAGTGAAACGATTTTCGGATCCCGTGTATTATCAATTATAATGTCCGTTCCGTTATCATGGATGGGTACGAATTCTTTTTCTTAAACAGAAGAATTTGATGTACCCATCTTCATGAGTGGACTTGGCTTTAACCCGAAAGCTTAATGGTTGAATCATTGTCCAGAGCTGTTTAATTTTTGGCGGTATGATTATTTCAAATCACTGCTTATATACCGAACGAGCTGATTCCTGACCGCTGTCATTGAAGTGGAGGAAGGAAAGAGCTTTTTCATCAGAAGGCCTCCCTCAATTGCCGAGAGGATGACTAATGCGGTATCTTGAGGATTAACGTCTGGTCGAATCTCACTCTTGGTTATACCTGTGCCGATAATCTCTTCAAGCCGAATCAATAATCCTTTCATAGCCTCCTGCGCATGGCGATACAGAGGGGCTGATACAGCATCCGCTTCAACAGCCGCATTGGTTATCGGACATCCGCCGGGAAAATCCAGATTGCAGTAAAAGTCTGTAAAGGCAAGGAGTTGATCGATCGATGTCAATTCAGATGCGATTGCTGACTCTACGCGTTCATTAACCAGGAAGCAGCAGTATTTGAACGATTCAATCATCAGGTCTTCCTTATCTCTGAAATGATTATATAATCCTCCCTTTTGCAGACCGGTCGCATCCGTTATTTCAGCCAGAGAGGTGGATAAATAGCCGCGTTGGTTAAGTAAAAGAGAAGTCTTTCCGATTACATACTGCTTTGTTTTTTCACCTTTTCGAATTTTTAGTCTCTCCCTTTATGCCCGACTGTTTATCTTATCTTATGGGGTATATGAGAGACATGTCAATCACACAATAAAAGACAAACCGATCGTATTTTCGGTACAAATGAAACGATCGGGTAAAAAAATTCTCCCGTAAATCCTCCGTTTTTTTGATGCCCCACACAGTTCGAACCGCGAACTCTTTATTGCTTAACCGATTCCCTCCTGATAGACTTACACTAATTAGGAGATAAGGGGATGGGCCACGCTGAGACGCTCTGTAAAGACCCAATTAATTATCAGCTTTTTTGCGGTTATGCTGCCGGTTGTCGCCTTTTTGGTCATCAATAATTGGTATGCCAAAAACATTGTCCGTGACAAGGTATCGGAAACGTATCAGAATACCCTCAATATTTTCGTCAGCCAAACCGACCGAAGCCTGCTTGAGGTAGACGATTATTTGAAGAAGCTCGCCGTATTGGATTCCGATGCCGGTCTGCTTATGTCCTTTCCCTATGGAAGCGATAATTACGTACTGACGAAGATCAGAATTTTAAATAAGCTTAACCGGGATATCGGATTTTACAAGCCTATTGACACTGTTTTTCTATTTCATGAAAGCGATATCATTTTCAGTACTTCCGGACCTTACACGAGCACACAGCAGGTATTAAAAAATAATACCGCACGCATTGTTGCCATGCAGAAGCCTGGGGAGGTCAGCCAGTGGATGCTTTGGGAGGACGATCTGGTGCCAGGGCGTGATTTTCTCGTCAAAGTGTTCCAGGTTACTGATGGCCTGTATGTAGGGGCTATTATCAATATTGCCGATTTGCTGGATTTGTTGTCGATTCAATGGGATCACGGGGACATCGGTGAGAGTGCCATTTACCGCCGCAATGGCATTCAATTGGCCAAATCGCTGGCAAACCCGAACCCTAAGGTCCCGCTCAACGATATGATGCTGCTGAGCAAGCCTTATCAGATTATTAAAAATAAAGTTGACGGCCAGAAATATATGGTTATAGAACGATCCAGTAAAGTCGCCGATATGACGATCAGCATCATTATACCGGAGAGCTATATGCTGCAGGGACTGCCTTATTTTCAGAAGGCCACTTATATAATGGCGTTCGGTTTCATCCTGGTGCTAGTTTTGTATCTGCTCTTTATCCGGCAAATGATTTTTAATCCGCTTCATCAGCTCATCAAGGGAATGAAAAAGCTGTCGCTTGGCATTCTTGACGTCCGCTTGCACACGAATGAAACGATAGAATTCGTATTTCTGGCCAATACCTTCAATAATATGGCGCAGCAGATCAAGCTACTGAAGATTGGAATGTATGAAGAGCAAATCCGGGCGCAGCGAATGGAACTGAAGCAGCTGCAGGCCCAAATCAATCCCCATTTCTATATGAACAGCCTGAATATAATTTATAATTTCGCCGCGTTGAAGGATTATGACTCGGTGAAGAAGATGTCGCTCCATCTGGCGGATTATTTCCGCTTCATAATGAGGATAAATCAGGATTCTATTCGTCTGGCGGAAGAGCTGAAGCATATTGAGAGCTATATCGAAATTCAAAAGTTTCGGTTTCCGAACAAGCTCTACTGCAGTTACGATATTCCGGAACGCCTGAAATCGGTCACTCTGCCGGCATTATCCCTCCAGCCCTTTGTAGAAAATGCCATTATCCATGGCTTTGTCAACCGGAAGGAGCCATTCTTCATTCAATTGACAGGCTGCATCGTATTTGATGGGGGGAATCGATTCGTGTCGATTGTAGTCGAGGATAACGGCGTTGGTTTCCCCGATGATGTGCTGGAGCAGCTGAACGGCGATGGAGTACTTCCCCAGGCGGAAACAAGCAGGCTCGGTATTCTCAATGTCATCCAGCGGCTCAAGCTGCGCTATCATGGCGAAGCGGATATTGCATTTGACAATAAGTCGGCGAGCGGAGGGGCTGCCGTACGAATCAGGCTGCCCCTTCAGGCTATGGATTCAGAAGCAGAGCACGAGGAGGATGACGATGTTCAATCTGTTGGTCGTTGACGATGAGGAAATTGCCATTCGGGGGATTATGGAGGGGATTGACTGGTCGGCTCTTCCCATCCTGAATATTTATAAGGCCTACGATGCGGAAGAAGCACGGCAGATATTCGCCAAATATCCGATTCATGTTCTGATCTCGGACATTGATATGCCTAATGAGAACGGAATTGACCTGCTCGCCTGGGTCAATGAGCATTCACCGGATACGGCGACTCTTTTCCTAACCGGACATGCCGATTTCCTGTACGCCCAGCAGGCGATTCAGCTGAGCAGTTTTAACTATTTGCTCAAGCCTATAGATCATGAGCTATTGAGGGATAGTGTGGGTAAAGCAATAGAGAGTGTCCGCGAACAGGCACAGAAGGAGTCCCTGCGTAAAACGTATGAGGTTTATTATGAGCAGTGGAACAGACAGCTTCCTTTTCTGATTGAGCGTCTCTGGCAGGATGTGCTGAGTATGCGGATCCCCGCCACTGCCGGCAAGCTCGAGCCCTTGTTCGCTCTTTACAGGTTGAAGCTGGATATGAGCAAGAGGATTCAGCCAATGCTGATCAGTGTGGAAGAATGGAAACAGGAATGGAATGCGCATGATGAGGAGATTATGGCTTATGCATTGAAGAATGCAGCAGACGAGATTTTGTTGAAGGACTGGTGCGGGCATGTTATCAGCGATCGGAACGGTTTGATTTTTGTGCTGCTGTATGCTCCGGATGAAAGCCATACGGCTGAGCTGAACGCCCGAAGTGAGGAATATATTCAAAAATGCAGCAAATATTTGTATGGGGTGGTGTCCTGCTATATCGGGGAATCGGTGATGATTGGTGATTTGCGCTTCGGCACACAGCTTTTATTGGAAATGGAAAGATGCAATGTTGGTCAGACAGGCCGTGTATTACGTCTGGAGGCGTTTACCAAGCCCAAAAGCTTAACGGTACCGGTGCCAAGCTTCCAGGATTGGGCGGTATTGATTGAGCAGGGCAAAAAGCAGGATGTCAGGCTAAGGGTTATCGAGCTGTTTGAGCGTCTGAGGAATGAGCAGGTGGATCATAATTACATGGTCAATTACTATTACAGTCTCGTAACGATGGTGTTTCAGCTGCTGCAGAAGAAGCAGCTGGCACCTTCGGATGTGTATCCCCATGGGGATTGGAAAGATGGCGAGCCGGCAATGAAGACGCTGGTCACCATGAAAGCATGGAGCTTGCAATTCATCGATGAAGCTGCGGATTATCTATTCACTCAGGGAAAAGAGGTATCGAACACTATCGTGAAGGTTCAGCAGTTCATCGAATTTAATCTGGATAAGGATCTAAACAGGGAAATGATTGCCGGGCATGTATATCTGAACCCCGCTTATCTGTCGAGATTGTTTCGGTAGGAAACCAGTCAATCCCTGACGGATTACATGGTTGAATTGCGTTTGTCCAAAGCGAAGTCTGAGCTGAAACAAACCAATCATAAAATCAGCGATATTGCGATGTCAGTCGGTTACTGCAATTTTTCGCATTTTTCCAAACTGTTCAAGAAAACAACCGGACTCACACCGCAGGAATACCGCAAGAAATATCAGGATGTGCAGTAAGAGGTCACCACAGCGTTAATCAAGTCACGATGCCGATAGAGCGCGGCATCGTTTTTTATTATGATGGAATTATCAAGAAAGCGAAGGAGGATGAAGACGGTGGAAGGAGCAGCAACCCCGGAGGTAATTGATAACGCTTACAATTCGGGACGTGCGACGGTCCGGAAATTCACTCTGTTTCGAACGATCAGAAGGTTCTGGATGTTTTATCTGATGATGCTGCCGGCAATTGTTCTTCTCGTACTGAATAATTACATTCCCATGTTCGGCATTATTATCGCATTCAAGACGGTTAATTATACCGACGGGATCCTGAACAGTCCTTGGTCGGGACTGACCAATTTTCAATATTTGTTCAAAACCTCGGATGCCTGGATCATTACACGCAATACGCTTCTCTATAATTCCCTGTTTATTGTGCTGAACCTGATTTTTCCGGTTGCTTTCGCCATTATGCTGAACGAAATGAAGAACCGCTTCTTCTCCAAGGTGCATCAAACCATTATGTTTCTGCCTTACTTTCTTTCTTACATTATAATTGCATACCTGGTATTGGGATTTATGAGCGATGAGCATGGCTATTTAAACGGGACACTGCTGCCGGCGCTTGGTCTTGATCCCATACGGTGGTATTTCACAAAAGAGGTATGGCCTTTCATTCTGCCGCTCGTCAATCTTTGGAAAGGGATAGGCTATTATACTGTCATCTATATGGCCGCCATTATCGGCATTGACGATGAATACTATGAAGCCGCTACGATTGACGGGGCAGGCAAGTGGCAGCAGATGACAGGCATTACGATTCCGCTCATTATGCCGATTCTCACAATTATGACGCTGCTTCAGGTCGGGAGGATCTTCAATGCGGACTTTGGATTGTTCTTCCAGGTGACAAGAGATTCGGGTGTGCTTTTCCCGGTTACCAATGTTATCGATACCTATGTGTACCGGACTTTTCTAACGGTGGGCGATATTGGGCTCTCTTCTGCGGCGGGATTGCTGCAATCGGTTGTAGGGTTTGTGCTGGTCTTTCTGGCCAACTGGATCGTCCGAAGGTTCAATAGCGATAATGCTTTATTCTAGTCTCCAAGGAGTGAAATGAATGGAAGCTGTGAAAGCAAACCTGACGTCCATGTCCAATCCGCAAAATAGACTGCCGGCTGCGGCATCATGGGGAATTAATCTGTTCTTCGTTATTTATTCATTCCTATGTATTATTCCGCTGCTTCTGATCATCTCGGTGTCCTTCTCCAATGAGCAGTCCGTTGTTCGTGAAGGCTATAAATTCATCCCGGAGCAATTTGATATGAGCGCCTATAAGTTCCTTATGCGGGATATTCATCAAATTGTTCATTCTTACGGGATTACGATCTCGGTCACCGTGATCGGAACGATATTGAGCATGCTCATTATCGCTTTATATGCATACCCCATCTCCAGAACGAATTTCCCCCATGCCAAATTTTTCACCTTCTTTGTATTCTTCACGATGCTCTTCTCCGGCGGGCTGGTTCCGTGGTATCTGGTGTATGTGCAAATGCTGGATTTGAAGGATACATTATGGTCGTTAATCATGCCGCTTATCGTATCCGCTTTCTTCGTGCTTATTGTCAGGACTTTCTTTCAGACCACCATTCCCGCTGCCGTTCTGGAATCCGCCAAGATCGACGGGGCAGGCGAGATGAGGATCTTCATTCAAATTGTGATGCCGTTATCACTGCCAGTGCTTGCCACGGTCGCCCTGTTTCAAACGCTGAACTATTGGAATGACTGGTTTCTTAGCCTGGTGTTCATCACCAACAATGAGAATATCTCGGTGCAGTATCTGTTATATAAAATGATGGCTAATATCCAGTATCTGGCGAGCAATCCTACAGCTGCTGCAGAGATTGCCAAGGCAGGCGGCATGATGAATTTTCCCAGTGAGACGGTACGCATGGCAATGGCGATCATCGGGGTAGGGCCGATTGTGCTGGCTTATCCGTTTTTCCAGAAATATTTTATTAAAGGACTGACGGTTGGCGCGGTAAAAGGGTGAATGCGCTTCAAATGAATCCGGAGCGACTCGGCTATTTATTGATAAGAGCAAGTAATCCGTTCAGCTGCAACCGGCGGTGCCGGATTAGCCTATAAAAAAGTTCAAGGAGGTATATCCGCTCATGAAACAGACGAAAAGTAAAATATCGTTGACAGGTATATTGATTTTAGCCATCATTCTGATACTCACAGCGTGCGGGGGAGCAAGCAATAATGGGGGTAACGATAACAACGGAGGAAATAAGCCGGCAAATGAAACCATAAGCAGTAATAATGCAGCAGGCAAAGAAGATAACGCAGCGGCCCCTGCATCGGATTTGAAGCCCTATGAGCTGAAGGTGGTTTATGAAGGACCGCCTCAGCCGGATGAGAAGAAAGTGGAAGAGGCCATGAATAAGCTGCTGAAGGCCAAAATCAATGCGACAATCGATCTGATGCCGATTGATTGGGGGGCATGGGACGATAAAATGAACCTGATGATCGCTTCCCGCGAGCCGGTGGATGTACTATTCACTGCAGCATGGAACGGATACGCCAAGAATGTGGCCAAGGGCGCCTACCTGGCGGCGGATGATCTGCTGCAGGAATATGGCAAGGGTATCCTGGAATCGTTAGACCCGGCATTTCTGGAGGGCTCCAAAATCAAAGGGAATAATTACGGGATTCCTACGAACAAGGAGCTTGCCGCGGCAGGCGGGATTGTATACCGCAAGGATATCGCGGATGAGCTGGGGCTGAATATGAGTGCGGTAAAAACAGCTGAAGATCTGGATGCGATTTATAAAGTGGTCAAAGAAAAGAAGCCGGATATGATTCCGCTGTATACGACCGGCGGCCTGTTCACTTCCCATTTTTTCGCCGAAACCGATTTCCTCGGTGACAGTACGATCCCAGGGGCGATCATTAAGAGCTCGGATGATGCCACAGTACGGATGGAACAGGAGCTGGACATCTACAAACGTTATTTGAAGGTGGCGCGTGATTTCTATGTAAAGGGTTATGTGAACAGCGATGCCGCGACAACACAGCTCGCCAGTGGAGACGCCTATAAAGCCGGCAATGTATTCTCCACTGTCGAACCGATAAAACCGGGCAAAGCGGCGGAAATAGCCAATGCGGCCGGACTGTCCGGCAAATTGGATCAAATCACCCTGACGGGCAAAACGGTGTCCACGGACGAAACGGCAGGCTCGATGCTGGCCATTTCCTCGACCTCCAAGGACCCGGCGCGTGCGATGATGTTTATTAATCTGCTGCACACAGATAAGGAGCTCGTCAATCTGATCAACTTTGGCATCGAAGGAGATCATTATACGCGCAATGGCGAAATTATTACGTCCTCGGCCAATTCCCAGCAGTATGCGCCTGGCGTAGCCTGGGAGCTTGGAAACCAGTTCCTGAACTATGTGTGGGATTCGGAGGATCCGGACAAATGGGAAAAATTCCGTGAGTTTAATATGAATGCCAAATCGTCGCCTGCTCTTGGTTTTGTATTCGACAGCGCGGAGGTGAAGTCCGAGGTAGGCGCTATCGCAAACGTCGATAAGCAGTATAAGAAAGCGTTGGAAACCGGATCCGTTGACATTGACAAGGTAATGCCGGAATATATGGCCGCATTGAAAGCGGCAGGTGTTGATAAAATCATCATAGCCAAGCAGGAGCAGTTCGATGCCTTCCTGGCAGGGAAAAAGTAATTCACGTGAACCGGTTCATACCATAACTGATTGGTCCAGCTATCCAGCCCGTGTCCCTTGGAGACACGGGTTTTTATTGATTATCCAATGTAAGGAGCATATCAGTTATAATGTATATGCCATCATTACCGCACCGGCCATCAATTGCCTGCAAACGACGTTTGTTTACTTTCCATTTAAGAAGCTCGTCTTATGCATAATACCCAGGTTTAAAAGGCTGCTTGGTTGAAAAGTGAGCCGTTTTCGGTCCGCGGGTGGGGCGTATCCCCGACTGAGGTCTAGGAACAAAAACCGTCGCGGGTCCGTTTTGAAACCCCTGAAAATAACCTACAATGAGTACATAAGCAAAGCGGTGAAACAAATTCAAGCGCAGCGAGGTATCAACGAATACAAAAATATAAAAAAGGTCGAAAGGCGGTGACACAAACAATGAACGGAAAATCGGCGCTTGGTGTTATACTCGTTATTGTTGGCGGTCTGGTGGCAATGAATTTTTTCGGTATTCATCTCGGAGGAATTATCGGATTCCTGATGCCATTCATACTGATCGGGTTGGGCGTTGTCGGTTTGAAGAACGACAGCAAGGTGATCGGCGGCATTCTGATTGTAGTTGGAGCATTCATGCTGCTTGGCAAAATGATGGGCCTGATTACGCTTTTGCTGGCGATCGGCTTGATCGTATGGGGCGTATCCATTTTCAAACGTGAGAAACGTGTTTAAATACATGCGCTGTCAGCAAGGAAGCAAGAACAACGGGACTAAGGAGGTATACCGATGAGTATTATTCGCAGGGTTCGTGACTTGACAGTCGCGACATTAAATGAGCGGCTGGAGAAAGCGGAAGATCCGGTCAAGCTGATCGATCAATTTCTATGGTCGACGCGTGAAGAGATCATCCAGGCCGAGCGGCTGTATCAACAATATATGGGGCACGGGAACCACCTGAAAAACCAATGGCTGCAAGCCGAGCAAATGAAGGAAAAACGGGAGCAGCAAGCGATTATCGCTCTGAAGGCCGGCGAAGAACAGGTAGCGCGCATTGCGCTGCAGGATAAAGCGGGAAGCGAAGAACGCGCCCTGCAGTATCGCGAATTGTATGAACAGACCCTTAACAACATTCAGGACCTTGAGCAGCAGCTGCGTGAGCTGCGCAGCGAGTATCAGGCTGTCTACGACAAACGTGAGTATTACGCCGCAAGGATGGAGTCGCTTCGACTGCAGCAGCGGATGAATGCCCGCTATGCCGGAGGCCCAACAGCAGCCGCTCCCGGGCAGCAGCCATCAGGCATGTTCCGCAGGCTGGAGGACCGCATTACCGACATGGAGCTGGAAGCTAAAAGCCTGCGTGAAATACGCCGGGCCGGGGCAGAATTTCTCTCTGAAGCGGGCTCTACGATCCAGTCGGCCATCGAGCGGGAAATGGAACAGCTGAAACGCAAATTACAGCAGGAAGGATGGAAATCGTCATGAAGAAACTGTATCGGTCGCGACGGGACAAGAAGCTCTTCGGATTATGCGGCGGCATCGCCGAGATGCTCAATGTTGATGCGACACTGCTGCGGATTCTTCTGATTGTCCTGACTGTGTTTACAAGCGGCGCTTTAATTGTTGTTTATATATTAGCCGGTCTGGTCGTCCCCAAGGAGCCTATCCCCTATAATGGATTTGGCCCAGGCGGATTCGGTCCCGGTCCAGGCGGTTATGGCGGCGGGAACTACAATAACGGTGGCTGGAATAATGGCGGAGGCTACTATTCCAATCCAGGCCAAAGCCCGGGATATAACGGTTCTTATACGAATACAAACCCGAACATACCTCCATCCGGTCCCCAACGAGGTTCTGCCAACTGGCAGCAGGGGCAGCCAGCATCCAATCTGGATGCGATGATGGAAGAGCTGGAAATCAAGGCGCTGCGCCGTGAAATTGACGAACTGAAAGCCAAACTAGCCAAGCAAGAGAAGGGAGAGTTTTAAAAATGAGTATATTTAAACGTATGAAAGATATGACGAAGGCATCGATGCATGAGCTTTTGGATAAAATGGAGGATCCGGTGGTGATGCTGAATCAGTATCTGCGGGATATGGAGGCCGAGATCCATCAGGCAGAGCTGACCGTCGCCAAGCAAATGGCCAACGAGCGCCGCATGAAACAGCGCCTGGACGAAGCAGTCCGCAGCGCGGCAGACCGGGAGGCAAAAGCCGAAACGGCCATTCGCGCCGAACAGGAAGAGCTTGCACGCAAGCTGCTGGAAGAGAAAATTTTCTTCGATCAAAAAGTAACGGAATATGGTGAAATGCATGCCGGGGCAAAAGCGCAGGCAGAAGAGCTCATGCAGCAGCTGCACGGCATGAAGGATGAGTTCTATCAGCTTCGCAACAAACGCAATGAACTGGCGGCCCGCGCACAAATGGCGAAAGCCAAGAAGCAAATGGCTCAGGTAACAACCGTTCATTCCATCGAAAGCGGAAATGCATCGCGCGGCTTTGGCCGGATGGAAGAGAAAATTATGCAGCTGGAAGCGGAAGCCGATGTAATGCGCGTTCCATTCAGCACGCACGGCAGCAGCACTTCTGCCGGGATCGTGGATCCTTCGAAACAACTGAAGGTGGAAGAGCAGCTGCAGGCGCTTAAAAACAAGCTGAACCCTTCTTCATCCTCGCCATCGCTTGAGAAAGCAAGTGTTACAGAAGAATAAGCATAAACAAACCTGCAGTCGGGGCTTCAAAAAGAAGCGCCGGCTGTGGCTTGTCTTTATGCTCTTTACATAGAGAGGAGCAACCTTTAATGGCTGACAAGTCGCCTGCGGATTTGCCGCCGGATGGCCATTCACGTAAACCGGAAAGCGCGAATACGGAAGGGCAGCGTCAAGCTCCATCCATGCTGCGCAATGATGGCGGAATTCCGCAGGGAGTCCGGGATCAGGGTAAACGGGGAAATGCCGCCGAGACAGTCATATGGCTGCTCGTCATTCTTGGATTGATTGTACTGGTCATGCAGGGAACGAACTATGTGCAGCTGTTCGCTCTGCAAACGAAGGCGGCCGCTATCGGTCTTTCCGTGATTGGGGTTGGACTTGCTGCTGCTGCGGTTTACAGCTATCTGCAGGGAATTAAACTGCGGGCCGCTATCAAACGGTTAACCGATCAGCAGCGGCGGAAGAAGCAGCGTGTGACGCTTCCTTCCGTAGATCATGAAGCGGGAACTGTGGATGAAATGACCAAGGATCAGGAAGTATGGACCGAGCAGGTCCGCTTCTCGGCTGTTATTCAGGAGCGGGAACGGCTTGCGCGGGAGCTTCATGATGCGGTCAGCCAGCAGTTGTTCGCGATTTCGATGACGGCGACGGCGGTCAGCCGTACCTTGGAGAAGGATTGGGAGCGGGCGAAACGCCAGGTGCAGTTGATTGAAGAAATGGCATCTGTCGCCCAATCCGAGATGAGAGCGCTGCTGCTGCATCTTCGGCCCATTCATCTGGACGGCAAGAACCTGGGGCAGGCTTTATACAGTCTGGTCGAGGAGTTGAAACAGAAGGTGCCGATGCACATTACGCTGGAAGTGGATGATTCGATTATGCTCGACTCAGAGGCGGAGGATCATCTGTTCCGGATCGCTCAAGAGGCATTATCCAATACGCTTCGACATTCCAAGGCAGAGCAGGTTCTGATTCGGCTGAAGGGTTATGGAAATGATGTGCAGCTCACCTTTCAGGACAATGGGGTCGGATTTGATCTGGAAGCGAAGAAACAAACCTCGTACGGGCTGCTGACGATGGAAGAGCGCGTCAATGTGCTCGGGGGTTCCATACGTCTGACTTCTGCACCCGGACAAGGCGTGCATATTGACATTAAGGTTCCGGTTACGGTTCAATGAAGAGAGGGGAATCGCACCTTGATGGAGGCGACGAATTCAGTGGATATATTGGAACAACCGATTAAAGTGCTGCTTGTTGACGATCACGAGATGGTGAGAATTGGGTTGGCTGCTGTGCTTAATACCGAGGACGGCATCGAAGTTGTGGGTGAAGCGAGCAACGGCATGGAAGGCATCCGTCTGGCCCAGGCCTATAAGCCGGATGTTGTTCTGATGGATCTGGTTATGGAAGGGATGGACGGGGTCGAGACGACACGCAAGCTGCTGGAACTGTATCCCGACTGTAAAGTCATTGTATTAACCAGCTATCTGGACGACAGCAAAATGTATCCGGTTATAGAGGCAGGGGCCTTCAGCTACCTGCTCAAAACCTCGCGCGCAAACGAAATCGCCGATGCGATCCGCGCTGCCGCAAGAGGGCAGTCGGTGTTGGAGCAGCAGGTTGCCGCGAAGATGATGAACCGTTTTCGCCAGCCCAAGGCAGACTCGGTGCGCCCTGCGCATGAGCAGCTGACCGAGCGGGAAATGGATGTATTGAAATGCGTAGCCAGAGGACAGTCCAACCAGGAGATTGCCGAAACGCTGTTTATCGGCATCAAGACCGTCAAATTTCATGTAACGAATATTTTTGCCAAGCTTGGCGTGGATGATCGTACACAAGCCGCGATTTATGCGCACAAGCAGGGGTTGGCGGATTAATTTAATTATGGACTGTGCCGCATTGAAGCTGTGACCGCATGAGAGGAAAAACATGGAAGCCGTACCCGTTTAGTTGGGGAAGCGGCTTTTATCCATTTCCAAAGAAATTGCCCCATCCCCGTATTCACTCACTCTCACTCACGATGTTTCATCAATTGAGCATGAATCCATTGACATATACCGGTTAAATCCTCCAGCTGGAACAACTTCCGGTCTTCTTCCAGAGAGAATGACGCGGCAGCGGAAACATGATCGGTAATCGGTTGCGGAGTATCCGACGGTACACCGCTATTCGCAGCGGGTATGCAAAATGACGGCCAAACTGCGGCGGCCGCTACGGCATGAAGCGTAAGCAGAAGCTTCATATCCTCCGGTTCTTTCAGCAGAACAAGCTTGGGATATAGCTCGTGTTTGAAGCCTTCGACAAAAACGATATCCATATCGGCCATCTGTGCCAAAAGCCCATGAAGCGGCTCCGGGCTGTTTCTCATGATGGCGCTGCGCTCGGGCGAGCTGATAGCCGTGACATCCGCGCCGGCTTGCTGGTGCTTCCACGTATCCGTGCCCGGCGTGTCGATCGTGAAATGATGGGCATCATGCTTGATGGTGCCGACTTTGAAGCCAAGCCCCTTGAAGCGCCGGATCATTTCCGCGGTTAATGTAGTTTTGCCGCTGTTCTTGAAGCCGACAATTTGCAAAACAAAGACCGGAGTGGTCCGGGAAGGATTCGAATTAGAAGTTGTCATACCATTACTTTATCATAATATTGCGAATGAGGGGGACAGCCCTTTTTCTGCTCCAGCTATGGAGCGGTTCTGCCGGTAATGATACAATTGAAGGGTTAGCACGCATGCATGGCAAAATTAATTGGTAGCGTCATCATTATACAGCTTAGCCTGGATGACAGCAGCAGGAGGAGGACGATTGTGCAGGACCTGCAGGGATCGTCGCGATTTGACAGGCGCGCAGTGAAGGTGGATGAAGCGGCGCGTCTTGTGCTTGAGGCAGTCCGGCCTGGCGGGCACGAAATCGTGCCGCTTGAACGGGCTGCCGGCCGGCGGCTGTCGGAGCAGATGCGCGCAAGCTGCGACTGGCCGCCCTTTGCGCGGTCGGGACTGGACGGTTACGCCGTCCGCAGCGCCGATACGGCGCAAGCCTCGCCGCAGGCTCCGGCGGCGCTGCGCGTGGTTTACGCCGTGGCCGCAGGGGAGCTTGCCCCGGTGGCCGTTGAGCGGGGAACCGCCGTGCGCATCATGACCGGCGGGGCAGTTCCCGGAGGGGCGGACGCCGTCGTCATGCTGGAGCAGACGGAGGACTCCTGGGAGGGCGGGCAGCCGGTGGTGTGGGTGAAACGCGCCGCCGCGCCCGGTCAGAACATTGCGCCGCCCGGCGAGGAATTCCGCCGGGGAAGCCTGCTTGCTGAGGCCGGCGCGCTGCTGCGTCCGGGCCATCTGGCTCTGCTCGGCACATTCGGCTATGCCAATGTGCCGGTGTTTGCGCGCCCGCGCGTCGCGGTGCTCGCGACCGGCGCGGAGCTGCTGCCGGTCGCGGCTCCGCTTGCGCCGGGCAGCATCCGCGACAGCAACAGCGCCATGGTCGCGGCAATGGCGGAGCAGAGCGGCGCGGTTGCGCTGCCGCTCGGAAGGCTTGCGGACGACCGGACCACGGTCGTCCAAGCGCTTGCTTCGGCGCTTGCCCAAGCCGATATCGTGGTAACCACCGGAGGCGTCTCGGTGGGTGACTACGATATCATGGCCGCCGTTATGCACGGCCTTCGCCCCGGTGAGCCTGACAAAGACCCTTCCAATGAAGGGTCCGGACAGGCAGGTGACAGGCTGTTGTTCAATAAAGTGGCGATGCGTCCGGGAAGCCCGACTTCCGCAGCCATTGTGCAAGGCAAGCTGCTGCTCGCCTTGTCAGGCAATCCCGGAGCCTGCTTCGTAGGCTTCGAATTGTTTGTCCGGCCGGCGATTCTGCATATGCAGGGTTCCTCCAGGGAAGCAGCGCTGCCTAAGGTCATGACGGCCAGGCTTGCTGCCTCCTATGAGAAAGGCTCTCCGCATGAGCGGTTTGTGCGGACCCGCTTGTATGTGGATCAGGGAATGCTGCATGCCGATCCGCTTGCCTTCGGAAAGTCGAGCATGATGGCTTCCATCCCGGACGCGGAAGGGCTGATCCGGATTCCGGCTGGACCGTCAGGACCGCGTGCAGGCACGCTTGTTGATGTGCTGCTTCTGTAGCTGGCGCTTGAGGGCAGCATGTGGCCGACCGCCGTCATGCAGCGCCGCACCGCGCGCCGGGAGCTGCGCACGGTGAAAATTCATTAAAGTACTTATCTATAATATAACCTGCTTGGGGGCGGACCACCTGCATGTTCTTTCACTCTTCAAATGGTGGAATTGACGAGCACTCCATTCATTTGCAGCTGCAGGCAGGACTGCATGGAGGCCTGATAGGCCATAAAGGATTGGAATTCCGGGGAGGAAGGGCTTAATAAGGCATCGGCGGGCAGCTGCTCGAAGCGGGCCAGAGACTTGGCCAGCCGCGGTGCAATCCCGTCCAGCCCGGTGACGATCCGCCGAACCTCTTCCGGCTGCCCGGCAATAACCGCACTGAGTTTTTTTTCATTCAATTTCCATTCACCGGCGGCTGATTGCCAGATCCCGATACGGGCCGACGCAGCTTCTTTTAATGGCTGATCCACGCTTTGCTTGAGCGATTTATTCAAATAATCGGAGGCGTCGTCATAAACCGAATTAAGCTTGTTAGCTTGATTTAACAAAGCTGTCATCTGCTCAGATATGGCTTTCTCATTGTAGCCGATACTGATCTTCACAGGAGACTTGGTTGTATCTCTGAGCTGAATGGAGGCCTTGCCGTCCTGAAGCAGAATTTCGTTGCTATGGGAATTCCGGGGTTGATCGCCATTCAGACGGTACACCGCGTTTGTTCCGGGGACCGCAACAGTGCCGATGCCGGTTGCCGCAATCGCGCTGCCGCCAAGATCAGTCAATGAAAAAGAATACTCCGCACCTGTCTTATCTGCTTCCGCCTCGAGTCTGACGGTGCCTTTGGCCGTATCTTCCCTAACCAGCACGGTAATCCCGAACTTAGCGCTGTTGAGTGCATCCCGTATCTTGCCAAGCGAAGCGGCATTGCTGCTGGAAGTGCCGACCGATACGGCAATAACACGCTGACGGCCATCAACAGCTATAACAAAGGTATGGGTTCCGGCGCTGACAATAGATGGCGCTGATCGGGTCAGATCGTAACCGGTATTACGCTGCGGTTTGGCGATGGCAAGTGCCTGAACCTCGAAGGAGGCCCGGCTTGCTTCGAATGAGGCTTGTCCCGTTACGGCGTCAGGATCGGTAGAAATAACCGAACGCTGCTCAAAAGCAGAGGTGCTCTTGTTAGCCAGCGTATTGGCGGCAGCCCTCAGCTCGAAGCTCTGTCTCAGCCACGATGAGGCAAAATCAGCCGCATGCTTCATTGTTTTCCCTGCATGAGGCGGAATCTGGAAGGATCTGCTATTATGGAAAGAGCCGCCCCTGTTAGAAGAAGAAGTCTCTCCATCATATGTAAATGGATATTGATCCGCCTCAATAGCTGGCTGCACGGCATAAAGCTGATTACGCGAAATGGGTGACACAGGATCGATCATGAACCATCACCTCCGGGAATATTTGAATATTTAAAGCGCCTGCGAGAGAAGACAGCCCTCGCGGCTTTTGTGCAAGATGGCGCGCGGGCTGTCTGTTTCTGGCCATTCATCTGCTGCTCTGACATTGTTATATAAGAAGAAACAAGAACGCAATCAATGATAAATCAATAAACGATTCAACAAATGGGTTGTAGCCATATCCGTAACCGTACGGGCCAAAAGCTTTGACTTGAGCCTTGGCTGACTGCGGGATTGCGGCTTTTGATTTCAATTTTGTGGATTTGCCTTTTTTCTTGGATATATGGGGTACGCTCAGGAGTCCGCTCTGTAACTCTGCTGAAGTGCTCAGCAGTTGGTCGGGTCTTTCGTTTAAATATACCCTGTCGCCTTCGCATCTGCTCAAAATGCCGACATGCCGACTGCCATCGTGGGTGATAATGCATACGGGCATTCCGCAAAATCGGTTGATATGCTCCTCATGAAGCGGGAAACTGAATCCCATCCCTAGATTGATACCTCCCTGATTGCTTTTCAACAGTGTATTCAACCAGGTACGGATGTGTATGGTTATTTACCCACTCCAGACGCGTTTTGAAGCTGATGCTTAAGGAGGAATTTGTTCATGGGAGTCAAGACGCATACGCAGAAGGACCAAGGACCCGAATCAAAAAAACGGACAGGTATTTTTGCCGCTCTGATTGTTGTTACATTGGCGGCAGCGGCAGGATTATGGCAGGCCAGCCAGAATCAGCCTGATGGTTCTGAGAGCAGCCATCTGCTCGCGGATTTAACTGCCTTCTGGGGATGGGGTGACCGCGAATTTGCAGAGGGTGCGCAGCAGGCGGGCTGGACTTTCCGCTGGGATGGAGAAGCTGCTGCAGACACCGCCAGCCGTTTGGCGGAAAGGCTTCATATAGAAATGTCCCCCATTAGCTCCCCGCTTGGCGATGCGTATCAAGGATCAATTGGCGGCGGGATGGACAAGCCGGCCGTTACGGTTTGGTATCAGGAACAGGCGGATCGTCAGAAGAATCCGTCCGAGGGAGCGTCTATTCAAGCGGACGGGAAGGCACCCGTGCAATTAATTATTTTGCTGCAGCCGGATAAAGGCAGCAAATTGGATATCATAAAAGCATCGGCCGCCGAAATCGAGGAGATGGCAGTGGAAGAGAGAGTGCCGTTAAAGGGGAGCTTTACCGTCCGCGCCATGCCTGCCGCGGGCGCTTCGGCAAAAACATTCGCAAGGCTTGCTGCTGCCAAGCAAATCGAATCTTATGATGACGGACATACGCGGAGCGTCACCTACTTGAGCCCGAAGCTGCGCTCGGAAATCATGAGCGGCACTCAAAGTGTGAATATGCAGATTGCCCAGGTCCACTCTATGTCCGGGGACGAAGGGGAGCTGGTAATCGGAGTGCCGCTCATAACGGGTGATTATTCCGCAGGGAATTAGGATTTATTGAGGCTAGGATCAGATTTTTTTATGGGCTGATGAATAGCATCTCTCGTTCTGATATGCTAAACTACATAACATGATCCATGTAGGAATTCGGCTTTGCTGATTAAAAATACATAAGAGAGAATGAGGAATGACCGACGTGAGCAACCATGAATCAATTGCCGCAGCGGGTGCGGTTTATTATTTGTTTGGCGCTACAGGCGATTTAGCGCGGCGAAAGCTTTTTCCTGCGCTCTTCAGCTTATATAAAGAAGGCAAGTTGGCCGAGGATTTCGCCGTAGTGGGGCTGGCCCGCAGACCACGTACGAATGAAGAATTTCGTACAGACGTTTATGATTCCATCGGCGAATTTTGCCGGTACAAGCATGGCGACGATGAGACTTGGCAGAAATTTGCGCAGCATTTTGTCTATATGTCGCTCGACATCAATAATCTGGACGGCTTCCGGGCGCTGAGCAACCTGACGGAAGAGCTTGACGCCAGATTCGACATTCCCGGCAACCGCCTGTTCTATCTGGCCTTGTCTCCTGAGCTGTTTGGACCGGTATCGCTCAATCTGCGTGATGGCGGCCTGCTGGAATCGAAGGGATGGAACCGTCTTGTTATCGAGAAGCCGTTCGGTTACGATTTGCAATCTGCCCGCGACCTGAACGAGCAGCTCAGTCATGTGTTCAAGGAAGAGGAAATTTTCCGGATTGACCATTACCTGGGCAAGGAAATGGTTCAGAATATCGAGGTTATCCGCTTTGCCAACGCGTTCTTCGAGCCGCTCTGGAACAATAAGCACATCGCCAATGTGCAGATTACATTGTCCGAAACCGTCGGCGTTGAAGAACGGGGAGGCTATTATGATAAATCCGGCGCCCTGCGCGACATGGTGCAGAATCATTTATTGCAGATGCTGGCGATGATTGCCATGGAGCCGCCGAGCAGGCTTCATCCCGAGGATATCCGCGACGAGAAGGTTAAAGTATTCCGTTCGCTCCGCCGCTTCGCTAGCGGCGAGGAAGTGAAGCAGAATGTTATACGGGGCCAATATTCAGAGGGCTCAGCCAAGGATAAATCATTGAGCGGGTACCGGCAGGAAGACTCCGTGAATCCGGAATCCAAAACCGAGACCTATTTTGCAGCCAGGGTGTTTGCGGATAATTTCCGCTGGGCAGGCGTACCCTTCTACATCCGCACCGGCAAACGGCTTCCGGTCAAGACAACGGAAATCGTCATCGAATTCAAAAACGTACCTGACAATATTCTGTTCGCGCGGCGCCATGATCTTTCACCAAACCTGCTCGTCATCCGCGTTAATCCGATGGAAGGCATATACATCAAAATCAATGCCAAAAAACCGGGCGTCGACAATGTTGTACAGCCGGTTGCCATGGAGTTCTGCCAAAGCTGCCAGGTCGGCTTGAATACGCCAGAGGCTTATGAACGTCTCATCTATGATGCTGCGCGCGGCGAGTCGACTTACTTCACCCGTTGGGATGAAGTGGCCCAGGCCTGGTCGTTCGTTGACCGGATCGCCGAGGCATGGAGAGAAGATGACGACAGTCTGCAGTTTTACCCGGCCGGTTCATGGGGACCCGAGCAAACAGACAAGCTCCTTGCCGAGGACGGTTATCATTGGTGGCCGGTAAACGGCCAGGATGAGGATAACGTCATCTGGATATCGGGAAGCTCCAAATAGTAGTTTCACCATAAAAGTCCACTCGCATCGGTCCCAATATCCTTATGTGATATTACGGATCGATGCTTTGCTGCATATGTTAGTTGAAGGCAAGCAGCGTTACGTAAAAACGAAGGGAACAGGGTAATGAGTAAAAGTTTAATGGACGAAATCAAGCAAGAAGTAGATAAGCGGCGGACCTTCGCCATTATCTCCCACCCGGATGCGGGGAAAACTACCTTGACGGAGAAGCTGCTGCTGTTCGGTGGCGCAATACGTCTTGCCGGAACGGTTAAAGCGCGTAAAGCAAGCCGTCACGCAACAAGCGACTGGATGGAAATCGAGAAGCAGCGTGGTATTTCGGTCACCTCTTCCGTCATGCAGTTTGATTACAATGGGCACCGGGTCAATATTCTGGATACCCCGGGCCATCAGGATTTCAGTGAGGATACGTACCGGACCTTGACTGCCGCGGACAGCGCAGTGATGCTTATCGACGTGGCCAAAGGCGTCGAGGCGCAGACGATCAAGCTGTTTCAGGTCTGCCGCAAGCGGGGAATTCCGATCTTTACGTTCATCAACAAGCTGGACCGCGAAGGCCAAAGCCCCTTTGACTTGATGGAGGAACTGGAACGCGTTCTCGGTATCCGGGCGGTCCCGATGAACTGGCCGATCGGCATGGGGCGTGAGCTCTGCGGCGTCTATGACCGGATGAAGAACCAGGTTGAGCTGTTCAAGGGCAATGATGATCATTCCAGCATCTCTGTGCGCAAAGTGGATGATTACAATGATTCGATCATTCGTGAGATGGCCGGCGATTATTTGCATAACCAGCTCGTTCAGGATCTCGAATTGCTAGATGTTGCAGGCGACCAGTTCGACTTTGAGAAAGTACGCGCCGGCGAACTGACGCCGCTGTTTTTCGGCAGTGCAGTTAACAATTTCGGTGTGCAGACATTTCTGGAGAACTTCCTGCAGCTTGCGCCGTCCCCGACGCCTCGCAATACGACAGACGGGCCGCTTGACCCGACGAATGAGAAGTTTTCCGGATATGTGTTCAAAATCCAGGCCAACATGAACCCGGCTCACCGTGACCGGATCGCCTTCCTGCGCATCTGCTCCGGCCGCTTCGAGCGCGGAATGAGCGTTCGGCACACGCGCGTGGGTAAAGAAATCAAGCTCGCGCAGCCGCAGCAGTTTCTGGCTCAGGACCGGGATATTGTCGAATCGGCATATCCGGGCGATATTATTGGACTATTCGATCCCGGCATTTTCCGGATTGGGGATTCGCTTTCCCAAGGAAGCGAGATTATCTTCGATGAGCTTCCAACCTTCTCGCCGGAGCTTTTCGCCAAGGTGACGGTCAAGAACGCATTGAAGCACAAGCAGTACCAGAAGGGAATCGATCAGCTGACCGAAGAGGGGACCATTCAGGTCTTTCATTCCACAAGCGGTTTTGACGAAACGATTCTGGGTGTGGTCGGCCAGCTGCAGTTTGAGGTTTTTGAATACCGGATGAGAGCGGAGTACGGTGTGGAGATTCAGCTTCACCGGATGCAGTTCCAATTTGCCCGCTGGATTGTAGATGACAAGATCGACCCTTCCAAATTCCGGATCAACTCTTCGCTGGTTAAGGATAAGAAGGATAATTACGTGGCTTTATTCGAGAATGAGTATGCCATGCGTACCGCGATAGATAAGAATCCAACATCCAAGTTTCTGGAGATGGCGCCATAGATTGGGGGTGAAGCTGCCAATGAAAATTTCACGGGTCTTGCGATTTATTTCCGCCATATTGGAAGCGTGTCTGGGAATTCCGATTATCGGGGGTATATTCGTTATCTCAATGTCCTATTCCCCGTTGATCTTTATGTTTGTGCTGCATCTTGTTACCTTGTTCTTCTGTTTCAGAGAACGTTCAGGGAAGATCGGAAGCATAGTGGGAATTGTTACTTCCTTGATTGCATGGATTCCTATTGTCGGGATGATTATGCATATCATTAGTGCCATCATCCTCTTGATCAGTGCGGCCGGTGACCGCTCATCGAATAATACGGGAAACCGTATTTAAGAATAGCTTCAGCTTTGTAAAATGATAATAGTCTCTCATCCCCTCTGGATTCCGATTCCAGGGGGGATTTTTTTAGAAGTCAGATCTTGTCGCAGGACGATCGGAGTTTAATGGGGGCGTCCGCTTTATGGTCTGTTAATAAAAAAGAAAACTTGCACACCTGGTGTGCAAGTTTTCTTTTTCCAAAAATTATATTTAAAACTATTGCCTCCAAATACTGCCGAATCCTATGAAAGAACTTTTACAGGGAGCTCACGTAAATAGCCCGGACATCCTCGCGGTCCAGCTTCTTGAAGTTGCCGAAAGGACCGTTAATCATCGCTTTGTCGACCATGATGTCAAGCTTGTCGTCGCCGATTCCGTAATCAGCCAGTCGGCTTGGGGCGCCGATCGAGTTCCAGAAGGCGCGGAGCGCCTGGATGCCTTCAAGCGCGGTTTCACGGTCGGATTTGCCAGCAGGATCGACTCCGAACACATTAACGGCAAATTGCTTGAAGCGGGGAACGCCGGCATCCAGAACATGCCCCATCCAGTTCGGGAACAAGATGGCAAGTCCTCCGCCATGCGGGATATCATAGACCGCGCTGACCGCATGCTCGATATTATGGCTTGCCCAGTCGCCTACTGTACCCATGGAGAGCATGCCATTCAAAGCCATTGTGCCGCTGTACAAAATCGTTTCGCGCTGCTCGTAGCTGTGCAGGTCGGCGATCAGTTTGGGAGCCGCATCAATTACGATGCGCAGCAGGGACTCAACAAACGCCGACTGGATCGGTGCGTTGGCGGTATGGTTGAAATAGTGCTCGAACAGATGGGACATGATGTCCGCGATTCCGTAGATCGTATGGTCCTTGGGTACGGAGCTGGTGGATTCGGGATCAAGGATGGAAAATTGCGGATAAGTCAAATTGCTGCCCCATCCGTATTTCTCCTGTGTGTCCCAATTGGTAATGACGGAGCCGCTATTCATTTCAGAGCCGGTTGCGGCGAGCGTCAACACGGTTCCGAAAGGAACCGCGGCCTTCGGCTCAGCTTTGCGCGTGACGATATCCCAGGCATCGCCGTCATATTTGGCTCCGACCGAAATGGCTTTTACGCAATCGATGACGCTTCCTCCGCCGACGGCAAGGATGAACTCAATGCCTTCCTTCTTGCACAAATCCGCGCCTTTGTTCACCGTGGTATGCCGCGGGTTGGGCTCCACGCCGCCGAGCTCGTGAATTTCGGCACCGATGCTGCGGAGCTGCTGCATGACGCTATCGTAGATGCCATTGCGTTTGATGCTGCCTCCTCCGTAAACGACAAGAATCTTGCTTCCGTATGGCTTGACCAGATCAGAAAGTCTCTCAAGCGTCCCCTTGCCGAAAACCAGCCGGGTTGGATTATGGTAAACGAATGTGTTCATAATTCGATCTCCTCCTGAATGATTTTGGAATTTTATATGTAGCATTCCCCAGCATTTATTATTATACCTGAGCGTTCATCCAGATTACATCTTAAGAAGTTGTGAATGTCTTAAAATATATGAACGTATAAAATTTCATGATGCGCTGCTTATATTTCTGAGGGGAGAAACCAGGCTGCACCGCCGAAGGTCGAAGACTGTCTATTTCTTGGAAAAGTCACGATTCAAGTTCAAGAAGGTGAATTGACTGAACTGGGCCGGCATGATACGATGGCTTTGTTCGAAATACGGAACAAGGGTTTATAATTTATTCACCTATTTAATCTGTATAAATCAGCGAATGCCCATCATGCAAGGATAGCATACAGAGTGTACAGCGTTAGAGATGAGACGGAAGAAAGAGGGAACGAGATTATGAATCAAAAATATGCTGTGCCGGCTCTTGACCGAGCACATGCCGTTATGGCGCTGCTCGCGGAGGAGCCGTATGTATGGAAGCTGTCGGATCTCTCCAGAAGGCTTGAAATCAGCAAAAGCACGCTGTTTTCTCTGCTCAGCACGCTGGAGCGGCTGCGGTGGATTGACCGTGACCGGAACGAAACCTACGCGCTTGGGAGCGTAATGGGCGATTTCGGAGGCGCTTACTTCCGCCAATATGATCTGATCGACCAATTCAAGCGCAATGCGGAGCCGGTTGTCCGCCGGCTACAGGAGTCCATCCAACTGGCGAGGCTGGACGGCGGGGATGTGCAGTATCTGGCGAAGGTCGAAGCTCCATCCCCGGTGCAGATGGTATCGGGCGCCGGCATTCGCTTCCCCGCCCATGCGACCGGGCTTGGCAAGTCGCTGCTGGCCTTCAGGAGCGAGGAGGAGGTGCGGGCAATCCTGCCGCAGGAGACGCTCAGCAAGATCACGGTGCATACGATCGGCTCGCGCGAAGCGCTGCTCAAAGAGCTGGAGGAGGTGCGCGCAAGCGGGTGCTCCATGGATATTCAGGAAGGGGTTATGGGCTTCTGCTGCGTAGCCGCGCCCATATTCGACCGCAGCCGGCAGGCTGCCGCAGCGATCAGCTGCTCCATGCCCATTCACCATTGGGAAGGCAAGAAGATGGAAGCCATACGCGAGGTTAAGGCCCTCGCCCAGCTGCTGTCCATTGCCGTCTGAGGCGCTCGCGAGGCAGGCGCATGGTGGTTGCAGGCGAGCCCGCGGATCCCATTTTCGGAAGCGCCCCGGAAAAGGGATCTTTTTTTATATTGACAGAGAGTAGGATGTATGAAAGAATAACCTCAATCATAATAATAAACGATGTTCATAATAATGAACAACAGGAGGTGTACAGCAGTCGATGGCGATCAGCACAACGATTATTTTTCGTATTGAGATGGATTTGTCGCTCATCAAGTTCAGTGATATCGCTGCAGTTGTACATCAAGGAGGCGGCGATATTGTCGCAGTCGATGTGATCCGGGCTTCCAGGGATGTAACGGTCCGCGACATTACCGTACAGTTGAATGTAGACGTACACGAACAGCTCGCCGGGGCGCTCCGGGCTCTTCCCGGCCTTCGGATCGTGAATGAGTCGGACAGCACCTTTCTGGCTCATCTGGGCGGCAAAATTCAAGTCACTCCCAAGATCCCTATCAAGAACAGGGAGGATCTCTCCCGCGTTTACACACCTGGGGTGGCCAGGGTATGCATGGCGATACGCGACGATCCGTCCAAGGTGTTTACTCTCACCGCGAAACGCAATTTGGTAGCGGTTGTCACGGATGGCACCGCAGTGCTGGGCCTTGGGGATATTGGGCCGGAAGCGGCTATCCCGGTCATGGAAGGTAAAGCGGTGCTGTTTAAACAATTTGCCGATGTGGATGCGTTCCCGATTTGCCTGGCGACAAAGGATACAGAGGAAATAATTTCGATTGTCAAAGCGATGTCGCCGATGTTCGGGGGTATTAATCTGGAGGATATCAGCTCTCCCCGCTGCTTCGAGATTGAGCGGCGCCTGCAGGAGGAGCTCGATATTCCGGTCTTCCATGATGACCAGCACGGTACGGCTGTCGTGCTGCTGGCGGGTCTGTTGAATGCGCTTCGCCTCACCGGCAAACGTATCGAGGAGGTATCGGTGGTCGTCTGCGGTGTCGGTGCCGCCGGTGCGGCTTGCATCGATATGCTGCTGGCGGCGGGAGTGACCGAGCTTGTGGCGGTGGATCAAGCGGGCGCTCTGATCGCCGGCGAGCATGATGACCATCCGGCGCATAAGCGGATTGCCGCCAAGACAAATCCGAAAAGCAAGCGCGGCTCGCTGTCCGATGTGATTGATGGAGCTGACGTCTTCATCGGCGTGTCCCGCGCCAATCTGCTTAAGCCGGACGATGTCAGGCGCATGGCCCCTGAACCGATCGTCTTTGCGATGGCTAATCCGGAGCCGGAGATCGATCCGGAGGTTGCGGAGCCGCTGGTTGCGGTACTGGCAACGGGTCGAAGCGATTATCCGAATCAGATTAATAATGTATTGTGCTTCCCCGGCATTTTCCGCGGGGCGCTGGACTGCCGGGCCAAGGTAATCAATGAGGAAATGAAGCTGGCAGCCGCGTATGCCATTGCCGCCATCGTAAGCGATGACGAACTGGGCAAACAGTATATCATCCCAAGCATTTTCAATGACAAGGTGGTTCCGCGTGTGCGGGATGCCGTGATCGAGGCGGCTATCCGGACTGGCGCTGCGAATCGGATACCGCGTGAGCTGCAGCAGTCGGCCCGCCAGCCGGTCGCGGCCGATGAGGTTTTCTAAAATGATTTCAAATCAGAGAGGAACGTGAGAACACATGAATGCTAACAACCAGGCTTTGCAAAATGCAGGGATTCAACTGACCGCCGACCTGACCCGGGAACAGCTTGAAATCCTGACCCCTGAGGCGCTGGGCTTCGTCGCCGAGCTGCACCGGTCGTTCAACGGTACGCGCGAAGAGCTGTTGAAGGTCCGCATTGAGCGGCAGAAACGGATTGATGCGGGCGAGCTGCCTGATTTTCTGCCCGAGACGCTTGCCATCCGGCAGGGGGATTGGAAAATCATCTCCGTGCCTGCCGATCTTCAGGATCGCCGTGTGGAAATAACCGGGCCTTCCGGCGACCGGAAAATGGTTATCAACGCGCTTAACTCGGGCGCCAAGGCCTTCATGACCGATTTCGAGGATGCGAATTCCCCGACCTGGGATAATTCAATCGGCGGACAAATCAACCTTCGTGACGCGATTCGCAAAAGCATCGACTTCGTGAGTCCTGAAGGAAAAGCTTACAAGCTGAACGAGCAGGTTGCTGTACTGATTGCCCGCCCGAGAGGCTGGCATATGACGGAGAAGCATATGCTGGTGGATGGCCAGGAGATATCGGCAAGCCTGTTCGACTTCGGTCTTTATTTCTATCATAATGCCAGAGAGCTGCTGGCCCGCGGCAGCGGTCCTTATTTCTACCTTCCGAAGCTTGAAAGCCATCAGGAGGCCCGTTTGTGGAATGACGTATTCGTTCAGGCGCAGCAGACGCTGGGTATTCCGCAGGGAACCGTCAAGGTAACGGTTCTGATCGAGACGATCATGGCGGCTTTTGAGATGGATGAGATCCTGTATGAGTTGAAAGAGCATATCGCGGCGCTCAACTGCGGCCGTTGGGATTATATTTTCAGCTACATCAAAAAACTGCGCAAGCAGCCGCACATCATCCTGCCTGACCGCAGCGTTGTCACAATGACGGTTCCATTCATGCGTTCCTACTCGCTGCTGGCGATCCAAACCTGCCATAAACGCGGCGCTCACTGCATGGGCGGGATGGCGGCGCAAATTCCCATCAAGAATAACCCTGAAGCCAATGAAGAAGCGCTTGGCAAGGTCAGAGCGGACAAATGGCGAGAAGCCTCGGATGGCCATGACGGCACATGGGTGGCGCATCCCGGCCTCGTGCCGATAGCGCTCGCGGTATTCGACGAGCTGATGCCGGAAGCCAATCAGGTGTCCAAGCAGCTGGATGTCACCATTACGGCGAGCGATCTGCTCACTCCCGCTGCCGGCGATATTACCGAGACCGGGCTGCGTACCAATATCAGCGTCGGCATCCAGTATATCGAGGCATGGCTACGGGGAATCGGCGCCGTACCGATCAATAACCTGATGGAGGACGCGGCAACGGCTGAGATTTCACGGGCGCAGGTATGGCAGTGGATCAAGCATCCCCAAGGCGTTCTCAGCGACGGACGCCGCATAACGGTTGAACTGACCCGTACCTTGATTGACGAGGAGCTGCAGGCCATCCGTACGAAAATCGGGGAGAGCGCTTATGAGAGCGGAAAATTCGACGTGGCCAGCCGCTTGTTCGCCGAGATGAGCGAAGCGGAGGATTTCGAGGAGTTTCTGACACTGCCCGGTTATCGTTATTTGTAGGTCTGCAGACAGAGGAATCGGCAAGAAGGATATTTTTAGAAGCATGAACTTGCAGACCTGGAACAGATATTCCTTCATCTGATTCTCTGGTGCAGCGTCTTGGCGGCCGATGACAGCAAGCGGCGCTGGAACATGTTTATCAGGCGGAGCGCGAAAATGCGCTCCGCCTGTAAATGTTAAGCGGCGCAGGCAGCGGGCGCGGGGAGCGGCAGGGATCGCTTTTCGCACCTTGGGCAGCTCGCCGCGCGTGGTGTTTCGCTGCATGACGGCGGTCGTTTGACCACATGCAGCCCTTGCAGCACAGAGAAATTTCCGGGAGACAGGTTACTTTATAGCGATCAATTCGTTACAATGGATGTGGGATGCTTGTCGCAGCTGCAGCTTGAATTGTCTTCTACATAAGTCCGCAGATTAAATTGGCCCAAGGGAGGCAGGCCCGCATTTCGAAGAGGAAAAGAGGAAAGACCGACCATGTCTGAAAAGGTAAAAAAAGGCTCATGGATCCACTACGCCATTATTATCGCGGTCCTTCATATTGCCGGTCTTGCAGGGCTGCTCACGGTTGTGCATGATCTTCCCGCTTTCTGGAGCATGGGCTTGTTGGCGTATACGCTTGGTCTCCGCCATGCTTTTGATGCTGATCATATCGCGGCTATCGACAATTCGGTACGGAAGCTGGTGCAGGAGAAGCGGAATGCGCTGGGGACAGGATTTTATTTTTCCCTTGGCCATTCTTCGGTTGTTTTTCTGATGGTTGTCGCTTTATGCATATCGCTCCAGTGGGCGCAGGGCTTCATGCCGGATATGCAGCGGGTCGGCGGTGTGATCGGAATGAGCGTATCGGGGATCTTTTTGCTGATCGTGGGGCTTATCAATCTGGTGGTTCTGGTGAAGCTGGTTGCCATCATACGCAAAGGCCGCCATGTCAGGACGGATCCGGCGAAGCTTGAGCAGCTGCTTGAATCGCGGGGACTGATCGCCCGGCTGGCCAAGCCTGCATTAAAGCTGGTAAGCCGCAGCTGGCATTTGTACCCGCTCGGGTTTCTGTTCGGTCTGGGCTTCGATACCGCTACGGAGATTGGGCTGCTTGCGCTGTCTGCTTCAGCCGTGCAGAACGCCGCACCTGTATGGGGCTTGCTTTCGCTGCCCCTGCTGTTCGCTGCAGGCATGAGCCTGCTGGATACGGCAGACGGCGTATTTATGACGAGAGCCTACAACTGGGCGCTCATCACGCCGATGCGAAAGCTGTATTACAATACGACGATCACCGCAGTCTCGGTAGCTGCTGCTCTTATCATCGGAGCTGTAGAATTGCTGCAGACGTTTTCCGGAGAGATGGCGCAGGAAAATCCGCTCTTCAGTTGGGTGAACCGCTTGAATTTCGATTACATGGGTTACGGCCTGGCGGCCCTCCTGTTTGGAGCGTGGCTGGTGTCGGTGCTCCGCCGGAGATCGAATCCAATCATTAAAAATGTTGAAAGCTGATATTGAGTTCTCTGGACTACCTGCAAAGCATTGGGCGGATTTTGTGATAAATCCGTCCTTTATTATGATGATTGGGATGAGGGGCTGAATTATACTTATTTCATAAGGAGGCGTTGAGCCATATGGCCTTGCCGAAAATGATAAAAATCCGTCAGCATTTTCATGCACCAGCAGTCGAAAATATAGAGGCGACAGTTGCCGCTGAGATCAGGAAACCGGAGATTGCCGGGCGAATTCAGCCAGGTCAGCGGATTGCGATTACGGCTGGCAGCAGGGGAATTGCGAATATATCCCGGATTATTGCAGCAGTCGCAGCTGAAATCAAGTCATACGGGGCTCATCCTTTTATTGTGCCGGCTATGGGCAGCCATGGCGGAGCGACCGCGGAAGGACAGATTGAGGTGCTGGAAAGTCTGGGCGTTACCGAGGAGAAATGCGGGGCGCCTGTGATCAGCTCCATGGACGTGGTAGAAATCGGGCAGACGCAAGGCGGAACCGCCGTCTACATGGACCGTCATGCTTCTGAGGCGGATGGCGTCATATTGGTCGCACGCATCAAGCTGCATACCGATTTCAAGTCGCCTGTCGGAATTGAAAGCGGCCTGACAAAAATGGCGGCGATCGGGCTGGGCAAGCATAAGCAGGCGCTGCTGCTGCATTCCTACGGAGTGCCCGGCATCCGGGATATTATGCCCGAAGTTGGCAAGGTTGTGATTGAATCGGGCCGGATTGTGTTCGGTCTCGGGATTGTGGAAAATGCCGTCGAGCAGACCTCCATACTGGAAGCCATAGAACCGGATAGGATCAATGAACGCGAGCAAGCGCTGCTGCTTGCTTCTGCAGCCATGTATCCGAAGCTTCCGACGGATGAGCTGGATATTCTCATTGTCGATGAAATCGGCAAAAACCACAGCGGCACCGGTATGGATACGAACATCATCGGCCGAATGCGGATTCAGGGAGAAGCGGAGCCGGTGTCGCCCCGGATCAAATACGTCATCGCAGGCGATCTGAGCGAGGAATCCCACGGCAATGCGCTTGGTATCGGACTTGCAGATCTGACCACGACCCGACTGGTTGATAAAATCGACCGGAAGATAATGAATGAGAATGTTATTACCAGCACGTTTCTCTCCCGGGCATCGGTACCGATCACCCTGGACAATGACCGTGCGGCGCTGACGGCGGCGCTGCGGGCGAATTGGAACGTACCGGAGGAACGGGCGAGAATTGCCCGTATCGTAAGCACGCTTCACGTCGAGCATATCTATGTATCGGAGTCCGTTTATGAGGAAATTCAAGCCTCGCCGAACATCGAGACCGAAGGCGGGTGGGAGGAATTCCGGTTCGACGAGGACGGGAATTTACCGTCATTCTAACAGGCCGGTGATAATCCGGTGAAGCAGGCGGAAACAGAATGGTAAAGCTGCAAGCTGCCTGTGGAAAGCTGCCTTGTAAGCTTCTGGTTGCGAGCAATGAAATCTCGAATTAGCAGCATGCGCTTGCGAGCAATGTGCCTCGAATTAGCAGCATTGCGCTTGCGAGCAATGTGCCTCAAATTTACCAGCTTGCGCAGCCGGACTTTTTGAGCATGCAAGCCAACCAGGCTGAGGGCAAGTGATCCTCTTTGATTACGAAAGGAGAAGCTATGGAATTTGCTATGATCGCCGATGATCTTACAGGTGCTAACGACAGCGGCGTGCAGCTGGCTGCGAGCGGCTACAGCACGTCGGTGCTGTTCCGGCTTGACGGGGAAGCACCGGGCAGTCTTGATGCGGTTGTGCTCAATACGGACAGCCGTGCGGATTCACCCCAAACAGCCTATGCCAAGGTGAGGAATGCTGCCGATTATGTGAGCCGGCTATCCGCCGGAATCGTATACAAGAAGCTCGATTCAACGCTTCGGGGAAATATCGGAGCCGAGCTTGATGCGGTGTACGATGCGTTCAAGCCGGATTTTATCGTGCTTGCGCCGGCATACCCCGGCAATGGCCGGACAACCGAGAACGGTTGCCAATACCGGGACGGGACGCTTGTTCATAATACAGAAGCGGCGCATGACCCGGTAACGCCGGTGACGGAATCCTACATTCCAAGACTGGTGGGGATGCAAAGCCAGCGGGCGTGTGCGCTCATCACCCGCGATGAGCTGATGGATCAGCCGGCGCTTGCCGTACGGCTGGACCTGCTGCGCAAGGCCGCGGTTCCGTACCTGCTGTTCGATGCCCTATATGATGAGGATCTGGATCATGTGGCAAGGTCGATGGCGGGCAGCGGTCTGCGCATCGTCTGGGCAGGCTCGGCCGGGCTTGCCCGCAGCCTGGCCCTGCAAGCTGCGGATCGGGCATGGGGCGGCGGGGCCGGATTGAAGTCACAGAAACCGGGGACCGGACAAGGCCCAACCTCCGGAATGGGGACACAGCCGGCGCTTGCCGTTATCGGCAGTGTCAGCGGCATCTCCAGAGGACAACTGACCTATATGCTGGAAGCGGGAGTGAACGGTGTGGCCGTTCAATCCGATTTGCTTGTTGGCGGCGGCGACGCCCGCAATCAGGAGATTCACCGTGCGGCGGTTGAAGTTGGAGCTTCCCTGTCGAGCGGGAAGGACACCGTATTGTACTGCTCCGCCAATGAAGAAGATATCGTTCGCGCGAAGGCGATGGGAGAGCGGCAGGGACTGCGTCCCACAGAGGTGGGGGCTGTCATTGCCGAGGGGCTTGCCGAGGCATTGGTGGAAGCGCTGCCAGAGTGTGAGCCGGCCGGCTTTGTCATGACTGGCGGCGATACCGCGGGACATATCTGCTCGCTGATCGGGGCGAAGCGATTCGACCTGCTGGGCGAAGTGGAGACGGGCGTTCCGTTGGGGCGTCTAATCTGCAGGGACAAACAATGGACGGCAGTGACCAAGGCGGGCGGATTTGGCACGAAGGCAGTGCTGCTGCAGGCAATGAAACGAATTAAGGAGGCGAGTCGGATATGAAGCCGATTATTGGTATTACGATGGGCGATGCGGCGGGTGTGGGCCCGGAGGTAATTGTAAAAGCACTGGCAACCCAAGAGGTGTTCGACCTGTGCCGGTCAGTTGTTATCGGGGATGCCGGAATTCTGGAGCGTGCCGTTCGGGTAACAGGGTCGCCCGTGGCGATCAGACGCATCCAGTACATGAGCGAGGCGTTATATGACAAGGGGAGCATCGATTGCATCGATCTGAATGTGCTGCCGGATGATCTGCCCTTCGGCGTTCTGTCGGCAAGCGCGGGCGATGCCGCATACCGCTTTATCGCCAAGGCGGTGGAACTGGCGCAGGCTGGGGATATCGATGCCATCTGCACGGCTCCGCTCAATAAAGAGGCGCTCCATATGGGCGGCCACCGGTTTCCGGGGCACACGGAGATTCTGGCCCATTTGACGGAAACCGAGGATTACTCCATGATGCTGGCCACGCCAAATTTGAAAGTTATCCATCTGACAACGCATCTTGGACTTATCGATGCGATCGCAAGTATCAATCCGGAGCGGACCTACCGCGTAATCAAACTGGCACACGACACATTGGAGCAGGCGGGCTTCCCTAATCCGACGATCGCGGTGTGCGGCATTAATCCTCATGCCGGGGAGAACGGATTGTTCGGATACGGCGAAGAGGAAGAGAAGCTGATTCCCGGCATCAAGCGTGCGCTTGAAGAGGGGATTCAGGTATCCGGTCCTTATCCGGCGGACACGCTGTTCTACCGGGCGGCCCGCGGCGATTTTCAGATGGTGGTGGCTTGCTACCACGACCAGGGGCATGCGCCGATCAAGGTGCTCGGAATCGAGGCCGGGGTCAATATTACGGTCGGACTCAAGGGCGGCGTGATCCGCACATCGGTCGATCATGGTACGGCCTTCGATATCGCGGGCACGAACAAGGCCGACGAACGCAGCATGATCGCGGCGATCCGCTATGCCGCAGAGCTTGCCCCGAAGAAACGCTAGAGCTATTTTTCCATAAAACAATTTCTATAGTAGATGAAATCACGTCTGATGGGGGGAATAGGTGATGAAATGGCAAGCGACAGATGCATACTCTCATTTCGGACTGCCTCGTTTCGGTTCGGTTGAGCAGCTGCTTCACTATATGGACGTTCATGAGATTGAGCGCGCGGTCACGGTGCTGGGTCCGCTTGTGCCGGACCTTCAGTCACTGGCACGGGCAAGCGCGGAGCATGCCGATCGTCTGCGGTGTGTCGGCATCCCTTTCGGGGAAACGAAGGCGCAGCGCCAGGAGATTACCCGGCTCCAGCTGGATGCCGGCGCGATGGCGATCCGGTTCGAATACCGCGAAGCGATGGAAGACCCGGAGGTGCTGGATATCGTCGGGGAAAGGGGGCGGTGGGCTTACGGAATCGACGCCTGCCGCGACCAGCGGATAGCGAAGCTTTATCTGCAATGGCTGGCCCGTTATCCGGATGCGCGGCTGGCTGCGCCGCATTTCATGTACGCCGACTTTCAGTCGAATGATGCTGAGCGTGCAGGAGGTTTCATCACCGAGCTGATGGGTCATCCGCGTTTCTACGGTATTCTGGTACGGAACCTGGGGATGTGCGGTTCCATTCCCCCGCATGGCGAATATAAAGCGTGGATCAACTATGTGCTGGAGCATTGCGGAGCGGAGCATCTCATGTGGGGCAGCGAGTATCCTGTCCTCTTCTGGCGCAATGAGCGCGCGGAAGCGGCGCTTGAGGTGTTCCGCGGATTTATGGACACATGCAGCGAGGAGCAGTTCCGCCTGATCGCCGGTACTAATGCGAATAAGCAGTTCTTCTCCGGCGAGCCTCCGGCATCCCGGGCGATCGAAATTCCGGGATGGGTAGAGGAGCAGTTCCGCAGGAACCGCAATGTGACCTTCTTTCCGAAGGGGCTTGAGCTGCCTGTTGACGATTACGAACGGCTTCTGGCGGCTTATATGAATTCACCTGCGTTCAGCCAGGGCGCAAGCATGTCGGATTATTTGCTGAAGACCTGGAAAAGCGATATGTAAGGAGGCAGCCAGCTGATATGGAGTACACGAAACTTGGCAAAACAGGAGCAACCGTCAGCCGCGTCGGCTATGGCGGGGCGGCGGCCGGACTGAAAAATTATTTGCATGCCTTTGACCCGGAAAATGCCGAAGACCGGGGCCGCATCATCGCTTCCATCGAAGAGTCGCTTGCTTCGGGCATCAATTATTACGATACAGCGCCTGCCTATGGTGATGGTCAAAGCGAAGCGATACTGGGCGAGGCCCTTGAAGGAGTCAAGGCGAGCGGCTCTTATCCGCTGTTTCTCTCTACCAAGATCGCCTACCGCCAGCGCGGGGAGCTGCGCGCCTCGCTTGAGGCAAGCTTGAAGCGGCTTCGCCGGGACCGGATTGATTTGCTGCAAATCCACGGCGACTCCTTCAAGCCGGAGCAGACCGACGATATCCTCAGCAGCGGCGGCATGGCAGAGCAAATGCTTCGGTTAAAGGAAGAAGGGCTTGTCGGCCATATCGGCTTCACAAGCGAAGATAATAATGACGCGGTGTACCGTCTGATCCGCAGCGGCGCTTTTGATACGGTACAGCTCTGCTACAATTTTATTTTCCAGCATCCCTATGAGCCTAGCCGACCCTTCGGCAGCCTGCTGGAAGCGGAGAAGGCCGGGATGGGCATTCTGACGATGCGCACCCCGACATCGGGCACCTTCCAGCGCTGGATTCAAATGGTGAACCCCGGCAATACCTTCGACTATACGCCAGCGCTGATCCAGTTCGTGCTGTCCAACCCTTATGTGGACGTGGCCCTCATGGGCATGCGCGATGCGGAGATTGTGCGCAGCAATGTGAACATCTGCAATGATTTCGAAGGGCGGATCAGCCTCGATGAGCTGCACAGCCGCTACGTATAGGCTGCGTTAAAAAGTTGAACGGGACGTTGGATATACAGGCTACTAAGGTTACTAAGGAAAGGAAATGACCCATGACGGATAATACCTTCTGGTACCAGAAGCAGCTGCGCATTCTGCAGACCGTGCTTCGCGAGCCCGATATCGTCGATTATGACGCCCAATCGGTGGTGGCGTATTTGGAGAGCATTCACTCCAACTGCATTATTATTAACGGCGGCGGGATTGTCGACTTCTTCCGGCATAATCTGGTCACCGCCAATCCCAATCCCTTTATGCAAGGCGAAGATATTCTGAAGGACCTCACGGATGCCTGTCATGCAAAAGGCATCAAAGTGGTTGTCCGGGTTGATTTTCGCGGCGTGGACAAAAGGATTTATGAGCTGCGTCCCGACTGGTTCAGCGTCAATGCGCAGGGGGAGCCGCTTATCCGCGACAATCCGCTGCATTCGGCTATTTTTCAACCCTGCTATCAGAGCAAATACCGCAATGAGCATGCCTATGCCTTTATAGATTACCTGTTTCAGAATTACGATATCGACGGGGTATGGGAAAATTCCTATAACCAGTGGGGCATCTGTTACTGCAAAAGCTGCTCGGACCGCTACCGCAGCGAAATCGGCAAAGAGCTGCCGCGCGGCGGCGATTTCTTCGATCCCCATTACGACGAGTACCGCGTCTGGAAAGCGGCCTGCGTCGAGGAGCATTTGCGCGACTGCCGCGCCGTTGTGAAGAAATACGGAGAGGACAAAGCTTTCGCAGCGGAGATATTCGGCCTGTATCATGACCAGTTCAAGGGCAGCAGCCATGATCTGTACGCCATCAGGGAGCATTTTGATTTCCTGGTCACGCCGTTGTTCACTGCCGATCATGAACCGCTTAACGGGCCATCCACGCTGATCAAATTTCTGAAGAGCCTGTCGCCGGACAAAACGCCGGTCATGCTGTTCGGCCACCTGGGCACCAACAACAATTTGCGCTACATTTCTTCTCCGAAGCAGGAGACGAGGCTGTGGATGTGGGAAGCCATCAGCGCCGGCGGTTCGTTCTGGAATGTAATCTTCAACGGAGCGCATCCCGGATCGACCTATGACCGCCGCAACGCCATGCTTTCCGCGGATATTTATGACTATATGGAACGCCATGAGGATGTTCTGACCATTCAGAATACAGACCCTGAAGTAACGGTTCTCTATTCAAGAGCATCCAATGCGGCGCTGGGTAACCATGACCGTTCCAAGGACGCTTATATGACGCATCTGATCGGGCTGGAGCAGGTGCTTACCGACCGCCGGATTCAATACCGGCTGCTGACGGATGACCGGCTGAACCTGGAGACGCTGGCTCAAACCCGCGTGCTGATTCTCGCCAATGCGGCTTGTCTGTCCGATAGGGAGACAGAGACGATCCGCAGCTATGTGAAGGCCGGGGGTAAGCTGATTTCGACCGACCGCACCTCACTGCTCCGCGAAGATGGATCGGAACGCCATGATTACGCGCTTGGCGATGTGTTTGGCTGCTCGTTCACGGGGATTGTCAAGGATAATTCGACGTTCGGCTACCAGAAGATAAGAGAGCGTCATCCCCTGACCCAAGGGTTCGAGGATACGGAGCTGCTGGCAAGCTGGGGACCGCAGCGTCTGGTCCGCAGAACGGCGGATACCGCAGAGTCCATCGTAACCTATGTGCCGCAAATTTTCCCTCAGCCGCCTGAGCGCTCCTGGCTGAGAAGCTACGATACCGAATATCCGACGCTTCTATTGAACCGTTATGGACTTGGCGAATCGGTCTTCTTCCCGTATGGTGTGGACCGGAATATCTGGCTGCACGGCCATGCCGACTTTGCCGGGCTGTTGGCGGGCAGCGTAGATTATTTGCTTGGCAGCCAGTATAAAGTAAGCACGACTGCGCCATCCAGCATTCATTTCAGCCTGAATAGCAGCGGTTCAGACGGGGATGCCTACATTTTGCATGCGGTGAACACAACATCGCTGCCAAGGCGCCCCATTCTGGAGACGATTCCCGTAACGGATATAGAAGTCTCATTGACGCTTGCGGGCTCACGGGTTCAGGAATTCCGCAGTCTGCACGAGGATGCGCCGGTTCAGCTTATCTCCTCCGATACCCGGGATGACGGCAGCCTCTTGCTGCGAATCGCAATTCTAAAAATCTATGAGTATACCGGACTTTATATCAAAATTGGCGAGGCGTGAATTCATCCTATCCCGTCAAAGCGACGGGGAAATTGAACATGATCTGCGAGGTTTTTTCCCGCATCAGAGGCCTTGGCTTGCTGCATGGCGTCATGAGAAGCCTGAAGAGAAGCCGCAAGGTGCCGATCACGATTCCGCAAATCTGATCCATGCCACAATATTTACAAGGAGGGGATCAATATGTCTAAAGTCAGCCAGCTGGCGGCACTGCTGTCCACGATGAAGGTCGTGGATCTGTCCCACACGCTGGAGGAAAATATGCCGGTCGTTCAGTCTCATTCCCGTTATTACCACACGCTTCTGGATTCTTTCGAAACGGGAAGCATCGCCCTGGCCTATCAGCTGATGATGAGCGAGCATTGCGGGACGCATATGGATGCGACTGCGCATTTTATCCAGGAAGGGCACTCCGCCCACCTGTATATGGATGAAACGCCGGTCGCCAAGTTTTACGGCCGCGCGCTGACGCTGGATTTCTCCCATTACACAGCCAAGGATGAAGTAACAGCAGAGGAAATTGAGCGGTGGGAGCGGGATAATCAGCCGATTCTAGCGGGCGATATTGTATTCTTCCGCTTCGGCTGGGACCGTTATTGGGTTCCCCGGACCAAAAGTCTTGATTTCAGCGTTGCCTGGCCGGGTATTAATAAAGAAGCGGCCGAGCTTCTGGTGGCGCGGGACATTAAAGTTGTCGGCTGTGACGCTATTGCCATCGATGGCAGCAGCGCCGATAAATCGCCTGCCCATTATGTGCTGCTGGGCAATGGGGTGAACATTATCGAAAATCTGACCCGGCTGGATCAGATTCTTGGTGAATCCTATGTTATGGTAGCGCCGCTTAAAGTAAAGCAAGGTTCTGGCGCGCCGATGCGCGCGCTTGCTTTTGTATAGAAAATACAGATAGTCGAGAGGACGATGACCGATGAACCGGAGTTTTGGAATGGGTCTTGGAGGCCACTCGTTTATTGAAGCGCTTGGAAGCGATCCGCTTGCTTCCTTCGAGGAGCAGTGCGCTATCGTCGCTGCTTGTCTGGATAACGGCATCACGGTTATCGATACGACCTATTATCAGGAGCGCGTGGCGCTGGGCAGAGTTCTGGAGCAGCTGGGCCGGCGGGATGAGGCGCATATTATGGCCTGGAATTTCTTCAAGCCCGCAGTTGAATCAGATGAGCTTCCGGGGCCGACGCCTTATGAGGCGGAGCATATCGATATTATGCTGGAGGAGCTTGGAACCAACCGGATCGACACGCTTGTGATTCATGTACACAACGATAGAAGCAGGTTCGGGCAAGAACTGAAGCTGGCGCAGGAATGGCTGTCCGCGGGCAAGATCAAGCGCGTAGCTCTGGGCATGGCTCGTGCGGAGGATTTGAAGGGGCTGCCTGACAAGCATCCCGTATCCTGTGTGCTTGCGCCTTATAACGCGTTTAATCTGGGCGCGGAGGAAGTCTTCAAGCTGGCCAGGACTGCGGGTATGGAGGTGCTTGCCTTATCTCCCTTCATACGCGGCTGGAAACTGGAGGAGATCGGGGAGAAAGAGAATGCTCCAGGCATTCTGCTGCGCTGGGTTGCGCAAAGCCCGCTTGTCGATAAAGTGATCGTTTCCATGCGCAAACAGGAATACGTGAAGGGTAACCTGCAAATATTGAAGCAGGGCCAGTTGAGCATCAGTGAGCAGGAGAGGCTTGTGGGCTGGGTGAACCGTTTCAAATGAAACCCCGGGCCCATCAGACCGGTGTTCAAAGATAAACATGAGAAGCGGGAATCAGGCGCAGTGCCGGATTTCCGCTTCTTTAATTGAATGCATAACTCTTCCGCAAAGGACGGCGGAGCCGTTTCTTCTTGACATGCTTACCAGGGGCCGCGAGACGGCATGAAACTGCGGGGAGCGGACGCCTTATTTAGGATTGACAGGGAGGCGCTTACATGAGAAAATGTACGCGTGTACACTGCGTGGGTTTTCCATCTGACAAGACACAATGAAATGAGGTTTAATCGCGGATTAAACCCAAGCAGAATTGGGAGGAAAGGCTTATTCGCAGAAGAGAGGTCGCAAGGCTTGCGGGAGTGTCGGAAGCAACCGTTTCGCGGGTGCTTAATGGGGTCGGACCGGTTAAGGAGGATACGAGGGAGCGCGTGCTGGCTGCGGCCAGGCAGCTGAATTATGTTCCCAGTGCGCTGGCGCAGCGGTTTGCACGCAGCAAAAGCGGCAATCTGGGCGTCATTCTGCCGCTGCTGCCCAAGGTCAATCTGTTCTCGACCTATTATTTCTCGGAAATTCTGAGCGGGATCGGCGTAACGGCCAAGGAACGCGGCTACGATCTGCTGCTCTTGTTCCGAAAACCGGATGAGCCCAGGGATTACGCGAATTTGTTCCGCACCCAGAAGGTGGACGGCTGTATTATTCTTGGCGCACAGGATGTACCGGGCGAGCGTACGGCATTAGCAGAGCTGCAGGAGGGGAATTATCCTTTTTGTCTGGTGAATCAGCGGTTCGACGGCGAAGACTATAATACGATTGACGCCGACCAGCGCATGGGCAGCCATGAGGCTGCGAGAACTCTCATCGGACAGGGCTGCAGACGAATCCTGTTCCTGAACGGCCCGGATGTGTACTCCAACAGCGTGGATCGTCTGGACGGCTACAAGCAGGCGCTGGAAGAAGCCGGATTGCCCTTCGATCCCGCGATGGTGCTGACCGGCAATTACAGCCGGACAAGCGGCTATCAGCATGCGGAGGCCGTTGCCGCCATGATTGGCGCAGGTCTCGCGGATGCGGTTATCGCCGCCAATGACCGGATGGCGATTGGTCTGCTGCAAGGCTTGAAGGAGCGCGGAATGCGCGCCGGCGCGGATGCCGCCATTATCGGCTGCGATGACTCCGAAGGCGCAAGATTGACGGATCCGCCGCTGTCCTCCATTATGGTCCCTTTTTATCAGATCGGGTGCGAGGCTGCTTCCCAACTGCTGGGTATTATTACGGCGGATAGCAATGATCAGGACCGGCAGGAGGCTGTTCATGTCAAACTGCCCGTACGGCTCGTGGTACGGGCATCATCCAGGACTCCGACATAAACGTGTTTGATTCTTAATCCGGAACCCGTCACTTTCTATCTGCGGCGGAACCCGGACTTAGATATCCAATTGAATGAGGAGGGCACAATGTATGAGTAATATTCGTGTCGGTATGATTGGTTATAAATTTATGGGCAAAGCCCACAGCAACGCCTACCGGGCGCTGCCGATGTTCTTCCCGAATGTGCCGAAGCCGGAGATGAAGGCGATCTGCGGCCGCGATCCGGAAGGGCTGGAGCAGGCACGAGCCCAGTTCGGCTGGGAATCGTCCGAGACCGATTGGCGCGATCTGATCGCCCGCGACGATATTGATCTGATCGATATCAACGCCCCAAGCGACGCCCATAAGGAGATCGCGCTTGCTGCAGCGGCCGCGGGCAAGCATATCTTCTGCGAAAAGCCGTTGGCGCTTAACCTGGCTGATTCTGTGGAAATGCTGGAAGCAGCGGAGAAAGCGGGAATCAAGCATCTGGTTGGCTTCAACTATCGGTTTGCGCCTGCGGTTCAGCTTGCGAAGAAGCTGATCGCGGAAGGGCGGATCGGCAAGATTTATCATTTCCGCGGCATGTTTCTGCAGGATTTTATCGTGGACCCGGACTTTCCTCTTGTCTGGCGTCTGCAGAAGGAAATTGCCGGCTCCGGCTCGCTTGGCGATCTTGGCGCGCATGTGATCGATATGGCCCGCTTCCTGGTAGGTGAATTTCAGGAAGTGATCGGCATGAACGAAACTTTCATTAAAGAGCGTCCGCTTCCATCCGCCATGACCGGTCTCAGCGCCAAAGGCGACAAGGATGCTCCGCGCGGTCCTGTTACCGTTGATGATGCCACACTGTTCCTGTCACGATTCGATAACGGGGCGCTTGGCAGCATTGAAGCGACGCGTTTTGCTCCCGGACACCGCTGCACGAACTCCTTTGAAATCAACGGCAGCAAGGGTAGCATCAAGTTCGATTTCGAGCGGGTCAACGAGCTTCAGGTTTATTTCACGGATGATGCCGCAGATGTTCAGGGCTTCCGGCGTGTACTGGCAACCGATCCGGCGCATGCGTACATCGAAGCCTGGTGGCCGCCGGGCCACACGATCGGATACGAGCATACCTTCACGCATGAGCTGCATGAGTTCATGCTGGCTCTGTCGGAAGACCGTCAGCCGGTTCCGAATTTCCATGACGGGGTAGCGTGCCAGGCAGTACTGGAGGCCGTAGACAAATCAATTGAGGAACGCCGCTGGGTCGCGATTTCCGAGCTGCGCTAGAAAACGAGTCAGATGAAGAAAGGTGTGTTGAAATGAGAAAGGCATTGATCGTATGGGGTGGATGGGATGGCCATCAGCCAAAGGAAGTCGCGGCTATTTTCGCCGATTTGCTGCGCAAGGAGAACTTCGAGGTAACCGTGTCCGATACGCTTGACGCCTATAAGGATGCCGATCTAATGGCGCAGCTGGATCTGATTGTTCCCGTGTGGACCATGGGGACGATTGAGAAGGAGCAGCTGCGTCCGCTGCTGGATACCGTTCAAGCCGGCTGCGGGATTGCCGGCTGTCATGGCGGGATGTCGGATTCCTTCCGCAATGAGGTGGAATACCAGTACATGGTCGGCGGCCAATGGGTGGCTCACCCGGGCAATGACGGGGTGCTGTATGAGGTGAATATGGTGGATGCCAAGGATCCGCTTACGCAGGGTATCGGCGATTTTGAAGTTTCTTCGGAGAAATATTATATGCATATCGACCCTGCAGTCCGGGTTCATGCGACAACCTCTTTCGGCGATGTCAAGATGCCGGTTGTCTGGAGCAAGACCTGGGGAGAGGGCCGCGTATTCCATAACACATTGGGACATCAGGCCAATATTGTGGAAATCCCGCAGGTGCTTGAGCTCATGCGCCGCGGCTTCTTATGGGCTGCGCGCGGTTAGTTAATGTCTAACGGGGTCAGCCGTTTCTTCATTTATACTTGCGGCGTTCTGCACGGAGCAGGCCGCCGCGGCTTCACGGCATGTATTCATTGTCATAACCTTAGGAGGGTTCCCTATTATGAAGCGGGTTAAAGTCGGTATTGTCGGCTGCGGTAATATCAGCAAAATTTATTTCACCAATTTGCAAAAATATCCAGAGCTCGAGCTTGTCGCTGCGGCTGATCTGGATCTATCCCGTGCCGAACAGCGCGCGCAGGAATTTAATCTGGATAAAGCCTATACCGTCGATCAGCTGATGGCCGATCCGGAGATTGAAATTGTCGTGAATCTGACGATTCCCAAAGCGCATGCATCGGTATGTCTTCAGGCATTGGAGTCCGGCAAGCATGTTTACGTAGAGAAGCCGCTGGCTGTAACCCGCGAAGAAGGGCAGCAGGTGCTCAAGCTGGCGAAGGAGAAGGGGCTGCGCGTTGCAAGCGCGCCTGAAACGTTTCTGGGCGGGGGCATTCAAACCTGCCGCAAGCTGATCGACGACGGCGCAATCGGAACGCCGATCGCGGTTAGCGGGTTTATGATTGGCGGCGGACATGAGAGCTGGCATCCGGATCCGGAGTTTTATTATGAGGTTGGCGGCGGTCCGATGTTTGATATGGGACCGTATTATTTGACCGCTTTTGTCAATTTGCTGGGGCCGATCAGACGCGTAACGGGCTCTGCCGTTATCTCTTATCCGGAGCGCACCATCACAAGCGAGAAGAAACGCGGCCAGAAGATCAAGGTTGAGACGCCGACGCATATCGCGGGTGTGCTGGATTTTGAAAGCGGCGCGGTCGGAACGCTGATTACCAGCTTTGACGCCAAGGGAGGAACATCGCTGCCGAACATTGAGATACACGGCAGCGCAGGGACCTTGCTGGTGCCGGACCCGAACGGTTTCGGCGGCAAAGTGAAGCTGAGAAAAGCGGGCGGAGAATGGGAAGAGATTGCGCTGACTCACGGCTACACCGACAACAACAGGGGAATCGGCGTTGCCGATATGGCCCGGGCCATCAATGAAGGCGGACCGCATCGTGCGAACGGGGAGCTTGCCTATCATGTGCTTGAGGCTATGCATGGGTTCCATGATGCTTCGCGTGACGGCAAGCACTACAACATGGAGAGCACCTGCGAGCGTCCTCAGCCGATGCCGGCGCTTGAAACCCAATCCAAATAAGCAAACAATCAATCAGCTTGCCTTTCCGGCAAGCTGGTTTTTTTGTATGAATCAGGAGCATAGGATATGGAAAAAGAATTGGCGCTATGGCGGTTCGTTATGTATATCCGGGCGCGCCAAAGAATCATAGCCGGCGCGGCCCGTCATGAAGAAGGAGAGGAATCAATTCTGTTTTACTGGCGGCAGAAAACACCGGATATGGAACTGGATTCGATCCTTAACTCGGACTTGGAGGAGCATTTTCTGCGGAACGCAGATGGTTATATAAGGTTTGCACCATTCGGTTCTGATCGGGAGAAGGGCTGTTCTTCCAGATCATTTCGAACAGGACGCCAAGACCTGGAAGCGCCTTTTCATCGGTGCCGATGGACCCTTCGATGACTTCTGTCAATTCTTCACCTGTTTTGTCATGAACGCGCTGGACGATGGCCTGACGCAAATCAAGTATGTTCAAGGGGATCCCTCCATTATCGATTTCGGGTTTAATATATCCCGCAGCGTCTGGTTTCATCCCGCCTCCCTCGTATCGGATATAGAGGAAAGCTGTGGTATAATAAGAAAAGTGTGTTCACCTGAATACAAGGAGTGTGCGGACTTTTGGCAAAGAAGCAATTTGCTGTCATTGGAATGGGACGTTTCGGTTCAAGTGTCGCCAGCGCTTTGTCCAATCTGGGTTTTGAAGTGCTGGCCATCGATTCGGATGAACAAAAAACGCAGGATGTCGCGAGTATAGTGACTCATGCCGTTTCGGCGGATACGACGGATGAGGACGCGCTTCGGGCGCTCGGCATCCGCAACTTTGACGTGGTTGTCGTCGCGATTGGAGCGGATATCCAAGCGAGCATTTTGACCACCCTGATCTTGAAGGATCTGGGCGTGCCCAAGCTGATCGTCAAGGCGCAAAATGAGCTGCACGGCAAGGTACTCAGCAAAATTGGCGCAGACAAGGTTATTTTTCCGGAACGGGATATGGGCCTTCGGGTTGCACATCATCTGATTTCGCCCAATATTCTGGATTTTATCGAGCTGTCGGATGACTACAGCATTGTCGAGATGAAGGCGCCTGCCCAAGCGGTTGGGAAGAACCTGAAGCAGCTGGATATCCGGGCTAAATATAAATGCAATGTGCTGGCGATAAAAACCGATAATCACATGAATATATCTCCTTATGCGGACGATATTATAAAGGACAACGATATTCTGGTTATCGTCGGTAAAAATCAGGATTTGACAGATCTTGAAATCGTATATGCGGAAGGCTGAACCAACCTGTGAATAAACCAATATCCCATATTACTTCCATACAAAATGATACCGTGAAGGCGATGGCCGCCTTGCTGGACAAGAAGCATCGTGACCGCAGCGATGCTTTTCTGGTTGAGGGTGTTCATCTTGTCCAGGAGTCGCTGCTTGCCGGCGCTGACGTCCTGAAGGTTGTCTATGATGCTGCACGCGGCATCCCGGCCGAGCTTCGGGAGCTGCTGGAACAAAGCAGCTGCGAGCTGATTGCCGCTTCTTCCGCAGTTATGTCCAAATGCACGGGAACCGACAGCCCGCCGCCGGTATTCGGCATCGTTGCCAAGCTTAAGCCCGACTTGTCCGCTTTATACCGGGAGCATTCGCTGGTTGTGGTGCTTGACGGCGTCCGCGATCCCGGCAATGTCGGGACCATTATCCGCAGTGCGGATGCAGTGGGAGCGGATGCGGTGCTGATAGGCGATGGCAGTGTGGATTTATACAATCCCAAGACCGTCCGTTCCACGATGGGCTCGCTGTTTCATTTGCCTATTATTGAAGGAAGCCTGTCGGACTATCTGCAGGAGGCGGCAAGCAGAGGAATTCAGCTGGTTGGCACCAGTCTGCAGGCGGAGAAGAGCTGCTACAACCATAACTGGACGGTGCCGACGTGGCTGCTGCTGGGCAGCGAGTCGCACGGTTTGTCGCCGCTTGCGCTTGAATCGGTCAGCACCAGCGTTATTATTCCCATGCGCGGGCAGTCTGAGTCGCTGAACGTGGCTATGGCAGCCACGGTGCTGCTTTATGAGGCGCTGAGACAGCGGGAATTTTAAACAAATGATAATTCCTGTCCGCTGTGAGTTATAAGGTAAGGTTAAGACTAATTATAAGATAGTTTGCGACTGTTTATAATATCAAAATGAGACAGCTGGGTGCAGCAAATCCTTGTATTACTAGGGTTTGCTGCCATTTGGTTTATGTTAAGTCTTTATCTAGACGAAAGAAGGAGCCTTTAGGGACTCCTTCTTTTTTATTATTGAACATTTCCGGCGAAGTTGTTGGATATGAAACAAAACTGCGTTGATTAGCGATTGAATTAGCTTGTCAATTCTATATAATAATCAACATAAGTTAAATAAACAACGTTAGTTGAATTAATAATATCACGGGGGGAATCATTGTGGAAAACATTTGGACAGCCGAAAAAATGCCGAACCAACAAGGGATGAGAGTGGTGATTACCGGCGCGAGCAGCGGTATCGGTTATGAAACCGCGCGGGCTTTTGCATCGAAAGGCGCCGAGGTGGTATTTGCCATTCGAAATTTAGAAAAAGGAGAGGAGGTCGCCAGACAACTTAAAAAGGAGTATCCGAACGCATCTCTGAAATTGATGAAGCTGGACCTTAGCGATCTTTCCAGCGTCCGCCGATTTGCCCAAGAGTATAAGCAATCTTATGATTCCCTTAATCTTCTCATCAATAATGCCGGCGTCATGACCCCGCCTTTTCAAAAAACCAAGGATGGTTTCGAGCTCCAGTTCGGAAGTAATCATCTCGGTCATTTCGCGCTTACTGGACTTATGTTGCCGATGATGAGTAATGTCCCTTCTTCTCGCGTCGTCACTCTAAGCAGTACCGCTATACGAGGAGCCAAAATTAATTTCGATAATCTCGATGGCAGCAATGGCTACAACAGAGTGAAATTTTATGGTCAAAGCAAGCTAGCCAATTTATTATTTGCCCAAGAGTTGAATGTACGATTGAGGGCAAGCGGCTCGAATACCATCAGTCTGGGCAGCCACCCGGGAAGAGCGAACACCAATCTGTTCTCGCTTGGATCCGAAAAAACAGGACCCCTTATGAAAATTGTAAAGGCACTCTTAGCCCTGCAATCCGCGGAGATGGGTGCTTTACCGACCTTGTATGCGGCAACTTATCCGTACTCAAGGGAGGCGAATACATCGGTCCGGACGGAAAAGGCGGAAACAAAGGGTATCCGAAGGTGGACACGTCCGTTCTGAAATTATATGATCCGCAAATTACCAAACAGTTGTGGGATGTGTCGGAGTCCCTTACCGGTATTTCGTATTTATCTTAAAGAGAGTATAACCGGCAAATACGGCAAGTCTTCTCCTTAGGCTTATCTCACAGACAAACAAAGAACCCTTCGAAGGGTTCTTTCAGAGTGTCGAGAAACCCAGCGTTAAAAATAATGGGTTTCTCGACACTCTGGCTCAGCCAAAGGCTGATTTTTTTAATTTTTTTCGGCGGTGGGTTTCATTTCGCCTGTAGCCACACCAAAAAGCGGTTCGTGCGCGCCATTGGATACGTATATTTTCTTGGTTCGTTCCTTGCCGAGAGTTTCAAGTTCCTGTATAACCATTTCGAAATCTATTGATTAACACTCCCCTTATTTTGAAGGATTTCATCAAGTTTATCATAATCACATACCGGACAGCTATGTGTTATCACTGGACGACCTGCAACCGTGGTCCCCGTCTCCCCAGCTTGCTGCGCCTCAAAATAACAGGAGGTCAATTCACAGACGAAGAGCGACTGTAAAGACGCCAAAGCCATCGTGGATCTCGTCGGGAACATGAAGTACGCCGAACCGAAGCTGCCTACACAAGCCTACGCCGATCTGCGTATCCTCATGAATCTGCATGAAGCTATCCGTCAACCTGACGCAAGTGAAAGGGCGGATTGGCAATGGGCTCGACCTGTTCTTCCCGGAATATGGCTATAGACCGTCGAGGATTAGGGCGGTTACGTTTAGCGAAGCAGCGGCGGGCGACATAATAACCCTGACTTGAATGCGAAATTTAATGATAGACAAATTGAGCAGATTGAAATAGAAAGATTCCTGAAGGATATATTTTAATTTTTCCGAGTTATTTAAGATAACAGAGTATTCACCGGGAGCTATTCTCTTCTGATATACTGAGGCTGAGGGGGATACTAAATGTCACTTTTAAATCGAATTCGTCAATACCGGGTATATCGGAGACTGGTTCTTTCTTACTTGATCGCGATCGTCATGTCTATCGTCGTGGTCAGCACCACCTTGTATTTCCTGTTTTCGGCCAAAACCATTAAAGAAATCGATCATTCGTCAAGACAAATGCTGTCCCAGGTGAGTTATACGGCGAACGTGGTGTACAAGCAAATCGAAGATGTTTCGAGTCAACTGTTGGTCGAAAACGATGTGGGCGGTTTTTTTTATGAGGACGATATTAACAAAATAACCAATCAAAAAGCCTACATCGTCATTTCCAAACTTCCGAGTGTCTATAATTTCATTGCCGATATTGGTCTATATAATTTCACGAATGGAGAATATATCGATACTCTCGGATTGCCGCGCGATCCGCAGGTAACTGCGCAGGTTACAGATGAGCAGTACATCGGATTCTATCCTCGCATGGCGTTAAAGAATGAGAAGAACAAGCTGCGATTGCTGTCATTCCGCATTGTGCCGCAGTGGAAGGCCGACGTCACACCGAAGTATGCGCTGGTGCTGGATTTGGACGAATCCTATATTCAAAATACAATCAGCAGTATCAACGCTTCGACCAAAAAAGGCGATACGTTCGTAATGGATGCCTCCGGGCAGGTGTTGTCCCATTCCGATCCGGATAATTTTATGGACGATTTCTCCAAGACGAATTACGTTCGTCGCATACTGGACGGATCGCAGAACCAGGGAAGCTTCGTACAGACGATAGATCATCAAAAAAATCTGGTAACCTATGTAAGATCGTCCACTCTTGATTGGTATTTTGTGAGCGTGCGGCCTTATAACATCTTGTTGTCGGATATTTATGAACTGCGCAATTGGACCTGGATCATCTCATTGTTTCTGATCGTTCTGGGCGCAGCTTCCGCGCTGTTTTTAACAGGAAATATATACAATCCGATTCGTGTCCTGGTCGATCGGGTGATTGAATCCCAGGGAGCGGAAGCCGGCAAGGGCAGCCTGCTCAAAAATGATGAGTACAAGCTACTCTCGAATGCTTTTATGAATGCGGAGATACTGGAATCCAAAATGAATCGTTCCAGGCAGGCATTGAAGAACAGCTCCATTCTGTCTCTGCTCAAAGGTATCGATAAAGCGACCGTAGAACAGATTGAGCGGGACTGGGGCGAACGTCTCAAGGGACCATTTTTCCTGGTCATTTTGTTTAAAGTGGATAACCTGCCATCGTTTAAAGAGATGTATTCTGCCTTCGACAGGGAGCTGATCCATTTCGCCATCAGCAATATAGCCCAGGAGCTGCTCATTAAAAACGATATGAACGATGTTGCCGTTTTGGAGGATGAAATCGTTATCATTCTGCAATCCGGCAAAAAGGATTTGAACGATTCCCTTTATCTTGCGCTGGCGGAAATTCAAGATGTAGTCCAAAGGTATTACAAGTTGACGGTTTCGGCCAGCATTGGAGACTGGTGCGATTCCTTCATCGAATTGCGCAACTCTTACCGCTCTGCGCAAGTATACAGTGGATACCGTCTGTTTTTCGGTTATAACAGCATCCTATCGGCTGAACGGACGATTCAGGATCGCATAGCCGACTCGCGTTACCCGGCACTTTATGAAAGGAAATTAATCGATGCGGTTAAAATGTGCAACGTCAAGGCCATTCAGACAGAAATCGACGATTGGATCGTTCAGATGTCCCAATGCACGAATACTCAGGCCATGCTGTTTACGAACTTTTTATTGCTCGCGGTGATCCGGGAGTTTGAGCATATCTCGGAATGGTGGGATATTGACACCAACAATTTATACATTTATATTCACCGGATTCAACAAGTGGAGATATTGGATCAGATGAAGGCGACCCTGACGGAATGCTGCGATAAAATCGTAACGGTCATTCAGGAAAAGAAAAAGCAGGTGTCGGGCTTGAAAAACACGAGGGTGATCGAGGAGGTCAAGCAGCTTATCGAGAACAAATACGTGGATCCCGGACTCTCTTTGGACTATGCGGCCAGTCAGGTCGGACTATCTCCAGGGTATTTGGGAAAATTGTTCAAAAGCCATGTCCAATCGACATTCAACGATTATGTGACGATGATCCGGATCGAGCAGGCCAAGCACCTGCTCCTCACCACGAACTATACCGTTGCGGAGACTGGCGCACAATCCGGTTTCCCGGGAACTGCCTACTTCTCTACCGTATTTAAGAAGCATACCGGCATGGCGCCCTCCCAGTACAGGGAAAACCATAAAGCATAAGCCAGCTGCCGGTTGTCGGCCTTCCCCAAACAAGACGATGAAAGAGCCTGTTCGCTCTCTTCATCGTCTTTTTGTTTGGAGCGATCCGATTTGAAATGAAGACATAGCCGTTATCGCATCAAAAACCGAAAGCGATAAATGCGTTCCGCCGCATCCCTGATTTGGAGCAATCTTATTTGAAATGAAGACATAGCTGATTTTCTCATCAAATACCGCAAGATTGAAATTTACAACGGCCAGAGGGCGACTTATGCTGGGAACAAAAGGAGTGCATGCTTATGAGGGACAAAACATCCATTCAGACTGGGGCGTCAACCTATCCGCTTGGGGGGGCAGTCAAGAGAAAGACAGGTTTCCTGCACGAACTGTCCAGGAATCGATTTTCCTATTTATTGGTTTTGCCGGCTGCCTTGTATGTATTTATTTTTTCCTATGCTACTTATCCTTATCTGGTAATCGCTTTCCAGCGGTTTAATTATCAGACGGGAATCCTGCACAGTGAATGGGTCGGGTTTCAAAACTTCGCATTCTTCTTCAAGTCGAGCGATGCCTGGCTGGTAATGTCGAATACGATCAAGTTGAATTTGCTGTTCCTTGTATTCGGCACCTTCTTCGCGGTAGCGGTGGCTGTATTGTTCAACGAGATCCGTCAGAAGATATTTATCAAACTGGCGCAATCCACTATGATTTTTCCCAGCTTTCTTTCCTGGATTATCGTCAGCTATTTAATGTACATGCTGTTCGCTACCGATTTTGGCATGGTCAATCGAGTGCTGGCCTACGTCGGCTTGCAGACGGTCAACTGGAATTCCAAGCCGGATGTCTGGCCATGGCTGCTGACAGGCATGAAAATCTGGAAGGATGCAGGGATGGGCTCGATTATCTATTTGGCTGCGATTACGGGCATCGATCAATCTCTATATGAATCGTCCGATATTGACGGCGCATCTCGCTGGCGCAAAATCAGAAGCATTACACTTCCGCTGCTTGCGCCTACTATTGCCATATTGACCTTGTTGAATTTGGGTAAAATTTTCTATGGGGATTTCGGGATGATCTATGCCATTATCGGCGACAATGGCGTATTGTACCCGACCACGGATGTTATCGATACGTATGTGTTTCGCGCGCTCCGGCAAATCGGCGATCCTTCCAATGCGGCAGCCATCGGCTTGTTTCAATCCGTTGTCGGTTTTGTACTGGTCTTTACCATCAACTGGATCACGCGAAAATTTTATAAGGAAGGGGCGCTGTATTAATGAGCCGACGCCGTTTTTCCATCGCTTCCATGTTCATCTATCTGTTTCTCGCTTTGTTTTCCCTGTTTTGCCTGTTCCCGATGCTGCTTACGGTCATCGTTTCCTTCTCCAGCGAGGACAGTATCACACAGCACGGATACAGCTTGTTTCCGGATAAATTCTCGCTGGAGGCCTACAGGCTCGTATTCGCTCAAGGGAATGTATTATTCAAAGCTTATTTCGTCTCCATCTCCGTAACAGTCGCAGGTACTCTGCTGGCTGTGATTATGACCGGCATGGCTGCCTATACGCTGGCCAATAAAAATGTTAAATACCGAAACGGCCTGGCTCTTTATTTTTTTATCACGATGCTGTTCAGCGCCGGCCTTGTTCCCTGGTATTTGATGTGCAGCAAGCTTGGATTAATCGATAATATATGGGCACTGATCATACCGATGCTGATGTTCAGTCCGTTCAACATGTTTCTGGTACGCAATTTCATGGACAGTCTGCCCGGTGAGCTGCGAGAGTCCGCTTACGTGGACGGGGCCAACGATTTACGAATCGCATTTCAGATTTATCTGCCGTTATGCGTGCCTGTGCTGGCCACCATTTGTTTGTTCTATGCGCTTGGTTACTGGAACGACTGGTTCAACGCAATCATGCTTGTATCAAATAAAGATCTGTACCCCGTCCAGTACCTGCTGCTGCAGATAAAATCCAATATAGACGCACTGAATATGATTCCGAGCGGTGTACAGATGACCACGATTCCCGCCGAGTCGACCAAAATGGCAACTGTGGTGCTGACCATCGGGCCTATCGTGCTGCTTTATCCTTTCCTGCAGCGATATTTTGTCAAAGGTTTGATTATCGGTTCCGTGAAAGGCTGATATATCCCCCTTATTTGGGGTTTATATAAATTCAATTCATGAGGAGAGGGTCAGATTGAAAAAGAGTGCATTTTTGATGTTGTCACTGGTTTTGGTGCTCATGGTACTTGGGGGCTGTTCCAGCAAGAGCGGGAACAATGCTTCGAATGTCCCGGAGAAAGATGCTGCGAACGGGAATAGCGGCGATGCCTCCCAAGGCGATCCGGTCACGATCAAATACGTCATTCCGGGTATTGCGCCGGACAGCTGGCCGGAAGTGAAGGATGCAGTTAACAAAAAACTGCTGGCCGACGGCCTGAACGTGCAGATTGACGAGCAGTATATCGATTGGTCCGTATGGGATCAGAAATTGAACCTGATGCTGTCGACAGGCGCCGATTTCGATATGTTCCAGGTCATGAACGATGTCGTTTCGCTGTCCAATTACATTGCGAGGGGAGCGGTTAAGGACATTTCCGCGGAATTGGACCAATACGGTCCAGATATCAAAAAGGTGATTCCCGAGGATATCTTCAATGCGGTGACCAAGGACGGCAAAATTTACGGAATTCCCGCCAACTGGATGGAACCGGCCGTTGTGAACAATTTTACTTCCAATGATTATCTGCTGAAAAAATACGGAATCAACAGCAAGCCTGGCACGCCGCAGGAGATGCTGGACATCATGGAGCAGCTGTACAATGCGGCGCCTGCACCCAAACCGCAGTTTCCGTTCACGCTCAGCTATATATCCGCAAACGGCGAGGATTTTCTGCACCGCGCATTCGATTCATATCCATTCGATGTCCGCGACGGGATTGCGATGATTGCCAAGGATGGACAAATCAAAAGCTGGGTGGACAGCGAAGAATTCAAACAGGAAAGCGCGTTCTTCCGGCAAGCCTACCAGAAAAAGCTGATTAGCCCGGACGTGCTGACATTGAAACAGGATCAAGTGCAAAAAGCGGTTGGAGAAGTGAACTGGTCCTTCATCCTGGGGACGGTTGCCGATACGCAGGCGGATCTTGATAAAAATATGCCCGGGGCAAAGCTGGGCGACTTCACGCTGCAGGAGTTCAATCCCGAGAAAGGACATTACCGCTTCACCAACGCCAAAAATCTCAACGTCGTAGCGGCTAACAGCAAGCATCCGGAGGCCGTTGTGCAATTTATGAACTGGCTGTACGGCAGTCAGGACAACTACGACTTGTTTATGTACGGTATCGAAGGAAAGACCTATAAGAAGGTCGGGGACCGGGGGATGGAAGCCATACTCGATCCGAAGACTCAAAATTCGCTTATACCGAATGCAGATTGGATGATCGGAAATCTGAATTACATTCGTGTCGGCGATATTGTAAATGCTACCCGCAAGCTGTATGAGACAGACCCGGATGCCAAGAACTTTATTTCATCGGGCTTCTTTTTCGACGCGACTCCGGTCAAGACAGAACTCGGAAACGTGAAGGCCGTGCTTACTTCCGATGTGGCACCGATCTACGCCGGAGTGGTGGACTATGACAGCCATATTCAACAAGCCCAGCAGAAATTACAAGCCGCGGGTATCGATAAAGTCATAGCAGAATATCAGAAACAATTGAATACTTATCTGGAAAGCGCCAAATAAGCGGCAATCCGGATATGTCAGACAGCAGCTCACGAAAGAACGACAGAAGGTTGCAGTGAGCAGGAAAAGCCGCGTAGCTGACGAAGGGAGACCCTTTTTTTCGATTCGGAAGATGAGGAATGGTCTCCCTTTTCCACGCGGAAAGGCGCTTGCCGGGGAATTGCGGTGCGTGGCGGAAAATGAGGTGTTGCTGCTGCGCGGACGGAAGGGAATGAGACAAGTGGAAGCTTATTGGAACAAGGAGCTGGCGGTAGAAGAGCGGACCGAGGATCTGCTCGGACGGATGACCTTGAAGGAGAAAGTGGGACAGGTCAACCAGCATATGTACGGCTGGGACGCTTATCGCCGGACGACCTCGGGCATCGAGCTGACGGGGGCATTCAAGCATGAGGTCGCCTTCGGGGACGGCTTGGGGGCATTGTACGGCCTGTTTCGGGCCGACCCCTGGTCGGCGGTTACTTACGAGAACGGCATTACGGCGGCGGAGAGCGCGGAAGCGGCCAACACCGTGCAGCGGTATGTTCGCGAGCACACGCGCCTTGGCATTCCCGTACTGTTGTCGGAGGAGTGCCCGCATGGTCATCAGGCGCTTGATGGCACGCTTATTCCGACGAACATCGGAATCGGCTCCACCTGGAATCCGGAGCTGATGGAGCGGGTATACGGACATGTCGCCGCCGAAATCCGTGCACGCGGGGCGCATATCGGGCTGATTTCCACGCTCGACGTGCTCCGCGAGCCCAGATGGGGACGCTCGGAGGAATGCTATGGCGAGGACCCTTATCTCGCTGCGAGAATGACGGAATCCGCGGTGCGCGGCCTGCAGGGAAAAACGCTGGAGGAGCTGAAGCGGCCGGACAAGATCGCGGCGCTGCTTAAGCATTTCTGCGCCCAGGGCGCGGCACAGGGAGGACGCAACTCCGGCCCGGCGGCAATCGGGGAGCGGGAGCTTCGCGAGATCCATCTGCCGGGGATGCTGGCAGGCGTGCGTGCGGGCGCGCAGGGCTGCATGGCGGCCTACAATGAAATCGACGGCATCCCCTGCCATGCGAACAAACGGCTGCTGACCGGCATTCTCCGGGAGGAGTGGGGGTTTCAAGGCGTGGTCATGGCGGACGGACAAGCGGTTGACCGCCTGCTCCGGATGGCCGGCGATTACGAATCGGCAGCGGCGCTGGCGCTGTCGGCCGGCGTCGATCTGAGTCTGTGGGATACCTCCTTCACAACCCTGGAGGCGGCGGTGAAGGCCGGCAAGACTGATGAAGCTGTGCTCGACCGGGCAGTTCGCCGCATCCTGCGGCTCAAGTTCGAGCTGGGCCTGTTCGACAATCCGTACACGGATGAGGCCGCAGCTTCGGCAGCGGTCGGCAGCGAGACGTTCCGGGTGGACAATCTGCAGGCGGCGCGCGAATCCATTGTTCTGCTGAAAAACGAGGAGAGCCTGCTTCCGCTCGGCCGGCGCATTCGCAAAATCGCGGTCATCGGACCAAACGCAGACAATATCTATAATCAGCTTGGAGATTATACGTCGACCCAGCCGACGGGCAAAGGGGTTACGGTGCTTGAGGGCATCCGCATAGCCGCCCCTGCGGGTACGGAAATCGTTCATGCCGCGGGAAGCGGCATCCGCAGCGGCTCCCCGGAAGAACGGCGGGAAGCGATGGAAGCCGCTGAAGGAGCGGACGTCGTCGTGCTCGTCATCGGGGGGAGCAGCGCCCGGAACTTCGATATCCGTTTCGATACGAACGGAGCGGCCATTACGGACGGTAGTGTCCCGGGCGAGATGGACTGCGGCGAAGGCGTCGACCTGGCGGACCTGCGGATCGGCGAGCCGCAGCGGGAGCTTGCGAAAGCTATTGCGGCGGCAGGCAAGCCGGTCGTCGGCGTGGTGATTCAGGGCCGGCCGCATGCGCTGACGGATATCGAGCCTCTCTGCGGAGCGCTTCTGTGCGCCTGGTACCCCGGTCAGGAAGGAGGCCAGGCGGTCGGGGAAATTTTGTTCGGACAAATTAATCCGAGCGGCAGGCTTCCAGTCTCGCTGCCGAGGTCTTCCGGGCAGCTTCCGGTCTATTACAATTACAAGGACGGCGGCGGCAGACCGGGCTATGCCGACATGACCGGGGATCCGCTGTATCCTTTCGGACACGGACTCAGCTACACTTCTTTTGCTTATGACGGACTGCAGCTGCAGCCGGCCACGGTTACCGCGGAGGAGCTCGAGCGGGGCGGCCGTGTCGCCGTTAGGGTAAATGTCCGGAATACCGGCGGTTTGGCGGGCGAGGAGGTCGTGCAGCTGTATATCAAGGATATGGAAGCAAGCGTGACGCGGCCGGTGACCGAGCTGAAAGGCTTCCGCAAGATCAGGCTGGAGGCGGGCGAAACGCGGACGGTTGTCCTTGAGCTTGGACGGGACGAGCTGGCGATTTGGGATGCCGGTTTGGCTTTCGCCGTGGAGCCGGGCAGGGTGCGAATTACAGTCGGCGGCAGCCAGACCGGAGACTGTACAGCCGAGTTGACGATAGCGCAGGATCAATGAAAACGGATGACCAGGGGAATTGCAGAAGAATACAGGAAGGAGTGGAATATATTGACGGTTTCAATGATTCAACCAGGAGAGTGGCGGTTTAAAGCTGTGAACGATGCCGATTGGCGTAACGCGAAGGTGCCGGGCAGCGTGCATACCGATTTGCTGCGTTCCGGGGAAATCGAAGCTCCCTTCTATCGACAAGCTGGACTGGGAATACCAAAGCCTATTCGATATCCCGAAGGAACTGCTGGCTGAATCCCGGTTGGAAATCGTGTTTGAAGGTTTGGATACGTATGCGGACGTTTACTTGAACGAAATTCTGATCCTCTCCGCGGATAATATGTTCCGTTCCTGGCGGATGGATATCCGGCGTATGGCGCGTGAGAGAGACAACCGGCTGCTCGTCCGCTTTCGGTCGCCGATTCACGAAGGATTGGCAAAGCTGGAAGCCTGGGGATATGGACTTCCCGCGAATAATGACGATTCCGGGATGGGGGAGATCGGTGATCGCAAGGTGAGCGTGTTTAGCCGCAAAGCGCCCTATCACTATGGGTGGGATTGGGGCCCGCGTTTCGTCGCCAGCGGCATTTGGAAACCGGTTTACGTACAAGCCTGGAGCGGTTGCGCGATCCGCGATTTCTATATCCGGCAAGACGAAATCACGGCACCGCTCGCGAAAGTGACGGCCGTCGTGGAGGCGGAAGCGGATACAGATTGGGAAGGCAGCCTGAAGCTGACGCTGGCCGATACAGGGCTTGAATGGGAAACACCCGTCCGTCTTCAAGCGGGAATGGGCAGGATCGAGCTGGCAGTGGACATTCCGAATCCGCGGCTTTGGTGGTGCCGGGGGCTTGGGGAGCAGGCATTATATACATTTCAGGCCGTGCTCGTACGCGACGGGGAAGCGGCCGATCTGCGGGAAACGAGAACGGGGCTGCGCAGGGTGAAGCTGGTACGGGAGCCGGACGCCCACGGCACGAGCTTCCGTTTCGAGTTGAACGGCGTTCCCGTGTTCGCCAAAGGCGCGAATCATATTCCAAATGACAGCTTTCAGTCGGAGGTGACGTACGAACGGTATCGTCACGAAATTTCAAGCGCGGCCGAAAGCAACTTCAACATGCTGCGGGTATGGGGCGGCGGCTTTTACGAAAATAATGAATTTTATGACTTGTGCGACGAATATGGCCTTCTCGTCTGGCAGGATTTCATGTTCGCCTGCAGCATGTACCCGGGAGACGATGCTTTTCTGGAAAGCATCGATCGCGAGGCCGAAGATAATATCCGCAGGCTTCGCAACCATCCTTGCATTGCGCTCTGGTGCGGCAACAACGAAATTGATACGGCTTGGTCCCAATATTCGGAAGAGGGCGGCTGGGGCTGGAAGCAGCGCTATTCCACGGGGCAGCGCGGGCGGATGTGGAAGGATTACGAAGCGATTTTCCATCGTGTTCTGCCCGATGCCGTAGCCCGTCTCGCACCGGGCACGGATTATTGGCCGTCCTCGCCGATGCAGGCGCCCACAGCCTATGCCGACCAGCATGCATCGGAATCCTCGGGGCGCGGTGACAATCACTATTGGGCTGTGTGGCATGCGGCCGAGCCGTTCGAGAAATACGAGGACAACGTTGGACGGTTCATGAGCGAATACGGCTTCCAATCGTTTCCCGAATATCGGACGGTCCAAGCTTACGCAAGCGACGAAGAAATGGAGCTTGAGTCCGAGGTGATGCTGCTTCACCAGAAGCACAAGAGCGGCAACCAGCTGATCCGCCAATATTCCGGGATGTACGTCAAGGAGCCGAAGGATTTCGTCTCTTTCCTGTACATGAGCCAGATTCTGCAAGCGCAAGCGATGAAGACGGCCGTCGAAGCGCACCGGAGAAGCAAGGGCCTCTGCATGGGCACGCTGTACTGGCAGATGAACGATTGCTGGCCAGTCGCATCATGGGCAGGCATGGACTACTTTGGCCGGTGGAAGGCGATGCAATACCAGATCCGCAAAAGCTTTTTTATTTGGTGTCTGATTCCCTCACGCCGGTAACGGGCCGACTCACTGTCCGGCTGCTGGATTTCGGAGGTAAAAAGCTCAAGGAACAGACGTTGCCCGTTCTTGCGGCGGATCCGAATCGTGCGCAGCTGTTATGGACAATAGCCGCAGAGGAATGGCTGCAAGGCGCCGACACGGACCGGACTGTGCTGGCAGGCGAGCTGACCGGAGAAGACGGGAGGCTGCTCGACCGCTCGGAGCACTATTTCGTGCCAGTCCGCAGGCTTCGTCTTGATGTGCCGGATATCCGCGCAACGGAAACGGAAGGGACGGGCGATCTGACCCTCACGGCTTCGAGTCTCGCCAAGAGCGTCGTCCTCGAGGCGGAGAAGGAAGGCATCTTTAGCGATAATTTCTTCGATTTATTACCCGGAATCCCGGTCAGCGTCAGCTTCCGGAGAAGAGACGATGGCCCCCGCCCCTTCATCTCTGATTCGCCCGGGCGACTGTCCATCCGCTCGTTGGCTGATTTCGCCGCGACGCCTGGAGGCGCGACGTAAAGCGACGCCGAGACATTCGCGAGATTGTCAATAAGCAGTGGATGCCAGGCAAGGGAATCGGAATACTGTGTGACGGTGTACGGCATATGACTAAACATTTTGGGTTGTAGCCGTACACGATATTTTTCTCAGGAACATTAATGCTGGTAACAGGCTTGATGTTCGTATCAGCGAAGCGGCGCATCGGCGGCTCCCAAACGTTCCCGATATAGAAGCCTTATCGATATAGTGGCTGCAAGAAGCGTTAAAAAGCACAGCAGCAGCGTCATGCCGTATATGGTTGTATCGGGCATCCAATCAAAAATGAAGCTCCACCCCGCATTTGGAAATATAAAGGTTGGAAAAATGACAATCACATAGCAGACCACTACGAGCAGCAAGAGGGTTATGGCAGCCGTCAGAACCGAAAGTGGTCTGGCTTTGTAATGTCTGCGCCCTGAACGAATTGCTTTTATCACATTAGCTAAAGGCCAAAGCATAAGGAGACTGAACGCTCCCATGGCAAGGATGAGTGTGGAGCTGACCAGATCGGTCATGACATAAACATCCGAGTAACCCGTTGCCGGTTTATGTCCCTGCAGCAGTGACATCACTTCTTCGCCAATAGCAGTCGTATAGCCGGAGTTCAAGTTCGCCAATACAACAACACCGGTCTTGCTACCGGGCTCCATAACGATATACGAAGAATAGTTCTCTAAATTACCGCCATGCTGAATTTGATTGGTCTTGGGATCGAACTCCCAGCCTCCATCGTAGTGAAACGGGCTGGTCCCGCTTGGGTGAACGAAATGAAGGTCGCTTGCGTGTGTGATACCCAGATTGAACTTCAACCATTTTTCCATATCATTTCCATTTGAAATGATGAACCCCGATGGAGATTGACTAAGGCTAAGCGGAACAAAATACGGCCTTGCCCCATAAAAAGCCGGCTTATATCCCGCCGCCATCTGCTCGGGCAGCTGCCCTCCGCGGACGCTCGTGTTGGTTAACTGCAAAGGCTTGAAAACATGTTCGTTCATGTAATTCGCATAAGTCTGACCTGAAACTTGCTCTATAATGAGGCCTAAAATGTTGAAATTCACATTGGAATACGCATAGCTCTTGCCTGGAGCAGTCTTCAAAGAGCTGCCAACCAAGCTTCTTACCCCTTGCTCCAAAGCATTCTGATCAGCAGAAGCCGGAATATCGATGAACGATTCCGTCCCGAATCCGCTGGAGTGCTCCATTAATTGTTGGAGTGTAATGTCGACCGGAGCGTTGTTGTATGAGACATGAAACCATGGCAAGTAGAAAGAGACAGGCTTGTTCAGTTCAATCAAACCCTTTTCTGATAAATCCGTGATCGCCAAACCCGTGAATGACTTCGATAACGAGCCGAGCTGAAAGGCTGTATCGGCGGTTACCCCCGTCCCGGAGTGTTTGTCTGCATAGCCGAACCCTTCTTTGAGAACGGTCTGGCCCTCCTTCACAATTACCAGAGATACTCCGGGAATCTTTCCCTTATTCATATACTCATGAACGATCTGCCCGATATGCTGTTCGTTATCCCCTGAAATTCCAAGCAAATTCCCCTGATCCCCATCTGCGTATGCGTTAGCTGCAAAAATACTTATTAAAATGATTGCCAATAGGATTATCCGTTTGTACATGCTGATCGCCTCCGTTTTGTTCTGTACTAAATGTATCAAAATCAAACGGGAAGCAAATCTGCAGTACGATAGATTTCGGGCAGCAAAAAACACATGCGAGCGCATGTGTTTTCTACCTTTTTTCATATCGTATGCACAAAGTCATGACTAGAAAATGGCGATTCCCTGCTTAACCGCAAAAATGGCAACCTGGGTCCGGTCGCGCAAATCGAGCTTGGTTATGACATTGGATACATGATTCTTGACCGTTCCTTCGGTAATGACCAGTTCAGCAGCAATTTCTTTATTATTCAAACCGCGCCCCAGCAGCTGCAATACCTCTCTTTCACGGTCCGAAAGGTGATTCAACAGCGATATACGCGGGTCTATGCTCGGAATACCAGGAGTGTTGTGAGCCTCGTGCTTCTTCCAGGCATCGAGAATCCGGGTCGTTATATTGGGCTGAAGCACCATTCCACCGGATTGAATGGTATGGATGGCGCTTATGATCGTCTCGGACGGCATGTCTTTCAATAGATAGCCGTTGGCGCCCAGCTCCAGAGCCATGATAATGAGTTCAATATCCTCGAATGTCGTCAGTATCAGCACTTTAACGTCCGGCAGATGCCGGCGGATGAGCCGGGTTCCCTCTACTCCATCCACAACGGGCATGCGGATATCCATCAGGACAACATCCGGTTTATGCTCTGCGGCCATCTCGTAAGCTTCTTTTCCATCTGCTGCAATACCGACGACTTCTATATCTTTTTCCAAACCTATAATAGTAGAGAGTCCTTCACGCATCAGTCTCTGATCATCTGCAATCAATATCCGAATCATTCCTGTTTCCTCCTGCTTAAGCGGTTTGTTCAGCCAGCGGGAACGATACCGTGATTTCAAAGCCGTTGTCTTGACCGGAATCCATACGTATCGTTCCTCCATGCTCTTGTACCCGCTCCCTCATGTTGAGCAGTCCAAATCCTGGCGTGAATGCTGCTTTTCCCGATCCGTTATCGCTTATGGTCATGTCGATTCGCCGGGCGGAGCTTCGCAGCGTCACCCATGCTTGCAAAGCGGTGCCATGCTTCTGCGCATTCGTTAAAGATTCCTGCACGATTCGAATGATAGTGAGATGCAGAGAGTCCGATACAGGTGGAGATTCCAGATCCACTTCAACGAAAATTTGCATGCCGGTCATCTCCGCGAATTGTCCGGCCAGCTTCTCAAGAGATTCCTTGATGGTCAGCCGGCTGTCCTCTTCGCGGATGGTCCGCACCGAGAGTCTGACTTCACGCAGGGCGGAGCGGACCAGTTCTTCACACTGCAGCAAGCTCTCCCGTCCCTTTGCCAAATCGATATCCTGCAGCTTGCGGACGACCTCCAGCTGTATGAGAAGAGCTGTCAAATTATGGCCGACCGTATCGTGGATTTCCCTTGCAATCCGGACCCTTTCGCGGTTAACGGACAATTCTTCTACTTGAAGGGCGTATTCATTCAGCTGTTTATAGGATCCTTCTAATTCTGCGTGCAAGCGTACCGTCTGCATCCGGGACTGCTTATAATAACGGATCAAAGATCCGACCAGGCAGGCGAAGACAACGAAGGATCCGTTTACAAAATAATAAGCGACTTCGACTTGACCGTACAGATGCAGCTGAATCAGGATTAACGTCACAATATTAGCCGCAAAGAAGAGGTACCAGATGATCGTGGCTACCCGGGATTGCACAAATATGAAAAAGTATAAACCGGATAAACCCATAAACAGAAGGTCGGGAGACTCCTGATTCAGAAAAACATAGCTGTAAGAGGTTGTTACTGCGATATCTACGACCAGCACAATTAATATTTTCCAGGTTGTGCCCAAATAGAAATAGAGAAAGTGATTGGCGACAAATATAATCATGCTTCCAATAATGAAGACTTTAATCCACCAGGCCAGCGGGTCCTGAATAAACCAATACATCAGACTAAGAATCAGAAAAAAGCTTAGCCTGACAATAGACAACAGTCTGTAACTGGATGGATTGTCCAATAGCTCCGCTGCCGGACTGGCTATCATGCTGCTTCACCTCACGAATAGAGATATGCCTTCTTACTTATTAACTGTTCTATATGTTATCACGGTTGAATTATTTGCACCAACGAAGTTTCATGATAAACGGCAGCTCCGGATGCTTTTTTTGCAAAAGCTGCCTTACAGTAGGATTTCCGTCCTTTACAATAGGATTCTTCCTTAACCTGTTTAGTGAACCTTGTTATATTTATAGCAAGTTATTATTCAGGAAAGGAAGTACGCAAACGATGAAGGTAGAAATGGAGGTATTGTCTGAGAGGCCATCTTTGAACACCGGTCAAACCTGGCTGGGGAATCTATGGATGGATGTCAGGCGGGACTGGTTTCTCTATATGCTGGTGGTTCCATTCGTAATCTGGTATCTCCTCTTTGTATTCAAGCCCATGTACGGTCTTCAGATTGCATTCAAGGACTACAGCATCTGGAAGGGAATCCAGGGAAGCGAATGGGCAGGACTCTATCATTTCGAGATGTTTTTGAAGAGCGACTATTTCCTGCGGGTCATGAAGAATACGCTGATGATCAGTTTTTATAGCTTGCTGTTTGTGTTTCCTGCTCCGATTATATTGGCGCTGCTGCTGCAGGAAGTGAAGAACGGGATATTCCGGAAATGGGTACAGACGATCACTTATTTGCCCCATTTTATTTCAGTCGTTGTTGTGTGCGGTATTGTGACGAATCTGCTGGCGCCGGGCAACGGAGTGGTTAATCTTATGCTGGAGAAGCTGGGGATGGAGAAAATCTACTTTCTGGCGGTCCCGGAATACTTCCGAAGCATCTTTATCTCGATGAATATATGGCAGGAGGCTGGATTTTCCGCAATTATATACATCGCAGCGTTAGCGGGGATCAACCCTGAGCAGTATGAGGCAGCCGTCATGGACGGAGCGAGCAAATGGAAACGGACGATTCATATTACGATAACGGGGATTCTGCCCACGATTATGATTATGCTTATTTTGAAAATCGGTGGTTTGCTGGAGGTTGGTTATGAGGCGATTATTTTGCTGTATCAACCAGTCACCTATGAAACGGCGGATGTCATTAATTCCTATGTATACCGGGAAGGCATCGTCAATGGCCGGTACGATATGGCGACGGCAGTCGGTTTATTCAACTCTGTTGTCGGATTAATACTCATTATACTTTCCAACAAGCTCAGTAAAAAATATACCGGGAACGGACTTTGGTGAGGTACACATGAAGGAGAGCCGTGGAGAAAAATGGTTTTATGTCTTTAATTATGGCCTGTTAAGTCTTGTTATGCTTATTGTTCTATATCCGTTACTATATGTTTTGTCGGCATCGTTCAGTTCGCCGGAAGCTGTTGTATCCGGAAAAGTGGTTCTATTCCCGCAGGGCTTGTCGCTTGATGCGTATCAGGCCGTATTCCGGGAGAAAAGCATCTGGACGGGTTACGCCAATACGCTTTTTTATACCATTGTTGGAACTCTTGTAAGTATGGTATTGACCATTTGCGGCGCATACAGCCTGTCCAAAAAAAGGCTGAGAGGAAGAACATTCATCAATCTGATGCTCTCTTTCACGCTTGTCTTCAATGCCGGCATCATTCCTGTTTATTTGAACCTGAAGAGTCTAGGCTTGCTGGACTCGCGCTTTGGCATTATTATCAGCTTCGCCCTATCGGCCTTCAATGTTATTATCTTGAGAACCTTCTTTCAATCGCTGCCGGATGAACTGGAGGAAGCCGCACGGATCGATGGTGCCAGCGAGTCTGCTATCCTGCTGCGAATTGTGCTTCCCCTCTCCAAAGCCGCCCTGGCTACCGTGACCTTATTCTATGCGGTTGGCCGGTGGAACGGATATTTCTGGGCCATGGTGCTGCTTCGCTCGGAGTCGAAGCTTCCGCTGCAGGTGCTGCTTAACCGCCTGGTTGTGCAGATGAAGCCCAGCGATTCGATGATGGCGAGCGATACGTCTTATTTGGTGGGTGAAACCGTTATTTACGCAACGATTGTTGTAGCGGTACTGCCGATGCTGGTATTTTATCCGTTCATTCAGAAATATTTTGTGAAAGGCGCCATGGTCGGCTCCCTAAAGGGCTGAACCGCTGCATCCGATATCAAGTAAGAGAAAAAGTCGTTGTCAATGGGGAAAAGCCCTCCTGGCTGTAAGCGTATTCCGGAATGCGCACGGTAAGCCCCGGGCTGAACCCATTCACATAAATAGCAGGGTAGATAAAGGGAGGACGTCAACAAGTGAGAAAGAATTATTATGTCATGCTGCTGGTATTGACCCTACTGGCAGGTCTGCTCGCAGGCTGCAGCGGCAATAACGCGAACGCGCCAGAGGAACCTGCAAATTCGGCTAATGGAGCTAATGCGGATACTTCGCCTTCAGAGCCTGCAGCATCCACGACATCGGAGCAGGCTGAGCCGCCTGTCGTGAAGAAAGACCCTGTGACGCTTGATTTTTACTATTTTAACCCGACGCTTAAAGTGACGGGGGAGATGCCGATTTTCAAGAAGGCTGCTGAAGCGACAGGCGTCACTCTGAATAATGTAGCGCCGCCTGACGGCGATGAGAAGCAAGCCTGGAATCTGCTGCTGGCCTCCGGCGAGCTGCCGGATATTATCGATTATGCCATCAATGATCTCAATGGAATTGGCGTTCAGAAAGCGCTCGTCCCGTTAAATGATCTGATTGAACAGCATGCACCGAACTTCAAGACGTTTCTGGACAGTCACCCGCAGGTGAAAAGCGGCATTACAGCTGCTGATGGCAATATTTATGTCGTTCCTTTCGTATCGGACGGCCTCGCCCAGGAAGGCTGGTTTATTCGTCAGGATTGGCTTACTAAACTGGGCCTGCAGGTTCCTACAACTGTAGATGAGTATTACAAGGTATTGAAAGCGTTTCGGGAACAGGATCCCAATGGAAACGGCCAGAAGGATGAAGTACCTTTCTTCCACCGCAATACAAGCTATGGCTTCGCCAGTCTCTACCCGTTATGGGATGCTTATCATACCTTCTTCATCAAGGATGGCAAGATCGCTTACGGTCCGAGCGAGCCTGAATATAAAACAGCTTTGACGGAACTTGCCAAATGGTATAAGGAAGGCTTGATCGACCAGGAAATCTTTACCCGCGGGGTCAATGCGCGCGATGTTCTCTTCGGAGATAACACCGGAGGCTCGGCGCATGACTGGTTCGCGAGCACCGCCAATTATAATAATACAATGAAAGAGAAGACGCCGGACTTTGACCTTGAGCCTATAGCGCCTCCGGCCAGTATCTCCGGTAAAGTGCTTGAGGTTACCAAACGTGATCCGCTGACGAATAACCGGGGCTGGGCAATATCGGCAAATGCCAAAGATCCGGCTGCTATCCTGGAATACTTCGATTATTGGTGGACAGAGGAGGGCAGGAACCTGCTTAACTACGGTATTGAGGGCGAAACCTACACGATGGTGGACGGCAAGCCGAAATTTACGGAAGCCGTGCTGAAGGAAGCTTCTGTGCCTTTATACCTGAGCGAGCAAACGGGTGCTCAATTATTGATTGGAGGCTGGCAGGATTTCGCTTATGAAGAGCAGTGGACGAATGAAATTGCTTTGAAGGGCGTCAAATTGTATACGGATAATAATTATATATCCACCGACTACCAACTGCCGCCTCTAAGCTTTACAATAGAAGAGGATAAAAAAATCAAGGAATTGGTTCCACAGATAGAGACTTATGTAGGGGAAACGACCCAAAAGTGGTATATGGGCGGAGAATCTATTGAAGCCAATTATGACAAATATATCAGCCAGCTTAAACAGCTTGGACTTGATCAGGTTTTGGAAATTTATAATGCGGCTTATGGACGGTTTTTAAATTAATAGACAGCCTGATAGAACGACTGTTCCCCGGTCTTAATCAAAAGAGCTGCCGTAGACCTGCAGGTGCTTAAGCCTGCCGGTTGAAAGCGGCAGTTCTTCTTTTTGATAATGAGCAAAGAGGGTATCACAGATGGATACACCGTGTTATTCAATGGTCGTCATTGATGATATTCGTGCTGTGGTTAACGGGATTTCCAGAGACATGGATTGGCTGCAGCACGGCATACGTATTGTTGGAACCGCTTTTAACGGAGAGGACGGCATGGCGCTTATTCGGGAGACCAAACCGGATATTATCGTGACGGATATTCGTATGCCCAAATTTAGCGGCACAGAAATGATAAGCGAGGTTTCTTCTCTCATTCCCCATAGTAAAATTATCTTTATCAGCGGATACTCCGATTTTGACGATGCCCAGAAAGCGATACGCATGGGAGCCTACGACTATATTCTGAAACCGTTTACACCAAAGCAGCTTGTGGAAATTGTACTCCAGGCAAAGGCTGTGCTGGAAACGGAAAAGCAGGAGCATAATCAGGCAAGAGATATGCAAAAAATGCTCCGCGAAAGCATGCCGCTGCTGCGTCAGGAATATCTGAATTTACTGCTTCGCTTTACGGCCAGGCAGGAGAGGCTGCAGGAACGATGGGAATTTCTGCAGATTGATGTGGAGCAGTCTCCGCTTGCGGTTATTGTGCTGGAGGTAGACCATTTCGCGCAGAGCACAACGGATATTTCCGTAGGCGAAATAGAGATGCTCCGATTTGCAGTACAGAATATTACAGAGGAAACGATTCTAACGAATACCAAAGGCATCGTCTTTCGCGAATCAGTCAGTCGATTCGTCGCTATTCTGAACCCGTGCGAGGCTGCCGATATCGTGACGGTGACCGATCAATGCCGGGATAATATCGCCAAGTACACAAAATGTACGGTATCCGCAGGTGTGAGTCTTGTCGCAGACACTCTGACGGATCTCCCGGACGCCTACAAGCAAGCAGTTGAGGCACTGTCCTATACCTTCTATACGGGGGGCAACAGCGTATTCTCCTATAGCAATATCCAGTCCAAGCCAAGAGCGGAACTTCTGCGCCTCTCTGCCGAGAAGGAGAAGGAGCTGCTCTTTGCCATCCGGACAGGCCATTTCGGAAAAGTACAGCAGGCGCTTGAGTTCATCTTTGAGGGATGGGATTCCCGGATGGCGCTCCCCTCGCCGAGTATGATCAGAACACGCTATTTGGAGCTGTCCGTCATTATTCAGAAGGCGGTTCCCGAGCTCGACGACAGTGCGGACCGCACTGTGCTCGAGGAGATCAAACGCGTTCTGGCTTCGCATGACAGCTCACAGCGAGATACGAGACGGGCCTTGGAGGATTTATGCAGGTTATGCTGCGACTGTATTGAGAGTCATCTTCATACCGATGGGCAGGTTGTGATCAATAAAGTGATCAGCTACATTCGCGATCATCTCCATGTCAATTTGATGGTTGGCGATTATGCCAGACAGGTGCATCTCAGCGCCAGTTATTTCGCCAACCTGTTCAAGAAGATAACGGGAATGTCGGTCATGCAGTTCATTACCCAGGAAAGAATTGAAAAGGCCAAGCTGCTGCTGTTGGAGGACAAGCCCATCGCAGAGATTGCCGAGCTGCTCGGGTATGAGGAGCGCTCATACTTCAGCGATGTATTTAAGAAAAATACCGGGTATACGCCCACAGAGTTTCGCAGCCGCAGGGAAATGTAAATGTGCGGGTCGGGTTTTTGAATATTTTGCGCAGACGGGGAGAGAAGAGGCTTGAGAAGGCTGTTGAGAACGCTCTTGTACAGAAGCTCGTTCAAATCCAGAATAGGGTTCTCCATTATGCTCATTACCCTTGTCTCTATTGTCGTGACCGGATTGTCCGCTCATTATATCGCCTCAAGTCTGCTGGAGAAGAAAGCCGCAGAAATGGGCCAATTGATGATCGACAAGTCCGCTATGGCGCTTCAGGAGAAGCTGCGCAAGGTTAGACTGTCCGCGGTAACGTTTATGATCAGCCCTCCGTTCGAGGATATTCTGCAATCCGCATCCACAAATCTGCAGGAGGGTTCCTATTATTCCTATTTTTCGCTGAACAATAAGCTCCAGACGCCATTGATGCAGATGAAGATGATCGAGCCTTCGATTGCGACGGTGCTTGTCCATACCCCCGGAGCAGAATTCTTCTCGAATAGCGATGCGCGCAGGAAAGAGATTGCCTTTGAGGATACGGAGCTGTTTCAACAAATGAAGGCAAATATGCTGCCTTATTGGAGCCAGTCCCATGAGGATCCTCTATTTGAAGGAAAGACGAGCGTGCTCAGCCTGCTGATCGAACCGATCTCAGCCGTGAACAGAAATAAGGTACAAATGGTCGTGAATGTGAAGGAAGAGTCGATCAAGGAATTTGTGGAAACCAACCTGGCAGGAGACAGCGGTCATATTATGGTGCTGAACGCCGAGGGAGAGCCGATGATGGATCAAAGCTCGCCTTTGGCGCCTTTGGTGAGGGATCATGAATTTCTGGCAGGCCTGAACAAGGGAAGCAAGCACTTCGAGTTCGACTTTGACAAGAAATCTTATCTGGTAAACTATGCCGCTATATCTTTTCCGGATAATTGGAAAGTGGTCTATCTTCAGCCGAAGGAGCTGCTGCTCAAGGACATCCGGTATATTAATTGGGCTGTCATCCTTATTATCGGCTTATTGATTCCGCTCGTTTTCCTCCTGTCGCAGTGGGTTACAAACAGGCTTGTTCTCCCGCTTCAGAAGCTGCAAAGGCTGATGTCGCGTGCCGGCGATAATGACTTGTCTGTGCGCTTCGAGAGCGACTACCAGGATGAGGTAGCTCAGGTGGGAGGGCGCTTCAATACGATGCTTGAAAAAATTGAAGTGTTGATCCTGGATGTGAAGGCAGCGGAGCATCAAAAACGGCTATCCGAAATGAAAGCGCTTCAATCGCAAATCGATCCCCATTTCCTGTATAACACGCTCAATACGATTCTTTGGAAGACTGAATCCCGCAAGCAGGAGGATGTGAAGGAGATGATTGTTTCTCTCTCCCTGCTGTTCCGGCTTGGGTTGAATAACGGGTATGAGCTCACGACGGTCGGCAAGGAGATCGAGCATGTGACGCAATATCTGATTCTTCAGCAGCAATGCTATGAAGAGCTGTTCGAGTTCCGGATCGATGCGCAAGATGCCGCTCTGCTCAATCATTCCAGCCTGAAGCTGCTGCTGCAGCCGCTGGTGGAGAATTCTATTCTCCATGGCTTTATGAATGAGGATTTCACAGGCCGGATTCAGATCCGGATCGAAAGGCAGGATCCGTACATCGTATACAGTGTCGAGGATAACGGGAAAGGCTTTGATCGTGAAGCGCTTATTCGAAGCCTCGAAGCAGAGAATGCAGGGGAAGGGTTTGCGCTGCACAATGTTTACCGGCGATTGAAGCTCTATTACGGAGATGAAGCGAGAATGGAGCTGGAGAGCGCAGCGTATTCCAGAACGGTCGTACGGCTTTATTTTCCATACAGCCAATAAAAATCTTATGAGGAGGATTGAAATTAAGATGAGTCTATCAAAATATAGGAGATCCTTAATCAGATTGCTTGTTATTGCCCTCATACTGCCAATGGTGCTTATGCCGCTCCCACGTTATGATCATACGGCGTCGGCGGATGCGATCAACCTGGTGAGCAATGGAGATTTTGAGAGCGTTACAGGAAGCATGCCGGATGGTTGGGGGTTTAACCAGAATACGGCTACGGTTACCCCGTCTGTAGTCAGCGACGTCTATCACAGCAACGGGCATTCGCTTCGATTGAACGGAACGGCGAATAATTCCCGCGGGTCCGTTTATCAGTATCTTGACGTGGAAGCGGGCCAGCCCTATGAAATCAGCAGCTGGGTGAAGACCGATTTATCCGCTGCGACCGGAGGCGGAGGGGCATGGGTTCGCGTACAGATGACGGATAGCAGCGGAAATATCACAACTGCCGACCAGCTGCCCGTGTATATCTGGCAGCCCAATATTCTGAAGGCAGACTGGACGCATTTGACGGGTACGGTGACTCCTCCCCCCGGCACGGTGAGGATGGCCGTCGAGCTCTTTATTTGGATGGGCAAGGGCTCCGTCTGGTACGATGACTTTCGGGTGGAGCCGATGGATGAAGGCTCAATCATTCATGTGGACGGGGTAAGCTTCTCGCCCGATTCGGGGACGCTGGACCAAGGCCAATCCCTGCAGCTGGCGCCGGTCATCACGCCTGCCAGCGCGATGAACAAGAACGTGCTGTGGTCAAGCTCGGCACCGTCTATTGCTTCGGTGAGCAGCACGGGGCTGGTTACAGCGTTAAGCGGCGGTGAAGCCGTGATTACCGCGACATCGGTGGACGGCAGCAAGGAAGCGCACTTTATGCTCACGACGACCAATAGCGTCAATTTGGCGAGCAATGGGGATTTTGAGCGTTTTACGGGAAGTCTGCCGGATGGCTGGGGCTTTAACCAGAATGTCGCCACGGTTACCCCGGCTGTAGACAGTGTTGTCCGTCATAACAACGGGCATTCGCTTCGTCTGAACGGGTCGGCGAATAATTCACGCGGGTCCATTTATCAGTTTATTAACGTGGAAGGCAATCGAACCTACGAAATCAGCAGCTGGGTGAAGACGGATCTGGCTGCAGCAGACAGCGGCGGCGGGGCATGGGCCCGTGTGCAGATGACAGATAGCAGCGGCAATATTACGACTGCCGACCAGGGACCCGTCTATGTCTGGCAGCAAAATATTCTCAAGCAGGACTGGACACAGCTTATGGGCACGATTACGACTCCTCCGGGAACGGTGAAGATGGCCGTCGAGCTCTTTATATGGATGGGCAAAGGGTCGGTTTGGTATGATGACCTTCGGGTGGAGCCCAAGGGGGAGGGTTCTGCTGTTTTTGTAGACGGGATCAGCTTCTCGCCCGATAACGGGACTCTGTTTAAAGGGGAATCGCTGCAGCTGGCGCCTATCGTCACCCCTGCCAACGCGACGAATAAGAATGTGGCATGGTCAAGCTCTGCGCCATCCATTGCTTCGGTCAGCAGCACGGGACTGGTGAGCGCATTAAATGTTGGTTCAGCAACGATTACAGCAACGACGCAGGATGGCAGCAAGGCGGCACAATTTGCGCTCGCTGTTGATGAAGTGGAAATAACAGGGGTTATACTGGATCAAGAGAATCCCACTGTTGATGTGGGTCAAAGCTTTATCTTGAATCTGTATCCCACGACCGCTTCCAGACCGATCAACACTCCTGAGAAGAATGTAATATGGTCTACTGCCGACGCTGGCGTGGCTAGTGTGAATCAAGGCGTCGTGACTGGCGTGGCTGCTGGTGAAACCGTTATCACGGCAACCAGCACAAGGGACGGATCGCAATCCGCTTCTGCCACAGTAACTGTTACGGCTCCCGGCTTGGTGGCGAATGGCGGGTTCGAGACCGTTACAGCCGGCACCAGGAACAACTGGACGGACTGGCAGGCCAGCGGATATATTGTTACGAAGCTGGACAACACACTTTCTAATGTTACGGTAGTCGATAATGTCTACCACAGCGGCAAAAGATCGCTGCAGATTTCCCCGGCGACGTCAAGCATTGCCAAAGCGAACGCGGCGCAGTTTATCGATGGCATAACAGCAGGCGCCACGTACCGGTTGTCAGGCTGGATCAAAACAAGCAATATTATCAGCAATGTGTTTTATCGTGTGGCATTTCTTGATGCGAATGGGGGCACTCTCTCCAACGTGACGAGCACGAATTATAATAAAACAGTCGATTGGAGCTATTCGGAGACGCTGGTCAAAGCGCCCGCAGGCGCGGTAAGAGCTTTGGTGAGCGCCTATTACAATACAGGTACAGGAACAGCCTGGTTCGATGATCTGGAGCTGGTGGAGTGGTTCCCTGTAACAGGCGTATCCCTGGATGCCCAGACCGCCGCGCTTCAACCGGAACAGCAATTCACGGTTCATGCGTCGGTTGTCCCTGCTCATGCCAATATTCAGGATATCGTGTGGACAAGCTCGGATCCGGCGGTTGCCAGCGTATCCGAAGGCGTCATTACAGCCAATAGCATCGGTTCTGCCAGGATTACCGCCGAGTCGACGGACGGCAAGCATGCGGCTTATCTTGTCGTTGCAGTCAGCAGTACGCCGTCGGAGCTTGCGACCCGCACCTATAACGGCACAGGAGCAGAGGATGAAATATTGGCGCTGAATCTGGATGCCCACGATTCCTCGGGCTCGCCGTATTCCTATGAAGTACTGCAATATCCACTCCATGGAGCTGTACAGCTTGAACAGAGTGCGGTACTGAAATATACACCCGGAAAGGATTACTCCGGCAGCGATTCCGTTCTGCTCGCTGTTTTCGACAGCAGCGGCGGCATCGGGCTCGTGGACATTGCTGTTACGATTGAGCCGGTCAACGATCCTCCCGCAGCTCATTCCTTGCAGCAAGCAACGGTGAAGGGAGCCGCGTTAACAGGAACGGGAGAGCAGCTGGCATCGGATCCGGATGGAGATCCATTGACTTATTCCGTGCACGCGCAGGCGGCTCATGGCATTGTTGCCATCACCGGGAACGGTAACTGGACCTATACGCCTGCAGCCAATTATACAGGAATGGACCAGTTCGAATTCCATGTCCTGGACGGACAGGGCGGAGAAGCGAATGGCATCATCTCTATCCTGATCGGACCTGCCCGCGCAGATATCATTACGCAATTGGAAGCAGAGAACCCTGACAAGCAGCATCCGCGGTTAATGGCGACCGCAGACGATTTCGACAGGATCCGCTCGCTGATCGGGACGGATCCAAATATGATGCGTTGGTACAAGACGGTTCAGACTGAAGCGGACACGATGCTTGATGCGCCAGTATCGCAGTATGTCAAGCCGAATGGTCTTGAAATATTGGATACTTCCCGTGCCGTGCTGACCCGGATTCAGCACTGGGGAATGATGTATCAGCTTACCGGAGATCAGCGGTATGTCGACAGGTCCTGGACGGAATTGGAGGCGGCAGCGGAGTTTCCGGATTGGAATCCGTTCCATTTCCTGGATACGGCGGAAATGACTCATGCTTTTGCAATCGGATACGACTGGATGTACGACGCATGGAGTCCGGAGCAGAAAACGGTCATCCGCAATGCCATTAAACAAAAAGGGCTCGACGAAGCGGTTAACGAGTACCGCAACCCGTCCACCTGGTCTACTTTTATCACGAACTGGAATGCGGTGGTCAATGGAGGCATCGGTCTCGGAGCGCTGGCCATCGGCGACGAATCTCCGGAGCTTGAAGCTCTGGCAGGCGAGATCCTGGAGGGCAGTGTGCGCACCCTGCCGAAAATGCTGGCGGAATACGCTCCGGATGGCGGCTGGGCGGAAGGGCCGACCTACTGGGAATATGGCAGTATGTATGCCATTTATTATTTGAGCGGCATGTTTACAGCCCTTGGAACGGATTATGGATTATCCGGGCTGCAAGGATTTAAAGACACCGTGAACTTCCCCATGTATATGACGGGAACGACAGGCACCTTTAATTTCGGGGATGCCTGGAGCGGCAGGATTCTGGCTCCAGAATCCTTATGGTTCGCCAGTCAATTCAACCGGCCGGAGTTTGCTTATTATCATAAATCGGTTAATCCCGAGAGCGGCGGAGTGGCGGAATTGCTATGGTACCGCCCGGAGCTCTACCCGTCGGCTGCTGCCGGCAATGCCGCTCCCAAGGATGAATTGTTCGAGAATGTCGGCGCATTAAGCATGCGAAGCGATTGGGAGGGCACTCAGGGATTGTTCGCCGGCCTCAAAGGCGGCAGCCACCAGGTCAGCCACTCGGATCTGGACAGCGGCAGCTTTGTGCTGGATGCATTGGGAACCCGGTGGGCCGTTGATCTTGGAGCGGACGATTATAATCTGCCGGCCTATTTTGACAATACACCTGAGGGCACCCGCTGGTCCTATTACAGGAAGCGCGCAGAGGGGCACAATACCCTGGTTGTCAATCCGGGTACGGGAGCGGATCAGAATCCGCTTGGCACCAGCACCGTAGAGAACTTCGAATCGAATGACAACGGCTCCATGGCGATTCTGGATATGACGGATGCGTATGCCTCCGAGACCATATCCGCGAAGCGGGGCATGGCGTTAGTAGAGGGACGAACCCAATTGCTTCTTCAGGATGAGATCAAATTCAACCATCCTTCCGAGCTTTGGTGGTTCATGCATACCCCTGCGGACATTCAGATTAGTCCGGATGGCAAATCGGCCGTACTGACGCAGCTGGACAAGCGGCTTTGGGTCCAGCTGCTGGATGCTGGGGATGCGACCTTCTCGGTCATCGATGCCAAGCCGCTGCCTACTTCGCTTCAGCCGGGAGGCCAGGGGAATAATGACGCGATCAAGAAGCTTGCCGTCCATCAGAGCGGCGTAACGAACGAGACTTTAACGGTGTGGATGGTACCTCTTCTGCCAGGAGAAGCCATTCCGTCCTCGGCTCCGGTGGTGAAACCTCTCGAGCAGTGGCAACTAGACGAAGCGGCAAGGCCGGTCTTAAGTGAATTACGTGTAAATGGCGAGCTGCTGCAAGGCTATAAGCCGGACCGCCATATCTATGACGTGGTTCTTCCTTCGGATACTTCCGCAGAGCCTTTCATAACGGCTGTGGCGCAGAATACATCGGATCAGGTGGAGATCCAGCAGGTGGATGAGCTGGGCAATGCCAGAGTAAGCGTAACTTCAGGCGGCAAAACGACAACGTATACGATCATCTTCAAATATGAACCGAAAAATGAACTGCAGGATGTGAACCCGGTCATTGTCGCGCCTGAGGAATTAACGGCAATGGATCGAATTCCGGTTCAGTCGGTCCGTGCGAGGGGAGTTGACCAGAGCTATTTCCCTGAGCGCGCATTGGATCTGGATCTGAATCCGGAATCCCGCTGGTCAGCGGAGGGAGCCTCCTGGATTGAGTTCGATCTGGGCGAGATGAAGAGAATGGATAGTATGGCGCTGGCTTTCTACAGAGGGAGCGACAGGACGACGCAATTCGATATTATGGTTTCCGGTGATAAGATCAGGTGGGCAAAAATATTTGCGGGCTCAAGTCTCGGGACTACGCTGGACTACGAGCGCTATGATTTCAGCGAAATATCAGCCCGGTATATCCGGATTAACGGACAAGGAAATTCAGAGAATGCGTTTACCAGTTTAACTGAAGTCGGATTCTATCAGGACCCGAACAGCTCCGATGACAGCAGGCAAACCAGGTAAATCACTAAATGAAAGGGCTGTTCCCAGTCGGTTTACAGGACTGTTGGAAGAGCCCTTCTTCTTTGTTTTCTGCGCGGCAGGAGGGAGAGCTCATCAGACCTGAATAGTTGATCCCGCATAATCGCATTAACTTATTCCCATAACCTTAAATTGTGCCGGAATGCGGTATCCCTTCTTTTGATGGCTATCTATTTTTCCGATCGCATGCAGGAGTGGGAGGGTTCTTCTCGAAGTCAACTCAAAGAACATTTTCGATACTGAACAAGTGAAATCGATTGTGCACTGGTTTAAGAAAAAACAAAGAGTGACTATTGAACAATAATGACAAGGAGACGAACAAAAGTGAGTTTAAATGATTGGATGAAGAAATTAACACGCAGAAAAGACATCTCGAGCACGTACGATGAAATAGCTGTAGAGAATGAACCGGACCTTCCGGGAAAACGGGAGTCGATTCAGCTAACGGCAAGTTGATATTTGTTTCCCCACAGCTGCAGGGATGGACATTCGTTATTGGCGCATTGCTGCCGGATTTCAGCGGGGATCAAGATGATCCTGGCAGTATAACCTCTATGGTTATGAGCTTGAGCAGCTTTTATGAAGAAACACAATATTTCGGCAATCATCGTGTCGTTGGATACTATGCATGGATGAAAGCTGTGAACGGTAACGTAATAAGAGCATTTGCCTTTTCGGGCGAACAAGGAGGAATCATCAAGAATGACGGTGCCGGTACTGTGGAAGAGCATGAATTGAATATCATTTACAATGAATTAGAGCTTGAAGCTGATGAAGAAGATGCAAAATTTCCAGATGAAGAGGATGTTATACAGATTGCAAAGGCGTGGGGCGTTGATACCATGATGAACGGAGACGGTTATACACCAGGTACAGGATATGTAGGGCGGTTAATTTTTCTCTAGACTCTTTCTCTGTTGAACTTACGAACTTGCAACGTGAACCGTTTCCGTGAACAAATCGAAGGCAGCCAGGCAGGCGATCCTGTACGTGCAGCACGCATCATTATGGATATTGTCTGTCTGGACGAGCCGCCGCTGCGCATGCTGCTGGTTCGGAGACTGTCAAATTGGCACTGGAATCTTCTAAAAGCCGTTTCGCAAAAGCGGAGAAATGGGCTGAAGTGAGCAAAAGCAGCCCGTCCTCTTATGAAGGAATGGGCTGCTTTTTTAATTGGATTATCGATTTCTATGCAGCATTTCAAGCTCACAGAAAGTAGTGTTTATTCAATCTTATAGAATTTATAAGTTTCACGCCTATAAATTTCTATAAGGTTTGAGGGAAGAAACTACTGCGCCGCCAAAGGACGGCTAAGTTAGTTTCTTCTTACTTTAATTGAATTTGACCTTGTTCAGTTCCAAAAAATCCAGTCTGGACATTGAGAATAAAATCTTTTTCATTTTCTGGTATTTCAAAAGCGACATTTCCTGTTTGGGATAATCCTGGATTGATGCCTTCGTACATAAAGAATTCGTTCGAAGTCGTTATTAGAGATGAAGGAGCATACTTTATTTCTCCTTTTCTGAGTTCAAAAAATGATGAATCCGTAGTAATAAGTTCAGTTCCACTGTTTTTAACAGTGACATTCACGATAAGATATTCGCTTCCTTCTGAATTTGGTTTAAACGAAAAATATTCCCCATCTTTTATTTCTTTTGTTGTTGAGATTTTATTTACCTTGAAGATGACATCCCCGACTTTCAACTCTTCACCAATAACTGATAATTTCTTTTCTTCAGGTTTTTCCGGCGTATTTGAAGCTGTTGAACCAGTGGATGTCGTCGTGGTATCTTCCTTATCCCCATTTGAAGCCACAATGGCAATAATTATACCCAAAACTATTAAAACTATAAAACCTAAACATCCAATCTTAAAAACCTTTTTCAAGTGAAATCCTCCCCCAAGTAGGTAATATTTACTAATCTTATCATATTGCATATGAACGTGCCATCTAAATTTCGACATATTTTAACATCGTTTCGTCGAAAAAGAGACTATTTACCTTGCCTTTTAATGAAATTCCAGCTTTTAAACTAGGCCTTTTGAATTCCTTTCCAATACTTCCTGTTTTTTTTGGAGTGCTATAGTTCGATATTTGGCATTTTAAATTTGAAAGGAGAGGCAGCATCAATCTATCTGTTAATTGGGATTTTTAGATAGCATATTTGGGCGTTTCTTGTGATTTCCATTAAGCGATGGAACCACCCTTGTGATAAGATAATCCTGTTCTCTACACTCATCGCATTGGAGGAGCCTGGCGCATGGAACAGGACCATCGCTTTTCATTGATCAGGTCTCTCAAGGGCAGACTGGCCATTATTTTGACGATCGCGACGATCATTCCTATATTGCTGACCGGGTATATCTCTTACCGGTGGATCTATATTGTGCAAACCCAGAAGATCGAGGCGGATTGGCTGGATAAGGTGCAGCGGGAGCGGGACGAGCTTGAACGGAAGCTCGATGAACTCGGCAGGGTGTCGCAGCTGATGGATATCGAGGGCGGGATCGGCCGGGACGTTGTGACGTTCATTACCAGCAAGGATTCGTTCAACCGCTCGATCCTGTTCCGCAATATTAATCAGTCCGTTGCGAACGTGAATTTCTCCAACCCCAATTTGGGGGTTATGTTCTATTACGCGCCGGAGCTGGCAGAGCCTTTATTATTTCCCAATGCCAGTGTGAAGATTAATTTCAAGCCGGAAAATCTGAAAGCGTTCTTCAAGCAGAAGCTGTTCACTTATTATGGGCCTTATGAATCACTGGACCAAGGAAATCAGCAGGAGCTCGTGTTCTCTCTGCTCCGCAAGCTGGAATATGGGAATGGGCGCTCGATCTATGCCTATATTGAGACGAAGGTCGTCGGACTCGAAGCGCTGTTCACTGCGGCAGCCGAGCCGGATTCCACGGTGGATTATCCCGTATATCATGTGCTGACCACGCCGACGGGGCAGGCTGCATTCAGCAATATGGCGGATGAGTCTGTTGATATCGGGACAACATTTGCTGTGCCAGAAGGGACGTATCAGACCTTTCAGGCTGCAGGAAGGCAGGGCTGGACGCTATACCAGCTTATTCCCAAGGATGCGTACAACCGGGAGATGAACAAATGGCTGTCGCAGTTTATCCTGTTTGCTTCGTTCTCGCTCATTCTGGGCATCGTTCTAGCCTGGCTGATCTGGCGGATGGTGTACAGACCTATACGCATCATCAACAGGGAAATCACGAGATTCAGCTACAATCCGTCTCTGACGAGCGTATCGGCAACCGGGCTTGCGGAGTTCAATCACATACTGGCTAACTTTCACCAAATGAGCCGACGCATATCGGAGCTGATCTCGGATGTGGAGGACAAGGAGAAGCGAAGAGGCCAGCTCGAGGTGGAGAAGCTGCTTGTGCAGATCAATCCGCATTTTCTTCATAACACGTTGAATACGATTCAATGGCTGGCCAGATTGGAGGGTCAGACAAATATTGCGAGGCTCGTATCGATTTTTACGAGGGTATTGCATTATAATCTGGGCAAGAAGAATATTATCGTTACCGTGAAGGAAGAGGTAGACGCCGTTCGCGATTATATCGAGCTCCAGAATATCCGGTATGATCATTCCTTCAATGTGAAGCTGCTCGTAGACCCGGACTGCCTTGATGTCCCGATTCCGCGTTTCATTCTTCAGCCGCTTGTGGAAAATGCGCTGTATCACGGCTTCGACGACGACGATAAAGGTGAAATCGAGGTTGAGATAACCCGGGAGAAGCATGCGCTCTATCTGCGGGTGACAGACGATGGCAAGGGAGTGCCGGAGGAAAAGCTGCTGGAGATGCTGGAGGAAAGTGACGGCCAGCTGCACAAGTCGGGGCTTGGGATCGGTTTAAGATATGTGAAAAAAATGTTATCCGTCTATTATGGCGCAGAAGCGCAGCTGATGATTGAAAGCGGGGCCGGCATCGGTACGACGATCGCCATTCGGCTCCCGGATACCTTAAGAGGAGTGGATGTCCTTGATTCAGGCCCTGATCGTGGATGATGAAAGCCTGGTGCGCAAAGGGATGCGGCTAATGTTCCCGTGGAATAAATTCGGAGTTGAGATTGCCGGGGAAGCGGCGACGGGCGAGAAGGCCATGGAGTTTCTGCGGGTGCACCCCGTCCAGCTGCTGATGACCGATATTACGATGCCCGGGATGTCAGGGCTGGAGCTGGTCAAACAAGCGCAGGAGCTCGATCCCGCAATCAAGGTCGTCATTCTGACCTGTCATCAGGATTTCGATTTCATCCAGGAAGCGCTTCGCATGGGAGCGGTCGATTATATCGTCAAAACCCAGCTTGAGGAGATTGATCTGGACCTCACGATGGAGCGAATCCTCAGAGCTGTCCGCCAGGATCTTCCAGGGAGCTCTCTTGTCAAAACGAAGCCTGCGCATGCGCGGAAGGCGGCAGCCGAGCGGGCGGCGGGAGTGCTGTGGGTCATGGATGACGGTAGCTTCCAGGCATTGGCGGATGCGGTCGCGGAGCTGGAAGGAAGCGATGCTGCGGAGCTTCAGCCGATTCTGCTAGCTGCCATGGAACGATGGAGGCGGAGCTTCCCGATGTTCGGCTGGGACAAATGGTCCAGTCCGCCTGGGGAGGAGACTGCAGTCTGGCTGCAAGGGCTTCGCGCTGAGTTGGCCGCATGGCTGCGTAGCTCCGCCTATTCCGAGGATGTCATACGCTCAATCGTCAAGGCGGTTGATCTGATCACGGAGCAGCCGGCCGTGCATATGAAGCAGAGTGAGATCAGCCAATTGGTGAACCTGAGCAAAAGTTATTTCAGCACCAGCTTCCGCGATATTACGCGGCTGACGTTCAGCCACTTCCTGCAGGCCGCAAGCCTGCATGCGGCAAGGGAGCTGCTCATTGCAACGAACCATCCCGTCTATTGGATCGCCGAGAAATGCGGCTTTACGGATCAGCGTTACTTCAGCAAATTATTCAAGGAACAAACCGGCCTGCTGCCAAGCGAATACAGACAGCGGCATACAGAGCGAGCCTGAATCTATTCAAGCCCGAGAGCGGATCACGGCCATTCGGCCTGAACGCGATCGGGTTTTTGTGCTTTTTCATGATGAATCATCAGCCGAGAGAGAACATTTTCTTCAAAAGGTGCGGCGATTATTTTCTCCAGGCTCCAATGAGAAGAAAATATTCGAACTTACTTAGAATCAGAGCCGCTCACGGGGCTGTGCAAGCGTTTGCTATAATCATGGTGCAATAGAAAATAGATAAGGGGAAAGGTGATATCCTCATCATGAAAAAACGAAAACAGGGAATTGCGCTTTTACTATCCGTCATTCTCATCCTGACGCTGGCAGCATGCAGCGGAGGCAACGGGAATAACGAAGGAGCGGCGCCCGAAGCGAACGCACCAACTAATGAAACTCCCAAACCGGATGTTCCGGCAGAGCCTTTGGGCAAATATGATCCGCCAATTGAAATAACGGCTGTGCGGGGGATAACCGAGGGAACGAAGTACAATGAAAGGGAATCGCTTGAAAATAACGTCTGGTCGAAAGCGTATGAGAACGACCTGGGCGTTAAAGTCAAATACTTATGGACGACGCCTACCGCCCAATATGACCAGAAGCTGAATATCGCCATCGCTTCGGGCGATCTGCCCGATATTACGCCGGTCAGCGCATCGCAGCTGAAGGGCCTTGTCGAAGACGATGCACTGGAGGATTTGACCTCCCTCTATGATCAATATGGATCCGGGCTTACGAAGGACATCATGTCGCAGGATGGTGGCAATGCCATCAAATCCGCGACCTTCGACGGCAAACTGTACGGCCTTCCGAACATGACCTCCGGACTTGGCCAAACGCATGTTTTGTGGGTGCGGACCGATTGGCTGAAGAAGCTGGGGCTGCCTGAGCCCAAGACGATGGATGATGTAATCCAAACCGCTGAGGCTTTCGTCAAGAACGACCCGGATGGCAATAGCAAAGCGGATACTTACGGCCTGGGCATCAACAAGGATATTTTCGGGTTCTACGCCGGTATGCAGGGCTTCTTCAACGGATTCCATTCCTACCCGAACACCTGGGTGAAGGACGCTTCCGGCAAATTGGTTTATGGAAGCGTGCAGCCTGAGACCAGGGCGGCTTTGCTGAAACTGCAGGAGATGTACAAGAATGGACTGCTCGACAAGGAATTCGGCACGAAGGATGCGACGAAGGTAAGCGAATCCGCCAATGCCGGCAAACTGGGTATGTTCTACGGCTTCTTCTGGAATGCGGGCTGGCTCCAGGATGGCAAGAATGTGGATCCCGCCATGGAATGGAAGCCGATTCCGATCGTTTCGGCGGATGATCAGCCGGCCAAGGCTCAGGTGCCTTTTGCCATCAGCACGTACTATGTGGTCAAAAAAGGAGCCAAAAATCCGGAAGCGGCCGTCAAGCTGCTGAATTTTGACTTCGAGAAGCTTTGGGGCACAACGGCACAGCCGGATGTGTACAGCTCAAGCAACAACATCGCGCTGTTCGAATACGCGCTCCTCTACGGCGAAGCGCCGCGCAAGAACCTGGACGCTCATCTGAATGTGGTCAAGGCGCTGGATTCCAAGGATCCGTCTGCTCTGAATACGGAAGAGAAGGGCTACTACGATAATATTCTGGCCTACCGCGCAGGAGACAACAAGATGTGGGGCAATAATCTGATGTACGGTCCTGAAGGCGCACTGGCGGTTATCGAAGGCTACTCCGAGAAATCCCAGCTTGTCGACGATGCCTACTACGGAGCTCCGACGCAGGGAATGACGGATAACAATGCGACGCTTCAAAAGCTGCAGCTTGAAGTGTTTACCCAAATCATCATGGGCGGCTCCATCGACGGGTTCGATAAATTTGTAACGCAGTGGAATGATCTTGGCGGCAGTACGATTACCGGAGAAGTGAATGATTGGCAAGCCTCCCATTAAGGGAGAGCTTCCTCCGGCAGGGAAGAGGCGAATACGCAATGAAACGTAAGACCATCCGGGAACTGCCCTTTCACCTGATGATTCTTCCCGGATTTCTCCTGGTGCTCGTCTACAGCTACGTGCCGATGGCAGGGATCATAATGGCGTTTGAGAGATTTGTTCCGTCCAAGGGGATGTTTCATTCCCCCTGGGTTGGATGGAAGAACTTCGAGTATATGCTGCATCTCCCCGGAACATTAAGCGTGTTAGGCAACACCTTCTTCATCGCGGGAATGAAAATGATCGGGGGCATTATCGTTCCCGTCACCTTCGCCCTGCTGCTGAACGAAGCCCGTCACCGCCTGTTCAAGCGGAGTGTGCAGACGATTATTTATTTTCCGCATTTCCTGTCATGGATCATTCTGAGCGGGATTCTGATTGATATCCTCTCTCCATCGACAGGCATTGTCAACGGGTTGCTTGGTTCGCTCGGCATTCCCTCCGTTTATTTTCTGGGCGATCCCGGCTGGTTCCCTTACACGCTGGCGCTGACCGATGTCTGGAAGGAATTCGGGTATGGAACGATAGTCTATCTGGCTGCCCTGACGAGCATCAATCCGGCTCTCTATGAGGCCGCTTCAATTGATGGGGCAGGGAGAATCCGGCAGACGGTGAGCGTTACGCTGCCCGCCCTGCTGCCGATGATCGTGCTTATGTCGGTGCTCAGTCTGGGGAATGTGCTCAATGCGGGCTTCGAGCAGGTATTCAATCTGTACAGCCCGCAGGTCTACAAAACAGGCGATATTATCGATACGCTTGTCTTTCGCATCGGGCTTGAAAATGCCAATTACGGCGTAGCAACAGCTGTCGGCTTGTTCAAATCGGTCGTCTCCTTCGTCATGATCGGGGTGTCCTACGTACTCGCGTACCGGCTGACGAACTATCGGATTTTCTAGGAAAAGTGGGTTGATCATGAATAAACACGCATCTATGGGCAGACGGACGTTTCTCGCGTTCAACTACTTGTTCCTGACGGCAGTAGCCGTGGCCTGTCTGTTTCCGTTGCTGAACGTGCTTGCCATTTCGTTCAGCTCCAGCGACGCAGTGGGATCGGGAAAGGTGAGTCTCTGGCCTGTCGGCTTTAACCTGAAATCCTATTCTTTTGTCCTGAGCAAGCCCGAGTTCGGGCAAGCCTTCCTTATTTCACTGGGCAGGGTGGCTGTTGGCGTCCCGCTGAACATGCTGCTTACGATCTTGATCGCCTACCCCTTGTCCAAGGGAATCAGGGAATTTCGTTTCCGGAACTTCTATGCCTGGTATTTCGTCCTGACCATGCTGTTCAGCGGGGGATTGATTCCCTGGTATATGACCATCAAGATGACTGGCATCATCGACACGTTCTGGGCGCTTATTCTTCCCGGAGCGGTGCCGATATTCAACGTCATCCTGCTGCTGAATTTCTTCAAATCGCTGCCGGATGAGATCGATCAGGCCGCACAGATCGACGGGGCAAGCAGATGGCAGGCGCTGTGGCGGATTGCCGTTCCCTTGTCGGCTCCGGCAGTCGCTACACTGACGTTGTTCTGCATTGTCACGCATTGGAACGCCTGGTTCGACGGGTTGATACTGATGAACAGGCCGGACAATTATCCGCTGCAAAGCTATCTTCAGACCGTTATCATCAACCGCGACTTATCGCTGATGACGGCGAATGATGTCTTGAAGTGGGCTGAGGTATCCGACCGGACATCGAAGGCGGCACAGGTTTTCGTCGCGGTGCTCCCTGTCCTGTTCGTCTATCCCTTCCTGCAGAAGTATTTTGCGGAGGGCATTGTCATGGGAAGCGTGAAGGGGTAATCGCCCAAGCGCAAGCGCCATGCCAAGGGTACAACAGCGGTCGGAAGATCAAATGGCATTGGAGCGGCTCTCGGGTGAACAGATATTATTTACACATTAGCAGGAGCACACCAAAAAAAGGAGTAGAGAGAAGCCATGCCAAAAATCGCATTCATCGGTGCAGGCAGCACCATTTTCGTCAAAAACGTTCTGGGGGATTGCATGCTAACGCCGGCTCTCGCCGATGCGCATATCGCGCTGCACGATATCGACCTGGAGCGCCTGAAGGAATCGGAGAAGATGCTTGTCAATTTGAACCGGAATCTTGGCGGGAAGGCCACCATCAAGGCTTATGCAGACAGACGTGAAGCGCTTAAAGGAGCTAACTACGTGATCAACGCGATTTCTGTCGGCGCGTTCGAGCCCGTCATCCGGAGCGATCACGAAATTCCGCGCAAATACGGCTTAAAGCAAACCTATGCGGATACGCTGGGAATGGGCGGCCTTATCCGGGGACTGCGGACCATTGACGTCATGCTGGAATTCGCCCGGGATATGGAAGAGCTGTGTCCCGACGCCTGGTTCCTGAATTACACGAACCCGATGGCGATTCTCACGGGAGCCGTCTTGAGGGAAACCGGCATTAAGGCGGTCGGTCTCTGCCACAGCGTGCAGGTATGTGCCAAGGAGCTTCTTGAAGGCCTGGGTATGAGTACCAAAGATGTGCGCTGGCGGATTGCCGGCATTAATCATCAAGCCTGGCTGTTGGATATTACGCGGAACGGCGAGGATCTCTACCCGGAGATCAAACGGCGGGCGGCCGCAAGGCCGGGAACGCATGACGATATGGTCCGGTACGAAATGATGAAAACCTTCGGCTACTATGTAACCGAGTCCAGCATGCATGGAGCCGAGTACGTGCCTTATTTTATCAAGAACGCGTATCCGGAGCTTCTGGAAAAATACAATGTCCCTACGGAAAATTTCAAGCGATGGGGAGGCAGCAGCAAGGCGTATTGGGAGCAGGCGATGAATGATCTGGTGCACAACACGTCGGTATCCCATGTCCGTACGCATGAATATGCCTCCTATATTATGGAGGCCATGGAGACGAATGTACCGTTTAAAATCGCGGGCAACGTCCTGAACACGGGCGGCCTGATCTCGAATCTTCCCGAAGAAGCCTGCGTGGAGGTGTCATGCCTCGTAGACGGAGAGGGCGTGACGCCGACCCGGTTCGGCGCGCTTCCGCCGCAGCTTGCTGCGCTTAACCGGACGAACATCAACATGCAGCTGCTGACCATAGAAGCCGCCGTAACCCGCAAACGCGAGCATATCTACCATGCTGCTCTGCTTGACCCGCATACTTCCGCGGAGCTGCCGATTGACACCATTAAGGCTCTGGTGGATGAGATGCTCGAAGTAAATCAACATTTTCTGCCGGATTACCGGTAAGAGCTGAAGCCTGCTAAAGAAGCAGTTATCGTGCACCTATGCACGATAGCTGCTTTTTTCATGTGAAGCCAAGCTGGCGTCGTGATAAGGAGGGAAATGCAGAGGAAAACTCGAATACAGAAAGAGGAAAAAATGGGTGCCGGCAGCTATGGGGAGGACGGCGGAATGCAGAATCAACTGAAGTCCTGCAAGAATAGGCAGAGCCATTATTATATTTGAAGAGGGGTACAGCAGATTGCATCGGTTTTGCGCGGGATTTGGATCTTGAGAAGAAATACGCTGCAGATAACGGGGACTCTGAGTCGATAGGTAAGCAAGCATGAAAACCGGTTTTTGATCTCATTTGAAAAGGCGGAGAACGATATGAACGAGTTGGAATACAGGAAGTTTTACGATCGGGTGGGGCAATTAAACGGTTGGGATTTCAGTAAGGTGCAATGCGAGTCTGAAGGCGTGAAATGGGACTTTTATTCTGAGGTTACCCGGAGGTGCAGGAAATCCGATCTGCTGCTGGATATCGGGACTGGCGGCGGGGAAGCTCTCTTATCGATAGCCGATTATGCTGCACTCCTGGTGGGAATTGACGATTCACCCGGCATGATTCAAGCTGCTCTTGCCAATCTGGAACAATCGAAGAAATCCAATGTGCGCATTTTGCCAATGAATGCTGAAAAAATCGATTTTCCTGCGGCATTTTTTAATGTGGTGTCCTGCCGGCATGCGCCCTTTTCCGCACAGGAAATTGCCAGGGTCTTAGAAGGTGGCGGTGTTTTCCTGACCCAGCAAGTAAGCGAAGACGATAAGCTCAATCTCACCCGAGCTTTTGGCAGAGGGCAGAAAGCGGCTCAGGACGGGACACTGAAAAATAAATATATTTCAGAATTGAGTGAAGCCGGGTTCAGCGATATCCAGTCGTTTGACTTCGATGCATCGGAATATTACAAGACATACGAAGACTTGGTGTTCCTGCTGAAGCATACTCCGATCATCCCGAATTTCGGTCAAGGCTCGGATGATTTTGCCATACTTGAAGCATTCATTCATGAAAACCAAACCGGCAGAGGAATCAAGACCAACTCCAAACGCTTCATGATTGTAGCCAGAAAATAATTCGAAGAGGGCAGGGGCGAATTAGCGCTTGGCTTCCTCCTCTTCTCCATTTGAAGGAGAGAATGATATGTCCAAAAACAATATATTTCTTGGTCTGATGATGATCTGGCTTACAATTTGTTCAAATCGATAAAGATACGGTATGGTTAATTGATGCGAACAGCAGCTATATAAAAGTGATCACACATGATGAAAATGGCTATCATATCACGCAATCCGAGATGTCCTTTTAAGCATCTCCTCTTATTTTGTTTACTGCTGAAGAGCGTAAATCCCTAGAAATGTATATTCAAAAGAGGCGGTGTGGAACTTGCTTTTTGGCTTAAATCATTCGGTACGAGCAAGGTTTTGGAGGAAAAAAATTAATTGGAATGCCGTGCTGCCAAGACATATCGCGATCATGATGGACGGTAATGGAAGGTGGGCAACCCGAAGGGGATTGCCTCGTACAGCAGGACATTTTGCAGGAATGCAGACCATGAGAAGAACCATACGCTTTTGCAGGAAAAACAACGTGGAATTTCTGACTCTGTATGCCTTCTCCACGGAGAACTGGAAGCGTCCCAGGGCAGAGGTTGATTATATTATCAATCTGATTCATGAATTTATAACCGATGATACATTGGATGAAATGAACAGAAACAAGATCAGGATAAACTTTATTGGCGACATCTCCAGATTTTCAGCAGAAACTCAGGACATGATGAGACACGCCGCCGCACTAACGAAATCGAACACGGATATGACCGTTAATTTTGCTGTGAATTATGGCGGACGCAGTGAAATTATCCATGCAATGAAGTCGTATTTGAAAGACGGAGCGCATGAGCTTACCGAAGAGGAATTCGAACGTTTCCTGTACACCTCCGAATCCCCTTGTCCAGAACTTATCATCAGAACAAGCGGAGAGAAAAGATTAAGCGGTTTTCTGCTTTGGCAGTCTTCGATGTCCGAACTATGGTTTACTGATGAGATGTGGCCAAGCTTCAATGAGTATCTGTTCTACAAGGCTATTTATGATTATCAGTGCCGTAAACAGCATGCATGAAGAATTGAAAGGTCGGACACGAATAACAAAATAACGATATTGATACTTTATTATTGTTATGTTATGGTTGGTTGTAATATAAACAAGGAGGCTTGAAGAAGGGCAAGGAAATAAAATCCTGCTCATTTGCCGGGATTTGTTTGCTCTTCGACTAGAATATGATAAATGATCTGCCATTAACGAAAGAAACGATTTTAGATGCGGCAGAGCAGGTGCTGCGGCGCTTTGGACCAGACAAAACCTCCGTTGTGGATGTGGCCCGCGCGCTTCAAGTCAGTCATGGCACCATCTACCGCCACTTTCCCAGTAAAGCCGCTCTGCGGGAGGCCGTAACCGAGCGCTGGCTGCATCAGATATCCGATCCCCTGGCCACGATCTCCGGAATAACCGAAGCCGGAGCTGCTGAATGCTTGCGGATGTGGTTTGAGACGCTGGTACAAAGTAAAAGGAAATACGCCGCGGAAGACCCGGAGATGTTCGCGATGTATACAGCTGTTACCCTGGAGTCTGTGGACATGATTAAGTCCCATATCCGTAACCTTATTCTTCAGGTTTCCCGAATCATCGAGAGGGGAATGCAGCTCCTTGAATTTAAATCAGGTGAGCCTGAGCTAATGGCCAATGCAATGTTTATCGCGACTTCACGCTTTCATCATCCGGCTCATGCCTATGAATGGTTGCTTTCCACGATTGATCAGGAATTTGATGCCGTCTGGGACCTGCTCCTTTCGGGGATAACTCGATGATATACAAGAGGAAGAACTTCTGACGCTAACCGTCCGAAAGACTTTCTCTTTTTTGTTACCCCGATAAACAAATGACAAAAATTAAAATATGTTACTTGATTATTGATTTTCGATATTATATAATCAAATCACAGGAACGAGTTGAACATTCGGTATCGACTTTTAAATGAAGCGAACCGGTTTATCCAGGTATAGTTGGGTCATCATAAACTTAATTAGAAAATTGGGAGGTTCATCATAATGGAAAACAAACTTGCAGGCAAAGTAGCGTTAGTCACAGGCGCATCAAGAGGAATGGGGCGTGAAATAGCTGAGGAGCTGGCACGGAACGGGGCCAAGGTAGTGGTTAACTATGCGAGCAGCCCGGGCAAAGCGGAAGAGGTTGTTTCCGGAATCAGGAACAGCGGCGGGGAAGCGGCAGCCATCCAGGCGGACATCAGCAGAGCAGCTGAAGTGGAGAATCTGTTTGAGGCGACATTGAAGGTCTACGGACGAATCGATATTCTTGTCAATAACGCAGGCATTATGATAACCAAACCGATTGCAAGCATGACGGAAGAGGATTTTGACAAGCAGTTTGCCATTAATGTAAAAGGGACCTTCTTTGCGATCCAGCAGGCCGCAAAACATATGGAACACGGCGGCCGTATTATCAATTTCTCCACTTCGGTTGTCGGTCAGATGTTCCCCACTTACAGTGTGTATGCAGCAACCAAGGGAGCCGTGGAGCAGTTTACCCGTCAGCTGGCCAAAGAGCTCGGTCCCAAAGGGATCTCGATCAATGCGGTTGCGCCAGGCCCGATTAATACAGAGCTTTTCACCGTTGGCAAAACGGAGGAGCAAATTGATGCTACCCGCAAAACGAACGCCTTCGGACGTCTGGGAGAGCCTGATGATGTTGCGAATGTCGTGTTATTCCTGGCAAGCGGAGAATCTCAGTGGATTACCGGACAAACCATTCGTGTCAATGGGGGCTTTATTTAAAATCATTCATAAACATGATGAAGGAGCTGCCGCCGGCGGCTCCTTTTTTGAATGCCATATAGGATAAGCGCAACCTTCTAAAATATGGCAGGTATAACCAACATAGACCCATAAAGAGGAGGAAGCTTTGATGAAGCTAAGAAAATATGTCTTGTTATTTATGACCATGATTCTTTCGGGGGGAACCGTGATTTATGCGGCATCGAACAATTCGGCAATAGCCGTTTATTTCAATAATGTGCTGCAGGACCGGGAAGGCCTGTTATCCGAGGGGGAGGCTTACCTGTCTGTAGATCAATTATCTGATACGAGCCACACATTAGTCTCATGGGATGAATCCAGGAACACAGTGAAAATCTATAAGCCAAATGTCAATATTGCGGTATTGGATGACGATCAAAAGATTTTTGGGGGAGTAAAAGAGGGTTCCCGCAATACATTCACTGTATTTGTGCAGGTGGATAATTTGCAAACTGACATCTCCGATTTGAAAATAGAGATAACCGACCCCAACGACGAAACCAAAACCATTCAAACACAGCACATTGAAGATAAAAAAGAGAAGTTCTGGTTTCGGTCAAGCGAATTCGACTATACGTTCAGCGCAAAAGGAGACTACCCCATTCGCGTATACCTGAAGGATACGGCTTCCAAGGATTGGTTTCCCGTTGGTGAACTTCAAATACCGGCGGTTTGAGCGCCTCATACATGCTAAAATATTGGTTATAAAGAAAGAGGAGGCGTTTGAAATGAGAACGAACAACTTTCCAGGGCAAACAACTCATAAGGGGCATAGCGCATAATAGCCCATAAACTGCGCGATTCCCCGCGAAAGGGGAATAACAATTGAAGCAGCATGCATTGCGGCAGTACGATTACCATGTTTGGGCTAACCAGAAGGTATGTGCATATTTACAGGAGCTTTCCGATGAAGTGTACCGTTCGGAGATTGTAAGTGTGTTCCCGACAATCTACGATGCCATGACGCATATTTATGTTATCGATTGCTATTGGCTGGCGTTCCTTGCCAAAGGCGGTGTAACCGACATGTCAGCCGAATATGTAGAGGAATTAAAGAAATCCACGAATCGTTTGGTGGCGGATACAGAAGGCAAGACTATTGAAGAGCTTGGCGGGATGATGAGCGGATTGAGTGATCGTTTTCGGGCATTTATCGCGATGCATGAAGATATTGAAGCCATGTGCCCTTCGGGTGAGTTTAAGGCCCGGTATGTGGATTTCATTCAGCACCCTAATAAATCACGGGACGTACCACCGGGGGAATGTCACGGCTATGCTGAGGCAGCTGGGACATCCCGGTACGCCTCATGGGGATGCTTGAGAATTAAGCGACTCGAGTCTCGATTCGATAAAGACCGGCTGCACACCGGTCAGACTTTCAGATATGAGGCCGATAAGACCGCATCAGACGCAAGCATCCAGATCGTCCCCGCCTTTGATAAGGCAGGGGGCGATTTTTTCCATATCTCTTCAGGCAACCCGGAAGGGATTGCTGCGGGCAGGGGGCCTCTAACCGGTCGTGTACCTGAAAACGCTGCAGTGCTGCGGGTTCCGGCGTATTTATCCCTCTCTTGCAGAACTCTGATAATTGCAAAAATGTGCAAATGCATGCCCATCCGGCGATACAAAAAAGTCAGCTTGTTGGAAAACGCGGACTCATATAGACTTCAAGTCGTAACACAGGTATTCAACAATCACACTTCAATGTTGACCGCAAAGAAAAGGGAGGATGTACATGAAAAGAAAGAAACAAATGATGCTGGCAGCGGCAGTGGTGCTCGGCTTGACGGTATTGTCGGGCTGCGGCGGAAATGCTTCGCCAGGCGGCAGCGAAGGAAATGCCCCATCCGGAGCATCGGGAGAAGCGGCAAGCGCACCAACAGCAATCAAAATTATGAGTGCGTTTTCAACCGCAAATCCGCCGGATCCCAAAGGCGATGTGCAAAAAGCGATTGAGGAAGCGACCAACACCAAACTGGACATTCAATGGGTATCCGCCAACAACTACAAGGAGCGCCTCAATGTAAGCTTGTCATCCGGCGATATTGCGGATGTGGTCATGGTTGACGATCCGTTCTCCACGGTATTCCGCACATCGGCGAAGCAGGGAGCATTCTGGGATTTGACTGAGCTGTACGGCAAATATCCCAATATTCTCAAACAGGTTCCGGCTGCAGCCTGGGAAGCGTCCAAAATGCAGGACGGCAAAAACTACGGCATTCCGAGACCCCGCGGTGCGGAGGGCGCGCGTTATTTTGTCATCCGCAAGGATTGGCTGGATAAACTGGGCCTTCAAGTGCCGACCACAACCGATGAGCTGTACACGGTTATGAAAGCGTTTAAAGAACAGGACCCTGACGGGAACGGCAAGGACGATACAATCGGCTTCACAGCAAATGTGCTGCCGACAGATATGGGAACATTGGGCATCATTATCAACAGCTTTACGGGGGCAAATGGAACGGGAGCAACGGGGAGCTGGGTCGTTCGTGACGGCAAGCTGGAGAATGCGGATCTGCTGCCGGAAACCAGAGAGGCATTGGAGTATTTGAACAAGGCTTATAAAGACGGCTTGATCCCGGCCGACTTCGCTTCCCTGAAGCCAAGCCAGGTCGATGAAATTTACGCATCAGGCAAGGCCGGCATCATCGCCGACAAAACAGGCAATATGCAGGAAATGATCAGCAAGCTGGGCAAGGTCGATCCAACCGCCAAGGATGAGCAGGCGTTCTACCCGGTTACTTCAATTAATGGTTACAACCCGAAAGGCCCCGGGTTCCTGGGCATGCTCGCGATCTCCAAGAAAGTGCCTGAGGAAAAGCTGGACGCCATCCTGACCGCGATTGACAAGTGGATGACTCCGGAAGTATTCGATCTGCAAACATGGGGAATAGAAGGCACGCATTACACGGTCAAAGACGGCAATAAGGAACCGATCCAGGATAAATACGAGGCTTCCGGGATCGAAAATTATAATCAGATTGTGTACGTAGCCGATCCGTATGCCAACTCGCTGCACCGTAATTTTCCTCAAGCCAGCATCGATCTGTATACCAAGCTGCAGGATGAGAAGGCCAAAACAAGCAAGCCGGATGAAAGCATCGGACTTTATTCCGAGACCTTCCAATCCTACGGTCCGGAGCTTGCCAAGCAGGCGCAGGATATAAAGACGAAAGTTATTTTGGGCGTTGCGCCGCTTACCGCATGGGATGATTTCGTCAATAAAATGAAAAGCGATCCGCAAATGACGAAAATCGTTCAGGAAATGAACGATGCTTATCAGGAGCGAAGCGGCAAATAAGGAATGAACCTTATTAGATCCAAGCCCCCAACCGGCAAGGAAAGCTGGGGGCTTTCCTTAACAATAGCAAGAAGCGCGGTGATTAGAAGACGGTTCCGCATGCGCAGCCTGTCTTTTTCACTGGACTTTCAAGAGAGGAGGCTGCTAAAGAATGGCCGATCAGCACACTTACGCAGGCACCATAGCGGGCTATGAGAAGCGGGGCAGGCTGCAAACTTTTTTCAGACGGTTAAGACGCGATAAATATATGTACTATTTGGCGATTCCCGGCTTGTTGTTCTTTCTTATTTTCAAATATATCCCCATCACGGGAGTCGTCATTGCCTTCCAGGATTATTCCCCTATAGCGGGAGTATGGAACAGCCCGTGGGTCGGATTCCAGCATTTCCATCGCTTCTTTTCCGATCCTCAGTTCTGGATTTTGTTTCGAAACACGATGATGATCAATATACTCAGCCTAGTCTTTTTCTTTCCGCTGCCGATTTTATTGTCCCTGCTCATGAACGAGCTGAAGAACGAAGTGTTCAAGAGGATAATTCAATCGATTGTCTATTTGCCCCACTTCCTGTCGTGGGTCATCATTGCCGGTCTGACGTTTATGCTCTTGTCCGTATCGCGCGGATTTGTCAACGAGGTTCTGACGGCCTTGGGCATGGCTAAAATCCAGTTTCTGAACGATCCCCATCTGCTCTGGATCATCCTGACGGTGCAGACGATCTGGAAGGAAACCGGCTGGGGAACGATTATTTTCCTTGCGGCCATTGCGGGAACCGATCCTCAGCTTTATGAAGCGGCCCGAATGGACGGAGCGGGCAAAGCCCGGCAAATGTGGCATGTCACGCTGCCGTCCATCCGCAATGTCATCTTCATTTTGCTGATTCTGCGTCTGGGCCATATGATGGATATCGGCTTCGAGCAGGTTTACCTCATGTATAACGGAGCTGTATCGAATGTAGCCGAGGTATTCGACACCTATGTGTACCGGCTCGGCGTCCAGCAGGGACAGTTCAGCTTCAGTACGGCGGTAGGGCTGTTTAAATCGGTCATCGGGCTGACGCTGGTCATTGCTGCGAACAAACTTGCAAAAAAATTCGGCGAGGAAGGCGTCTATTGACGGGAGGTGAAACAAATGGACAACAGCACCGGAAGCCGGACGTTTCATGCCGCTAATATCGTATTTCTGACTGTCGTTGCTTTAATTACCTTATTTCCGATCTATTATGTGTTTATCGTTTCTTTTACGGATATTGGGGAATATTTATCAAGAACCATCATTTTATTTCCGGAAACCTGGTCCTTCGACTCCTACGAGTATTTATTAAGCAGTCCGACCATCATCCGGGCAATCGGCGTCAGCGGGTTTCTGGCCGTTGCCGGAACAGCCTGCAGCCTGATCATAACGGCGTCGCTTGCCTATACGCTGTCGAGGAAAAAGCTGATGGGCAGACGCGTTATCCTGATGCTGATCCTATTTACGATTTTGTTCAATCCCGGCATTATTCCGAACTATATGCTTGTCCGCAATTTGGGGCTGATCGATAATATCTGGTCGCTCATCCTGCCTGTGCTGTCCAGCGGCTGGTACGTTATTTTGATGAAGGGCTTTTTTGACAACATCCCGGACAGTCTTGACGAAGCCGCCGCCATTGACGGCTGTAATGAAATAACGGCGTGGTTTCGTATCGTGCTGCCCTTGTCATTGCCTGCGATTGCGGCGTTCGGCTTGTTCTATGCGGTTGAGTTCTGGAACTCGTATTTTACGGCGCTGCTTTATATAAACGACTATCACAAATGGCCAATTCAGGTGCTTCTCCAAAATATGCTGGCGGAGAATCCGCTCGCCGAGGCGGACCCTCTCCATCAGCCTCCTCCGGCGGAAATGCTCAAGATGGCGGCGGTCGTCATCGCGACCGTACCGATTTTATGCATCTATCCGTTTTTGCAGAAGCATTTTGCCCAAGGCGTTATGGTAGGTTCCATTAAGGGATAAAAAGTTGTTCAGATAAGAAGGACATCAGGTCCCTCATCCCTAATTGGTTATTTGAAGCGAGGGAAGGGGGACTTACGATTTCTACGAACAGCATTAAGAAATTTCTTCGCTCAGTATATGGATTTCAAGGTGAAGGACGCTTCTTCCGCCGCAGTCTGGTCACGGTCATTGTCATTGCCAGCCTGCCGGGGCTGCTGATTGGAACGGGGATTTATTTTGTCGGCAGCGAGCAAATTGCAAACGAAACCAACCGGCTCCATCAGGAGCAGCTGGAAAAGGCGCGTCAAAGCATTGACGATCAATTTGCCGCTTTGGAAATTTCCCTCTCGCATTGGGCGTTCGATCCGCAGTTCGACGATAAGCTGAAGCAGCTGGACCCGGTTTATGGCTACAACCAGGTACAGGATATTTATAAGACGCTGCTCGTTATGAAGCAGCTCAATCCGGTTATCCAGCAGGTCAGGCTGTATGTGGAAGAGCCGGCTCCGCTGCTGTTTACCGAGGCGGGTTTTGTCCGCTTGACGGACGACCAGTACCAGGAGTACCACGACATTATGATGAATCAGCAGAATCAGGCGGCATGGAGCGGCTTCGATCCCGAACAAGAGGGATACATCGGGCAAGGGGAAGATCCCGAGCAAGAAGCAGCAGGCAAGCAGCCGCAATTGGCGGCTCCTCTGTCGCTGATTCATAAAATTCCGGGCGGCAGCCCCCGTCCCTTCGGGATGTTCCTGGTGACCGTCGATCCGGATAAGCTGCAGGAGATTGTCACAATCCTGACTCCCCGCAACGAAGGAACTTCGTTTCTGATGAAAGGAAACGGGGAATGGATCCCGCCCTTCGGGCAGGGCGGTGACGCGAAGGGCCTGAACGGAGCTTTGCGCGCACGGGTACTGGAGGAGCACGCGGCGGAGGATCATTTTATCTTCAAGTGGCAGGAGGAGAGCTACTCGGTTTCGTACGGCACTTTGAACCGGCTCGGCGAGGAATGGATCTATATCTCGGCAACGCCGCTCAAAGCATTGACCGGACCTGTCGTGTTCATATCGCGGATTATTCTTGGCTTCAGCTGCTTCGGGCTGCTGCTGGCCGTTGTGCTGTCCTGGTTCGTGTCCAAGCGGCTTTATAAGCCGGTGGCCCGGCTTGTAAACCTGCTTGGCGGCCACGGCAATCAGGCCAAGCATGCCGGCAGGGATGAATTTGAGCTGTTCGAGAGCGTCTGGAATGATGTGACACGGGAGAGCCAGACGCTGCAGGTACGTCTGGAAAGCCAGCTGCCGCAGGTTCGCGAGGGCTTCCTGCTGCAGTTTGCCCAAGGGTATTTGTATTATTTGTCCGAGTCGGATCTGCAGGAGCGGATGGGAAATTTGGGCTGGGACGCGGGAGCCAGCCGGTTTACGGTCGTATTCGTGCAGCTGCTCGGATTCTCAAGCCTGATGGGGCGTTTCTCCGAAGGCGACGAGGTGCTGGTCACGTTTGCCGCTGCAAATATTGTGCAGGAGCTGGCCGAGGAGGCCTTTGAGCAGGCGGATTCGATTAACTTTCATGATTTGACGATCGGCCTGCTGCTGGGCGATACGCTGGAGGAGCCTTTGGACCAGTGGCGCGACCGCATATACCGTCTGCTCCACGACATCACAAGCAGGCTGAATACATTCCTGCATGTGAGAGTCGCGATTGGCCTCGGGCGGCCGGTATCGCAGATTAAGGATGTTCCGGCGACGCTGGAGGAAGCAAGGCATGCTCTGCGTTTCCGCGATTTGCAGGAGGATAATCAGATTATCGACCTCAGCAGATGGGTGACGCAGGGGGAGAAGGCTTCCGAGTTCCCGTTTCAGCTGGAAAAAGAGGTGCTCCGCGCCTTCCGCTCAGGGCTTGAAGAGGAGACGGCGCTGGCAGTCAAGCAGTTCCTTCAGGAGCTGCGGGTATCCGCGGGCAAGGAGCTGTGGGTGCAGCAGGGCATGCTTCATTTGCTCGGGTCCGTGCAGCATTCGATGATGCAGACCGGGGTCAATCTCAGCGAGCTTTACGAGGGGGCCAACCTGTACGGGCAGCTGTGCCAGATCAAGGAGCCGGAGGAGATCGAGCGATGGTTTTTGAACCAGGTTATAACGCCCTTTATGCAGGAAATGACGCGTAAACAGGACGTTTTTTTGCAGCAGGCAGTGGATCGGGTCGTCACGAGAATTCACGAGAACTATATGGAGGAGCTATCGCTTGATTCGCTTGCAGAAGCGGAGGGACTGAGCTCCTATACGCTGAGCCGCATGTTCAAGCAGGCAGCCGGCCTCAACTTTATTGATTATTTGACCGAAGTGCGGCTGGAGAAAGCAAAAGAGCTGCTGCGGGGAACGGACATGAAATTGAATGATATCGCCGAGCATGTGGGCTACCAGCACAGCTATTTCAGCCGGATCTTCAAGAAGCATACGAGAGTTACGCCAAGCCGGTACAGGGAGAACAGCAGGAATGGCGAAGACGATGCCGGCAATGAAACGGATGGAGAGTGATCGGATTGATAAACGACAGCTGGTTTCAGAATCCGCCTGTGGATTATCGCGTGCAGCCGTTCTGGTTCTGGAATGGGGATATGGAAGAAAGCGAGATTCTAAGACAGATAGAAGAAATGAAAGAGAAGGGCGTAGGCGGATTCTTCATCTGCGCCCGGCAGGGCATGACGATTCCGTATTTGTCCCGTGTCTGGTTCGACCGGGTGAAATTCGCTGTGGAGGCGGCCAGGCAAGCGGGCCTGAACGTCTGGCTTTATGACGAATACCCGTATCCCAGCGGCATTGCCGGAGGTGAAGTAACGCTGGAGCATCCGGAGACGGTGCAGCGCATGCTGTCGCGAACGGCACAGGAGGCGGATGCGGGCGAGCATGTCGAGCTGAATTTGCCATGGGGCAAGGTGCTGACAGCCAAGGCGGTTCCCCTCTCCGGAAACGGCGCCCGGGAATGGGGGCAGGCGGTGGACATTGCGCCGTGGATCGGCAGCTTTCAGGACGAGACTGTGTTTCAGCAGACGGGATTGACCAAGCACAGCCATAAGCGCTATTTTACTTATCATACAGTTAAGCGGCTGGACTATAGATTGCCGGAGCATGGCGAGAAGTGGGAGATCATTGTCATTGTCGAGCAGGAGGTAGAAGACTTTAAATATTACGGAACCTTTGTTGACCCGCTGCACCCCAAGGCCGTCGATACGTTCATGCGGTTGACGCATGAGCGGTACACGCAGGAGCTGGGCCAATATTTCGGAGATACCGTGAAAGGGATGTTCACCGATGAAGTCGGCCTGCGGGCCGGCAAAATTCCGTGGTCTCCGCTCATTGCGCCTTTCTTCGAGGAGCGGTGCGGATATAGCCTGCTGGACCGGCTTCCCTGCCTCTTCGAAGATGCCGGGCCCGATACGGCGAAGGTCCGCTATGATTTTTATCAATGCATTCATATGATGCTCCGGGACAACTTTCACAAGAAGGTCGCCGAATGGTGCGATGAGTATCGGATGGAATATATCGCTGAGGTACCCGGCGTCCGGATGACCACGCAGCTGTACAGCCATATTCCGGGCGGCGACAGCGCTCATGAGAAGCTCGGCAAGCCGCTGTCGGCCATTATGGAAAGCTACGCGCACAGCCTGAGGCATAATCCGAAGATGGGCAGCTCGCTGGCCCGCCAGCTTGGCAGAAAACGGGCGCTCATTGAATGCTTCCACAGCATCGGCTGGACGATGACCCTGCAGGATGCGCGCTGGATGATTGACTGGATGGCCGCCATGGGCACAAATATGTTTAATTTTCATGCGTTCTTCTATTCGATCGACGGGCTCCGCAAGCATGACGCGGCTCCCTCGCAGTTCGATCAGAATCCGTATTGGAAGCATTTCCGGCAGCTGGGCGATTATATTGGCCGCATCAGCTACATCATGAGCGAGGGCAGCGCCAAGATCGACATTGCGGTGCTGGATCCAACGACCTCGTTATGGACGAAAATGGGCAATCCGTTCCACCAGTTCGGCTTTGCCGGAACGGACCCGCAGGACAAGCAGCGGCTGGAGCGAATGAAGTCGGATTGGATTTCCATTCAAACCGCCCTGCTGAACAACCAGCGCGACTACGATACGCTCGACCCGGAAATGCTGATGCAGGCTGAGATTGCGGATGGTTCACTGAACATCGGCGCAGGCCGGTACAAGGCGCTGATTATTCCGCCGGTATCCAATCTGGAGGCTGCCGCCTGGGAACGGATTCAATCATTCGCCGATCAGGGCGGAATTGTTATCAGCGTCGGGCTGCTTCCCTATGAGCAGATAGAGGCTCATAGCGTAGCCGTTGAAGGGGCTGCGGCACTGTTTCACGCCCAGGCAGAGGATCCCGCGCATTATTGGCATGGCCTGCTGCCGGATGAAGCGGCGCCACAGGCTTGGAGGAAAGGCGAGAAGGAAGCCTATTTCGTCCCGCATGGTCCGGCTTCCTCAAATTCGTCACGTCCTGCCGGGGTTGACGGCATAACATCACTGCTGCATCTGCTGGACCAAACACTTCCGCGCGCTGTTGAACTCAGCTCGGAGGATGGTCGAACCGGCTGTCTGCTGCTCCAGCACAGACAGCTTGAAGGGCAAAACGACATTATATTTATCGCCAATCACGAGGGTACGGAGAAAAAGGTGCACATCCGGCTCGCGGAATCTCATTTTGGCTCCCGTCCGAAGTGGCTGTACCGGAACCTGGAGACTGGCGAAATCCGTCCGCTGCCATCGGAATCCGGAGCCGGCGGCAGCATGGCGTTATTGACATTCGCGCCGTATCAGTCGCATCTGATTGAAATCGTTCGGGTTCAGGACGAAACTGCCGTGCAACCGGGCGGCCAAGCCGACATTATCAGTCAGCTTGACGGCAGGCAGCAGACGGCTCCCCATATTCAAGTCGAAGCCGACACCGACTGGGAATTCGAGCTGGCGCAGCCGAATCTGTTAAGGCTGGGGCAGCTTCAAATGTCGCTGGACATGAAGGATGAGGGGTTAGATCAGGGGTGGCAGTTGAATCACAGCTCCCTGCCGGGAGCAGAGTGGCTGGATGTGGAGGCCAAGCCGTGGATTAACCAATGCGCCGATCATAAAGAGGTTCTCCGGCATGCCTTGGGCTTCAACAGCCGCTCGTTCGGGACGCCATATCAAGTGACGGTCGCCTATCCGGTCGTTTGCTGGTACAGAATCATTTTCGATGCCGACCGGATACCGGAATGGTGTGAATTGACGATGGACCGCGAAGCCATCGCAGGCGAATACCGCCTGTTCGTCAACGGCATCGAGTGGGACGGCGGGCAGCCTGAATTGATCAATGGAACCAATACGATCATGATCAGAATGGTGATCGGGCATGCGCATGACGGCGTTGTCGATCCGCTTTATTTGCGCGGTAAGTTTGGCGTTTGCTTCACGGCGGAGCAGCGTCCCGTGATCACCGCCCTGCCGTTAGCCGGCAATCCGAATCGTCCCGTGCCGGATGGATCTCCCTACTATTCGGGAACGCTGGTATTCCGACGCCAGATTGCCGTGCAGGATGAAGCGGCCCGGTCAGAGACATTCGAGCTGTCGTTTACAGGATTAAGCGAGCATTTCCATGATTGTGCGGAGGTGATCTTGAACGGGCATTCGTTGGGAGTTCGCCCATGGACGCCGTATGTATGGAAGGGATCTGGACAATGGTGGAAGCCTGGAGAGAACCTGCTTGAGCTGCGGGTGGACAATGCGCTGGGTCTCAGGCTGGACGGCTCTTATTTTGACTATGACAGCCATCAGGTGAAGGAATCTGCCCGGTTTGGCTCTGAAGTGAATCCCGAGGAGGCGCAGCAATGAAAGTAACGAATGTGATTTGCTATTTTGCCAAAGGTCTGTTCTATGTGAAGGTGGAGACGGACGAAGGCGTTTCGGGCTTTGGGGAATGCAGCCCCATGCAGGTTGATGCGGTGCTGTCGATTATTCAGACCGTCATTAAGCCTCAACTCATCGGCCATGATGTGTTCGAAACAGAGAAGCTGGAAGAGATTATTCTAAGAAAAAATTATAAAATCTCCGGGCAGCTGCTTGCCATGGCGTACAGCGGCATCGAGATTGCTTTATGGGATGCCAGAGCGCGGTTCCTGAAGCAGCCTTTGTATAATTTGCTGGGCGGCAAATACCGCGTGGAAGTTCCGCTGTACGGCTCCAGCATGAGCCGGGACCTCAGTCCGGACGAGGAAGCCGAGAAGCTGCTCGAAGGCATCGAACGCTTTCAATTCAAGGCGGTCAAGATCAAAACAGGACCGCGCATGGGCTCGGGACTGCCGGTCGACCTGAACCGGGACGCCTTGAAGGTCAAGACCGTGAGGGAAGTGATCGGCCCCGACTGCCGCCTGATGGTGGACGGCAACAGCTCGTATACGTATATCCAGGCTGTGCAATTTTATGAAAAAATAAGCCAATATCATTTGCATCATTATGAGGAGCCATGCCCCTATTATGACCTTGATACGTATATCAAGCTGTGCCAGACGCTGCCGGTTCCGATTCATGTAGGGGAGCAGGACTGGAATATTTTCACGTTCCGCGATTTTATCGCCAAGGGTGCCTGCCACCTGTATGCGGCAGACCCGATCAAATGCGGCGGCATCGCACAGGCGAAGCGCGCTGCGACATTATGCCGGGCCTTCGGCATCCATTATGTGCCGCACAATACGACCAAGGGAGTGGGTTTTGCCGCAGCGCTCCATTTGGCGGCCAGTACGCCGGAATGCACCAGCTATTATGAATATTCGATCGAGAAGGATACGGTTAGAGAGCAGTTCGCGCCTTCTGAGTTCGTAGTTGCGGACGGGTTCATCCAAATCCCCGACGGAGACGGGCTTGGCATTCAGCCGGACGAGGAGAAAATGAACCGGCTGTTGACCCGCGTATAGCGTATAAGCCGGGCCAACCGGTGCAGAATATAAGGGAAGCTTGGAATTGCCTTCATAATCAAGCATGGAATCCTGAAATAAACACTGGAAATCAGAGCATGAGAATTCATCTGCTCTGATTTCTTTTTATTTTATCTGTCCAATCGACAAACTGACCTTGTAGTTGCCATACTGCAGCAGCTCGTCGAGAAAGGAGGTGAGCTCAAGCGACGTGCGGACGCGAACCCGCATCCAGTAGCAGCCTTCGCCGCTGACGCGATGCATTTCAGCGACCATCTCATGCTGCTTGGCGAATGATTGAAAGGATTGATGGGCTGTGGTTGATATCATAAACACAGTAATAAAGGCATGAACCGCCAGCCCGATCTTGTCCGGATTCCAGATTAGCGTATAGCCTTCAATAACCCCCATATCCTGCAGCTTCCGTATTCGGGCGCCGACTGCTTGTCCGGTCATATGGACGATTTGTCCGACCTCTTTATGCGAGCGGGCGGAGTCTTCCAGCAGGCACTGCAGAATTAGAAGATCGACATCATCAATGGTTGCATTGTTCATCGCCATAAGACTCCTTTCAATATGAAAACAGATACCGATTTTTCATTTCATCCATCTGTATAGAGATAGTTCAACTTATTCTATAATTGTAACAGGAACTGAATACGAAAGATAAGAGGTGGACCGAACATGAAGCTGCAGTTGATCCGTAATGCAACGCTGTATCTGGAATACGCTGGTGTGAGCTTCCTATTTGATCCGATGTTCAGCGATATGGGAGCCAAGCCTCCGGTCATTAATACGACGAACGATAGGCGCAACCCGCTTGTTCCGCTGCCTGTTCCAATCGGGGAAGTGTCTGCACCGGATGCCGTCATCGTGACTCATTTGCATCCCGACCACTGGGACGACGCAGCAATAACGGCACTGGATAAATCGGTTCCGGTTTTTTGCCAGCCGGGAGATGACGCCGCAGGCTTCGACTCGGTATCGGCAATTGATACGAAGCTGGAATACAAGGGAATCACGATCCGCCGAACCAGCGGCAGGCATGGCACAGGCGAGATCGGCGAAAAGATGGGCCATGTATCGGGTTATGTTCTTCAGGCAGCAGGAGAGCCAGTTGTCTACATCGCAGGCGATACGATCTGGTGCGAAGATGTCAAGGAAGCACTGGACGCCTATCGGCCCGATGTGACTGTCGTCAATGCAGGCGGGGCGCGGTTCGCAGTGGGCGACCCTATCATTATGGATGCGGACGATGTGGTAAGCTTATGCCGGTATGCAGCCTATACGAGAGTAGTGGCGGTACACATGGAGGCGATTAATCATTGCCTGGTGACAAGACAGGATTTGCGAAGCCGGCTGGCAGTTGAAGAATTGCTTGATCGGGTTATCATTCCGCAGGATGGCGGCTGGGTATGACGGCAGATAAGGCTGCTGGTACAAAGCTCTGCTGTCGTATTCGGCGTCTATGATCAACACGCTGCGGGAAAGCAGACCGGGTTTGCCAGGATGATCTCTGACTGAACAGAAATGTATATTTATGCACTCAATGAATGGTCAGACAACAAGCCACCGTTCAAATTATTATACGGTGGCTTGGATTAATTCAGGTTTCATTCACAGACGGTTGAAGCACTCTTGCCAGGCTGCGGCTTAAAATTTGAATCATTTGATCAATTTCTTGTCCCGTTACAATTAATGGTGGCATTAACCGAACCGTATCGGGGTTTGGAGCATTAATCAATAATCCTTCATGAAGACAATCTTGAACCAATTCTTTGCCTACCGGCTGCGGCAGGTCAAAAGCCATAAGCAGGCCCTTTCCCCGTATATGGGACAGCTGAAATTTGCCTTGTATTTGCTCCAGCGCCTGGAGCGAGTACAGCCCTTGAATCCGAGCGTTATTTGAAAGATCCAATCGAATGACTTCATTCACGACTGCTTGTCCCACACTCATAGCCAGCGGTTGTCCGCTGTAAGTCCCTCCCTGGTCGCCGGGATCAAAGATATTATATTTGTCCTTGGTTAACATGGCGGAAAGCGGGAATCCGCCTCCGATTCCCTTCCCCAGAGTCATAATATCCGCTTCTATTCCGTAATGCTGATAGGCAAACATCTTTCCTGTCCTGCCCATTCCCGTTTGAATCTCATCAAAAATCAATAAAATCCCTTTCTCGTCGCAGAGCTGACGCAGTTGATATAAATAATCCTGCTCAGCGGCATGTACTCCGCCTTCTCCCTGAACGAGCTCCAGCATAATCGCACATGTCTTATGATCTATCGAGGACTCGCATGCAAGAATATCGTTTAGCGGCATATGCTTAAATCCGGGAACTCTTGGCGCAAATAAATCTTTCCATTTCTCCTTCCCGGTTGCGGACATGGTTGCAAGTGTACGGCCATGGAAGCTGTTCGTGAGCGTTATGATTTCATTGGCACCGTTTAAAAAGGCAGCACCATATTTCCTGGCCAGCTTAATTGCGCTTTCGTTGGCTTCCGATCCGCTGCTGGCGAAAAATACTTTGTCGTAGCAGGTGATTTCCGTCAACCTTTTAGCGAGTTCAATCATGGGTCTGTTATAGTAGGCAGGACTGGCCGTAATCAAAGCAGATGCTTGTTTATTCAATGCCTGTTTAACCGCATCTGGTGAATGCCCCAAGCTTGCTGCCGCCCATCCTCCTACAAAATCCAGGTATCTCTTACCCTCAGTGTCCCATATGTACATTCCTTCTCCACGATCCATAACGATATCAGGCCGATCAGCAGTAAATAATACGGAGTTCACTGCGTCTTTCAAAAGTTCTGCTTTTTCCAAGCCCATCAACCCCACCACCCCAATGCATAATTATTCAATATTAATGAATTATTATACATTTGAGTGATAATAAATGCAATATGGAATCAGAATAATGATTTACATATGCTGAGCATCCTTTCTTATGATGGATATTTGACATAGCACCTGACCGCATTTGTTCCACTTATATCTCAACCTGCATTATTCTTGTTCACAATGAACGATACTCTCGTCCCACGGCCAGGACCGCTGCTGATTTGAAGCCCTTTTCCAAAATGCCGTTTTAACCGCAGATCCGTATTTAGCAGACCGACTCCCGATCTGGTGTCTGTTTTGCTATCCGGCATACGTTTAAGCAAGCCCTCATCCATCCCGACACCATCGTCCTCAACCGATATCTCCGCATAAGTTTCATTGTTCGTGACCCGGATCGTAATCGTTCCCCCTTGGGCACGGTTCATGACGCCGTGTTTTATTGAATTTTCAACCAGGGGCTGGATCGTAAGCTGCGGGATTGTTAATTCTTCGCATTCGTCTATCTCCCAAATGACATGAAGCCGATCGTCAAATCGCTCCTGTTCAATGAACAGATAAGACCGCACAATATTTAACTCATCTTCTATAGGGGATAGCTCGTCAATATTTTTAAGCTTATATTTATCCCTCAGAAAATTGCTGAATGCCTCAAGCAGATTGCGCATCCGGTCCATATCGATTTCGCTTAATGCCGCAATGGCATTTAAGGTGTTAAACAGGAAATGGGGCTGGATTTGCGCCTGAAGCCAGGACGCTTCCATCCGCAGCCGCTCGCGTACAGATTGCTTCACGTCCGTCAGCGCTCTGACCCGCGACCGTAATTCCAGCGCATCCACCGGCTTGGTCACATAATCGTTGGCGCCCGATTGAAATCCGATCTCGATATCCCCGGGCTGGCTTCTCGCCGTAAGCAGCAGTATGGGAAGTTCTGTGATCGTGAATCGGTTGCGGATGGTGCGCGACAGCTCATAACCCGACATCTGGGGCATCATGACGTCCGAAATGATCAAGTCCCATTCCCAGAAGTCCAATGCAGCCAGCGCTTGTCTGCCGCTCGTCACCGTCATCATGTCATATTTCTCCAATGAGAGAATCGTCTCGATTACTTTAAGGTTGACGGGATCGTCGTCGACGACTAATATTCGGGGGCGGTCTGCAGGCAGCTGCGGCTGCTGTCCTGAAGCCGGATCAAGCTGTTCTGAAGCAGCGGCCAGAGCTGATTTTGCCAAAGCGACCGTGTCGGGAATTCCGCTCACGGTTTCCTCGAGCAAGGCATCCGGTTCGGCCAGCTGCAGGGTGAAAACGAATTCCGACCCTTGGCCGGGAACGGAGACGACCTGCAGCGTTCCCTCATGCAGCTCCACCAATTGTTTGCTGATGCTGAGGCCGAGACCAAACCCTCCCTCAATCATCGTTGGGCTGCGATCACCCTGCTCATAAGGCTCGAACACGCGTCGCATAGTTTCGTGGTCCATGCCGCTGCCCGTATCCGCTACTGCAATATGCGCCTTCCCGTCCTTCACATACCCCCGGATCGAAACCTCGCCTTCATTCGTAAATTTAATCGCGTTGTGAAGCAAATTGAATACGATTTGAATAACCCGGTTTTCATCGGCAAAGACCTGCGGGAAATTGTCGGGAATCCGATCCTTCAGCCGCACCGGCTTACCTTCCGTCATATGGTGAAGCATGTCCAATATGCCGGTTGCAATGGTTTGAATGGAGAACCTTTGGAGCTGCAGCCGCGGTATGTTTTCCTTCAATTTCGCCGCATCAAGCAGATCATTGAGCATAAATGACATGCGGCGGCCCACTGACAACAAGACCTCCAGATCCTTGATGCTTTTTTCATTCAATGAATATCGCTCTCTTTCCAGGACGGCTTGCGACATGTTGAGTATGCCGTGCAGCGGATTACGCAGCTCATGCGACGTATTGGCAAGGAATTCATCCTTCAGCTCATCCGCTTTTTGAAGCTTTGCCGCCAGCCTCCTGGTTTCGAAATGAATTTGAAAATATTGCTTGAACCAGACAGACGCAAAACAGGTCGTCGATACAATCAGATCAAACGGATAATAGACGACTTTAATTCCGCTGGCCATCATAATGCCCCACCATGAAAAGTTGCTCGTGAAGGCAATAAGAGAGAGCAGCAATAGGACATTGTCCTTGAAATCCTTCCTGGAAGCCCGGAGCATCGATACGATCGTTAATATAATGGAAATCCCTACGATCGAGGCGTATAAAGGCTGTATCGTCACCACATAATGGGCAGGCAGCAGCAGCGCTAATAATGCGGAAACCCCGCAAAGAAGCGCATAACCCGGAGCAATTCCAGACCAAAAGGAAGGCGGCAGCCGGGACACGCTTTGCAGCAGAGAGTAAGCGACACCGGTCATGGACAAATGAACCAGCTTAAATCCCCATTCGTAATTGATCGGAAGCCAGTAATGTAATAATTTCTCATCGGTCCCAAGAAGATTCATAAGCGTGGCACTGACAATGAGCATAGAAAAATAAAGCAGTCTTTTCTCCCTGGTTCCGACCACGAATAAAATAATCGCATAGATGGCATGCATTAAAAATACGACGGAGACCAATTGCTGCATAGCCATGGACAGCTGTGTCTCCCGGTCAATCGCTTCTTCCGTCCCGAATTTCATCGACCGGACAATACCGCTGGGACGGGGATCCTTAAAGTTGGCCGCCTGGACGACAACCTCAATGAGATTGTTGCCGTTCACTGTGAAGGAGGAGGAGTAGGGAACGTTCCGCGCAGTGTACGCCTTCTCATTTTCCCCCGGCTCTCCCGACTTGGCCAGCAGCCGGCCGTTTACATACAATGCCGACGAGCTGCGGACGCTTGGAACGCGAATGCTGAAGTTGATATCGTTATCCGGATTGACCAGAATCCGCAAACGATAAGAGCCGTAACCGTACGGAGTGTTGTCTCCCGGCTTTAAGGAAGCATCCCAATTACCCGGTACCTGAATATATTGAGACTTCCTAACAGGCTTGACCCTTTCATTATCATCATTGATCAGCCATTCACCAGGATAAAACTCCCATTGGCCATCCAGCGTAATCGTACGGCTTTCCGCAGCATTCCAATCCCGTAAATCCACAAATCCATTCACGGCATAGGGTTGATCGATACCATGGAACGACACAATCCAGAGTACGCGCGAACCGGTTAGAACGATTAAAAACAGGCTGGCAATAATAAAAATTTTCCGGTTCCCAATCTTATGCAGAATATGTGACAAAATAGCCTGTCTCCTCAGCTCAAACTTCATAAAAGGGAAAAGATTGCAGTTATCACAATTAATATGGAAAGTATACCCTAAGCAAACGGCCTAGTTCAATTAAATTAAATACGATGAAAAAGCAGCCAAACGGCCCATAAGAAGGCTGCTGACCGATCATTGAGAAGTAGTTCGGGAGGCTTTTCAAATGCATATGAAAAAGGGACCCGAATGGCTCGCGTCCCCTGATCATCCCAATATATCCAAGCATATGCCTGACCCTTACAGAACGGTTGTATACGTGAAATGATACCTTCCCGAGCCCAAAGTGAGCGCAATTCCGCTCTCTGTCCGCTCGATGGAATGAATGCCATCCCCTTCAGCGACAGCCTTCCCGTTCTCTTGAAGCCCAGCTCCAGCAGCATGGGGCAGTTGAACGGAAGCGGTCGTATTAGGCGGAATCGTCACCTGAACCTCCATTGCAGAGCCTTCGCCCACGCTCCACCCGGACTCGACAAGACCATACATCGTCTCAAGGCTTGCCTTGGCCCAGCTCAGTCCTTCTCCAGGATGCGGGTCGATCCGGATATGCTTATAACCCGGCGCCGCCTCGTCCGTATCAATACCTGCCACGCAGCGGTACAGCCAATCGCCAATGGCGCCGTAAGCGTAATGGTTGAAGGAGTTCATATCCTTGCTCCAGAAGCCGCCGTCCTCCCTGATCCCGTCCCAATGCTCCCAAATCGTGGTCGCCCCTTTGGTAACCTGATAGAGCCAGGAAGGATAATCGGTCTGAAACAGCAGCTTGTAGGCCGCGTCATTGCTGCCGATCTGACTGAGCACCAGGTTTAAATACGGGGTGCCGACAAAGCCGGTCGTCAGATGGTGCTTGCTTTCCTCCAGCAGCTCCAGCAGCTTTTTCGCCGCTCTTTCCTTGGCCGGACCCTCCACAAGACCGAACATCAGCGCCAGCACATGAGCGGTTTGGGTCGGGACCGACAATCTGCCGGAAGGTGTGATGAACTCATGCCGGAAAGCTTTCAGAACCTGTTCATGCACATTTGTATAGTACGAGACGTCCTCTTCCTTCTGGAGCACCGCTGCAGTTTTCACGAATAGGGAAGTGGAGTAGGCGTAGAAGGCAGTCGCGATAAGGTCCCGGTCAGTCGCTCCGATATAGGAGCCGGGTTTGGAATCCAGGCCAAGCCAGTCGCCAAAATGGAAGCCGGTATTCCACAGGAATTCCTGCTCTCCTTGTGCGTGCATATAGTCTATCCAGGCTTTCATGCTCTCATATTGCTGCTCCAGAATCTGTTTGTCCCCGTAGCACTGGTAGATGACCCAGGGACAAATGACCGCCGCATCTCCCCAAGCCGCCGAGGAGTGGCTGTTATCGTCAAGCACATGCGGAATAACAAAAGGAACACCGCCATTGTCAAGCTGATCGGTCGCCAGATCCTTCAGCCATTTGCCGAAGAATGGGGCCACGTTCATCAAATGGGCGGAGGTGCGGATGAACATCTGCGCATCCCCGGTCCAGCCGAGCCGCTCATCACGCTGCGGGCAGTCTGTGGGAACATCGAGGAAATTGCCTTTCTGGCCCCACAAAATATTATGCTGCAGCTGATTGATCAGCGGGTCCGAGCACTCGAAATCCCCTGTAACCTCCATATCCGAATGCAGCACAACGCCGGTGAAATCCGCAAGCTTGACCGGCTCGCTGAATCCTGTCAGCTTCACGTAGCGAAAGCCCTGGAAAGTGAAATGCGGCTCAAAGGTTTCGTGTCCCTGCCCTTTCAAAATATAGCGGATCGCCTGCTTGGCGCTGCGCAGATTCTCCGTATAGAAGTTGCCTTCCTGATCCAGCACCTCGGCATGCTGCAGGCTGACCTCATGGCCTTCTTGGCCAGTCACGGTGAAACGGACCCAACCGACCATGTTTTGCCCCATATCGATAACGGTTTCACCCGCGGGCGTTGTGATCAGGGCATTTGGCTGCAGCTCCTCGATTTTACGGACCGGAACATTCTCCTGGGCGACCAGGATGTCTTTGGTGTGCCGCAGCACCTCTGCCTGCTCCCAATCGCCGTCATTATAAGCAGCTGTGCTCCAGCCGGCTTTCTCCAGCCTCGCGTCATAGGTTTCTCCATGGTAGATTTCAGACAGCAGAACCGGACTCCCGGATACCTTCCACTGCGCATCCGATACGATAATGTCCTCGGTGCCGTCATCGTACCGGATATGCAGCTGCAGAAGCAGCGCTGTCCGGTCGCCATATATATTTTTGTGATCGACCCATCCCAGATTCCCTTTATACCAACCATTTCCCAGCATGGCGCCAACGGCATTGCCACCCTCCGCCAACAGGTCCGTTACCTCGTAGGTCTGATACTGAAGCCGCTCATTGTAGCTGGTCCATCCCGGCGTAAAATAATCCTCTCCCACTCTGACTCCGTTCAGGTTTATTTCATAGATTCCCAGGCTCGTAGCGTAGATTCGGGCGCTCTTCACCTTGGCCTTCACACTGAATGTGCGTCGGAGCAGGGGGGACTGCTCCGAATCCGGAGGGAAGGAGGCAAGCGGCGCACTGACCCAATCGGCCTGCCATCCGGCCGGCTCCAGCAGCCCCGTTTCCCAGTAAGCGATTTCAGACCAGGGAGAAGCTTGTTCTTGTTTGTCCCATACCCGGATATGATAGTAGTAGCGCTGAGCGGCTTCAACATTCAATTTCGATAGAGCAACATGAGTGGACTGATCCGATTGAACCTTCCCTGAATCCCAGAGCACGGCGCTCAAATCCGCTTCCAGGGAAACTTGAATCTGATAAGCCGACTGCTCCCACGACCTCGTATCGGATTGAACTTGCCAGCTGATTCTCGGCTTCCGGATGTCAAGGCCGATGGGATTCTCCCGGTATTCACAACGAAGCTTCGTAACCATTGTCATAACGCATCCTCACCTTTCCAACATATAATGTCCATTTTCACTCTGCATACCCCCTATTATAAGGATTGAATTCTTTATTTTTATGCGGTATAAAGGACAATATGTAGAGGTAATCACGACATTTTGGGAAATGGTGGTGGGACATGGAGCAGGTCAGACAAACGTTTAAAGCGGAATCGTTTTTCAGCAATCTGCTTCTTTACGTCAACCGGGCGGTAGAGGACTTCACTCTGCCCCTGCATTCGCATGAGTTTATTGAGCTGGCTTATGTAGCCGAGGGCAAAGGGTTTCATTATATTGAAGACGATGTGCAGCGGATTCATCGGGGCCAGCTGCATGTGATTCCCATCGGAACATCGCATGTGTTTCGTCCTTCCTCTACCAATGCCCTGCAGGACCCGTTAATTGTCTACAATTGCATTTTTACGAAGCAGCTTGTTGACAATCTGATTCCGCTGGTATTCGACGGTCCTATTGCTGTTTATCTTGAAGGACTCAAAGAAGAAACCCTTCCTTACCACGCCGTATTCGATACGGATGATGAGATTGGAAAGCTGTTTCTTTCTTTGTACAAGGAGTATTCACTGCCTCGGAGCGGCTCCACGACGTATTTGAACACGCTGCTGCAGCAGCTGATTGTAACGATCTACCGGCTGCATACGGAAACAAGCCGCACCGCTCCCGGAAGTCCCGCCCGTTTTCTTCAGCTATTAAGCTATCTGGAGCAGAATTATGCGGAGAAAATAACATTATCCCATTTGACCGAACGGTTCCAATGGAGCGAACGTCATTTGCAGCGGCTGTTCAAGCAGCATACAGGGCAAAGCTTTAATTATTATTTGCAAAGCCTGCGGATTCAAAAAAGCTGTGAGCAGCTTAGAAGCACGCAGCAGAAAATAAGCAGAATAGCCGAAGCAGTCGGATACAAGGATCTGAATTCCTTCATGGTCCTTTTCCGCAGGATGGTTGGCGAGACCCCCGGCGCCTACCGCCGGCAGTTCAGAGAATAACGGACGGTTCGCATCGCATAACTGCAGCTGAATCTGCCGGTCCTGTTTTAAAGCCTGCAGCATAGGGGCAGAACTATAGAGGGCAAAAAAGCTGCCAACATTTGCCTGCATCTTCAAGAAACCGGCTATTGCTGCACAAGGGAGAACATAATGGAAGGAAACTTTGTTTTTGTTTTGCTGGAGTTGATCTTGATCAATGTGGTGCTCAGCGGCGACAACGCGGTTGTGATCGCCCTGGCAAGCCGCAATTTGCCTGCCGAACAGCAGAAAAAAGCCGTGTTCTGGGGCAGTATGGGAGCCATCGGCCTGAGGATCGTATTGACATTCGCCGCCGTATGGCTGCTTCGCATTCCGTTCGTTCAGGCGCTTGGAGGACTCCTGCTGTTGTTTATTGCCGTGAAGCTGCTGAAGCAGGAAGAAGAGACGGAAAACATTCAATCGAGCTCACGCCTGTCGGGCGCCGTCAAAACGATCATTGTGGCCGATCTCGTCATGAGTCTGGACAATGTACTGGCCATGGCAGGCGCGGCTGGCGGGAATCTCCTGCTTATCGTCATTGGTCTGGCAATCAGCATTCCCCTGATTATTTGGGCAAGCCAGCTGCTGATGCGCTTGATGAAGCGATTTCCCATCATTGTCGTGCTGGGTGCGGCACTGCTTGGCTACACCGCAGGCGAGATGATTCTGGATGATAAAGGCGTCAGCGCCTTTATTGAGTCGACGCTTCCCTGGACGAATCATCTGCTTCCAATCGTGCTGGCGATTGCGGTCGTTGCCGTAGGCCATCTGATCAATCGGACCCACAATAAACGGGCGGAAGCGAAAGCCGCCCGCTGAGAACTTCAGGCTTGAGAATCGGAAGGGGAAACACCTCGCTTAAGGGGTGTTTCTTCTTTTTTGCCGTCCCTTTGCATAAGCTTGGATAGAAAAGGCGGACGAAGGTGCAAAAAGGGGGCGCTAAAGTTATGCCGAAGTGGGGAAGACGGGGCTGGCACAGCAGCGGCAAACGCCGGAACGGCAAACCCCGCAGCCGCAGGAGGCTGTGGCTGCTCATCATGCTTATTGTATTTCTGTTTATTTTCCAGCTGTTTATATTCGTAGAGCGCAATCTGCAGGGACCGCTGATGACGGTCGCCAAGGTCAGGGTCAAGCAGGTGGCTACGCAGGCAATTAACAAAGCCATCACCGACCAGGTCGCAAGCCAAGGCGATGTCGAGAAGCTGATTGAATGGAAAACCAATAATAGCGGTAAAATATCCGGGTTTATGCTGAATTATGCGGAGCATATGCGGATTACCTCCCAGACCGCCGACCGCGTGCAGGGCATGCTGAATGAAATTAAAGACATCCCGGAGAAGATTCCTGTCGGCCAGGCGCTCGGCAGTGCGATCATTGCCTCCTACGGTCCCCGCGTTCCGGTGAAATTCGAGCCGGCTGGAGCGGTCAAGGTGGATCTGGAGACCAGACAGCAGGATGCCGGAATCAATATGATTCTGGTTGAAGTTTATATGCGCATCGTGGCAGAGGTGTCGATCATCATTCCCTTCGATACTCAACCTGAGCTTGTGGAGACGGAAATTCCCATTTCCTATCTGCTCGTGGTAGGCGATGTGCCCATGTATTACTATGATAACAAGGGCAATCCTGTCGGGGATTCGGCGTCAGGAGCTCCCAGCATCTCACTGCCCATGCAGGAAGGCCAGGACGGCGTCACCACGACGAGCCCGAGAAACAGCGGCGGGACGGACAATGAACAGCAGCTGCCGGATACCTCGACTGATTATTTGAACGAATCCGATAATGACTGGTCGACGAATGACGGCAGTTGAAAAATAGATACAGGAAAAGGCGCTTGTCATCAAGGACAGGCGCCTTTTCCTGAAATAACCGGCTTCTTCCTTTTAGAAGGGAAATGTCAGGCTCCGTTAGATCTTACAATAAATATGCGGCAGGAGAGTTTTTTACGCAGCGAAATTAATGGTTGCTTTGCTTCAGCTGCCTACGCTCGCTGTTTTCCCATTGCCGCAGCAGCGGGTAGGGGTCGAAGGACCATTCGATCAGACCGCTGTCCCGGTAAACGCCATAATGCAGATGCGGCGGGAATTTTCCCTGCGTTCCCGGCTTGCCGTAGCCGGAGCTTCCGACGAAGCCCACCAGCTGCCCGGGCTTTACGATGCTGCCGACCCGCAAGTTTTTTTCATAGCCCGACAGATGCGCGTAATAATGATAATTGTTGTTCAAATCGCGGATGCCGAGCCTCCAGCCGCCATAGGGATTCCAGCCTTTAATTTCAACAATGCCGTAGCAGGTGCTTCGCACATTGATTCCATAATTGGCGAAGATATCGGTCCCTTCATGAATGCGGAAGCCGCCCCAGCTTCTGCTTGTTCCCCAGGTACCGCGATAAGAGTAGTTGGTTCCGATAGGAAGCGGAAAGGCATGCTCGAAGAGCTCCAGACGGCCGAAATGTGCATACAACGCGGAGAATTGGCGGACCCTCTGGACAGCCCGGGTATTGTGGTAATATTGCCAGGCGCCAATGGCGAAGTCCTCTTCCGACGGCCCGAAGTGCGTAAAATGGTCGGCTACTGAATACAGCAGGTCGGTGTCGCTGGTCCGCTTCGCGAGACCGTCGCCATCCCCATCCCTGCCGATGCCGCTGAACCAGCGGATAGAAGCGGGAAGCTGATCCTCCGTGTCAGGATTCAGCTCGCCTGTCCATCCGGGCTCCGTGACGAATACACTGACAAACTCTCCAAGCTGTTTTCTTGTTTTCGGACGGACTTTGGTGATGGTCCGCTCATACTGATCAACGGCTGCAAGCCGGTACCAGGGAATGCCGGTCAGGCTGCTTATTTGCAGATACAGCGCCTTCCGCTGCTCGAACTCATTTTCCTTCCTGGGCGGTTCGGCGGGCTTCTCCTGCGCTGTTGCAATGGAGCCAAATGATTGCAGCATACCCATCATGCATATCAGGAGCAAGATGGGACAAAGTAAAAACCGTTTCATGGATCCCCTCCTCCTCAGACGGAAATGGCCAAATGGACTGTAGTTATCATTTGCAAATCATTGGTTTTTATCCGAAACGTGCTATAATAAGACGCAGGAGACTACAGAAAGCAGGTATGCTTCAATGAAGACAAAAGAGAAGAACGCTGTGCCAAAGCCGGACTGGCTGCGGATAAAATTAACAACAGGCGGCAACTATGCCGAGATTAAAGATATGATGCGTTCCAAGACACTGCATAGCGTCTGTGAAGAAGCCCGATGTCCGAACATCTATGAGTGCTGGGCCAACCGGACTGCAACTTTTATGATATTAGGCGATATTTGCACGCGTGCGTGCCGTTTTTGTGCTGTTAAGACAGGCCTTCCGACCGAGCTTGATCTACAGGAGCCGGAACGTGTGGCGGAAGCCGCGGAGCAGATGGGACTGCGCCACTGTGTGGTCACCTCTGTAGCCCGCGATGATTTGGCGGATGGCGGAGCGATGATATTCGCCGAGACCGTCAAAGCGGTCCGCAACCGCATGCCGCTATGCAGCGTGGAAGTGCTGATTCCCGATTTTCTAGGCAACGAGGCCGCGCTGCAAACCGTAATGGATGTGAAGCCGGATATCCTCAATCATAATATCGAAACCGTTGAGCGTCTCTCGGACCGCGTTCGCGCCAAAGCGAAATATGCCCGTTCCCTGGAGCTGCTCAAGCGTGCCAAAGCCATGCAGCCCGGGATCCCGACCAAATCAAGCATTATGCTTGGACTTGGCGAGGAATGGGATGAAATCCTCCAGACGATGGATGATCTTCGCGCGGCTAATGTGGATATACTGACATTGGGACAATACCTGCAGCCGACACCCAATCATCTGGCGGTGGAACGTTATGTGCACCCGGACGAGTTTACCAAGCTGAAGGAAGAGGGGCTGCGCCGCGGATTCAGCCATGTGGAATCTGCTCCTCTGGTGCGGAGCTCCTATCATGCCCATGAGCAGGTGCAATCGGCAACGGAGGCAAGAACAGCAACATTGTGAGAAGGAGTGGGGAGCACCCTTGATGCATATCAATGGCAGAGCCTATGAATTGATTCACGAGAACAAGGACGGCTGGAACCCCGAAGCATTTCGTGAACGTTTCAGCGAGGTGCTGGAGCGCTACGATTATGTTATCGGAGACTGGGGCTATAATCAGCTTCGTCTGAAGGGCTTTTTTCGGGATAATCATCCTAAAGCAACAAGAGACAGCGCGTTCTCAAGTATGCTTGATTATATTAATGAATACTGCAATTTCGGCTGCGCTTATTTTGTCCTGCAGAGGCATCCCGGCGTCAAGCGCCAGGGTGAGGACGGCAGCGAGCTCGATGCCGAGACGGATAACGCAGAACTGTTTGAGGGTATTGAAGATGCCTATGAGCTTTCTATACAGGCCAGTGACGTAATCCAAGGTGAAGAAACCGGTCAGGAGCAGGCACGGACGACTCCACGGATCGTCAGAGAGCATCAAAGACGTGAATACCATCCCAAGCATCTTCGCAAGGATTCGCCCAAGGATGTCGAGAAAGAACCGGTTAAGGAAAACCGCAAGCCGTTTAACAAGGATAAAGACCGCGACAGGGACGGCGGGCGCCAGCAGTCGGCAATTCAGCAGGAGGAGCGGCCTAATAATGGCGAGCGCGAACGCAGCGGCCGGCATCGCAAGCCTCATTTTACCGCGCCTAAAGCACCTGTAGCGGCAGCAGCAGAAATCCAGACGCATTCAAAGCAGAATCAGGGAAATCGTCAGAAGGATTCCGGACCAAAAGCTTAAGATCTGCCAGGCTTTGTGCCGAACCCATCAAAACTCAAAAACCGCGTATCCGGTTTACTTTCCGTATACGCGGTTTTTCTTTGCGAAAATTTACGATAAAAAAATTTGATTTCTATGAAAAATGAGTTACAATATTAAAGTAAGTTAGTGAAAAAATATTACCAACAAAAAGGAGATTCAAACACATGGCTAAAGATTTCTATCAAGCAGTCAAAGAAAGACGTACATTCTACGGGCTTTCAAAAGAATCCGTTTTATCCGATGACCGCATTCAAGAGCTCGTTTCCGAGGCTGTTAAACATACGCCATCATCCTTCAATTCCCAAAGCTCGCGCGTTGTTGTCCTGCTCGGAGAGCAGCATGACAAGCTGTGGAATCTGACTAAAGAAGAGCTTCGCAAAATTGTTCCGGCTGAGCAGTTCGCTTCCACTGAAGAACGGATCAACGGATTCTACAACGGATACGGAACTGTCCTGTTCTTCGAAGACGAGAATGTGGTCAAAGGACTTCAAGAGCAGTTTGCTTCTTATAAAGATAACTTCCCGATCTGGTCCCATCATGCGTCCGGCATGCTTCAGCTGGTGGTATGGACAGGTCTGGTGAATGAAGGACTCGGCGCATCCCTGCAGCACTACAATCCGTTGATTGATGCAGCTGTGCAGCAGGAATGGGATGTACCGGCAAGCTGGAAGCTTGTTGCCCAAATGCCGTTTGGCAATCCTACAGCAGTTCCTGGCGACAAACAATTCAGCCCCATTGAAGACCGCATGAAAGTGTTCAAATAATATAATCCGCAATATCCTTTGCAAAATCAAAAGAGTACAGCTGAGCCTTCTTCAGGCTTGCTGTACTCTTTTTGATCGTTCATGAATAACAGCTCTCAATTAATCTTATAAATGCTGGACATTGTACAGCCGCGCATAGGCGCTGTCTCTGTTCATTAATTCCTCATGATTGCCTTGCTCGACGATTGACCCGTGCTCAATGACGACGATCGTATCCGCATGGGTAATCGTCGACAGGCGATGCGCCACGATCAGCGTTGTGCGATTCCGCGCTAGTACCGCGAGCGATTCCTGGATCGCATGCTCGGATTCCAGATCCAGCGCGGAGGTTGCTTCGTCCAGAACCAGAATAGCCGGATCCTTGAGAAATACCCGGGCAATGGCAATCCGCTGCTTCTGGCCTCCGGAGAGCTTCACGCCCCGTTCGCCGATTTCCGTGTCATAGCCAGCAGGAAGCGCAGTAATAAACTCATGGGCATTGGCTCTGTGCGCCGCCTCAATGATAGCTTCTTCGGAAGCTGCGGGATCGCCAAGCCGTATATTATCCCTCACCGAGCCGCTGAACAGAATATTATCCTGCAGCACCATGCCGATATGGGATCGCAGGCTTTGCTGCCTAAAGGCTTGAATATCGCGACCGTCAACCGTAATTTGCCCTTCCTGGATATCATAAAACCTTGCAAGCAGGCTGACCAGAGACGATTTGCCGCCGCCGCTCATCCCGACCAGCGCCACGGTATGGCCCTGTGGAATTGTGAGATTGATATGCTGCAGCACCCATTCGCCGGTATCCAGGTAGCGGAAGGATACATCGCGGAATTCGATATCTCCACGCACCTTCTTGAGCTCGATGGCATCCGGCGCATCTTTGATCTCAGGCTCCTCGTTCAGCAGCTCCATGACCCGCTCCAGCGAAGCGGAGGCTTGCGTAAGCTCGGTGGATGAATTGACCAGCCTTCGCAGAGGGCCGTACAGCCTGTCCAGATACCCGTAGAACGCGACGAACTCGCCAAGGGTAAGCTGCTTCTTGATGACCAGATAACCGCCGCAGGCAAGAACCAGGAGCGGAGCGATCTCGGTCAGAGTATTGGTGATGGATTGTGTCAGAGCGTTCCAGCGGGTCAAGGCAAACGCCCGTTCGAGAAAGCTCCGGTTGCGGACTTGAAACTGCTCCTGCTCATGAGCCTCGAGAGTGAAGCTTTTCACCACCGGAATCCCGTTGACATGCTCATTAAGATAGCCCTGCATCTCGGCCAGTGACTGGGATCTGGAACGCGAATAAGCCTGCAGCCGTTTGTAAAGCTTCTTGACCGCATAAGCGTATAGAGGCAGGATGGCGATGGCTACAAAGGTGAGCGGCACATTCATATTGAACATGATGACCACCGCAATGACCAGCGTGAACATGTCGAGCCAGATGTTCATCAGGCCGGTTTCAACCAAGGACTTGGTCTGCTCGGCGTCGTTCATGACCCGGGATATGATCTCGCCGGATTTGCGGTTTTGATAGAAGCGAATGGAGAGCAGCTGCAGGTGGGAATACAGCTTGTTGCGCAGATCGAATAAAACACGGCTTGTGGTGAACTGCGCGAAATATTGCCTGAAGTATTCAATGGGGTAGCGGACGATGACAAACAGCACAAAAGCCAGTCCAATAACGCGCGCCAATTTATCCAGTTTCTCGCTGGCGGGCAGCGTTGCGGTGAGGATCTCGTCCACCACGTATTTGATAAAAAGCGGCATCGTCAGCGGAATGGCGAATTTCATAATGCCGATGATCAGTGTGAACGCGACCAGCCAGCGGTATGGCTTTACAAATTGCAAATAAGATCGGAAAAGCTTCATAATTATTTCACATCGTATCCAAGAAACGCCTCACGCACCCGGTTCCAGAACGGGAAGGGCCGGTACCTGGCGAAGCTGACCTTATGTCCCGCAACACTGCAGCGGATGGATCGGATATCGTTTCTTGTAATGTTTAAATGATCGAACGATAGCTGCAGCCGCTGATCCTTGCGCGAAATAATATCGCAATGATGATGCTGCGGCAGAACGACGGAAGAGCCAAGCGTGCGGTATACCCGATTGTTGATTGAGGCGATTTCCGCTATTTGCAGCGATTCTATGGAAGGATGGATAACGGCTCCACCCAGGCTTTTGTTATAAGCGGTACTGCCCGATGGAGTGGAAACGACGATGCCATCGCCCCGGAACATTTCAAAGAGCTCGTCATTGATATCGATTTGGGCAACCAAAGTATTGTCCACGCCTTTAAGGGTGAATTCATTCAGCGCATAATGTGTTGAAATACCTTCGGTCGTGTCCAGTTCAATCTGCGCGATGGGATACCGTACGATCTTCGGTTCATCTTCGGCCATCATGCGAACCAGTTCGTCGAGCTCATCAGCCTTCCAATCGGCAAAAAAACCGAGATGACCCGTATGAACGCCGATAAATGCGACGCTGGCGACCCGGTCGGAATAGGAATGAAAGGCCTGAAGCAGCGTTCCGTCACCGCCGATGGAAATGACGATATCCGGTTTTTCCTCATTCCGCGTAAATCCTTTTTCCGCTGCCTTGATGTGAAAATGCTGTGCCAGCTCCTGGGACAGTTTATCGCCTCGATCGACCACTGCGTAGTTCAAAGAAACAAGCTCCTTCCAAAACGGTAGATAGTTCGATCATATCGGAAAACGCCCTTGAATACAATGTCAACCGATGGGACCCAGGCTGTTCCAGAGCAGATAAACAAGCGCCATGGCAAGGATGCCGTGAACCAAGCGAGCGATCAGAAACGGGATATACCGAAGATTCGTCCGGCTGAGCAGACTGGCAACCTGCGCATGTACGGATAATCCGCCCCAGGAAAGAATGAATGCCGCAATCGCAGCCTGATGGACAAGTGAGGTTCCTGCTGCGGAGCCTGAGGCTTGCGCCCCAAGGGTCACTTCGAACAATCCGTTAATCACGGCATTGGCAAGGGACAGCGGCAGGCCGAACAGATTCATGATTCCGCCGAGTATATGTGTGAGCACGCCGATCGCTCCTCCGCTTGTCAGCAGCTCCATAATAACGGAGAAGACGACCACAAGTCCGCCGACGACGATCATCAGCCTCAGGGCTGCTTGTACCGCATCCTGAAGCAGCCTGCCAATGGGCCTTCCGTCCAGCAGCCGTGCCTCGTGCATGGCCTTAACCGCCTCGACAAGGCGTGACTTGCGCCTCCCTGCGGGGGGAGCGGCTTGCGTATGTGCCGATGATTCATATTTTCGGTCATGGAAGCGCATCATAAGACCTATGAGCAATCCGCCGCCATAGTGGGAAACTGCAAGCAGCGGGGCGAGAGCCACATTATGAAAGAAACCGACCGATACTGCGCCAATCAAAAAAATCGGGTCCGAGGTAGTGGTGAAGGCTACAAGCCGCTCCCCTTCAGCGCGGTTGACAAGGCGCTGTTCCCACAGCTGGGCAGTCAATCTGGCCCCGACAGGATAACCGGAGGCGTAGCCCATTGTCACGACGAAGCCGCCGATGCCCGGCAGCCGGAACAACGGACGCATTAAGGGATCCAGCAGCTTGCCGAAGAAATGGACGATTCCGAAACCCAGAAGCAGCTCGGATATAACAAAGAAGGGGAAAAGCGCCGGAAACAGCACCTGCCACCAGATGGAAAGTCCGCGAATGGAGGCTTCCAGCGAAGCGGCGGGAAAAACGGCAAGAAGCAAAATAAAAAGCATGGCGGACCAGGCCGGGATAACAGCCGGGCGGATCAAATACCGGACAATATGCACAAAGTCCCCCTCCAATCGATCTAATAAAAGGCCTACTAATCGATATATGAACGGAATGGGACAATCATCACAATTGTGGGTAATATATATATAAAGTCGGATACTTTGTTGACAGTTTTCTGTAAAAATAAATTAAAGAAAACGCTTGCAATTCAGGTATTATTTTCGACATGTTTATGGTACACTAGAAGTATATCGAACGCTTGGGGTGATGACTTTATGAGTTTTATTGCCGGCATCCTCGTGTGCGCATTCGTTTACGTAATCCGTGAGTCATTGATGGCTCCCGGTGAAGAGGATTATGAGAGCTGACCTTCGTTGCTTATTTGTACTATCCAATGACCGAATGCCCTCCTTTAGAAGGGCATTTTTTTTGTTTGACCACCTAAGACTTAAGGCGTAAAAAAATAACTTGTCAACTATTACCAAAGACCTACAAAATGGAGATGTATATGACGATGAATAACTATAGAACTATTTATGACGCTGTTGGCGGATTTGAAGGCATAACCCGAATTGTCGAGGCCTTTTATCCTAGAGTGCAAAAGCATCCCTTATTGGCCCCGCTTTTCCCGGAGGACATTTTTCCCGTTATGGAGAAGCAAGCATTGTTTTTATCCCAATTTTTTGGCGGACCGGCGCTTTATTCCGATCAATACGGCCATCCCATGATGCGTGCAAGGCATATGCCGTTTCCAATTACGCCGGAACGCGCCAAAGCATGGCTGTCCTGCATGCGCGGAGCGCTGGAAGAGAACGGCCTGCCGGCAGAGCTTCAGGAAATCGTACTTGAGCGGCTGTCCGGCCCTGCCCATCATTTTGTGAACACGAATGAGACGAACGAACAGGAGACGTGATTGCATGGAGCCGCTCTATTTAACCTCGGTCACTTGCATTTGTTGTGAGGCGGAGTATCAGAGCTCGCGCGTTAGACCAAGCTTCAAGAAGGCTTCATCGCGTGACAGCGATTTTTGTGCGCATTTCAAGAGTGAAATCAATCCTGATTATTATGTGGTTCGGGTATGTCCCAAATGCGGCTTCGCCTCCACTGAGAATAGCGCTGAACAGCTGAGCGATGCACAGAAGAAGCTTTATTACGACAGGATTGGAATGCATTGGGTGGTGCGTGACTACGGCGGGAGCCGGACTCAGGACCAGGCACTCGAATGCTACAAGTTCGCTTTGATATGCGCCCAGGTGATTGGTGATAAGGAACGCGTTATCGCAGGCATCCTGCATCATATCGCATGGATTTACCGGTATAAGGAGCAGACGGAGCAGGAGCTTCGCTTTCTGCGGTTTGCACTCGGTGCTTATGTCCGCGTCTATGAGACGGAAGGCGTCGATTTGAACAATGCGAAGCTGATGTTTCTGATCGGCGAGCTGCACCGGAGATTAGGTGACCCAATCGACGCTGTGCGCTGGTTCTCTCGCGTGGTGAACGACAAAAAAATTACGGACGGTTCGATGATCCGCGCCTCCCGCGAGCAATGGCAGCTGCTGCGCTTGGAGAATGCCGGAAATACGGATTTTATTGATGGTGTGCAGGCCAAGATTAACGCATAAGAAATGGGTCTCTGAAGGAATATGCAAAAGAAGCCGTCCGGTTATGGGCGGCTTCTTTGTCATGGAGTGAAAATGGTATGAAAGAACAGGTCTGAGACAAGTCACCTAAGCTTGGTATCCGTTAGCAAATAGTCCTGATCCGCATCAATGACCGTTACACGGCTGTTGCAGCAGGGAAAAACAAGCAGACGCTTCTTGCCGCTTCGAACATCAGCCAGCTCCCTGGGCCTCATCGGCAGCAGCACGTTATCCCTGCCGCAGAACGGACAGGACGGCACGTAAAGGTCTTTCATGAGAATGTCATAAGGCCAGGTGCGCTCGAAGGGAATCACGAATCGGAGGCTCCTTTGCCGGATTCATCAGATCCGGGATTCTCGGGAGCAGGACTTGCCTTGGCAAGCTCAGCCAGCTTTTGCAATAAAATATGTTTGGGCATATGCATCAGATGCTCAAGCGGAACATTCAACTCTTTGGACAGTTTGATGGCCGTTTCGGCCGAGAGCTGTAACGGTTTGGACATGCAATCAACTCCTCGTATGGCGGCCGGCGCCGGGCAAATCCCGTCTCGCCGCGCGAAAACTCAAGCTAAATAACGAAATATTGGCAATAGGGGTCAAGCTTTCGTTATAATTCAGTTATACACCGATGACGTGGAAATCGCAACGCGAGAGCAAAAGATAGGGCAATTATCAGTTTGGAGGAGGAATGCGGCAATGGAGCAAGTGTATCCACAAAGTTGGAATCTGGACGTTCTGTACGAAGGAGGCTCAAAGTCGGAGGATTTCGCAGCGGAATTAAAAGGCATCGGGTCGGATATCGATGCGTTGGCTGCAGGGCTGCAATCGTCTGCAGCCAGGGGACAGGGCGAGCCTGCATCGACTGCTTCCCTGGGGCAGCTTTCGGATTGGACGCAGCGCATTCAGTCCATCCTGCTCAGGCTCCGCCAGTCGGAATCTTTCGTCTCCTGCCTGATGGCGCAGCAGGTGAAGGACACGGCGGCAAGCGGACTTAGCGACCGGGTGAAAACACTGGCCTCCAAATTCAATGCAGCGCTCACCAATTATGACGAGCAGCTGCGATTGACAGATGAGACCGAGTGGCAGAGCTGGTTGAAACAAGAGGATATAAGCCCGCTTGCCTTTACCTTGAATGAGCGCCGCAGCGCGGCAAAAGAGAAGCTTCCGCCGAGTCTGGAGGCGCTGGCCGGAGAGCTTGCGGTTGACGGTTATCACGGGTGGGGCGATTTCTACAACACGATCGTATCCCGCGCGCGGTTTGAAGCCGTGGAGAAGGATGGAACAGTGAAATCCCTCTCGGCAGGACAAATGCACAACCGTCTCTCCAGCGGGGACAGAGCGATACGCGAGGCTTCCTTCGCCGAATGGGAACGAGTATGGGGAGAACAGGCTGAGCTGAGCGCGGAGACGCTTAACCGGATCGCCGGATTCCGGCTCAAGCTGTATGGCAGACGTGGCTGGGATTCGGTGCTTAAGGAGCCCTTGTCCATGAACCGGATGAGCGAGAAGACGCTGGACGCCATGTGGGCAGCCGTTAATGAAGGCAAGCCTGAGCTTGTCCGCTACCTGGAGCGCAAAGCGGAGCTGCTTGGCGTCGCGAAGCTCGACTGGCATGATGTAGACGCGCCGATTGGATCCGCCACACGGACGGTTCCCTACGATGAAGGAGCGGCGTTCATTCTGGAGCAGTTCCGCGCGTTCAGTCCGGATTTGTCCGATTTCTCGGAGATGGCCTTCCGTGACGGCTGGATCGAAGCGGAGGATCGTCCTGGCAAGCGGCCCGGCGGTTTCTGTACAGCCTTTCCGAAAAGCGAACAGACCCGGATCTTTATGACCTATTCCGGCACGGCATCCAATATTTCCACGCTTGCCCATGAGCTGGGCCATGCCTATCACCAGCATGTGATGAATGATATGCCTCCCTTTGCCCAGGAATATGCTATGAATGTGGCGGAGACAGCATCCACCTTTGCCGAGCTGATCGTGTCCGATTCGGCCATGCAGGCGGCGGAGGATCCCGAAGAGAAGCTGGCTCTGCTCGAGGATAAGCTTCAACGGTCGACGGCATTTTTTATGAATATTCATGCCCGCTTTCTCTTCGAGACCCGTTTTTACCAGATGCGCAAAGAGGGAATGGTTGATCACGAGCAGCTCTGCAAACTGATGGAGGAAGCGCAGCGCGAAGCCTACAGCGGCATTCTCGGCGAGGCTCATCCGCATTTCTGGGCATCCAAGCTGCACTTTTATTTGACGGATGTACCTTTTTACAATTTCCCTTATACCTTCGGTTATCTGTTCAGCAGCGGTATTTATGCGCAGGCCAGGCAGGAGGGACCTGCATTTGCTGGACGTTATGTGGCATTGCTTAGGGATACGGGCCTGATGTCGGTGGAGGAGCTTGCGCAGAAGCATTTGGGCGTACGCCTCGATGAGCCGGAATTCTGGCGAGCGGCGGTTGCCCTGACCACAGAGGATGTACGAACCTTTTTGGAATTGACCGAAGATTTAAAGAATAAATAGGCTGTTTTCCTGCGGCTGTGGATGTATTCTCTCCCGATGAATGAATATTGGCGGATTATGGAAAGACTTATAAAGATGTGGCGGTACGGCATACACTGCTGCGCCGCCGAGCCGATACTCAAAGGAGATAAGCCGCATGGAACGCACATTTGTTATGGTTAAGCCGGATGGGGTAAGGCGGGGATTAGTCGGTCCGATCCTTACACGTTTTGAGCAAAAGGGCTTTAAGCTCCAGGATCTGAAGCTGATGATGATTGATCGCGAGCTGGCGGAGCAGCATTACGGGGAGCACCGCGAGAGACCCTTTTTCGGAGAGCTGGTCAGCTTTCTGACGTCGGGTAAGGTGTGTGCGATGGTGTGGGAAGGGCCGAATGCCATAGCTGGCGCCCGTCTTCTCATCGGCCAGACCAATCCGGCAAACGCCGCGCCAGGAACGATACGAGGGGATTTTGCGCTTGAGGTTTCGGAAAATATTATTCATGGCTCGGACTCCGCTGAAAGTGCCGGCCGGGAAATCGCTTTGTTTTTCGGAGACGCAGAGGAGCCTGATATCCCAAGATTTAATGTTGATGAGATTGATAGCTATCCGGTGGAAGGCACGGTTCACTAGGTTGGTGAAGCTTCCATAATCCGAACCCCGGGTCAAATTCATCTTGTTAATTTGGGGGTTGACGATATGCAGGATGTCGTGGTAAATTGTGGTCATTCATAGTTGAGCGATACGGAAGCACCGTAATTGCGCAGTTTATCTGCGTTGTTATGGTGCTTTTTTGTGTTTTTCAGACTCTTTATCAGGCAAAGCAGGGAGGGGAGACACAGCGTGAACAAACGAAGTTTGATCGTTGCTGTCAAGGAATCGGGCTATATCGAGCGCTTAGCCGAATATATCCGTCATTCCCCGTTCGGAGAGGAATGGCAGCTGACAGCTTTTACAAATCCGGCTGCTCTGCGGCATTTTATTCGCGGGGGTTATGCTGTGGATCTGATTGCAGCCCAGCCATCCATTCTTGAAGAGATGGGCGAGCCGCCAATTGGCGTACCGGTTGCAGCGCTTATCGACCAAAGAGGGCAATATCCGCAAGGCACGGAGGTGCTGCAATACCAGCCTCTGCCGCAGCTGCTGCAGGCTATGTCCGCTGTTCATGCCGCAGCAGGCATGCATACGGGAGTTCGGAAGGGGGGAGCGAATGCGCCTGTGATTGCCGTCTATTCGGCGGCCGGAGGAGTGGGCAAGACGACACTTGCGATTCAGCTTGCCCAGCAGGCGGGAGTCCGTGGTGCACGTGTTTTTTATTTGAATCTGGAACAGTGGAATGCGACGTCGCTGTGGCTGGGAGATGACGGTCCGGAGGATTTCTCACAAATGCTTTACACCCTGCAGGCCCAACCGGAGCAATCGTCTCTTCGATTATCGGAGCTGCGCAAACGCCATCCTACGCTCCAGATGGATTATTTTGCACCGGGCGGAAACGCCGGGGAGCTCCTGTCGCTAAACGGGGATCAGACAAGGCTGTTAATCAATACAATCGCCGGTTCCCGGCAATACGATCTGGTCATCGTTGATTTGGACAGCAGATTGGAAGAGCTTCATCATGCGGTGCTTCAGGCTGCAAATCATACCTTGTGGCTGGTAACCGGGGACGCGGGAGTGCTCCGCAAAACACAGCTTGCCCTGTGCTACGGCGAGCAGAAATGGAGAGATGAATTTTTGGCTTACAGGCGAAAGTTTAAATTTGTTAACGCCCGTTTCTGGAATAATGATTCCATCTGCGAGGAGGCATTGAAGCTCCGTCTGGAGGGGGCGCTGCCTTTTGTGACGGAATGGATGAACGAGCATAAGGGGGCGGATGGCAGCAGCTCACCCCTGTACCGGGGCGCTGTTGAAGCGCTGCTGGTCCGACTGGCTATTTTGGAAAGGGGAGGGGAAGATGCAAGAGGAAATCGTACTGCAGCTAAAAGCTAAGATACGCGGCCAGCTTGACATGGATAATGCGATATCCGATGCGGATTTCATGGGAGTGATTGAACGGACAGTTTTTCAATGGTCCCGCGAGCATCCCTTGACTGCAAGCGAGAAGGTGCAGCTGGTCCGCCGTCTGTTCCACGCATTCCGGGGGCTTGATCTGCTTCAGCCGCTGATGGATGACCCGACGGTAACGGAGATTATGATCAACAGCCATGAGGAGATGTTCATAGAGCGTGCGGGCAAGCTGACGCGGCTTCCGCAGTCCTTCGAAAGCCGCGAGCGTCTGGAGGATCTGATTCAGGCTGTAGTGGCCGGAGTCAACCGTGTCGTTAATGAGTCTTCTCCCATTGTTGATGCCAGATTGAAGGATGGGTCGCGTGTCCACATTGTGCTTCCGCCTGTTGCCTTGAAGGGGCCGACGATGACGATCCGCAAATTCCCGGAGAAGCCGCTTCACATGAATGATTTGATTGCGCTCGGGGCGCTCACGGAAGAAGCTGCGGCTATGCTGCGCAAGCTCGTCGCCGCCAAATACAATATTTTTATCAGCGGGGGAACGGGATCGGGCAAAACCACCTTCCTTAACGCCTTGTCCCAGTTTATTCCGGCTGATGAGCGAATCGTTACAATCGAGGATTCAGCAGAACTCCAAATTGCCTCGATACCCAATCTGGTCTCGCTGGAGACTCGCAATGCCAATACCGAGGGCAAAGGCGAGATCAGCATGCGTGAGCTGATCAAGGCATCGCTGAGGATGCGGCCCAACCGCATCATTATCGGCGAGGTCCGCGGCGGGGAATCCATCGATATGCTGCAGGCGATGAATACCGGACATGATGGGAGCTTATCAACCGGGCATTCCAACAGCGCCCGCGACATGATGGCCAGACTGGAGACGATGGTGCTCAGTGGTGCCGATCTGCCTATTACGGTTATCCGTCAGCAGATCGGCTCGGCCATCGACATTATTGTCCATTTGTCCCGCCTGCGCGACCGTACGCGCCGCGTGACGGAGATCTGTGAAATTACCGGCGTTCAGGATGGGGAAGTGTCGCTTCAGTCGCTTTACCGTTTCGAGGAGGAGGGGGAGACAGCCGGACGGGTAATCGGCACCTTGAAGCCTACCGGCAATCGGCTGAAGCGAAGATGGAAGCTCCAGATGGCAGGTCTAGAGGATGCAATCAGGGAGGAGGTGGGATGAAGCGGAAAATCAGGAAGAACAATGAGGGCTGGTTGGAATGGCTTGGCTGGCCTCTGGATGCTGACTCGGTCCGTAAGATTCAGAGCATTAACGGTTTGCCGGATTATTCGGTATACCATCTGAGCAGACGCCAGTTCATCCTCGCCGCGGCTGTCGGATGGGCATTAATGTTTGCCGCGGCCTATCTTTTCTACCGCTCTGTAATTGTCGCGCTTATTCTATCTTTGGCCGGCTTGATCGCTCCACGGATGAACCGCAAGAGCCTCCTGGTCAGGAGAAGAGTGAGATTAACTCTTCAGTTCAAAGAGGCGTTGTATTCCGTTACCTCCTCACTTGCTGCAGGGCGCTCCGTGGAGAACGCATTTGTTACTGCTCTGGATGACCTGAAACTGCTCTACCCGGATCCAGATACCGAGGTGTTGGTCGAATTTGAAATTATCCGAACCCGCATGGCCTATGGGGAGCCTCTTGAGCATGCACTGGAAGATTTGAGTCAGAGGGCTGGAATCGATGATATCGCCCAGTTTGTTGATGTGTTCGCAACCTGCAAGCGTTCAGGCGGAGATTTGGTTGAAGTGATCCGCAGGACATCGCAAACCATTGGAGAGAAGCTGGATATTCAACAGGATATTACGGTTATGCTTGCACAGAAACGTTATGAATCCCGGATTATGATGGCTGTTCCATTCGTATTCCTGGCATTCCTTGGATTCAGTGCTCCCGACTATATGGAACCTCTGTATGGAGGAATCGGCTATGTGCTGCTGACGGTTTCTCTTCTGTTATTGCTTCTGTGCTACTGGATTATGACTAAAATTATGGATATCCGGATGTAAAGAGAAAGGCGGGAAAAACATGAGCCTGCTGCTTGGAGCGGCTTTGACCTTCGTGTGGGCCTGGGCCTTCATTATGGCGGGGAAAAAAGACAAGCATTACGCGGCCTCATTGACCGGCCAATCGTCGCTGGATACACAGAATAATCGAAAAATAGTGATCAAGCCGTTTTATTTTCTGCTGGACAGCTCTGGTGTTTGGGATCGCATACAGACGCTGCTGGCAGGTTTGCATGGAAAACTGCTTATTCTGGGCGGAACAAGCTGGACAATCGAGTCGACAAGGCTTTTTGTTGCTTTTTCAGTGGGAATCGGCTACCTGGCCATTGTCGCCAGCTGCTGGCTCAGCTTGCTCAGCGGGGAGAACACCCTTCTGCTTGTCGGGGGTTTGCTTGGCGTCGGGATTCCGGTAGCCAGATGGAGGGACACGGGGAAGAAAGTTGAGCGGCGCAAGCAGGAGATCCTGCTGATGCTTCCTGAAGTGCTGAGCAAGCTCATGCTGTTGCTGGGAGCGGGAGAAACGGTTCAGCGGGCGCTTCTGCGATGCACCCTGCGGAAGGATGGCAAGCAGTCAAGCGTGTTGCTCGAAGAGCTTCGCCGGGCCAATGAAGGCATCCGCAATGGCGAATCCTTCGCAGCCGCGATGGAAGCCTTCAGCAGACGCTGCGCGGTGCAGGAGGTATCGTTGTTCACCACAACGCTGCTGCTCAACTACCGCCGCGGTGGAGACAAGCTTTCTCTATCGCTCAAGGAGCTGTCATATACCTTATGGGACAAGCGCAAGGCCGTTGCCAGATCCATGGGCGAAGAGGCATCCTCGAAGCTGGTTTTTCCTCTTGTAGGAATATTCCTTATTCTAATGGTGCTCGTTGCCTCTCCGGCTATTATGCTGATGGGCGGCTAGAGTCTGCCGATACAGCACTTGCGTTCAATGACTGGCAAATACATAAATTCATTATGAGTGCGGATATCCGCAGCGACAAAAAGGAGAGTTTGAATATGGAAAAACAAATGAACGGTCTTGGTAAATTTTGGAGTGACGATGACGGCATCGGCACACTGGAAATCGTGCTTATTATTGCTGTAATTATTATTCTGGCGCTTTTATTCAAGGATTGGATTATCGGCTTGCTGCAGAATCTCATGGGCGAAGCGGATAACAAAGCCAACGAAATTTTTAATGAATAGCCGGCTTCAGCGTTGGCTTAAAGGGGAGGAGGGGAGTTTCACTTTGGAGTCATCCATGGTGCTTCCGGCTATCTTTTTCGCTCTCCTCATTCTTATAATGCTGAGCATGTATATGTACCAGAAGGTCGTTCTTTATGATGCCGCCTCGGTCTCTGCGGAGCGGGCCGCATTCCGTTGGGATAACAGCTACCGTGACCCGTTGAGCGGCATGGGGCAGACAGGTCATTATGATGGTCTCTATTGGCGGATGTCCGATAATGGCGCTCTGCAATCGCTCTTCGGTTTTGGCGGGAGCAGCGAGAGTGGTGAATATGTTGTGGCTATAGGTGGCGACGTCGTCAGCGGTCAGGATGAAAGTATAGATGAGACTCCCTCCGCACTTCCGGCAGCTAAAATGGGCAAGATCGCACAGAGGATTCCGCAGCCCTTCGAGGGCGAAATGAGCTACTCCTACGGACTGCTCCAGAAACGAATCGGAGTCAAGCTGAGGCAGCCTTTGTCCATTGGGCCTCTGGAAACTATGCTGGGGCATTCCGAGCCCAGAGCCGTCAGCGAAGCTGCTGTTGTTGATCCTGTAGAGCTGATTCGGAACATCGATCTGGTGAGGTATTATACAGCAAAATTCGGAAATGCGCCTGACGCCGATTCCAAGCGAAAGCAAGCCTCGAAGGTGCTTGAGAAACGTTCCCTGATGAAAAAGTAGAAGGGAGCCGATTTGGAAAAAGGCTGCGAATGGAGGGGATGATCGTCAGAGGATATAAGCATTATGATCAGCAAGGCGAGCGCCGGAGAGGATTTATAAATAGCGAGGATGGTGCAGTTTCGATTTATCTTATCGTTGCCACTACAGGTATTCTGCTGCTGACATCACTGCTTATTGATTATGCGCGGATCGCCGCGTTTCAGAAGCAGTTGGAGGTTGCGGCACAATCCGGCGTCCGCTCTGCGCTGTCCGCATATGATGGCCCGTTGTATGAGAAGTATGGCTTGTTTGGCGCCGGCGGAACGGACCGGAATGAAATATTCCAGCATGTCACGCAGAACAACTGGATGGGTGATCATAATGCTTTTCAAATGCTGCGTATACAATCAGAGAACTCACATGTGAACAGCTATGAGGTTCTTGGTACGCATGAGGTTTTTAAGCGGCAGGTGATGGAAGAGATGAAATATAAAGCGCCAATTGATTTTACACTTGAAGTGGTCTCCAAATTCGCTCCTTTGGCTGGGGCGATGAAGGAAGCTGCGGCTTCCGTTGAGGTGCTCGAAGAAGTCCGCAAGCTGTATGACGAGCGAGAAAAGCACCTGCGGGAAGCATTGGAGCTGCAGCGAAAATCGGCCCAATCTGCGGAAGAGGGGATCACTGCTTTCTTTCCGGCGGGCGGTTCGGGCTCGTCAGGGGGAACGGCTGCAAATATTATATCCGGTTATAGCTCATATCTCGGCTGGATTGCCCATGATTCTGCACTCCCTGAAGGGGAGAGACCCATGTATGCTATGGAAATAAGCTCTTATGCTTATTCGGCGAGAACTGCCTCCAATGAATTATTAGAAGCAAGCCATAAAGCGTTGGCGCGGCATCGGGAGCTTGAGCTGAAAGCTTCGCAGGAATTGGAGGAAGCCCGGCGCTGCAATAATGAGATGAGGACGGTTATTCAACAGCTGCAGGAAAATCAGGACAGCAGCGGTTATGACCGGATAGGCGGCGAGCAAACGGATGATCAGCCGGCGTCTGATGCTTCGGCGAATATTTCGCAGCTGCAGCAGGCCAGACAGAGTTCCGAGGATATGCTTCTCTCCGATGATTGGTTTACTGCATACAAGAGGGAATTATCCGCACAGACGGCGGGTTTTGCTGCATTTGATGACGGGACAGCGGAATTTCAAAGCGCTATATCGATGGCTCTCTCAAACCCAGGTTCAAGCTCATTAATGTCTGCCAGCGCGGGTGGACTGCAAAATGAATTCAATCATTATGCGGCCAACTATATTAGGCCGGCTGCAATTATCAGCGCCAGGGCCAATGAGATGAATGGGCGCCAGTCATCAGACGAACAGCGGAAGCAGAAGGAAGAACAGGCCAAATCCAAGTGGAGCGAGGTTCGCGGCTGGATGAGTGGGATGAGCGCTTCCGCAAATTCGGAAAATCAGAAAGCTTTCGAAGAAGTCAAACAGCGTTTCGAAGCCAATCTTCAATTTAATGAGCTGGCTGGGGACAATGAGCTGCCGGAGGCTGAACAGCTTGATCCTAATGATGCTGCAGCATCCTCCATGGATGGCATGGGTTCGATATTCTCGGGGATGGCCGACATGCTGACAGGCATTCGCGATCCCTTGTATATGAACGAATATATCGTTCACCGCTTCCATGCTTATGATCCGAAGCATTTTGAGTCTATTATGACAAGCGGAGGCGGAAGCGAATTTGCAGATTCCCTGAGCCTGGGCAATCAGGAGGTGGAATATATATTGTATGGGTTTCACGATCCTGCTGCCAATATTGCCGCTGCATACGGTGAAATATTTGCTTTTCGGCTTGCAATCCGGACCATGGAGGGCCTGGTCGAAAGCAGAGGTTTGGGGCATCCCCTGCTTGTGCTTGCCGGGGCTTTACTTTATGGCTTGGAGAAATCCATCGGGGATATGATGATGCTGGCCAAGGAAGGGAAGACCCCCTTGTCCAAATATGTTTCCACGGATTTAACCTATCCTGATTATTTGCGGGTATTTCTGCTGCTGCATGGGAGCAGTGACAAGCGGACAGCGCGGACGATCGCAGTTATCGAGCAGAATACAGGAATGACGCTGTCCGGAACCTCAACGGGCGTATCCGGTGAGCTGACCGCTTCGGTTAATCTGTGGTTTTTGCCGGGGCTGCTGAAAAGCTTTACGGCATCCGGTATTTTGAATGGAAAGGTGAAGGGCAGCCGCTATGAAGCGACAAAAACGATCGGCTGGTCGTACCAGTAGACGTCAGGGCGAATCGGGAAGCATTGCGCTTGAAGCAGCGCTTATCATGCCGATTGTGCTTATGGTCATTATTTTCTTCATTTGTCTGATCCGTTTATGTTCGGTGCAGATGGCTCTTCATGGCGCGGCATCGCAGACGGTCCGGCAGGCAGCTGCCAATATCCGTCCGGTTGAGCTTGCTTCCCATTATCTCTCGGAGCAACTGCCTTCATCCGAACCTTCTTCACCGTCTTCATTGCAGCCGCCTCTTCCAGGTATACCCCTTGTTGCTGAAAAGCTGGAGGGCTGGCTTCCTGCCCCTGCCGGTTTGTTGATGACGGCGATGTTGACGGGAGATTGGAAGCCTGTGCAGGATGCCGCAACGACCGAACTGGCCCGTGCAGTAATAGAACCGATGCTGCGGCAGGAGGCGGATCAGTCGATTCTTGAGCCGGACCAGCTTAAGCTGAGCCTCCTTTCACTTCCGGATCTGGAAGATCGCGCCGAACCTTATCTTCGGATCGAAGCGGAATATACATTCAAGCTCGGTTTTCCATTCACCCAAAAAACGATTGTTCTTAAGGATCAGGCTGAGGAGCGTGTATGGGTCAGCGATGCTATTCAGGCTCCGCGTGGAGATGCAGAGGGTGGGGAGACAGCAGAGGCTCTGATCCAGATTGTGTCCATTGAACCTGATCCTCTCAGACCAGGGCGTCAGGCGAGTCTGGTCGTTCAGACAGATCCCGGTCGGACACTTGATCTGGTTATCGATTATAAGAGCGGGCGGAGCCAAGCGAAGCATTTGGGGGCAGCCACGGCAGATGGTGAAGGTAAAGTGGTCTGGCAGTGGCTGGTTTCGGGCAATACAACGCCTGGCGTATGGGAGCTGACGGTTACGGCTGATGATGGTACGAAGGTTACCAGACATTTTGTGGTACAGAAGAGAACGGGGTAACCATTCCCCTACAGAGGGGGGATTGCCGTTATGGAATCATGGATTTCCGGCGCTGCCGCTGCGCTGCTGCTGTTAGCAGCCTTCATTAGCGACATCAGGGCAATGCGAATTCCGAATGTGCTTACGGCATCTTTTTTTGTCGCTGGCTGCTGCTATCATCTGTTCGCCGGCGGCATCAATGGCGGTTGCCATTCGCTGCTGGGTGCTTTGGCGGGTTTCCTGCCGCTGCTCGCAATTTATGCGCTCAAGGGAATTGGAGCTGGAGATGTAAAGCTGTTCGGGGCGCTTGGTGCATGGATTGGCGCTGCGGCGGTTGTTCAGGTCATGATGTACGCCATCTTATATGCTGGTGCAGCTGGTGCTGTGTTATTGTTCTTTCACAGCAAACTCGGAAGACGCATGAAAGCATGGCTGTATTCTCTGCTTGTTCCGAACGTATGGAGCAAGCGGGAGTCGTTCAAGGAATTGGCTGCGGAGGGTTTGCGTTTTCCATTTATGCTGGCGGTTGCTCCCGGGGCTTTGACCTTCTGGTTAATCATTGGTTTGTAGAGGAAGGAGGAATGCAGGATGGGATTAGAAGCTTTTCGCATCGATTTTTTGATGAATCGCGGCCACGAGATGATCGTTGACCGGGAATCGGGCATAACCCGCGAGATGTTGGATGAGATTGAAATTCATATGCTGCAGGCGCAAAAAATCCCTAAGCTGCTTGATGTGGAATGGATTGATATCGACGGGAGAGTCAGCTTTCGCTATCCGTTGAACGGAAAACGAATGCTCATGCATAAGCTGCAATCGCATACGCTAACGATGGGGGATTTCTACTTGCTGCTGCTGGCGATCGTGGAGGCAATCGATGATTGCCAGCATTATATGCTCAGGCCTGCCGGATTTATGCTGCATGAGCAGTATCTCTTTGTGGGTGAGCGTTGGCAGGATATCGGCCTCGCATATATCCCTCTGAGCGGGGAAGGGGTTCTTCCCTCGGCGGGTGAAGCTATGCTTGCGATGGCTGTGCGCTGGATCGCGCATATTGATCAACCGGATGGCATCGGGCTGCAGCGGGTATTCCAGCATTTGAAGGGTGAGTATATTTCCTGGGGAGCACTAAGACAAACCTTGCTGACCTTGGTTCAGGATCATCACCTTGGTGTCCGGGACAGAGTACCTGTACCTCCTCCTGCCGAACCAATTCAATTGAATAAGAGCAGGGTTATTCCCGGACAGCCGAACAGCCTGCTGCAGCCTGTTCTCAGTGAGCCTGGCATAACGGTGCAGGAAGAGACGAAATCGCGAAGCAGAGCTGAACCTCTGGCACCGAAGGTTGAAGCAGCTGCAGGAAAAAAAGCCGGAGACGGGAGATTTTCAGCACTTCCAGAGGGAGGAGAGCTGCCATTCTTGCAGCTTGACGATGAGGAGGCGAGGGATGAAGCGGATGCCGGCTCTTCGAGACCGAAATGGATCCTGGGCTGCCTGTTTATTCTGGCTGCCGCCTTGATATGGCGATATCTGTATATGGCTTCGCCTACACGAACCAGTCTGTTGATCAGTTTGGGACTCACTTTAATGGTGGGAGCTGGGATGCTGTTCTATAAACGGAAAGTCGGCGGTAGTGAGGATTCTGATCTTGAGGGGGAGAGCGTGGGCAAATGGTCCGACGATGAAGAGGGGTTTGTACCAGATTCATCGTTATTAAATCGTGACAGCGTTACGATGAATCATGAGCTTCCAGCCGTGATGAGCTCCTGGTCAACCCGTCTGTCAGGTCTCAAAGCGCAGGCATTCGCACAGGGTCGCCCCCCTGTTCCTTCCGGACCATCCATGGCAGTCCCGGATGGCTTTTCAGATGCACCTGCAATGAGTCATACACCCCAAGGATCTGACTATGATCGCGCAAACCAACAATCTATTAACGAGTCGGATGCCGGACGGGGAAAGGCAGCCCCATCGCCTTCGTTTACCGTTCCCTCCCAGGAAGGGTCCGGGCCCACGCAAAATATGGAGGTTCAACAGGATATAACCGTGCTGCTAGGGGGTGACGATGCCGCAGCCCAGGAGCGACAGCTGGTTGTTCCATGGCTGGAAAGAGACGCGGAGGGCAAGATGAACAAGGTGTCCATGGTGGCCGAGCGTTTTGTCATTGGCCGATCAGCCGAAGCGGCGCATTATGTGGATGCCTCATCAGGAATTTCCCGCTCGCATGTGGAACTGATGGCAGCAGGAGAAGCATGGACAGTCCAGGATGTCGGATCGAGGAATGGAAGCACGCTGAACGGAGACAGCATGATTCCATATAAAATTTACCAGCTCCAACATGGCGACATTTTACAGCTTGCAGGCGACAAAGGCCCGAAATATAAATTTCGGGCCGAATAATCCGTTATGCTATCCTATAACAAGGTTTCGACGTTAAGCTACTTATCCATTATGCACAGCGATATTCTCCATTGCGCTTTTTATGGTGGGATAATGAAATTCAAAACCATTATTCAACGCTTTGCCCGGGACAGCCCGCTGCCCCTCCAGAAGCAGCGTCGACAGCTCGCCGAACATTAATTTCATCATGAAGCCGGGGACCGGAAACCAATGCGGTTTGTGGAAAGCAGCCCCCAATGCACGGCCGAACCGGTCATTGGTTACAGGCTCGGGAGCGCTCGCGTTAATGGGACCTTTGATTTGGCTGTTATCGATGCAGAATAGAAGGAGTCGAACCATATCCTCAATATGTATCCAGGACAGCCACTGCTTTCCGGTGCCGATTTTACCTCCGGCAAACAGGCGGTAAGGCATCAGCATTTTAGGGAAAGCACCATCGTCGCTGGCGAGCACTACACCTACTCTTACCTTGACCAGACGGGAGATATTGATGCGGTCTGCTGCGGCTTCCCACTTCTGCGAAACGGCCGAGAGAAAGTCGTTTACGTTGATTGGACTCTCTTCATCGAATATTTTATCTGTTGAAGTGCCATATATCGATATACCGGATGCATTGACGACAACATCGGGCTTTTGCTGCAGAGAAGCAACCAACTTCTCGATTTGCTCAGCAGCATCGAGACGGGATTGAAGAATTCGGACCTTGGCCGATTCGGTCCATTTCTGATTTATGGATTCGCCTGCCAAATTCACAATCGCGTCAATACCCTCAAGAATCTCTGGGGATATAGCGAGATCCTCCCACGTTATCTGCTTCAATCCCGTTCGTTCATGCCGTAAGGAGCTTGTTCGGGAGATGATGGTTACTTCATCCCCGCGGTTAAGCAATGCATCGACAAGCCTGCCTCCAACAAAACCGGTCCCGCCGGTCACCGCAACCTTCATCCCATGCGCCCCCATTTTCATATGCACAATTTATGATGAGTATGGTTTGATTTATCGTCCTGTTCTGTTATCCCCTGAAGGGTGCAGTTATTTTTGCTTGATGCTTTTCAGCCAATATTGCTTGACCTTTTCTCCATCCACATCTGTATCCTTCTCGATGTATTCATAAGTAACGTTGGAATTATCGCTTAGGCTGGTGAGCTGCTTGGACACCTCATCATCCACTTGAAAGACAGTCGCCGTATCATTCATCTTGATTTCCACGGAATGGGTGTCCACTTCACCGACATACTCTCCCTCCCCCTTCAACACGGTATCCTGGGCAGGGTCTGTATTTGCGCTCCCTTCCGTTCCGTTATCAGGGGATTCGGATGAACCGGAATTCGCATTGTCCGGTGCCGGATTATTTGAACCTGAATCAGGTACAGCCGTACCGGGATCTGTCACGCTTCCATTGTTATTCGTGCTTCCACTGTTGTCCATGCCGCTATTGCTGTTTGTACTTCCATTGTTGTTCACATCTGTATTGGCCGGCAGTGAAGTGTCGCCATTGTCCTGCGTATTATTGTTTCCCCCGCTGTTGCAGCCAGCCATAACGGCAAGAGCAATTGCACAACCGATCAGCCAAAGCGTTCTCTTGTTTTTGCTTCGTTTTATTTGTGTATGGTTCATTGAAGAACACCTCCTGCTATCTTTAACGTATGTATACCCGATTAGGTTTCCTTTCAATCTGACACAGGCCTTGCTGCGGATACAGGTAAAGCCACCTGCGAGGTGGCTTTAAGCTGCGGTTTTACTGGCTTATAGGCATGAAGCGAGGGGCTCCTGTTTATTTGTTTAGCAAGTGCTTGTAAGGAGTATAATCGATCCCCTGTTTCTCCAAAAAGCTGACAAGGCTGCGGTAATCACGTTTGGGCGTGGCGCGGATATAGCCTTCGATGCAATGGCCCTGTGTGACCTCAGACGCTCCGCTTTCTACGGCAACCTGTGCGATTTTTGCGGCAATGGAATGTTTGGCGATGTCGCGGAAGGCTTTGGGGACAGGCGAAACCAGGCGCTCAAGAAAGGTCTTTGAATCCTCCGGCCACATTTCCCTGCTGCGGTCGACCCAATAGTTCTGCCAATCAAGCTTGGATTTGCCGTCACGCTTGGGCAAAACCTTCAAAAATTTACGGAACATAAAGTAACCGCCTATTGACATAAATCCGAGCATGACAAACGCCCAGAAAACGATAAAATACATAAACCAATTCGGCGTGTTGCCCATATCCGATCACCTCTTCATGCTATTATACCCGATGCGCAGCTGCCATTGTAAGCAGAAGGCTCCATTGTTCCTTGGCTGCAGTTAAATTAATTATAATCCACGTCGCGCCCAGGCTGCAACAACAGGATAGGAAGGAAGGATCTGCACGAAATAATCTGCTTATATGCAAAATAAGGCTGAGCGGACAGACTCCTAGATTTATTTTTCTATTCCCTGTAAAATGAGAGGGACAAACCTAGTTGATAGACGGGCTGCTAGTAATAGAGGCTGTTATAGATGAAGGGAGCGAGTGAATAAATTATGTTGAAAATCGGGTCCCATGTTTCGTTTTCTGACAAAGGGCTGCTGACCGCAGCGCGAGAGGCAATCTCATACGGTTCGAGTTCCTTCATGATCTATACCGGAGCACCGCAGAACACCAGACGCAAGCCAATAGAAGATCTATACATTGAAGAAGGCAGGGCTTTGATGAACGAAGCCGGCATTAACGAGATTGTCGTTCATGCCCCGTATATTATTAACCTGGGTTCTTATAAAGAAGATACATTCGAGCTGGCTGTCCGTTTTCTGCAGGAGGAGATCCGCCGCACCGACAAGATTGGCGTCCGCAACATCGTGCTGCATCCCGGCGCATACACCGATAAGGATGCGGATTACGGCATTGCCCGAATAGCCGAAGGACTTAATGAGGTGCTTGACGGCACCAAGGAAACGAACGTCAATATCGCTCTTGAGACTATGGCCGGAAAAGGAACGGAAATCGGCCGCAGCTTTGAAGAGCTCGCACGCATCATAGAAAAAGTACATGAGAATGATCGGCTGACAGTCTGCATGGATACTTGTCATATGCATGATGCCGGATATGATCTCATTGGCGATCCGGACGCGGTATTTTCCGAATTTGACCGGATCGTTGGGCTGGACCGGGTTGCCGTTGTTCACGTCAATGATAGCAAAAACGGGCGCGGTGCGGGCAAGGACCGTCATGCTCCTGTCGGTGCGGGCTTCCTCGGCTATGAAGCGATCAACAGAATCGTGCATCATTCGGAGCTGCAAGGTCGGCCTTTCATTCTGGAGACGCCGTGGATCGGCCAGGAAGACAAGACGCAGCGTCCTATGTACGAAGCGGAAATCGCTTTGCTGCGGGGAGACACCAAGGAACGTTTCGGGGAGGAGTTTCTCGGCGACGTTGAGCGTCTGCACCACTTCTTCGGCAAGCAGGAAATCGATCACCGGGATTTTGTGCTCCAAACCTGGGATGTGCTGAAAAATGATGCGAAAGCGAAGAAGGCTGATCCGCGGGAGCCGATGGACCGGTTGTATCAGCTTGTAGCAGAGAACCGTATTCTTTCCGAGCTGTCGGAGGAAGCGATCAACCAGCGCATTACGGGATGGTTTGCAGGCAAAGAGCTGCTTGTGAACGCATAGGGCATAGGCAGTAGATCTTGCGGCATTAAATATCAAAGGCGATGGAAGGAAGTCTGCAACTTTATGGCAAACACGTATCAACCCCAGCAGTTCTCGGACCGTCCCGACAAACGGAACCGGGCAAGAATGCTGATTTCATGTCCGGACCGGTCGGGGATTGTCGCTGCTGTCTCCCAGTTTTTGTACGAGCACGGAGCAAATATCGTTCAATCGGATCAATATTCCATGGATCCGGGCGGCGGAATGTTTTTTATCCGTTTTGAGTTTGACCTTAATGACCTGGAGCGTGAGCTTCCTGTCCTGCAGGAGGATTTTGCCCGGGTATCCGATCGCTTCGATATGAAATGGTCGATTTTTCGCGCCAGCCGCAAGAAACGTCTTGCCGTATTTGTATCCAAGGAAGACCATTGTCTGCTGGAGCTGCTCTGGCAGTGGCAGGCGGGCGATTTGGAAGCCGATATCGCGATGGTTATCAGCAATCACCCCGACATGGAAGAGCTGGTTAAGTCCTTCGGTATTCCCTATCATTACATTCCTGTAAAAGCAGACACGAAGGCGGAAGCTGAGAAACAGCAGCTTGAAGCGGTCGTCGGCAAAGCCGATCTGATCGTATTGGCACGCTATATGCAAATTATTACTCCGAAGTTTATCGAGCAGTTCCCGAACCGGATTATTAACATTCATCATTCCTTCCTGCCGGCGTTTGTCGGAGGGAAGCCTTATGCTCAAGCATATCAGCGCGGAGTGAAAATTATCGGGGCTACGGCGCATTATGTGACAGAGGAGCTTGATGGCGGACCGATTATCGAGCAGGACGTGCAGCGGGTCAGCCACCGCGATGATGTCGACAATCTGAAGCGGATCGGCAGGACGATTGAGCGTGTTGTGCTCGCCCGTGCCGTGAAGTGGCATATCGAAGACCGCCTCCTGGTGCATCAGAACAAAACGGTTGTTTTTAATTAACATAAACTTCATGAACATGAAGAGCATGACCTGGCATGTGAAACGTATCTGATCCGCAGCGGCGGATGGGATACGTTTTTTTTATTGTCCACAGGAAGCATCATTCAGCAAACTGGAGGATTTACATGCAAAAGCATAATTACAAAAAATAATGCAGTACAGCCTCGCCCGGTTCGGCTTATTCGGTCAGCAGTCTTGAAAGATTCGACCGAATGTTTGCCCTGCGGTTTGATAAAGGATGGAAATGGGGAAAAGGTAATGGTACAATATTTCAAAGCCAGTGCGCGCAAAAATAGACAGCGCAACACCAGAAAAAACAAGGGTCATCTTGCGTTTATAAGTAAAGTTTTGAAGGTTTATTTATACTTTCTTATAAATGAAGAGAGACTAGGAATGGACATGAGAACAGGAGGAGTTAAAAGTTATGACAGTCACACAGAAATCCATCGACCAGCTTTCTGTCGATACGATCCGCACCCTTTCCATCGATGCGGTTGAGAAAGCTAATTCCGGCCACCCGGGTATGCCTATGGGTGCTGCACCGATGGGATACCAGCTCTTCGCCAAAAGCATGCATCACAACCCTTCCAATCCGACATGGATTAACCGCGACCGTTTCGTATTATCGGCAGGTCACGGCTCCATGCTTCTTTACAGCCTGCTGCATTTATCCGGTTACGACCTTCCTCTGGAGGAGTTGAAAAACTTCCGTCAATGGGGCTCCAAAACGCCGGGTCATCCGGAGTTCGGCCATACGGCCGGTGTTGACGCAACAACCGGGCCGCTGGGCCAGGGGGTAGCCATGGCAGTAGGTATGGCAATCGCCGAGGCACAGCTGGGCGCCACTTACAACAAGGAAGGCTTTAAAGTAGTTGATCATTTCACATATGCGATCTGTGGCGACGGAGATTTAATGGAGGGTGTTTCGAGTGAAGCGGCTTCCCTTGCAGCCCATCTGAAGCTCGGCAAACTCGTTATGCTTTACGACTCTAATGATATCTCGCTTGACGGCGAACTGAACATGTCCTTCTCGGAAAATGTTCATGGACGCTTCGAAGCTTATGGCTGGCAGGTGCTGCGCGTTGAAAACGGCAATGACCTGGATGCTCTTGCCAAAGCTGTTGCGGCAGCGCAAGCGGAGAGCGGCAAGCCGACTCTGATCGAAGTGAAAACGGTAATCGGCTACGGCAGCCCGAACAAAGGCGGCAAGGGCGGACATGCCGGACCGCATGGTTCACCTCTCGGCGCCGACGAGACCAAGCTGACGAAGGAGTTTTACGGCTGGAACAATGAGCCGTTCTTCGTGCCTGATGAAGTTCGCGCTCACTTTGCCGAGGTTAAAGCAAACGGCGAGAAAGCCAATGCGGAATGGGACAAGCTGTTCGCTGACTATAAAGCCGCACATGCCGATCTGGCCAAGCAATTTGAAATTGCGATCAGCGGCAAGCTTCCTGCGGGCTGGGACAAGGAGCTTCCTGTCTATACGACAGAGGACAAAGCGATATCCACGCGAGTTGCTTCAGGCAATGCGCTCAATGGATTGGCCAAAGGCGTGCCGAATCTTGTCGGCGGATCGGCAGATCTGGAGAGCTCGACCATGACGCATCTCAAAGGCTTGCCGGTTTTCAAGGCGGGTGCGTACGATGGCCGGAATATTTACTTCGGTGTTCGTGAGTTTGCGATGGCTGCAGCCATGAACGGGATCAGCCTTCACGGTGGATTGAAAATTTACGGAGGCACATTCTTCGTCTTTACCGATTACCTGCGTCCGGCAATTCGTCTGGCATCCATAATGAAGCAGCCGGTAGTGTATGTTTTGACGCATGACAGTATCGCTGTCGGCGAAGACGGACCCACTCATGAGCCGATCGAGCAGCTTGCATCGATCCGTATTATTCCGGGTCTGACGGTGATCCGCCCTGCCGATGCCAATGAAACCTCCGCAGCCTGGGCTTATGCGCTTGAGAACGGCAGCAAGCCGGTTGCGCTGGTATTGACTCGCCAGAATCTGCCGATCCTTGAGGGTACAATCGCCAATGCCCGCGAAGGAATTGCCAAAGGCGCTTATATCGTATCCGATGCTGCCGGAGGTAAGCCGCAAGCGCAAATTATTGCGACCGGTTCGGAAGTGCAGCTAGCTGTCGCTTCCCAGAAAGCTCTGGCAGAAGATGGCATCCAGGTTCGTGTTATCAGCATGCCGAGCTGGGATCTGTTCGAACAGCAGCCGCAGGCTTACAAGGATTCCGTATTGCTCCCGGATGTTAAAGCGCGTCTGGCTGTTGAAATGGCTTCCCCGTTCGGTTGGGAGCGTTACGTAGGCGACAAGGGCGCCATTCTCGGAATTGATACATTCGGCGCATCCGCCAAGGGCGACCGTGTCATTGCAGAATACGGCTTCACTGTTGCGAACGTAGTCAGCAAAGTGAAAGAATTGCTGTAGGCTAAAGCGCCGGCAGCAGCTTGAATGAGGCGGGGGCGGTCGCAATGCGGCCTTCAGTCCCCGCCTTCTTTCTAAAGAAATGACATTATTCGTTTCTACCGAAGTTCGTTCTAAAACATCCCACCTATAATAAAAGGAGCTTATACCCACATGTCCCAGTTCGAAAATGTAACCATTGTCAAGAAAGCCAATACCTATTTTGACGGCAAAGTGACCAGCCGTACCGTGCTGTTTGCCGATGGCACAAAAAAAACGCTTGGCATCATGCTGCCGGGGGAATATGAGTTTGGCACGGATGACAAGGAAATTATGGAAATCCTCGCCGGTGAACTGCAAATCCTTCTGCCCGGAGACGAGCAGTGGATTACGATCTCCGGAGAAGGCGAGTTCACGGTTCCTGCGCATTCCAAATTCAAGCTTAAAGTGACAGGCGTTACGGACTACTGCTGCTCTTATATTCAAGAATAACCGTGAAAAAAGCTGCTCGATGCTCATCCATTCGGATAAGCAGAGCAGCCTTTTTTGTAAACGTATGAAAGTATAAAACTTCATCATACATCGCTTATATTTCCGAAGGAAAAAACTTGGCTTAACCTCCAAAGGACAGCGGGCAGCTGTTTCTTCTTGAAATGTCAGGGAAAAACGTGCCACAACGGGCCGCAGGCTCAATCGGCAATGATGACCTGCTTGCCAATGTAAGCTTCCAGCTGCAGCCGCTGGTAAGGAGCGAGGCCTGCCAGCATGCAGCCGTAACGGAACTGGCTGCCGCTCGTTTCGATCTGGATGATGCGCCCGGTAACCGGAGGAAGCTCCGAATCCTTGGGGAAATGGATAACAATAAACATATCCAGTTCAAGCGGGGAAGAAGATGATATTTGAAGGCCGCTGTCGGAGAGATCCCAAAGCATGCCTTCAATCAGCTGGCCGGAGAAGGCGCCTTCCTGCTCCCATTGATAGACAGACAGCTTCAATGGAATCTGCAGCTCCACCCGTTCGCTTTTTCGTCTGTCACCAGTATCCGTTCCGCTCCTGCCTGCAGCTTCTGAGGTAGCTGCAAGCTCGTTCCGCAGTTGCTGTGTACCGCCGTGGTTGGTAAGGCGCTTGTCAATCCACTGCTCATAACAGTTGGCCAGGGCCGAAAGATCGAGATCGCCAAGCCCCATGGACTCGCCCATCTGGAAGAGGCTCTTGACCGTCTCCAGAACGGGGGTTGGCGTCTTCAAGCCATCAGAGAGAGCGGAAGAAAGACGAAGATCCTTCAGCATCAGGGAAAGGGAGAATTGAACGCTGAAGTCGCGGTCAAGCAGCCGTGGCCCTTTCATCTCGGCTATCCGGCTTGCCGCGCCGCCGGACTGCACAAGTTCAATGAAGGAGGCAGCATCAATGCCGCCGCTTGCCGCAATGGCCATGCCTTCGACCAGTCCGGCAATATTAATGCCGACTACCGTGTTATGGGCAAGCTTGGCAGTTGCTCCGCTGCCGCTTGGTCCCATGGGAATGACTTTACGTCCCATGGCCAGCAGCACGTCGTTGATGCGGTGAGTCGCTTCAATGTCGCCACCGATCATAAATACAAGCGAGCCATCCACGGCGGACGGTTTGCTCCCTGTGACGGGCGCATCCAGGAAGTCGGCGTACCGCTGCGCTGAATCGGCAGCCAGCTGCCTTGCCAATGCAGGCGAAATCGTGCTGCTGTCGACAATAATCGTGCCGGGCATAACGCTGCTGAGCAGGCCGTTCTCACCATAGTAAACTTCACGAATGGCATCGTCGTTGCTGATCATCGTAATGATCAGCTCTGAGCTGCGGGCGAGGGCAGCCGGTGTAGCGGCTTCTTCGCCGCCAAGCTCGAGGAGCTTGTCCACTTTGCCCGGCGTACGGTTGTAAAGTGTAACGTGATAACCTTTGCGAAGCAAGTTTGCCGCCATCGGTGCACCCATGACACCAAGGCCAACAAAACCGATTTTATTCATCCACTTTCATCTCCTTGTCAGGTGAATCATAATCTTCTCATTTTATCATAAACAGGCCTGGAGAAGAATTGGACAACCTTCGGGAACAACTGCCGTATATGTGGTTTTCGCGTTCAATTGCCGCCGGTGTCCTGCCTGCCTGGAACACCGGGAGCTGCTGGAGGACGGCCGGAGCTGTCTCCGCTTGCCTTGTTTTTGCCTGGGAAATCCATTATTCTAATGCTATCGTAGGACATGCTTACGAGGTGCTTTTTCCCCCTGGCAGGCAGGAAGATATCCATGAACGTATCGCCAAAAACTTAGGAGGTTTCACCCATGAGTAAAGCAGTGAAATTTGATTACAGCAAGGCGCTTGCTTTTATTGGTCAGCACGAGATCGACAATTTAACCCAACAGGTACGGGCGGCGCATGACCAGCTGCATAACGGAACCGGAGCGGGCTCCGATTACCTGGGATGGATTGATCTTCCGAACAATTATGATAAAGAAGAGTTTGCACGCATTCAGAAGGCGGCAGCGAAAATCCAGTCCGATTCCGAAGTGCTGATTGTCATCGGCATAGGCGGATCATACCTGGGCGCTCGCGCGGCTATCGAGATGCTGTCGCATTCCTTTTATAACTTACTGCCGCAAGGACAGCGCAAAACGCCGCAAATCCTATTCGCCGGCAACAATATCAGCTCTACATATCTGACCCATCTGCAGCAGCTGCTCGAAGGCCGCGACTGGTCGGTCAACGTGATCTCCAAATCCGGCACAACGACAGAACCGGCCATTGCCTTCCGGATTTTCCGCGAAGCGCTGGAGAACAAATACGGCAAGGAAGAAGCGCGCAAACGGATCTACGCCACAACCGACCGTGCTCAGGGCGCATTGAAGAAGCTGGCTAATGAAGAGGGCTACGAGTCATTCATTATCCCGGATGATGTTGGCGGACGTTATTCTGTATTGACTGCTGTCGGGCTTCTGCCAATCGCTGCTGCCGGCATTGACATTGATGCCATGATGAAAGGCGCGTCGGACGCCTCGATGGCTTATGCCAGCCCGGAGCTTGCCGAGAATGAGGCCTATCAATACGCTGCAGCCCGCAATGCCTTGTACCGCAAAGGAAAAGCGACTGAAATCCTCGTCAATTACGAGCCGTCGCTTCATTTCGTCTCAGAGTGGTGGAAGCAGCTTTTCGGAGAAAGCGAAGGCAAGGACTACAAGGGGATTTTCCCGGCGGCAGTCGATTTCTCGACGGATCTGCATTCCATGGGGCAGTTTATCCAGGAGGGCAACCGGAATATTTTTGAAACGGTGATCCAGGTGGAGAATGTCCAGGAGCAGATCACGATCGGTCATGACGAGAACAATCTGGACGGGCTTAACTTCCTGACTGGAAAAACGATGGATTTTGTCAATAAGAAAGCATTCCAGGGCACGCTTCTTGCGCATACGGACGGTCAGGTACCGAACTTTATCGTCAATATTGCCGATCTTACGCCTTACACATTCGGCTATCTCGTTTACTTCTTCGAGAAAGCATGCGGGATCAGCGGATATCTGCTTGGCGTGAATCCTTTTGATCAGCCGGGCGTTGAAGCTTACAAGAAGAATATGTTCGCCCTGCTTGGCAAGCCTGGTTTCGAGAAAGAAAAAGCCGAGTTGGAAGCACGCCTATAATCCTCTGCCGGCAAGGAGTTTGCAACTGATATGCTGAACCGATACAAGACGCTCCGTCAGCAGGCAAGCGGCGAGATCGTCATCAGAAAGTCGCGTTTCATCGGGCATGGCAAGCCGGTAGAATCGGAAACCGAAGCTGCCGCTTTCATCGATGAAATCAAGAGGCAGCATCGAGATGCGTCGCATAATTGTTCGGCGTATCTGATCGGTGAGCGTGACGAATGCCAGAAGCAGTCGGATGACGGTGAACCAAGCGGCACAGCCGGCAAACCGATTCTGGAAGTGATGAAGCACCAGGAGCTCAAAAACGCCGTTATCGTCGTCACCCGGTACTTCGGCGGCATTATGCTCGGCGCAGGCGGGTTGATTCGCGCCTATGCCGATGGCGCTGTCGCGGCAATTGATGCGGCTCAGCCGATTGTGAAGATCCTCCGCCGCGAGGTGATCGTGGATGTGGATTACACCTGGTACGGCAAGCTGGAGAATGAGCTGCATGCCAAAGGCTGGAAGGTCGGCGACACCGCGTTTACCGACCGTGTGGTAATGACCTGCCTGCCGGAGGAACCGGAGGCCGAGCGTTTTACAGCCTGGATGACGGATGTGACCCAGGGGCAGGCGATCATTACGAATGGCAATACCAAATATGATATCGAAGGGGAATAGCCCTTCATTTGAACTCCCCGGAGATGTGGCCGGGGAGTTTATTTTTTCTCATAAATCCGATCATTATTTCTTATATAAGCATTGACTGGACAGGCAGCTATCTGCTACATTATCAATACCGAGTAATTTAATGGGAATTAGCGCGATTCCACAAGGAAAGCGCCGGGGGGTAAGACAGCTTGAATTTTATGATGCGCAGCCGCTGGTGGAGTTTCGGTTTTCGCAGCACCATTATGCTTTATTTTATTGTTTTAATCATTTTGCCGATTATTGGAATTTACACGCAAGCATTTACTCTGGGCTGGGGGCCATTCTGGGAAAGCATCACCGATCCACTTGCGTGGAAGGCGGTTCTGCTCACAATCAAGCTTTCGGTTATTGCGACTGTTATTAATATGCTGCTGGGCACCATGATCGGATGGGTATTGATCCGTTACCGGTTTCCGGGCCGGCGGCTGCTGAACAGTCTGGTTGATTTGCCATTTGCGCTGCCGACGGCTGTCGGCGGATTAATGATATTGCTATTGCTGGGACCTAACAGCTTTGTTGGGGGATTGGCCGATAATCTCGGTTTTCAGATTGTTTTTCACGAACCCGCTATAATTGTGGCGATGGTATTCGTCACCTTCCCGTTTGTCATCCGGGCGATTCAGCCGCTGCTGGAAGAGATGGACAAATCGGAGGAGGAGGCCTCTTACACGCTGGGCGCTTCCAAGGCCCGAACCTTCTTTCAGGTGATATTTCCGTCGATGCTGCCAGGCATACTGAGCGGATCGATGCTGGCCTTCTCCAGGGCGCTCGCCGAATTCGGGGCGGTTGTGCTTGTGGCGGGCAATATTCCGGGCAAGACCTTGATTGCAGCGGTTTATATTTTTGGTGAGATTGAAAGCGACAATACGCAGGGTGCAGCCGCAACCTCCGTGCTGCTGCTCACGCTTTCCTTTCTTATTCTATGGGCCGTCAACCTCGTTCAGACGAGGAGGGCGGACAAATGAAGAGGCTGTGGATTCCGCTTACGTATCTCGTATTTCTTATACTGCTGATTGCGCCGATTGTGAAGATATTCACCGGTGCCTGGGCGGATGGCTGGAGCGGCTTTGCTGAAGCGCTGACCCGCAGGGAGGCGTTAAACGCGCTGATGATGACAGGCATTATTGTCCTTGTCGTTACGGCCATCAATACCTTGTTTGGTGTGATGCTGGCCCTTTATCTGGTCCGGGCGACCTGGCTGGGACGAAGGATCAAGCAATTGCTCAACAGCATCGTCGATCTGCCGTTCGCGGTTTCGCCGGTCATTGGCGGCCTGATGATTGTGCTGCTGCTGGGACCGAGCTCTATCATCGGTACATTCTTCGAGGATATCGGCTTTAAAGTGGTGTATGCGCTGCCGGGGATGATTCTGGCGACCCTGTTCGTTACGTTCCCGCTCATGGTGCGGGAGGTAATGCCGGTGCTGCAGGAAATTGGAGCCCAGCAGGAAGAAGCCGCATCGACGCTTGGCGCCTATTCCTGGTATACCTTCTGGCATGTGACCTGGCCTTCAATCCGATGGGGTGTAATCTATGGCGTCGTTCTGACCGTCGCCCGGTCATTGGGGGAATTTGGCGCCGTGCTGGTCGTCTCGGGCAATATAATGAACAAGACACAGACAGCGACAACGCTCGTCTATCAGGATGTTGAGAATTTCAATGTAACGGCTGCAAACGGTGTGGCGCTTGTGCTGGCGGCTTTCTCAGTCGGACTTCTGCTGCTCATGGAATGGGCCAAAAAGCGAAAGGAAGTGCATTAGACGATGCATATCGAGGTGCGCGGATTAAACAAGCAATTCGGTGATTTTCATGCGGTGCGCGATGTCAGCTTTGACATAGAGAAGGGTAGGCTGATTGGCCTCCTGGGACCGAGCGGCGGGGGGAAAACCTCTATTCTCCGTATGCTGGCCGGACTGGAGCAGCCCTCTTCCGGGGATATCGTATTTCACGGCAAACGGGTCAATGATCTGCCGCCGCAGGAGCGCGGGATCGGGTTTGTTTTCCAGAACTACGCCTTGTTCAAACACATGACCGTTTACGACAATATAGCTTTCGGCCTCAAGGTGAAGAAGCAATCCAAGGGAGCCATTCGCGACCGCGTTATGACCCTTGTTGAGCTGACGGGGCTCAAAGGCTTCGAGCATCGTCTGCCGCATCAATTGTCCGGCGGCCAACGCCAGCGCGTCGCGTTCGCCAGAGCATTGGCTCCTGAGCCTCAATTGCTGCTGCTGGATGAGCCGTTCGCAGCGATCGACGCCAAGATCCGCTCCGAGCTTCGCACATGGCTGAAGGAAATGATTGAACGTGTAGGCATTACCTCCATATTCGTCACGCATGACCAGGATGAGGCCATCGAGGTCGCAGACGAGATTATGATTATCAATAAAGGGCGGCTGGAGCAAAAAGGGTCGCCATGGGATATATACAAAAATCCGCAAACGCAGTTTGTGGCGAGCTTCATCGGAGAGTCCACGATCGTATCGCAGGTGGAGAATCTCAAAGGCTTCGAGGATGCATCCAAGTGGCCGGGAACCCAGGCGCTTATCCGTCCGGAATATATCGAGATTGGCAGGCATAATGAATTCCGCATTGCATCCGCGACTGCGCGGGGCAAGGTCAAGCAAGTTCATTTCCGGGGCAGCGAGTGGATGGTTGAAGTAGAGGTTGGCGATATCAAGCTGATCACGTACCGCTCGCTGGAGAAGGAAGTCCTGCAGCCTGGAGACGAGGTCAGTGTGCTGATACACCGGGCCTATCTGTTTAATGATAATGACACATGGATCATGGAGAATAAACTGAAGGAAGACCCCATGCCGATTCATATCTAACAAGGAGGTGCTTTGCGGATTCTCGGGCAGAGCAGTCTCTAACAGAAAGTGTTGTGTAATGTATGAACCCTACCCTGACAAAAGGATGGCGTCTTAGCGGTATTCTATGTACGATTCTAATCCTGATGATCGCCACCGCCTGCGGGGGAAATGATCCGGGACAGGATGGCTCCGTTCCGACTGCGACCAAGGGCGATGTGACGCTGGTTATTGGCGCTTATTCCGTAGCCAAGGATGCCTTTGCCGAGCTGCTTCCGAAGTTTAAGGCGAAGTGGAAAGCGGAAACCGGACAGACGGTTGATTTTCAGGAGTCTTATGAAGCGTCCGGAACACAGGCGAGAGCCATAGCCGGCGGCTTCGAGGCGGATATCGCCGTGCTTGCGATGGAAGGCGATATCGACAAAATCCAGAAGGCGGGCTTTATCACGCATGACTGGAAGCAGGCCATTGCGCATGATGGCATGATTACACGATCCATAGCCGTTCTCGGTACCCGGGAGGGCAATCCCAAGGGCATCCATGACTGGGCGGATCTGACCCGTAAAGGGATTAAGGTGCTTTACCCCAATCCGAAAACCTCCGGGGGCGCCCAATGGGACATTAACGCGATGTACGGGGCCGGACTCAAAAAATCGGAGGCGGATACCGGCAAGAAGGATCCTGCCTATGCCAAGGCTTTTCTGGAACAGATCCATCACAATGTGGAGTCGCTCGATAAGAGCGGGCGTGCCTCGATGGCAGCTTTCGAATACGGTGTAGGCGATGTGATCGTGACATATGAGAATGAGCTGATTGCCCGAATCAACCAAGGGGTGAAATATGAGATCGTTGTGCCCAGCTCCACGATTCTGATCGAGAATCCGGCTGCGGTGGTTGATGTCAATGTGGATAAGCACGGAACGCGCAAGGTGGCTGAAGCGTTCCTGAACTATCTGGAGACCCCGGAGGCGCAGCATATCTTCGCCGACTATGGCTTTCGACCTGTTGACGATAAGGTGCTGGCAGAGGTGAAGGACCAATATCAGCAGCCGGCGGATCTGTTCGATATCAGCTATCTTGGCGGATGGGACCAGGTACGGGATACGCTCTATTCCCCCAAAGGCGTATGGTATCAAGTGCTTGCGGGGCTATGATCCTTTGAAATAAAGCATGCAAAAAAGCACTCTGCTTCGGTATTTCGGCAGGGTGCGTTCCTCTGTGAACTCATTTGTAATCCACTATAAGAAAGTATGATTGCGCTACCCATTCTTCAAGTCAAAGGATCCGTTACGGACCTTCCCTCCACCTCGCCGGATTCGCCCAGAAAATAATGCCGCAGCGGCTTCAGATTGTCATCCAGCTCATATACCAGCGGGGTGCCTGTGGGAATATTGAGATCGGCAATCCCGTCCTCGGAAATCTGATCCAGGTATTGGACAAGCGCCCGTAAGGTGTTGCCGTGAGCAGCGATCAGGACCCGACTGCCCGATTTCAGGGCGGGCTGAATGGTTTCGTTCCAATAGACCAATGCCCTCGCTCTGGTATCATCCAGATTCTCCGTTAGCGGGACACATTGTTCAATGCCCGTATACCTGCGGTCAGATCTCTCACAGCGCGTATCGGTCAATTCCAGGGCAGGAGGCCGGATATGGACGGATCTTCTCCACTCATGGACCTGTTCATCCCCGTATTTCAAAGCGGTTTCAGCCTTGTTCAACCCCTGAAGGGCTCCGTAGTGGCGTTCATTGAGCATCCACGTTTTAAAGACGGGAATCCACATCAAGTCCATTTGATCCAAAATAATCCATAGCGTGCGAATCGCTCTCTTCAAGTAAGATGTATAGGCGATATCGAAGACATAGCCGTTCCGCAGCAATATTCCCCCGGCTATTCGGGCCTCCTCAAAGCCTGTGGGTGACAAATCGATGTCTGTCCAGCCGGTAAAACGGTTTTCGAGATTCCACTGGCTTTGGCCGTGGCGTATCAGTACAATTTTAATCATTCCGGGGTTGTCTCCCTTTCGTTGACGCTGTCTTGTACGTTGGTCAAGAGCAAAATCAGGCCGTGATCATAACTGCAGTCGCTGTATAAGCGACCTTTGCCTGAAGCAGCCCGGAATAGAAAGCAAGCGGAACATATAACGTTCCATTCTTAATGACAGGGGCGGTCTCCAGGGAGAGAAGGGCGTTTTTTCCGGAAATGTAGGAATCCTTACCCACGGTTGCCGTAATAAGCTGCGAGCCTTTGAACAGCTCAGCCTGCTGCGAAGCTTCCTTCCAATTGAGCTTATAGCCAAGCGCGGCGGAGATGGGACGCAGGGGAGCCATGACGATACCGCTCTCATTTGTAAACAGCGGCGCTTGTCCGAGATCCAGCTTGACTCCATTGATAAACACAGGCAGCGAAATCAATTGGCCGCCCCCGGAGGAGCTGTCGCCGGCATAAGGAACCTTGATTTCGGGCAAGCCTGCGGCATACGGGGCAATTTCATAATTTTGAAATACAATGTAGGCGTCGCCGCCTTTCACATAGAAGGTCTGGTCATCGGTAATGCCTGTGAAGGCATCCTGAAAATAATGATCGGGGTTTGACGCTATTTCTTCTTTCACTTTTTTATTGATAACTGCTTTGTAATCGGCTCCAAACAGGTCCTTGAGCGTGATAAGAGAAGGCTTGTCGGAGTTCCGGATATTATAGGTATCCATGCGGGTGATGCCATGAGCGCCTCCCGTGAATAGATAGGTAAGCACTTTTATGGATAAATAATTGCTGTTCCCGGGACTTCCATCGGACATAACCTCATACTTGACCGTGATATCATAGGGAATAAAATCAATACCTGCATTGATCGCCTCAGCGGCACCGCTGGCAGCCTGCTTCTTGACAGCCTCCAGATCCTGCCGGGCAAGCTCGGAGATGCGGTAATTAAGCTCTCCCTGATACTGGGTGCTCCGCAGGCCAGCGATAACCGGATACTGGACGTTGGTGGTATACGTTTTTGAAATTGTTTTAATTGTCTTTGCGGAGACCTTGATGGCGGATGTTTTTTGGTTGGCTAAGGGGCTGCCGACATCGATTGTGTCAGCAATCCCGTTCCCACTGGCAAAAGAAAGCGGGGTGCCGGCATGGAACATCAGGCTGCTAATTGCTCCAAGGACCAGTATTTTCAGGCAATTGCTCGTCAAACGGTGTTGGGTCATCTAGATCCCTCCATGATGCATGATATAACATAATTATAAGTGATACGGGCGCCTTATAAAGTAACAAAATGGTTAAAACACATAACTATTTTTAACCCGAATGAACCAGGGTTGAATACCCCGTTGCCCGACTCAGCTCTCAGGAATTGAAGACGCCTTTTGTTTGTTTTTTCTGATCAGGTAACTGACCAGCAGCAGCAATACGATGGCGGCAATATAAGTGTAATCCCAGAAAGGCCAATATTTTGCCGTTATTTCCGTCAGGTAAGAGTAATTGGGGGAGAAGTAAAAGGCGAGTCCGAATAAGATGAACCCAATGGGAGCAGCAAGCATACGATAGTCCTTCAATCGGAATAGCTGGGCTGTTCCCAGAACGGTGGCGTAATAATACAGGACGGTTTTGAAAAAGATCGAGAAAATCCAGATAATGGCCAGCATGGCCTCAAGCCGCTCCAGAAAATGACCGATGCTGATTTTTTTGGCCAATGAGTAAGAGGGGTAGATATGAAAAGAGCTCATAGTCGGTCCCAGTACCAATGTGGATAGCAGGACCAGAATGAAAATGATCATTCCCCCGAACAAGGAGCCAAGCAGCAGATCCCTCTGCAGATGCGTACCCTCATTGACATAGGGAAGAATTACCAGAAACACGAGAAGCTCCGAGAACGGGAAGGCAACCGAGTAGAGCATTCCATGCAGCACGGGGCCAATTCCGCTGCCCAGTATCGGGAGCATATTCGTCAGTTTTATCTGGGGCAGCAGAAGCAGAACCAGGGAGAAAAAGAACAGCAGAAACCAGGGGAAGAAAATCTCGCTTGCCCTTGCGAGGGGCTCCAGCCCCAATTTAATCCCGAACAGCATCACAATAATCATCATAAAGTGAATCACATAAAGCGGGGTTTGCGGCAGAATGATGGTCGTAATGAAGTCGCTGATTTCACGCAGCATCCCCGAAGTAAGCACGAGAAAGAACATCAGAAATAGAACCGATAGAATCCCGCCGAAAAATTGACCCAGGAGCTTCTGGTTCATTTGAAATAGTGTCGATTTGGCCTCCATCCGGCTTAGCCGCAGCATCAGCCACAAGATGAACAGACCGATAGGAATGCCCAGCAGTACGGATAGCCATGAATCCTGTTTGGCCGCTGTTGTCATCATGGAAGGCAGGAAGAGGATGGAATCCCCGATTGTAGTGAAGATGACGAGGATTGTTATCTGTTGGATGCTGATTTTTCCATGTTCACGCAAATATATCCACCCTTTCCTAACTTAGTTGAAAATCCAGCTGCTAATCGGGGAATAGACCATCTTGAGTACGATTAGTGGACTTGGTAATGGAACCGATTTAACGGACGCTATGCTCAGAGCGATCCCGGCGACGAACAGAACGGAGAAAATGACGGTTTCTTTGATCCACCGTTTCCTGATCAGGACCGGCAGTTCAAGTGCAGCCGCTGCCAGGGCGAATATCAGGACAGCAATTAGCATCATCACAAAGCATCACTCCTTCAATTCCTTCGTAATCGGGTTGCCTATGGCTCCCAGCTTCCGAATGATCACCTTTACTTGGTAATTCACCTTGATCCTCGGGAATTCCTCATCCCAATCTTTTTTCAGCTGATTCCAATTTTTTGGATGATAATGATAGATCACTTGGCCGAATCCGAAAATATCGCTCTTATATTTTCCCTGCACATGAGCCATGGTTTGTTCCATCTGCTGCTTGATTTCTTTCTCCGCTTGTTTTTGCAGTTGATTGATCACGGGCGGGCTTGTCAAATCGATATCGCATTCAACCTCCCCAATGTCTGCCGTAATATTCACATTAATGTTCATAAGAGTCTTGCCTTGTTTGATCTGGCTTTTAGTAGAGGTCTTGGAGTTGTAGACTTCTATCGTGAGATTTCCTCCATCCGGACAGGCCACTCTATTTACAGTGGTGTTTATATTATTCATGATGTAATTGAAGCCTTTGGTTTCTTCCGGATCTAACCAGCCGATCAGACGGTCCCCCTTGAAGACGCCAAGATTGGAATACTTCAAGCGTGCGGTGCTATCGATTTCCTTGACATTCTGTTCCTTCTCTCCGGTGCGTTGATTGCCGATTACGTTGATTCCCGTCAGTACGGGATTGATACCATCGGTAATTAACTGGCTTACAAGCTTATCCAGTGTCACATCCGCGGTTGTGGCCCAGACCTTGGAGGATGCCTCAAGCGAGCTGTACATATTGACTGCCGGAATTTCCTCCAGAGGCGTCATGATTTTCAGAACATTTTCAGCAGTGCCGTTCTTGGCAATCATCACGAAGAGGTCTGGCCGCGGTTCCGAAACCCGGGTCTGGAAGTCCAGGATTTTGGAGATTCCTTCCCGGGCCAATGCTTCACCAATGACCAGAACGCGAATGTGAGCCCCATAAATTTTTCGTGGACTTGTTAACGTAAGTTTACGGAAGGCTTCGAATAATGTTGGAGCTGAGGCTTTATACATAACAACAGGGGACCTGCTGCCATTGCCGTTTTTCGTTGAAACGGCTGAGGGGTTAACGACTTGGACGGAAACCTGATAATTATCGCCGATTTTATCAAATCCCGTCCCCAGTTGGATTCCAAGATCACTGAGCTCGCGCCGGTCCCAGCAGCCGGTTAAGCACATGACAATCAAACAAACAGCCAATATCCATCTGCATATACGTTTCATATTGGACTCCTTTATTTGTCTGATTTATTTCCGGCTTGCTGCCGAACAATATTTTTTTGACTGATAAGCCGAGGTCGTTTTAACATGGAAGACCATGGAACCCGGAATAGGGTATCCTTCTGATCCGCCAGATTAAAAGGAGCGAACGGACTCATATAAGGGATCCCGAAGGAGCGCAGCGAGCATAGATGGAGAATAAGCACAATGATTCCGGCCAGAATGCCGAAGAGACCGAAGGAGGCGCCCAGGCCCATCAGTATAAAACGGAGCATCCGAACGGAAATGGACATGCTTGTTGCCGGAATGACATAGCTCGAGATTGCCGTTATGGATACGATGATAACCATAACCGAAGACACAATCCCGGCTTCCACTGCCGCCTGTCCAATAACGAGCGTTCCCACGATAGATACCGCTTGACCGACTGTCCTGGGCATCCGCACGCCAGCCTCACGCAGGATTTCATATGTGATCTCCATGAGAAGCGCTTCTATGAATGCGGGAAATGGAACGCCATCGCGCTGGGCGGCAAGATTAATAAGCAAATCAGTGGGAAGCATCTCCTGATGAAAGGTCGTAATAGCGATGTACATTGCAGGAGCCAGCAAGGAGATGAAAAAGGCTAAATAACGGATAAGCCGCAGCAATGTGCTGACATCGGCGCGCTGCGCATAATCCTCAGCTGATTGAAAGAATTGAGCGAAAAGGGCTGGAACAAGCAGCACGAAGGGAGTTCCGTCAATGAGAATGGCCACCCGGCCTTCCAAAATACCTGCAGCAATGGTGTCCGGCCTTTCGCTGTTGTAGATCGTGGCGAATGGCGAAAGCGTCTTATCCTGAATCAATTCCTCGATATAGCCGCTCTCTAATATACCGTCGATATCGATCCGGTCCAGCCTTGTTCGCACTTCCTCCACAATTTTGTCATTCGCAATATTTTTCAAATACATAATGGCCACGCTTGTTTGCGTAACCTTGCCGATATGGCGCTCTTCCATCCATAATTGCGGGTCACGTATTTTGCGTCTGACCATGGCGGTATTCGTTCGCAGATTCTCATTGAAGGCTTCCATCGGGCCGCGTACCACTGCTTGTGTGATCGGTTCGGAGACATTTCGGCACTCCCATCCGGCTACCCCGATGCGCAGGCATTCCCGAAAGCCGTTCACCAAGAGGATTGCATCGCCGGACAAGAGATAAGTCATCATGGTACCCAGGTCTGCCACAATGCTTATGTCTCCCGCCATTAGAATGTCGTTCCTGATATAGGCCAGAACGCTGCTGCTTCTGGAATCCATTTCCTGAATGCTCGGGATGCTTTTGGAGGACATCAGATTATTAATGACACAGTTGTGCAGCTCTTTGACGTCTACAAGACCATCGATATAGATCAGGGCTGTCGAGACGGTCCCGGATAAAGAAATCTCCTTAATGATCAAATCGGGGCTCGCGCCCATGACATGATAAATATGCGTTATATTCTCTTTAAGATTCTCATGTAACGGCTTAGCGCTGCTGTTGCTGCCTTTCATTTCTCTCCTCCTTCGAAGGGGGATATCGTTATTATGTATCAGCTCTCTTGCGTTTTCCTATTATCACCAAGGGGTGAAGGATTTATTAAAAGCAGAAGGAAATGGCTTACCCTGTCCTTGGAGCGCGAAGGGGCAGTATGTTTCTTTACCTTATATAAATGAACCTGTTGACAAAAAAAGCCGCATCACAAGCAAGAATTCTGCTTGTAATGCGGCTTTCATTCGAACCGGGCAACGTAATCAGGACGGATCAAGTACAAATTTCTCGATGACATGACGTACGCCTTCTTCATTGTTGGACCGGGTTACATATTGAGCAATTTCCTTGAGTTTGGGAAGCGCATTGCCCATCGCCACACCGAGTCCGGCAACTTCGATCATTTCATGGTCATTCCATGAATCGCCGATGGCGATCACCTCTTCAAGCTTGCAGCCGATATGTTCGGCCATAAAGGCAATCGCATGACCTTTGGTCCCTTCCTTGTGCATGAATTCCAGATAATGGGGCTTGGATTTGGTGATATGCACACGATCTCCAATCAGCGGCGCCAGCTCCAGCGCAATTTCGTCCAGGTAAGCCGGGTCATCGATAATCAGCATCTTGGTTGAAGGCCGATCGATCAATTTATTGAAGTCGGGCTCGACGACAAACGGGATCTTGGAGAGCGCAGAGTACCCGCGGCCAAGCTCAGTATCCTCCTGCACATAAAGTACATCGTTAATATACAGCTGAAGGTGCAGCTTGCGTTCCCTGCAGAACTCAAACAGCTGCTGGGCGGCGTCCTTGGGTACGCTTCGCTCATATAGGACCTGCTCATCCATGAGTGTCTTGATAAGCGAGCCCTGGTAGGTGATGATCGGCACATCAAAGCCGATTTGCATAGCGATTTTTTTGGCTGAGGGAAACATGCGGCCGGTGGCGAGTGTAATAAATACCCCCCGTTCAATAGCTTCCGTCAGTGCGGCTTTGGTCCCGGGCGTGACGATCAGATCGTCGGTCAGCAAGGTGTCGTCCACATCAATGGCAATAAGTTTATACATATGGTTATTCCTGCTCCTGTTCTCTCTTTAAGGTTTTCATTGATTGTATCGGATATTGATACGGCGGACAAGCGTTTTTTACGAAACCTTTAAGAACGGCGGCCTGTCAGAAACAGATTGCGGTACGCTGTCGGCGTCATCCCTTCGCTTTGCAGGAATCGTTTGTTGAAGTAGCTCGGGCTTTCATACCCGCAGAGCTGCGCTACATCATTTATTGCCAGGCTGTGCTTCTCGATCAACAGCTGCTTGGCTTTGCCGATCCGGCACATGGTGACGAATTCAAGCGGTGTTTGACCTGTGGCTCTCCGGAACCATCGGCAGAAGGCGTAACGATTCGTGCCGGCCTTCGCGGCCCATGTATTCAGGTCGAAGGAGGCGGAAGCAGCGGCCTGCAGCTCAGGTAGCAGCAGCAGGATGCGCTCACTGGCCTCCTCGCCGGGTGTATGAGCCGACAGCGGCTCTGCTTGTTCGATTAATTCGGCTATAATTCCATACATCAGCATCGACAGGCTGGTGGGATACAGTGATTTATGCTGCTGGATTTGCTGCAGCAGGTCTTCCATCCGGCTTTCAAGCATTTTGGGTGAGCGGATTCGCCATACAACCGACCGGTGAAAGCCGCGCTCCGTGAGATCGGCGAATGCTCCGCTGCCGTAGAAGTGAATCCATTTTACACTCCAGGCATGCGCGGGATCGCTGTAATAGATCTGTTTATCACCCGGGAAATAAAGAAAAGCGTCGCCGGCCTTGAGCTCCTGGAGGCCGCTCTCTTCCTCCACAAAGCCCTGGCCGGCTGTAACCAGATGGAGATTGAATTCCAGCAGGCTGCCGGCGGATCGATTTACTTTGTGGTTCCGGATTTCCTTATAGAAACCGGCGGATTCGGGGAAGCAGTAGTAACGGTCCCGCCGAACCATCGGCAGTGTAAGATGTTCCATTTGCGCCCGGGAAGCCTCCTTTATTTTGAAAGCGAAGTCTTTATCAATATCGTATTAGTCATTGCAATATATTTCGATTTTACTGCAGGTAATCCTGCATTATAATAATCAATATATGACAATAGGGAGTGGATTTCGGATGATGAAGCAAATCAGGGTGGATGGCGTTGAGCTGGGCATTTCCCAGCTGGTGCAGGGATCCATGATGCTCAGTATCGATAAAATGGATTATTCCAGCGAATTGCTTGATGCCTATGTATCAGCAGGAGGGAATGCAATCGATACGGGACATATTTACGGCGCAAAAACGGCCCAGGCTGTCGGGCAGTGGATGGAGGAGCGGGGAAACCGCAGCGAAGTCGTTCTGATCGGCAAAGGAGCCCATCCGTATGAGCAGTCCCGGATGACCAAGACCTGCATTCAGAGCGATCTGGTCGAATCGCTGGAACGGCTCAAAACCAATTACGTCGATATCTATATGCTTCACCGCGACGATCCCAATGTCCATGTAGGATATATTCTTGAAGGCTTGAACGATCAGATTGCCGCAGGCCGCTGCCTGTCCCTCGGAGCATCCAACTGGACGGTAAGCCGTATCCGTGAGGCGAACGCGTATGCCGAGAAGAACGGCATGAAAGGCTTTGCCAGCAGCAGTCCCAACCTTGGCCTGGCCAAGCCGATCGAGCCGCGCTGGGCGGGATGCGTCTCGACGTATGCCGAGGATGAGGCGTGGCATGAGCAGTCGCAGCTGCCGATTATTTCATGGTCCTCCCAGTCCGGGGGCTTCTTTACGGATCGTTATGCGCCTGAGATCACACAGGATGCCGATATGGTCCGCGTATACTACAGCGCCGAGAACTGGGAGCGCAAGCGCCGTGCGGCCGTGCTGGGCGCCAAATATGGCGTCAGCGCGAACCATATCGCCCTGGCGTATGTGCTGAACCAGCCATTCCCGGTTGCGGCGATCATAGGTCCGCATCAAACCTCGGAGCTTTATGACAGCATCAAGGCGCTTCCCGTTGCTTTGACTGCGGACGAACTGGCCTGGCTGAGCCTGGCGAAGGAAGCTCTGGCTGCTGAATAGCAATAAGACATACCGGATTTGCATTTTTCTGCAGCCTCAAGCCCTTCTTTAACCAAGGATCATGCGGATATTTGTCGCATTGATGACATTGGATGAGGAAGGGCTCTTTGGACTGTACGCCCAGCTTGCGGCTGACCGGGGAATGCGATAAAGTGAGTAGCAGATTCCTTGTGTCGGAACGGAGTGATTGAAGATGAGCTTGTATGGTCAGCAGGAAGCAAAGCAGCGGCGGAATGTGAATATGGTTCTGCTTATTGTGGTGGCATGTGTTATCGGTTTTATCGGTGGACGTATATCAATGACGGTGCAGTATCCCATATTGAAGGAATCGACTTTCCACAATTTGTCCTATGCTTATAACGAAATTATGGATAATTTTCTGGACGGAGCCAAATCCAAGGCGCTTGTCGAAGGAGCCGCGGAAGGTATGGTTGCCTCGCTGAATGATCCGTATTCCGTTTATTTAAGCGGGGATAAGGGCGAGCAGTATGTACAGTCCTACGAGGATACCTTTGTCGGAATCGGGGTTGAGATAAGGGAACAGGACGGGGAATTCATCATTGAGAATACGATAAAAGGGGCTCCAGCGGAAAAAGCAGGCTTGCAGTCCGGCGATGTGTTTCTGTCGGTGGACGGCAAAGAGGTCAAAGGCATCACGCTTGAGGAGCTCAAGCAGCTGGTTCAGGGCAAGGAAGGATCGATTGCGAAGCTGACGATCCGCCGCCAGGGGATGAATGAGCCGCTTGATGTTCCCGTTACCCGGGGGGCCGTGCCCGTGCATACGGTTACGTATGAGATGAAGGCGGACAAGATCGGTGAAATTACCGTTACCCGCTTTGCAGAGAAGACGGGCGAGGAGTTCAAGGAAGCGGTCACGAAGCTGCAGGAGCTTGGCATGGAATCGCTGCTCATTGATTTACGGGGAAATCCGGGTGGGCTGCTGACCCCAACCGTTGAAATTGCCAATTTGTTCGTACCCAAAGGACAGACGATTCTCCAGGTGGTCTATAAAGGCGAGAAGCAGGTTATTACGCATAAATCAGAGCAAAAAACACCATGGACGCTCCCGATCGCGATATTGGTCGACGACAACACGGCAAGCTCGGCGGAGGTGCTGACCGCAGCACTCAAAACAACAGCAAACGCAACAGTGGTCGGCCAAAAAACATTCGGCAAAGGGATCGTCCAGAACTTCAGACAATTAAAGGACGGCTCTGTTCTTAAGCTTACGGAAGCCCAGTGGCGTTCTCCGGACGGGCAGTGGATTCACAAGAAGGGAATCGAGCCGAATATCGCCGTCGAAGCGCCTTCATACACGCTTCTGCCAAGGCTTCCGGCGGGATTGCAGATCAAAGCGGGGGATTATGGGGACAAGGTGCAGACGGTTCAAAGCATGCTCAAGACGCTTGGCTATGATGTCGGCGCCGGAACCGGCATCTATGATGATGCAACTTCAACGGCAGTGAAGAAGTTCCAGCGGGATGAGGCGCTGCCGGATAACGGGGTTGTGAACGACAAGACAGCCTACCGGATGACTACACGTTTAATGGAGAAATATAAGCAGGAAGACCCGCAGATGGCCAAAGCCCTGGATGTTCTCCGGACGGGGCCAGCCAGTTAAGAAGATAAGCAAGCATGATGAGGCAAACGGAAAAGATCGATTGAATCGATCATATCCGTTTGCCTTTTTCTGTATGATAAGGTATAAAGTTACTGTAGATGGTTACATCACCGATACAAGTTGAAACGATGCAGAAAAAAGTCTGCGTTATATTTGATGAATGAAGCGATGCCTGAAGCAATAGCTTACATAGAGGAAACCGTGACGAAAGGTGATTATATGAGCAAAAAATGGTTTTTTTCTATATCCGTGTCTGGGTTGATTGTGTTGGCAGTGCTGCTCATGCTTCTTCCTGCAACAGGTGAAGCGCCTGGTGAAGGAGCTGTTCCAACCGGTCCCCATGAACAAGCCGTACAGGGAGCAGGGAGCAATCCGGAAGCAGCGGAGGCAAATACCGGGGAGTCTGAAGATGTTCCAAAACCTCCTGTAGACATGCAGACACCCCCCGAATACATAGAAGCGCCAATTGCAGCCAATAAGGAGCCCATTCATCTGGTTTTTGCCGGTGATGCAATGATGGATGCGTCGGTGAAGAAGGCTATTGCGCAAAAAGGACCCGATTATCCGTTTGTGCATGTAAAGAAGAAGGTTACGGCAGCGGATATTGCCTTTGTCAATCTGGAGACAGCCGTTACGGATGAGAAGAATAAGGATACAAGTCAAATCTTCAATTTCAAATCGGATGCGATTTCGCTCAAAGGGATCAAAAATGCCGGCTTTGACGTTATTTCGGTCGCAAACAATCATGTCCTGGATTTCCAGCGGAAGGGTCTGCTGGATACGCTGGACCACCTGGAGGCATACGACCTCATACCGGTGGGAGCCGGCCGCAATGAGAGTGAAGCCTTTTCAGCCAGAACAGTCAAGGTGAAGGGCGTGACAGTGAAATATCTGGCCTTTTCCCGCTTCCTGCCGGAGCTTAATTGGGTAGCTGAAGGTGAGAGACCCGGTGTGGCTGGAGCCTATGACCAGAAGAAGGTGCTGGCTGCCATTGCGCGCGAACGGGAAGGAGCGGACTACCTGATCGTATATATGCACTGGGGGATTGAGCGAAACAACCGTCCGGAAGCATGGCAGCGGAAGTTTGCCAAAGAAATGATCGATACCGGCGCAGACGCCATTATCGGCAGCCACCCTCATGTGCTTCAAGGCTTCGAGTCCTATAAAAGCAAGCCGATTGCTTATTCCATTGGAAACTTTCTGTTTCCGGATTATGTGAAGGGGCGTACAGCAGACACCGGTCTATTGAATCTGACACTCCAGAACGGCAAGGTCACCATGCAGTTCGATCCTTTCTACATCAAGAATAATCAGATCATTCCGAGGGAGAAGGCGTACATCCATAATCAGCTGGATTATCTGGAGGCCTTATCGTACGGCATGGAGGTTAAGGGTAACACGATACAGGCATCGGGTAAGGCGCAGACTTTGAAGTAAGTCCGGCTGCGCTCTTCCCCGGCAGTCTGTTTAAGAAAGGGTCTCCCATTTTTCCCACATCGAGCGGGGGTTGCGTTCATATACCTCGTTATCGCGGTACAGATAAGCGTGCATGATAAACTCGCGGCGGATGGTGGCGAAGTCATCATGGAATTGTTTGATGAAGCCGTTGATCTCCTGTTCGGAATAAGTCCGTCCCTCTTCCAGGCGTTCAGCCAGGCTCTCCAGCACGATCCGTTTCTTTTTGAGCTGTGCCGGAATATGCTTCAGCTTCCCGTCTCCGCTAAAGAAATTGCGCAGAACGGACTGTTTAAGACGTTCATTCTTCTCATCCATCGTTGATGTCTCCTCAATTTTGTTGTGTTGTTCCTGAAGCAGATTGTGCATGGCGCCGGCATACTGCTTGAGAAAATAACGATCCAGCGAAAAATAAATTGCGTTCTTCTCCCGCCGTTCATGGAGCAGACTGACGGCGCGCAGCTTGGCGGCATGATGGGTAATGGTCGCCGTTGAAAGAAACAGCTTTTCGGCCAGCTCCTGACCGGTCATCTCGCCTGCGGCCAGCAAAATGATCATCCGGACGCGCGTCAGGTCGGCCAATGCTTTGTGATAATTAACGATTTTATCCAGCTGGAGCATCTCACAACCACCTTATTAGATTAATATCTAATTAGATAATATTCTAACTAGATACAGGATGTCAACAATTAAAGGAATGGATCACGAATGGAGCGTACAGGAGGGAGTAAAGCGTCCTCATGGGAGAATCCGATTGGAAGGGGGGGGGCGGGGTTATTGATGACTTTGAAAATTTGCACATAAATAGGGCTCCTGCTTGTCTGTGACAACCAGGAGCCCTATCCGATGTTTTCAATCGTATTCAATTGTTACCTGCACTCCATTCAGACAACTTCCGTTGCAAATTATTAATCCCAATCGTTCAAGCCCGGCTTTGAAGAATAGCCCGACGCTGTCGTTAGCGGCAATGCCTATTCCTCTTCACATCATCCAATCGTTGATTTCCCGCAATGTCCCACAAGCAAGCGGCTTTCCTTGAACTTATAGAATGAATATATGCTGGTCAAACATTCAATTCTATACGGTGCTCTTGCTTACTCCTCTCCATGAATTTTCATATCCATAGAAATCTAACCTTTTTGTTGATACAGGGACACGCTTCGCTAACCTTCTCCAATGGACTATCCCCTCTCGGTGGACTGTGTACCATTCATGTACTGAATGATATGTCCTTATTGTACAAGCTGTATGTAAGTTTTGTAAATATTCAGAATAATCTAAATATATAGAAAAGAGGTGGATTTATTCCCATTTACTCCCCTATGCTCCCTTGTCTTTACCATTTCGAGACATTTCGCCTGCGGAAAATGAGATAGATAGCGAATACAAGAAGCAGAATCGCCCCCACCATGGCAACGGTGTAAATATTCTCATAATCCTGCTGCTTGAGGGCAATGGCTATAAAGGCCCAGACGAATACAAGCACATAGAAGGGATCACGGGAAACACCGCCGACTATCAGAGCGAGCACCCAGGCGGCAGCAAGCAAAGCGATGGCCCATAACGCATCCGACCAGCCAAATCCGTTCCAGCCCGCCTGGTACAGGCCAACTGCAATGTTCACAATCGTGGCTACCGTGATCCACCCGAAATACAGACTGAAGGGCAGTTTGACCCAGATAAATTCTCCAGCAGCAGGCCTGGAGGTGGCGGTTTGGATCCGTTGATACAAAATGATTAAAATCAGCAGCAGAGCGATCATAATAAACACACTAATTCTCACATGTTCATAATGCCAGGCGAAGACCCACGCGATATTAAACAAGCAGCTGATGAAGAACCAGGGACCGATGCTTCGAACGGAAGGCTGATCCCCGGTGCGGGAGCCCAGCTGGTAAAAAACGAAGCCGATCAATAAGACATAAATCAGCATCCAGATTGAAAATGCATAATCGGACGGTGTAATCAATACCGGATATTGAGCCGACAGCTCGGAGGTCGTTTTGCCATTGAGGGGAAGATATTGAGCGAGTTCGTTCACAATCAGTACAGCGATCAGTCCAACTATATTCCACAAACGGTATGGATTTCGGTTGTACATGGGACAAGCCTCCTGATAATTTAATTCTCTGCAATCTGTTATATATTCACCTAATCCCATTTCCATTAAACGAGGAAGCGCATGCCAATCGAATCCGGGAAGACGCCCCAGCAGGAGATTGGCGTATAAAATCCTTTTTCTTCAGCCGCCTATTGACAGGGAATGAATAATCAAATATATTATAACCAACGGTTAGTAACCAATGGTTATAAAAAAGAGCGGAGATGATGGCAAATGAAAATACAACAACTGTCTGAGCATATCTGGAGTTTGAAAACATGGATGATCATTCCTATCCATGTGTGGGTGGTGGTGGAAGAGGACGGCGTTATTTTGGTGGACGCGGGTCTGGGGAACATGACGAAGGGCATTTTGTCCTTTATCGGGAAGCTTGGGGCGGGTCCATTGAAAGCGATCGTGCTTACTCACGGTCATTCCGATCATGTTGGGGCCATTAAGAAAATCCGGCAGCACTCATCCGTCCCTGTGTACGCACATTCAATCGAGATCCCGTATATGGAAGGAAAGCTTCCTTATCCGGGGCGCAAGAAAGCGGCAGCAAGCGTGGAGGCAGGGCTTGTCAAGCCGCTTCAGGCAGATGCGGATGGGGAGCTTGCGGCATTTGGCAGCTTGAGACCCTATCTGACTCCCGGACATTCACCTGGCCATGTCGTATATTATCATGAACGGGACCAAGTGATGCTGGCTGGAGACTTGTTTACCTCCAAGAAAGGTCAACTCCGGCTGCCGATGAAAATGTTCACCTTCGACATGAATGAAGCAGTCAGAAGCAGCAGGATCGTATCTAAGCTGAAGCCTATCCGTCTGGAAGTATGCCACGGATCTTCAGTCCTGCAGCCGGCTGACCAGATGGATGCTTATCTTTCGGCCTATCAGGGCAACAACGGACAATCAAGTTCATTTGTCCAGTTATAAGAAAGCAAATAATATTCTCATTCAGTCAACAAAATGACCGCAAAGATCATGCAGGAGGATGCGGCACGAGACGGACTGAGCCTTCAGCAGTTGTCCGCGCTTAATTTGATGAGGAATCATCAGGAGATAATCTGGACCAGCTCAGCGAGAAGCTCATGTCGCCTAAGAGTACCATGAGCGTAACGGCAGAAGGTGAAACTGGAATTGGTCAGCCGTGAGCAGGACCCGGCTGTCCGCAGGCAGTTAAAGCTCAAGGTAACTCCTGCGGGCGATTATCTGTCCCGTCAGGACGATGAGAGCACTGTATAATTCTCTGCTCAGCTGATCAAGTCGATTGCCGGACATCGCGAAGCGCATTAAGGAACTGCTTGGGAATTTCCGTTTCGAAGCGCATCCGTATTCCGGTAATGGGATGGTCAAAGGAAAGAACGCGGGCATGAAGGCCGAGCCGTCCCATCGCCTTCGACTTTGAACCGTATTTTTTATCGCTGACGACGGGATGCCCGATATCCTGCATATGAACGCGGATCTGATTCTTGCGCCCAGTCTCCAGCTCCACCTCAAGCAGGGAAAATTCGCTGCTAGTCTGCATGATTCTGTAATGAGTGACAGCCAGCTGGCCGTCATTGGGGTAAGGGCTGGAATACATGCGAAGCGTTTTGCTTTCTTTCAGCCAGGATTTGATGGTGCCTTCCGTCTTACGGACTTTGCCTTCTACAAGGGCTACATAGGTCCGCTCCTTCACAGCGTCCTGCCATGAATTCTGCAGAAGCTGCTGTGCCTCCTCGCTCCTGGCAAACATCATAACGCCTGAGGTGTCGCGGTCCAGACGGTGTACCACGAATATGCGGTTCTCCGGATTCTCCAATCTGACATATGCCGTTAACTGCCGGTAGGCTGTCAAATCGGTTTCCTGCGCCGATGCGATCGACAGCAGGCCGGCTTCCTTGTCGATGACAATGATATGTTCATCCTCGTACAGAATGGACAGTCCCATCAGCGGAGGCTTCTCGACGACCTTCTCTCTGCTTACCGAGACCGAATCCCCGGGCTTAAGAGCGTGGTTATATAAGGTGACCACGCGTCCATTTACTGAAATCTGACCGCGTCCCAGAAGGGACTTAATCGCATTGCGGCCCTGATGCTTGATGGCCTGCAGCAGGAAGGCCAGCAGTTCCTGCTGCTCCTTCACGATAAAAGGCTTGCTGTCGGCGCGGGCAGCGCTTCTCTCGCTGACTCCGGCAGACGGTCTTCGGCTGGAGGCAGCTGTCCCTGCCGCTGCGGCGCGGACGCCGCTCCCGCGCGGGGATGATCCGCGCGGCGGTAAACTGCCGCGTTTAGCGGCAGCATTGTGTTTTGGGGCTGATTTTCGTTTGTCCATGGTAAGGCTCACACCGTCCTATAAAAGTTATCCCCAATATAGCATGAAAGAGACCGATATTGCTATTATCGGTCTCTTTCCGTATGTCAGCGCGCCGCCTGCACTGCCTGGTCAGCATTGCCGGTTGGTTGCACGGGATCATAAACTGTTAATCAAGCCCGAGGGCCTCGCGTGGTCAATGCTTTCTGGAAAATAGCTGCTTGCGTCTGATTGCCGCTGCAGCACCCAAGGCAAGGACGGCAATAATGATGATGACCATCAGAGGGCTGGTCCCGGACATTCCAGCGGATGCGTTCGGGCTGCCGGGGGAAACGGAATCAGCATCAGCTGTATTCTGGGCGGTGGCAGGTGCTGCGTCCAGCAGCTGTGCCTGCTCCATTTCCACAACCTTCACCTGGTCACGGCCGAATTTCTCGTACAGAAACTCCGCATGGGCTTCACTATAAGGTGTGATGCCGATCTCGACTGCGTCCTGCCCGGGGGCTGTGGTGGTAACCTGGAAGCCCTGTTCTGCAAGTTCATCCTGTCCTTCACCCGCGACATAGCTGTCGATTTCCTGCTGCTTCTGCAGCAGATCCGCGGAAGGTTGATCTGCTGCAGCCGGCATCATCTCGCCGAACAGTACAGCCTGCTCTCCTTCCACAACCTTCACCTGGTCACGGCCGAATTTCTCATACAGAAACTCCGCATGGGCTTCACTATAAGGTGTGATGCCTATTTCGACCGCGTCCTGCCCGGGGGCTGTTGTGGTAACCTGGAAGCCCTGTTCCGCGAGTTCATCCTGCCCTTTACCCGCGACATAGCTGTCGATTTCCTGCTGCTTCTGCAGCAGATCCTCCTGGCTTACGGTGCTTTGGGCGGTATTGCCCGGTGAGTTCTCAGGTGCAGCGAATGCCGCGTTGGCCGACAAGAGCATCAGACAGCCGCCGATCAGCAGCACCTTCGTCAAACGCGCTTTTACGTTTAATAGTGTTGTCATGGTTTATTCCTCCTGTAGAGATTTCATGGAACGTGCGATTTGCAGCGCCTCTGCCTCCGGTAAAATCCCGGAGAGCATATAGTCGATATCGTTGGCCTGCCAATGGAGCTGAATGTTCCGATCCGTATCCCCTGCATCCTCGCCCGGATCGCCTATTGTGATGGAGCCGGCAGCCCCATTGATATCGACGGCTTTGCCATTTGCGGGAAAACCCGTTTTAACCCGCTTCTGCTGAAATATCCCGAAGGATTGATTGGCAGAAACGTAACTGAAGACAATTTCTGCCGCTTCTCCTTCACGGGGACCGCTGGCATTAATTTCACGAAGCGCGAATCCTGCTGTCACGTAAGAAGGCACCAGCAGCGCATCACCGAACCAGACCTTGGCTTCCTTAATGGATGGAAGCACCCATATTTCCTGACTGGAGGAGCCCGGTGCAGGCGCAGGAATGTCATCCCCTGGATTGTTCTGCCCAAGCATAGGCGTATTCAGCGTATCGCCGGGCTGCTGCCCGCCGACCATCGGCTCCGATTGGCCGTTATTGCCTCCTTGAGTACCTGCAACGCTGCCGGGAGCTGCCGGCGACAAGAGAAATGGAGCCGCAGCCAGCAAAATCAATATAATGGCGGCTGCAACTGCCGATCCCCAAATCCAGCCTTTGGTCGGCAGCCATCTTTTATGAGGGCTTTTGTGAGAAGGGGGCTGCTGGATTTCCAATAGCCGCTGCCGTACAGATTCTTTCAGGCGGTTATCGAAATACAGCTCATCGAATAGCAGCTCATCGGCTTCCTGTTTAAATGTTTGACGGAGTTCTGTATCCGGCGTCTTCATCGGGCCAGTCCCTCCTTCTCCAGATAGCCGCTGAGCATCTCTCTTGCACGATGGAGCCTTCCGCGGACGGTACCTTCGGGGGAACCGGTCGCTTCCGCTATTTCACGCGTAGATAAATCGAGATAATAAAACAAATAGATCACCTCATGATAGTGGGAGGGCAGCTTGACAACATGCCTCAATATTTCTGTCCGGTTCCATCTGGCCATCGCTTCTTCTTCGGCGCTGTACCGTTCCGCTTTGGTCAGCAGAACGGGATCGGTCGGCTGTTCCTGGTCAGCTTTTCTTCCCAAACGGTCTTTGCACAAATTAATCGTTATTCTGCTCAGCCAGGTTTTCACACTGCTCTCCCCGCGGAAAGTGGACCAGTTCCGGTAAGCGCGGATAAACACTTCCTGACTGACGTCCTCAGCCAAATGTCTGTCGGCCAGATAGAAATAAGCAGTGCGGAGCACGGCAGAGCCATATTCCGCCATTAAGCTTTCAAGCGCTGAGGAGGGATTTTCAGGGAAGCTTGATTTGTCATTGGGGCCGGCCGGCCTTGGCATGTAACCACCTCCGTACCCTATAGACGGCGCCAATACATTTTTCGCTACACTTTTTATGGGGAAAATAAATGAAATTGAGAAAATGGCCGTCAGACGGTAACGAATAGTCCGTGGATTGGTGCTCCAAGGGAGAGGTATGGTATTATGATAGAAAAGTATAATAAGTTTGAACACAGTACGATTAGTAAAGCTACTTTGGAGGGACTACCCATTACGAACGCTATTTTGAATGACGCCTTGATCATGCTTCAGAAGACGAGCCGTACCTTTTACATTCCGATCAACGGCCTGGATATGGGCTTGAAGGAAGCCGTAACCTCTGGCTATTTATGTATGCGGGCAATCGATGAAATCGAAGATCATGAGGAGATCCCGGGTCAACTGAAGATTGATCTGCTGCGAGGAGTTTATGAAGCATCCCAAAGCTCCGATATCATTCATGCAACTAATGAAGTCCTGATGCCTTATCGCGACGTCCTGCCGGAAGTAACGATGAGACTGCGCGATTGGATGCTTCTTTGTCCACCTTCCATTGCGGACACGGTTATTCACTATAATGCAAAGATGGCCAAGCAAATGGGAGAGTGGGCCCAGGCAAAATGGAATATTCAGACAGAAGAGGATCTGGACGGCTACACCTACAGCGTAGCGGGTATGGTCGGAGAAATGCTCTCTGAGTTGTGGTTATGGCATGATGATACCCAATCTGATAGAGTGAAGGCTGTTGCTTTCGGCAGAGGACTGCAGGCCGTCAATATCCTGCGAAACCGCAAAGAAGATCTCAAACGGGGCGTGGACTTTTATCCGAATGGATGGGACTTCAAGGAAATGCTCATATATACACAGCGCAATCTGAAGCTGGCTGATGAGTATATTGCCGAATTAAAGCCGGGACCGGCCCGAAAGTTCTGCAAAATTCCGCTTGCGCTCGCTCAGGCTACGGTGAACATTCTCGCTGCCGGCGGCAGCAAATTAACAAGAGATGCCGTTCTCAAGATTGTCAATCGGCTGAACGGGTAATAAAGCTCCAAACACCGATAGCCAGGGACTTCTTCCTTCCGGAAGTTCCTGGCTATCCGTGTTTAAGGATTATCAAGCTTTTGTTACTTACATGAGGGACTCCAACTTGGACGCTAATGCGCGGATTACCTGGATATCCTGAGAAGTAAAGTGGTCAAGCAATTGCCGGCGTACGGCTGCCGCATGTATAGGCCGCGCAGTATCGATAGCTGATTGGCCTGCGGCCGTGATCGAAACAAGAACGCCCGGTTCGGACTCCAGCTGCTTTCTTCGAATAAATCCCCGCTCCTGCATCCTTGTCAAGTGATGCGATAACCGGCTCTTGGACCACTTCATGGAATCTGCCAGTTCCTGCTGTCGAAGCTGACCGCCGCCAAGTTCACTTAGCCGTGAAAGCACGCCAAAATCAGCCTCCGAAAGCCCGGTATTCTCCGATATTTCCTGTACAATTCGGCTCATCGTCCTTGTATGCATGGATTTCCAGGCATGCCATGTATCTAATTCTTCCAGACTTAAATTATCGCTCATGCAGGTAATATTATCATGGTTGACACATCAACCACAAGCTTGTATAATCCGAGTTGACACATCAACCAAGAGTCAGCCTGTCCTGCGGGTTTTTACTCGATCATAAGGAGACATGACAATGAGTCTATCGGAGAAGGTAGCCCTTGTGACAGGGGCAAATAAGGGAATTGGAAAAGCGATAGCCGCGGGGCTCGCCAATCAGGGGAAAACAGTTCTGCTGGGCGCCCGCAGCAGGGAGCGCGGAGAAGCGGCCGCGGCTGAACTGGCCCATGAAGGCAGCGTTCATTTCTTGCAGCTTGATGTGACGGATCCGGTATCCATCCTGACGGCGGCGAAATACATGGAGGACCGCTTCGGCCGGCTGGATATTTTGGTCAACAATGCGGGTACGAATGTTTCGCGGAACAAGCCTGGAGTTGCCTCCGCCGCCGAGTTCCGTGAAGTGTATGAGACAAATGTATTCGGAGTGGTCTCCGTAACTAATGAAATGCTGCCCCTGCTTCACCAGGCTCCCGCTGCCAGAATCGTAAATATATCGAGTTTACGCGGTTCTTTGGGATCCGAAGGGGCTTTCGTTGGCCAGCCGTCTATTTCATATTCCACCTCCAAAACGGCTCTTAACGCGATCACTGTGCATTATGCCAGAGAGCTCGCTGATACGCCAATCAAGGTCAATGCGGCTGCTCCTGGCCATGTCGCGACTGATTTTAACGGTTACAGCGGAACCCGCACTCCGAAAGAGGGAGCGGCTATTGCTATTCATTTGGCAACCCTTGACGAGGGTGGGCCAACCGGTGGATTTTTTGACGATAAAGGAGCGATAACCTGGTAGTTTTCACGGAGCGTTGTTTCGAATTGGGATTGTGCTGAAAAAAAACCATCCGCTGCACGCTGCGAATGGTTTTTTAGTAAGACATCAGCCGGAGCTGTTGGTCTGCCCTTATCGTTGATAGACGAGAGGGAAATGATCTCCGGTCAGCAGCTCGCCCGGTTCAACCGAGACAAAAGGCAGCATGGGGTGCCCGGCCGTTGGAGCATAACGTGTGTGGCCAGGCATATAGTGAACGGCGATTGCGCGGCGCTTGTGTTGCGAGCGGTTGTTCGGGCTGCCGTGCCAGGTCAGGCAGTGGTGGTAGCCGACCTGGCCCTTTTTAATTTCAAACGGCACCGGCGCAGTATCCGCTCCCTCCGGAAGCAGCTCAGGCTGCTTGTGGACCGGTTTGAATTCCGCATTGCTTTCCAGATACTGCTGATGATTCCCCCATTTGTGGCTGCCCGGCACCATCCACATACAGCCGTTCTCGATTGTGGCATCATCCAGGGCAACCCAGGCGCTGACGAGATCGGAAGGGGTAATGATCGGCCACAGCGGGTGATCCTGATGCCATTTGGTCGGTCCGCCGGTAACAGGAGGTTTATATTGAATTTGATCATGCCAGATACGGACTTCATCGGTCCGCGTCAGCTGGGCGATTTCCTCGCAGATCGTCTTGTTAGCCGTATGCTGGAAATAAACATCGCTGGCCATCCAGATGTTGACGATCTGCACGACGGACTCGCTGACCGTCATTTTCATATCGTCATAACCCTTCGCCAGCATATTGTGCGAGAGCACCGGTTTTTTCACGGATTGCCCGTTCATGACCAGATCCAGCTCATCGCGAAGCGCCTCAACCTCGGCATCGCTCAAGACAATGCCGCCTTTCAAAAAACCGTTGTTTTCAAATTCCTCAATTTGTGCTTGACTTAACATAGTATATTCCTCCCGGATGTGTTGGCTGTATTTCGTTGATAAGCTAAGCATAGTGGAGAATGGTAGCGCTGTCTTTACAAATACTGAAGAGGGATTTGCACTTTTCCAATACGAATCATAATGGCTCGCGAAGGGGAGGGAGGGGCGTTTTTGAAATCAACTGATCTGGGATCGATTCATGAGCTTGCGCCAACCGTGAACTTTGCCGCCCGCGCGGAGGCGCAAGCGAATACGGTTTGGGGCCCACGCAAAAATCCCGACTTTCAGCTGTTCTATATCTTGTCCGGAGAAGCGGAGGCCCTGATCGGGGGGCAGCGGTATTTGCTTGCAGGCGGAGATTGCGTCATCTATGGTTCTTTGCATCCTCACCGGCTGAGGACCTTGAACAGGACTGAATATATTAGCCTCCATTTTCACTTGCGGCATGCCTCACCCGAGCCGGTCCACCCGGCTTATGCCCTGCAGAACTGCTCGGAAGAGGAGATGCTCCATTCTGCAGACAGCGGCTTTACGATTGAAGTTCCAGGCCATGACAGACTCAGCCTGCCAGCCTTCATTACGATGCCGGCCCTGGAGCCGTACCTGCTGCGCATCGTTCAGGAATACAGCAATGAACAGCCCGGGTATGCGGTTTATTTGCGCGCCTTAATGACAGAGCTGGTTACGGCTTTGGTCCGGCATCTGCTGAACCGGCAGCCTCCATCGGCGGAGCGGATCAAAATCGAACCGGCGCTTGCCGCGATCGGCCAGCATCCCGAGGCGAACTGGTCCGTAACGGAGCTGGCCGGCTTATGCGGCTATCATGCGATTTATTTCTCTTCGCTGTTCAAGAAATGCACAGGCGTGACGCCCAAGCAGTACCTGATTTCCGAACGGATCCGCAAGGCCAAATACCATTTGCTCCAGGGAGAGAAGATGGAGCGGATTGCAGAGCGTCTGGGGTATGCCAGCATCCATTATTTTTCGCGGAATTTCAAGGATGAAACAGGGCTGACCCCAACGGAATTCAAGCAACAGGAGCATGAAATTTAATAGCTGGCTAATGGCTTGAAATCTATAAATCTTTCATTTCAATTTCATAGACAAAAGAGAGGACGGGGTGATACGATAGCCACGTGGGAAATTGGCAGATAACTGGAGGAAATTCAAAAGTGAAATTGAAGCTTGTCTGGAAACGAAGTGTATTGTTATCTGTCCTTGCGGCCGGTTTGGTATTCGTACCGCTCCCGGGTTTGGCGGATTACAGCGCTGCTGCTGCGGCCTCCAAGACCGCTGCACAAGCTGATGTTATACCGGTATTTGTGGATGGAACGAAGCTGGCTTTAACACCATCGCCCGTTACGATTAAAGGAACGACCATCGTGCCGATGCGCACTATTTTCAATGCATTGAAAGCCAGCGTAACCTGGGAGCCTGCGACCAAGACGATTATAGTTGTCAAGGACCGTACGACCATTACGCTGCAGCTTGGGTCAAGCAAGGCCGTCAAGAACGGGAAGAACGTGACCCTGGCAGTACCGCCGCAGATGATTAAAGGAGCGACAATGGTGCCGCTTCGTTTTGTTGCGGAAGCGCTTGGCGCCGAGGTTAAGCTCGATTCCGCCGCCCGCCTGATCCGCATCACTTCCTTTGAGGCGCTGCAAGCGCAAGCCTATGAGGATGAGACAGAAGCCGATGATCCTGATTCCGGCTATGGGGAGTATGATACGTTTTCGACCGAAGAAGTTGTGGAGATGAACGACGATAAGGTCGTCATGATTACGACGGATTCGGCGCAGGGCAGCGGGGTAATTATTGGACCGAACCGGATTGTTACCAACCTTCATGTGATGCAGGAAGCCGGGAAGGCAACTGTTCTGCTGCGCAGCGGCGATACCTTCGAGGTGGAAGGCATTGTCGGCTATGATGAGAAATCGGATTTGGCGGTCATTCAGACGACAAAGCCTCTGGGAGTAGAGCCTGCCACAATCGGATACGGCGTGGGCAAAGGGGCGCATGTCATTGCCATAGGCAGTCCGCTTGGACTCCAGAACACAGTCTCGGATGGCATTGTCAGCAATTTGCAGCAGGCGGATGGCGTTCAGACCTATCAGATCAGCGCCCCGATTGATCACGGCAGCTCGGGCGGCGGGCTGTTCGACGATTACGGCGAGCTTGTAGGGATCACGTCATCGGGAATCGAGTCCACGCAAGCGGATTTGAATTTTGCGGTATCCGTGCTTAATGTCAGCATCCTTCTTTATAATATTGAAGACAACAAAGCCAACGAGAAAATTGACTTCCTGCCCTCAACGTTGCCGGATACCCTTGTGGGTGCAACTGACGATGATATCCGCGATCTGGTCGACAAGGAGTTCGGGGAAATCAGTACCTCGCAGGGCGGAACGAAGCTGCAGCGCATTGAGGTCAAGCGCGATGACAAGGGCTGGCTGGTTGTTTCGGCCGTAATTGATCCTGCATTCTATATGCTGTACGGGAATATGGCTAATGATGATCTGCGCTTCTGGGCGCTCGATACGGGCACCAAGCTGCATAAGCTGCTGCCGGACGACACCATTCAGCTTGCCGTCTATTATGAGCAGGAGTTCAGCTTCGAGCCCCGGAATTTGAACGCGGCAGAGGTGACGGCTGCTGCAGATGGCAAATGGCTTGTCCGTTATCCCGTTGTTCAATTGCAAGGCAAAGAGAAGATGATCGTTCAGGTCCGCACCTGACCTCTTTGAACGATGATAGAAGCGGGGCGGTTTTTCTCTCTTGCGGCATTATGCTGCGGGAGCGGGGGCTGCCCTTCTTTTTTTGTGCCATATTCGGTACAATAGAGTTGCTTGTAAGCCATAACGATAAAGAGGGAATTAAACAATATGAAAGTCGTACTGGCAACCTTGAATGCCAAATTTATTCATACCTCACTCGCGATGCGCTGCCTGAAAGCCTTCAGCGAGCATGAGTTCGACATCGAAATTGCGGAATATACGATCAAAGATCCGGTGATGAACATTGTCGCCGACATCTACGCGAAGAAACCGAGTGTAATCGGCTTCTCCTGCTATATCTGGAATATCGAAGAGACGATTACGGTCATCGATATGCTGCGCAAAATCATGCCTGAGCTACGTATAGTACTGGGCGGCCCCGAGGTCAGCTATGACACGGCCTTCTGGATGGAGCGTCTGACGCAGGTCGATTATATTGTGGTTGGCGAAGGCGAAGAAACCTTTCATCATCTGCTCACGGAGCTGCGGGATACGCAGAAGCTGCATATGGTTTTTGGCGTCGCTTACCGCAAAGAGCGCAAGGACGGTACGATAGAAATCATCGTCAATCCGCCGCGTCCGAAGCTGGAATTGGCCAAGCTTCCGTCACCGTACCGTTTTCCGGAGGATATCGCCGGTCTGCAAAGCCGTGTCACTTATTTCGAGACCAGCCGCGGCTGCCCGTTCAGCTGCCAGTTCTGCTTGTCGAGCATTGAGGTAGGTGTCCGCTATTTTGATATGGAACGGACCAAAGCGGATCTGCTTTATTTGATCCAGTCCGGTGCGAAGCTGATCAAGTTCGTGGACCGCACCTTTAATATCAAACGCGACTATGCGCTGGAGATTTTTCATTTTCTCATTGAAAATCATGGAGGCTGCGTGTTCCAGTTTGAAATCACCGCGGATATCATGCGTCCCGAGGTGCTTGATTATTTGGCCGAGCATGCGCCGCCGGGGATTTTCCGCTTCGAGATCGGTGTGCAGTCAACCAATGATCCAACGAACGCGGAGGTGCAGCGCAGGCAGAATTTTGCGAAGCTGAGCCGCACCGTTACCAAGGTGAAGGAGAGCGGCAAGATCGATCAGCATCTTGATTTGATCGCCGGTCTGCCGCTGGAGAATTACGATACGTTCCGCAAAACCTTCAACGATGTCTTCGCGCTGGGGCCGGAGGAGCTGCAGCTTGGCTTCCTCAAGATGCTGCGGGGCACCGGCATGCGCCGCGATGCGGATAAGCACGGATACATCTATATGGACCGGGCGCCTTACGAGATTCTTGGCAACGATATTATGCCGTTCTCGGATATCGTGCGGATCAAGCGGGTGGAGGACGTGCTGGAGAAATATTGGAATGCGCACCGGATGGACCATGCGCTGTACTATCTAATCGGGCAGGCATTTGATTCGGCCTTCGACTTCTTCCAGCAGTTCGGCGATTATTGGGAAGGACGCGGCTGGCAGAAAATCGGCCATCAGCTGGAGGACCTTTTCTCCCGGTTGTGGACGTTCCTGTCCGAGGTGCATATTCTCCGCACGGCAGAAGCGGGCAAGCACTGGCAGCCCGAGGTTGCGCTTGGGCTCATGAAGCTGGATTATTATCTGAATCACAAGTATAAGCCGCGCAAGGTGTGGTGGGACTTTACGATGGACAAATCCGCGTGGAACGGCTGGATGCAGCAGCTGGCGAAAGAACCGCAGGATGTCTCGGAGGCATTCGCTACGCTGGGCCTCGGCGAGAAGGAGCTGCATAAGCACGCTGTTATCGAACTGCTGCCGTTCGATCTGGAGCTCTATCTGTCAGAAGGCATATTGTCCCTGGAAGCACAATCGCTGCTTATTGTGATTTACAGCGGCGGCGGCAAGGAGGATGGTGCAGCGGCGAAGCCATTCATCCAAAGGCTGGTTCACGCCAAGCAGCGTACGGGAACGATGTAGAACGGACTGTGGGGAGAATGCCATCCTCACTCCGGCATACAGCAAGCTTGGACTATTCCACAGCGTGAGCGTGGGATAGTCTTTTTTTAGGGAAGAAGCTTCCTGTGCCGCCAAAGTACGGTGACTGCTGTTTGTTCTTGCATTTATATCAAATGTGTAATCTATCATGGCTCAGGCTGTTTAAGAGACTTGAGTACGGTAGTGCAGTAGTGTAAGATAGGGGAGGCAAGTTATTCTTTCGATTGAATCGAATGAAGAAGGAGCGATAACGTGGTATATTCGGCAAATAAAGAGCGGTATTCGTCCATGACGTATAACCGTGTTGGACGGACAGGCCTTAAGCTTCCAGCCATTTCACTTGGTCTTTGGCATAATTTTGGCGGCGTTGATACATTTGAGAATGGCCGCGCCATGCTTCACCGGGCATTTGACCTGGGAATTACGCATTTTGACCTGGCCAATAACTACGGCCCTCCGGCGGGCTCGGCAGAAGAAATGTTCGGGCGTATTATGGCGAACGATTTCAAGCCGTACCGGGACGAACTGATTATTTCCTCCAAAGCAGGATATTATATGTGGCCAGGCCCTTACGGGGAGTGGGGCTCACGCAAATATTTAATCGCTTCCCTTGATCAAAGCCTGAAGCGGATGGGCGTCGATTACGTCGATATTTTCTACTCCCACCGTCCGGATCCGGAAACGCCGCTTGAAGAAACGATGGGTGCGCTTGACCATATCGTCCGCTCGGGCAAAGCGTTGTATGTCGGTATCAGCAGTTATAGTGCGGAACAATCCGCAGAGGCGATTGCCATCATGAAACGTCTTGGCACACCGCTTGTTATTCATCAGCCCAGCTACAATATGTTTGACCGCTGGATCGAGAATGGCCTGCAGGATGTGCTGGAGGAAAACGGCGTAGGCAGCATCGCCTTCTGCCCGCTCGCCCAGGGGCTGCTCACGAACAAATATCTCGGCGGTATTCCTGAAGATTCGCGTGCTGCCAGCCGGACCGGCGCTCTGCAGGAAAGCGCGGTAACGCCTGAGCGTGTGGCCAGACTGCAGAAGCTTAATGCAATTGCAGCCGAACGCGGCCAGTCTCTGGCACAGCTTGCGCTGGCCTGGGTGCTGCGCGGCGGACGCGTAACATCGGCGCTGATCGGGGCAAGCAGGGTCAGCCAGATCGAGGATAATGTAGCCGCGCTCAGCAATCTGGACTTCTCCAAAGAAGAGCTTTCACAGATTGAGGATATTCTGCGCTAGAACAAGCCAAGCCTTCCACTGAGGAGTGATCCTCATGCGGAAGGCTTTTTTTGTATCCGTCTATGCATATTTGGCAGAGAGTCCGATGCAGGCGACACCGGCGAGAATGAGCAGGCAGCCGGCGATTTTCAAAGCGGAGAGCGATTCGTCAAATATGTAGTAGGCGCCGATGATCGATATGACATAGGCCAGGCTTTGGATAGGGTACGCAAGACTCAGATCCACCTTGGAGACGATATACAGCCAAAGTATCGTAGCGCAGCCGTAGATGAACAATCCGCCCAGAATATAAGGGGAGAACACTAATTCCAGAATGGTGCGGAAGCTTTCGAACGGCCTGGATTTCTGCATGAGGCCATACTTCCATATAAATTGACCGGTTACGAGCATGAGCGTGTTGACCAGAATGAGTACAAATTGAACCAGATTCAATGCTTTTCACGTCCTTCGACTGCCTGCTGCAGCTCCAGCATTTTCTTCTCCATCACGGCAAGCTCCTGCGTCAAGGTCTTCATGCGGTCCGACTGATTGGACAAGCTCATTGTCTGTCTAACCAGCAGTCCGAGGATGAACAGGATCGTCATCATAAAGACAAAAGTCGGCATGTAATAGATGCCGATCCACAAGGCGAACCGGTTGAGCAGCGGGATGCACAGCGCCGCGACGACGCCGGCGATGGCTGTTATAAGCCACAGAAACGCATAGCGGTCCCTCAGCCGGTGCGACACCGTCAGACAAACAATGATAACAAGAAACAGCAGCGTAATAATGAGAGAAACGATTTGATTCATGATAAATGATCCTTTCCAGGGCGCATGCTTTTCAGGAATCGCTGCAGGCTTTACTAAGAAGCACAGGCTTTAAAAGGCTTCTAGGAGAAGCTTTTGCGGATGAGTGAGATCATGGTGACCTTCATCATATAGTAAACCGATTTGGACAGGTTGATCGAAGAGACCCCGCCTTGGCGGTTTCTCATCTCGACGCTGATTTCTGTTATTTTACGGCCCTGCTTGCACAGACTGACAAGCACCTCGACCTCCGGATAATCCGTTGGATAGGCTCGTGAAAACTGCTCGATGGTCGAGCGGTTCACAATGCGGAAGCCGGAAGTAGGGTCATAGATGGAAACGCCGGTGAGCACTCTCACCAGAAAGTGAAAATAGAAGATCCCGAATCGCCGCAGAAGACTGCCTTTGTAGCCGCTGTGACGGACAAAACGGGAACCGATGACCATATCGCAGCAGCTGGACTGAATATGCTCCACGAGCTTGGCGATATCTTCGGGGCGGTGCTGTCCGTCCGCATCCAGCTGAATGGCGTAGAGATAGCCATTGCTGTCGGCGTACCGGTAACCGCTCTGCATGGAGCCGCCAATTCCGAGATTAACCGCATGGCGCAAGGAGGGGAATCCCTCTTTGCGGATGATTTCCGCCGTTCGGTCCCTGGAGCCGTCGTCAATGACGACAAAATCATAAATGGTATGGCGTTTGAGCTCATGCACGGTCCGTGCGAGCGTCGCTTCCTCATTATAGGCGGGAATGATCACTAGTATATCACTGGCTCGTTTGTGCTCCATTTCCGATCCATCCTTCTCATTTCAAATCATTTGCTTTTATACAGGGCCTGTATAGTATAATGGAAAACGTTGGATAAGCGATACCAAATATTTGTAAAAGAAGGAGATGTAGGATTGTTTTCTTTGAAATCTGAGACGCCTGTGATAAGAAGATGGGTTTATACCGTGATGGCGCTTGTCCTGCTTGTGCATGCGACGTCCGTGCTTGTCCTTGGCGATCATTTCCTCCTGGGATCTTATGAGAAGCGCGATAATGACGATGTCAAATATGTTTATGCCGCACAGGTTCTGCTGCAGGACCATACGCTTGTCTATAACAGCGGCGACCTGCCTACTAATTTCATTATGCCCACCATACCGGTCATGCTAAGCGGGTTTATCGCCATATTGGACCGGGATGCTGGAGTTATGGCTTTTCGGCTGCTGCAATGTCTGATGCAATCGTTCTCTATTTATCTGCTTTTCATTCTGGCCAGATCGGTGTTCAACAGCCGTGTCGGCCTTGCGGCTATTATATTGGCTGCCTGCTATATTCCGGATCTGTTCGCTTCGGGAGCGATTCTAACTGAATCGACGTATAAAGTGCTGCTTTTGTTGCTGCTTTGCAGCACAATATTTGCCATTCGCAAAAAAACGGCCGCCGCTTATGTATGGGTTGGCATCATGCTGGGTTTAGCCTGTTATGTAAAGCCGCAAAGTGCCTTGTTTCCCATATGCCTGCTTATACTTTGGCTCGTCCACCGTTACAGCTGGAAGGATATTGTCAAATATACGGCTATCGTCGGCGTTTGCAGCATGGCGCTGCTCTCGCCCTGGTGGATCCGCAACTATGTGCAGTTTCATGAATTTATCCCATTCACCAAATCAACCGGAAACCCCATGCTGCTCGGTGCACTGGTCAAACGGGGCATGCCTCCCAAGGGCTTCTTCGAGCAGTATCCCGAATACAAGGACAATAAGCTGTTTGGGCCCAACGATACGGCGCAGAAGATCGCGGCACAGCGTCTCATCGCGTATAGCTTCAAGCATACGCCGATTGCTTATACCTACTGGTTTACGGCGGGCAAAACCTATTATTTGTTCTCGGCTCCTTTCTATTCAAGGCCGGTGCCGGGTCTTCCAAGACCTGCGATTAATGTGCTTCATTGGCTCTATGTATTAACGGGCTTCGTCGGCCTTGTACTGCTTTTGGCCCTCAAGAGAATGAAGCAGATGCTCCCGGTTCTGCTTCCCTTCCTTTATTATTGGTTTATCCATCTGCCTTTTATAACCTTTGGACGCTACGGTTATCCTCTTGTGAGCCTGCTGATTATTTTCGCCGCTGCGGGAATTGTGTTAATAGCGGAGCGGCGCAAAAGAATGAGCAACGGCAGCAGGTTACCAGGTGCATTAGATCAGCCATAATCATCAGCGAAATCCGTATGATAGCAGCAGCAACTACGCTGGCAGGCTGTTCAACTGTTTCATTATCCAGGCCAGCAGCCGTGCAAGCGGAGACTGTTAAAAATACGAAGGCTCAAAACATGAAGGAAGCTCCGAAAAATTGCGGAAATGCCACCATAGATTATTTTGCGGCAATCAAATTCTACGGCCGTATGTATATCGAGAACCGGGATAGCGACTCTTCCGGACTGAAGCCCGGGAAGAAGGTCGGAGAGATCGGCTACAGGATGGCTGACGACGCCTGTCTGGGCTATCAGATGAAGGACGGCGATGCCACCCTGCTGCAGGCAGGGACTCCGCTGTATGCGGTGAAGGGTTATAAGACAGGCTATCGTCTTCTTGCCGGAGACCAGTCGTATGAAGTCGCGGAGAATCCTTCTGCCAGGACCGTTGGCGAGCTTTATGATATCGAGGGGGAAATAGCGGGAGTCCGTTTCGAAAGCGGCATTGACGGCTCCCCGATGAAGGCCTTTACAGCGGAGGCGGCAAAGGTGTTCAAGGAGGAGTACATCAAGCTCGAACTGGTTGACCGGACGAAACTGAATAAAGAAACCAAAAGCTTAAGCGGAGGAAGCTATCATCTGCGCGTACTGCTTAAGGACGGCTCCTCATTCCGGGTGGCTTATTATATCAAACCGGCTGTGATCTCGCCCGGAGCCTATGCAACAGAAAGGCTGAAGGAGACCATCACCGGGCAGCGCAGGCTGCTGTATGAATAAGCAGCCTGCATAAAACGCATAAAACGTCATTTACTCCCGCGGCGTGCGTCTGGCGACACCGCTGTCGATGGCGGCCTGCACGACCCGTCTTCGCACCTCTTCGACCACGCGCTGGTTGAATACGCTTGGTATGATATACAGTGGACTCAGCTCGTCAGGACTGATGACCGAGGCGATCGCCTCGGCGGCAGCCAGCTTCATCGGCTCGTTGATGCAGCTCGCACGGCAGTCCAGGGCGCCGCGGAAAATGCCGGGGAAGCACAGTACATTATTGATCTGGTTCGGATAATCGGATCGTCCCGTTGCGATGACAGCGACGATATCCTCTGCCGTTTCCGGGCGGATTTCCGGCTCGGGGTTGGCCATCGCGAATACGATCGGATCCGGGGCCATGCTCATGACCAGCTCCCGCTTCAGAATGCCTCCGGCAGATAAGCCGATGAACACATCGGCGTCCTTGAGCGCTTCAGCCAGGCCGCCGTTCATCCGCTCATCATTGGTGTGCTCGGCATACCACTGCCACATGCCGTTCGGATAATGATGGTCGCGGCATATGATGCCTTCGCGGTCGACGCCGACAACATGCTGCGCTCCGCCGGCAAGCAGCATTTTCGTGCATGCCGTTCCTGCCGCGCCAATGCCGCAAACGACAATACGCGCATCGGCAATATTCCTTCCGGTCAGCTTCAGGGCATTCAGCAGTCCAGCATACAATACGACGGCAGTCCCGTGCTGGTCATCATGAAAGACGGGAATATCAAGCTCATCCCGCAGCCGCTGTTCAATTTCAAAGCAGCGCGGCGAGGAAATATCCTCCAGATTGATACCTCCGAAGCCGGGAGCAATGGCCTTGACCGCGGCAATGATGCCTTCGGTATCATGGGTATCCAGGCAGATGGGAAAAGCGTCCACATCGGCGAACTGCTTGAACAGCATCGCTTTTCCTTCCATTACAGGCATAGCCGCGTAGGGACCGATATCCCCAAGACCAAGCACGGCCGTTCCATCGGAAACAACTGCGACTGTATTCCGTTTGATCGTCAGGGTATAGGCTTTGGAGGGATCCTCGAAGATCGCATTGCAGACGCGGGCAACCTCGGGCGTGTAGACGCGCGACAGATCATCGCGGTTTTGAATCGGCGTTTTTGGCTGAACGGAGATTTTGCCGCCAAGATGCAGCAGGAAGGTCCGGTCCGAAATATTGATCAGGCGGATGCCGGGCAGCTCTTCGAGCGCCTTGGCAATTCGTTCATTGGTCGCCGCTTCACTCACCTTGACGGTCAGATCGCGCACCGTGCGGTCGCGTCCGGTCTGTATGACGTCAATGGCGATAATATCGCCGCCTGCCCGCTCAATCGCCGTGGCAGCGGCGCCAAAAAAGACCTTTTGCGTATCCAGCTCAATCCGTAAAATAACGGTTTTCCCATCCAGCGGCACATTCCTCATTCTTAATAGCCTCCCTGATTGTGAATGAACACATGTACTTTCGTTTATTTACCCTCAAAAGAGGCAGGATATGCAAAAGCGGCGCAAACTCTACACTAATCCATCAGGACGGGACTCAAGCTCAAAGCTTCAAGCGCTCTGAAAAAAGAAGCCGTCACTGCATCAGCTGCAGGACGGCACGGGAGCATTGCATCGGGTTATAATGCTGATTGCGTTTGGTCATCAGATCACGCCGATGCTGGACAGCGCTGTAAGGCTCCTGAATCATTTCAAACCATTTATCTATCGTCTCTGTGTCTATAAGCATTTCGCCGAAGCCGCTCTCAACAAAATATTCGCAGTTGACCTCTTCTTGTCCGGGAATCGGCTCATAGAACAACATCGGAATGCTCTTGCTGAGACCCTCGGTACAGGTCATGCCGCCGGGTTTGGTAATCAGCAGATCGGATACGTCCATCAGCTTGCTGATCTCCTTGGTAAAGCCCAGCACCTTGATGTTGGGATGCTGGAAATGCGGATCGGCCAGCATTTTTTCTCTGGCCTTGTCGTTATTCCCCACACAGTAGATAATCTGTATGCGGTCCCGCCAGCGTGTCATATACTCCAGAAGATTGTCGCTATACATAATCCCCCAGCCGCCTCCCATAATAAGGACAGTGGGCATGGGCTTCAAATCGAATTGAGCCTGGAGCTCCGCTTTATCATGCGTTTCCCAGAAGTTCGGATGAACCGGAATGCCCGTCACTTCAATTCTGCTTGCAGGGATGCCCCGGTCGGTAAGCTTCTTCTTCACAAGCTCGGTGGAGACCAGATACTTGTTGACCTCGGAGCTGGTCCACGTGCCATGAGCGTCATAATCCGTAATAAGCGTGTATAATGGAACATTGAGACCAAGACGCTTCAAGCGGGAGACCACCGCGTTGGGAACAGGGTGGGTGCATACGATCAAATCCGGCTTCAGTTGGGAAATAACTTGAGAGGTATGAGTATAAAATATCCGGTGAAGCGCAAGCTGGGTGAACCTGTTTAAAGATTTCTTGTATTGTCTACGATATACGATGCCGACTAGCTTCGGCTGTTTGCTGACTGTTTTGCGATAGGCGGAAACAATTAACGGACCAAGCACGGGATTTAAAAATTTGCCAAGCTCAATGACGCGGGTGGAAATACCCGGATTGAGCGCACGCAGTCCGACAGCCAGCGCATAGGCGGCTTGAGTATGACCTGAACCGAATCCTTCAGAGAGCAGCAGCACTCTTTTTTTACGCAACTTCTCACCTACTTTTCTGACCACATAGGAAAAAATGTCCCCAGGATGTCTTTCCTATCGGCGATAACAACACGCCAGGTGAAACGGCTGTCGCCGTCCTTTGGAGGCGGGGTGCGTTTCATTCCGGAGAAATATAAGCAAAGTATGATGAAGATTAATACTTTCTTATATTTCAAAAAATCCCCTCTACCCTATATTACTTTGCAAGTCCGTTCAAAACAAGTTAGGAATTGAGACTTGCGGAGGAATCCTCAGTAATTTATTCTAAAAATTAGGTAAACGAAGGACAGGCGCCTTATTCTTAAATAATCAGCTTGAATTTATAGACGAGCAGGAGGATAAAAAAGATGCAGCAGCAACATAAATTTATTCCGGAAATCGGTTCTTTGGTAGCGGTCCGCTACAAGACAGGAGAGTACATTGGTGAAGTGATGGAAGCTGCGGGCGGCAGTCCGCGCGCACTGGTAAAAGTACTGGCTGTACTCAAGCATCCGGAGCAGGGCGATCTCCATAATCCGCAAAATCCGGACGTGCCGATGTTTCATGAGCGCAGAGCGCTCAGCTATACGGAGAAGGCCAATATTCCCTATGGCGATCTCGTGCCCTACAATGGTGAGGTCCCGTCTTATCCGGATTCGCTTAAAGAAGCCCTGGAGAATGAGCTGGCAGCGCTCGACCGGTTGAAGCGGTGGGCTGAGCGCGGCCTGGAGCAGCTTGCGCAGCTGCAGCGGGAATATAAAATTTAAGGAGGCGCGCTCAAGATGGGGAAGGAATGGCTGGCCAAGGAGATTTATGCGGTATCCCATTTAACCGGAGAATTTGTACTGCGTTCAGGTCAAATTTCCAATGAATATTTTGATAAATACTTGTTCGAATCCGACCCCAGACTGCTGGGGGTCATCGCCTCGGAAATGTCAGTCTATATTCCGATTGGAACCCAGGTTCTGGCTGGCATCGAGATGGGAGCGATTCCGCTGACAACGGCACTTTCGCTGGAGACGGGCATCCCTTCCGCATTTGTCAGGAAGAAAGCGAAGGATCATGGAACCTGCAAAATTGCCGAAGGAATCGATGTGGCGGGCAAAAAGGTATGTGTCGTCGAGGATGTTATAACCTCGGGAGGGCAGGTTGTCATGAGTGTCAATGCGCTGCGTGAAGCGGGAGCTATCGTGGATAACGTCATCTGCGTCATCCTGAGGAGTCCGCAAGGACGCAAAAGGCTGGAGGAAATAAACCTGCGGCTGCATGCGCTTTTTACAATGGAAGAACTGAATGAGCTGGGACAGCGGCAGTAGTCCGGAGGGCGGAGGCCGTGCAACGAATGGGTTAAAGGGATTTGAACAATAAGGGTTGCCTGGTGCGGCAAAAGGTGGTATTATTTGCTTATCGACCAGATGACCGATTTGGGATTTTGGTCAATAACAGATTTTAAATGGCAAATCCGCGAGAAGGAGGCTTCGGCAAATGGATATCAGAAAGCTTCCGGTTGACCGCCGGCTGCAGGTTGTCGAAGCGGCTGCCCAATCGTTCGCCATGTTCGGCTATAAAGCAACGACAATGGAGCTTGTGGCCAAAATCGCAGCAGTCGGCAAGGGCACCATCTACACCTTCTTCGCCACCAAGGAAGAATTGTTCGATGAAATAATCGGACAGCTGACCGGCGAGCTGCGCTCGCTTGCCGATCGCACGATTAATCGCGAAACGCCCTTCTTCGAAAATCTGACGATTGTGTTGTATGAACTGCTCCGCTTTCGCGAGAAGCATGAGCTGATCGTCAAGCTGTCCCAGGAAGTCCGCGATTTGGGCACTCCCATGGCCAAGGAGGGGATTGCCAAGCTGGAGCGGGCTATCGTCACATGTATACAAAATGAAGTTGCACTGGCAGTCGAGAAAGGCGAGGTGCGCAGCGTCGATCCGGAGCTGACGGCTTTCATCATGCTCAGACTGTACATATCGCTTGCCGTAGACTGGAGCAAAGAGCATGAACCCCTTGCGCGCGAGGAAATCGCCGGGTATTTTGCTTCCTTGCTCAAAAGCGGAGTGGGGGCTTGAAGGCTGCACTAATATAACGAAGCTGTTGTTGACGGTTTGAGAAGCGGCACACGCTGCTTATTTTTTTGAATCAAAGTGACCAAATAACCAAATTGGTCATATGTTCATTATTCATTCGGAGGCGGTTATGATGGGTTTTACCTTGTTTGGCAGAGAGCTTGCACGTATTGTCCGCAGTCCCAAGCTGTTGATCCCGATCATCGGTGTTCTGTTCATTCCAATTATGTACAGCGGCATGCTGGTTGGCGCCTTCTGGGATCCTTACGGGAAGCTTGGCGAGCTGCCGGTAGCTGTCGTTAATGAGGACCAGGGAGCGTCATTTGAGGGTGAAACGCTGACGGTAGGCTCGGATCTGGTCGCGAGCCTGAAGGAAAACAAGCAATTTCGCTGGGCCTTTGTCGATCGGGAAGCTGCGGAGAAGGGCCTTGAGTCCGGGGATTATTACTATGCCATTGAAATCCCTCCTGTCTTCTCCAAGCAGGCAACCACGCTGCTGGACGAGAATCCGCAGCCCGCTTCGCTGAATTATATCTCCAATGACAGCGATAATTATCTGGCTGCGAAAATCGGTCATACGGCGATGGATCAGCTGCAGGCGGAGCTGTCGCAGGAGGTTACCAAAGCCTATGCCCAAGCGGTATTCCATCAAATCGGCGATGCTGCCGACGGCATTACGGATGCCAGCGCGGGAGCCGCCAAGCTGAAGGACGGGGCTGCGGACGCGGCGAACGGCGCTTCGCTGCTGCTCGAGAACGCGGGCAAGCTGGCCAGCGGAACGCTGGAACTGAAAAGCGGCGCCGATAAGCTTGGCAAGGGAGCGGGCAGCGTAGCGGAAGGCACGGCTGCTCTGAGCTCCGGCGCGGCGGCCTTGTCAGACGGGCTCGGCAAGCTTGAGGCTGCCGCCGGACAGCTCAGCGGCGGTGCCGGAGATGCCCTGCAGGCGGGCAAGCAGCTGGCCGGCGGGCTTGTGGCGGCGAAGACGGGCAGCGGGCAGCTCGCGGACAGCTCGGCGAAGCTGTCGGCGGCGCTTGAAGCTTACGCCGCCGACAGAGGCGACGCAGCGCAGGACCCCGCGCTGCAGGAGCTGCTCGCCGCCGCCCGCAAGATGGCGGCGGGCGCGGACGGGCTTGCCGGCAGCAGCGCGAAGCTGGCTGCCGGGGCGGCGCAGCTGCAGCAAGGGCAGAGCGCCCTGCTGCAGGGCATGGACGCGCTGCACGCGAAGCTCGCAGACGCGATGAAGAGCGGGGCCCGGCTGGCCGCGGGCGCCAGGGAAACGGCCGGCGGCGCCGTGCAGGTCGCGGACGGCGCAGCCGCAGCAGGCCGCGGAGCGGCCGAGCTTGCCGCTGGCACCGGCAAGCTTCAGAGCGGCTCCGCCGCGCTTGCCAGCGGCGCGCAGCGGCTCGCCGGAGGCACGGCAGAGCTGGCCGGCAAGCTCGGCGCAGCCGCAGCCCAAACAAGCGGCGTCCAGGGAACCGACGCCCTGTATGACATGTTCGCGAAGCCGGTCCATGTCGAGGAGCGCAAGCTCAGCGAGGTGCCGAACTACGGCACGGGCTTTACGCCCTATTTCCTTTCGCTTGGCCTGTTTGTAGGAGCATTGCTGTCATCGATGGTCATGCCGGTGCGGGAGACCGGCGAGCTTCCCCGCTCCGGCTGGAGCTGGTTCGCCAGCAAGGCGCTCTTGTTCCTGAGCGTCGGCATGATTCAGGCGCTGATTGCCGATGCCATCCTTGTCTACGGGATCGGCGTGCATGTGAATCATCTGTGGCCCTTCGTCGGCCTCTCGGTGCTGACAAGCATTACCTTTATGATGATTATCCAGTTCCTCGTTACGACGATGGATCAGCCCGGACGATTCGTCGCGGTCATTCTGCTTATCCTGCAGCTGACCGGCAGTGCCGGCACCTATCCGCGCGAGCTGGTTCCGGCCTGGCTGAGGAGCATCGGCGACTGGCTGCCGATGACGTATTCGATCTCGGCCTTCAGGTCCATCATTACGGGAGAATCGCTTGGCCAAACAGGGAACCAATCCCTCCATATCGCCTTGTTCGGTATTGTCTTCGCGGGATTGACTCTGGCTTTCTTCCTGTTTCTATTCCGCAAAAACCGCCGCAGAGCGGATGTGCCGGAAAGCAGAATGCTGAGTCTATAAGCCGGCTGTTATCTAATAACGGTATGGCAGTTATCCGGTGTGCAGCCAAAAAAAAGCCGTATTCCCTCATTAATATCTGCGGGGAATACGGCTTTTTTCATTTAACTGTTAGTTCTCCTCAGTCAATAGGAGAAGAACCAAGAAGCTTAAGAATTAATGAATGCGGTTTGAAGGGATTTGCGGTAAACAACCTGGTAGCCGAGCCCTCTGGAAAGGGCCGCCAGCGGCAGGTAGGTGAACGAACCTCCGTTTGCCTGCTGCAGATAAGCCGGCGTCTCCAAGGGAACCGCCGTTCCGTCGACCTTCATCGTTTTGGCTCCAATCGTGAAGGAGACGACCTTATTGTTTGCGCTGATTGTGGCTGTCTTGGTTTTGCCGTCCCACGTCAGCTGAGCTTTTAGGGCATCCGCGATGTCGCGCATCGGAAGGAAGGTCGTGTCGTTTTTGAGGATCGGTTTGTTTTTGCCGCCAAGCACGCTGCCATTGATCACGATATCCAGCGGCACTCCCGCCGGAAGCGGAGCGGGCTTGCGGTAGTCGCCCCAGATGCCCTTGGCGAACGCCATGGCCATTTGTTCATAACCGGCCTGCTTGGGATGGATATCCCCTTGAAGAATACTGGTATAGGCCAGCTCTTTGCCAATGAACGGCTCGGATACGTCCACGGTTTTCACCTGATAGCCCTGTTCGAGAAATCGTGACGCTACGGATTCGTCAAGCTCGCGAAGCTGCTTCACGGCGCCCTGCAGGACGGCATACTGCTCCTCAGTTACCGCCTTGTTGATAGGGGAGGGCTTTGGCACGGGAAGATACTGGTCGGCAAATACAATTTCAGCCTTGGGATTGATGGCGAGCGCGGCGGTTAGCGACGCTTCGAGGGAAGTCTGATAGCTTGCCAGCATCGTGTCGATCCAGCTCTGGATATCGCTTGGACTCATCACATGCTGCTTCATTTCATCGAATAAGGGCAGGAAGTCATTGCCGCCAATCGTCATGACGATCAGATTGGCCTGCTCCAGAACCGTGCGAAGCTCAGCGGACTTGGCAATGGTCTCAGGCGCGAGACGATACTTCGAAAGGCCGGGCTGAATGCCGTCGGCGGTCACGCTTGTTCCGTTCTGCGCGGCCTCCAGCCATTGGCGGAGCCCATCGGATTTCAGGCCGAGCACGCCGAAGTTCTGAAGCTCCGCCGCTCCATGATACAGAGCCTGCTCATAAACGCGGTCTGCATAGCCATACGGCACGGTGCTTTCCGTCATTCCATTCTCATAGCCGGCTGTGAGGGAGTCGCCTACCGCGGCAATACGCAGCGGAGCGTTTGTTTCCGCGGCTGCGGCCAGCGCCGCATAAGTCTGCTGCAGGGCGGCAGCGTTCGGCTGCATTCCCTGATAGCCGGTCGTTCCGATTGAAGAAGTGCCTGCAGCCGGCATAAGCGATGATGTTTCCGCCGCATAGACGGCAGGTCCTGCCAGCAGCGAGGCTGCGAGTATGCAGGCGGCGAAATTCATTTTCCTGAAGTTGCTATTCAATCTCTCCACGTCCTTTTGATAAAATGTAAAAGTATTCGGTTCGAATTGCTTGTATTTCTAAGATGAAGAAACTTGTTGTGAGCCGCCAAAGGAGGGTGGAGCTGTTTCTTCTTGACTGTTAAAACCTCCGCACCGTAAAAGATCTCTTATCAGAACCATAAAAATATTAAATTGATATCATTATGGGGTGATGTTAAAATAAAATAATAACGTTTTGACGCAGATTTATCGGAAGATGCTGATGATTACAGCTTGCTTGCGAGCGTACAACAGCGTCTTTTAACTTGTTCATTTTTCGCTGGTTTGGTATGCTGTATGCTTACGCATTCCTTCATTCTAAACCAAAGCAGGGCGAAAATGAAGACGGATCTTTTGTAACCACCGTTTATCCACAAATTTTCTCATAGAGAGGTTGCACGACATGAAAGAGAATCGTTATGGGTTGCCGCCGAAGCAAGGCCTGTACGATCCGCAATTAGAGAAAGACGCTTGCGGTATGGGCTTTGTGGCTAACATCAAAGGGAAAAAATCACATACCATTATTCAGCAAGCGCTGACGGTGCTTGAGAATATGGAACACCGCGGCGGCCAAGGGAGCGAGCCCAACACGGGAGACGGAGCGGGCATCATGCTGCAGATTCCGCATGCTTTTTTCGCTCGGGAATTGAAGGGGCAAGGCATTGAGCTGCCGGCAAACGGAGAGTATGCGGTAGGCATGCTGTTCTTGTCGCAGGATGAAGCGCTGCGCAGCGCGCACGAGCGCGAGCTTGAATCCATTATTCGCGAAGAAGGCCAGACTCTGATCGGCTGGCGCACGGTTCCGACGAATGATGGGAAGCTTGGCGAATCCGCCAAGAGCGTAAAGCCGTTTGTCCGCCAGGTGTTTATCGGCCGCAGCGCCGATATTCAGGATGAGCTTGCCTTTGAACGCAAAATTTATGTCATCCGCAAGCGTTCGGAGCATGCTATCCGCTACTCCGGTGCCGAGGGTGCGGACACGTACTATATCCCGAGCATGTCGAGCAAGAAAATCGTATATAAAGGAATGCTTACAACCGAGCAGGTACGTTCGTTCTATCTGGAACTGAACGATGAAGCGGTGGAAACGGCGATCGCGCTGGTACACTCCCGTTTCTCCACGAACACGTTCCCGAGCTGGGAGCGGGCGCATCCTTACCGTTATATGATTCATAACGGCGAGATCAATACGCTGCGCGGCAATGTCAACTGGATGCATGCGCGCCAGACCCTGTTCGAAACCGAACTGTTCGGTTCCGATATGGATAAAATCAAGCCGGTTATCGATCCGGACGGTTCCGATACCGCGATGTTCGATAACACGCTGGAATTTATGTATCTGTCCGGCCGGTCTCTTCCGCATGTCGCAATGATGATGGTTCCCGAGCCGTGGTCGAACCATGAGGGCATGGATGACGACAAGAAGGCATTCTACGAATATCACAGCACGCTTATGGAGCCATGGGACGGGCCTGCGGCAATGGGGTTCACAGACGGCACCCAGATCGTCGCTCTGCTCGACCGCAATGGGCTTCGTCCTGCGCGTTACTACGTGACGAAGGATGACGTTATCATTCTGGGTTCGGAAGCGGGCACCGTACCGGTTGAGCCGGACAATATATTGTACAAGGATCGTCTTCGCCCGGGACGGATGCTGCTGGTGGATACCAAGGAAGGCCGCATCATTACCGATGAAGAAGTCAAAGCGCAAATCGTGAAGGAGCATCCTTACCGTGAATGGCTCGACGAGCATCTCGTCGGTCTGGATGATCTGCCCGATGCGCCGGAGCTGCCTGAACCGGATCATGCAACCGTGCAGCAGCGCCAGCAGGCTTTTGGCTACACATTCGAAGATCTGCGCAAAGTGCTGGAGCCGATGGCTGGCAGCGGCGTGGAACCGATTGCATCCATGGGCTACGATGCTCCTCTGGCCGTGCTGTCGGAGCGTCCGCAGCGTCTTTACAATTATTTCAAGCAATTGTTCGCTCAAGTCACGAATCCGCCGATTGATGCCATTCGTGAGGAGATTATTACAGCGACAGGAACGACTCTCGGACCCGAGCGCAACCTGCTTCAACCGGAACCTGAAAGCTGCCGTCATATCAGACTGGCTTCGCCTGTTCTGTCCAACGAAGAGTTTGCCAAGCTGCGCCATGTGCGCCGTCCCGGTTTCAAGTCGATTACACTGCCTATTCTGTACCAGGCGGCTAATGGCGAAGAGGGTCTGCGCAGCGCTTTGACCCAAATGTGCGAAGCGGCTGACCGCGTAATCAGCAAAGGGCATAATATCCTGATCTTGTCCGACCGCGGAGTAGACCGCGAGAATGCGGCCATTCCGGCTCTGCTTGCGGTATCGGCGCTGCATCATCATCTGATCCGCGAAGGATCGCGGACCAAGGTCTGCATCCTGCTCGAATCCGGCGAACCGCGCGAGGTGCATCATTTTGCCCTGCTGCTCGGCTACGGCGTCAGTGCGGTCAACCCGTATCTGGCTTTCGAGACGCTTGACGATATGATCCGCCAAGGCATGCTGCGCGGCGTTACGCATGATAAAGCTGTGAAGAACTTCATCAAGGCAGCGACCAAGGGCGTTGTAAAGGTTCTCTCCAAAATGGGGATTTCCACCATTCAATCCTACCGCGGCTCGCAAATCTTCGAAGCTGTTGGCTTGAAGGAAGAGCTGGTGGACGAATATTTCACCTGGACGCAGTCCCGCATCGGCGGTATTGGCCTGGATGTGATTGCCGACGAGAATCTGAAGCATCATAACCGCGCGTTTACCGAGCAGGAAGGCGGCGAGAAGGAGCTGGATTCCGGCGGCGAATATCAATGGCGCAAGGACGGCGAGGACCATCTCTTCAGTCCCCAAACGATCCACACGCTGCAGATGGCATCGCGCTCGAACGATTACAAGCTGTACAAGAAGTTTTCAGCGCTTGTGCAAGGCGAGGACAAGAAGCATCTGACCCTTCGTTCGCTGCTTGATTTCAAACATAATTCAGAGCCGGTTCCTCTGGATGAGGTTGAGTCTGTGGAGTCCATCGTCAAACGGTTCAAAACCGGGGCAATGTCCTACGGCTCCATCAGTAAGGAAGCCCATGAATCGCTTGCAATTGCGATGAACCGCATTGGCGGCAAATCCAATACGGGCGAAGGCGGCGAGGACCCGGCCCGGTTTATCCCGGATGCCAATGGGGACTCTAGGCGCAGTGCTATTAAGCAGGTGGCCTCCGGCCGCTTCGGCGTTACCAGCGATTACCTCGTCAATGCGGATGAGATCCAGATCAAGATGGCACAGGGCGCCAAGCCTGGTGAAGGCGGGCAGCTGCCTGGCCGCAAGGTTTATCCGTGGGTTGCTGAAGTGCGCGGATCGACGCCGGGTGTGGGTCTGATTTCTCCGCCGCCGCATCATGATATTTATTCCATCGAAGATTTGGCGGAGTTGATTCATGATCTGAAGAATGCCAATCCGCGGGCGCGCATCAACGTGAAGCTGGTATCCGAGGTAGGCGTCGGGACGATTGCCGCAGGGGTGGCCAAGGGCCGTGCCGATGTTATTCTGGTCAGCGGCTATGATGGAGGAACAGGAGCATCGCCTCTGGCTTCCATCCGTCATGCCGGAATGCCTTGGGAGCTTGGTTTGGCGGAAACGCACCAGACGCTGATGCTGAACAATCTTCGTGATCGCGTCGTCGTCGAAACCGATGGCAAAATCATGAACGGGCGCGACCTCGCCATCGCTGCTCTATTGGGCGCTGAGGAGTATGGTTTCTCCACGGCTCCGCTGGTCGTACTCGGCTGCATTATGATGCGTGTCTGCCAGCTGGATACCTGTCCGGTGGGAGTGGCAACGCAAAACCCTGAGCTGCGCAAGAAATTCATGGGCGATCCGAGCCATGTAGCGAACTACATGCTGTTCGTCGCACAGGAGCTTCGGGAAATCATGGCCGAGCTTGGATTCCGCACGGTGCAGGATATGGTTGGACGTGTCGACCGTCTGGAGACGAAGACATTGATCGAACATTACAAGCTCAAAGGAATCGATCTGACGCGCTTGCTGCATCAGCCTGAGCTGCCTGAAGGCGCTGTGCGCTACTGTATTCAGGAGCAGGATCACAAGCTTGACGAGTCGCTTGATATGCAGAAGCTGCTTCCGATCGCGGAGCGTGCGCTTGAGAGCGGCGAGAAAGTCAGCGCTACCCTGCCGATCCGCAACATCAACCGTGTTGTCGGGACGATATTGGGTAGCGAGGTAACCCGCCGTTATGGAGCAAAGGGTTTGCCGGAGGATACTATTTCGTATCACTTTATCGGCTCTGCAGGACAAAGCTTTGGCGCTTTCGTACCGAAGGGGATTACACTTTCTCTGGAGGGCGACTCCAACGACTACGTCGGCAAAGGGCTATCCGGCGGCAAAATCATCATCGCTCCTTCGCCTCAGGCGACGTTTAAGGCCGAGGAGAATGTCATCATTGGCAACACCGCGCTCTACGGCGCTACGAACGGTGAAGCTTATATCAGCGGCATTGCCGGTGAGCGTTTTGCTGTAAGAAACTCGGGCGCCAAGGTCGTTGTCGAAGGTGTAGGCGATCACGGCTGTGAGTATATGACGGGTGGCCGTGTTGTAATTCTGGGGAACACAGGCCGTAATTTTGCCGCAGGGATGTCGGGGGGCGTCGCCTACGTGCTGGATGAGACCGGTGACTTCTACAGGCATTGCAACATCGAGATGGTGCTTCTGGAGCGCGTGGAAGATGCCAGAGAAGTTACGGAGCTTCGTGAAATGATTGAGCGCCACGTGACTTATACGGGCAGCGCAATCGGCGAACGGGTGCTGAAGGATTGGGATGCGTCGATAACGAGGTTTGTGAAGATCATTCCGAAGGATTACAAACGGATGCTGGAGCAAATCGAGAAGATGGAGCAAACCGGCTTAGCCGGCGAGGCTGCTCTCTTGGCAGCATTTGAAGCCAATATGAAAGAGCTGGCCCGCATTGGCGGCAACTAAACAAATGGAATTGGAAGACTGCAGGGTGACCCCGGCAGTCTTTCTTTTTTTTGTACTTATAGAATGTGAAGGATTCAAAAGGGCGGCTTTGGCAACTACTTATCGGCATAGGGGTCATGCAACCAGAAACAATCGGAGGTTCCAATAATAGAATAGATTATCAGGATAAATAGGAAGGAGGAGGAATTATGGTGAGTATGAATGTGATAACAGATTTTAATGCTGTGGGTGACGGTATTCATGATGATACGCTAGCTATTCAAACCGCCATTAATTCTGTCCCGGAAGGCGGAACTCTGCTTGTACCCGCGGGTAACTACAAGGTAAGCAAAAACCCGCTTCATAAAATAACAACAGGCTATGGAACCAGTTATGCTGCATTGAAAATCGTAAAGCCGATAACCATTATAATGAACGATGCCATTTTCGAGACCAAGACTGCAGACAGCTACGGAGCATTCTGGGTTTATAAGGCTTCGAATGTTCATTTCCAGGGCGGAAGTCTTAGAGGGGATCAACTACCTTCGAACGGCATTCTAACCTCGAGGGTGGGTCTCCTGCTTCAGGATTGCCGGTCCTGTTCGGTTGAAGGGATGACCATAAGGAATTACTCCCAAGGTATTAATGTGTATAATTCTGAGGATTGCTCGATCTCCCGGATCATGAGCGAATTCAATAATGGTTCCGGCATTATTAGCTTCAATTCTGACCGCTGCCTGATTGACTCCTGTCAAATCCGAAATTCCCGTGACGGACATCTTTCGCTTTTTGGAGGCGGCCAATACAACACGGTATCAAACTGCACGGTAATCGAGGATCGCGATGGAAATTTGAATCAACAGGGGATCACGCTTGAAAGAGAGATAAACAGCGTAATCAAAAACAATACGGTAAGAGGCTTTTATTATGGAATTGATGTCAAAAATGGCTCGGATTCCTGTATCCTTCTTGAGAATCAATGTACGAATAATCAATTTAATATTGCGATTCGACCAGGGGATGACGGCAACAATCTTCAAGCCACAAGCAACAATATTACCATTTCAAAAAATGATGTCACAAGTCCGCGCAGGCTTAGTCCCAGTGCCGGCATTCTTGTAAAGGTTGGAAGCGGGCATGTGATTTCGGAGAATATCATCAATAAAAACATGCTGATCTTGATTGGCGGCGTACGGATCAATAATAATCTGTCGCTCAATCAAATTAAAATTATTAATAATCGTTTCATAACCTAAAAGTCGGGGTAATTATCGTTTTGGGATGGTGCGGTTTTATGGGCTGCTGTGAAATTGCTTTATGCAAGCTTTCACATTCCTGTAAGGCCGTTTTTTGTTGCAAAGAGGTGATTGTATGAGAAAAACATTAGAATATCTGAGAGAAACTTAATCGCGAAATGAGGCATTTTGGTACCGTAGGAGGCTTACATACGGGAGTATACATGGTATGATGCTTCTTGTAATCCGTTATAGAAATGGATTGCGGTGAGCTGGAACTGAAGACAGTACGCTTCCATAGTGAGCTGTCAAGAGATCAAAGTGCACCCATTATCGGTTATATCGGTAATAAGCTATGAAAAATGAATAGAAACTCCCAATATGATTGCGAATTCGACAAATTAACAGGAACAAAGTACGGTTTTGACTTCCAACAAACGACAACTTAAACAAATCAAAGCGGTTACAATGATTACAGTCTTCCAGTAGCCGGTCGATTTAATAGGTCTAAGGAGTGATTTGTTGCAATGATTCATGCGAATGAAAGACAACTGCACGATATGAAGCTCAAGCAAAAGGAAACCATTGATATTCGAATGATTATGGAACAAATGGGCATATCCAAGGAATGGGAGGATGAGTATCGAAGCAGCGCCAAGAAACGGTTAAGCTGATCGGCAGTTCTTCTTGAAAACAGGTTTCTGACAACCATCATAGATCATTATAATCTTTGTATGTAAGAAAACGAATTCTTATATGCGAAGATTTTTTAATTACGATGTCAGTTTGAAATCGATTTGAATAATAACCAATTAACAAGAGCGCATTTGTATGGTTCATGAAAACACAAAGAGCTGAGGTGTTGATTTGGAATGAATTCAAACCAGGATAAAAAGACCGATCGCGCGGCAGGCAAGCAGGTAGAGCTCGATGTGAGAGCGATTATGGAACAGCTCGGCATTATTTCTAACAGCTGGTCTCAAATCAACGCTTCCGTGGAAGGGAAGAAATGAGGATAAGCAAGAAGAGGCGGCACTTTGCTGCCCTCTGGCTGCAAGATTGGATTCTTCCTTCTAACCTTATAGACATTTACAGGAGTGAAACGTCATAATTTCTATAAGGACAAAAAAACCATAGTTGGCTTAGCTGGCCAACTGTGGTTTTTTTTTTGAAAAGTTATAGGATGCTCATTTAATTCATCATTCTCTCTGCGCGTACAAAAGCAATGAACCGCCGCGCTTCTTCAACAGTTAACTTGCGGCCATCTATGGTCAAGGCGAAATTCTGCAGCAATTGTTCGTCCGCCAGTTCTAATTGATCGACAAACTGGCGTATCGGATCGTCGAGTGTAACATGAGGAGAATTTGTTCTTCCTACGAGGAAGTCTACAGAAACATGAAACAAGTCGGCGAATTTGGAAAGTGTTTCGGTATCTGGTTCCCTGCGGTTTTTCTCGTAATGAGATAATGCCGCTCGCGAAATTCCCAGTGAAGCAGCGGTATGTTCCTGAGTCCACCCCCTATCTTCCCTCAATTTTGCAATACGAATTCCTATGTTCATAATACTCCTCCTAACCAGCCATACCAACATATTAATACGAAACGCTTACAAATGCATGATATGAAACAAAACGTAGCAAGCTTGTAAGAACTATGAAAAAATCCTTGACATGCTACAATCCGTATCGTAAAGTAAACATTGAAAATGATACATTACGTATCATACCTGTTATTCAGTATTACCACAAATCATTTTTTAATTCGTACTGGATAAACAGTTTTTTACATTTATTGCTGAATAAACGAATTGTTTTATTAAATGAGGGCTAAAACCTCATTCTCACGGGAGGAACAAAGGTGGAACTTAAACAATATTTTAAAATTGTAATCAAAAAGATTTGGTTGGTCATTATCGTTGTTGCGATCGGATGTATTCTTGCAGGCATTAAAAGCTTCTACTTAACAACACCAATGTATCAGGCGAACGCCAAGCTAATTGTCAATCAGTCCTCCCAGATTGCAGATTCCATCAATGTAAGCAACATACAGACAGGTATTATGTTAATAAATTCATACAAGGAAATTATTAAATCTCCGGCAATCATTAATAAGGTGCATCAGCAATTTCCTGAATTGAGAGTCAGCCCGGGCAAGATTTCGGTGGCTTCTGCCAATAACTCGCAAATCATGAATTTGGTTTACAGTGATGTATCCTACGAGAATGCCGCCAAGAGCGTGAATGCAATATCGCTTGTATTCAAGGAGCAGATCCCCAGCATTATGAACATTGACAACGTAACGATACTCAGCGAAGCAAGCGAGGTGGGCTCTCCGGTTCCATTTAATACGAGTCCGTTGATGAATTTCCTTGTGGCTATCATCCTTTCATTAGTGATAGGACTGGGTATAGTTTTCCTGCTCGATTATCTCGACAATACCTTCAAGAATGAATACGAATTGGAAAGTGAGCTTGGCCTTCCCACACTGGCTCTTGTTATGAATATAACGAAAGAGGATCTCAGCCCGCGCAAAGCATCGCTTTCTAAAAAGAAGAAAGTAGGTGAAAGTGCTTATGCCTCAATCAATCAATGAGAGTAATCTGATCACGTTATTGAATCCCAAGTCGCCTATTTCAGAAGCTTACCGCAAATTGCGTACAAATATCCAGTTTTCTTTCCTTGATACGCCCATGAAAGTTCTAATGGTTGCTTCCGCTCAAGTAGATGAAGGGAAAACAACCACCATCAGCAATCTGGCTGTAGCTTATGCCCAGGAGGGCAAGAAGGTTCTGCTGCTGGATGCTGATCTTCGAAAGCCATCTCTGCATCATGTTCTTGCCCAAAATAATCGAAACGGTTTGACTAATATATTGACAGATCAAATCAAGTGGCAGGAGGCTCTTAAAACGACAGGTATTGATAATCTGTCTTTAATTGTCTCGGGACCTATACCCCCCAATCCTTCCGAGATGCTGGGCAACCATCGTATGAACACATTGATTAAGGATCTCAAGGAGCATTTTGACATCGTGCTGATCGATACGCCTCCCGTTCTTGCCGTAACCGACAGTCTGATCGTCAGCTCGCTTTGCGACGGGGTCATTATGGTTGTGGCTGCGGGCAAGGCGGAGAAGGAAATGGTCAAAAAGGCCAAAGCCAGCCTTGAGCATGTCAATGCGCGGATTATCGGCGCTGTTCTGAATAACCTGAACCGCAAAGATGTCAAATCGAGCTTTAAAAATGTCTATGGTACTGCTGAGTAACTAAAATATGGCGCGTGTATAGGTAATGTCTACTGCACCTTTATCACTGTAGGCACTCGGTCACGCTGTGGGTTATGAAACCTTAGACATGATTGTCAAGGGTGTGATGAGAGGTCGGGTTTGATGCCCGTTTTTCTAAAAATTCGAGCTATCGATTTTTCTGTAGATAAAATCGATAGCTCGCGTTTTTAGCAACCTAGACTTAACATATAAAAAAATATAACAGGATAGGGTGAAGTTGAATGAAAAAAGTGAGAAAAGCTATTATTCCAGCCGCAGGCATGGGGACAAGATTCCTCCCCGCCACTAAAGCGATGCCCAAGGAAATGCTGCCCATCGTCGACAAGCCAACCATCCAGTATATTGTTGAGGAAGCCATCGCTTCTGGTATTGAGGATATTATTATTGTTACCGGCCGCGGCAAGCGTGCGATTGAGGATCATTTTGACATCGCCCTGGAGCTGGAGCAAAGCTTGATGGAAAAAGGGAAATTAAGCATTCTGGAGGAGGTTCAGAAATCCTCCAATGTTGATATACATTACATACGCCAGAAGGAACCGAAAGGGCTCGGTCATGCTGTCTGGTGTGCGCGCAATTTTATCGGCGATGAACCATTTGCTGTTCTGCTGGGCGATGATATTGTCGTTTCGGAAGAACCTTGCACCAAGCAGCTGATTCATCAATATGAGAAAACGAACCGTTCCGTAATCGGTGTCCAAGCCGTCTCTTACGAGCAGACAGAACGTTACGGCATTGTCGATCCGGTGGATTCCAACGGCAAGCTGCATATGGTCAACCGATTTGTGGAGAAACCGAAGCTGGGGAGCGCACCATCCAATCTGGCGATTATGGGACGTTATGTACTGACGCCGGAAATCTTCTACTTCCTGGAGAAGCAGGAAAAGGGGGCAGGCGGAGAGATTCAATTGACCGATGCGATTCAGCGGTTGAATGAGGTGCAGGGCGTATTCGCCTATGATTTTGAAGGCACCCGTTATGATGTAGGAGAGAAATTGGGATTCATTACGACAACCCTGGATTTTGCGCTTCGCAAAGATGAGTTGAGATTACCTCTGCTGGAGGCCCTGGAAGGCATTCTTGAGCGCGAACATTCCAAAAATAAGATTATTTCAAGATGAGGTGATTTCAATTGGCTCCTACATCACAAAATAAAGAAGCCGAGGTTGCGCTGGAGAGCGGCTCCATCTATGGCAGCTATGGCCTGGAGCGGAAGAGTAATAAACGTTCTTATTTGATGATGAAGCGTGCAATGGATATCATCCTCGCTTTCATCGGTCTGGTTGTAATCAGTCCGGCATTTATTGTTGTCGCCATCATGATTAAGCTTGAGGACCCCAAGGGATCTGTCTTTTTTCAACAGGTGAGAGTCGGCAAGCATGAGAAGACCTTCAAGATGTTCAAGTTCCGTTCGATGGTCTCCAATGCCGAGGAGCTGCTGACGAATCTTCTCGAACAGAACGAAATCAGCGGTGCGATGTTTAAGATGAAGGATGATCCGCGGATTACAAGAATCGGCAAATTTATCCGTAAAACCAGCATCGACGAGCTGCCGCAGCTGTGGAACGTTATCCGCGGCGACATGTCGCTGGTTGGTCCCAGGCCTGCGCTCCCAAGAGAAGTCGAGGAATATACGAATTATGACAAATTGCGCCTGAGAGTCATACCGGGCTGCACGGGCTTATGGCAGGTCGGCGGCCGCAACGACCTCAGCTTTCATGAAATGGTTCAGCTCGATCTTCTTTATATCAAGCAAAGAAGCATCCTGTTTGATATCAAGATTATTTTGAAAACCGTCAAAGTGCTGCTTGGTTCCAAAGACGCTTTCTAGAACATATAGAGATAAGCCAAAGAGTGAGGTGAGAAGCATGGATTTAAACGCAAAAATATATATTGCCGGACATAAAGGCCTGGTTGGATCCGCCATTCTCCGAAAATTGGAGGCAGAGGGCTATACGAATCTTGTCTGCCGCACAAGCAAGGAACTGGATTTGAGGGAGCGCGAAGCTGTGCTCCGGTTTTTCGCGGAAGAGCAAATCGATTACGTGTTTCTCGCGGCGGCCAAGGTCGGCGGCATTGCGGCGAATAATGATTATCCGGCGGACTTTATCCGCGATAATCTGTTTATTCAAACCAATGTTATCGATGCCGCTTATCAGTATAATGTGAAAAAGCTGTTATTCCTCGGTTCAACCTGTATCTATCCAAAGTTTGCGCCTCAACCCCTCAAGGAAGAGTATTTGCTCACAGGTGAACTCGAGCCTACCAACGAGCCATACGCCATCGCCAAAATTGCCGGCATCAATATGTGCAAGTCATACAACCGTCAATACGGCACAAGATTCATATCGGCGATGCCTACGAATATGTACGGCCCCAATGATAATTTCGATTTGAAATCCTCTCACGTGCTTCCGGCATTAATCCGGAAATTTCATGAAGCCAAGCAAAGCGGCGCACCGGCTGTAGAGGTGTGGGGTACCGGTACTCCCAAACGCGAGTTTCTGCATTCGGACGATCTCGCTGAGGCTTGTCTGTTCCTGATGGAGCATTATGAGGACAATGAAATCATCAATATTGGCGTCGGAGAAGATATCGAGATTAAAGAATTGGCCGGGCTGATCAAATCCATTGTCGGCTATGAGGGTGATATTTCCTTCAATGCTTCGATTCCAGATGGTACGCCGCGCAAACTGGTTGATGTCACCAAGATTAACTCATTGGGCTGGAAAGCGAGAATTCCGCTTGATGAAGGACTTCGTTCGGTGTACAGCGCCTTTAATCAGGACACTCTCATCCAGGCTTAAAATCCGATTAAATGGAGGAATATTATGAAAAGAGCATTGATTACCGGCGTAACCGGTCAGGATGGTTCCTATTTGGCTGAATTGTTACTATCAAAAGGCTATCAGGTATATGGCATGCGCAGACGCACAAGCACGCCTAACTATGAGAATGTTATCCATATCAAGGATCAAATCAACTGGGTTTCGGGAGATTTGAACGATCTGGCTTCGCTCATCGAGGCGGTCAGGGTCTCGGATCCGGATGAGGTCTATAATCTTGCCGCACAATCCTTCGTGGCAGCCTCTTGGCCGCAGCCTATCGCAACGGGCCAGATGACGGCTATTGCAGTCACGAATATGCTTGAAGCGGTTCGTATTATGAAGCCGATGGCCAAATTCTATCAGGCTTCCAGCAGTGAGATGTTCGGCAAGGTGGTCGAGACTCCGCAGAAGGAAAGCACGCCATTCTATCCGCGCAGCCCTTACGGCGTAGCAAAATTATACGGCCACTGGATTACGGTGAACTACCGTGAAAGCTATAATATGTTCGCTTGCTCCGGCATTTTGTTCAATCATGAGTCGCCCAGACGAGGGCTGGAGTTTGTGACGAGAAAAGTAACTGACGGCGTGGCCAGAATCAAGCTTGGTCTTGCCAACGAGCTGAGGCTGGGAAATCTGGACGCACAGCGGGATTGGGGATTCGCTGGCGACTATGTCGCCGCGATGTGGCTGATGCTGCAGCAGGACACCCCGGATGATTATGTGATCTCAACTGGAGAAACCCATACGGTGCAGGAATTCGTCGACATTGCTTTCTCTTCCGTCGGTCTTAATTGGAGAGATTATGTGGTCATGGATGAGCAGTTTATGCGTCCGGCGGAAGTGGATCTGCTGCTTGGCGATTGCTCCAAAGCCAAGGAAGAGCTGGGCTGGGAATTGAAAGTAAGCTTTGAAGAACTGGTGAAGATGATGGTTCAATCGGACCTGAAGCGAATGGAAGCCATACAAAGCCAAGGGAAAGCACTTCAATGGATCTAAAGGCCCAAGCAATAAGCAAGGACTTCATCACGAAATATTTCATATTCGGGATAGGCGTCATCTGCTTAAGCGCCTGGTATTACTTTAAATCGGCGGAAATCTTTCTTTATTACGGGATTCTCGTAAATATAGCTTTAATTTACCGGGTGAGAAACAGCAAAATTCTGCAAATTATGTTTTTGTTTATTCTCACCTATACGTTGAATCTGCTGCCTTATTTTTCATTCGGCATTAATATCACCTTCTATGAACGGTTTCAGAAGGAGGATATATTCGAATTCGCCATGTTCCTGCATGTGCTGTTCCTGCTGGTCTTATACTTGTTTCTAAAAAAAGATATCAACAAAAACAAAGAAATATTTATTAACCGGCTTCCAAACAAAGACAATGCCATTGTTTATGGTCTTGGAGTATTTGCAATGTCTGTTATTCTCATTATCGGTCAAACAGGACATCGCCTGGTTGAGGGACAAGGATTTCAATTGACTCAAGGTCTTGCTATTAATGAGTATTTTCTTATTTTCACTGCCTTGGCTTATTTATTTTCTGGCAAAAACAAGGCAAGGAACCTATTGATCATTGTTCTGTCCATTCTGTTCATTGTCAAAAATACGGTTGCGGAGGGACGGATCGAGTCCCTTCAGATGCTTCTTCTCTTATTTATTTTGTATGTCGATCACAAGAAAATATCCAATCTGTTCTTTTCCCTGGGTTCAATAGTCGGCTATTTGGTCATGACCATATTCGCTGATATCCGGGTGAGTACAGGAACGATCTCCTTGTTTAAAACAGGTCAGGATGGATCGAGATTTTTACAAAGTAATCAAGGTGATGTGTTTTACAATTCCGCCGTTTATATTGGGTTAATCAAAGAACAGGTGTTCAGTGACATGGTTCGTTCGCGTTCCTTTATTGGCTTCATCGAGCGTATATTTTTACCTTCAAAGTTTGCAACGGGCGGGGCGAATTTATCATCACTTTCCGCACAGTATGCCCAATCCGGCGGAGGCGGGCTCATCAGCACGTATTTTTATGTGTGGCTTTCCTACGCCGGCACGATTCTGATTGCTATCTTTCTGGCTATCCTATTCAACCGGGTGTATCGGGCCAAAAATCAGTATCTGCAATTTTATCTCGTGATGGTTCTTTGCACCATTCCAAGATGGTTCGCCTATGATCCCATCACACTGTTCAAGCTTACATCCTACGGAGTCGTGTTTTTCTTTTGCTTTAATCAGCTTCACACCATAGTGGGGAAAACCAACAAGAGTGTTATCGGGCTTCCTCCTAAATTAGCAAGTCGTGCGGACCGTTAAGGGCTTGCAGTGGAGCATTCACGCAGGCCCTTAATTAATTTTAAGATGATGCAGGGTGAAAATGATGAAAAGAATTTGCTTGGTTGGCCAGCTTCCACCGCCGGTGCATGGGTTGTCCAAGGCGCTGCAAACCATTATTAATTCCAAGCTGTTCAATGAGAAGTATGATCTCTCGTATGTTGATATCAAGGATAATAAAAAAATCGCAGCGCATATCAACAAGGTGGAGAGCATCGATGTTGATATTTATTATTTCACCATCTCCCAAACCAAGATGGGCAATCTTCGAGATATGTTCATATTATGGCGGCTGCTGCGCAAGAAGAAAAGAGTGGTTATCCATTACCACGGCGGCTACTACAAGGAGCTGTACAAGCAGTTCAACCCCGTTCAGAGAATGATGAACCGGAAACTGCTGTCGCGGATCGATATTATGATTGTTCTGAGCGACGGTCTCCGGGATTTGTTCGCAGGGCTGCTTAGTCCGGAGCAGATCAGGGTTTGCGAGAATTGCATTGAGGATGATGTTTTGCTGAGCGAGACGGAGTTTGAAGCTAAGCTGAATCAGCTGTCAGCAGGCAAAGAGCAGCTGGACGTCCTTTATTTGAGCAATTTTATTAAGAGCAAGGGATATTTCGATTTGCTGCTTGCAGCCAGGCAGCTCAAGGACAATCCGGTCCATTTTCATTTTGCCGGAAAATTTTATAACGCACAGGATGAGAAGGAATTCTTTGATTTTGTAAAACACCATCAATTAGAAAATTCGGTTCGATATTACGGAATCGTGGCAGGGGAAAGCAAGAAAGAACTGCTCGCTCGATGTGACGTGTTTGCACTACCTACTTATTACCCGAACGAGGGGCAGCCGATTTCCATTATCGAAGCGATGGGAAACGGACTGACCATTATTTCGACCAAGCATGCAGGCATTCCTGATATCGTAACTTCCCATAATGGTTTTCTGGTACAACCGCAAAATCCCGACGCGCTTGCTTCCGCTATAACCGGCCTGCTTGCGGACCGGAGCCAGCTTACTGCTTTTGCCCGCGAGAACAGAAGCAAGACGCTGAAGAACTTCAAGGAAATTGATTATATCAACCGGCTGGAAGTCATAATGGATGAGGTCTGAACCGATGAATGTGGACTTGTCAAAATATGATCAATCGTGGTATTCACGGGGACGCAGCGGCGTTGTTGTGCTTCTATGGTGGTTCGTGCAGGGCACGGTGTTCAGATTCTCGCTGCATAATATGTACGGGTTCAGAAACCGCCTCTTGCGTTTGTTCGGAGCGAAGATTGGTATCGACGTAAGAGTCAGGCCGACGGCCAAATTCACCTATCCCTGGAAAGTGAGCATTGGCGATCATTCCTGGATCGGCGATGACGTCGAGTTCTACAGCCTTGACGAGATCATCGTCGGCAGCAACTGCGTGATCTCGCAGCATTCGTACTTGTGCACCGGGAGCCATAAGCTTAATGATCCTGCTTTCGGACTGATCGTAAAGCCCATTGTGATCAAGGATGGAGCATGGATTGCGAGCGATGTGTTCGTTTGCCCCGGCGTAACGGTCTATGAGCTCGGCGTGGCGGGAGCGCGGAGCACGGTGATGAAGGATATACCGGCAGGCGAGATTCATGTCGGGTACCCTGCGAAGTACTTGAAAGAACGAATAATGAAAGAGGTTATGGCATGAAGCGTAATATTGTGTTTGTCATTAATTATTTCTATCCGGATTACGCTTCAACCGGTCAACTGCTGACGGAATTATGCCTGCACATCCAGCATGACTTCAATATAACCGTTATTGCCGCGCAGCCTGGGTACGCGGGGGAGAAGAATGAGGAAAGCAAGCGGATCACCCATGACAAGCTGGAGAATATCAGCATCATTCGGATCAAGCTCCCCAAGGTTGATAAACAAAACAAGTTAAGTAGGCTGCGCTTTATTACAACCTACTTTTTTTATGCCAATATTCTGGTTCTGCGCCAGAAGAATCTTGATTTTATTTATACCATCTCCCAGCCGCCGATACTGGGCGGGTTGATTGGATCGCTCGGAAAATTTTTCAAAAGAGCGAAGCATATTTATAACATTCAGGATTTCAATCCTGAACAGGCCGAGGCAGTAGGGTTCTCCAAGAGCAAGCAGCTCTTCAAGGCGGCAAGGTGGATGGATACGCTGAATTGCAAATATGCGGATCACATCATTACTGTAGGCCAGGATATGCAGGAGACGCTGATGAGGCGTTTCGCCGACCAGAAGGTCACAGAGAATACAGTGATCAACAACTGGACGAACGAACAGGAAATTATCCCGCTGTCCAAGAAGCATCCCAAGGTCGCCGAGTTTATTGCGGAGAACGGCTGGCAGGATAAGTTTATTGTGATGTACTCGGGAAATCTGGGCCTCTATTACGACCTGGAGAATGTGATCAAGATCACCAAGGAATTCAAGGACAAGAAGGATCTTGTCTTTGTATTTATCGGTGAGGGGGCAGTCAAGAAGCAGATGCAGCAGTTCGTGCAGGAGAACAGCCTGGAGCAGGTCTATTTTCTCCCCTATCAGCCGATAGAAAATCTGAAATATTCGCTTAACGCGGCTGATGTTCATATGGTCGTGAATCAAAAGGGAATAAAAGGCGTATCCGTTCCAAGTAAAATTTATGGCGTCATGGCCGCAGGGAAATCCGTGCTGGGTGTTCTGGAGAGCGGCAGCGAGGCTCACCGGCTGATTGAAAAAAGCGGCTGCGGCGTCGTGGCCGAACCGCAGGATTACGAGGAAACGATCAGGCAGCTGAATGTCCTGTATCATCTCGACCGGCGCGAGCTGGAAGCGACCGGCGCACGCGGCAGAGCCTACCTGGAGCAGCATTTGCGAAGGGATCTGTCGTTGGAGAAATACAGGAAGCTGCTTCTGTCGATGTAATAGCGGTTGACAAAAAGTCCGTTATTGAACATGTACGAGTCGTGTTTTAATGGTTTACCTATATATAAAAAACCTTGGATAGGGAGTGTTCAGACATGATAACGACAATGACTCAAACCAAAACCTTTGCAGTGACAGGAGGGAATGTGCTGTCGGGAACGGTAAAGCTGTCGGGTGCCAAGAATGCGGCGCTTCCGATGATCGCAGCGGCTTGCCTGGGCGAAGAGCCTACCATACTGGACAACGTACCGGTAGAGCTGCGGGACGTGAAGATTTTGATTCAGGTTCTCAAGGAAGCCGGGGCGGAGATTCAAGTCGACGGCACAACGGTATCATGTGCGAGAGGCGCCTTTCCAAGCGGCAGCATTAACCCCGTCGCAAGCGAAATCCGTTACTCGCTGCTGCTTCTCGGGCTGGCGTCGGCGCTGAAGTCCGAACTGCTGCTGCCGATGCCGGGCGGCTGCAAAATTGGTGACCGCAAATATGATCTGCATCTTCTGGGGCTCAGCAAGCTTGGCTCCGCCGTGGAGGAAACGGATGAGGGAATCCATATCGCCTCATCAGGGAATATCGGGGCTGAAATTGAATTCTACCTGCCAACGACTTCGGGGACGGAGAATATCATGATCGCTGCTGCTATCGCAGATGGCGAAACAACCATTCTCAATGCCAACACGCGTCCAGAAATTATGGAGCTTGCCAAGCTGCTCAACCTGATGGGGGCGGATGTGGAATGCTCCAACCGGGTCGTCCAGATCAAAGGCGCCAAATCCATCAAAGGCGGTATCCGCTATTCGGTCATGCCCGGATGGGATGAGGCGGTCACCTACATCATCGCTTCGACGATGACGGGAGGCGAAATCTGCATTCCCGACTTCTCGCTGGATTTCATCAAAGAAGACGCCAGGCTCCTGAAGGAAATCGGCATTGACGTATTCGAGTGGGGCGGCTCGGTATATGCTTCCGGCAAGAAAGCGAAGCGCTCGTTCGATTTGTTCACGGCCCCTTATCCGGGAATCAATTCCGATATGCAGCCGATCTTCGCGGCCCTCGCATTCGTGGTAGACGGGAAAAGCACCATCACCGATCTGCGGTTCACGGAGCGCTTCAAATATATCGACGAGCTGAAGAAGTTCGGAGGAAGCGTACACTCCTTCGGAAATACGGCAATCGTTGAAGGCGGCCGTCCGCTTAAGGGTGCGGAAGTGAAGGCGACTGATCTCCGGGGAGGCGCATCCTGCATCCTCACGGCTCTGGTGTCCGAAGGCACGACGGTGATCAGCAATGTCAGCCAGATTGAACGCGGCTATGAGAACATTGTGAGCAAGCTGCAGCAGCTGGGCGCGAACATTGAGAGCCAACAGTCCTAATACGGAACCGAGGAATCCATGTGAACGGAAAACATACATTTCGTGATCTCCGAAGCCGGGTCAGGCAGGATTTGCAGGATTGTGCGAATTCAGGATCCAGGAAGGCAAAGCTGATCACTTTCTTCTTTTCTATAAATTTTCAAGTGCTGTTCCTTTACAGACATATCACTTACTTTCAGCATCAATCGAAGCTTCATAAGGTGTTGATGCTGATCTTTTCTTATTTTTGCAAAGTCATGTTCCACTGTCATATCTCCGAGCGCTCGAAGATCGGCAGAAATCTCAAGATGCCGCATCCTACTGGCGTTGTGATCGGGGAGGATGTGATGATCGGCGACAATGTTACGATCTTTCAACAGGTCACGCTGGGAAGTCACGGCAAGCCGGGGCTGAGCAGAAGCTACCCGATCATTGAGGATCATGTGACGATCTATGCCGGTGCAAAAATTATCGGCAATGTAACGATAGGGAGAAATGCTGTAATCGGCGCTAATGCCGTCGTCACCAAGGATGTTCCCCCGAATGCGGTAGCGGTGGGCGTACCTGCTAAAATTATTGAAAAAAGAGTTGATAAAATTGGTTGAATTAGCAACAGCGCGCCGCATATCGTCAAAGACGGTAAAAGATATTATCACTACTGTTCTGACGAGGGGAGTTACGCTTTTCGGCGGATTTCTGATCTCTGTTTTGCTTGCCAGATTTCTGGGCGCCGAGGGCAGAGGCGTTGTAACCGTCATTTTTCTGGTGCCTACGCTGATGTTCACGATCGCCGATCTTGGCGTCCGGCAGGCTACGGCCTATTTTGTCGGACAGAAAACCCATGAGTTCACTGATATTATTAAAACGACATATTTGATATGGATCGTTATGTCGATTATTTCCTTGTTGATTGTTTCCGGATATTATGGTTTGTTTTATTATGGGAAGTACAGCGGGACGCTGTTGTTGATTGCTTTGCTAAGTGTTCCATTTACCCTGTTCACCAGATATACGAATGGAATCCTGCAAGGAAAAGACAGAATCGGTAACATTAACAATTTGGAGCTGTGGAATACAGGGCTCAATATTACATTTGTTGTTGTTCTGGTTGGTCTTTTGCGTCTTGACATACTAGGAGCAACACTTGTGAATTTCTTGCTTGCCCTTATGATTGCAGTTCAATCCTATCTGATGGTCAGAAAACTGGCGCCGTTTCAGATCGGATATATTAAGGGAATTCCTGTTCAGTTTATAAAGAAAGGTATCGCCTATGCCTTAGCGCTGTTCGTACTGCAGCTAAATTATCGAATAAACATTATGATGCTGGAACAATTCTCGGATGTAAGATCCATTGGCATTTTTACCGTTGGAACCGTACTGGCTGAATTGATCTGGCAGCTTCCTGCAGCGGTCGGAATGGTGCTCTTCGCCAAAAGCGCCAACAGCAAAACAGAACAGGAGGCTATTAACAGAGCGGCTAAACTGCTGCGAATGCTCCTTCCTGTGGCTTTGGCGGTATGTGTATTTATTGCTTTATTTTCATCAGTTATTGTTAATATCCTGTATGGGAAAGAGTTTGCCGATGCTGCGCAAGTGATCAGGCTGCTTCTTCCAGGCATCTTTATTATGTTTTTCTTTAAAGTGCTGAATGCTGATCTTGCAGGACGTGGGAAACCGCTTTTTGCCTTGGCAGCATATATTCTTCCGCTAATCCTGAATGTTGTTTTAAATTTCATTTTCATTCCGCTTTACAATATTAACGGAACAGCAATGGCATCTTCAATTAGTTATGTTATCGGAGGTCTTTTGTTCTTGGTCATATATTCGCGCAATACCGGTGTTAAAATCAAGGATTTGCTTATTATTAAGCGGAGCGACCTGAAGAGGTAACAGCAGCTGAAGAAAGCAGGTGGAACGAATGGCTAAAATATTGGTTACCGGAGCAGCTGGTTTTATCGGATTTCATCTGGCCAACAAACTATTAAGTGAGGGCTGCGAAGTCATTGGGTTAGACAGTATCAACAATTATTACGATCCAGCTCTGAAGCAGTCCAGACTGGAGCTATTAAAGCAGCATAGTCAGTTCAAATTCTATTTGTGCCAGCTGGAGAACTACGAGCAGATTGAGGAGATTTTCAAGCAGCATGAAGTCTCGGTGGTGGTGCATTTGGCGGCGCAAGCGGGAGTCCGCTACAGTATCACAAACCCAAGGGCATATATCGATTCCAACCTGACGGGTTTTATGAACATCCTGGAAGCATGCAGGCATTATAAAGCTGAACATCTGATCTATGCGTCTTCAAGCTCGGTATACGGTGCAAACACCCAAATGCCATTTTCTGTAACACATAACGTAGACCATCCTGTAAGCTTGTATGCAGCAACGAAAAAAGCGAATGAGCTTATGGCTCACACTTACAGCCATTTGTATAAATTGCCGACAACCGGCCTTCGTTTCTTTACGGTATACGGGCCGTGGGGCAGACCTGATATGGCGTATTTCTCCTTCACTAAAGCCATTTTAAACAACGAAACAATAAAAGTATTCAACCACGGCAATATGAAACGCGACTTCACCTATATTGATGATATTGTCGATGGAATTGTGAAGCTTATTGACAAAAAGGCCGAACCAAATCCGCATTGGAACAGCGATAATCCTGATCCAAGCACAAGCACAGCCCCATACAGGATTTATAATATAGGAAACAATAATCCAGTGGAATTGAAACATTTTATTTCTGTCATTGAGAAGAAGCTTGATAGAACAGCAAACAAGGAATATCTTCCGATGCAGCCTGGCGATGTCCATGAGACTTATGCGGACGTGGATGCCTTGGTGAGAGAAATTGACTTTAAACCTCAAACTTCAATTGAAGAAGGCTTAGATAAATTTCTTGATTGGTATTTGCAGTATTACGACGTAAAAAGTGAAAATGGCATTTCCTCCAAATAATAACATCTGATTTCAGGCCAACCATGTTAAACGAGGTGTTGAATAGTGGTATCGATCGTTACCATTTACTACAATAGGGCTGAGCATGTTATAGCATCGATTCAGAGCCTGTTGGATCAAACCTATTCCGACATTGAAATCATCGCTGTTGATGATGGATCTACAGACAACACATTGGAAGTAATGCATTCCTTCACCGATTCGAGACTGAAGATTATTTCACATCCTAATCAAGGGTTCGTGAAGTCTATTATGAAGGCGGTTAGTTGTGCCTCACATGATATCATCGCAATACACGGGTCGGGAGACATCTCATTACCGGAAAGAATCGAGAAACAGGTTAAGGTGTTGACAGACAGACCTGAAATTGGAGTAGTAGGATGTCATGTTGCAAATGAGAATGTTGTAAATAACAGTTTCATGATCAGCAAGCCTGTCATCGACGAAAAGGCAGGAATTTCAAAACAACTTCTCCATAAAAACATATTTTTGCATGGTGAAGTGATGTTTAGAAAAAGCGTCTATGATAAATCAGGCGGATATCGGGATTATTTTAAATTCGCTCAGGATTATGATTTGTGGCTAAGAATGAGTTTACACACAGACTTTGCAGTGGTACCCGAGGTCTTATATACAAGATATACATTGTCAGATGGCGTCAGCGCCTCTTCCAGTAAAATTTCCATGCAAATGTATTTTGCGGAAATTGCGCGGCAATGTTTTGATCAGCAGTCGAACGGAAAAAAAGATATTATTCAATCTCACGGCGTATATTGTGCTTTATACAGAGGAAGAACGAAGAGACTTTCATTAATTTTTTGGAGACTTTCGATTATTTCATTAACGCAAAAGGATTTAGAAGGGTCTTCTTATTTTAATGAGCTAAGCGTGAAAGAAAAATGGACGGTTAACAATATTATCTCTATCATGCTGCTGGCTCTGCTGCGAAAAAGTAAAATCATTCAAAATTTGACCTTTCATTTATTAAGCCGGATGAAAGGACATCAAAGGAAGTCCACCATTTCCGATGCGGAAAGCAAGCGGACATCAGTAGTGTTCGGCGAATCAGGCGAATTGAAGAAAATGTAAGATCGCAACATTCGGATCTATAAGTATGAGCCGCAGAAGCAAACTGCCTGAACAGTACTGGAAGAAGGGAAGTGTTAGGATGAAACTGGTTCTGTTGTCCGGAGGTTCCGGAAAACGCTTATGGCCCTTATCCAATGATGCAAGGTCGAAGCAATTTCTAAAGGTGCTGGAAAACGACGATGACCAAATGGTATCCATGGTCCAGAGGGTCTGGAGCCAGATCAAGGCCAATGGCCTGGGAGACTCCAGTTATATCGCCACCAGCAAATCGCAGATCGAAATGATGCAAAGTCAGATCAGCTCTGACGTGCCTTTGATCATAGAGCCTGAACGAAGAGATACGTTCGCCGCCATTGCCTTGGCTGCCACGTATCTTTATTCATTTCAGGGCGTCAGTCTGGATGAGGTCATCGCGATTTTGCCTGTCGATCCTTTTGTCGAAAATCATTTCTTCGAATCCGTGAAACAGCTGGAGACGGTGCTTCGTTCTTCGGATGCCGATCTTGCGCTGATCGGTGTCCGGCCGACCTACCCCTCATCGAAATACGGCTATATCATACCTGAGGAGCAGGATACGGACACTTCCGACTACCGTACGGTCAGCCGCTTCCTGGAGAAGCCTACGGAGGAATACGCGGAAGAGCTGATCAGGGAGCATGCCTTATGGAACTGCGGCGTGTTTGCTTTCAAGCTTGGCTATGTCATCCAACTGCTGGAGCAGAGGGGTCATTCCATTCATTATGAGGAGCTGGCGAAGCAGTACAATACGATGCCGAAAATCAGCTTTGATTATGAAGTGGTGGAAAAAGCGGCCAATATCGTCGTCCTGCCTTATGAGGGATATTGGAAGGACCTGGGCACCTGGAATACACTGACGGAAGAGATGAAGAACAATCAGATCGGCTGGGGCACGATCAGTCATGACTGCGAGAATACGCATCTGATCAATGAAATTGATATCCCGGTATCCATTCTCGGCTTGTCCAACGTTGTTGTTGCTGTCAGCCCGGACGGCATTCTGGTTACGGACAAGAGCGCAAGCCCGCGCATTAAGGATTTCATCAATTACGATCAAGGACCGATGTACGAGGAAAGGCAGTGGGGCTGGCACCGCATTCTGGATGACCAGAAATACGAGAACGGCCGCTGTGTGCTCACCAAGCGCGTCTGCATCAAGTCGGGCAAGAACCTGAGCTATCAGCTTCATTCCAACAGGGAGGAAGTGTGGACGATTGTCAAGGGCGAGGGTGAATTCGTCCAGAACGGCAATTTCATGCAGGTTCAGGCGGGCAACGTGCTTCACATCCCAATGAAAACCCTGCATAGTGTCCGCGCCATCTCGGAGCTGGAAATTATCGTGGTGCAGAGCGGCGTTGAGCAGGATGTCAATCAGGTGGTTGAGATCTACACGACATGGGACGAAGTGACGGAGCACTGCATCAAGCTGTAAGGAAAGGTCCATGGCTTTTATGATAACAATTTGTTACTATATTTCTGATTATGGGTATGGCCATGCCGCGCGCAGCATAGCCGTTATCCGCAGGCTGGCGAAGCAGTCGCAAACGAGGCTCAGACTGATTGTCTGCTCTTCCCGATCGCTTGGATTTATAAAGGAATCGTTGAAGGACTGCCGCGAAGCGGAGATTGAATACCGCTCTGCCGCCAGCGACCTCGGCTACTGCCTGAAGGCGGGCTCCATTGAACCTGATCTTGAGCTGCTGAAGCTGCAATATACGCGATACATCGCTGCATTCCCTGAGGAAGTGGACAGGGAATGCATGTTTCTCCGGCAAAATAAGGTGAGCCTGGTCATTTCGGATATTTCACCAATCCCTTTGTTGGCTGCAAATCTAGTAAACGTAAGAACCGTCGGCTTGTCTAATTTTACTTGGTTTACAGCTTACAAACAGATGTTGAATGAACCGCTTCTCGAACCGCTATACGAGGCATATTCGCAAATGGATTATTTTATTGCCCTGCCAGGCTCCGGGAATGAACCCCCTTGGGGACGCCACGGCGGAATCAGAACGGATTTCTTTTGCCGCCGGTCCGACGATAAGGAACTAGACAGGCTCCGCAAGGTGATACAGCCTGACCGCTCCGGAATGATTGTCTTCTTTGCACTTGGAATGAGCATAACGGTCGATGATCTTTCCGAATTGTCCCTGTGGGAGGATGAGAGCTGCCGTTTTATCGTATCGAGCAATATGGCGGTCGACCGCGCGAATGTGATCCGGATACCGGAGGGTTACACGGAATCCCAGCATTACGTTGCCATGTCGGACATGGTGATTACCAAGCCCGGCTGGGGAACGGTAAGCGAGGCAGTTATGCTGAACAAACCGTTGATTTTGCTGGATCGCAGCCTCTTTGCCGAGGACAGGAATACGATTGAGGCATTGAACGGCCGGCACCCCTACCGTCTGATGGGATGGGGCCAGTTAAAGCATGTGGATATAAAGGAGCCTGTTCCGGCATACATTGGTCAGCAGGGTGAAACGCAAGCAAGCAGTGAATTTCCGCAGGATGCGGTGCAGGATATAAGCGATTTTATAGGCGGCTTGGTGATGTAAAAGAGAAGCAGTACAAAGTGGGAGAGTGCTAAAGATGAAACTGGCTGTTATTGGTACCGGTTATGTTGGGCTTGTATCTGGTGTGTGTTTCTCGGATTTGGGCAATGATGTCACATGCGTGGACAAATTGAGCGAGAAGATCGAACTGCTGCAGCGGGGAGAAGTTCCGATTTATGAGCCGGGACTTAAGGAGCTGATCGAGAAGAATACCGAAGCAGGAAGGCTGCGCTTCACGACAGATCTGACCGCAGCAGTACAACATGCCGATATCGTCATTCTGGCGGTCGGTACGCCATCGCTTCCAAACGGGGAAGCCAATCTGACTTATATTATGGGAGCGGCCAGGGAAATTGCGCTATCCATTAAGGGCCCCAAGGTCATCATGACAAAAAGTACGGTACCTGTGGGCACCAATGAAAAGATTGAAAATGAGTTCAGACAGTTCTCGCTTCATCCGGTCTCCATCGCATCCGTACCCGAATTTCTCAGAGAAGGATCGGCTGTACGGGATACGATGAATCCGGACCGCATTATTATTGGCACAACAAGCGATAAAGCGCGTCAAATGATCGAGGAGCTGCACAGGCCTCTGACGGATCAAATCCTGTTCACGGATGTCAGAAGCGCGGAAATGATTAAATACGCCTCCAATGCCTTTCTGGCGACCAAAATATCGTTCATTAATGAGATCGCCAATATTTGCGAGAAGGTCGGAGCCGACGTTACGCTGGTTGCCGAGGGTATGGGACATGACAAAAGGATCGGCTCCTCGTTCCTGAAAGCGGGCATCGGTTATGGGGGCTCCTGTTTCCCGAAAGATACACAGGCACTGATCCAGATTGCCGGACATGTCGACTATGAATTCAAATTGTTGAAATCGGTTGTTGAGGTGAACCGTGACCAGCGGTTTAATGTCATCCGCAAACTGGAAACCATTCTGGATGATCTGAGCGGGAAGACAATTGCCATATGGGGCCTCGCGTTCAAGCCGGAGACAGACGACGTAAGAGACTCGCCGGCATTTGAGATAATCACTTCTCTGCTGCAGCGCGGTGCGGTTGTCAAGGCGTATGATCCGATCGCGACAGATAATTTCCGGCAGAATCTTGAGCACGCCAAGGTGAAGTACTGCCATTCAGCCAAAGACGCAGCTCAAAATGCCGATGCACTATGTGTTCTGACGGAATGGAAAGAGTTCCGCAATATCTCGCCGACAGAGATTCAGGCATGGCTCGCAAGGCCGAACCTGATCGACGGCCGCAACATATATACGGAAGAGGAACTGGAGAATACGGGGCTGGTTTATTATTCTGTAGGGCGGCCGAACATGAACAACGGCGTAAAAGAACAAACGCCGCAGCTGTCTTTTTAATAGCTGCCGTTCGTCGGCAATATTCCAATGTTTTTTAATTTCTTTTTGACTAAAGTTTTAGTAAAAAGAGGATTTATGCTGTAATCATAGTTACAAAATGTATCATTTAGTGTATAATTGAAACATTAAGTAGCAAAACGCTCTATGGGGGGATCAACTTGATCAACAATCGTGGTAATAATCTTATATTTTTACTATGTACTCCCCGGAGCGGCAGCTCGCTGGCAACCGTGATGCTGCAAAACCACAGCAAGGTATTTGCAACCCAGGAGATGTGGTTCCTGATGGGACTCAGCGATTTGCAGGTGGCTGCGCATCGCCCCTATGGAGGCAATGGAATTATCAAGCAGTTCTATCATGGCATTCTTCCGAAACAGACGTTCGAGAATGCAAGCCGGGCTTTCTCTCTCCAAGTCTATAACGGATTGCTGCAAAGCAGCGGAGCAGAGATGCTGATCGATAAATCGCCAAGGTATTATTACAATCTTGAATTTATCGATTCGTTGTTCCCGCAATCCAAGAGGATCTGGCTGATCCGCAATCCATTGTCCATTATCTCTTCCTATAAAAAAGTGAATAAGCATGTCAATGACCGCTTCAACCTGAAGGAAGATCTGCTGCATCCGGGTTTCAACATTAAAATGACAGATATCACTGTGGGTTTGTTCCGATATTTGGATTACTTCTCCGTCAAAAGCAAATATGCCTACCATCTGCGTTACGAAGAAATGGTCAAGCGGCCGCAGGCGGAATTGCAAAAGCTTTGCAGCTTCCTCGGCTTGTCGTATGAAGAGGGCCTTGAGAAATACGGCGATTTTCAGGACACGGCCAAATCGGATTTGTATTACAGCATGGGGGTAGGCGATCCATTCGTCACTCATCATAATGAGCCGCATCTGGATTCCCTGCACAGCTGGAAAGAAATTTTGGATAAAGAAGAAATTGAAATGTACTGCCGGGCGATCGGGGCGAAAATATTCCACGATCTTGGCTATACCGAGGAACTGGAGGAAGCGCAGCGGATCACCGGTACAACATTTCAACTGGAGCCTGATACGGCACTGCTTCAGCTGCGCAGGAAGCAGCTCATTGACGCGTCCGGCTGCAGCTGGTCGGACGGGTATCAGCTGAGAAGCGATTACACGGACGCCGCTGACAGCGCTGCAAGTGAAATGACCCTGCCGGAGCTGCAGCAGAGTGTCAATTCGCAGCAGCTGCAGCTGCAAATTACTCTTCGTTCCCTGGAAAGGCGATTGGAAAAAAGCTATCTGGAGCAAAGACGTCTGCAATCCCAGCTGGAAGCGACCAAGCAAAAGATAAAACGGGTGAAATCGATGATTCCATTCGGAAATCAATTGTCTCATCTGGCCTCGACCTATTTGATCGGCGGTAAAAAAAGATGAGTGCAATCGCTGGGATTGTGTCTCACAATAATGATCATTTCAAGGCAGATGAGATTCATCATCTCATGGAATCGCTTGAGCGCTATCCCGCTGATGATACGCGTATTTGGCAGGAAGGCGCTGTTTCGCTTGGCTGCCTTGCCCAGTGGGTGACGCCCGAATCCGTGCATGAACGCTTGCCCTTCTATGATCCGGAGAGCAGGCTGGCGATAACGGCGGACGCTGTTCTGGATAACCGCAATGAGCTGCTCAGCAGGCTGCGCGTCGGGATTTCCCATAAGGAGCTGTTAACCGACAGCGATCTCATTTTGCTTGCTTACCGCAAATGGGGAATGGAGGCTCCCGGCTATCTGATCGGCGATTTCACCTTTATGATCTGGGATGAAGCGAACCGGCTCCTGTTCGGGGCAAGAGATTTATTCGGCAACCGGACGCTTTATTTTGATCAGAATCAGGAGCGGTTCGCATTCTGTACGACGATCGGCCCTCTGCAGACGCTGCCGGGAACGTCGAAGGAATTGAACCGGATGTGGCTGGCCGAATTTTTGTCCATTCCGGTCATGATCGAATCAACCGACACGTCGTCAACCCTGTATAAGGGAATCCGGCAGCTGCCGCCTGCCCATACCCTTACGGTGAAGAACGGTCAGATTGCCCTGTCGCGTTACGGAAGCGTAATGCCCGCCGAGCCGCTTATCCTGAAATCGGATGAGGAATACGAAGAAGCGTTTCGTGAAGTGTTCGAATCGTCCATCCAATCGGGCATCCGCTCGTACGGCCAGGTTGGCGCCAAGCTCAGCGGGGGCCTTGATTCGGGAACGATCGCAAGCTTCGCTTCAAGCGCGCTCGCCAGGGAAAATAAAGCTTTGCACACGTACAGCTACGTGCCCGTATCGGATTTTGAGGATTGGACGACTCGCGGCAGAGTTGCAGACGAGCGGGAATATATTCAGGCAACGGTGGAGCATGTAGGAAATATTAAGAGCCACTATCTGGATTTTCCCGGAAGAAGTCCGATTTCGGAGGTGGACGACTGGCTGGAGCTTCTCGAGATGCCCTACAAATATTTCGAGAATACCTTCTGGATCAGAGGCATTTATGAATCTGCTGCGAAGCAGGGGGTCCGAATGCTCCTGACCGGGGCTAGAGGCAACCAGACCATCTCTTGGGGACCTGCGATTCAGTATTACACCATGCTGCTGAAAAGAATGCGATGGCTGCAGTTCTACCGGGAACTGCATATGTTCAGCCAGCGCAGGGGAATCGGGCGATCCTATCTGATGCGTCTGATCGGGAAGCAGGCGAGGCCTTTCGTGGCGGAACAATCGGTTGCCACAGGAGAGTCTGAGCTTCCCCGCATGATCAATCCCGAATTTGCCCGGCAAACGAAAGTGGTGGATAGGCTCCTGGAGCATGACGAAGCGCTCAGCGGTTTTCTGAAAAGAGACTATAATGAAGCGCGTCGAAGTCATCTGGAGAGTCTGATGATTGCCAATTTGCGGGGCACGAAAGGCACCAAGCTTTCGCTGAAATACTCAATCTGGGAGAAGGATCCGACCTGCGACCCGAGAGTGGTCCGTTTCTGCCTGTCGGTGCCGATTGACCAATATGTCAAGAACGGGATGGACCGCGCGCTGATCCGTAGAGCGACCAAAGGCCTTCTGCCGGATAAGGTCCGCTTGAATCAGCGGGTGCGGGGCGTTCAGGGCGCGGATTGGGTCCACCGTATGATCCCGGTATGGAAGCCTTTCAAGGAAGAGGTTCAGCAGCTGTGCGGCAGTCCTCTTGCAGCGGAATTTTTGAATGTGGATGCGATCCGGACGGCGCTTGCCAAGATTGGCGACAGCCCCAGGCCGGACGAAGCCTTCGATCCGGATATCCGACTTCTGATGCGAAGCGTGATTGTCAACCGGTTTCTCAGCCGGCTGTAGCTGTGCAAGGGATGGGAGAGGGGGTGATGGCATTGGAAAACCATGTGAAGAAATCATGGCTGGAACCAAGTCTTGAAGTCCTTGAAGTGAAGCTGACGATGGAAGGCAAGGGTACAAAAATAATCGATATCGTTACCCCGTCCGACAGCGACATCTACGATCCTTCCTAAGGAAAAACATCCCATGGCCCTTATTCTTGCCGTCCATGGACTAAGGGCCCCTTGTTGACATACGCGTGAAAGTATAGGATTTATTCCAGCCTTGAAGGGTGATGATCATGGTTACAGCCGAGAAGACGATCTATACAGCCTTCGGTATGCGGTTAACCAGTGAAATCCCGCTGCCTGAGTTGATCCGTTCCACGAATCGGACAGAAAACATCGATGTTGAAATTGTACAAGGCGATTTGTCCTTTATATGGAATGAGGGTCGAGCCATGGATCGCCATTTCTGTATCTTCGAGGATGGGCGTGTGCTTTTCTACATTCCGGGTACGGCTGTCTACAGCATTCAAGAAGGCCGCAAAGTGGTTGTATCTCCTATGCCTGATGCGGATCAGAAAAAGATACGCGTCTATTTGCTGGGATCCTGCATGGGAGCGCTGCTGTTCCAACGGAATCTGCTGCCTCTGCATGGGAGCGCAGTGGTCATAGAAGGCAAGGCATACGCTTTTGTAGGCGATTCAGGAGCTGGCAAATCAACGCTGGCTGCCGCCTTTCTCAGCCAAGGCTATCCGCTGCTGACAGATGATGTCATAGCAGTCTCGTTGGCCGAGGCAAACGGACCGACCGTTATTCCGGCTTATCCGCAGCAGAAATTATGGCAGGAAAGCATCGACCAGCTGGGAATGGAATCCAGCGGATTCGCGCCACTTTATGAGGAAGTGACCAAGTTTGCGGTACCGGTTGCTGCCAAATTTTATGCGGAGCCTGTGCCATTGGGCGGTGTATTTGAACTTGTGAAGACAGAAGGCGCAACCTGGGATATTCAGCCCGTTAAGATGCTGAACCGCCTCCCCTTGCTGCTGCTTCATACATACCGCAGTTATTTCATCTCGCTTCTGCATTTGGAGCAATGGCATTTTGCAGGCACGGCAACCATCGCCAAGCATTGTGAAGTCTTCCAGCTGCGCCGACCTACAGCCGGGTTTACCGCTCATGAATTGGCATCTCATATTATTCAGCTTGTCAGCCGCAAGTTGGAATTCGCCAATGACATTTAACCTGACTGCGGCGTAAGATCAAAGGAGCATTTGTTATGAATAAAACATCCAAGCTGGATTTAAGTGTATTTTCAAAAGAATTCATGCTTATGCTTTCATTCGCCGGTGCTGATCCCGATCCGGAGCTGCAGGAAAGCCTGCTCCAAAATGCCGGACCTGTGGATTGGGAGAAATTCATCCAATTGGTGAGGCATCATCGTGTGTATCCGACTGTCTATCTTCAGACCAAAAGGATGGATAGGCAGTGGCTTCCTGCCGAGGTTGTGGATGCGCTGCAGCATGACTATACCGGCAATGTATTCAAAATGCTTCATTTGACAGCTGAAATGAATAAGGTTTGCGCCCTGTTCCATGAGGAGCATGTCCGCTCCCTGATGCTGAAAGGACCGGTTTTATCGGAAATCCTTTATGGCGATCTCTCTCTTCGAACCTGCAAGGATCTGGATATTCTTGTGCCACTGCAGGATGTGGAGAAGGCCGAACAGCTTTTGCTTCAAAGCGGGTTCGTTCTGGACAGCGATGAAGTGCGGGTTCTCAGTGACTGGAAGTGGAGAGTTCATCATATCTCCTATACCCATCCGGATAGCAAAATCCAGATCGAGCTGCACTGGAGATTGAATCCCGACAAGGGAAAGGAACCTTCCTTTGATGAATTGTGGGAACGAAGAAGAGCCAGCTCTCAGGCCGGCCCCTTTGCTTACACATTAGGTAATGAAGATCTGTTTTTCTTTCTTGCCCTGCATGGCGCGCGTCACGGCTGGTTCCGACTGCGCTGGCTGGCAGACATCGATCATATGGTCCGGCAAGAGCTGGATTGGTCCAGTGTCCTCCGTATTATGATGAGACATGATTCCATACAAGTGGGAGGACAGGCTCTTCTATTAGCTGCAGAGCTGTTTCACACGCCGATTACGATGGAGATGAAGCCCCTCACGGCCGGTCTGCATTCAAGCAGGCTCGCACAGGGAGCGATTGTTTTTATGAAGGATATGATTACATTGTCCCCGGTCCCCAAAGACCTGGATATTTATTACCGGAAATACTTGTTCTCCTTAAGATCCATGCCGCAAAAATGGTATTTGATTGTCAGTTTGATGTATCCCAACAACCGGGATCTTGAAACCTTGCCTTTGCCCAAACAGCTGCATCTGCTCTACTTCCCCTTGCGGCCGTTCCTGTGGTGCTGGCGAAGGATGAGACAGCAGACGTCGCCATAAGAAGCGAAGCTTGATCTGCTCACCCAACCTGAATTTCAGCATTTGAAGATCAATCAGGCTTTATTAAGGCCTATCAAGAGCCGCTCCTGCCAAGAGTGGAGGAAAGTCTGATTTCACTTATAGAATCACATCCCAATTAGAGAGCGACCATCAGCCGCATGCAAACGGATAAATCGCTAATGAAAGGAGGTGATAACATGGAACAACAAGTGAAGAATGTCTGGGAACAACCAACCCTGGAAACATTGCAAGTGAGCAGAACGCTCGAGGGTAAAGGTTCGAAGTACATCGACTCCGTATCTCCAAGTGACCTTGATATTACCGATACGCCTCCGGTCTCTTAATTCGTACTTAACTGCTAGTCCAAGTCCCCTATACCTTTGTGTATAGGGGCATTTTTTCATGCTTATTTGCCTGTACGCAAATAAAAGAGCGCCGGACTGTTGATCGGGCGCTCTTTTATTTGGCTGTAAGGACCACTGTTTGATTTATTTCAAGATATTGGATGCGAAATTAACGAATTTGTTTCGCATATCTTCTTCAATCACTGTACTGCCATAAATCAGCTTGCCTATGTTGGTTGTATTGCCTTGTATAATATGTCCGCCTCCCGCATAGGAAACGTAGATGCCGGCGTTCGGTCCACCTTTACGGGGATCCATCGCGTTGTTTTTGAAAATAATGATGTTATGGCTAGGCAGCTGTTTGCTGTTGGGATCTCCCAACCTTAGAGCGATGTTATATCGGTTATTCGTGGCTGTATTTTGTGTAATATTGCAGTATCTGGAATCATTTTTAATATCGATGCCATAGTAAAAGCCTGTCACCGTATTTCCTTTAATCATACTATACTTTTCCGCTTCCAGTGTTATTCCTTGCTGATCGCTCTTGCCAGCACGACTCTCGGAAACCGTATTATTGGAAACTGTATTGTATTCTCCTCCGCCATATAGCGAAAGATGGCCGTCACCGGAATTGCTTATTGTATTGGAGCTGATGATGGAGTTCTTGGATCGTATACTGATAATGCCGGAACCTTTGTTATATTCAGTCACGACATGCCTGACTGTGCTTTTGTTTGACTTGTATAAATTGACGCCTTGCGAGAAATTTTTCATGGTTATATTTTCGATTAAACAATCTTCGCTTTCTTGGACGAGTACGGCAATTCTGGATGCATAAGAGCCATCCGTTGGCAGTGCGTCCCCTGTAAATCTTCCACCCTTCAAGTGCACATCAGATGTTTCAAATATCCAGAAAACCCCGTATGCATCATTTGTTTTTGTTCTGAATATGACGTCATTCATTATGATTGTAATAGGTTTGCTGATCTTCAGAGCGGAGTAACTTTTCCCGTAATCCGTATAGACCACATGCTCCGGATTTTTATTTATATAATAAACTCCCGGGGGTATTACGATTTTGCCTCCGCTTGGTGCCTGGTCGATCATTCTTTGAATCTTAGGGGTATCGTTTCTGACAGGTTCTGCTGATGCTGCTAGATTCGAATCATTCGCAGACGGATTTGTATGGAGGGGAGAGGACGTCAGGTTGGTGCCGAGTGAGTTAGCGATAAGTGGCAGGCAGACGATAGCAAGCAGGAAAAGATATAAAAGAGCTGCTTTTCTTTTTGCCTGAAGCACCCTCCTTTCTAATACAATTGAGTCAGGGAAAGTATTTATGACAACGGCGGGAAACCCGGAAAGTAGATTGATCCTCATTAAGAAGCGATTACTTTTCAAATTCGCTAACCTCCAATAAATTAGATGACTTGTCCATTACATAAAATAAACGTTATTATCCACCATCAATAATGGACGTATTCCGCTTTTTTGGTATCATCTCCTTCCATATTCTATTGATGGATAAACAAACACTACATAAATAAAGATACATTATGTATCATTATTTGTAAATCACCAGAACATTATAAAATAATTTGTCGAATTTAAACACAACTGCCCATCCGGATTGACGTGATACTAATTGTAACATATAATCATTATGATACTAATTGTATCATTTTTAAAGTCCAGAAGAAATTAGGATAAAACCATTCAGAGTTAAAAATATACTTATATAGGAGTTGAGATTATGTTTCAACGATTGTCATGCAGGGTTGAGGAAAACTTTTCCATGAAAACAATTACGACAATGGCTGTAGGGGGGGCATGCAAGTATTATATCGTACCCCAGAACATTGAAGAACTTCAACTGGCAACGAAGATAAGCAGGGACCGGGGCATGCGCCTGCTAGTGATGGGCAACGGTTCGAATATTATTGTCGACGACGAAGGGTTTGACGGTGTTGTGCTGCATATCGGCAAACGGCTTGGCCAGATGAGAATTGAGCAAGACTGCCTCTATGCAGAGGCTGGAGTCACATTGCCTAACATAGCCTTTACAATGGCCAAGGAGGGCATCAAAGGCTTTGAATTTATGGTAAGCATCCCTGGCACTGTCGGAGGAGCTGTTATGATGAATGCCGGCAGTTCCGGTAGGGAGTTGTCTGACGTTCTGCAATCCGTTACCTATTTGGATGATGAAGGGAATTGTCTGACCAAAACGGCGGAGGAATGCCAACTGTCTTTCCGGTCCAGCGGATTTACAGGAACCAATTCCATTATCTTAAGCGCCAAGTTTAATATCGAATATGAAACAGACCGAAGCAATCTGCTGCTTGCTACCAGAGAAATCGCAAATGTGAGAAAAAAGAAATTTCCGATGAATGTTGCAACCGTTGGAAGTACTTTCAAAAGCCCGGCAAACGGCCCGCATCCCGGGAAATGCATCGAGGCAGTAGGCTTAAAAGGGCATCGGATCGGAGATGTGGAAATCAGTCCTGTACACGGCAACTGGATCATTAATCTGGGCAATGCCAGATCGCAAGATGTAAAGAGCCTAATCGCTATCATGAAAGATACGGTTGCCGGCCAATTAGGAATCGAGATGGAACGGGAAGTCATTTTTGTATAGCGCTTAGAGCCGCTCCGGTTTAAACAAGCCAAGAAGATTGTCTTGAAATACTGTCGCAAGTTCAGGGACATGTCTCTTGTCTAGAGATGATGTCCCTTCTCTCTTTCATAATCCCTATAACCGAACATGTACAGGTTGAAAGATGCCATCAAAGGTTCAAAGGAACATGATTCATGATTCTTTTGATGCATTTTCATAATCGCTGTAAAAAATAAGGCGATACATGTCGATTATAACTACATCAAGAACTACTATCTGGGGGTTATGATTATGCAGTCGACCATTGAGAGGCATCTTGTGATTTACGATGGAGGGGGGGATAACGTGAGCAATAAAGCGCGATTATGGTCCATGCGCTGGTATATTGCTTGTATCGTAGTGTGTGCAGCAAGCCTCAGCGCTTATATGTACTTGTCCAACCCTGCGAATCCAGTCCTTCAGAATGTGGCTACATGGAATGTGAAGACTGATTTTAATGCCAAAGGTGATGGTATTCATGATGACACGAATGCAATCCAGGCAGCGATAGATGATGCGGGTAAAGGAGATACCATCGTCATTCCTCCAGGCACCTATAAGGTGAGCAAAAATATTGCAAATAAGGCTGTGACGGATTATGGAGTCAGCTATTCTGCCTTAAAAATAACAAAACCTGTGACAATCGTTATGGAAGGTGCGACCTTTCAGACTCAAACTCAAAATGAGTACGGTGTTTTCTGGATCTACAAGACCAATGATGTAGCGCTGAAAGGCGGGATTTTAAAAGGAGATACGCTGCCTACATCCGGCATTTATACATCGAGAGTAGGTGTGCTGGTCCAAGAATGTGATCACTGCTCTATCGAAAACATGTCCCTCACGAACTTCTCGCAGGGAATTAATGTCTATAAATCGGAATACAGTACAGTAAGAAACGTGACTACTGAGTTTAATAAGGGGTCGGGAATCATTAACCTCGCATCCAAATATTCCTTAATCGATTCCTGTACAATCCGAAATTCAGGTGATGGCCATTTGTCGCTGTTTGGCGGGGGGGCTAATAATACCGTTATTAACTCTACGATTGAAGAAAACAGGCCAGGAGTGTTAAATCAACAAGGAATTACACTCGAAAAGGAAAAAAAGACGTTGATCAAAAATAATGTGGTTACGGGTTTTTATTACGGAATTGATATTAAGAACGGATCGGACTCCAATTCAATCGAAGGTAATACGGTATACAACAATCAATATAATATTACCATTCGTGCCGGAGATCCGGGCTCAAATGGCCGGGCAATCAGCAATAATATTAAAATCATTAAAAATATGGCAGTCAATTCCCGCAAAGGTGCTAATACGGCAGGCATCTACATTATGGTAGGAAGCGGACATCAGATTCAAGAAAATACGGTGGACGAGGGGACCTTGATAATAGCCGGGGGCTTACAGCTGAAGAATAACCTGGAGTTTAATAAAAACAAATATGTCGACAATATATTTGTGAAAAAAAGTAAATAATAAAATTGTTTTATGAAAATAGCCTTCCATGAGGGGTTGTCCAAAGTCATGAAAATGACATTGGACAGCCTCTTTATTTTTTATGACAAAGAACCAACAATGAGAATTAAAATTAGGGGGTTACAATTCGTATCTAATTAGGTATAATAGATACAATTAGTAGCAATATGTTTTTCATACAATAAGTGAGTTATAGGAATCTTCCAGTAAAGGTGAGGCTAAATGATTTCGACTACGGAGAAGAGAACCGTCTACAAAGCTTTTGGTCTGACGATATCCAGTGAAATTCCGCTGCCGGAATTAATACCGTTGAGCGGACAGGAGCAGCCGGAGATTGAAATTGTGATCGGGGATCTGTCGAAGGACTGGGAGCAGGCAGCACCTCATACCAGCTATTATGCAGCTGTGGACAAACAGGTGTTGTTTCATATTCCCCATACCGTTATTTTTGCCGTTCAGGAAGGAAAGAGGATCATTATATCCCCTTTTCCGGATGCGGCCTTTAACATGATTCGTCTTTATCTGCTCGGCACCTGCATGGGGGCGCTGCTGATGCAGCGTCATATTCTTCCGCTTCATGGCAGCGCCGTCGTTATCGAGGGGAAGGCCTATGCTTTTATAGGGGAATCGGGAGCGGGCAAATCGACGCTGGCAGCGGCATTTGTCAGCCAAGGGTATGAGCTGCTGAGCGATGATGTGATCGCGGTATCCATATCGGAGGATACGGGCACTGCTTCAGTCATTCCTTCCTATCCCCAGCAGAAGCTGTGGCAGGAAAGCATCGAGAACCTTGGCATGGAAGCCAGGAAATACACTTCGCTTCATTATGAAGCAGACAAATATGCCGTTCCCGTTTCTTCCCGGTTTTGTGCCGATTCCATTCCGCTTGCAGGTGTGTTCGAACTGCTGCCGGTGGACGAGGAGCGGTCATCGATCCAGCCTGTCATGAAGCTGGAACGGTATGCCATCCTCAATTTGCATACATATCGGAATTTTCTTGTTCCCTTGCTGGGCTTGATGCCGTGGCATTTTGATGTATCGTGCGGCATCATCAGGCAGGCCGGGATGTACAGGCTGCACCGCTCTGCATCGCCATCGGCCGGATTCAGCGCACAGGAACTGGTTTCCTCCATTACAAATATGATTGAAAAAAGGAGCAGATGATCATGGATCAATCAACCGCAATCTTGAATAAGCGTTATTCCCAGGTGGAAGGCAATCTGGCCAGCGATATGGACGGAGAGAAAGTGATGATGAGCGTCAAAACCGGCAAATATTATAATCTGGGTCAAGTAGGCGGAAGGATTTGGGACATTATCGGGACTCCGACCGCAGGTACGGACATCATTGCGATATTGACGGCTGAATACGATATTGAAGAATCGGAATGTCAAAGACAGGTGCTTGCCTTTCTGGAGCAGCTGCGCGGAGAGGATTTGATTCGCGTCGAGGAAGAGTCTGGCGCCAAAATCTGATGGGAGAGGATCATCAACCTTGTGGAGAATAGCGAAGAAGTTTCTTTCCATGCGTCCGGAGCTGAGGATGCTGCTGCTGGAGGCTTTCTTTTATTTAGGTTGGGCACGCATTCTGAAGGCGCTGCCCTTTTCCAGAATTGCCCCCTCCCTCGGCAAGCAGATGGAGGAGACAACCTACACCCGCATACGATCCAACGAACCGCTGCTGGCTGATGTGGCCCGGGCGATCCATATGGTCAGCCGTCACACCTTCTGGGAGAGCAAATGCCTGGTCATGGCTATAGCGGGGATGAAAATGCTGGGGCGGCGGCAGATTGAAAGTACGCTCTACATGGGAACAGCAAGGGATGCTTCCGGAAAAATGATCGCCCATGCCTGGCTCAGAAGCGGCGCGATTTATCTGACAGGCGCGGATGAAATCAAGAAGTATACTGTTGTGGCTATATTTGGAAAACAGTTTCAGCAATCAGAGCATAGCCAAAGCCGTATATGGAGTGGTGGTGATTAAATGAAGGAGCTCCTTTTTTATGTCAAAAGGCTTCGCGATTATGCCGGGAAAAAACTGTACATCAATTTGATCAGCTCGGTCATAATCAGCTGCCTGGAAGGCGTTGGCATCTATCTATTGATTCCCATGCTCAGCCTGATTGGCGTATTTAGCGGCGGCGCCGGCAGCATTCCGTTTATTTCCGGTTTTTTTGACTTTATCCGCTGGATTCCGGAGAAGTGGAATTTGCTTGTTATTTTGTCGGTTTATGCGGTGCTGATTATCGGCCAGGCTGTTATGCAGAAATATCAATCCATTCGGAGCAGCGAGATTCAGCAGGGCTTCATTCGTCTCCTGAGACTGGATATTTATCAGGCCTTGCTTGAATCCAGATGGAGCTTTTTTGTGAAGAAAAGAAGATCTGACTTCAACCATGTGCTCACCTCGGAGCTTGCGCGAGTCAGTCAGGGCACGGTACAAACGATGATGCTGCTGACTTCGCTGATTTTTACAGTGATCCAAATTGCCTTTGCCTTCTGGCTCTCCGCGAAGCTGACCGCTCTGGTTATGATCTGCGGCATCGGCTTTGTACTGTTTTCCCGGAGATTCGTCAAAGGCGCGAAGGTGCTGGGGGATCGGACATCGGAATTATCGCAAAGCTACTTCGCTGGCGTTGCCGATCATTTTAACGGGATCAAGGACATCAAGAGCAATATGCTGGAGAAAACCAATTTGAACTGGTTTCGCGCGTTATGCGAGCGGATGGAGCAAAATATTGTGCAGTTTGTCCGGATGCAATCCAACAGCCAGCTGCTCTACAGAGCGTCATCGGCGGTATTAATCGTATTGTTTATTTTTCTTTCCTTTGAGGTTCTGCATGTCAGAGCGGAGCAGCTGATGCTGATCATTCTGATTTTTTCCCGCTTATGGCCAAGGTTCACGACAATCCAGGCGAATCTGGAGCAAATCGTATCGACCCTTCCGGCCTTCAAGGGCTTGACGGATCTGCAGCGCGAATGCAGGGAGTTCCAGGAGATGGCGCTTGCGGAACGCGACGCGCAGATACGCCCATTTTCCATCAAAGAGGGAATCAGCTGCCGTCAGGTATATTTCCGGTACGATTCCAGTCATTCGGATTATGCGCTTGAAAATATTAATTTGCATATTCCAGCCAACAGCACAACCGCCATTGTAGGCAAATCCGGTGCGGGAAAAAGCACATTGATCGATATTTTGATCGGCCTGTTTCAACCGGAGAAGGGTCAGGTCGTGATTGACGGCGTACCGCTGACGGCAGATAATCTCTTCTCTTACAGAAGCTCGGTAAGCTATGTATCGCAGGACCCTTTCCTGTTCAATGCCAGCATCCGGGAGAACTTGATCATGGTGGAGCCTGATGCGAGCGAAGAGCGGATCTGGGATGCCTTGAGATTCTCGGCATCGGACGAGTTCGTAAGCCGGCTGCCCCAGGGACTGGATACGGTTATCGGCGACCGCGGCATTCGTCTCTCCGGCGGAGAGAGGCAGCGTATTGTCCTGGCAAGGGCCATACTGCGCAGACCGGCCATCCTGGTGCTGGATGAAGCGACAAGCGCACTGGACAATGAGAACGAGGCGAAGATTCAGGGCGCATTGGACCGGCTGAAGGGGAACATGACCATCATTGTCATCGCGCACAGGCTGTCGACCATCCGCAATGCGGATCAGGTGATTGTACTGGAGCAAGGCGGGATCATCCAGCAGGGAGCCTATCAGCAGCTGTCGAATGAAACGAAGGGCACATTCGGCAGATTGCTGGCGTACCAGACGTCGGGCCAATAGTTTAGGAAATCCGAAAGCCCGCAAATAAATACGGCGGCATCGCCGGATAATCATCGGGGTTCCAGAGTGCCCCGCGCCAAATGCTCAAAAAACAAGAACTCCCCGCAATTATTGCGGGGAGTTCGCTGCTTGCCCGGTTGTAAAGTAGTCTCTGTCGCGGAGATGCTCCACCAGCTGCCGGGTCGATTCCTCGATCGTTAAGTGCTCGGTGTCTATAACGATATGCGGGTTTTCCGGAATATCATAAGCGGCGCTTATACCCGTGAAGTTGGGGATCTGGCCGTCTCTTGCTTTTCGGTACAATCCTTTGGGATCTCTGCGCTCACATTCCTCCAGGGAGCACTTCACATATATCTCCAGAAAAGCCTCCGGCTCAAACATCTCCCGAACCATCTGCCTGTCCTTCTCGCTTGGTGAAATAAATGCGGCTATGATGAACATGCCGGCATCCACGAACAGCTTGGACACCTCGCCAATTCTGCGGATATTCTCTTTGCGGTCCTCCTGGGAGAACCCCAGATCCCGGTTAATGCCATGTCGGATATTGTCGCCGTCCAGAACATAGGAATTGACATTTTCTGCGAACAAGGCCTTTTCCAGGGCGAAAGCCAATGTGGACTTGCCCGATCCCGACAAGCCCGTGAACCATAATGCGCAGCTCTTATGCCCGTTTCGGGTGTAGCGGTCCTGTCTGTTCAGGTTGGAATTATGCCAGGTAATATGATTGCTTTTTGGTTCCATCTCGTTAATTCCTCCTGATTATGCCGGAAATTCCAACAATGAATAATTAAGGTCTTGTTCACGATACAATTTGTATACTTAATAGTTTAAATGTAACGTAATCCCGCTGTTTATGCAAGGTCTATATGGTAAAAATATACATTAAGTACAGAGGAGACCCGGACCTGAAGTTCCATGCCGGTACTAAAAAAGGATTTTTACAATGCGAAATATATGTGATACAATTCGTATCATAATACATAAGGATGAACAGTCCTCTAAGTCATTTGAACTATGGTTTCAAGGGGAATTCATTTATCCATGAGAAATGCGGTGTATCTATGAAACGTCGAACCAGGAAAATGTTGATTTGGACCGGGAGCTCGGTGCTTGCTATTTTGTTAATTGGAGGGGGGTTCGTCTGGTATCTCTATCACTCCGTTCATCAGGTTGCTGACAAGATCTATGAAAAACCGAAAAAACCGGTCTATGTCAGTAAGGATCCTGACATCAAGAACGATATCGTGCCTGTATTTGATAATCTCGATGCTTTCAATGTCCTCGTAATGGGTGTAGACCAGCGGGAGAATGACAGAGGCCGTTCGGATGCGATGATTGTACTTACGGTCAATCCGTCGAAGCACTCGATCCTCATGTTCAACATTCCCCGCGATACGAGAACGGAGATTGTCGGACACGGGACGGTAGATAAGATCAATCATGCCTACGCCTTCGGAGGTGTGGATATGGCCATTCAAACGGTGGAAAATTTTCTTGATTATCCGATCGATTACTATATGAAGGTGAATATGGAAGGGTTCGAGAGACTGATTGACCAGGTGGGGGGAGTAACGGTCAATAATCCCTATTCCTTCAACATGCAGGGGCATGAGTTTGCCAAAGGCCGGCTGTCACTGAACGGCAAGGAAGCGCTGCTCTACTCCAGGATGCGGTATGATGACCCCAGAGGCGACCTGGGCAGGAATGCAAGGCAGCGGGAAATATTAACCGAAGGTATGAAAAGCTCGCTCAGCCTGTCCAATATCGTCAAGGTGCAGGGTTTGCTGAATGAAGTGGGCGACAGCGTGAAGAGCAATATAACCTTCGAGGAAATGAAAACATTTATAACGGATTACCGTCCCAATATTGATAAAATCGACTCAGTCGAGATCAAGGGCAAGGGCGAGACGATCGATGGCATCTGGTATTACATCATCCCGGATACGGAGAAGAACCGGATTCATCAGGTCATCAAGGATCATCTGCAGGCGGGTTCCGCTTCAGCTCCGCTGACAGCGGCCAAATGATGTATAAAAGCGCTCCTTGTCTCATAAAGTGTATAAGCTTTATGGGACAGGGGGTTATGGAAGAATGCGAGGAAAGCGCAAGACCGGCCCACTGGCATTCAAGCTGGTGCTGGGCGGCCTGATCATTATCGTGGCATGGATGACCTGGATCAACAGCGCCCGGATGTTCTCGCCAAGCGAAGAGAGCAAGGCGCTTGCTGCGGTGGAGCAGTTCTATAAATATGAGCAGGTAGGCGACTTCGGGAGCGCTTGGGAGCTGTTCCATCCTTTCATGCAGCAGCGCTTTGCCAAATCGGAGTACATCCAGAAACGGGCGCATATCATTTTGCAGGATTTTGGCGTGAAAACCTTTGAGTTTCATACCGGCACTCCGAAGCATATAACAGACTGGAGAATGAGCGAGGATGCGGAGCCAATTGCCGAGGTATACGAGATTGACGTTACCGAGGTTTTTCACAGTCCCTATGGCAATTTCCAAATCGTTCAGCCGACTTATGCCGCCTATCATTCGGGGCAATGGACCTTGTTGTGGTCGTACCGGAAGGATATGGACACAAATAATTCACATTAGCTATTGACTTGATACTTAATGTATCATAAATTATGGGTGAGGGCTTTGTTTTTGGCAATTGGAAAGAGGGAACGCCAGCGATCCAAATTGCCGGAAAGAGAGCCCATATTTTTAACCTCCTAGATACATAATGTATCTTAACCATAAGAACGCCATTCCCCCGAACAGGAAGGTGAAAAGGATGATAACAGTTAATAAACCGGCTGCCCGGAATAGGCAGCATATGCGGATGCGGATTCGTGAAGGGATTCAGGTAAGCGTATTCATTGCTGGCGTACAGGGAAACAAGCTTGAATCAAGAGGCATCCCGGTGATGTTGAAGGATATCAGCCCTACAGGTCTGCGTTTTCAAACGCATCTTCGCTTTCCAGTCAGCGGGGACTACACGATCCGTTTCAATATCAAGCTGAATGAATGGGAGTTTAATATATATGGAAATGTAGTATGGAGAGGACGGGAAGAGAATCAGTACATGTATGGTTCTTTCTTTCAGCCTGATCCCAAAATGCGCCGTGCGCTGATTCGTGCGATTTCTTGGAAATTGAACGACCACAATCCCCATGGAAGCCGGATATATGAAATGTATACCCGCTTGAGCGAGGATAAGGAGCAGCTGGGCTTAATGGTAGATCTTAAAAGCTAGACTGAAGGGAACGGGAAGCCATATGGCTTTTCGTTCCCCTTTTGGGCTCGATTTGGACAGGCATGATTCTCTCTTTTTGAAAACGCATACACGACAATATCCGTCAGAGCAAACGCTGCTAATATTGACAAAAAGAAGAATTTGTCATAATCTGAACTAAAAAATAAGATACGTTATGTAACATAAAAATGATTTTTGCTACATAAAGTATAATATAGGGGTCTGAAAAGGAGATGGATTTATGCAAACAAGGAACACATTTTGTTGTGTAAGCTGTGAGGTTATGTACTCGTGCGAAGAAGCACATATGATCTTTCGGACAGGATTCTTTCGTAATGTGCATCCATTGGGCTGCTGTAAAGCCTGTTATAAGGAAGAAGAGAGTTCAAACGCAGCAGCACTTGTGGAAATCCCCCATTGTATTCATGGAGAAGAGGTTGCCTCTATCCTGCATATCCCCGTTCACGCGCATGTACCGGAGTTTCAAAAGCCGGTCGGCTCGCCGGAAGTTCCTTTTTCCTGGGCGGTCTCCTTATAATTTCAATGCAGCTTTCATGCCTTTTCCTGGGCGCGGGCAACCGCTGACGGGGAAGGCATTTATTTTTTTCCTTTAATCTTAACTTCCAATCGTTTCCTTCGTTCAGTATAATGAGATGGATGTGAGGCATCTTCAGCTCGTGCTTCATGTGAACAGGAGGAAAAAGATGGTAAACCCAACACCGAGCGATCCCGTCGTTCAACTCAAGAATGTAACCAAGATCATTGGACGCAGAACCATAATCGATCATGTGACGCTTGATCTGCCTCCGGCGGAGGTCTTTGGCTTTCTGGGGCCCAACGGCTCAGGTAAAACAACAACCATCCGCATGATGGTTGGACTCATGGCGATGACGGACGGCGATGTGATCATTCGCGGTCATAGCGTTCGGACCGATTTCGAGAAGGCCATCCGCCATGTCGGCGCCATTGTAGAGAATCCGGAAATGTATAAATATTTGACGGGTTTCCAGAACCTGCTGCATTATTCACGCATGGTTCCCGGTATTACCCGGCAGCGCATCGATGAGGTTGTAGAATTGGTCGGCCTTACAGCCCGTATTAACGATAAGGTGAAAACATACTCTCTTGGGATGCGCCAGCGTCTTGGCGTTGCCCAGGCGATTATGCATAAGCCGTCCCTGCTGATTCTGGACGAGCCTACTAACGGTCTGGATCCTGCGGGTATCCGCGAGCTTCGCGATTATTTGCGCAAGCTGGCCAAAGATGAGGGCATTACGGTATTCGTCTCCAGTCATCTGCTCAGCGAGATGGAATTGATGTGCGACCGTGTCGCCATTATTCAAGCGGGCAAGCTGATCGATGTGCGAAGCATCCGCCAAGGGGTGCCGCTGGCCAGCGACTTGAATCGAGTATTGTTCGACGTGGATCGCCCCGATGAGGCGGTCAAACTGCTTGCGGATAACGGTGCGATGCTTGAACAGGGTACCGTGCTTGTAAATGCCGACAGGGAATCCATTGCCCGGATCAATGCCGCTTTGGTATCGGCGGGGCATAATGTATACGGAATTCGTGTCCTGAACAAGTCGCTGGAAGAGCAATTCCTCGAAATGACAGGAGGCGAAAGCGTTGTTTAACTTCTTACAGCTGGTCAGCAACGAGAATATGAAAATTTACCGCCGGACGCGGACATGGATCATGTTCGGCATCATTGCAGTCGTGCTGATTGCCATATCGGTGATCGCAAAATTCGTTGGTGACGGTGATCCCGGCAACTGGTCGATGACTCTGATTGAATCCGATGTGCTTTTCATGTTCGTTACACTGTTCACGGTCGTTGTTTCTGCGGATAGCGTCGCGGGGGAATTTACTAGTGGTACGATCAAGCTGCTGCTGATCCGTCCCTGGAGCCGCTCCAAAATTTTGCTCTCCAAGTATGTCAGCCTGCTGCTGTTCGGTTTGTTTATGGCGGTTTTCCTGTTCGTGCTGTCGCTTGTGTTGAATCTTCTGTTGTTCGGCAACGACACCTCGCAGTCCTCTGAGGCTCTTTTCGGGATCAACAGGGATATTTCACCGTTTGCTTACATGCTGCTGTATTATTTGGCCAAATTTGGATCACTGATCATTACCGTCACATTGTCGTTTATGATATCCACCGTATTTCGCAGCGGGGGCCTTGCGATCGGCCTTTCCTTATTCGTGCTTCTCGGAGGCGCTTCGATCAGTGCGCTGCTGGGTATGCTGGATTATAAATGGGTCGATTATATTTTGTTCCAGCATATGAATCTGACGCAGTATATCAACAGCGGACCCAATGCCGAGGGTATGTCGCTGGGCTTCTCGCTGGGCGTTCTGGCCATCTACTATATCGTGTTTATGGCGCTCACCTGGCTGACATTCAACAAAAGAGATGTAGCTGCATAAACAGGCCTCTTATAGCCGATCTATGGAGGCAAAAACATTCAATAAGAAGCCCCGCTGTCCGTCTTTCCGGAAGCGGGGCTTCTTGCCGCCTGCAGGAGAGGTCAGCCGGCTTGACGGGCCTTCTCCTTCGCTTGTTCTTTGATGGCCGCGGCCGCATCAGCTTCAGCTGAACGGAGTGCCTGGTTCGGTGTTGACCGTTCCTTTTCCGGCTCCATGCGGCAGGTTCCGCTGAAGAGGCCGCCGTCTTGGATAAGGAGCGCATAGGCTTGGATGCTTCCCTGCACCGAACCGGAAGAGGTGATGGTCAGCCGGCCTCCTGCTGTGACATCTCCTATCACCTTGCCGGCTACAACAACATCCTTTGCCGAGATATTCGATCTGGCTACGCCGCATTCCCCGATAATGATGTCGGCCTTGCACTCGATGTCACCCCGGTATTCGCCTTCGATGCGAATGCTGGCCTCGCTGGCCAAGGTTCCTTCGATCAAGGTTCCTTGTCCGATCAGGGTATCGGTAGCGGTCGTCTTTTTGTTTTCCTTAAACATGGCCGGTCCATCCTCCCTCACCCCATGCAGCTGATTTGAACGTTTGCCTGGGGTTTCGTCTAGTATGGCGTCGATTCATGATGCTTTCTAGAACGTTCCTATAGCTTATTTATTCCCGGAAGCATGAAAACATGCCTGTAAAGAACGTATACAGCCAGCGGCGTAAGCTAAAGCTATATCTGCCAAGAGCAGAAAATCAGGGGGAAAGTTATGATTTGGGTTGTAGTTGCACTTCTTATTTTCATTTTCCAGATTGCGACTATTCTGATCGTGGAATTTCGCCGGCCTTCCAAAACAATAGCCTGGCTGCTCATATTATTTATTTTGCCTATCATCGGGTTTGTTATGTATTATTTTGTAGCCAAAGAATATCAGCGGCGACGGACCGTGCGCAAGAGAGGCGTTATTGCGGAGGAAATAAGACTGCAGGCATTAATGCGCTGCCAAATCGTACATCGTCCCGGGGATATGCAAAATAAGGAGTTCATGCATCAGGAGCGACTGTTCCGATTGCTGCAGAGCATGAGCTTGTCCCCGATTACAAGCTGTAATGAAACACAGGTTCTGACGAATGCGGATGCTGCTTATGAAGCGATTATGGCAGCCGTCGAGCAGGCCAGACATCATATACATGTGGAATTTTATACGATTCGCGATGATGGCATTGGCCGGCGCCTGAAGGAAATTCTGATCCGCAAGGCGAGGCAGGGCGTAGAGGTAAGGATCATCTATGACGGCGTGGGGAGTCTTGAACTCGGGGGGCGGTATTTGCAGGAGCTTGAGCAGGCGGGGGTAGAGACCCGCTGTTTTCTCACACCGCGGCTGGCGTTTTTCGAGAAACGGATGAATTACCGCAATCACCGCAAAATTGTTGTGGTCGACGGGCTTACGGGTTTCTTCGGCGGGATCAATATCGGGGACGAATATTTGGGCGGCAATCTGAGGCTCGGATTTTGGCGCGATACGCATATGCAGATCAGAGGCGATGCTGTATATTTTCTTCAGGATGTATTCATGCGGGATTGGTGGTTCACTTCCAGGCAGCGTCTGGCTGATTCCGCTTATTTGCCGGAGCATAACTGCAAGGGGACGGAGCAGGTGCAGATCGTCTCCAGCGGTCCGGACAGCAGTGAAGACGCTATTCTGGAATGTGTCTTTGCCGCAGTATCGGTAGCGAAGACGCGGATATACATTACGACCCCCTACTTCATACCGGATCACAGCGTGCTGATGGGACTGCGGACGGCGGCGCTCAGCGGTGTCGACGTGCGAATCATCATTCCGGGTGTCAGTGATTCCAAGCTGGTTCTCTTCGCTTCCCTCTCGTATGTGTCCGAGATGCTGGCGGCCGGAGTACGGATTTACCGCTACAAGAAAGGCTTCATTCATGCCAAAGTACTGATTGTAGACGACTTTATGGCTTCTGTTGGATCGGCGAATATGGACATGCGCAGCTTCTTCAGCAATTTTGAATTGAATGGCCTGCTGTTTGACGAGAAAATCATTAAACGTCTGGAATCGGATTATATGATGGATATGAAAGACAGCGAAGAGATCCATCTCTCAAACTTCCAGCAGCGCTCCATGTGGCGCAAGGGCAGTGAGGTGGTAGCCCGTATGTTATCCCCGCTGTTATAAGAAAAGGCCGTCCGATCAAGCCCCGCAGGGGTTGAGCAGAACGGCCTTTGCAAAGAAACTTTGTGGTCAGACACTTTCCAGCGAAGGGCGGTCCAGACGAACAATATGGCTGATCGGATGTTCTTCTCCACGAATCAGATTCAGCAGCAGATTCGCGGCAATCATGCTGTAGACCGTTCCGTTGCCGCCATAGCCCAGACAATAATAGACCCCGGGCCATTTGGGATCTTCGCCGATAAAGGGCAGATTGTCTCTTGATTCGCCAAAAACAGCCGTCCAGTCATATTCCAGTCTGCCTGTAAACAATGGAAAATGCTCCTTGATCCGATCGTACAGTTTGTCCGTGCGCTTGCGGCGTTCGCTCTCGCTGTTGAGCGGTTTTGGGTTATCCTCGTCTTGGCCTCCGGCGATAACTCTTCCGTCGGCGGTTGTTCGCATATAGAAATAAGGACGGGCCGTTTCCCAGATCAAGATATTATCCTTCCAGGCCGAGAGGTCGGACTGAGGCTCCGTTGCCAGAGCGTAGGTGCGGTTAACATCTGCTTTGACAAGCTGGCCGCGCAGTTCCTCAGGCTCATAGCCGACCGCATAGATAACATGCTCCGCCTCCAGTACAACACCAGTCGAGGTTGTCAGACAGTGAATGCCTTCTTCGGCCGTGACATGCTCCACAATATCGGTATGTTCATGAATAGATGCCCCTGCGGCAGCGGCTGCGTCGGCCAGGGCATGAACGAACCTGTATGGGTTGATTTCGGCATCGCCACGGGTGATGATCGCAGCGGGTTTATGGAATGGGTAACGGGTGCTGATTTCCTCGCCGGTCCAGAATTCCACATCGAAGCCGCTGCTTTGCAGCGCCTCAAATTCCTTGCGCAGCTTGGGAACATCCTGCTCTGTGCTGGCATAATAGAGGCTGCTGCGGGGAATAAAGCCCACTTCCTTTCCAAGCTTGGCGGCGATTTCTCCGATATGTACAACAGCATCGCGGCAAGCCTTGTAGAACAATACGGCATCCTTCTGTCCGATCTGCCCGATGAGCTCCGAAAGCATCACATCATTGCAGAACTGCAATAAGCCGGTATTGGCGGCCGTGCTGCCTCCGGCAATATCTTCCCGCTCCACCATGCAGACGTCAATGCCGCTTTGGGCTAGGAGATAGCCGCAAATACAGCCTGACATACCGCCTCCTACAATCGCGACTGAGGTGCGTTTGTTGGCCGTCAGAGACGGATAACGGCGAATATCGTTCATCGTTTCAAGCCAATAAAGCCGGCCATTGTACAAGTCTTTCATCCACATTCCTCCTGAGGTCTATTATGTCCAAATTCCGGTTCATGTATCATAGATTGAGCACGGTGAAAAGCGGATGTCCGCAGCAAAAAAGGAGGGGATTCCCCTCCTTCTTGAAGCAACTGACTTTGCCGCCAAAAGGATAGCGGCAGCCGTTTCTTCTTGAAATATAAGAAGTATAATATGTCTCGATACTTAACTTATATTTTCTAAGGGAAGAAACTTGCTGCGCCGCCAAAAGGACAGGGCAGCCGTTACTTTTTGACTATTCCTGTATGGGGTCGGGGACGAGGCCCTCTTCTTCAAGCTGGCTGTTCGTCTTCATCCCTTTCATGTCATTGCCTAGTCGCTTCATATCTTGTTCATCCTGAACCATCGACCCGTTATGGGCATTCTCGATCGGTTCCGATTTGCGGCCCGCCTGACCGGCGGAAAGGGGTGAGTCAGGGCTGGCTCCGGTTTTGGGCAGCTCCGTTTGGTCCGGTTGATGTTCCATTTGGTTTCGCTCCCTCTTCTTCTTTTTTCATGGATTGAAACACATTAGCCGTTGATTCGGCGGCATTCGCCACTTTATCGGCGGTGGTTTTGCCAAGCTCGTTCACACGCATGGTCACATCGCTTGCCTTATCCTTCGCCTGGTCTGCCAGGGCGGCAGCCCGGTCACGCGCAGCTTCTGCCAGACTGACTGCAGTGTCGCGGGTAGCTCCGGCAATGTTGACTGCATGATCCCGGGCGGCGCCCGAAATCTCGGATGACTTGCGGCGGATTGTCTCACGCATATCTTTACCTGTTTTAGGCGTTAATAACACAGCAGCTGCGGCACCAACGGCACCGCCGATGAGTATGCCCTTGACCAAACTTCCACCCGTTTGTTTTGTAACCGTGTTTTCCATTTGAAGTCAACTCCTTCGTTTTACATAAATTAATAGATGCAAGTAACACACCCATTATCTTCTTGTCTACTTATAAACCACTGATTGATGTTTGAAACGATTGCCCTGATGATGAATAATTTTCCAAAAATAAGGGAACGTATCTATAGACAGCATGTGCTTCATTATTTCCAATCGTACTAAACGTTCTTATAGATTATGAAAAACAGCCGCAAAAAAGGATGGTGCGAGATTGAATGTCAGATAAACCGAATACAGAACAGATGGCCATTCAGGGTTTGGGCGAACCGCTGGAGGTAACCATACGGGGGGACCGGGCAGAGGATATTTACAGCGGACATGTCGTTGTCGTATCTATGGACGGCAAAATCATGGCGCATGCAGGGGATCCGGATATATGGACCTTTATCCGCTCCACCGCCAAGCCTATACAGGCGATTCCTTCCGTACGGGCGGGTGTCATGGAGAAATTCGGCTTTGACACAAGAGCGCTTGCTCTGATGACGTCGTCCCATCGCGGTTCTCCCGAACATATAGCCGTGCTGGAACAAATGCTGAAGCTTACCGGGATCAAGGAAGCTGATCTGGTATTTGACGAAGCCAAACCCGCAGATCCCCGAATCCGTGATGAATGGGCGAGGAAGGGCGGTCTGCCCCGGAAGCTGTATCATGTATGCGCCGGCAAGCATATCGGCCTGCTTGCCTTGTGCAAGCTGCGGGGCTGGCCAATGGAATCCTATACGGATCCGGAGCACCCGCTGCAGCAGGAGCTGCTGCAGACCATTGCAGCGATGGCCGATCTGCCGGCTGTAGAGGTCGGACGCGCGGTTGACGGCTGCGGCCTGCCCGTCTTCGCTATGCCTCTATGGCGGCTTGCACTTATGTATACGCGGCTCGCTGCCCTGTCCCCGGACGGGGCGGACGATGAAACCAAATCAGCGGCGGACCGGATTACGATTGCCATGAATGCCTGGCCCGATCTGGTTGAAGGAGAGGGGCGGCTTGCCAGCATTATGCTCGCCGACGGGACGATTATTGCCAAAAGCGGAGCCCAGGGCTTATTCGTATTCGGCATGCGCCAGCAAGGAATTGCTGTAGCACTGAAGCTGGCGGATGGAGGGGAGGCCTCACAGCCTGGAATCATCTGTTCTGTTTTGGAGAAGCTCCATGTGGGAGCGGATTTGTCGGAGCGGATAAACCAGCATTTTTCGGCAGATTTGTATAATGATGCAGGTCAGTTGATTGGACACCGGGAGTCAAGTCTGCGCCTGAAGTTTCATTAAAGGAATCCGGGAAGATGCATAAAGCGATGATTCTGCAGCAGGATTTGCCCGGTCTATTCAGAGAAGTGTGGATATTCTTTCCAAGTTTCATGCCCGAAAGGATTGGTTTATAAGCATGATAGGAAGACGGGATAACAAATTCCACTTTGAATAGAAAGGGTGAGTGTCAATGTTAGGATGGGCAGTTCTTTGCTTCATTATCGCTGTTGTCGCAGGTATACTTGGATTCTTTACACTGGCAGCAGCTGCTGCGAGTATCGCTAAAGTCCTTTTCATCGTATTTCTGATTTTGTTTGTTGTATCGCTTATTTTCGGAAGAAGAAGAGCCTGAACGTAAAAATTCTTGTCATTAGCTAAAAGGAGGAATGAACGATGGAGATTCAAGTGACTAATGTTCACACAGTCGATAATATCCAGCAGGCGAGAGAGCAATTGGAGCTCTACAAAACGCGTGGTTACGACAAGGATCATCTCTACGTGCTGACTCACGACAAGGAACGGAACAAACGGATTGCGGCATCTACCGATGCGGACGAGATCGGCGTGGCAGAGGAAGGGCTGGATACAGCCTTCGCCAATATTTTTCGCTCGCGCGGAGCGGAGCTTCGGGCCAAGCTGCGGTCTATGGGAATCAGCAAAGAAGAAGCGGAACGGCTGGAAGAGGAGATGGACAACGACCGGATTGTGGTTATCGCATGGGGCGGCAACCAGTACGACGATAATGATTATGATCCCAATATCGTTTATTTTCCGCCGCTCTTGATCTGATTTCAAGCTTCATAGCTTACGAGACACACACATTGCAGTAGACCGTTCGCAAGGGGAACGGTCTACTTTTTCATACATAATAAGGACGCGGGGGGAAGGGACGGCATGCTGCAAAGCCGGTTTTTTCGATTTTGTTTGGGTACGATTGCACTGCTGATCATCATTTATTTGATCGCGGTGGACAGCTTTATTTTCATACCCTTGATTAAAATGGTCAATATTCTGATAGTCCCTTTCATGCTTGCCGGCTTCTTCTATTATTTGCTCCGGCCAATCGTTCATTATTTGGCTGATCGGCGGATGAGTAAAATCCTGGCGATTTTGCTTGTTTACTTGGGGCTGACAGTGGTTCTGGTTCTGGTATGGCTGGTCGTTTGGCCGACGCTCGTGCTTCAGATCAACACTTTTATCGAGAGTACGCCCAGGCTCATCGAGGGGCTGAAGGAGCAGATCTCCCGGTGGCAGCAGAACCGCATCGTCTTGCTGGTCAGCTCGAACAGCCAGACCGACATGTCGACCCGGATTTCGGATTATTTGAATGAAGCGATTACGACGGCGTCCAACTATGTGACCGACATCATCGCGTTTATTACCAATTTCGTTGTTGTCGTTGCGACCGCTCCGATTATTTTGTATTACATGCTTAAGGAGAGCGAAGCGATACCCCGATCGGTTCTTCATCTGGTGCCGGGACGGTACAGCCGCGACGGAAGAGAAGTGCTTGACGAAATAGATGCCGCACTAAGCGGATTCATCGTGGGACGGATGATTATAACCTTCCTGCTGGGCATTATGATGTATATCGGCTTTCTGCTGATCGGGCTGCCCTATTCCCTGCTGATTGCGATCATCGCCACCATTCTCAATATCATCCCCTACATTGGACCGATACTCGGGCTTGTCCCTTGCGTGATGGTCGCGTTAACCGATTCGCCGATGATGGTCGTCTGGGTGCTGATTGTCGTTCTGATCGCACAGCAGGTCGAAGGGAATCTCCTGTCTCCGCATATATACGGAAGAAGGCTGGATATGCATCCGTTAACGACCATTGTGATCCTGCTCGTGGCGGTGGAAATATCAGGCATACTTGGCGCCATTCTCGCTATCCCGCTGTATATGGTGGTGAAAATCATTGTGGTGCGCGTCTACCGGCTGTTTTTTGCGGAAAAAGTCGAGGAGCTGGTAGAGTAGCAGAGGGAATCATTTACCCGGATTCCCCGGCTCGTTCCCCTCACTCGTCTCTCCTTGCTGGAAATAAACCCCGGCTCTGTTAACCCTGCTGCTTCCACAATGGAAGTCAAATCCGACTCCGGATATCGGACGTAGTTCCTGATCAAGAACCGATCCGTTTCCCTTGAATCCGGATTATTGTCCGGGCAGCCCTACACCCGGCGCATCTCCTCGCGGTAAGCGCTGGGCGAGAGCCCGTAGAAGCGCCGGAACTGCTTGGAGAAATAAAGCGGGTCCTGAAGGCCGACGGAAGCGGCGATCTGCTGGGTCGTCAGCTCCTGCCGCTCGCGCAGCAGCTGGCGCGCTTTATCCAGCCGAAGCTTGAGCAGGAACGTAACGGGGGTCATGCCGGTATGCTGTTTGAATACGCGTGACAGATAAGCCCGATTATACCCCATCGTCTCGGCCATCCGCTGGATCGAGACCGGCTCGGCGTATTGTGCGGATAAATAACGGATCAGCTGCTGGGTAATCGATTCGCTCTCATGAGCGGAGCCTGGCTGCCGGTCGTGGAGCAGATCTGCGGCAGTGCTGAATTCCGCGAACAGCAGATGCAGGTAACCGATGGAACGCAAATGAGCCGCACCCCCGCCCTGGCGGAAGGTCCGGTCCATACTGCGGAACAGTACGCCAATGCGCTTGTTTGCCCCCGTATCGATAACCGGCCGGGCAATGGTCAACCCAGCCGACTCCGCAAGCTCCGCAGCATGCCCGCCATTAAAGGCAATCCACCGGTACCGCCACGGATCCTGCTCGCTTGCCTCATAGCTGATGAGCTGCTCCGGGGGAATGAGGAAGGTTTGTCCCTGCCTGATTTCAAATACGCCGCCTGCGCAATGAAAGGTACCCGACCCTGACAATACATGATGCATAAGATAAAAGCTGTACACCTTCGGCCCTATGCGGTGAGCGGGCTTGGTCTGGCTTTCCCCGGCAAACAGCACATACAATTCACTTTGCTCGCTTGGCACCGGATTGGAGACAACGGTGTAACTCACTTGTCGCGCCATTTATGGCAACCTCCCGATTTGTAGCAGATATAATCAAGCTAAAAATGCTAATATCTTCAGCGGCGTTTCTTCCAACCGATAATTGCGGTGATGATTAATTCGACGGTCCTTACCGAAAATCCCCCAAAGACAAGTAAAATAGTCGTTAACGCACCCATTTCCGAAGGGATTGGCGGCAGCAGAGGGAATATAGATGGGGGAGAACAAATAAAGAAGGCGACAGGCGATTCGAGTGACAAAGGCAGGATTCGTCAAGCCCGGCGCCGGTACCGCCAGAATACATATCGTGTTTGGCTATTCCGCAACAAAGTCACATTTCTCCATGCTTACTTCACATCAAGCCATTTTGTTCAACGGCACATTCCGTTATACTGTTCCTATACAAACCCTAAAAACAAACATGCAAAGGAAAGTGGTGTGATAATGGCTGACCTTCAAGAGCTGACACAACGATTTCTGGAATTATACAAGGATTCGGCTGAGAGCATTAACATTTTTCATGCGCCGGGAAGGGTTAACCTGATTGGCGAGCATACCGACTACAATGGAGGCTACGTGTTTCCGGCGGCGCTGACCTTCGGCACAACGCTGCTGATCCGCAAGCGCAGCGACAAGCTGCTCGGCCTTGCGACAACGAATTTTTCCGACCACAAGCATCTGCCGATCGAGCCGATTGTCTATGACGAGGCGGACGACTGGATGAATTATCCCAAGGGGATCGTCCATGAGCTGCAGCAGCAGGGCAGGACGTTCGAGACGGGCTTTGACCTGTTGTTCCATGGTGAAATCCCGAACGGTGCGGGCTTGTCCTCATCGGCATCGATCGAAGTCGTGACGGCGTTTGCGCTGTTGACTATGGGCGGCTACCCGGTCGATACGGTGAAAATCGCCCTTCTGGCGCAAAAATCCGAAAATGAATTCAATGGTGTCCAATGCGGAATCATGGATCAGTTCGCCGTCGCCAACGGGAAGAAGGATCATGCAATCCTGCTGATGTGCGACACCCTTGAATATGATCTGGTTCCTTTTGATTCCGGAAGCTACCGGCTCGTTATCGGCAACACGAACAAACGCCGGGGACTGGTCGATTCCAAATATAATGAGCGCCGCAGCCAGTGCGAGCAGGCGGTGCAGGACTTAAGGACCGCTTTTCCGGAACTTACGCTGCTCGGCCAAATTTCGCTTGAGGATTTCAACCGCACCAAGCATCTGATTGAGGACGACACGGTACGGCGCAGGGCTCAGCATGTCGTGGAGGAGATCGACCGCGTTATCCGTTCCATCGCCGTTCTGAAGAATAACGACCTCGCAGCATTCGGTCAGCTGATGAATCAATCGCATGATTCGCTTCGCGATCTGTATGAAGTGACTGGTGAAGAACTGGACGCCATGGTAGCTGCGGCGCGCACTGTTCCTGGCGTTCTTGGCTCGCGGATGACTGGCGCTGGCTTCGGAGGGTGCACAGTCTCACTGGTGCACGAGGACAGCCTCGAGCGGTTCAAGGCGGAGGTTGGCCGCCAATATACGGCTGCGACCGGATTGGAAGCGGACTTCTATGTTTGCAAAATCGGCAATGGCGTGGAGCAATTGAGCTGATCCCCCATGGCCTTCCCATAGCAAAAGGCATGTTTGCGAAGCAGCGCAGTCCGGCTCCTTCGTCACAAAATTTTTTTAGAGGAGGGCTTGAGCATGGCAGTTTTAGTTACAGGAGGAGCGGGTTACATCGGCTCCCATGCGGTGGCCGCACTGCAGGAACGCGGCGAGGAAATTGTAATTGTGGACAATCTGCAGCAGGGACATAAGGAGTCTTTGCTCGGCGGCAAGCTGTACGCAGGCGACCTGCGGGATGCGGATTTTCTGGATACGGTATTCAAGGAAAACGAGATCGATGCAGTCATTCATTTTGCGGCCAATTCTCTTGTCGGCGAGAGCATGAAGGACCCGGGCAAATACTATCATAATAACGTCTACGGCACCTTGTGTCTGCTGGAGAAGATGAACCAATACGGCGTCAGGAAAATTGTCTTCTCGTCGACAGCAGCCACTTATGGGGAGCCCGAGAACGTACCGATTGACGAGCATGACCGCACGCTTCCCACCAATGCATACGGAGAGACGAAGCTTGCGATGGAGAAAATGATGAAGTGGTTCGATGTCGCCCATGGGCTCAAATTCGTTTCGCTCCGATATTTCAACGCAGCTGGCGCGCATGCCAGCGGCAAAGTCGGCGAGGATCATGATCCCGAGACGCATTTGATTCCTGTTGTCCTCCAGGTTGCGCTGGGCCAGCGTCCTCATATCTCTGTTTTTGGCGAAGACTATGCAACAGAAGACGGCACCTGCGTGCGGGATTACATCCATGTCAGCGATCTTGCGGACGCCCACGTATTGGCAGTGGAGAAGCTTCGCAAGGGAGGAGACAGCGCAGTATACAACCTGGGCAATGGCACGGGCTTCTCTGTCAAACAGGTGATCGATATCGCCAGGCAGGTGACCGGCAAGGAAATACCGGCCGTAGTGGAAGCGCGTCGTGCGGGAGACCCCGCCGTGCTTGTCGCTTCGTCCGATCGCGCACGCAGGGAGCTTGGCTGGAATCCGACCCGCAATAAGCTTGAAGATATTATCGGCAGCGCATGGGCCTGGCATAAGGCTAATCCGCACGGCTATAACGACTAAGAAGAAGAAATGGGAATGGAGCACGCCTTCGAGGGGCGTGCTTTATTTCCAACTATAAGCATGCCAACGTTTTTTTCTATATTTTGCTTACCGATTCGGAAGAAAGTAACCTGCAAGCGCCGGATTACGGCGAGTGCCGTTTCTTCTTACACTGGAAAATACCGAGATTAAAGGAGCATTATCAATGACAGAATATGATCAAACGCCAGATGGCGGCGAAGCGCTTCTCCTTATTGAACGATTGGTGCAGTTTGCCCGGCAGCGCGGTCTTATTGAGCCTCTGGATGTTTATTATTCACGCAATGCCCTGCTTGAATTGTTTGGCTTCTCCGAAGCCTATGAAGGCGAGGTGCCTGAAGAACAGCTGGAGAGTGCGCTCGAGCTGCTGGAGCCGCTGCTCAGCTACGGGGCTTCAATTGGCCTGATTGCGGATAACACGACCACATTCCGCGATCTTCTTGATGCGCGAATTATGGGGCTGCTGATGTCGAGACCGGCGGAGACCGCGGGCCGTTTCGGCCGGCAGGCGGCAAGCGAGGGCATCTTCAAGGCTACCGATACGTTCTATCAGTTGAATATCGATTCCAATTACATCCGGATGGACCGCATTCGCAAAAATCAATACTGGAAGCAGACTACGGAATATGGCGAGCTCGAGATTACGGTCAACCTCTCCAAGCCCGAGAAGGATCCGAAGGAAATCGCTATGCTCAAGACCATAGCGCCAAGCAAATATCCGAAGTGCCTGCTTTGCGCGGAGAATATCGGCTATGCCGGGCGCGCCGACCATCCCGCACGGCAGAATCTGCGGGTTATCCCGCTTGAGCTTACGGGAGAAGAATGGTATTTTCAATATTCCCCGTATGTCTATTACAATGAGCACAGCATCGTTTTCAACAGCAAGCACGTTCCGATGCGGATAACGCGTGAAACCTTCGCAAGGCTGCTGGATTTTGTCGACTCGTTTCCCCATTACTTCATTGGCTCCAATGCCGACCTGCCGATTGTCGGAGGATCCATTTTGAACCATGATCATTTTCAGGCGGGCAGGCATGTATTCCCTATGGAGACCGCGAAGGTGGAGACCGAGTTTGCGGACCCTTCGGCTGAGGGGCTGAGCTTCGGGATTGTGAATTGGCCGATGTCGGTGCTGCGCATTCATGGCGGCAGCAAGAAGGATGTTCTTCAGGCCGCCGGCCGGGTATTGGATGCGTGGAAAATGTACAGCGATCCGGACGCGGATGTGCTGGCTTTCTCGGACATCAACGGAGAGAGGATCCCGCACAACACGATTACCCCGATTGCGCGATTGCGTGATAATGGCCAGTATGAGCTGGATCTGGTGCTGCGCAACAACAGAACGAGCGAGGCGTATCCCGACGGGATTTTCCACCCGCATCAGGAATTGCATCATATCAAGAAAGAAAACATTGGCTTGATTGAGGTTATGGGGCTTGCCATCCTTCCGGGCCGGCTCAAATCCGAGCTGGAAGAAATAACGGGCCTGCTCACAGGTAGTGTTTCATACGATAAAGCTGCAGTCGAAACAGGTTCGCTCGACAAGCATAGCCACTGGGTCGATGCGCTGATCGCTGAGCATGGTACCAGCTTGACCCATGAGCAGGCAGTGAGCCTCCTGCACGATGAGGTTGGACGCAAATTCAAGGATGTGCTGATTGACGCGGGCGTGTTCAAACGGACGGATCATGGGCAGCGCGCATTCGCTGCATTTTTGCTGTCGCTTGGATTGACCGCCCGGTAAACCGGCTTCCTGCAGGTAAGAAAATCCGAAAATAACCCGTAAGCCCCCTTAACTGAGGCTTGCGGGTTATTCTTCGTTACAGGAGACATCCGGAAAACCAATGATATTTATCGGGTTCGAGAATAAAAAAATATATGGTATTTTTTTATAATTTATAAAGGGAAATTAATATTTATGGCGAAAATATATTTAGTTGCACATCTATCCGAACAAGGGGGAAATTTTTTATGCCTTTATCCATAATGCCATTGGATGACTTTTTAGCTTTGACGACAGACGAGCAGGTAGAGAAATTAAAGCAGTGGAAGCTGGATTATAACTTGAAGGATATCAGAGATGCCTGGGGCTTCAAGCATTCCGCTCAATATTACATGCTGCTCAAGAAGCTGCGGATCTATGAGCGCGTGGTTAACAAATCAGACAAATTTTCGCCGGAGCAGATGCTGAACTCGCGTACCCCGTCTGACATGTACGCCCCTCCCGTCTATACGGTGATTGATAGAGCCGCGCCGGCGGATCAGTTTGGGTATGAGCTGAATGTGACCTTGAGCGGTCCTGAGCTTGCCGACAAGCTGGAGAGGCTGGCTCATTTTCTGAAAGGCGAGAATAAGGAAATTACGGTCAGCTTATCGATAAAAGCAGCATCAAGAGCCGATAATGATTCCCGGCATCCGGACGAGGAAACGCTCGACAGAGGGGAATAGAGATAAAAAATAAACCGAAGCCAGGTAGGGGCTTTGGTTTATTTTTTGGAAAACTATGTCGACAATTGTAATTTTATGGTTCTATTTTGCGTTATTTGCCCCGCAGCCTGCCAAGTTCCGAGACTAGGGCCTCGACTTCGCTGATGCTGAACTTGTCTTTGCTGGCAACTACATCATAAATGTCCTTGATATCCTCATAGTAGTCTATTTTGAAATGGGATGCCTGCATAGCGGCTCCGGACGCCATCCGCAGCTTGGTTTTTACCGTTTCTATCATATACTCAACATTTTCTTGCGTCGGTTCGTTCAAGTCTCTCATTGCTACTCTCCTCCCGGAAGACCATAATGGCTGTACGTATTGTATCATGAGATAAGAATGACCGCTACAGCGTTTGATGCATCGGCCGGATTTAGGTACAATTAAAGAACCGGTATCTGCCGCGGTGTCCGACAAGCTTGGCGCAGATCATAACCAGGAAAAACCGGGTAAAGCAAGGAAAGGTAAGGTGTGGCTTTCGTGGTCAAGCGTGCCAAATTACGTAAGACTTTCAAGGAGGAACAGCCGCACAGGGACAAGGTCGACATTCAGGGAGCAGCCGAGTTTTTTGCGGACATCGCAAAGCGGCATCCCGTACGCAGCCAGATGGTTTTTGTCTGTATTGGAACAGACCGCTCAACAGGCGACTCCTTTGGTCCATGGGTGGGCACGATGCTGAGCGAACAAGGCTGGCCTTTTGTCATTGGAACGCTGGAAAATCCCTGCGACGCCAATCACTACGAGGAGGCTGTAGCGGGCATTCCCAGCCATCGGACGGTTGTCGCGATCGATGCGTGTCTAGGGACAATGGATCCGCGATGCCATTATTTGATCGCCCGCGGTCCTCTGCTGCCCGGCAGGGCTGCCGGAAGAAGCTTGCCTCCCGTAGGGGATTACAGCCTGGGCTGCATTGTGGCTCCGATGAGTATAAAACCGTATTCGAGCCTTCAGCAGGCCTCGCTTTTCGAGGTTATGGGAATGGCCCGCGCTGTCGCGGAAGCCATCCATGCCGCCTGGAATGGGGAATCGGCGGAGACCGGAGTTTTGACAGATTATGTCTGAATTTTTCGGATGAAGATAATCATTCAACTATATAACGGAGAGGATGAGTTACCATGGCGGCTTTGTCATTAGCAAATCATTCCGCTGACCTGCCGGGAGGCGTGAAGCTGGGCTATTACGACACAGGAGAAGCGGGGAATCTCCTGCCTGCGGATACAGCTATCGTATTGCTGCACGGATTTTGCGGCAGCTCGGCCTATTGGGAGCCTATCATTCCGAAGCTTGCGGGACTTGGGCGGATTATCGCGCCTGATCTTCGGGGCCACGGAAGAAGCCCGGCTCCGGGCGGGGACATTTACCTGATGGACGACTTCGCCGGGGATCTGCACTCGCTCCTGGAACAACTGGAGGTCAAACGGATCTGCCTGTTCGGACACTCTCTGGGCGGTTATATATCCTTGGCTTTTGCGGAGCGGCACGCCGAGATGCTTCAATCCTTCAGCCTGGTTCATTCTACCGCCATGGCGGATGGAGAAGCGGCAAGGCAAAACCGTGACAAGGCAGTGCAAACCATTCAAACTGAGGGCATCAAAGCTTTTGCTGAGGGACTCGTTCCCAAGCTGTTTGCTCCGAAGCATCGTGTATCCATGGCCGACCGTATTTTGCAGATGATTGAAGTGGGCGCTGCGACTTCCGCTGCAGGCGCTGCGGCTGCGGCAAGAGGGATGAAGGTGCGTGAAGACAAACGCGAATTGCTGGATTTGATTACGATCCCCTGTTTGCTGATCGCTGGCTCCGAAGACGGCGTCATTCCGACTGAAAATACTTTTACGGCAGAAGGGCCGAGTGTCTCCCAGGTTCTGCTGAACAATTCCGGTCATATGGGAATGATCGAAGAGCCGAATATGATGGGAGACCGCATCTCCGCTTTTATCCGCTTTGTATCTACGCTGTAAGCCTTAATATGAGGAGAGTGGACGGCCATGTTTCAAAGGGATTTTTTTATGCGGATGATTGAACAGATGACGGATGTCGCCAGGCAGGTGATGGGTCTGCGCAGAGAAGGCAAGCCGGAGGAAGCGCTGCTGATCATCGACGATATGCTCGACAAGCAGTTTCGGCTCAACGGCAGGCTGATCCGCTCCTTATCAGATTCGGATCTGCTCCGCATCATGACGACCAACGGGGTTGTAGAGACGGCGAACCTGCATGCTATTGCTCTATTGATGAAGGAAGAAGCGGCTATATACGACGAACAGGGGCTTCCGGAGAAGAGCTATCCCGTAAGGCTCAAAGCGCTGCAGCTCTTTATGCGCCTGTCGCTGCTGGATTCGCCTCCGATGCCGCGGACGCCTTCTGAAGAAGCGTTGGAGCTTCTTCCCAAGCTTGACGCCTACGAATTGCCGGAGGAAACGAAAGCGCTGATATATGAGTGGCATGATGCGGACAAACGATATGATCAGGCGGAGAACATGATGTATGAGCTGCTGGAGGATGGCGCTTTGTCTGCGGAGGAAGCTTTGTCTTTCTATCAAAGACTGCTGCTGCTTCCGGATGAGCTGCTGGAGGCAGGCGGATTGCCGCGTGACGAGGTACAGGATGGACAAAGATCGGTCATGAATCGAGAAGTTGGTTTAGGAGCTGAATAGAAAGTCATGGATAATTGGCAGGAAGATCTGGTCAAATGGATAGAAAGCGGAGAGCTGCTTCAGGCTTCATACAGCCAGCTGCGCCGCAAGGACGGGACTGCTCCGCAGAAGACGACAGTGCGTCCCGTTGAACTGAAAGGCGCGCTTTTTTATCAGTTTGAATATCACTTTCCTTCCAAGGTCACGCATGATAATGTGCCCCGGGAAGAAGCTGCGAAGCGGATGGGCGAGTGGCTGGAGCAGCATTACCGCCAGGCGCTGTTCAAGACCGTCGGAGCCGATGTTCAAGTGCTGTTCAACAAGAAGGGCAAAGCGGCGAAGCTGGTCAAGCCCCCGACGGCCAAGGCCGGTCAGGAACGGATGGACCATAACCGGACCAAGCAGCGGGTTGTCCGGGAGGGAGATGCGGCGCCTTTCCTCGTGGAGCTGGGCATCATGACCCGGGATGGGCAGGTTATTCCGAAGAAGCAGGACAAGTTCCGTCAAATCAACCGGTTTTTGGAGATGGTGAGCGATGTTTTGCCGTCTTTGCCTATGGATAGAGAGATCAAAATCGTTGATTTTGGCTGCGGCAAATCATATTTGACGTTCGCCCTCTACCACTTGCTGGCGATCCGGCAGCAGCGCCGGATTTCGGTGGTCGGGCTTGATCTGAAGGAGGATGTGATCGCCTTCTGCTCCGAGCTTGCGCACAAGCTCGGGTATGACCGGCTGCATTTTCAGGTTGGCGATATCGCGGAGTATAACGCCCAGTCGGCGGTTGATATGGTGGTTACCCTGCATGCCTGCGATACGGCTACCGATGCTGCGCTTGTCAAGGCCGTGGAATGGGGAGCCTCGGTTATTCTCAGCGTCCCATGCTGCCAGCATGAGCTGTTCAAACAGGTGAAGAATGATGCCTTGGCCCCTTTGTTGTCCCATGGCTTGCTGAAGGAACGGTTCACAGCGCTTGCCACAGATGCCGTTCGTGCCCAGCTATTGGAGGTTCTGGGATACAAGGTGCAGATGCTGGAATTCATCGATCCGGAGCATACGCCCAAAAACATGTTAATTCGTGCCGCTGCAGGTCCCAAATCGGATTCTGCGAAGAAGTGGCGCGAATATGAAACGTTCCGGGACATGCTCCAGCTGTCACCCTACCTGGAGAGGGCGCTATTGCCCCGGATTCATAAGGAACTGGAGACATAAACAGACTCTCATCGTACAGGGGTACTAATTTATTGTCGTATAAATGTAGATTATGGTAGAATGGGAGAGCGTGGCAGGTCCCAGGCCATTTTTCATAATAATCTTATGATTGGGTGAATAATAGTGGGACTGATGACATGGCTTGATTTTGTTTTTTTTGTCGTGCTTTTCATCTTATTTGTCTATGTAATAGCCAACAACGTTATCACTCAACTGCATAGAGTATATTTGTTTTTCCACTTCTCCATGATGATTTGGCCGCTTGGCCAAATCGCAGTCCACACGACAGACAACCCTCATCTTCAGCTCATATGCATCAATGTCTCGTTTGTCGGCTTGTCCATGCTAGGCTTTGGATGGCTGCTCTTCACCAAATATTTGACGAATCACGGATTCGCGCCCAGACCCTACGTGCTTCTGATGATGCTGCTTCCGTCTGTATTTGTAGTGGTCGGGATTATCTGGAATCCAAATGACTGGTTCATTGCTGCCGTTGACGGACGTTATGACGACCGGCAGTACGGCTTGATATTCTGGTTGATGATCGTTATGCTGATTTCCTATTTTATGTACTCGATGAAGCTATTGACCCGTGCTTACCAATCGGACGCGCCGCCATCGGACCGTGCGCAGATTGCAAATGCCCTGACCGGTATTGGGGTTTTTGTCTGCTTTACCCTGCTCGATCTGCTGCTCAATGTTGTGCTTGCAAAATGGCTTCCCGTTATCCCGGGCTTAACGTCGCTCGGAATTGTAATTGCGGACATTTATTTTGTATTCTCCATTCAAAAGCACCGTATGTTCGATATCGTGAATATCGCTCAAAAAGATGTTGCCGATACACTGTCTGTCGGTATTATTGTGCTGGACGAGCAGAATGTTGTGATTGATCTCAACAGCGTGGTGAGTCCCGTTTTCCAGCTTTCAGTCGGTACAAGGCTCGATATGGACAAGCTTCTGCAGTCAGTGGAAGACCGTGAGAAGACCGAAGCTTTTCTGGAGATGTACCGTCTGCATCCTGAAGAGCGCGTTCATACCGAGATCGAAGTGCCGGAGGAAGGCAGAATGGCCTATATTGCCTTACATGTAGCGCCTATTGTTGTTAAACAGCAAATCATTGGAAGAGTGATCACGCTGCAGGACCATACAGAGCTGAGAAGGCTTATTGAAGAAACCAACCGTCAGAATGAAGCGCTTCAGGAGAGAAACCGTGCGCTGCTTCTTATGCAGGATGAATTGTACCAGGCCAACCGGAAGCTGGAGCAAATGGCCATTATCGATGGCTTGACGGGCTGCTACAACCGGAGATACCTGATGCAGCAGCTGGAGCATGAGGTCATGGTCAACATGCGCTATCAGATTCCTTATGCGATCCTGTTGTTTGATATCGATCTGTTCAAGACGATCAACGACGCATACGGTCATATGGTCGGCGATGATGTTCTCAAGTTGACGGCGGACGTGGTCCGCAGTACGCTCAGACAAACGGATATTTTCGCCCGCTACGGCGGGGAGGAGTTCACGGTCTACTTGCCCCACACCACCAGGCAGCAGGCGGAAGAGCTGGCGCATCGCGTACGGTCGGTTGTTGAGCATAACTTTGTCGATACCGGAGTCGGGAACGCTCCTGTTTCCATTACAATCAGCATAGGCATGCTTGCCGTTGAGCCTCAGCCGGATACTGAACTGAAGGATAGCAAGTCTTATCTGCGCGAGCTGTTCGTCAAGGTGGACAAGGCGCTTTACGAAGCGAAGGAGAACGGCCGCAACCGGATTGTGCAGTATTAGACAAGGCTTGCTGCCGCATGTGCTCTGAAGGGCATTTTTGCTGCAGGGCGGTCGTGCTGACACAGGGCTGTGCGCATGGTCTGCCGTCATGTCGGGCGAGGTGGTGCCAATCTAGACAAACGCAGCGGCATAAGCCGCTTTTACCCTTCCGGCGGCAGGCATGCTTTCTGGACAAAGCATGACCGCCTGATGAGCCATGGACGAATTTATAATGATTTGTCCTGATTCAGATGATAAACTGATTGAAGCTGTCATTCGCCAGCTCATGAACAACTGCACAAGCTTACCCTATCGACAGGATTGAGGCACTTTCGTCTCTGTCGGAAGCGCCAACTTTCCCGACCACGGGAGCGACTTGAATATGCTTGTGCAAATCGCAGACAACAGGATATACGCCGATAAGCAATTATACAAACTGCGTGCTGCCGAACTGGCAGCGATGCAAGCTTGATCAAATATGCAACCGGACTAAAGGCGGGAATGCTCAGATGAGAAAAGTACATATACTTTCGGCGAAGCCTGGAGATAAATTGGCTCGCCCGATCCTGCAGGAAAATGGCAACATTCTTCTGGGTGTCGGTGTCGAGCTGAATGAACGGTTTATCAATCGCTTGAAGATGCTGGGAGTCGATATGCTGTTCGTTGAAGATCCGTTTACCGAGGATCTGGAGCCGGAAACAGCGATCCGCGACGATACGCGCAGAAAAGCCCACGATGCTGTATTCAAAACCATGACCACGCTGAAGGACCATCCTATGACCAAGGGCAGAACCATTGCACCGGAGATGGGCCGGACGTTCCGAAATGTGTTTGGCCAGATCATGCAGGATCTGGTTACGCGGGCCGACGTTATGGTCAGCTTGACGAATATTCAAGTGGCGGATGGCTATCTGTTCCAGCATTCTGTGAATGTGGCTATACTGTCAGGCATAATGGGACTGGCTAAGGGCTATAACCGCAACCAGCTTGAGGAATTAGGCATGGGAGCGCTTCTGTTCGATATCGGGATGACAAGATTGCCCAAGGATCTTCTGAACAAGACCTCCCCGCTGACCCCTGAAGAGCGGGTCCTGATGGAGAAGCATACGGAGGATGGCTTCAATATTATCCGCGCCCAGCACGATATTTCCCTGTTGTCCGCGCATTGTGCTTTTCAGCATCACGAGCGGTACAATGGATCGGGTTATCCGCGTGGGCTGAAGGGTGATGCCATTCATGAATATGCGCAGATTGTGGCATTGGCCGATGTTTATGACGCGTTGACCTCACCGAGGCCGCACCGCAAGCGTCATACGCCGACGGAAGCCATCGAGTTTTTATTCGCGGCCGGGAACACTTTCTTCGATCTTGATTTGATCCAAACCTTTTGCAAGCATATATCCATTTATCCGGTATCGACAACGGTACTGCTCAGCTCGGGCCAGATTGCGGTTGTGGCTCTGAATAATCCGCTTGCGGTCAACCGCCCGATCGTACGGATCCTTCGCGAGGCGGACGGCACACCTCCTGCCCAGCCCTATCAGGTTGACCTTAAGGATTCGCACAGTATCATGATCGTGGAAGAAATGTAAGAATAGCCTGTACCTAACTTCATATATATCCGATAATGGCAAACTTGCCGAAAGGCAAGGACGCAAAGCTAAAGGGTCTAAGGTTCTTGAAAAGGAGCGACTGACAGCCTGGCTGCCGAAATGAACACCCTTCAGCAGGGTGCAAGTCAAGCGGCTCCGAGGCAGAGGAACGGCTTTTTTCATTTCCTTGAACAGGCAATCCCTTATCAAAGTCTCAAGACTCGGCCAGGCGATTGCACACTAAGGAGATGGTACTTATGAGCACGAATGCCCGCAGCAAGGAATTATACACGAAAGCAAAGCAAACTTACTCAGATAAGGTATTAATCCACAGCCGGACCGTAGTCGAGAAAGAAGGATATGTCTCAACGGGGATTTTGAGCCATATTGAGGGCGAGATGATGGAGATTGAAATGACGGAATACAAGTCATTTGATCTCGGTAATCCGGTGGAGATGACAATCTACTCTCCGGTGGGGATACAACGTCTGCAGTCGACGGTCATCGGCAAGGCGGAAGGATCTATCGCAGTTATATTTCCTGTCCGGGCCTTGAGCGGACTGGAAGAGAAACGGGAGTCTCCCCGTGTTCAGATTGACCATAAGGGCACCATGAAGAAAGTGATTATTGAAACAAGAGAATTGTCAACAGGGCCGGAAAACTTCGAATTTATTGAAGATATGGAACTGGCCATACGAAATATAAGCTTATCCGGGTTGGGATTCATTGTTGCCGAGGGGCCGAGGCTCAAGACGAATGAGCGTCTGGAAGCCGTGTTGTCTCTAGGCTTTGAGCTGCCATGCTGGCTGGAGATCATACGCTATGACAGCGATGGAGCCCAATCCTTCTATGGTGCGCGCTTTTGCGATCTGGACGGGCTGCAGCAGCGAGCGCTGCGGGCCTTTATCCTGAGGGAGCAGGTCGCAGCCTATTATCGCAGGAAACAGGAAAAGGCCAGTGACAATCGGACTCATTAACTATAAAAAACAGGTGCACCGCGGCAATCGCGGAGCGCCTTTTTTTTTTGTTCAAAGTTAAGAAAATAAACTCTTCATGCTTCTTCAGGCAGCAGCTCCATGTCACCTGATTTTCAAATCATTCTCAAACATGTTACAATATTTAGAAAATTTAGATATATCGGACAATTATAAAGAGAAATAGAAGAGGGGATTCAAATGCCAGTCGTTGTTGGTGCCGCCGGGCTGATGTTTACCGGGCTGCTGATTTCGTCCGCATACCAGAATGGAATGTTTTTTGACGCATCCTTTTACAGGTGGGAATGGATGCTTATGGCTTCAACCGTTTTATCCTTGTTTATTACGGCTCGTATGCAGAGACGAAGGATAAGGGGCAGCAGCAGCGGGATCGGTGAATATTTCATGTTGAAAAAAAATAAAGGGCCCGCAGAAGAGGCTGTGCGGGCCTCGGTGCCGATGGAGGCTTATACGCCGCTGCTTATAGCGCTTTTGTTTGGTTTGAGTCTGATCAACAAACCGGCTTCCGTACATGGAACTCTGGAGCAGTTGCTCAGATGGTCGGCTTATGGGGCATTCCTCATATCCGGGTATCTGTGGCTGAGAATCGGCCCATTCCGGAGCTGGCTGTTCATGGCGCTTCAGGGTTCCGGCTTGTTCCTCATTGGCGGCGCACTTGCCGGATGGCTCGGCTGGATAGACGTTCCGGAGATGATCCTGAGTACAGGGGATTCCAGTTTATCCGCAGTCGGTGCCCGGCTGGCCGGCTTCGTTCAGTATCCGAATTTCCTCGGAGCCGTCTCGGGAGCTTATTTGCTGTGGAACTGGCTTCTCATGATACGTGCAGGCCGTTATCGGACTTTCTTGCTTGCCGTCATGATGGCCGCGCCGCTGGTGCTCGTGCTGCTGCTTACGGAATCCAGGGCAGCCTGGCTTACAACGGCTGCGGGATGGCTTGCCGGACTGCTGCTCCTGACCCGGGAGCAGCGGGTCAAATGGCTGATTTACAGCGGCTGGACGCTTGTTGGAGCGGGGGCAGCCTATCGTATTGTCTTTGCCGCAGGTCTGCAAGGCAGTCATGAAGGCGTTGGCCACATGGGGGAGACGCTTGGGCTGCTTGCCATCCTGATGGCATCTGCAGCGGGCTTCACCGCACTTCGCACGGTATTTGCCGGCCTGTCCGGAAGACAGCTTGAGATTGCAGCGTGGGCCGGGTTGGGGGCAGCCTGTCTGATTATGGCGCTTCTCCTGCCGGCAGTGATTCAAGACCGGATCAGCAGCGGCCATTTTCAAACCGCAGGCGCGCGTACGATGTTCTACAAGGATGCATGGAGCCTATTTCTGGAGGCGCCTCTCCTTGGTCAAGGCGGGGATACCTGGCGGATGCTGTTTACCCAAACCCAAACCTACCCGTATATTGGCAACGAAGTGCACAGCGGTTATTTGGATCTGCTGCTTGATCTTGGAATTGTCGGATTAATCGTATTTGCTTTCATGATGTATGGGCTGCTGCGGATAGTTTGGAGGCATGAGCGGGCAGGGATCCTCCCTGTCGGCGTACTGCTGGTCCATGCCGCCGTCGATTTTGACATGTCCTTCGGTTACTATTGGCTGCTTCTGTTTAGCTGGCTCGTCTACTACAGTCCGCACCCGGGGGCCGCGCAGAGGAGGCAATCGTCATTAGTCCCTCCACGCTCCGGGCAGCTTCCGCCAAGATCGGCATCCCTCGGCAAAAGGGCAGCTGCGAAGCGGCAGGCTGGATTCCAATTCACAGCAGCAATGCTGACCGCTGCCATCTTTGCTTTTGCTTCCGCGTATAGCTGGCAGTTTGACAAGGCTGTGGCGTATCGCGAGGCGGCTGCTTCGGCCGCAGGGAATGAGCAGACTGCGCTGCTGGAACGGGCTTTGGCAGCCAATCCCTATTGGAGCCGGATTCGTGTAGAGCTCTCGCAGCTCGTACCGCCGCTTACCGGCGCAAGACAGCTGGGGGCCGGCCTGCGCTTTGAACCGCAGTCCGTACCGCTGCTCAGCGCCCTTGGTCTTTGCCATGCCAGGCTGGGGAACGTGAAACAAGCAGCAGCCTATCTGCGCCTGGCCCTGCAATATGATCATTACGATCGGGATAACCAGACAGGGGCGATTATGACGATGGCCCGATTGGCCCGGGATAAGCAGGCCGGGGGCCAGCTTGACGATTCCCGTATTGCCGCAGCTACAGCCCTGGCTTTCTTCGAGGCTTTTGAATCCCAAGGAGCCGCAGCCAGACGGGGAGGGCGGGATTTTGAAGTCACTGCGGAATCGCGGAAGGCAGCGGAAGATACACGGCTGCTGCTAAGCGAGCTCGCCCGGGCCAGAACCGCTGCACAGACGAAGATGAGCAGTCCGGAGACAGAAAAGATAAACGCGTTATAGAGTGCATTAGCCCATTCCCTTAAGCTGCAGCAGCATAAGCTGGAGTAAGAACGGATGGGAGTGATCGGCAAATGGCCGCAGTACGCGTCAAACCGAAAATGAAAAGATCGGGCAAGGGGAAAATCGTGCGCTTGGCAATGCCCAAAGGTCTGGCTCAAGCAACAGGACCAATCTTCAACCGGCTGACGGTTGTCTGGGTTCAGGGCAGCGGCGTGCCTTTCAATACGACCGGATTCTTTGCGCGATTGATCCGCAATAACCGGATTGTTTCCACGGCATCCTTCGACCGCTTTGGGGTCGTTCGATTCAATAACATCAACACGCTGACAAACGTGAGCTACACGCTTCAAGTGTTTAGTCCGATCGGGCTGCTGTTCCGCGTCCGTACGATTCCCGCCCGGGTTGAAACCTTTGCCGTTATTGGCTAAGGTCCGGCCATACGCAGCAAAGAGGCTGCCCCAAGTCTTCCGAAGACTCCAGGGCAGCTTCTTTTTTTTGCTAGAATTTAAATTAGACAGATGACTACTTGTATTTACGATGTTCCTCGAAAGCTATCGCCTTTGCTCCAAAGATCATAAAGCCGCCGCCTGATCTGCAGCATAATACGAGAAGCTCAGCCGCCGAAGGCATCGCGGAAAGCGGCTTTCAGCTTAGCAGGGGGAATCTCCCACAGTTCCGCGATTTCGGCGCTGACGTTGTCGTCCCACCAGTCGGCGAGGATCTTCCGGTTGCTGGCATTCTCGTGAATCCAGGGCAGATTGAGCGCGACTTTTTTGAAATAGATCTTTTCCGCTTGCTCGATGCGTTCCTTGGATATCCAGACGCCGAGTCTTTTGACTGTGCGATACAGCTCATTCTCGCAGGCGCGCCTGATTTTGCGGGCGGTCGGATAACCCGCCTGGTTGCCCGGGGTAGACGATTTCATCGAATAATCGACTCCTCTCTACCCCCTATATATGCATGCCCGGTATGACCTGTCACACGCCATTATTGAATGACGATATAGCCAACCATCGGACCCCCGTGCACCAAGGTGGTGTGTGTGAGGCATATAATCGGATAAGTGCCCTTGGCTTCCGCGGCGAAACGGACCACCGTCGTTTTTCCTTGTGTGACCTCGCCTTTAATGCCAAGCCCTTCGATGACAAAAGGATGCGAGGCCCCGTTGATACCGGTGATGCGCAGCTCAACGTGATCGCCTTTATTCACGATAATGGTGCCGGGATCCCAGCGGTATACTTCTATTTTCTTGCCTTCACCCGTTGTGGACTCAAACTCTCCTGTTACCAGTTCAAAGACCCGGGGCTCCGGCTGCGCGGCCAAAGCGGCTCTGGATTGATTCCATTTGAGACAAGCTGCCGCGATAAAGAGGACGAGCAGCAGAACGGCGAACAGGCGGATCTGCTTTTTGCTGACCACATAAATCTTGGACATATGAAACATTCACCCCCTTTAATTCGTGTAATAGGATTACAGCTAGTCTATGCCAGGGCTTGTCAGAGCATGACTCAGGGCGCTGGAGGCATGTCTGGAAGTATGCTAGAATACCGATAGAAAGATAATTGGCCTGCCAAATCGGGAGACGATAGGAGACGAGGAATGGACTGGATTCACAATTTCATTGATTCAATGCTTCAATGGATTCAAGGTTTAGGTTATTTTGGTATCGTCATTGGTCTTGCAATTGAAGTTATTCCGAGTGAAATTGTGCTTGCTTACGGCGGTTATTTGGTATCGGATGCTGGCGGACATCAGATTACGTTTCTTGGGGCCGTTATTTTTGGCGTCATCGGCGCTATTGTGCAGCAGTGGATTCTGTATGCGATTGGCCGGTACGCCGGACGTCCTTTCTTCGAGAAATACGGCAAATACATAAAAATCAAACCCAAGCATCTGGATACCGCGGAAGGGTGGTTTAACAAATACGGGTCCGGAATTGTGTTCACCGCAAGATTCGTCCCCATTATGCGTCAAGCTATTTCCATTCCGGCGGGAATGGCGAGGATGAATTTCTGGCTGTTTACGCTGCTGACGGCACTTGCTTCGATTCCATGGTCGCTTCTGTTTGTGTATCTGGGCTGGAAGCTGGGCGACCAGTGGGAGAACATTGATGAGAAAGCAGCCCCTTATGTCCAGCCGGCACTTCTGATCGCCCTTGCGGTCCTGGTGATTTATGTGATGGTTAAGGTGCTGAAAGGACGCGGCAAGTCCGTTTAGTTTGTAGTTTGGCATGCCGGTTTGGTATAATTAGGCTGCTGGTTAAGAAAGCGGATTAATGTGTTGGCCGTGTATCACTAAAAACTCAGCTTATGCTTTCAATGTGAGTTTTTAGCTCGCAAGAAGTGAATTCAAGCCGGTTCACTAAAAACTCTTTGGGAGGTTTTTCATCATGGCTAAAAGTGTAGCAAGCAAGCTCAATACGGGGATCAGTCCGCAGCAGTTCATCGATTCAATGGAGAAGAACAAAGAGGCTTTTCTGGATTGGGGCAGCAAGTTTCAATGGGCGGGCGACGAAGACCGGGAGTTTTTTGAATCGCTGAACAACCGTGATGATTTGCGCTGCCTGATCCTGATGGCGGACTGGTGCGGCGATGTGGTCCGCAACGTGCCCGTTGTGTTCAAGGCGCTTGAGAACTCCGGAATCCCGGTCGAAGTGCTCGTGATGGAACAGAATCTGGATACGATGGATGAGTTTCTGACCATGGGCGGCCGCTCCATTCCTGTTGTCATTTTTGCCGATACCGGCGGTCATGTGCTTGGTCAGTGGGGACCGCGTCCAGCTCATGTGCAGGAAGCAATGATTGCGTTCAAACAGGCGAATACGGACCGGGACGCTGCTGATTATCAGGCGAATCTGAGCCTTGCCCGACAGGAGATGGGCCGCCGCTACGGTGAAGGCACAGGGTACCAACAAACAATCGTACAAGAGCTGCGCCAGCTTCTCGCTTCTTTCTAAGATGCTGAAGATTGAGACTTTTACGCTTGGTCCCTTGCAGACAAACGCTTACCTGATTACAGAGGAGACCGGCAAACGCGGCATTATTATAGATCCTGGCATGAACCCGCAGCGGCTGCTCACGCGCATTAAGGACCTGACAATCGAGGCGATCGTGCTGACGCACGCGCATTTCGACCATATGGGCGGCGTCGATGCGGTGCGCAAGGCAGCCGGCTGCCCGGTATATCTGCATGATCTGGAAGCGGACTGGCTGACGGATGCGCGCAAGAACGGCTCCGAGCGCTGGTCGGATGTCACTCCGCCGCTTGTGACCGACCCTGCTGAGTACGCACTGGCGCAGGGGCAGAAGCTGGAGCTGATCGGCCATACGTTTCTGGTCATGCACACGCCCGGACATTCGCCGGGAAGCGTCAGCCTGCTATGCGGGGAGCATCTGATCAGCGGCGATGTGCTCTTCCGCAAATCAGTGGGACGAACAGACCTGCCGGGTGGCCGCGAGAGGGATTTATACGATTCCATCCGCGGCAAATTGTATAAGCTTGATCCGAATGTACGCGTCTATCCCGGTCACGGAGAGCGGACGACAATCGGATATGAAATGGAAAATAACCCTTACGTGCCGGCCTAGAGCCGCGCAGTAAGGGTTATGCCCTGTTATAAAGGATGGAGGAAGTGTAAAGTGGCAGAAGCAAAGCAGTATGCAAGTCAGCAGGAGTTGGAGCAGGAACCGGGCGCCAGGGTGGAGCTGACCAAAGAAGAGCAGGCGGCGGAGCAGGAACGGATTCTGAAACGGATTACCGCAGAGCTCAGCCTGCCGGGCAGCAAGGTGAAGGCGGCTGTGAATTTGCTGGATGAAGGCAATACGATTCCCTTTATTGCCCGCTACCGCAAGGAAATGACCGGCGAGCTGGATGAGACGGAGCTGCGCTCCATCGAGGAGAAGCTGCAGTATATGCGCAACCTTGAGGTGCGCAAGCGCGAGGTAATCCGGCTGATCGACGAGCAGGGGAAGTTAACGGATGAGCTGCGCAGCGCCATAGTGGCGTCCGTCAAGCTGCAGGAGATCGAGGATTTGTACCGGCCGTACCGGCAAAAGCGCAAGACCCGCGCAAGCGTCGCCAAGGAGCGCGGACTCGAGCCGCTTGCCGTCTGGCTGCTGTCACAGCCGCGCCAGGGGGATCCAAGCCGCGAAGCTGAGCGCTATGTTAATGCCGAGAAGGGCGTATCGACCCCGGAGGAGGCTCTTCAGGGAGCGATGGATATTATCGCGGAGCAGCTTGCCGACGATGCCAAAATCCGTGCATGGGTGCGCAGGTTCACTTTTGACAACGGTGTAGTGCGTACGGAAGCGAAGGATACTTCGCAGGAGACGGTTTATGAAATGTATTATGCCTACCAGGAGCCCTTGAAGCGGCTTCCTCCGCATCGGACACTTGCCATCAACCGGGCGGAGCGCGAGGATGTGCTGCGCGTGTCGCTGGACGTGCCGGCGGAGAGGATTATTGATTATATCGACCGTCAAACCATCCGCGGCGGGACAATTCCTGCAATTGGCGGTTTGCTTCTGCAAACGATTCAGGATGCTTATAAAAGGCTGATTGCGCCATCGATCGAGCGTGAAGTCCGAGGCGAATTAACGGAGAAGGCGGAGGAGCATGCGATCCAGATTTTCTCCACCAATCTGCGCAATTTGCTGCTGCAGCCTCCTGTACGGGGAAATGTCGTGCTTGGCGTCGACCCTGCTTTCCGGACAGGCTGCAAGCTTGCGGTTGTGGATGAGACCGGCAAGCTGCTCGAAGTGGCCGTTGCCTATCCGACCGCCCCGCACAACAAGGTAGCGGAAGCGGAGAAGCTGATCGGGGGATTGATCGATACCTACAAAGTCGAGCTTATCGTCATCGGCAACGGGACGGCTTCCCGCGAGACGGAGCAGTTCATAGCGGGACTGATCGGCAAGCGCAAGGAAGCCGGCAGAGACAAGGAACTGGAGTTGAAATACATAATCGTCAATGAAGCGGGCGCAAGCGTATATTCGGCGTCCAAGCTGGCTGCTTCCGAGTTTCCGGATCTTGATGTGGCGGAGCGCAGCGCGGTGTCGATTGCCAGACGTCTTCAGGACCCGCTGGCCGAGCTTGTGAAAATTGAGCCCAAGGCCATCGGCGTCGGGCAGTATCAGCATGATGTGAGCCAGAAGCGGCTCGAGGAGACGCTCGGGGGCGTGGTGGAATCCGCGGTCAACCATGTCGGCGTCGATGTGAACACCGCCTCGCCTTCGCTGCTGTCCTACGTGGCCGGGATCAATGCCACTACAGCGAAGAATATCGTCAAATTCCGCGAGGAAAAAGGAAAATTCAGCGACCGCAAGACACTGCAGAGCGTTCCGCGGCTGGGAGCCAAAACCTACGAGCAATGCATCGGCTTTATCCGGGTGCCCGAGGGCGCCAATCTGCTTGACCGTACCCCGATTCATCCCGAATCTTACGCGGTTGTCGACAAATTATGCCGGACGCTTGGTCTGAAGCTTGAGGATTTGGGCTCCGACGCGTTTAAAGCGTCTTTAAAGGCGATTGAGACTGAGGGGGTTGCTCAAACCCTGGGAGTAGGCGTTCCGACGCTCAGAGACATTGTAGACAGCCTCCTGAGACCCGGAAGAGACCCAAGGGAAGAGCTTCCCGCTCCGATTTTCCATACTGACGTTCTGAGCATCGAGGATTTGCATCCGGGAATGGAACTGCACGGAACCGTTCGGAATGTTATCGACTTTGGAGCCTTCGTCGATATCGGGATCAAGAACGACGGGCTCGTCCATATTTCGCAGCTTAGCCACAAATTCGTGAAGCATCCCATGGATGTCGTATCCGTTGGCGATACGGTCACCGTGTGGGTCATCGGCGTTGATCAGAAAAAAGGCCGCGTAAGCCTGACCATGCGCAAGCCGGACTAGCTCAAGGCGGCAATAGAAAGGGTGTTATCTTCAAGCAGTCACGAGTCACTGCCGGAAGATAACACCCTTTTTTCATGGATAACAGTGGCTACGAAAGCTGTTTCATCCTGTTCTAGAGCATGGCTGCTGCTTGCATATACCCGGCCGCTTTCTTCACAATAATGCTATACATCTGTCGCCATATCGTTTGCCGTATTGTCATCCGGCTGCTGCTTGGTCCGGTAGAAATACCAGCAATCGTTAAGCAGACGGATCTGCCGTCTGTCCTTCTTCACGAAAGCACGCATCAATTGGTTGCATAACCATTGCGGCACAGTCATTCGCCCTCCTTCCAAAGCCGTCACTTGTTGTAGTAACTAGCATATGGGGGTAGGCGATTATCCGTGCAGGTCCAATCCAAACTGCATGAATACGGGAGGTTAGACGTCAGCTTCCTCCTCATACCACTGCTCCAGCTGTGCCTGCAGAGCGCGTATTTCCGTGAGGAGGGAGATCAGGGGGTAGGACTTTTCCTGGATGGAGGAAAAATCGCTCTCCAAAGCATTTATATAGTCCAGGCCGGAATGCACGGCGAGCGATTGATCGTGAAGCTCCAATTCATCGCACTCGGCAATTGCCAGCGGCAAGGCGGGAACATTGCTGGCGGTCAGCTTGTCGATTTCCTTGTGCAGGCGCAGATTTAGCGCGCTGAGCTGGTAGGCATGCGATTGCGGCATTTCCACAAACGAGACATCTTGTCCATTTTTCATTATAATATAACGCATCTGTGCCATTGAATTATGCTCTCCCCTCGAATGCAGCAGGTGAATACTACTTGACAGTGTAGCGTATTCGTCCTTTAAAATTCAAGTATGAATATGCAATAAATGTTGAAGGAGAAGAGTGATGGAAGATCATATACTTCAAGCATGGGTCGAGAAAATCTCCCTCCAGTATTTTCAGCTTCCGTTCCGGCACAAGGCAACGTTCAATCCGCGTCTGACATCGACCGGCGGGAGGTACTTCACCAAGACCCACCATATCGAAATCAGTCCGCATCAATTGGAGAACTACGGGACGGAAGAGACGGAGAAAATAATCAAGCATGAGCTGTGCCACTACCATCTGCATTTGCTGAAGCGGGGGTACAAGCACCGGGACGCCGACTTCAAGCAGCTGCTGGTGAAGGTTGGGGGGACCCGATACTGCAAGTCGCTTCCCAGCCGTGCGGACAAGCGGGTGGAGCCGTACCGGTACAAGCTGATCTGCCGCAGCTGCGGCATGGAATATTTGCGGAAAAGGAAAGTGGACCCCCGGAAATATGCCTGTGGAAAATGCAGGGGGAATTTATTAATTTTTATGCTTGACTTCAAAATTGAATCATGATACATTATTTCTTGTCACCAAAAACACTTTCCCTGATAGCTCAGTTGGTAGAGCACTCGACTGTTAATCGAGTTGTCACAGGTTCGAGTCCTGTTCGGGGAGCCATTTCTTTTCTGGAGAGATACCCAAGTGGCTCAAGGGGACCCTCTGCTAAGGGGTTAGACTGCGCAAGTGGTGCGAGGGTTCGAATCCCTCTCTCTCCGCCATATTTTATGAAGACAAGCATGGGCCGTAAGCCGGTCCTTTTTGTTTGCCTCAAGGCGAAATCGGCTGAAAGTCAGTTGTAAATTCTTTAAAAAAAGTACTTGCAAGCGGAATTGAAATTGGTTATACTAATTCTTGTCGTCTGAAAGAGGCACATCTGAGCAACATTTTATGGCCCGTTGGTCAAGCGGTTAAGACACCTCCCTTTCACGGAGGTAACAGGGGTTCGATTCCCCTACGGGTCACCATTGGAGCCATTAGCTCAGTTGGTAGAGCACCTGACTTTTAATCAGGGTGTCGAAGGTTCGAGTCCTTCATGGCTCACCATTTTATCTGATATGTTACACAATTGCATATCACTCCGCGGTCGTGGTGGAACGGCAGACACACCATCTTGAGGGGGTGGCGCTCACAAGGCGTGCGGGTTCAAATCCCGCCGACCGCACCAACCTTAAAATCCTTGAATCCCTTGATACATAAGGGGTTTTTATTTTTTTTTATTGTGTGAAGTTTGTTTATATGGCGGTACCTGTTCATCGAAGTGCAGTGGCATTTCATTACAGTCTAATTTGGTATTTCTCATTCTCGTAATAGATAGTGATTCGTGATTCTTCATCAAGCAAGAGATTAAGTGTGGCGTCTAATTGAGGATTATAAATCTGGTGTATCGTGAAATCATCATATTTATTGAGGAAACGATACAGGAATGTTGCATAATGTTCATGGTTATAGGTATTGCTATCGTGCGCGTTAGCTCAATGAAGGGCTGCCCAAGCGGCAGCCCTTCCAGTATTAAGGTATAGTATCCGTTAGGGCAATTAAGACTCATTTCGATCTTTATCAAATATGACGACTTCGGTGAACGTACCTGCCGTTCTATTCTCGTTTAACCAGTCAGGTTCAAAATAGAGCCGGAACTTCTCGTTATACTCAACAAGTGAGTCGTCCACGAGCGGAACTTGAATATTTTTCACCGTTTCTCCGTCACCAAAAATCAACTGTCCCCTTGTTTTAATATAATCGCTGCCGGAACCTGGGCTGCTTCCATCCGTTGCGGAGACGGGAGCGGTGGTATAATTGACGCTGATCCGTCCTTTGACGGAACCGCTGCGGATAACGGAGACCATTGCGATCCCGGACTCTTCGATGGCATAGTTCATTGTGGATTTAAACTCAAAGTGAACGGAATCGTTGTCGTTGATGTGGATCGATACAGCGTCGGGGGAAGAGATATAGGCGAATTCATGACTATCAATGGCGTCATAAGATGGGAAATCGGCGTAAATGGTTTCATCTCTTTTAGGAATTTGATCATCGGTAATCGGAACCCGAATTGTTTTTTTTGTTTCATCCCCCACAAATTTTGTATCTCCGTAAATAATTCCTGTACTTTCGCTACGAAAGATATATTTGACTATTACGCCCCCTTTGGGGTGATCCCGCAGGACGTCCACAAAAGCATAGCCATCATCCTCATTAAATTCTAGCGTGTTGGTGGCAAAAGAAATCCCGTTCGTTTTCGGATCGTCGTTCTGTATCGATATTGTAAGTTGACTGGATCCAAAGGCTGCGCCGCCCGTCAGCCCGCTCAGCGTCAAAACAAAAAGTCTATCGCCATCATATCGGTCATTGTCGATAATTGGTATGTCAATTCTCTTCCATGACTCTCCATCCTCAAATACAAATGTGCCACTTACGGGTTTATAATCAACATTTGCCTGGGCGCTATGCGTCCCATAACCTGACGTTTTATAATTAACGGTCACTTTTCCTCGTGTTCCTCCCTTGCGCTGGACGATTAGGCTGGCATAACCTGCAGATTCTTGCAACGTAAGCTCGCCTGCTAAAATCCTTTCAAATGTCAGCTTCCCGGGACCATACGGTATTCCATCATCATCCAGCACTTCCACATCCACACTTGTAAACTTTCCGAATGAGGCTCCTTCGATATAGTTGGTCGCGAAAAGCTTTTTTTCTCCTCCATGTTTCGATGAACAGTACAGCTCCCATTTCAATCTCTCCCTCGTTATTATTTAACTACCCTATGTAAAAAAATAAGCCTTTTAGACAGCATGTAAATCATTTGTTTCCATTCACCGTCCTCCTCCGACAATTATTTGATACACTTTGTATCTTAATAGAACTTACAGATATTACCTAGTACTGTCAAGGGCAGTTTAGACTATGTGACTATCTGACTCGATCATTTTGTCGTAGTAAAGATGTACCTAGAAAGGCCGGACCTCACGAAAAGAACGTATGCTAAGCGATTCGTTGCATGGAAATTCTTGATCACATTAGAGTACAGTTCATTAAACGATTGTTTTTCCCTGACAGCCTGATTGGAAGCTTCTGCCGAGCCGCACCCAATCGAGTCTTTCAAATCCCTCGTGATTATATGTTATCACTCTCCAATAGGTACGGGCAGGCGACAAGGTCATCTTGTATGTGACAGGCAAGGAAGTTGCTGTTACATTAAACATGCCAATTGGAAGACGAGAGAAAATGGAAAAAAGGCCCGCAGTGCGGGCCTGTTCCGGGATTATTTGCTAGTCAGGAACGTGATCGGAGGTTAACGTTCCGAAGCTTTAATTAGTAGCCGAATCCGCAACCGCGGGTGATAATGACCAACAAAATAAAGAGCACGAGTATGAATCCAATTCCTGCGCCAAATCCGCCATAGCCAACACCGCCAACTAAACCAGACATTCTGAAGCACCTCCTTGTGTATTGGGTACTCTGTAGGATATGCATGCCTGCCCCATGGCGATTGTGTGTTTGTTACGGATTGGCATTGGCCTAATGATGATTGGTCCGATACATGATCTGGATTAATGGTGTTCAAAAGCGAAGAAGCAGGAGGCTGATATCAGCTACCCCTGCTTCTTCCTGCACACAGGCAATCCCGTCATTTCTTGCTGTCATACGCATGCTGATAGATTTCAAGATAACGGGTCAGATTCAGGCCGTCAAAGCCCTTCACATAGCTGTCCCATTCGGAGTCGTTCAATTTTCTGGCGCCCGTTATGAATTGAGCCATATTCGAGCGCACGTAATCATTGATTTGCGTGCGCTGCTGAATCGCTTCCTTCGCATCGTCAGACTCCATGAAGATGGTCAGCGGAAACGTTTCCTCCGGCTGCTTGTTCTCGTAGTTGTTCGCTGTCTCGAGATACAGGCGATACTCATAGCCTACCTGGGAGAACGGATCTTCCGGGATGGCCCATGATTCACGGATTTCACGCGTCCTTCTGGTGATGCCCATTTGATCCCAGATATCGTTCAATGTCGTCCCGATATTCCAGTATTCCGGCTTAAGGCTGTACTTGGCCTGGTTGCCGTGCACATCCTTCTGGCCTTCCTTGGCTGCCTCCCAGTACGTTCCTTCCAATCCATATTCATTGGTAATCGCATGCTCTTCGGAGTACAGGTAATCCGCCAGTTTGATGGCTGCAATGGCCTCCTTCTCCGAAGCCTTGTTCGTAATGGCGAACTGGCCGTTGCCGTATGCCTTGTAATATCCCGCATAAGCGATGCCGCCCGGCCCCTTCAGAGGAGGGACGGATACATATTCTTTATGACGGTCTTGTCCTTCTGCCAGGCTGAAATACATGCCGATATGTCCGGCCGTGACGCTGCCGCTCACGTTGTCGCCTTGTTTATTGCCTACCTGCGCCATCTGGTCGATATTTTGCGTGAAAGCTTCCTTATCGATCAGACCTTCGCTGAATAGTTTATTCACATACTCCAGTCCCTGCCGCCATTCCGGCTGATTCGCGGCTAATTGGACTTTGCCATCCTTTATGAAGAAGAAATCCTCATCATTATCATAGATGAAAGAGTTCATCAGGAAGTTGGATGGAATGCCATGCCAGGAATTAAACGAGCCGGATAACGGTATTTCGTCCTGCTTACCGTTGCCGTTCGGATCCTTTTCCTTGAAGGCCTTTAATACCTCGAAATATTCATCGGTCGTCGTTGGCATTTCAAGACTCAGTTTGTCGAGCCAACTCTTGTTGATCCATAATTTTTGGGCATACCAGCAGTGGAAGCAGTCGTTAATATGAGGCAGGGCGTAGATATTTCCATCCGGGGCTGTGATGGCTGCCTTCAAGTCCGCATCCTCCTCGAACGCCTTCTTGATCTCATTTCCGTATTTCTCAATCAAATCGTTCAGGGGCATCAGGATGCCCTGCTTGCCGTAGTCGATCTGCTCGGCTTGCGTGAAATCGCCGGAGAGAAAGACGGCCGGATAATCGCCGCTGGCCATGATCAATTTCTTCTTATCCTTCGCATTCGCCTGAGGAGTGGCATCGAACTTGAATTTGATATTCAGCTTATCCTCAATAAAGGTCGTCACGGTGTTTGTACTGACGTCTTCGATACGGGGCGGAACTGTAATAAAGGTATTCAATGTAACGGGGGGTTCGCTGTTTCCATCCTGAGCCGGTGAATTCGTTCCCGTGCCGGCCCCGTTATTGCCCCCGGAATTATTCCCGCCGCTGCAGGCGGATAAAAGCATGGAAATGACGAGAGTCAGAGCTAACACGACCGAACCTGTTTTTTTTCTCAAGCAGACTCCTCCTTGAAAGTTTTGTGAAGCATAGCTTCTTAGTCTTAACTCCGCAGCAAAACTGGCTTCGGAAGCCTATGCTAGGTTTTGTGAAGAATAGCTTCCTTGTCTTAACTTCGCCAAAACTGGCTTTGGAAGCTTATGCTTCGTTTGACGAAAGCACAGTCTTCCAATCAAAGACGGCATCACCTCCCGGAAAATCGAAATCATTATGGAACACTTCCGGTTTCGATCAGCCTTTCAGCGAACCGATCATTATGCCCTGGACGAAATATTTTTGCACGAATGGATAGAGAATCAGTATGGGCAGCGTGGCTACAACAATGAGCGAGAATTTCAATAGATCCCGCAAGCCCTGCATAGCGGCCATTTGGTTCGCGTCCACCATCATGCTCGCGTCAATCGAATTCAGGATGAGGATGTTGCGCAGGATGATCTGCAAGGGAAACAGGTTCTGCGATTTCAGGAAGATCAGCGCATCGAAATAAGCGTTCCAATGCCCTACCGCATACATCAGAACCAGCACAGCCAGAATCGGCTTGGACAACGGCAGTACAATCCGCCACAGAAAGCCCAGATCGCTTGCGCCGTCCAGTTCGGCTGCCTCTCCGAGCTCTTTGGGAATGGTCGACTGGAAGAAGGTGCGGGCGATAATGACCTGCCACACGGCCAGAGCGCCGGGAAGCAGCATGGCCCATCTGGTGTCCAGAATTCCGACCATTTTGACAGTCAGGTAATAAGGAATCAATCCGCCGCTGAACATCATGGTTATGACCAGAATGACCATGATCGGACTGCGCCCGAAGAAGGTGCTCTTGGACAGCGGATAAGCCAGCATCACGGTCATGGTTACATTGATCAGCACTCCGAAGAACGTATAAAAGAGCGAATTGGCATAGCCTGTCAGCACCTGCGGGTTGGAAAAGATCGCCTTGTACCCTGCAAGGCTCGGTTCTACCGGGAGCAGCCAGACCCGTCCGCTGATGACGGCCTGCGGCGAGCTGAAGGAAGAGCTTAGAATATAGATGATCGGATAAAGCACGATGATAAGAATGAATAACAGAAAAGCATAAACGATGAACAGAAATATTTTGTCGCCTGCCGATTCCTTAATAGCTGCAGATTTGTTCATAGTAGAAATTCTCCTCTCCGTTACCATAGACTGCTGTCCGATATGCGTCTGGCGACAAAGTTCACCGTTAGCAGCAGGATAAGATTGATGACCGAGTTAAACAAATCAACAGCTGCGGAGAAGCTGAAGTTCGCCCCGATCAGTCCGATTTTGTACACATAAGTGGAGATGACCTCAGAGGTGCCGGTATTCAACGGGTTCTGCATCAAATAAATCTTCTCGAAACCGACATTCATGATCTGCCCGACATTGAGAATAAGCAGAATGATGGCGGCAGGCATGATGCCTGGCAGATCGATATGAATCACCTTCTGGAACCGGGAAGCTCCGTCGACCTTGGCTGCTTCGTATAACTCCGAATTGACGCCGGCAAGCGCGGCAAGATAAATGACTGCTCCGTAGCCGATGCCCTGCCAGACATTGGACCAGACGAAGATGCTGCTGAAATACTTGGGCACGCCCATGAAATTAATCGATTCGATTCCCAGCAGCTGCACGATGGAATCAATAAATCCGAGCCGCGGTGACAGGAAGAGGATAATCATCGAGACCATGACGACGGTAGAAATAAAGTACGGGGCGAACGTTACCATCTGCACCGTTTTCTTGAATCTCGCATTTCGAATCTCATTCAAGGCGAGCGCCAGAATGATCGGCGCCGGAAATCCGATGACAAGCGAGTACAAGCTGATGACCAGCGTATTCTTGATGAGCAGCCAAAAATTCGGCGAGTTGAAGAAATCGGAGAAATTTTGGAGTCCCACCCAGTCGCTTCCCGAAAATCCCTTGACCGGACTAAAGTCGCGAAAAGCAATCTGCGCGCCGTACATCGGAATATATTTGAATATAACGATGTACGCCAGCGGCAGAAGCACCAGCAGATACAGCTGCCAATGCCGCTTGACCTTTCTTGATGAGTTTTTCCATAGAAGCCGTCTGCCGCTTCCCGATGAGTCCAATTTTTTTGCTTCCAGCGCTCCTGTTGACTGCATGTTAGTAACCTCACTCCTTTTCCATAGTGATCGGTGACGGATTGGTGTTAACGATAAGGGAGCTGTTCCGGCACGGTCAACGGCCAGTATTCAACGAACGGACGAAATTCTGCAACCGCTTACTAATCGTGGGCGGCGGCGGGCGCGCGATTTTCTGCCGGCGCGCATAATTCCGCAGTCTCGCATAGGGAACCCGCGATACATACGAGAGTCAAGGTCGCCAGCTGCGTCTGCCTCAGATCAGCCCACGCGAGATCCATGCAGGACAAAAAATCCCGATTTCCGTTGAAGCCGGAAGCCGGGATTGAACGATCTTTTTTTTAAAAATAGGCAGGTAAAAAATATGCTCTATACTTAACATATATTTTCAATACGAAGAAGCTGCTGCACCGCCAAAGGAGGGGCTGGCCTTATCTTCCTATTGGCCGTTCTTGTACTTGTTATAGGCATTTTGGTAAATCGTCAAATACCGCTCAAGCTTGAGTCCGGTAAAACCGTCACAATAAGCATCCCATTCCTGGTCCAGATCCTTCGTGCCGGTTATAAACTGCACCATGTTGGATTCAATATAATCGTTGATTTGCACCCGCAGGAGAACCGCCTCGAATGCATCTTCCGGCTGCACATAAATATTGGCCGGAAAAACTTCATCCGGCTCTTTGCCGAAATAGTTTTTTGCCGTTTCCGCGTACAAACGGTGCTCGTAGCCTTCCTTGGAGTACAGATCCCCGGGCACCGCCCACGATTCGCGAAGATCCCTGTTGCGGTACAGGATGCCCATCTGGCTCCAGCCGTCATTTTGGGTCAAATGCTCCCAGTATTCAGGGTTTAACCTGAATCTGGCGGGTCTTCCGTGCTCGTCAACCTCTCCCGGCAGACCCTTCCGCCACCACACTCTCTCCGGCCCGAATTCATTGAGAATGGCCGCCTCTTCGGAATACAAATAGTCCGCCAGCCGGATGGCCGCTGCCGCCTGTGTCTCGGTTGCTTTGTCCGTAATCGCAAACTGGCCGTTATCCCCCATGTTGAAATACCCGGCCGCCTGGTAACCGTCCGGACCGATTAACGGAGGAATGGTGTCATACTCCTGGTTTCTTGCATTATCGAGTCCGCTGAATGCCATCCGGATATGACCCAATGTGGCGCTGCCGAGTATGTTATCGCCTTGGTGGCTTGCCAGCTGGATTATCCCGTCAAGAGTCTGGGTGAAGGAGGACGGATCCACCAGCCCTTCGCTGTAGAGCCGATGAATATAGGCAAGACCGTCCTTCCACTCCGGCTGCACTGCAGCCATCCCCACTTTGCCGTCTTTTACATAAAAATAATTGTCATCCGTGTTATAGATAAACGCGCTCATCAGAAATCCGGTTATTTTGGCATGATAGGAGCCGATTGCTCCGGATAAGGGGACTTCATCCTGCTTGCCGTTGCCGTTTGGATCCTGCGTTTTAAAGGCTTTGAGCATCCGGTAAAACTCTTCCGTTGTTTGGGGAGGCTTCAGATTCAGCTTTTGCAGCCAGGTGGAATTCACCCACAGCTTCTGGGCATACCAGCAATGAAAGCATTCGTTGATCGAAGCAAGGGAGTAAATATGTCCATCGGGGGCCGTAACCGCTTTGCGGTGCTCAGGATGCTCGGCGAATATCCGCTTGATATTGCTTCCGTAACGGTCGATTAAGTCATCCAGCGGCCTTAAGACGCCTGACATGCCGTATTTGATTTGTTCATCCGGCGTGAAATCGCCGCCCAGCATGACAGCCGGATAGTCCCCGCTGGCAAGAAGCATTTGTCTTCTTTCTTTTTTGGCGGAGGCGCCGGCGGTAACAAATTCAAATTTGATATTCAATTTCTCTTCCAGGTATTTTGTAAAGGTGTTGGTGTTGAGATCCTCGACTTCCACGGGCGGTGCCGCATATACGGGAAGCAGGATCTGGTTGTCCGCTATAGGGAACTGGTCTGCCGGCCGTATCTCGGTATCGGATTCTTCTTTGCTGTCTACAGCGGGGCTTGACCGGTACGTGGACCCGGCAGCCCAGATAAGCGCACAGCCAATCAGGAGCATAACGGCAATCCCTGTCATTTTCGATTTCAATGAGGCTCTCCCTCCTTGAATTAGACTCTATACCTTGACCGGGCTGCTCAACCGGTTTGTTCATTCGTGTTGCGCTTGCGGTAATCGACAGGCGAGATGCCCTCGACTCTCCGGAACGCCCTCCTGAAGGTGGCCGCATTGGCGTAACCGACGCGCTCTCCAACGTTCTGGATGGAACCGGATTGTTCCAGCAGCCATCGTTTGGCGTGCCGTATTCTGACATCGGCCAGGAAATCGAGAAAATTTTCCCCGAATTCCTCTTTGAACAGCTGGCTCAAATATTTGGCGTTAATGGAGAACCGGTCACTCAAAAAATCAAGCGACAGCTCCGGATTGGTATAATGCTCTTCGATGTATTTCCTTATCTGTCTCATCAAATGGTGGTATTGACGCCCTCCGCGAAGCGCCGCCAGTCGTTCCGCGAAATCCTCCAGAATCCGGTACAGGGTCTGCTGAAGCTCATCAAGCGTATCAAAGTCCCCGATTATTTGCCGTGCGGGCAGCAGGGAGGAGTTTGTCCAAATCTCATAATGATCGTTGGAAACGGAAGAGATTTGAAGATCCATATGGGCAATAAAATAGCGGCCGAGCTCAATGATCTCGTTCTTGGACAAGCGGCATGTCCGGATTCCGTCGAACCAGTGCCGGAAGCTGTCGCGCCAACCCTCCTCATTGCAACGGAAGGTCTGAACCAGGCTGTGAATCGCTTTAAGATGCTTATTGTTTTCCTTTATTGTGGCATTTTGCGCTTCCTGGTGGAGGATGATCCGGTTACTGCCCAAAACGGCTTTGAATTTCAAGGCTTCCAAAGCCTCCTTGTACGCTTCTGCGGTATCCTCCAGCGACTCGGCCTGTTCACCCATTCCAAGCGTAACAGTAAATTTAAGATTTTTATGGACCCATGCGATAATGCTCTGACAAATATCCCCCATTCCGGTATTCGGTTCATGGAGGAAGACAATGCCGGTCAGCTGCAACGAGGAGGTCCATTCCAGCCATATGCTGGAGGCATGTGGGCTGAACATTTCATGCGTCACGCTGCTGAGCACAAATTTGAACAGGGACTGATCGCGGGCTTGAAACCGGAAGAAGGATTGCTCGGGGTTGTCAATCTCGATAATCAGCACATTCAGCGGCTCGTGGGACGGCAGCGGCAGATTGTCCCGATGCGCATTCCCTGCATACTGACCCGTGATCAGCTCTGTAAAGAAGGTTTTCTTCCTATGCAGCGCCGCTTGTTCGAATTCCTTCCTGAAAGCCTTCGATTGCTCGGAGAAATTGTCAATCGCCGATTCAATGAAAGCAAATTCGTTAGCGGCCACCCTTCCAAGTGAATGCTTCTCCTGAAAGAGGTCGTCGTTGATGCGCAAGACAAGCTCTTCGAGCGGCTTATAGTTCTGCCTGGAGACATAGATGATGCACAGGATACCGGCAATAAAAACAATAAAGCTCAGCACCAGCCAAACGCTTGAGAAGCTGGAAACCGTATTGAGCAGCTTGCCGTTGGTTACCCCGCTTTCCGCCTTCCAGCCGGTATATTCCGAGGATATATCGGCGAGAACCTTCCTGGTTCCCGCGGAATCTTCCTGTATAAAGAGAGGTCCGCCGTTCAGACCGTACAGGTTTACGAATGCCGTTTGCGAATCGTACATATCCATAATCATTTCCTGGAGGGAAGAGAGGCTGACGTTGATGACGAACAGTCCTTGCGAGCCGAGACTCAGGGGAACCGGATGAACGAGACTTACGACTTCTTTACTTTTCTGAAAACCAAACTCGCGATAGGTCCTGACATCGGTCCATGGGGATGCTGTCCCGCTGCTCTGCATATCCCGTATAAAAGCAGCGTCTTCAAATTCATCCAGGTCTCTGATCACATTCCCGTTATAGACCAGCCCATCGCTGTATCTTACCAGGTAAAAGGAATCGATGAGTGGCACTTCCTGTTTTAATGCCGTCAGTTTTTTGACCACCTCGTAGTTCAGAAAAACATTGCTGTCATCCTTCTCGTCAAAAAAATCGGCAATCAGCTTGTTGTTCATTATTTCTCTGATCATCATATAATCGACCGACTTCAGGGACACGTCGACGGATTGCAGCAGCTGCCGGATGAATACCTTGCTTGATTCTCTTGTATTTTTGTTGTTTTGTTCAACCAGCGTTTGAAAAAACAGGAAGAAAACAAAGGAGAAAATAATGAAAAATATCGGCAGGTAGGACCAAATCATTTTGTGCAGCCACGTTTTATTCATCGGAACCACCCTTCACAGGAGTAGAAAACCAAAATGAATTGTAAGCGCATTCAAATCCAGGGGCCGTGGGTGGGTAAATCAGGATTTACAGTAAGATCATAGTGGTTATCATCCAAAAAGAATATACACAAAACTATCTTGTTTTTGTACAAAGCTAAGCTGTTCCGCGGACCTGCGCCTCTTTTCTTCAATCATGCGGCTGGAAGGAAGAAAATAAATCATGTCGAATTTTAGTATAGAAACAGGATATTGTGTTCTATTATGGCAGCAATTTTTGAAAGTGCTTACATTTGATTTGAATCTCATCAGCTAAGGAGAATGTTTGATGTCAAGAGGCAATTATTTTCGCAAAAGCCTGATTTATGCTTTAATCATGACCAGCGTGCCCATGGCTATTATTGGAATCTGCAGTTATCTTATTGGAGTCAATCAAGTGGAAAAGGAGGTTTACCAGAAAAACCACTACCAGCTTGACCAGGTGTTCAAGCGGTTTGACGAATTGTTCTCTCAATTTGAGCTGACGGTGGACAAGGGTGCGGCCAATTCGATATTCGATGAAAAGCTCAGAAATACAAATTTTATCGATGAATTTCGGGTCATGCAGGATATTTACAGTTTGCTGGCGGTCACCCAAAGCTCTGACGATATGATTTTGCGGATTGATCTGTATCTGGAAAACCAGCAGCTGCTGGTTTCCAATGACAGGGGGGCGATCAAGCTCAAAGATGAGCCGAACAAGGCTGTATACGACATGATATTGAAATCAGAGGATCTGATGTACTGGAGCGATACGGAAACCTATTCTCCAAACGGCGGCGAATTGTTTCCCCTGGTCTTGGTCCATAAGCTTCCCTTTGTCAGTACAAGGCCTTATGGAGCGCTGCTGGTTTATTTGGACAAGAGCCTGCTCGATAAAGAAATAACGCAGATGAATCCGTATGAGAACGGAATTTCTTTCATCATCAAGCCCAATGGTGATTGGATAACATCCGGTAAAGAAACAGAAACAGACCCGGACAAGCAAGATCTGAAGGATTACATAAGAGGCAAAGTGATCAAGGAAGACAGGAACGCCGATTCCTTCACCGTGAAGTGGGAGGGGGCGGAATATTCGGTTGCCAATGCGACTCTTTCCCGTACAGGCTGGCGTTATGTGATTGCTACCCCGCTGTCCCAGTTAATGGAACCGATCACCTTGACATCAAAGTTTATGCTTGGTGCGAGTTTGCTGGGCGTTGTGATTGCGGCCTTGCTGTCCTGGTTTGCTTCGCAGCGCATGTACAGGCCCATCAAGCGGCTGGTTCAAATGTTCGGCGGGAGTATCGGCAGCAAGCTGCAGGAGGAGGACAGGTCGGATGAAATCAAGTATATAGAGAACAAATGGCTCCATATTACCCGGGAAAGCCGGTTATTCCAATCTCTGCTGGAAGAGAACCGGTACAGTATGAAGAAAGGATTTTTGCTGCAGCTGATTCAGGGCCAGCTTTATTTCTTTTCTGAAAATGAGCTGCGGAGGCGGATGGAGGAGCATGGCTGGAATACGGAAAACAAGAGATTTGCTCTCCTGCTCATCCAATTATCCCCGTTTTCCGAATTAAGCAAAAGATTCGTGGAAGGGGACGAGCAGCTCGTCACCTTCGCTGCAGCCAATATTATGGAGGAACTCTCCGGCGATAAGGAGAATATGGAGGCTGTCAATCTCCATAACTTAACCGTTGCGCAGCTCATCTGGTTTGGGGAGGATAAGCCCAAGGAACAAATCAAGAGTGAATTGTTCAGATTTTCGAATGAAGTGATCACCATAATCACCAAGCTACTGGGTGTCCATGTGGCCGTAGGGGTAAGCAGGACGATTCATGAGCTCAAGGATCTGCCGACAGCGCTCGAGGAGGTCAAGCAATGCCTGCATTTTCGAAATATCGGGGAGCATGGGCAAATCCTCAGCACAGATGATTTCATTCCCTATGTGAAGGATAATCCGGATTATCCGTTTCAGATCGAAAAGGAATTCATTCACGCGCTTCAAATGAGAGCCGCGGAAGAAACCCTTCAGAAATGGAACGAGTTTATTCTGGTATTAAGGCAAAATGCGGGAAAGGCGTTTCAAATTCAACAATATATGGCTCAGCTGCTGGGCAGTGTGTTACGGGCAATGATGCAGCTTGGGGTAGTGCATTCCAGCGCTAGCCAAGGCATAAATCTCTACGAGCAGCTGTTCAGGCTCAAGGAAATCGATGAAATCAACAAGTGGTTCGTAAATAAAGTCATCCATCCCTTTCTCATCGCATTTTCCGAGAAGCAGGGCATTGAAATGAAGCAGACGATCCGCAAGGCCAAGGATATTATCAATCAGGAATATATGAAGGATATTTCCTTGGAGTATCTATCCGATCGCATCGGAATTCTGCCCAAACGGCTGAGCGCCATCTTTGTGCAGGTGACCAACCAGAATTTCATTGACTATGTCACCGGGATCCGTTTGGATAAAACGAAGCAGCTTTTAAGAAATACGGATTTGAAGGTTACCGAGATTGCTGCCAGAGTGGGCTACCAGCCTTCCTATCTAAATAAAATATTTAAAAAATCAGAAGGGATTACGCCAGGGGAATATCGGGAATCTGTTTTGAGGCTGTAATGCTTGGGCATTCAGCCCTTTTTTTATGCCTGTATGGACTTGAAAACGGGCAAATGGGAAAAAGTACAATCCCGGTTAATGGAATTGGGAAAAAGTCGGATTGTGAGAAATGGGGCCATCGGGTACATTCAGAGCATGAATTCACTTGAGCAGAGGAAAGGTGGGTGGGGAATGCCAAACGCGTTAACGGAATTGAACAAGAGAGCCGGACAGGCACCAAACAAAAGCAAATTTCAGCCGGTGATGAAGGACCTCCTGAGAGACAAATATTTATACATTTTGGCTCTGCCGGGAATTCTCTACTTTCTTATTTTCAAGTATGTGCCCATGGGCGGGATTTTGATTGCGTTCCAGGATTACTCCCCTTATCAAGGCTTCTTGCACAGCAAATGGGTAGGGTTTGAGAATTTTGAACGTTTCTTCCTGGGCAGCGAATTCTGGAATCTGTTTCGGAATACGATGATGATCAGCCTGCTCAATCTCGTTTTCTTCTTCCCGGTCCCGATTATTGTGTCTCTTCTATTAAATGAGGTCCGAAGCAGAAAATTTAAATCGACGATTCAAAGTGTTGTCTATCTACCCCACTTTTTCTCATGGGTAATTATCGCGGGGATGACCTTCTTACTGTTTTCCCGTACCGGCGGAATCGTCAATAACGTAGTCGCCATGATGGGCTTTGAGAAAATCGACTTCCTGACGAATCCCAATTATTTTTGGATTATGCTTACGCTTCAATCCATATGGAAGGAAGCCGGATGGGGAACCGTTATCTTTCTGGCGGCCATTGCCGGCACGGATCCGGCTCTTTACGAAGCGGCCAAAATGGACGGCGCCAACCGGCTGCGCCAAATGTGGCATGTAACCCTGCCGGCAATCAAGAATGTTGTCATTACCTTATTGATTCTGCGGCTGGGGCAGGTGATGGATGTCGGCTTCGAGCAGGTTTATCTAATGACCAGCAGCGCGGTTTCCAGTGTATCGGATGTATTTGAAACCTATGTGTTCCGCATGGGGGTCAAGAACGGCCAATTCAGCTTTACAACAGCCGTTGGGCTGTTCAAATCGGTTGTGGCGCTCATTCTGGTCATCACAACCAACTGGCTGGCCAAGAAATTCGGCGAAGACGGCTTATATTGAGGAGGCGGGATTGTGACAAGAACGTTCCGGGGATTCTCATTTGATCTCGTGGTCACGCTAATACTTGTTTTTGCGGGCGTCATTACCATTATCCCCTTTCTATATATCATTGTGGTCTCCTTTGCAACGCCATCGGAGTACATTCAAAAAGCGGGCGTGTTCGTCTTTCCGTCCGAATGGACACTGGTCAATTACAAGTATCTGCTGTCCACAGGCACATTCATCAAGGCAGCGGGGAACAGCGCCTTTCTCGCCATTGTCGGAACGCTGCTGAGCCTTGCGGTTACCTCAAGCTTCGCTTATTCCTTATCCCGAAGGCGGCTCCGGGGGAGAAAGGTGCTGCTGCTGCTCGTCTTGATCTCGATTTTGTTTAATCCCGGCATTATTCCGCCGTACCTGGTTGTAAAAAGCCTCGGGCTGATCAACAGCATCTGGTCCTTGATCATTCCCGCCTTAACCAGCGGCTGGTATATCTTTCTGATGAAGAGCTTCTATGACAGTATTCCTGCCAGCCTGGAGGAAGCGGCAAGCATTGATGGCTGCAACGATATGGGGATCTGGGTGAAAATCATTCTCCCGCTGTCGCTGCCTTCTCTGGCGGCGTTTGGGCTGTTTTATGCGGTAAGCTATTGGAATGTGTTTTTTCACGCGATTTTGTACATTAATGACTTCGACAAATGGCCGCTGCAGGTGCTGCTGCAAAATATGCTGATCGATTCCTCGACCAGCGGCGGCGATCTTGCCGGACAAATCGCATCCGAACAGGAAATGCCCAAGGAAACCTTAAAGATGGCGGCCGTCGTCGTTGCCACAGTACCCATTATCCTGATATATCCATTCCTGCAGAAGCATTTCGCCAAAGGCGTGATGGTCGGCTCTGTCAAGGAATGATATATAAACAACGATTGAAAAGGAGGGCGCAGCGTTGATATTCAAAAGAAAATCGGCCATGAGGACGATACCGTTCATGCTTGCATCTGTACTATTGTTAATTACAGCGGCTTGCGGTTCAAATCCGGGATCAACAGGCAAAAGCACAGGCGACCAGAAAGAGGAGCCCACAGAAATCAGCATTATGACCACCTTCTTCTCGCAGGAGCCTCCGGACGAAGACAATGTAATTGTGAAGGAGATCGAGAAGCGCACCAACACGAAGCTTAAAATCACCTGGGTATCGCCGAATAACTACGCTGACAAGCTGAACGTAACCTTGGCCTCAGGCGATCTGCCGGATATGATTCTTGCGGATTATCCGCAACGGTATCCGCTCGTTAAAAGCATGTCGCAGCAGGGGGCTTTCTGGGATTTGACGGATATGTACAAGAGTTATCCCAATCTCGCCAAATTTCCTGAGCTTACCTGGAAGAATCTCGCATTCGGCGATGGCCGAAACTACGGCATTCCGCGTGTAAGACCCGTATATGGCCAGACCGGGTTGAATATCCGCAAGGATTGGCTGGATAAGCTGGGACTCAAGGAGCCGGCTACGACCGATGAGCTGTACGAAGTCATGAAAGCATTTGCAACCAAGGATCCTGACGGCAATGGGAAAGACGATACTTACGGTTTTCTGGGTTATACGGACCCGACCGGCGTAGGGAAATTCAATGTCATCGAGACGGCCTTTACGAAAACCGTCGGAGATTGGAAGCTGGAGGACGGGGTACTGACCCCTACGATTTTCCTGCCGTCGCAAAAAGAGGCACTAATGTATCTGAATAAGCTCTATGCAGAAAAGCTGATCCCGGAGGACTTTAGCATCTTGAAGCAAACACAGACACTCGATATGATGAAGGCAGGCAAAGGAGGTGTGGATGCCGTGCCCATGGATCAGGCCTGGGAATCGACGGCTGAGCTCAGGAAGCAAACCCCAGAAGCTTATGTGATGCCGCTTGTATCCCTGAACGGCACAACGGTTACCGACCCCGGCTCTTTCGGCATGTTCATGATTCCCAAGAAGGTGTCTGAGGCGAAGGTGAAGAAAATCATGGAGTTCATGGACTTCGGCGCTTCGGATGAAGGCTCCGATTTGGCGAATTACGGCTTCAAGGATGTCCATTTTACCGAGCAGGACGGCTTCAAAGTCCCAACGGAGCAAGCCAAGACAGACAACGTCTCCCAGCAGGCGATGGGACAGATTTTCCTGAAATTCGACAAATACCAGAAAGCCTTCAAGGCCGGCATTCCCAAAGAGGATTACGACCGCCACGCCAAAATCATCGATGAACGGACGAAGTATGCGGTTCTCGATCCTTCCATCGGCGTTGATTCTGATGCCTGGATCAAATATTGGCCTGAGTACCAGAAGAAAATCATTGATATGAAGGTCAAAATGATCGTCGGCAAGGAAACCCCGGAGAGCTACGACAAGTTTGTCGAGCAGTTAAAGGCGGACGCCAATTTTAATCAGATCATTCAGGAAATGAACGAATCCTACAAGAAGAAAAACGGCTAGACAATTTGGATTGACCCATTCTTATTACATTGGAGTGAAACGGCATGAAATTATCCTTCACCACTTTAGGGTGCCCCGACTGGCCCCTGGACAAAATTATTGCTAAGGCTGTCGAATACGGCTTTGATGCGATTGACTTTAGAGGGTTAACGGGCGAAATGGATATCTATAAGCTTCCGGAATTTTCGGAGAAGGTCCACCAGACCTTGAGCCAAATCACCGATGCCGGGCTTCGCGTATCCTGCTTCTCCAGCTCCGTGCATTTATTTCCGGATGAGAACTTTGAGAAGAATATGCAGGAGATTACCGAATTCTCGAAGCTTTGCAGCCTTTTCGGCACACGGTATATTCGTGTCTTCGGCGGCAAGATCAGCGGTGCCGACCGGGATACCGCAGTTCAGAAGGTCGTAGGGCATGTAAGCGCTATGGCGGCTGTCGCCAGGGAGCATGGTGTCAAAATTCTGATAGAAACGCATGATGACTGGATCTCCTGCACGGATATGAGGAAGGTCATGGAGCAGGTGGATCAGAAGGCTGTGGGCGTGCTGTGGGATGTGCACCATCCGTACCGGATGGTAGGGGAACAGCCTGAGGATAGCTGGAGCGCCTTGGGCAAATGGATCGACTATACGCATGTCAAAGACTCGCGTACGGCAGAAGGCAGCCCGGACGGCTTCCAGTATTGTTTAACCGGAGAAGGGGATATTCCGCTGAAAGAGATCTATAAATTGTTGGTTCGGGAAGGCTACCAGGGCTATTTCACCTTGGAGTGGGAGAAAAAATGGCATCCGGAATTGGAAAATCCGGAAATCGCTTTTCCGCAATATGTTCAATATATGCGTAAATTAGCATCGGAGGTGACCGTATGAGCAGAGTCCGAGTAGCCATAATCGGCCAGGGACGCAGCGGCCGGGATATACATGCCCATTCTTTAAGCCAATTAAAGGATAAATTCGAAATTGTTGCGGTATCCGATACGTTGGAGGAACGGCTGGAGAGAGCCAGGCGTGAGCTGAATGTCGACGTGTACAGCGATTATCGCGATCTGTTTAAGAGAACCGATCTTGATTTGATCATCAATGCTTCCCCCAGCAACTACCATTTCTCCATCTCCAAGGAGATTTTGGAGCACGGGTTCAATGTGCTCTGCGAGAAGCCGCTGGCCCGGACGGCAGCCGAGGTGGACATTTTGATCGAGACTGCCGGGCGAACGGGGAAATTGCTTACAGTATATCAGCAGTCGCGGTATGCGCCGGCTTTTAATAGAATCGAGGAAATTATCGCTTCCGGGAGCATCGGCAGAGTGGTTCAGGTCAGCATCGCCTATAATAATTTCGCCAGAAGATGGGATTGGCAGACCTTGCGGGCCAATAACGGCGGCAATCTGCTGAATACCGGGCCGCATCCGGTGGATCAGGCTCTCCAGTTCTTTGGCGGCGAGTCCATGCCGAATATTACTTCCATCATGGACCGCGCAAACACGGCTGGAGATGCCGAAGACTTCGTGAAGCTGATTTTGCATGGCCAGGGTCATCCCGTCATTGATGTGGAGATTTCCTCCTGCTGCGCCTATCCGAGCTTTACCTATAACGTGCAGGGAACCAGAGGCGGCATCAAAGGAAGCACCAGCCATCTGGATTGGAAGTATTTCAAGCAGGAGGAGGCCGGAGAGCTGACTCTGGTGGAGACGCCATTGGTCAATGACAAAAACGAGCCAGCCTACTGCCGCGAGCAGCTGAACTGGTATGAAGAAAGCTGGGATATTCCCGAGGAGCAGAAAAAAGATCTGTTCCATACCATGGCTCAAAGCTTCTACTGCATGCTCTATGATACGATCGTTCACGGAAAAGCGCTGGAGGTGACGCCGCAGCAGGTGCGCCGGCAAATTGCCGTTATGGAAGAGTGCCATCGTCAAAACCCGTAAACGAATACATCTGCCGAAAAACCTCATAAAGTTAACAAAAGAAAGACTATTGAATCGATCAATAGTCTTTCTCTTTGGAATCTGAAGGCAGCCGGAGACGCCCCCTGCTGCTTAATTATTAGTTTGGCAGCCATTCCTTGCAGGTATCTGCCCGTGCTTGCAGCTCATTAAACATCAGGCCGGCATGATAGCCGTCACATACCGCGTGGTGAAGCTGCACCGATAAGGGCAGAAGTATTTTTTCATCTTGCTTAAAATATTTTCCCATTGTAAAGATCGGCAGAAAATAGGTCCCTTCGGTATAGACGTTCAGGTTAAAGCCCGTGAAGCTGACCCATGGAATGCTGGAAACAGGGAAGGTGTTTGGCGGCTCGTTCGTTTTAGCGGCAAACTGCTTAACACATCCGTATTTTTCCATATCATCCAGATATCGGAGGTTGAACTCTTTATAATCTTCGCAGTAGGGGGTCCAGACGGATGAAAAAGTCTTATCATCATCATGGAAAATGGTAAAGCTGGGAGACATGCTGTCCCAGTAACCTAACCTGTTCCGGTAATCAAGACATGTGCGAAATTCACGGTGACGGTTTACCACTGTAGTTATCATATGAATCAATGCCGGGTACAGCTTAATCCCCTTTTTCTTGATGGCTTCCAACAGCCGGGTAATATCAATGTTGGCCGTCATGCTGTAGGTACATCTTACATTGTTTACATAATGATCAAAATAGGGTTTTCTACTCCAAGTATCAAGGTCGATCGGATTGAAAATCATTTTTATAACCTCCTAAAATTTCTATATTTTTTTCTTTTAGGAGGTTTACTTGACTGCCTTAACCATATCCTTATCACATTCCCGGTATATTTTTTTACTGCTGCTTTTAGACGCTGTTACTGTTTCACTATATGAAAGAGTATATCATCATGATAGCTCCAGTATATAACAAAAGTTTCAGCTCACAGCTGCCGTTACACCCGAAGTACTTTTACCATCAACCGTTTTATTGCACCGATAAACCGGGGTTTTATCCATGGAGGCGAAACAAAGACCGTATATATTCCCAGCCGATTTCCACCCCATAAATCAGTAATAATGCCGTCGCCAATAACGGCTGTCTCTTTTTTGCGGGTCCCGAGTATATCCAAAGCAGCCATAAATGCTTTTCTCTTCGGTTTACCCGCCTCGAACAAAGCCGGAATCTCATTAACCAGATCGCTGTCCTGCACAGGAGGCTTACTGTTCGAGACGATAATTATTTTGATCCCATATTGAGACTTAAAGTCTTTCAGCCACTTTTTATCGAATCCGATGCAAATACAGAATTCTTCGGAACTAATGTAAATATCGATTTTTCCTTCAAAGATTATCGGCCTGGTGATGGTAAATGGCGGGGTTTCAATTTTCATATCAGCGGGTGTAAGCGGTTGGTATTGGGTTTTCATAAAAACGGATATTGTTCCTCCCGGCTCCCAAACCGCAAGGGATACCTTTTGTATATCATCCACTTTTTCTTTTCGAAGCTCAGAAAATAAATAATCAAATGAGATTCTTGCAATAGACAGGCTGTGAAACTGGATTTGACCATTGGCAATAAGCGTGATCGGCGGCGGATCGAGATACCGCTTTAATAATGGCCACTTCAAGCTCAGCCAGGTCGCTGCAACATATAGAACGATCAGAACGATCGTTGTGATAACGGACCCTTTTAATCCCAGGTTCTCATCCGAAAGCGGATGGGCAATAATATTCCCGAGCACAAGAGCGATAATGAAATCGAGGAATCTTAATTGAGAAATGGAACGCTGCCCCATTACTTTGAAAAATTCCATTTCATTCACATCTTTTCTTACCCTGCTTTCAATCTTCAATGTATGCATTAGGGTATATGATTTAGCGCTTTTTAGCTTGCGTACGAATGTAATTTTTATACATTTTATTTCAAAAAGACCAGACCCGATCAATGTTGATCATAAGAATATGAAGGTAGTGTTCCGCACCTTTCAAGCAGCGTAGTGAGTGGACCGAAAGCTTCTACTTATTCCTTCCTGATATTGCTAGGATAGGTTCAGGGAGGGTCTGCTTATGCATAAGGAAACCGAGCGGCTGGGGATTGACAGAGCGAGCAGTGCGGACTGCGGAACGATTGTCTATTCGCCAGGAGGACAATACGGGCCGCGTTACCAGAATGATATTCAGCTTGTGCTCCTGCATACAGGTCATATGAATGTCACGATTGATACAGCAGAGCATTCGGTATCACCCGGTCATGTGATTCTGCTGAAGCCGGGCCATCGTGAGTTTTTTGAGTTCGCCAGGACCCAGGAGACCTGGCACCGCTGGATCGCCGTTCATATACCGGATCTGTCGGAGCGGGAAGAGGAGGAGCTGAATCAGCTTCCGTTTTGCAGGCCGATTTCCGCAGAGCTGAATAAACTGACGGATCTCATGCTGGATTTAAAAGAAGGCGTTACAGCGGAAAGCGGGCAGATGAGGCATATCGGTATCGCCGCCCTGCACCTGTTCGCGCACGAGCATACGCGGGAACGCCGGCTGCATAATGTTCATCCATCCGTCGTATTGGCGAAAAGCATGATTCATGAGCGATATGCCGAGGAGTGGACGTTGAACGGACTGGCCGCGCATGTCAATGTGACGCCGGAGCATCTGATCAGGCTGTTCCGCATCCACGAGAATACAACACCGATTAAATATCTTTGGCATTACCGGGTCCGGCAGGCGATTGAAATGCTGGCTCATACAGGGTTTACGATCGGGGAAATTTCGTTGCGCTGCGGCTTCAAGACGGCCATCCACTTCTCCAGATGCCTGAAGCAGAGGACGGGGATGTCCCCATCCGAAATCAGAAAGGAAGCCTGGCAGGACCAATGAGCGAACAGCCTGCCGGTCACCGGAGTTTAACCAGCCTGACAGGCAAAAAAGGAGATATCAATTGCAGTTCATAAACTGTCAATTGGTGGTATTGTTGCCCTTTTCAGAAGGTGTTACCATCTTGTCTAAGACATCGCGGCAGCGCTTACAATCGTGATATCTCAATTGACAAGGGGGTAATAAAAATGAAAAGAGCAATGAGCTTCCTATTTGTCTTATCTCTTCTAATCTCCTTGATTGGATGCAGCGGAAGCAGTGGTTCCGGTAGTGCCGGCAGTGGAAATACGGGGGATTCCCAAGGAAGGAAGACGATAACCTTATGGACCTTCGCGGACACCCATAAACAATATTATGACGAAATGAAAGCGAAATACGAGAAGGAGCATCCCGATATCACGATCAAAATCGAGCTGCTCGAAGCAGCCGCTCTCTATGACAAATACACCGTCATCGCACAGTCCGGCGGCAAGGGGTCCCCGGATTTGATCGACGTCGAGCAGGGCTCGTTTCCCCGCTATATCAAGGGCGATATTCCATTCGAGCCGCTTAACAGCTATCTCGATTCTGCCGGGCTCTCAGATGCGATTCCAAAAGGACGACTCGATCTCTACACGGTGGACAGCAAGGTTTACGGCATCGAGATCGCGGCCTGCGTGTCGGCGCTCTATTATCGCAAAGACCTCTATGACGCAGCAGGCATCGATGTTGCCAAGCTCCAGACATGGGACGCATTCATGGAAGCCTCCAAGCCTCTGACTGGAGACAACAAATATATTCTAAGCGGCACCGAGAAAGACGAAGGCCTGTTCGAGCAGCTGCTGCGGCAGGAGGGCGGCGATGTCGTGACCAAGGATGCGAAGATCGGAATCAATACGCCGGAAGGTATCGAAGTTCTGAAGCGGATCAAGGATTGGAAGGATCAGGGCCTTCTCAGCAAAACGAGTCCGGAAGGGCCGCAGCTCTGGCAGGGCTACACCAATGGGCAGTTCATCGCGGCCTCCGGTCCCGACTGGTGGGCGGGACAGCTTGTCCAGAATTCGCCGGATCTGGCCGGGAAATGGGCAGCGGTTCCGATGCCGCTGGGCGGACCGGATTCAGTTCCAACGACGGTATCCGGAGGCACCGGACTCGCCCTGACGAAGTTCAGCCCAAACAAGAACGAAGCCTGGGACTTCCTGCGCTACACGCATCTGGATACCGATAATATCGTCCACAGCTTCCAGATCATCAATTTGTTTCCGGCACTGACCAGCGCAGCCCAATCGCCGGAGCTGCACAAGGAAAGCGCCATTACGAAGTATTTCGGCGGGCAGGATATGGCAGCCTTGTATGCGGATCTCAGCGAGCAGGCTCCAAGCCAGAACCAGGCGTGGTGGCGGTCGCTGATCGGCAAGGCATGGGATAAATTCGAGCCCGATTATCAGAAAGGGAAGATGACGCCAGAGGAGTTTCTGTCCAAGGTCGAGGAGGAGCTGCAAAGCCTGATGGATGCGGAAGAGGCCAGAGAAAAGTAGAAGTGGCAAGCCGTATGCTTTGTTCATCTTTGGTCTGTTTAATCTAGTAATCGTTAGGAGGATGACCGATGGTTTCGAATGCCATAAGCCGTTGGAGGCTGGCTCCGCTGCTCTTTATAAGCCCTTTTTTTATTGCTTATGCCATTTTCGGCCTGTATCCGATTTTGTACGGGTTATGGCTGAGCTTTCAGAAAGGAACAGACGGTTATGAATTCGCCGGCTTCTCCAACTACATGTTCGTACTGAAAGACGGCTTCTTCTGGAAGTCGATGTGGAATGGCACGAAGCTTGCGCTGGGCAGCTTGTTCATTATTCTGCCGGTTGCCCTCGGAGTAGCCTTGATGCTGGGCAGGCCTTATATTGCCAAGCGGAAAGGGTTCTTCGCAACCTTCTTCTTTACACCGAATATCACGTCAGCGGTGGCTGTCGGAATCATCTTTAAATTGCTGCTGGAGCGCGACAGCGGAGTGCTTAACAAGCTGCTCGGCGTATTCGGCGCTGATCCGGTCGGCTGGCTGAAGGATCCGGCCTGGACGATACCGGCGCTCATCATTTTGTGTACATGGAAGTTTCTTGGCGTCAATATTTTGTTCTTCCTTGCCGGACTGCAGAACGTGCCATACGAGTTAATCGAAGCGGCCAAGATCGACGGGGCAAGGCCGTCTCAGCGCCTGTGGCATGTGACGCTGCCGCTGCTTCGGCCCATCATGACCTTTATTGTTTTCCAGTGCCTGCTTGGTTCTTACGGGATGTTCAGCGAAGCTTTCATCTTAGCGGGAAGCGGCTTCGGACCGGAGAATTCGCTTGTTTTCCCGACCACATACCTGTACGACCAGGCTTTCCGCCGTCTGGATTTCACCTACTCGGCTGCGCTTGGCTATGTGTTTACACTGCTGATGATTGTGATCGGCTTCCTGCAGCTGAAAATGTTCAATGTCAATAAGCAGGGGGACTAAGGAGATGATGATGCGAAAATCGACTATCGAAGCCGCCCACCGGTTCCCGGCCGTTAAAGCTTCCGCGAATCCCTGGAGCGGTCTCGGCCGTATTCTGACCTATGCTGCGCTGATTGTGTTGAGCCTGCTGTTTCTCACGCCCTTCCTGTTCATGATCGGGACGTCATTTAAACCCTATGCGGACATTGTGGGGGATCCGCTCAACCCCATTCCCTTTCACCTGACCTTTAGCAATTTCAGTCATTTATTCGAGAAGCTGCCGTTTTTCACCCAGCTCGCCAACAGCCTGATTATCGCGGTTTCCCTGACGCTGCTGGCCATTGTATTCAACTCGCTTGTCGCTTACGGCTTTGCCCGCTTTGATTTCAAATACAAGCACGGACTGTTTATCGCGATGCTGACAACCATGATGATTCCGGGCCAAATCTCGCTCGTCCCTTCTTTTATCATGTTCCGGGCGTTCCGCTGGCTGGATACCTTCTGGCCTCTCATTCTTCCGGGAGCCGTAGGCGCATTCGGGATTTTCCTGATCCGTCAGGTGATGGTAACCATCCCGAAGGAAATCTTCGACAGCGCCAGGATTGACGGCTGCTCGGAGCTTGGCACCTTCATCCGTATCGCCTTTCCGCTCAGCGCCAGTGCCATCGGGATCGTTGCTCTTCTTACCTTCATGAATGCCTGGAATGATTATTTAGGCCCTTTGATTTATTTGACCTCAGGCTCGAAGATGACGCTGGCCGTCGGGCTTACGACGATGAATAACCCCTATGAGATTGATTATGCGTCTCCGATTACAGGTGCGCTGCTCATGTCGCTCCCCGTGCTCGTGCTGCTGAGCATTGTCGGCCACAAGTACTTTGTCGATGGTCTGACGGCAGGCTCCATAAAAGGATGAATGCTGCCCGCTCAAAGGTGAATAGTCATGATAAATGCCGTAAAGAAATAAGCCGTTATTCCACTTCTACAGGTGGTCTGACGGTTTTTTTCATGTGAAAGCCCAAGAGTATATGGGAGTTTCAGGAAAGGTTGTACGTTGATATGAAAAGTTCGAATAAATAGTTCATTGCTAAAGTATGTTTATAAGACCTCCGGTAAGGACGTACATAAGGCAGATTCCGGGAGGCGGCTATCAGCACTCAAGAACAGGGAGGAACAAAGCATGCCAATCAGTCAAAGGAAATTGTATCTCGTTGTAACCGTTTTTTTGTGCGTATTTTTGTTGTTTGGTTGTTCCGGCAAGCCGGGCGACGGTGATGAAGCCAAGAAAACCATAACGATTACCTACAGGGATGACGGAACGGGCGAGAAAGGCACGCTTTATAAATGGATTACAGATGTGGCAGCCCGTTATCCCGATAAGAATGTGGAAATCAAGCCGGCGCCTATACAAGCGTCCGAGGGCGATTATTTTGCCAAGGTCGCATTGGCGCTGAAATCCAAGGATACCGCACCGGATATTGTAACGGAAGACACCTTTATTCTGAATTCGGATGCAAGCGCAGGGTATCTTGAACCGTTGGATGACAAGCTGAAGGATTGGGAGGATTGGACCAACGGCTCTTTTATCGAGGCCATGAAAAAAGGGGTCACGGCAAGTGACGGAAAAGTATATGGGGTACCTTACAATACGGATTCCAGAGGACTGTGGTACAACAAGGAGATTTTCAAGCAAGCGGGTCTTCCGGAGGATTGGCAGCCGAAGTCATGGGACGATGTCCTGAACGCGGCGAGAACGATCAAGCAGCAAGCGGGAGAGGATATTGTCCCGATTTGGATGAACCTCGGCAAAGCCACGGGAGAAGCGACTTCCATGCAGACCTATGAGATGCTGCTCTACGGGACAGGGGAGAGACTGTATGACGATGCGAGCGGAAAATGGATCGCCAGGAGCCAGGGAATTCTGGATGCATTGAAGTTTATTGAGACCGTGAACAAGGAGAAGCTCGGACCGCCGCTCTCCAAGGTGTTGAACGGTCAAGCGGGCAATACATCCTCACGCGAATATTTGCCGCAAGGCAAGCTTGCCATCTCACTTGACGGTTCCTGGATCACGGGCAATTATTTTGATACCGGAGCTTCCCCTTGGCCGGAATATAAGGATGTGCTCGGCTTCGCGCCGATGCCGACCAGCAAAGGCCAGGAGCCGGGATCGATAACGCTGGCAGGCGGCTGGGCGCTGTCGATTCCAAGCAATTCACAGAACAAGGATGAAGCATGGAACTTTATCAAATTTGCGCTTAACAAAGAGAACACGCAGAAGCTTGTTATCGCATCAGGCAATATTACGGTCCGGGCCGATGTTGCGAAGGATCCCGAATATACCAAGATGCCGTTTAATGAGCTTGCGACGGAATATTTGCAAAACGCTGAATTCAGACCGGCGCAGGACAAATATCCCGAAGTGTCCACACAAATTCAAACCATGGTTGAATCCGTAACGACGGGTACATCTCCTGAAGATGCGCTCAATAAATACACGCAGGATGTAACCCGAATTGTCGGCGAGGATCATGTGATGGAGAAATAAACAAGGAATAACGGCAAAAAAGCTTGCTCAAGCAGCTCCTGGTCGGGCTGACGCGCGGAGCGCTTGGGCATGCGTTTTTTCTGATATTCGGCGTGCGGGAGGAGAACGGCGCATGAGCAGCCTGACGGTTGATGTTCCCTACAAGAAAAGAAAAACCTATACCTGGTTGTATTTCCTGCTTCCTTCGATCGCGATAATGCTGGTGTTTTTTATCTATCCCATTGTCCTGACCTTTTTTTATTCCTTTACCAATCTGGCCTTAACCGGAGAATCAGCCAAGGAACTGAAATTCATCGGGCTGGACAACTATATTCATATGTTTGAAGACCCGACGGTCAAGATCAGCATATGGAATACGTTGATCTTCCTGTTCGGTTCGGCCGTCATCGGTCAGCAGGTGCTCGGTTTTCTCATTGCGATGCTGATGAAGCATAAAAAAAAGAGTTTTCGGCGTGTCATTGGAACGATTGTGCTGGCAGGCTGGGTAACCCCGGAAATCGTGTGCGCTTTATGTCTGTACAGCTTCTTCGGGGATGATGGCACACTCAACGCTATTCTCGGCTTCCTGGGAATTACAGAAGTCGCCTGGCTGTATACCGTCCCCATGCTCACGATCATCCTTGCGAATATATGGCATGGCACCGCCTTCTCCATGCTGGTGTTTCAAGCCGCGCTGGACGATGTGCCAAGTGAAATCGAGGAAGCGGCTGTTGTGGACGGGGCATCCAAATGGCAGATTTTAACCCGGATTACGATTCCGTACATTAAAGATACCATTACCACGAATGCGATGCTTGTTACCCTTCAGACGCTGGGGGTTTTTGGGCTGATTTATGCGATGACGGGCGGAGGACCGGGAAATTCCACCACGACCCTGCCGATCTTCATGTATAATCAGGCCTTTGTCAATTATCAGCTGGGATATGGAACGGCAATATCCATGCTGCTGTTGGTCATTGGCGTTGTGCTCAGCTTGTTCTATATTCGCTCGATGAAGGAGTAAATGACAAGGGGACTTCCTACTATGAATGCAAAACAACGTAAGCGCATCTACGTGATTATGCCGTATGCAATTCTTACCTTGATTGGAATTTGCTTCATCCTGCCTCTTCTGTGGGTTCTGGTAGCGTCGGTCGATTCCAATGCGATGCAATCGCTCAAGCTGCCCAATCGTATTACCGGGGCCAATTATGCCGATGTCATTACCAGCCCTGAAAATCAGCGCGCCTACATCATCGGGCTGATCATGTCAGGCGGTCAAGCCGTTCTCGTCGTGCTGCTGGCCCTGCTTGCCGCTTACCCGTTGTCGCGGTATCAAATGAAATATAAGAAGCCCTTCATGCTGACCATTTTATTTATGACTTCTTTGCCGATTACAGCCGTGATGGTCCCGGTCTATCAATTGTTCCTGAGCATCAAGCTGTACGATAATATTTTTGGGGTCATCTTGTTTTATGTGGCATCCTCCATGCCTTATGGAATCTGGATGCTCAAAAACTTCATGGATTCGGTGCCAAGCGATCTGGAAGAAGCGGCATGGGTCGACGGGGCGTCCATCTTCGCCGGCATCCGGAAAGTAGTCGCACCCTTGATGGTTCCGGGCATCTGCACCGTAGCGATATTTACATTCTCGGGGAGCTGGGGCAATTTTTTTGTCCCTTATATTCTCCTGCAGACACCTGAGAATTTCCCGGCGTCCTTGAAGCTGTATCAATTTTTCGGGCAATATGGAATGGTCGATTACGGAAGATTGGCGGCATTCTCTATGCTCTACGCTACTCCATCCGTTATCTTGTATATCCTCTCGCAGCGGTTTATGTCCAAAGGATTCGGACTTCAGGGCGGGACAAAGGGGTAAGTGAACCCTATAAGGTAATGATAACGGGCGAATTTACTGCAGGAAGTCCAGGACGTGAAGCATTTGCCCATATCCCTTATTGTGCTTGCAGAAGCCGCGATCTGAGTTCCTCTTCTATAGAAGAGCTGCTCTGATCGCGGCTTCTTTTTGTCTACATTAAAAGAAGGAGCATTCCTTATGCTGCCATGTACAACAATAATTTGGCACCCGAGAGAATATCTGCTCTCTATGCGGAGCATATTACCGTTATCACGACCTGGAAAGAAGAGACATGGGGTTTAGTTACAGATGCCTAAGGAGGTTCATTTCATGCTTGACGTATATATGATTTTGCTGCTGGCCTGCATGTTTCTCATATTCACAGGCTTTATGAACTGGTGCGACCGGGTAGTCGAAGATACGGGAGGAGATCCATCATGATCGTCGTGTGGATTTTAACGGCTTTTATTTTTCTCTATCTGGTCTATGCTCTGATTCATCCGGAGAAATTTTAAAAGGAGGAAGTTCGATGGGAATTGTTCAAATAGTTATCGTTCTGCTGGTGCTTGTCTTGCTGGTCAAGCCGGTTGGAACCTATCTTTATCATGTATTCTCTAACGAGCCGAACAAGACGGACCGCATATTCGGACCATCCGAGCGTTTCATCTACGCTCTAATCGGACTGAATCGGCGTCCGGGCATGAGCTGGAAGCGGTATGCGGCAAGCATGCTGTTGACCAATATCGTGCTGGTGGCCGTGAGTTACATCCTGCTGCGGCTCCAGCAGAGCCTTCCCCTCAATCCGAATGCTATTGGCAATATGGAACAGACGCTTACGTTCAACACGGTCATCAGCTTCATCACCAATACGAATCTGCAGCATTATTCGGGTGAGACGGGGCTGTCCTATTTCTCGCAGATGGCTGTCATCACGATGATGATGTTCACGTCAGCGGCGACCGGTTTCTCGGTGGCGGTTGCTTTTGTCCGCGGGATAACACAGAAGGGCCGTACGATGGGCAACTTCTTCGAGGATTTCGTTAAAGCCCATACCCGGATTTTTCTGCCGGCTGCTGTTATTATCACGCTGTTGCTCGTCGCCCTTCAGGTGCCGCAGACGCTGCATTCGACCTTGAGCGTAACCTCGCTTGAAGGGGCTGCCCAGAGCATCGCGATTGGGCCTGTGGCATCGCTTGTGTCCATTAAGCATCTGGGTACGAACGGCGGCGGCTTCTTCGGGGTCAACTCCGCTCACCCATTCGAGAATCCCAATGGATTGACCAATGTGATCGAAATCCTGAGCATGTGGCTGCTGCCCGCCGCTCTTCCATACACATACGGGCTTTTCGCCCGCAACAAGAAGCAGGGCTGGGTCATCTTCTGCGCCATGATGTTCTTGTTCCTTGTGTTCCTGATTACCGTCTATAGTGCCGAGCTCTGCGGCAATCCGGCATTGAACAGGCTGGACATCGATGCCTCGCAGGGCAGTATGGAAGGCAAGGAGGTCCGGTTCGGCATCGCGCAGTCGACGCTGTTCACAGCCGTCACAACAGCGGCAACGACAGGAAGCGTCAATAATATGCATGACACGCTAACCCCGCTCGGCGGCATGGTGCCGATGGCGGAAATGATGTTGAACTGCATATTCGGCGGCAAAGGCGTCGGTCTTGTCAACATGCTGATGTATGCGCTGCTCGGGGTTTTCCTCTCAGGCCTCATGGTCGGGCGGACCCCGGAATTTCTGGGGCGCAAGATCGAGCCGCGTGAAATGAAGCTGATTGCCATTGCGATTTTGATGCATCCCTTCATCATTCTGGCCACGACTGCGATCGCCTTTGTAACCGACCTTGGAAAAGGAGCCATCACCAATCCCGGATTTCACGGGATTTCGCAGGTGCTGTATGAGTATACCTCTTCTGCTGCCAACAACGGCTCCGGGTTTGAGGGCCTGGCGGACAATACCCCGTTCTGGAATATTACGACCGGTCTTGTGATGATTCTGGGCCGCTATATCTCCATGATTGCCATGCTTGCGGTTGCCGGCTCGCTATGCCGCAAGCATTGGATTCCCGAGACGGTCGGTACGTTCCGCACGGATAACAAGCTGTTTACGGGTATTTTGATCGGAACGGTTTTGATCATAGGAGCGCTGACGTTCCTGCCTGCGATCGTGCTTGGGCCGATTGCAGAGCAGCTGACGCTCGCTAACGGAAGGTGAATTCAATATGAGTGCAGCCAGGAATCGCAAAACGATGCTGACCCCTGCCATTACGCAGAATGCGGTCAAAGAGAGTTTCATTAAATTGAATCCCGCTGTGATGATCAAAAACCCTGTCATGTTTGTCGTTGAAATAGGGACCGTTGTCGTGCTGCTGATGACCATTATCCCGGGTTACTTTGGAACGGGAGATCAAATTGGCTTTAACCTGACGGTCTTTCTGATCCTGTTGTTCACCCTGCTGTTCGCCAACTTTGCAGAAGCGCTGGCTGAAGGCAGGGGCAAGGCTCAGGCGGATTCGCTGAAGAAATCCAAGCAGGAGATTATGGCGAACAAGCTTGTTGGCGGCAGCACGAAGACGGTAAACGCAACCGAGCTGCGAAAAGGCGACCTCGTTGTCGTCTCTCAGGGCGAGATGATTCCGGGAGACGGCGAGGTGACCGAAGGCCTCGCTTCCGTGGACGAGTCGGCGATTACCGGCGAGTCCGCTCCTGTGATCAAGGAGGCCGGCGGCGATTTCAATTCCGTAACCGGAGGAACGCGCGTTGTCAGCGACCGGATTACGGTGCGGATTACAAATGATCCCGGAGAGTCTTTCATCGACCGGATGATCTCGCTTGTAGAAGGCGCAAAGCGCCAGAAGACGCCTAATGAGCTGGCGCTTAATACGCTGCTGACGAGCTTGACGCTGATTTTCCTGATCGTGGTCGTTACGCTTTCGCCGATTGCGGACTTCGTCAATATCAAGCTGGAAGTGCCTGTGCTGATCGCGCTTCTGGTCTGTCTCATCCCGACGACGATCGGCGGTCTGCTGTCCGCCATTGGCATTGCGGGGATGGACCGTGTGACGCAGTTCAACGTGCTGGCCATGTCGGGCAAGGCGGTCGAGGCCGCAGGCGATATTAACACCATGATACTGGACAAGACCGGGACCATCACCTTCGGCAACCGGATGGCCAGCGAATTCGTTCCTGTGGGCGGCGCCAGTATGGAGGCCACCGGGCAATGGGCAGCGGTAAGCTCTGTCAAAGACGATACGCCGGAGGGGCGTTCAGTGCTTGAGCTGATGAGGAAGCAGGGGCTGGACTATGACAGCCAGTTAGCCGAAGGCGCGGAGTTTATCGAGTTCAAAGCGGAGACCAGAATGAGCGGGCTGGATATGAAGGATGGCCGCAAGGCGCGCAAGGGCGCCGTGGATGCCGTGAAGAAGTGGGTGGCGGCGCAGGGGGGCACGATTCCGGAAGACCTTGACGAGAACAGCAACCGGATCGCAAAAGAAGGCGGTACGCCGCTGGCTGTTGCGATAGACGACAAAATCGTCGGTGTCATCTACCTGAAGGATACCGTGAAGCCCGGTATGCGCGAACGGTTCGCGCAGCTTCGCGAGATGGGCATCAAGACGATCATGTGTACCGGCGACAATCCGCTGACGGCGGCGACCATCGCCCGTGAGGCTGGTGTGGATGATTTTATCGCGGAGAGTACGCCGGAGGACAAAATCGCCGTAATCCGCCGCGAACAGGGGGATGGCAAGCTGGTCGCGATGACCGGCGACGGAACCAATGATGCTCCGGCGCTGGCCCAGGCCGATGTGGGGCTGGCGATGAACAGCGGTACAGCCGCCGCCAAAGAAGCCGCCAATATGGTCGATCTTGATTCCGACCCGTCCAAGATTATCGAGGTCGTCTCCATCGGCAAGCAGCTGCTGATGACCCGTGGAGCCTTGACCACCTTCAGCATCGCCAACGATATCGCGAAATACTTTGCGATTATTCCCGCGATGTTCATTCTGGCGATTCCGCAGATGAAGTCACTGAATGTGATGCATCTGGGTTCGCCGAAGTCGGCGATCCTGGCGGCATTGATCTTCAATGCCGTGATCATTCCGCTGCTGATTCCGCTTGCCATGAGAGGCGTGGCCTACAAGCCGATGATTGCATCGAGGCTGCTGTCCCGCAATATCCTGATTTATGGTCTGGGCGGAGTCGTCGTTCCATTCATCGGGATCAAATTGATCGATCTGCTCGTCCATATCTGGATATGAATCTAATTTTAGCCGTTCAGGAAAGGCAGGAATAACCATGAACAAACCGGACTCTCCTTCTTCGGAGACGCCTACCGCGAGTCTATTCTGGATCGCTCTGCGGGCCGGCATTGTCTTCATCATCCTCTGCGGGATTATTTATCCGCTGGTCTGTACGGGAATAGCCCAGGTCATTATGCCGGGCCATGCCAATGGCAGCCTGGTGAAGGATGCAGAGGGCAATAAAATCGGCTCGGAGCTTATCGGCCAGAAGTTCGATAATCCGGCATTCTTTCAAGGGAGAGTGTCAAGCATCGATTACAAGGCGGAAGCATCGGGCTCGAACAATTACGCCCCTTCCAATCCCGATATGCTGAAACGGACTCAGGATTCCATCGATGCCTGGAAGCAGGCCAATCCGGATGTGCCCGCTTCTCAACTGCCGATTGCTCTGATCACCAATTCCGGTTCAGGGCTTGACCCGCATATTACGCCGCAGTCGGCGGCGGTGCAAATTCCGCGCATAAGCAAGCTGACGGGTCTGGATGCGAATCAGCTTCAGCAGCTGGTGGACGAGCATACGGAGGGACGCGATCTCGGACTGTTCGGCGAACCCCGCGTCAATGTGCTCCGGCTCAATATGGCGCTGCAAGCGCTCGTGACGCCGTAATTCTCATGCCCTGCCATCCCTTCCCGGGATCGGTGGGGTATTTTGCAATAACCAGAAGGGAGTGAGGAGTAGGGTGGCTCACTTGGAAGGCTTTCGCCGGAAGACGCCGGAGGAATTGTTGCTGTCCATATCCAAAATTCACCGGGGCTGGCTGAAGATCTATATCGGGGCCTTCAGCGGCTCCGGCAAAACCTATCATATGCTGCGTGAAGGCCAGGCGCTCAAGCAGCAGGGCATTGAAGTGGTCGTCTGCGCCGTGTCCACCATGCAGCGCCCGGAAACCAGCGAGCAGCTGGCTGACCTGGAGCGGATCCCGAGCATTCATTGGATGAAGGACGGCACTGCCAGGAAGGACTTGAATATGGAGATGATTCTAAAGCGCAATCCGGAGGTGGTGCTCGTTGACGGACTTGCGCACCGCAACCGTCCTGGAGCGGAGCATCCCTCCAGGCTGGACGATATCCGCTATCTGCTGGGGCACGGCATCAGCGTCATTACAACCGTCAATGTCTATGAGCTGGATGGCATCTCACAGCTGGCTCATAAGCTTACCGGCATCGAGGTCGAGTATTCCGTAAAGGCCGAAACGCTGGAGCTGGCGGACGAGGTGCGTCTGATCGATGTCTCGCCGGAGACGTTATTGAAGCGGCTTGATGAAGGTCATCTGCGCAGCATGAAGGATTCTGTCCTGCTGAAGCGGGGAAATCTGGGCATGCTCAGGGAGCTGGCTCTCCGCCTTGTAGCGGAGGGGGTGAATGATACGCTGGTCAAGCACCGCGAGGAGCAGGGGCTGACCGGACCGACAGGCGCTTTAGAACGGATTCTGGTATCGGCCCAATATCATTGGAACGGCTCGATCTATATCAGACGCGGCCAGCAAATCGCCAGGCGTCTTGGCGGCGATATGAGGGTTGTCGTATTTGTTCCTCCGGACAAGCATCTGACCCGCGAGGAGGCGGCGTTCCGGCGTTCGATCCGGAAGCTTGCCGAGAAGGTGGAGGCGGCGTTCGAGGAGCTTCCTCTGCCGGCCAGAAGGAAGCTTCCGGGGGCTTTGGTTGACTATGCGGTCAGGCATAATGTGACCAGGATTGTGCTGGGCCACTCCAAGCAAAGCCGCTGGCAGGAGTTCTGGCGGGGCTCGATTGTGGGCGGCGTGCTGAGAAAAACAAAAGATATTGATATTTTCTTCATGGCCGACCGCGCCGACCATGAGGGGGGGCGCGTGCTGCCGACGCATCGCCAGACTTCCAAGCCGTTCTCGGAGCCATACCGCAGATTGAGCAAGCAGGAGGTGGAGCGCAAAATCGAGCGGATCAAGCGCGGCAAATTCAAGGTTTATATCGGAGCCGCTCCCGGTGTGGGCAAAACCTATATCATGCTTCGCGAAGGGAACGATCTGCTGAAGAAGGGGATCGATGTCATTATCGGCCTGCTGGAAACACATGGGCGCCAGGAGACAATGGCGCAGGCGGGCGTGCTCTCTTCCATTCCCCGCAAGGCGATGGACTACCGGGGAGCCTCGCTCGAGGAAATGGATGTGGCCGCGATTATTGCGCGCAATCCCGAGGTCGTGCTTATTGACGAGCTGGCCCACACCAACGTCCCCGGCAGCAAAAACAAGAAACGCTATGAGGATGTCATGGAGGTGCTGGACGCGGGCATTTCCGTGATCACAACGGTCAATGTGCAGCATTTGGAAAGCCTTAACGATGCCGTCGAGCATATTACAGGCGTACGGGTCAGAGAGACGGTGCCCGACAGCATCCTGCGGCTCGCCGATGAAGTGGAGCTGATCGATGTCGCGCCCAAAGCGCTGCAGCAGCGTCTGAGGGAAGGGAAAATCTATGCCTTGACGAAGGTCGAGCAGGCGCTGAACCATTTTTTTAAAACCGGCAATCTGATTGCCCTGCGGGAGCTCGCGCTGCGGGAAATTGCCGACGATGTGGACGAGCGGCTTGAGGCCTCACAGCAGGAAGGAGCATCGCTTCGCGGACCTTGGCGGCGCAGGGAGTGCATCAACGTCAGCGTAAGCGCCAGCGACTGCGCGGAGCGGCTGATCCGGCGCGGGTTTCGCATCGCCCACAGGCTGAAGGCGGACTGGCATGTCGTCCATGTCCATGTGGGAGAGACGATGTCCGAGGAAGTCAAGCGGCGTATTCAGGCTTTGCAGGAGCTCACTGTGCGTCTGGGCGGAGAATTTATGCTGGAGCATGCACCCAAGCGCAGCAAGGTGGCCGGCATTATACTGGAGCGCGCCAACGGCTGCAAAAGCACACAGCTGATAATGGGCCAGCCGCTGAACGGGTTCTGGGTCCGTCTGCGCCGTTCCTCCGTGGTTTCTCCTCTTCTGCGGCGGAGCAGGCATATGGATGTGCTGATCGTGGGCAATTCCATGCCCCGCGGGTGACGGGTCTGCAGGCTCGCCGCTCCCGGGGCGGGACGGCTCCGCATGGGAGCCAGACAGTCCGTTCCGTAGCACCGGATACAATAAGCCTCGGCAAAAAAACATTCTTCAAGGAGGATGAAACAGGCAAGAAGGGGACCAGCAATATTTTCTGATTCGATGTCGTATTCTCTTATTCCCGGCTAACTAAATATATCAAAATATAACATAGCCTGATAAATAAGAATGCATGCGTATTAACATTTAACATCATAGTCATTGAATATATAATAGACAATATATATTTATTTTGTTTACAATGAATATATTAAGTGTTATGGTTAGGACGTCGAAAGGCTTCCGCCTGCGAGACGAATCAACGGAAGGAAGGGCTAACATGAACATCAGCACCGGGATATCGTTATCCGGAATCGAAGGTAAGGTCGTAGCCATTACGGGCGCAAGCAGCGGAATTGGAGAAGCAACTGCGCTTCTGCTCGCTGAGCGCGGGGCGAAAGTCGTACTTGGCGCGCGCCGCTCGGATCGGCTTGAGGCTCTTGCGGCACGAATCGTAAATGCGGGCGGGGAAGCCGCATATGCAAGCATAGATGTGAGACGGCGAGATGATCTGTCCACCCTCGTCCAATTGGCATGTGAACGGTATGGCAAGCTTGACGTTCTCGTCAACAATGCCGGCGTTATGCCGATATCTCCCCTTGATGACCTGCGCGTGGAGGATTGGGAGGCAATGATCGATATCAACATAAAAGGCGTTTTGTATGGGATTGCGGCAGCACTGCCCGTCTTCCGCAAGCAGGGTTTCGGGCATTTCGTCAACACCGCGTCTACAGCAGCATTTCGTATCGTACCGAACCAGTCGGTCTATGCCGGCACCAAATTCGCCGTGCGCGCCATCTCCGAGGGGCTGCGCCAGGAGGCGGGAGATAAGCTGCGGGTGACGATCATTTCACCTGGCTTTACAAGGACGGATGGTGTGGGTGCTGCTGTTACCAATCCGGAGGTCAAAGCCCAGCTGGAGGAGTCCCGGGACAAGTTCGCGATGCCGCCGGAAGCGATCGCCCGCTCTATTGCGTTCGCGATCGAGCAGCCTGCAGATATTGATGTGAGCGAGGTTATTGTCCGCCCCACCGCGCAAGGCTAACTTTCGCCTCTGTGAAGGCGACCGCCGTTTTTCCTTGAGTTGAGCGGGACGGGGACGGATCCCGCCGAGGCAGAGGATGGGCGAAATTGCTGCACATTTGGCCTGCTGGTCAGACGGTTCAGGGCGTCAGAGGCGGAGCTGTGATCTTCCCAGGCAAATATATGAGTCGAATGTAATCATAATCATCTTTCATGAAGAGGCAAAAAGACGCTCCTGGCGCCACTGATAAAGTGGCGCCGGGAGCGTCTTTTTGCATGTTGTTTGGGAATGAGAGGATCTCTTTGTTCCCGGAGCGCCGTTCGGGCCTGGCGGGCGGGTATTCACTGCAGCAGGGCTTTTTACGTCCAGCATGGCCAAGAATAAGGCTGGCAAGCCCGCAAGGAGGCTTTTCCTTAATCTATATGTGGTCAGGATGACGCTTCAATAATCATTACGCCGCGGCCAGCGACAGTAGCGGGACCGGAAGCCGGCTGGCCGGTAAGCAGGTCAACGCCGTAATTCTGATCAAATTCCACCGTCACGGCATTCGGATTATGGTTCATGACGAACAGGTAGGAACGGCCGTCTTTGTCGCGGCTTGCCACTTCCACGCCTGGCTGCTTGCCCGGCAGCGGCTCAATTCCCCGCTCGGCGCAAAGCGATCCCAGGAAGCCCTGCAGGAAGCTGGCATCGGGGCTTGTAGCGACATACCAGGCTTCGCCCGAGCCGAAAGAATTCCGGGTCAGCGCCGGCATTCCAGCATAGAAGTCATCGCCATATTCCGCTATAACGTCCGCTCCCTCAGTATGAATAAGATCGCACAGCAAGGAACAGCTGTATTCCCCCTGAAGCGTTCCGTAAGTATCCTTCATGATCATCCGGTTAGTCTGATCCGGGAACAAAGCGTCGATTTCTTCGGCCCAGATGCCCAGAAGCTTTCTGAGCTCCCCCGGGTATCCGCCCAGCGTGACGATATCGTTCTCATTGACAATGCCGCTGAAGAAGGTGGTAACGAACGAACCGCCCCCCTTGACATAGGCTTCAATCCGCGGCGTCATTCCCGGCTTCACCATGTACATAACCGGTGCCAGCACGACATCGTATCCCTGCAGCTCATCTTCGAAGGAGATGATGTCCGCTTGTATGCCCAGCTGATAGAGTGCATCGTAATACTTATGAATTTCATTCAAATACTGCAGCGCCACGCTCGGACCGCTGGAGTACTCGATCGCCCAGCGATTCTCCCAGTCATACATAATCGCCACCTTGCTTGGCGTGCGCGAGCCCAGCAGCTTATCGCCGAGCTGGCCCAGTTCTGCGCCGAGCTGGGCGCACTCGCGGAAGACCCGGGTATGCTCGTGGCCGACATGCTCGATAAGCGCGCCGTGATATTTCTCGCAAGCGCCGACCGAGCGGCGGAGCTGGAAGAACATAATGCTGTCCGCGCCATGCGCCACAGCCTGATAGCTCCACAGCCGCATCACGCCCGGGCGCTTGAGTGAATTGTAGGCCTGCCAGTTCTGCTGGCTCGGCGTCTGCTCCATGAGGAGAAAAGGCGCGCCGCCCTTCAGTCCGCGCATCAGGTCATGCGTCATTGCCGTGTAGCTGACAGGCGTATCGGCAGCAGGGTAGTTATCCCAGGAGATAATGTCCATATGCTTGGCCCATTTGAAATAATCCAGCTGCTTGTATGTGCCCATCAGGTTGGTCGTCACCGGAATATCGGGGGTGACCGCCTTGATCGCTTCATATTCCAGCTTGTAGCAATCGAGCATGCCGTCGGAATTGAAGCGCGCGTAATCCAGCGATATGCCCTGAAAATTCGTACGGTTGGCGGCCCACTGCTCAGACAGGCCGCTCGGCAGGACAATCTCCTCCCAATCGTAGAAGGTATGGCCCCAGAAGCGGGTATTCCACTGCTCGTTCAGCTTGTCCAGCGTCACATATTTCCGCTTCAGCCAGACGCGGAAGGCGGCGGCGCAGTTCTCGCAGTAGCATTCGCCACCGTATTCGTTGGACACATGCCACAGCAGCAAAGCCGGGTGATCCTTGTAGCGCTCTGCCAGCTTCGAAGCGATCCGCTCCGAGAATGTGCGGTAGGAGGGGCTATTGGGACAGGAATTATGCCTGCCGCCGAATTTGCGCTTGCGGCCGTCAAAATCGGTGCGCAGCACATCAGGAAACTGGTGTGCCATCCAGGCGGGATGCGCCCCCGTTGACGTGGCAAGGCAGGCGTATATGCCATTCTCATGCAGCATGTCCATAATTTGATCCAGCGTTTCAAAGTTGTAAGTGCTTTCATTCGGCTGCAGCATAGCCCATGAGAACACGTTTACGGTGGCGATGTCCATGCCGGCCAGCCGCAGCATGCGCATATCCTCCGGCCAGACGCCGCTGTCCCACTGCTCGGGATTGTAGTCGCCGCCATATAACATTTTGGACAGTTTGGTCGTATCCATAGATATCAGCTCCTAAGATGTTTGTAGCTTCATTTTATGATATGATTCACGTTAACGATATATAATATTTAGATAGGCAGGATATGATAATATGGAACAAATCATCCGTCGCAAGGTTGTGGAGGATCAGCTTCGACGCTTTATGTTTGTGCTCGGCAAAAACGATCTTCCGCTGTATGTAGAAAGCATCGGCTACAATCCCGATCAGGAGTCCGTTGTCAGACGCAAAGGCTATCCGTACTTTCATTGGCTGCAGACGATTGAAGGCGAAGGGGAATTTGAATTAAGCGGCAGAAGGTTCTCGTTGTCCCAGGGCAACGGTTCCCTGATCTTCCCCGGGGTTCCGCATTCCTATTCAGCCGCCAAGGGTAAAAAGTGGGCAACCCTGTATGTGACCTTCGGCGGCTCGCTGGCGGATTCGATGCTTGCCCAGCTTGGCATCCGCCATACGGAGTGGCTGCATTGGAATGATGATGCGCCGATAACGGAGCAGCTGCTGGATATGGTGGAGCAGACCCAGTACGACGAAGACCGTACAGGGCTGAATGCTTCCGCACAGCTGTACCGGTTTCTGACGATGGTCAAAATATACGGCCAGACAGGCGGCAGATCCTCTTTGTTTCAGCATCTGGAGAAGCTTGACCCGCTGCTCAACTGGCTGGATCAGAAGTTCGGCGATCCGGAAATCGGCTTGATGGACATGGCGGACCGGCTCGGAATCAGCCCGCGTTATTTGAATGCGCTGTTCCGTCAGGCATTCGGCATTACCGCCTATGCCTACCTGATCCGGCTGCGCATCCGCAAAGCCAAAGAGCTGATGAGCAAAAGTGAACGGAAGTCCATCAAAGAAATTGCCCAGCTGTCCGGGTATCGCGACCCCAGCCATTTTATATCGGCCTTCGGCAAGACCGAAGGCATGACCCCCGACCAATTCCGCAAGCTGCAGGGATTGACATATATGACATGAGAAGCGGCAGCGGCTGGCCTTGAAGAAACTGACTTAATGCCAAGGACGGCGAGAGCCGTTCTTCATATACAATAAGATAGTGTGAAATCCGGCCTTGCCCTGCTTATATTTCTGATGGAAGAAACGTGGCCATGACGCTGAAAATACGGCGTCTGCCTTTTCTTCTTGTATGATGAACGGAGAGAACTTACAACCATGGATGTGAAAAAATGCGCGGCATGCGGAGTTGAGAAGCCCCTTACCGCTTATAGCAAGCGCTCCTCCGGCATCAGCCGGCGCGGAACCTGCCGCTCTTGTATGCGCAAGCGCCAGCGGGAGACGGCGCACAGCCGGACAGGCGGCTCAGTTGAACCTGCAATTGAACCAGCAGTAACCGTGAAAACAACGATAAAGGAACAAACTCCTTCCGCTGCCGCTGTGAAAGCTGTGATCTGGCCTGATCAGCCGGATAAAAAGAAGATCAGTTACCCCGCAGAGCCGCAAATGCAAGCTCTGCAGCTTGAAACGGGTGACGGCGCATCTGCGGCTGAAGAGGACGCTCCCCCGCAAAAGCGCAAGCGCCGCAAGCGCGGCCGGCGGAAATCGGGCGGGCATAAAGGCACTGAAACGATTGGGTCTGCAGGTCCTGATCGAGCAGCAGATGGACGAATGAAGGCAGCGGAGCGCAAGGATTCCGCTGCAGTTGGCATAACCCATACATCAAAGCCTGCGGATTCCGCTGCAGTTGGCGTAACCCAGTCGGATCCCGCTCCAGTTAGCCTGACTTCAGTCAACGGGTCAAGCCAGGTTCAGGTCCTGGGCAAGGAGAGTATCTCCTCCGCTCTTCCCATTATTGAAGCTCATCCCGTACCGGCAGCTGCGGTGGATGAGCTTGCGCCCAAACGCAAACGAAGACCGCGCGGACGCAAACGCCGCCGCCGCTCAGCCAAAGCGGGCGAGAGCGCTAATTCTCCTCAGGCGGAGCTGCGTCCGCCAAGTAAAAGAATCGTTCCGTTCAAAGGCCCCTTCAAATACGATACGTCGATTCTGAACGACAGGGGAACGGGTCTGATCCGTCTGCGCGGCCGCCGCGAGACCGGCAAGCGCTGGTCGACGGACATTCCGCTGGAAATGGCGATAACCATGGTGAAGGAAGGCGCGGCGGGCATCATAAGTCCCGGCCAGATTCATAAGCTGTATTCGAAGACGGATTTTCGTCTTCTCGTTCTGCAGCGGGACAATTATGTTTGCCGTTATTGCGGCCGCTATGGCGATACCATCGATCATGTGATGCCCAAGTCCAAGGGAGGATTGTCCTCGCCCTTGAACTGCGTGTGCGCTTGTGCGGATTGTAATTTGAAGAAAGCCGACAGCCTTGATTTCGTATATGATGATTTCTGAGAACTTTATTTATATGGTCCGTACAAATGCCAATCCCCTCCATCGGGGGATGGCATTTTCCATATATTTGTGAATGCTTCGTTTACGAGTTGGAAACATGTCAGATATGCCTGGGATATAAGCCTGTAATAGATTAAGAATAGGGTGATACGGAAAATGGAGAAGAAAATTCTCGTTGTGGACGACGAACAAAGCATCGCAGGGGCAATTGCCTACGCCTTCCGGCGGGAAGGCTACAACGTGGATATTGCCTATGACGGCGAAGAAGCGCTCAGGAAAGCGGCTTCCTTTAAACCGGATGTGATGGTTCTTGATGTCATGATGCCCAAGCTGAACGGATACGATGTGTGCCGCAAGCTGGAGAACCGCAGCGGTCTTGGCATTATTATGCTGACTGTCAAAAACGACATTGTCGACAAAGTCATCGGCCTTGAGCTGGGCGCGGATGATTATATGACCAAACCCTTTGATCTGCGCGAGCTGGTGGCGCGTGTCAAAGCATTGATCCGGCGTATGGAGAACCGGACGGAGGATGAGCCGCAGCAAGTCGAGATAGCGGAACTGCGGATGAACATTCCGAACAGAGTCCTTCAATTGAAGGGCAAGGCGATCGATCTGACCCCCAAGGAGTTCGATTTGATCGCACTCCTGCTTACGCATCCCGAGCGGGTATATACGCGCGACGAGCTGCTTGATCTCGTCTGGAGCATCGATTACGCGGGGGGAACCCGTACGGTGGATATCCATATGCAGCGGCTGCGCAAGAAGCTCGGCGAGCCTTACCAGAATTTGCTGCAGACCGTATACGGCATCGGCTATAAAGCGCTGCGGGAGCTGTCCTGATGAAACGGAAGAGGCAGCCAGACAGGGAGGAGGGGCTGAAGCTGCGAAGAAGAACCCCTTTCAGCCTGAAATGGCGGTTTACGATCGGCCTGGCCATTCTGCTTGCTGCGACTGTCTTGATGCTTGGCTGGCTTGTGCTGCGTGAAATTGAGAAGGAACAGATGAGCAGGGTGGAAGCAACGATGAAGCAGCGCAGTGACCTGGCTAATTTGCGCGTGCGGCAGATGTATCTCAGTGCGGACGCGCAGGATGATGTGAATACTTTTTTCCGGCGCAGGGGACCGGAGCTGGCTTCGGATCTCAGCAGCCTGCTGGGAAATGCGCATATTGTGCTGTATGACGCCAAAGGCATGGAAATTGGCAACTCCCAACCGCTGTCGACGACGCCTTCAATCGAAGATATTCTGGAATATGCGAAGAAAGGCAGGACCGTCTACCAGGTTTCCGGCAATTCGCTTGTTTATATGGCGCCGCTAGTCTGGTCGGTCGGCCAGGTGGGCATTGTACAGCTGGAGACTTCCCTGCAGGCCGATCAGGATTATTATGCCAGGCTGCAGCGTTCTCTGCGCAATATTGGACTTGCAGCGCTGGCAGTCAGCTTTCTGATTGGATTTCTGTACGTTTCCCGCGTCACCGGTTCGCTGCGCAAGCTCAGATCTGCCGCCGATCAGATCAGAGACGGCCATTTTATTAAAGATTCGCCTGTTCGGCGCAGAGACGAGCTTGGCGAGCTCAGCGAGGGGATTACCTATATGAGCCGGGAAATCGAGCAAAGCTTCGCGCGGCAGAAACAGTTTATCGGAAACATCAGCCACGAATTCAAGACGCCGCTCACATCGATTATTGCTTATTCCGATCTGCTGGATATGTACCGGGATGACCCGGCGCTGCTGGACGAAGCGAGGGAGAATATCCGCAAGGAAGCCGACCGGCTGCTGGAAATGGTGGAGAAGGTACTGCATCTGTCGGCGCTGGAGCAGTATGAGTTCGGTCTGAACGCGGAACGCCTTGATGTCCGCGAATCGCTGGAAGAGGTATGCAGCCGGATGCGGGGGAAGGCAGTGCAATTCGGCATTCGGATTGAAACGGATATCAAGCCGGCGCAGGTTCGTGTCGACCGCGAGAGCCTGATGCATATTTTCATGAATCTGCTTGATAATGCAATCAAATACAACATAAAGGGAGGCACGGTTCACGTCTCCTGCAGTGTCGAAGGGGATAAAGCGGTTATCATATTTCGTGATACGGGGATCGGCATACCGCCTGAGGCTGTCGTGAAGCTGTTCGAGCCGTTCTTCACGGTCAGCAAAGACAGGGCGCGCCTTACAGGGGGAACCGGACTTGGACTGTCGCTCGTGAAAAGGCTGGTCGAGGTACAGCATGGCAGCATCACGCTTGAGCAGCCGCCATCCGAGTCCGGTTCGGTATTCAAAGTCGAGTTTCCGCTCGCGGCTCCTGGAACCGTGAAACCTTTACAAGCTTGAAACAAGACCGGAATATTGTCGAGAAATTCATTTTGTACGATGGATATGAAAAGGAAAAGGCTGATGAAGGCCCGATTCCACTTAAATGATTGGATGGGAGGCACCCTGTGATGGTTGCAAACAAGAAGAAACAAAAAAAGGCGGCTGCGGCTGCGATCACTTTGGCCGGCATGCTCGTTGTGTTATCCGCCTGCGGCAGCGGAGCGGGATACGACGGGAGCACGGCTGCAGGACGAGAGGTCATCAAGAAACCGGATAAAACAATCACTGTTGTGGATGAAGCTCCTGCTCAAGCGGACCAGCAGATGGAAGTGTCCAAGATCGATGAGCTGAAGGGCATTCATGGCTTGGACTGGCTCAGCGAAGACAAGATTATTGTCGATAAAGAGAATATGAACATGAAGCCGGTAACGATTGAAGGCGAGCAGCGCTACCCCCGCAATCTCTATATACGGGATCTGGCTGCGGCGGACCAGGAGGATGAAGCGCTGTCCGAGGAGCAGGACAATCAAAGCTTCGCGCTGCTGTCGGCAGACAAGAAGTATTTGTTTTATAAGAAAAATTCCGAGGATACCGCAACAGGCTACATTATGGATATGGCTACGCGCGAGTCGGTTCAGACAGGCGAGGGAGAGCTTCATGCCAATGATGGAGAATGGATCGACAACGAACGGGTGATATTCTCCCTGATTACCGGCAGCATCGTAACGGCGGATGTAAAAGGCAATACGACAACCGTCCTGCCGATGAAGGATGATTTCTCCATCATGAACGCGACCCAGCGCGGAACGACCGTCTATTATACCTCTATGCAGGATAAGCTGCATGCGTATGATACGCTGACCGATAAACAAACCGTGCTCGACAGCAAAGTCATCTGGTTCGTTCCCACCCCCGACAACAAGCAGACCGCTCTGGTCAAACGGACATCGGAGACGGAGATGGAGCTGACCATTACAGATTCTTCCCTCAAAAAGAAATGGACGCTGGTGAAAGCAACGCAGGTATTCGGCATGAGCTGGTCGCCTGATGGGACGAAGCTTGCATACATTGTTAACTCCCAGGGCGACGGCGTAAACGGAGTATTCGTGGCGGATAGCGTATCCGGCAAGACGACACCGATTTCGGTCGATTCCAGAAACGCATCCGGCACCCTGCGCTGGAGCCCGTCGGGTGATAAATTGCTCACCTCTTCAGCAGTTATGGAAGAGAATAAAGTGGTCTTCCATACGTATGTGATTTCATTCCAGCAATAAATGAGCTGAACAAGCAGTCCCCGTCCCTTTACCTGAGATATAAGAAGGTATACAAATTCCTTCATTCCTTGCTTATATTTCTGAGGGAAGAAGCTTGGCTCAGCCGCCAAAAGGACGGCGACAGCCGGTACTTCCTGAGGGGCAGGACTGCTTTTAGCTTTTCAAGGCATTTTAAACACTTTCGCACAGGCAGCTGCGGAAGTGTTTTTTTGTTCAGGTTTTATGCGACTTTCTTGAATATTGATTATTTGCTCACTTGCATTAGGTGTATTAAGTGATATAATACACTTAGTATTGAAAGCAGAAGGCGGCAGGATAGGGAGGAACGTCCATGGAAGAACAGCAGGTTGGCACATTGCGGTTTCAGATCGATTTTAGTCAACCTCTATATGAACAGGTATTGGATCAGGTGCGAAGCTCAATTGCCAAAGGAGAGATTAGATTGGGAGACAAAATGCCATCGGTGCGCGATCTGGCGCAGCAATTGCGGATGAATCCGAACACGGTGATGCGCGCATATCAGGAGCTGGAGCGGGACGGTTTGACGGAGAAACGGCGGGGACAAGGAACCTACGTCACTTCCTCGACCGAGCGCGTGCAGACCTTTCGGACGGACCTTTCAGCCAGGTATATCGATTCCTTTCTGTCTCAGATGGAGAGCCTGGGAATCAGCTGGTCGGATATAGAAGCTTATGTGCACAATAAACAAATCAACAAGGAAGGAGGGAACCGGACATGAGTGAGCCGATTGTAGTCTGCAAGCAGTTATCGAAGCAGTACGGCGACAAAAAGGCGCTGAGCGGCGTAAGTCTGTCGGTTCCTGCCGGGAAAATCGTTGGAGTTCTTGGTCCCAACGGCTGCGGCAAATCCACCCTGTTCCGGACTATAACAGGCCTTGTACAGCCCGATCAGGGAGAAATCAGGGTGCTTGGACAAACACCCGGCTGGCGTACCAACAAAGATATCGCCTATTTGCCTGACCGGGCCCGGTGGTATCCGTTTCATACAACACTCAAGGCTTTTGAGTGGGGGCAATCCTTTCTGCCAGGATTTGATATGGCCGCTGCCAGATCCTTTGCCGAATTTATGGACATCGAGCTGGACATGAGAATCAGCGGCATGAGCCGGGGGCAGGAAGCCAGGGTGATGCTTATTCTATGCATGGCGCGCAAGGTGCCGCTTATTATTCTGGATGAACCGTTCGCCGGTATCGACGTGATCTCCAGAGAGGCGATTATCTCGGGCATTATCGATTACCTGGAGGAGCGCGAACAATCCATATTGATCAGCACGCATGACATTCAAGAAGTCGAGGGCTTGTTTGATTACACGATCATGATGAACAAGGGGCAGGCGATCTGGACAGGCGATACGGAGGACCTGCGGGCTGAATACGGCTCCCTGCACCACGTTTTTCGCACATTGTACAAGAAGGAGGGGATACGTTGAAAACATCCGGTACCTTTTGGGCGCTGATGCGTCATGAATTCAAAGTAAAGGGAAACGGCAAGCGCCTGAACCGTTCCCCTCTGAGCAGAAAATGGGCCGGCATCTACGGCGCAGTCGTCCTGATCATCGTTCTGGGCACGCTGACTTATTTTGCAATGGACCATTCCTTAAAGCTGCTCAGTTTATGGTTTGTCACTATCGGTTTTCCCTATATGCTGTTCTTCACCGGCCATGGCATTCTGAAGCGGGAGTGGGAGAACGAGACCAGCGGCTGGTGGCTGACGCTTCCGTATTCGCGGCTTACGCTCGTTGGCGCCAAGTGGAGCGGTGCAGCGCTGCGGACATTGATGGCTATTGCAGGCTTTTATGCAGCAGCATCCATATATGCTTCTTGTATCGTGCTGATTTTGAACAGTTATACCATGAGCGATTTGTCCGCATTCCTGCTTGTAGGGCTAAACTGGTTTGTACTTATTATTGGATTTGGCCCCTTTGTTCTATCCATCGGTTTCCTGACAGCAGCGGTTGCATACACGCATTGGCGGCCGATTACTCCTCTGCTCTGGGTAATATTCATGGGAGGCGGAGGCCTGTTGTTCTCCAAAATGGGTCCGGTATTTGATCAGCTTAACGGAGATACGGCAGTGGTTTGGTTTCCGTTTCCATGGGAGGTGCTGGCCGCGATGATCGTCAGCCTGCCGGCCGCTTACCTCGTCATTCGATTATGCGCCTATCTGCTTGATAGAAAATTAGCCTAAAGACATATTCAACAAAGAAGGGAATGACATGAAGATGGAAACAATGACGGAAAACTGGCGGCCATCCGATAGTAAACGGCCCGAAAGCCGGGAACTTCTGCTGGAAGTCACAGGTCTGCAAAAGGCATATGGCAAGAAACAGGCACTGTCGAATGTGACCTTCTCGCTTCAGGCCGGCACTTCATTCGGGTTTCTTGGTCCCAACGGAGCAGGCAAATCGACCACCATGAAGATTTTGACCGGAATCGTGAAGGCGGACAGGGGGAGTGTGAGCCTGTTCGGCAGAGATATTACCAATGATATCGATGCGGTTTCCAAATACATTGGTTATGTTCCTCAGGAAATAACCCTGTATGAGAAGCTGAGCGCTTACGATAATCTTGAGTTTTTCGGTCAGGCATACGGTGTTCACGGAAATGAGCTTAAACGCCGTATTCAGGAGATTCTGGAGAAGACCGGGCTGATTGACCGGGCCAGGGATGAAGTGCAGACCTTCTCAGGCGGTATGAAGCGACGCATTAATATTGCGGCAGCCATGCTGCACCGGCCGAAGCTGCTGATCCTGGATGAGCCGACGGTAGGCATTGATCCGCAGTCCCGCAATCATATTTTTGAAATGATCCGCGAGCTCAACAAGGACGGGGTAACGATTATTTACTCCACCCATTATATGGAGGAGGTTGAGGTTCTCTGCGATCAGGTCGCCATTATGGATCAGGGAGCCGTCAAAGCAAGCGGATCGCTTGGCGAGCTTCTCGAGCAATACGGGCGCAAATCCATTTATCTGGAAGCCGCCGGACTGACGGCTCCTCCCGTTGATCCGCAGGTTACTCAAACGCGCAAAGAAGGCTCGGGCTGGATACTGGATACGGAGCATGTGGCGGGAGTGATGCAGCGGCTTCTGGGCACAGCCGCCCGGAGCCAGTGGGATGTCAAGCAGCTTGAGGTTGTCAGGCCGTCGCTGGAGAGCGTATTTCTGACGGTCACCGGCACCGCGCTGAGAGACTAGAAGCCTGTAAGGATACAGAAGGGAGATTTTCAGATGAAATCCATTATTATGAAGGAATTGAAATTGATCCGCAAGGATAAGCGCAGCTTTTTCTTCCTGCTGCTGATGCCGGCGCTGTTTATCGTCATGTTCGGGTCCGTCTTCAGCAGTTCGGGAAGCTCTTCGCAAGTTTCCGTCCACGCCGTCGATCTGGATCAGAGCGAGGCTTCGCAGGCATTCATGAAGCAGATGGGAACGATTATGGATGTGACGGCGGAAGATCCGGATAGCCTGAATGAAGGAATTGACAAGATCCGTCAGGGGCAGTATACGGCTCTGCTGGTTGTGCCCGAAGGCTTCGAGCAGGCTATCAAGGAGGGGCAGACGGCTGGAATTAAGATGTACGAGGATCCCGCATCCGCTATCTCCAATGCCCCGATAACAGCGATACTGGAGAATATTACAGGCAAGTACAGGGAACAGAAGCTAAATGATACGCTGATCCGGATGGGAGATACGGAGGAACAGGCCAAGCAGGCGCTTGCCTCCCCGGTAACAGTCGAAGCTGTGCCCACAACCTCGGATGTTTTTAATTATATTGACCAGGTGGTTCCGGGGATGACCGTCATGTTCGTGTTCTTTATTATGATTACGATGAGCCGCCGGTTCTTTGAGGAGAAGAAGACCGGACTTCTGTCGCGTATCCGCAGCACGAGTATCAAGCCGCTGCAGTATTTGCTTGGAATGTGGATTCCCTTTGTCCTCACCGTTGCTGCACAATGCGTGGTTCTGTTTACCTTCGGCCATTTTGTTTATGACTTGAGTCTTGGCGATTTGTCGGCACTCGCATTAATTGTACTGGGACTTAGTATTGCCGGAACAGGTCTCGGCCTTGGCCTTTCCTTCATTGTTCCGGGCGAAGGAGCCGCTATGGTCATTACCCAGCTTATTTCCATGGGAGGCGCTCTGGTAGGCGGTCTGTGGACACCATCATACATGCTGCCGGATTCGATCCAGACCATTGGCCATTTTACACCGCAGTATTGGGCGCAGCATTCGCTGGTGGACATTATTGCGCATGGCGCACATATTGGCGATGTATTTGGAGCGGTTCTGATTTTGCTCACGTTTGGAGCAATCGGTCTTGCAGTCGCTTTTATCCGTCTGCCCGGCTTTCTGCGTTCTGCGGCTAATTAAGGGGATGATCGGTTTGGGACAAATAGCGGCGGAAAACAGGGAGAAGAGACGCATAATCATGTGTCTCTTCTTTTTTTATTATTAGAAATTCGGGAAATGCTTTATTCAGGCGTCCCAAGCGATACGCTTACATCAGGGAGCGAATTATGAGAGACATTTGCGGCTGATGCCAAATTTTGAGGCATGAATAACGATTTTTCCTATGTTAACATGAGTGGCGTCGGGAGAAACCGGCAAAACCCAAAACCAACGAGGAGGAAATAAATTCATGAAAATAAGACCAATTCGAGTGGGAATAGCAAGTGTTCTTGCAGCAAGTGTAATTGTACTTGGAGGGGGAGCAGGCTTGCAGCAGGTCAGTGCAGCTTCTGCAAATACAGCCCCAACAAAAACGTATAATATAAACATTAACGATACACTTTCGAAACTTGCGCAGCAATATGGTATCGATCTTGGCAAGCTGCTGCAATCCAACCCTTCCCTGGGTAACGGCAACAGTATTTTCCCCGGCATGATCATTAAAATTCCGGTTAATGGCGGATACGGGAATGGTTCAGGTGCTCCTGCTAACGGCGGCAGCGGTATGCCTTCAACTGGCGGCGGCAGCGGAACTCCGGCAACTGGCGGCAGCGGCACGCCTTCAACTGGCGGCAGCGCACCGGCAAACGGCGGCTCAACCACAGATCCCGGAACAGTATCGCAAAGCGAATTTGCTTCCCAGGTTGTAACGCTCGTCAACCAGGAGCGCAGCAAAGCAGGCTTGTCTTCACTGCAATCCGATGCTCTGCTGACTAAAGTGGCGACTGCCAAAGCGAAAGACATGTACGACAACAATTATTTTGATCACAACTCGCCAACCTATGGTTCCCCGTTTGATATGATGAAGCAATTTGGCGTATCTTATAACTATGCGGGTGAAAACATTGCCAAAGGCCAACGTACACCTCAGGAAGTTATGACTGCATGGATGAACAGCGCAGGCCATAAAGCCAACATCCTGGGTGCGAATTACAAAAAAATCGGCGTTGCTTATTACAATGGCGAATGGGTGCAAGAATTTACTTCCTAGAATAACTTACGATGGAAAGGCGGCCAATGCTGGCCGCTTTTTTTGTTGCATACAGGATTCAAGCTCCGGATGATGGCTTCCTCGGGCTTCTCTTATGAGCGAACCAACAAATCACATAGTTTCGTTTTGAACCCTTCGTTCGGCTTGACGCGAAATTAACCGGCGGTTATTATGTAACCAATGGTTATTTAAAATTCCAAACAACGAAACAAGGGGTGTCAAGATCATGACGACAAGACGAAAAATGCTGACTGAAGAAATGAAACAGGCCATCCGGCATTCGGCTGCACGGCTTTTTGCAGAGAAGGGATATCCATCGGTAACGATGCGTGAGATAGCCAAGGAGGCAGGCTGCTCGCATACCGCGATCTATTTGTATTTCAAGAATAAAGAAGATCTGCTGCAGCAGATCGCTATCCCGCCGCTTGCGGAGATGGAAGGCCGGATGCTGGATAGGCTGGGAGACGCGGACGCAGTCCCGCTGGACAAATTGATTGGCGCCTGCCAGGAGTATGCTGTGTTTTGCCTGAGCAACGGCAGCTTCTTTAATGTTCTGATCACATCGGGCGGCGGCCGGGTGGATGAACCGGAGCCCGAGCTTGAAGTGAATCAGATCCGCAACCGTATATTCGGCCACCTGATTCAGGCGCTGGACAATGTGGTGGATGACGAGGGTCCTGCTGCCGACGCTGAAGCGGCGCTCAATCGTGCGCGCATTTTATTTTATTACATGCAGGGATTCGTCCACACCTATAATGGCAGTCTGGAATCCATCGATTCACTTTTGGAGAGGACGCTCCCCATTTACAATCAAGGAATAAGAACATTGGTGGCAGGTATGAAGGCCTAATATCGATGAAAAAACAAGAGACAGGCATTAAAACGCCTTTGTAAATAAGTCCTTTGACATGGAGGGAATTGACAAAATGTTAGCGAATTGATAAGGATACTTCTTTTGAACCTGTCGGGGGATGAGCTTTATGAAGGATCAACAATCTCAATACGAGTCATTTATTTCCACTCATCTGCATCAATTGGTTGATCAGTCGCGGATAGGCGTCTTTCTTTTTCATGAAGATCAAATTTCGTATGTCAATCCGTGTCTGGCGGAGATGTTCGGATACTCCCGTGAGGAAATTATCGGTATGCAGCCCAAGGATCTGGTCTTCGAGGAAGACCGGGCATTTTTCAAAGACAAGATCAGCCGTCGGTTGAGAGGGGAAGGCAGGGGCGCCCGCAATTGGCTCAGAGGGCTCAGGAAGGACGGAAGTCTGTTCTACTATGAAGCCAAGGGATTACTGGTCGAGTATGATGGCCGCCCCGCACTGGTTGGTACGCTGACGGATGTCACCAGTACGATAAAAGCGGATGAAATTTTACGTGAGCATGAACTCAGGTATCAACGCCTGATCAAATATTTGCCTGAACCCATCGTCGTTCATGACGGGGAAACGATTTTATATACGAATAATGCCGGCCTCCTCCTCTTTGGCGCCACCAGGGTTGAGGAATTATTTACCGTTACCTATATGGATTTGATTCACGCCGATTACCGGCAAATGACGAGCGAACGCATGAGCTTGCTGCTTGCCTCGGATGAGCCTTTGGACTTTATGAAATCCAAAATCGTCAGCCTTGATGGAAGGATCATCGATGTCGAGGTTTCAGGCATCCGGATTCATAATTTTCAGGGACGCCCCTTTGTTGTGCAAAGCGTGTTTCGTGATTTGACGGAGCGCAAAAGAGAGGAAGAAGCGATTATCCGGTCAGAGAAGCTGTCGGTAGCAGGTCAGATGGCGGCGGGAATCGCTCACGAAATCCGAAACCCTTTAACCTCCTTAAAGGGTTTTACGCAGTTTCTAAAAACAAAGGTAAGCGACCATCATGAATATTTCAATATTATGCTTGCGGAGCTGGACCGGATCAATACGATCGTGCAGGAATTTATGGCGCTGGCCAAACCCCAGGTCAAGCAGTTCAGCCAGCATAATCTGGCCTCCATATTGGAGAATGTGATTACGCTGCTGGAAACCCAGGCGATTATGAACAATGTCGAGATGAAAAAGGATTTTGCCGCGAAGATGCCGACGGTATATTGCGATGAGAATCAGCTCAAGCAGGTATTTATCAATTTGATGAAAAATGCCATAGAGGCGATGCCAAGCGGAGGAGATTTATCCATTACCCTGAAGGAGGGGGACGCGGGTATGCTCATTGTCCGCATTCAAGATCAAGGGGTGGGAATCCCCAAGGATAAGCTTGAGCGTCTAGGCAGCCCCTTCTACTCGACCAAAAGCTCCGGTACCGGGCTTGGACTCATGATTTGCTTGCGCATTATTGAAGCCCACCGCGGTACGCTGAAATTTGAAAGCGAGGAAAGCAGCGGCACAACCGTCACAGTTGAGCTGTCTGCCTTTGAATGGGAGACAGAGGGATAAATGAATGGCGTTCAGCCCGTTATTGTTCGCGGCTGGACCTATTTACCAGTGTATTTGGGGGATAGAATTATGGTATCCTTTAACGCGAGCCGAAACTTATCGTACGGGGGATCTTTATGAGGCAGCAAACAGATGCTTTCAGCAAGCCATAATCTGTTTCCTGCCTCGCGGAATATTATCCGAGCCAGTCGAATTGGCAGGATGAAAATCCGCTGGGGGTGAATCGCTTTGGAGCGGGCATATCCGCTATGGCGTAGGGTTGAACTCCTCAATCCGAATCCGACAACTAACCTCGCAGGCCGCATGCACAAACAGGCATACTTAACCAATCGGGAGAGAGGCTGCCTTGTTTGAGCGATGACGGAGTTTGGAGACAGTTCTGTATCAGAACATGCCGATAAACCCGTAAATAAAAAGGAGGACATTGGTTTTGGTAAATGCAAAATGGAGAAAAGGCGCAGCAGCAGCTATACTTGGATTGGCAATTCTTGCCCATGCAGGGGCGGCAAACGCTGCAGCGGTATACAAGGCAAAAGACAATGATACTTTCTGGACGTTGTCCAAGCAATTCGGTGTGCAGCTCGATCAGCTGGTGAAAGCGAATCCAGACGTGGACCCGTCCAATATTTATGCGGGCTTGTCCATCACAGTGCCGGGATCGGCAGCGAAAAAAACGGCAGCAGCTCCGAAACCCGCGGCGGTCAAGGCGATTAAAATGGAATCAACGGCCAAAGCGCTGCCGAAAAATACCGTGACAGTCAACGGACTGGCCTACAACTATACGGATGTTGTACAAGCCAAAGCAAGCGCTTATACAGCTGATGAATCCGAGAACGGCTGGGGCCCGGTTGACTATTACGGCAACCCGCTCAAGCTGGGTACGATCGCAGTTGATCCCAACCGTATTCCGATGGGAAGCAAGGTGTATATCACCGGTTACGATCATGACGGTTTGCCTGTTGGCGGCATGATGGCCGTAGCGACAGATATGGGGAGCGGGATCAAAGGGGATCGCATTGATATCTTCGTACCGCAATCGCAGGAAAAAGCCCAGAAGTTCGGGTTTCAATATGTAAAGGTTTTTGTTCTGGGCAAATCATAATGCTTCAATATAATCGATCATAAATGAGCGGCGCCCCATTGCAGGGGCGCCGCTTGGCGGTTTCAGGGCTTTACGCTTCGTGCAGCCGGTTCTCCAAGCAGCTCGGGGAGCGTAACCATTTGATAGCCTTTGCTGCGGAGCAGCTTGATCAGTTTGGGCAGCGCCTCTAATGTTCCCGATAGATCCTGGCCGATGCCTCCGCCTGCATGCTGAAGTATAATGGAGCCCGGCTGCAGGGTTTTCTTGATGTTAAACAATATCGTACTGCTGTCGATGCCCCGCCAGTCGACGGAGTCGACATCCCAGTTGACGGCAATATAACCGTTTTGCTTCATCCATTCAATTTGCCCGGGCAGTACTTCCCCATAGGGCGGTCTGATTAATCTGGGACTATATCCGGCGAGCGGACGCAATATGGCGTCAGTATTGCGGATCTGCTGCTGGAAGGCAAACAGGGAAATACGCGAGAATACCGCATGGTTATAGGAATGGTTGCCGATTACATGTCCTTCCCTGCCAATGCGTCTGACTATGGACGGATAAGAAGCGGCGCGCGATCCGACTACAAAAAAAGTCGCCCTGACTTTATAGCGGGCCAATATATCAAGCACCTTGGACGTGTAGCGGGGATCAGGCACGTCGTCAAAGGTAAGCGCAACCTTCCTCTCCTTGCGCGGGCCGCCAATAATGAAGGTACCGGGATAACGCTGCTGCAGATTTACCCAGGATGTGGCGTCACGTTGCGATTGTTTCTTTTTCTTCTGCTGACCTGTCTGTCCGCTCTGGAAGGAATGCTCGCTGACGCCGGGTATGCTAAGCGGCAAGTTGCCGGGCTCATCCTGTGGTTGAGTATGTAAGGGAGAGGGGCGTTTATCCAGCGCAGCAGCATGCAGTCTACGCACCGGATCAAGTGAGCCGGAGAGTAACATGACCGCGAGGAGGATAAGAACTGTTTTTCGTATAGAGCGAACGCCATGATTATTCCGCTGCATGTAAACCCTCCATATTTTGATGATTTTGATGAATGACAAGCCATTCCTTCTTGCGCTTTATTCATTGTGCCCCTCTGTTTTCCGATCATGCATGCGAAGCAGCGGATAACCGTCGATGACATGAAGCGAAGCTGCCTGCAGCGTTTGCGGCAAGGTCCGTTCCGGGGCAGCTTTCTGCAAAAATAACTTTACAGATGAAGAATAAAACCGCTAACATGGAAAGTAATCACAACAGCAAAGGAGTTAGAGAAATGCCTACAATTGATAAGCCGCTTGCTGAATTGCAAGCGTATACAGGGAGAAATCCCCGGCCTGCCGATTTTGATGATTATTGGGACAGGGCCCTTAATGAAATGCGTCAGACCGAACCGCAGATCGAGCTTGTTCCAAGCTCCTTCCAGACACCTGCTGCGGAATGCTTCGATCTTTATTTTACGGGTGTGCGGGGAGCGCGGATTCATGTTAAATATGCCCGTCCCCGTAACGCGGACATGCCCCGGCCGGCGGTTTTGCATTTTCACGGATATTCCGGGAATGTAGGCGATTGGCATGAGCGTCTCGGTTATGTCTCGCTCGGGTTCTCGGTATTTGCCATGGACTGCAGGGGACAGGGCGGACTTTCACAGGATGTCGGCGGCGTGACCGGCAATACGCATCACGGCCATATTATCCGCGGCTTGGATGATCAGCCGGATAATCTGCTGTTCCGGCATATCTTTCTGGACACGGCGCAGCTGGCTTCCATTGTCATGCAGATGCCCAATGTGGACCCGGAGCAGGTATTCGCAACAGGCTGGTCGCAGGGAGGCGGTCTGACGATTGCCTGCGCTTCACTGGAGCCGCGTATACGCAAGCTGGCGCCGGTCTATCCATTCCTGAGCGATTACAGGCGCGTATGGGAGATGGATCTGGCGAAGGACGCCTACGCCGAGCTTCGCACCTATTTCCGGCATTTCGACCCGCAGCATAAGCGGGAGGATGAAATTTTCACCAAGCTGGGCTATATTGATATTCAGTATTTGGCCGAACGCATTAAAGGCGAGGTACTGATGGGAACAGGTCTGATGGATACGATATGTCCGCCTTCCACTCAATTTGCCGCTTACAACAAGATAACGGCGCCGAAGCGGTTGGAAATTTATCCGGATTTCGGGCATGAAGGGCTGCCTGGACACCATGACAAGATTTTTCAATATTTCTTGGGGAATTACTAGGAGAGGCAGGAATCTTTTATGCTTAAGCTGGAGAAACGGGACAAGCTTGTCATGATCGGCGATTCCATCACGGATTGCGACCGGGCAAGACCGGTAGGGGAAGGGTTGTTCAATGCGATTGGCAGAGGATATGTCGGCGTGGTTGACGCACTGCTGACGGCTGTATATCCAGAGCTGGGCATTCGGGTTGTCAATGTCGGAACAAGCGGAAATACGGTAAGGGACCTGAAGGACCGCTGGCAAACCGATGTCATTGACCTCAAGCCGGATTGGCTGTCGATCATGATCGGAACCAATGATGTCTGGCGGCAGTTCGACGTGCCTGCGATGACGGAAGCCCATGTGTATCTGGAGGAATATGAGCAGACCCTTGAAGAGCTGGTAGCCCGAACAAGACCCGGTCTGAAGGGATTAGTGCTTATGACTCCGTTCTATATCGAACCTAATCCAACCGATGCGATGCGTGAAACGATGGACCGCTACGGCGAAGCAGTGAAGCGGATTGCAGGGAAGTACGATGCGGTTTATGTCAACACTCAGGCGGCGTTCAACCGCCTGCTGGAGCATTTGTATCCGGCTACGCTTGCTTGGGACCGGGTCCATCCGTCGCAGACCGGACATGCCGTTCTGGCCAGATCATTCCTGCAGGGGATTGGCTTCGACTATAATCAAGGGCTTGTATAAACCAATTTTCTCAAAACCGTCAGTAAAGAAAATACGAAAGCCGCTTCCGCCCCCGTGCGGATTAAAGCGGCTTTTTTGTTTTTCAGGAATATATTGGAAGGAAAAAAGTCCGAATAAGACATGATATTGTCCCGATAGAGCATGAAACCGAACCTTATAATGCGTTATTATAAATAATATAAAAACGAGTGAATTACTTGGTATTAATCCGGGGCATCCAGCAGGAAGGAGGAATCAACATGACCGTTAAGACGTTATCGGGATACCGTAAAAATGCTCAAGGCATCTGGGTACAGCGATCTTCCCATGGACAGCATAACGTATTTGATGAGCACGCGCATGATTTCATCGAGCTGGTATATGTGGTTCAGGGCGAAGGCTTGCATCTCATTGACCGTTTTCCCTATGAGGTGCGGGCGGGCGATATGTACAGCATTCATCCCGGCGAGCGGCATGCCATTGAGCATCTGAACGGTTCCGGGATCGAGATTATCAATGTTCTGTTTGTTCCGCAGTCCCTGGCGGGCTGCCTTCCTGGTGATCATGAGATGCCCGGGACGCTTGCTTTTATTACGCCATTCATGGATAGCAGCGGCAGGCTGCCCCGAAAAATGACCCTGAGTGCCGAACAGTCATCGGTAATCGTCGGCATTTTGGAGGATATGATTGCCGAGACCAAGGATGAGGATTCAGGTTCACCGCTGCTGATTCGCTTCAAGCTGATGGAACTGCTCGTTCTGTTATCCCGCTTCTATGAAAAACGGGAGACGACAAAGCAGGTGTCCTATGCCTGCGGCGGCCACGAAATTCTGGCCCGCCGTGTCCGCGTGTTTCTGGAAGATCATTTTCATCAAAAGCTTACACTTGCTTATCTGGCTCAGGTGTTTAGTCTGAGCGAGCGGCATTTGGGCCGCGTGTTCAAACAGGAGACAGGCAGAAGCGTCAATGAGATGCTGCAGCATATCCGGATCGAACGCGCCAAGCAAATGCTGCACGAAACGAACCGGAGCATGGAGGTTGTTGCGGAGTCCGTCGGATTCGCCAATGCCTCCTTCTTCTCCCGCCTCTTCTCGCGAATCGTGGGAGCTACTCCGGGGGAATACCGAAAAATGGCCAAGAACCGGCGAATCTCCTGATCAAGGAGAGGATTCTCCGATCGTCAGGCCAACAGGAAATTAATCGCGAGGAGAAATGAACATGTATAACGAACAAGCCCCGAGGGGCAACCGCAGTCTTCGGCTTTTGCTGGTATCTCTGACGTTAATCGGCGCTCTGCTTCTCTCCGCCTGCTCCAGCAGCGGCAAGACTGGTTCTGATGCCGGAAGCGCTGAGGGCGCGAATACGACAGGCGAAGCCCCGCTTGAGCTGACCATTCAGACGATTACGCCAAGCACGCCGCCCGCGGCCGACGATAACGTGATCAAGCGCGCTATTGAAGCAGCAACCCATTCGAAAATGTCGATTACATGGGTATCCAACAACATCTACACCGAGAAGCTGAATGTGACGCTGGCTTCCGGAAATCTGCCGGATCTCCTGATGGTGAATGACCCGTTCTCTACCGCATTTCGTACAGCTGTTGTGCAGGGCGCATTCTGGGATATCACCCCTTATATTAAGGATTACCCCAATCTCTCAAACGGCATTTCCCAGAACGCATGGAATGTAACCAAACAAGCAGACGGAAACAACTACGGGATTCCTCGCCCGCGTCCGGAAGAGGGAGAGAGCTTCTTTATCGTCCGCAAGGATTGGCTGGATCGCTTAGGCCTGCAGGTGCCAACCACGACAGAAGAATTGTATAAGGTGGCCAAAGCTTTCACGGATCAGGACCCGGACGGCAACGGTAAAGCCGATACGGTGGGTATCGCGGCTTATCTGGATGCCAACGATACCAATCTCGGTCCGGTGCTTGGGGCGGTTGAGAACTCCTTTACGGGTGTGAACGGCAGCTGGAAATGGGACGGGCAGCAGCTCATATACTCCGCTTTTCTGCCGGAGGTGCGCGAGTCCTTGGAGTATCTGGCCAAGGCCTACCGGGAAAAGCTGATTCCGCAGGACCTGTTGTCGCTGAAGCTGACGGACAGCCGGGATCTGTTCAAGTCCAACAAGGCCGGCATCATTGTGGACAAGACAGGTACTCTGCATGTATATGCGGATGATCTGAAGAAGATCGATCCCGGATTTTCATTCGCCGATTTCTACCCGGTGACCTCGATTGACGGTTATACACCAAAAGGTACGGGCTTTAACGGGATTCTGGCCATTGCAAAATCCGTGCCGGAGGATAAGATGAAACGGATTTTGAAGCTGATCGATACGTGGATGAATCCTGAAGTGTTTGAAATTCAGAAGTACGGAATTGAAGGCCGTGATTATAATCTGGTGGATGGCCAAAAGGTTATCGATGTCGATCAGAGAACAAAAGATAATGCGTCGGATTTTAATCAGATCGTCAATATACTGCTCCCTGCTGAAACCGTCGGCTCCACACCCGAGGAGACGGAGGCGCTCAAAATCTTCAAACAGGTGCAGGATGCGCAAACCGGCAGCACTGCCGACCCGACGGTTGGGTTGGGATCGGAGACCGCCAATGAAATTCTGCCGGATTTGAACAAAAAAATCCAGGATTTAAAAGCTAAAATCATCTTGGGCAACGAGCCGATTACAGCTTGGGATGAATTTGTAGCCGCACTGAAGCAGGATACCGGCGTAACGAAGATGACCGAAGAAATGACTGCAGCCTATAAGCAGCGTACCGGGCAGTAAGACGGCTGATGCCGCTTCACCCTTAAGCTGACGGTCCATAAGGAGGATAGCGGCATGAAGGCAATGAAAACTGCCGGACCTGAATTACCGAATCAGGCAGGAAAATGGGGCAGGCTCGGCAGGAGGCTGTATCGGGACAGATCCCTGTACCTGCTTGCCCTGCCGGGAATTCTTTTTCTGATCTTGTTCAAGTATGTGCCGATGTGGGGCATTGTCATCGCCTTTCAGGACTATTCGCCCTTCGCCGGAATTTTGCATAGTCCTTGGGTGGGTTTGAAGCATTTTGAACGTTTTTTTGCCAATCCGGATTTCTGGATGCTGTTCCGCAATACGATTGCCATTAATCTGCTCAGCCTGTTTCTGTTTTTCCCGCTGCCTATTCTGATTGCGCTGATGCTGAACGAGCTGCGGAGCGTCTTGTTCAAGCGTCTCGTGCAGACGGTAATCTACCTGCCCCACTTCTTGTCCTGGGTCATTATCGCTGGTCTGACGTTCTTCCTGTTCGCCAAAGGCGAAGGACTCGTTAACGATATTCTGGAGGCGCTTGGACCACGAATGGCTGTTCTTACGAACCCGAATGCCTTCTGGCTGATGGTGACCATTCAATCCATCTGGAAAGAGGCCGGATGGGGAACCATTCTGTTTCTGGCGGGAATCGCCGGAATCAACCCCAGCCTTTATGAAGCTGTGAAGATGGATGGTGCCGGACGTCTGAGACAAATGTGGCATATTACGCTGCCAGGCCTTCGCTCCGTAATCGTGGTGTTATTTATATTGAAGCTTGGCGACATGATGGATGTCGGCTTTGAACAGATTTTCCTCATGTATAACGGTGCCGTATCCAATGTGGCGGAGGTATTCGACACCTACGTGTACCGGCTTGGGATCAAGCAAAGCCAATTCAGCTATAGCACAGCTGCAGGGCTGTTCAAATCCGTCGTCGGGCTTGCTCTTGTGCTGATTGGAAATAAAGTGGCCAGGAAATTCGGCGAGGAAGGGGTGTTTTAACAAGTGATCAGACCGAGTATGACGGACCGGCTCTTCCGTCTGATTAACGGGGGGCTGCTTGGATTAATGGCATTCCTCACCTTTTTCCCGATCTATTACGTAGTTGTGATTTCATTCACCGATTCAACGGAGCTGCTGGCCAAGGACTATATCCTGTTCCCGTCCAAATGGTCATTCGACGCCTACAGTTATCTGTTATCCACGGATGCGTTCCTGCGCTCGCTCGGCAACAGCGCCTTCCTGGCGGTCGTCGGCACCGTATGCTCGCTGGCTGTTACCTCATCCTTCGCTTATGCCCTTTCCCGGAAAAAGCTGATGGGACGCAGATTGCTGATGCTGCTTACCCTGCTCACCATCCTGTTCAGTCCGGGAATTATTCCGAACTTTATTCTTATTCGCCAACTGGGCCTGCTTGACAGTTTATGGTCCTTGATTTTACCGGCTATGGCAACCGGATGGAATATACTGCTAATGAAAAACTTTTTCGACAGTCTGCCGCAGGAGCTCGGAGAATCGGCTGCCATTGACGGCTGCGGCGAGACGCGGGCTTGGGTCTCGATCATGCTTCCCTTGTCGCTTCCTGCTCTGGCGGCATTCGGGTTGTTCTATGCAGTGGGCTTCTGGAATCAATTTTTTACCGCCCTGCTGTACTTGAATGACTCCTCCCGCTGGCCGATCCAGGTTCTGCTGCAGAATATGCTGCTGAATGCCTCCAATACGGATTTGGCCGTTCCTGGAGAGTTTGTGGAGGTTCCGCCCTCAGAATCGCTCAAGATGGCTGCCGTTGTTGTGGCGATTGCTCCGATAGTTATGGTTTATCCGTTTTTGCAAAAGCATTTTGCCAAAGGAGCCATGGTTGGTTCTATAAAAGGTTAGGTTTGGAGATGAAGCATATGAAACCCGATATCATTTTTTTGATGACCGACCAGCAGCGCTGGGATTGCATCGGTCTGTATAATCCATCAATAAAGACACCGAACATCGACAAGCTGGCCGAAAGCGGTATTGTCTATAACCAGGCGGTTTGTCAGGCGCCGATGTGTGTGCCGAGCCGCAGTTCCATGATGCTTGGTCTGTATCCTTCCCAACTGGGCGTGCGGACGAATCATGGAGGTCTCTACGACGAAGACAAGCTTCCTGCCGAGCCGCTGCCCGAATTGATGCGCAAGGCGGGATACCAGACGGCAGGATTCGGCAAGACGCATTGGAACCATGGACACCGGAATCCAGTTCCGCCTACGAGAGGCTTTGAAGTGCGTTCGGTCGGACTTTCCCGGGAGAGCGGCCACTATGAAGACGGAGCTGTGATGATGGGAGACCATGATCCGGAAGGGCTGCGGGCTTATAGCGAGGAAACGGCTCTTTACGGCAGCGGGGAAGAGAATGCGCTAGGCTATATGGGCCGAACGAGCGGAATACCGATGGAGCAGCACCGCGACGGTTGGGTAGCCGGGCAGTGTCTGAATTTTCTGGACGGCGGCATCGATCCGGATCGTCCCTTGTTCCTCTATCTGTCCTTTCTGAAGCCGCATGCCGGGTTCAATGTGCCGCAGGAATTTGAGGATCTGTACCGGCTTGAGGATATTCCCGATATCCCGCAGCCGCCATGGGAGGACGAGGAGGGAACGCACTTGTCGGCTACGGACGGCGTGAATACAGGCAGCCGGCGAATGTATCTGGAGAGACGCGAGGCCTGGGAAGCGATGAGTCCGCTTGAGCGCAGACGGACTACGCTGCGTTATTATGCAAATTGCAGCTGGCTGGATCATTATTTTGGCCTGGTGATGGAGTCGCTGGAGCGCCAGGGAAGATTGGACAATGCCCTGATCGTATTTCTGTCGGATCACGGCGATATGCTCGGCGAGCGCAGATACCGCTTCAGCAAGTATTGTCTGTACGACTCCAGCGTCAGGGTGCCGCTCATATTGTCCGGTTCCGTGATACCCGGGGATAAACGCGGTACAGTCGATGAGCGTCAGGCCGAGCTGATTGATCTTGTGCCAACGCTCAGTAAAATAGCGGAATTGCCGCGGAACCCGATTCTGCCGGGACTTGATCTTCTGGGTGAGCGCAAGCGCCGGGGAACGTTCAGCGAGTTTCACAGCAAAGGGGCGGAAGGACTTCATTCGGCTCCCTGCTATATGTGGCGCAAGCGGGATTGGAAGCTGATCATCTACTTATCCGGTACGATTGAGGATGCCATCGAGCGGGTGGATGAAGCGCACGGAGAATTGTATAACCTCCGGACTGACCCCCAGGAATGGTATAATGTTTATACTGAAGCGGAGTACCAGCCGGTTCGGGAACAGCTGAAGACGGAGCTGCTGCTGCATCTGGCAAGCGTCTGGTCGAGGGGACCGTTTTTTTATGACCGCCATGGATACGCCTCTCTGGGGTGAATGCGGGCATAGAAGATGATGAATCGGCGGTGCAGACGGAAATAGTCCGGGAGAAGCATAATAAGCTTTATACCCCCGCGAATACCAGATGACGTTTCCGCAAGCGCAGCCGGGTTATTTGACCGATCCTTTAGAAGAAGCTGATTGTTCATACGAAGGAGGCTTGAATGTATGGATTGGAGCCGTTTTAAACATCCGCATGCGGAAGACCGGATTCATCCGTTCTGGTTCTGGAATGGAGAAATGGCGGATGATCAGATCAAGAGGCAGATCGGGGAGATGGCGGACAAAGGCGTAGGGGGATTTTTTATTTGCCCGCGCCAGGGGCTTGAAGTCCCTTATTTGTCTGAACAGTGGTTTCAGAAGGTTCGTCTGGCAGTGGAGTATGCCGCAAGCCTTGGGCTTCAGGCATGGCTGTACGATGAATATCCCTACCCCAGCGGCATTGCGGGCGGCGAGGTGACCCTGCTGCATCCGGAAGCGAAGCATTATACGCTGGAGACCATTACCCGCAGAGCAGAGGGCGGGCGTAGCGTGCGGGAGGAACTGCCCTGGGCGCGGATATTGTCCGCTCAGGCGGTACCGGTTGGTGAAGGAGGCCAATTGAATTGGGATGAGGCCGTCGATATCCGCGGATCAATAGGCAGCAGGCAGACACGACGCATCTTCCAAAAAGCCGGGCTAACGGCATATAACCGCAAGCGCTTCTTTAGTTATGGAACCGCTTACGAGCTGATCTGGGACGCTCCGGACGGAGAATGGGAGCTCATTTTGTTTCTGGAGAAGGAACTGGAGGATTTCAAATATTACGGGACATTTGTTGATCCCGGCAACCGTCAGGCTGTCGAATCCTTCATCCGGCTGACCCATGAGAAATATGCCGACCATGTAGGCGACTTGTTCGGTGACCCCATTAAAGGGTTCTTCGGGGACGAGACGGGGTTTCTGGGCAGCATCCCTTGGTCGCCGCAGCTGCCGGCAGCTTTCAGGGAGCTGCATAACTATGATTTGCGTGATCATTTGCATGAGCTTCTGTATCCGGATTGTCCGGATGGCGCACGGATCCGTTACGATTATTTTCAGACGGTTCATCTGCTGCTGCGCTCCAACTATCATCAGCAGCTTCATGATTGGTGCGGGGAGCATGGGCTTGCTTATGTGGCCGAGGCGCCATCGGTACGGATGACGACACAGCGGTACAGCCACATTACAGGCGGCGACTCGGCCCATGAAAAGCTGGGACGGCCGCTGCACTGGGTGCTGGAGAGGTATGCGGGGGAGATGCGTTATAACCCGAAGATGGTCAGCTCGCTGGCCCGTCAGCTGGGAAAGGAGCGGAATCTGATTGAATGCTTTCATAGCGTAGGCTGGTCCATGACGCTGCAGGATGCCAAATGGATGATCGACCGGCTGGCCGCGCTGGGAACAAATCTGTTTAATTTTCACGCGTTCTTCTATACGCTGGATGGCCTCTCCAAGCATGACGCGCCTCCATCCCAATTTCTGCAAAATCCTTATTGGCCATATTTTCGGCAGCTTGCCGACTATACAGGCCGACTCAGTTATATGATGAGCCAGGGGGCTGCAGACATTCGGATCGCGGTGCTGGACCCGGTAACAAGCTTCTGGACGCATATGGGCAATCCTCTGCATGGATTCAAATATGCGGGTGAAGATGAGGAGCAAAAACGGAGACTGGAACGTCTTCACGGGGACTGGAAGGCGCTGTCGGTGCATCTGCTGGAGACACGCCGGGACTTCGACCATCTTGATCCCGAGCTGCTCCAGGAAGCCGACATTAACGAAGGCGTCGTCACAATCGGTCATGCCCGTTATGAAGCGATTCTGCTGCCGCCGGTTACGAATCTGGAGGCGGGAGCATGGAAGGCTCTGAAGACTTTCGCTGCACAGGGAGGCATAGTGATCGGGATGGGGCTTCTCCCGTATGAGGTTATCGCAGCGGATAACCCCTCGGAAGACGAGGCAGCGGCTTTCTTCGGGGTAGAGGAGTCCCCGCGCGCCGGTTACTGGGAATCGGACAGAACGGGATCGGCAGAGAGTCAGGATTCCGGCCGGATTGGATACCGGAAGGGACCAGCCGGTTCCTTATATTTTATCCCGTGCGGCACTTCGGGGCCATTTCAGCCGGTGCTGGATCATGTGACCAGGCTGCTGGATGATTGTCTCCCGCAAGCGGTAACGGTCAAGGCGGCTTCGGCAGACGAACATCTTCCGCTGCTCATGCAGACGCGCTGGCTCGAAGAAGATACGGGGATGATTTTCCTGACAAATCAGGAAGGCCGTCCGCTTTCGTTTATATTAAGGGTGGATGCGGAGCTTCTGCCGGACCGGGGCGGACATGTCCATGGGGAAGCACTGGTTCTGCTTCCGGCAGATTTGATCACAGGCGAGGTGGGCCATGAACCTTATCTCTCGCACCCGGAATATGATTGGAATGCGCGGCCGGACGAATCATCCCAGACTGGCGGCGGAGCTGCAGCAGTTAGGCTTATGCTTGCGCCTTATGAATCACGGCTGATCCTGGCGGTGCAGAAGGAACGGGTGAGCGGGATAGCCGGCAATCGAAACCCCCGTCCGGGGAGGGAAACGGAAGGCGGTTCATTCGAACGGCCGCAGGAGCATACTGGCGCGAAGCGGGAAGCCCCGGAATGCAATTCTGGAAAGTTGCAAAATCCTGAACAGGAGTGCATCAGCATCACTTCGGAAGCGCAGTGGATTGTGGAACCGCTTGGTCCGAACATGATTAGGCTGGACCGGTTTTCCCTGCATCTGCCTGGTGAGGAAGAGGGAATTCTTGTCGGGGTCAAGACATTCATCGATCAATGCGAGGATCTGGCCGCCGTTCAGGCTCTTCCTGTAGCATTCCGGCAATCCTTCGGCACTCCGTTGAAAGTAGGAATGGACTATCCACTTGACGTAACCTATCGTACAAGATTGCTTGTGACAGATCTTCCTGCCGAATGCTCGCTTGTCATGGATGAGCTGGCAATCTCAGGCGAGTGGGTGCTGATGGTTAATGGAACGTCATTTCGCCGTGATCAGTTTCGAGCTGCCGAGTTGTATGATTACCGGAACATCAGCAGCGATATTGCTTCGCTGCTGCGCGTTGGCGACAATGAAATTTCAGTCAGCGTTCGAATATCGAGCGATGAAGACGGGCTGCTCGACGCGATTTATCTGGCAGGGTCATTCGGGGTCGAACTCCAGCCAACCCAGGGTTCCGCGCTTCCGGTGATAACGGCTGTACCGCGGACAGCGGCTTCGCTTCCTCATCACTACACGGAGGGCTTTCCGTACTATGCAGGCGCCTTGTGGTTCACCCGACAGCTGGATATGAGCCTGCCTGCCCGGACGGATGAGATAGATATACAGTTTGCCGACTGGGAAACGACACTTTCGGTTCAGATAAGACTGAATGGTCATGATCTGGGCGTACAATCCTGGTCGCCCTACCGCTGGAGGGCGAGCTCCGATTTGCTTCGATCCGAAGGCAATACAATAGAGGTGGACGTAACGAATACGCTGGTGGGGCTGCTCGAAGGAGCGTATTTTGATTACAGGGAGCATAAGCTGCAGCCTTTAATTCCCTGAACCTCTCAAGCAGCCTGCGGCTAATTATGAAAAGCCCCTTCTCGCGGAAAGAAGGGGCTTTGACTGCAGCTTTTGACTATATTTTGAAAATCGATACGGTACGTTGAAGCTGAACGACCATCTGCTGCATTTTTTCGGTTTCGTCGACAACCGCCTGCACGGAGCCAATCTGTTCATTCATGGAGGCGGATACCTGCTCGGTGCCGGCAGCGGACTGCTCGGTGATTGCGGATATATTCTGGATCGCTCCTGAAATCTTACGGGAGCCCTCCAGCATTTGATCGCTTTCGCTGGAGAATTGATAGATTTGCTTGGTTATAAAATCAACGCTGGCGACAATTTCGGAGAAGATATGCTCCGATTCCTGAAGCATATGAGTTTGCAGCTTAACAACTTCTTCGTTGATTTTAATATTTTCGATGGCCTGCTTGACTCCGGAATCGATGCTGCGGACAAGATTGAACACTTCTTTGGTCGAGGCGGTCGATTCCTCCGCCAGCTTGCGCACTTCCTGTGCGACAACTGCGAATCCTCTGCCATGCTCACCGGCGCGCGCCGCCTCGATTGAAGCATTAAGAGAAAGAAGGTTCGTCTGCTCGGCCAGATCGGAGATTGTGCGCGTTATCGACGAGATGCCCTCCGCATTGCGGGCCAGCTCCTCAATTGTAGCCGCAACTGTAGAGGTTGCTTCCACATTGCGCTGCATGCCGACCGTCTGGCTGTCTACAGCTTTCCGGCCTTTCTCGACCAGGATCAGCGTTTGTTCGGATTTCTCGTTCATTTCCTTGGTGGAATGGGCGTATGAGGCTACTTTGTCCTCGATTTCCCGGATTGACTCAGCCATATCCGCCACATCCCCGGAAATTTCGTTAGCTCCGGTTGCCAGCTCTCCGGCTGATAAGGCGACCTGCTCCATGATCAGCTTCAGATCCTTGTTCTTGTCAAAAATATTCCGGCTGGTGTCGTTCACGATGCGGGATATATTGGACGTGTCCTTCAAAATTTCACGCAGCTTGTCAATCATGCTGTTAAAGGAATGGCCCAGCTGTCCCAGAGAGGAGGATGAGGATACGTCAACCTTCTGGGTAAAATCTCCCTTGGCGATGCCAAAGGCAATGGAAGAGATTTCGTCAATAGATGAAGTAAGCGCTCTCTCGATCACACTCACAAGGGGATACGTAATCGCTGCCGCGACTAAAATGATGATGAGCCCAAGGAGTAAGCTGCTGCCTGTAATGATCAATCCCAAAAGCAAGGCGATCGAGAAAATGCCGACGATTGAATAGCACCCGATCAGAAGTTTGTTGCGGATGGACAATGAATAAAACCATTGCATGAGGCAGGGCTCCTCTTTATTAGAATAATCTCATTATATTCACAATGGAGAATTTTGTCTATATTCGTCTAATGCAATCGTACTAAGTCGAAAGAATTAAGTAAGGATTATGTAACAATCCAGTATCGAGCCTTTTTGCTGTAATGATTTTGTAAAAATATGTTGAAGGAACCATAAAGCTGTCTTATAATAGGCCTAATGTATTATTTGTAAGCTTCAAGAAAATAAGGATTCAGGAGGGGGTTTACTATGAGTTTGGAAACGATGTCATTGGCGCGGCAAGTGGATTATGTATTCAGACAGCTGGAAGAAGAGCTGATTTCAGCTGTTGCAGGGACTGTTTTTATACATATTCGGAATAATGCAGTCGGCAAATACGGAGTCAGGCACAATCCCATTGAGAGCAAGAATGGTGAAATCGGCCAAACAGAGCAGGGTATGACCGCTTCCCAGGTGCAGTCCTTTCGCCAGATGGCAATAGACTCGCTGAAGCTTAAACGGAATTGGACACACGGTGAAATTTTGTATGATTTTTCAGTGAGGTCGAGCACGGGTGCTTGGTCGGCAAGTATTCTTTTTGAATCGAATTACAATTTGGCCAACGGCATGTTTCGCTACCAGCCGAAATATTCACAGCAGGCGCTTCGTGATGCTCCATAGCATATATTCAGGGGACGCCCCCAGCAAAAAAAGGGCTATCGTCGACCTTCGGCGGCGTTTCTTCTTCGATTGTAGACTTCTTATCATTTAAGAAAATGCTGCTCCGCATATAAGCGGGCAGCATTTTTTCAATTATGCGGGATTTGATGATCCATCAACCATTAACGAAGCGGCGCTGTTATTGTGCGTCCCATGTCCCGGATAAGGGTTCCTACATCTTCCGAGAAATTACGGACAGGATGGCCATCCATAGGCAGCATTTGATTCTGAAGACCCTTGATGCGGGAAAATAACTGTCCATCCGTCGTTACGTGAACGGCATAACCCGGCTCCGCCCGTTCAACGGTTTGCTTCACTTGCCGCTTCACCATTTCGGTGTGGACACCTTTTTTGACAGCGACACCGACAACGGCGTCGCGATTGTTAAGAATGACAGTTGCTCTGTCCACGCCATGAACACTGGAAACATGCTTGGCGATTTTCTCGGCAGTGGTCATGTTTGCAGAAGCACGCGGATGCTGCTTTTGCTGCGGATGCGTTTCTTTCATCAGCATACGTTTATCCGTGGTGGACTGCGTTTTGTAATTATTTGTTTTTATTTTGTCATGCTTCGCGGTACATCCGGTCGAGGCCATAACGAGAAACAAGGAAAGAACCAGCATTGCGGATATCTTATACATTGGTTTTCACCTCCTGAAGATAGGATTCGCGATGAACATCAAAACCATGCTGGTAATATTTCATTTGGAATTTTTGATGGCAGCCTGTTTGCGGGCTGATTCCGCCACGGAATATTTCATTAATTCGGAAACGGTAATCAGGCGGTAGCCTCTGGCTCTGAGCTCCGGAAGAATGACTCTCAATGCGGCAGCAGTTTGCGATTTCCCCTGGACATGATCATGGAAAAGCACAATATCCCCGTTTCTGGCATTTCCCAGCACCTTGTCCAAAATCCGTTGAACGCCTGGCCGGCTCCAATCCCGTGTATCCTGATGCCAGGACCACATGACAGGAAAAAGGCCCATTTTATTGGAAACCTTGACGATCGTATCGTCATACATGCCGCCCGGAGGACGAAATAACGCTGACTTGCGGCCGATTACCTGGAATATTTCATTTTCCGTGCTCTCGATTTCCTGGCGGACTATTCTTTCCGATGACGGGATTCTGAAGTAAATATGGTTATAGGTATGGTTCGCAATCTCATGTCCTTCAGCGGAAATCTGATTCAGAATATCCGGATACAGCTTCACTCTTTTGCCTACAACAAAAAAAGTGCATTTGGCATCGTACTGCCTGAGCAGATCGAGAATTTCCAGCGTCTGAACGGGATCCGGCCCGTCATCGAAAGTCAGCGCCATCACTCTCTGCTTCGTCTGTACCTCCCAGATCATTTCTCCTTTTTTCTCATAATAAAAACGGTCCTTCTTGAATGGTGCGCCTGCGCCATCAGCTTCATTTGCGAGCAGCAGCATCGAAAGGCTTACGATCCCCAGCAGATATTTGTGTACGAGCATGAATCTCCATCCTTTGCAATGTGCATCATTCACCACATTAGTTGACGATAAGCTTTAATGTTTCAAAAATACCGGTTTCGCATACATCTAAGATGACAAGTAAGTCCGGAAACACAAAAAAAATGCTGCCTCGCTGAGCCGGGCAGCATTTTTCGGTATTGGCGAATCCTAATGGCGAATGTTGCTTCCTGCCAATTGTTGTTCCGCGATTTGAACAAGTTTGCGGGTGATGTATCCACCCAATGCTCCTGTATCGCGGGTAGCCATATAACCGTAATAGCCGTCTTGCGGAATTTGGATTCCAAGCTCCTGCGCCACTTCGTATTTCATTTGGTCCAAAGCTGCGCTGCATTGAGGTACGACTAATTGGTTGCTGCTGCGGGATTGTCCTGCCATTATATTCACCTCCTAAGCTTTCTTGAGCCTTATTATGTTCCTGTTGGAATCTTTTATGCAGAATAAAAATGATTTTTTTCAATCCTCTAAAATTCAAGTCAAACAGCTGGCATCAGAGATCAAATTCATAATCCGGGTAGACATACGGTGTGGAAGGAGGAGTGATCGTTTTGATATGCGCTGCTTTAAGTATAATGATCGGATTTCCTTCAAAAAGGCCCACGGTCACGGTGCCGCGCACATTCAGCCAGACATCGTCATCGTAATCTGCAGCTCGCGGATTTTCGATCATCAGACCGTATGGCAAGGAGTCCGCGGAGCAGCAGTTCATCGCAAACCGGCTGACAGCCAGCTGCGACGTTCCCATCCCTTCCTGCCTGTAGACAAACCCGCTGATTTCAACCGTTTTGCCGATAAAATTGTCCCGATACAAGTCAAGCGCAGTCAGCGTCTCCATATACTGCTTCTCGGGGATTACAATTTCGTTCAGCCCATACAGTCTTTTGCCGAGCCGGGCATAGGCAGCCGTATATTCATCCGCGGGAAACAGCGCATCCAGATCTGTATTGTCCGCTGAATCATCAGGGAACGGCTGCGCCTCCACATTCTCCGGTATCACAAAACTTCCTGTGCCGTTCAGGCTGATACCTTTTTTGGATGCTGCAGTGCTTCCAAGCATCGTGTCCGGCAGAAGGAATCCCATAATCAGCGGGAGTATAAACAAGCCGTAGATGAGCGTATTTTTGATAAGCGAAGGAGATGGCTCGTGATCGCAGTCATGGGCAGCCGTCCGATTGCCGACCCATACCTGAACGGCGGAATAGAGCAAATAGATGGCTGTTGCATACAAGCCGATTGCCGAAAGCTTGACATAGAGAACCATGCGCGGCGCGATATACAGCGTCATACTGCCGCTGCGTACAAGATCGACTATATACAGGGCGAAGCCGGTCATGATCATGGCGCGCAGCAGATGGTGAATAATCGTGATCTTATCTTCCTTTGTCATGGGGGACGCTCCTTTGCTTCACTATCAGGATGGATAAAAAACCAGCTTCTCCATAACCATGGAACCCATCAGCACAGCGACGAACAAGAACGCGATAATCGTCAGAACAACCTTGGTGCGGAAGGCGGAGAAGAGCATAAGGGTGCTTTTGAGATCGACCATGGGTCCGAATACAAGGAAGGCCAGCAGTGCGCCGGGCGAGAACAGGCCGCTGAAGCTTGAAGCAACGAACGCATCCGAAGTGGAGCAGAGGGACAGGGCGAAAGCAAGAACCATCATAAAGATATGGGAAACGAAGGGTTGATCGGTGATCGAGTCCAATAATTGACGGTCGAGCGCAGTCTGCATGGCAGCGGTAATAAATGCGCCCATAATCAAATATTTGCCGATATCAAAAAATTCGTCTGATGCGTGTGCGAAGGTAGCGCTGATCCGTCCGCGCAGCCCGTTTCGTCCTTCGCTGTGATTATGGCTGTGTTCATGATGATGGTGAATAGACGAAGGGTGAGCGCTCCTAAGCGGGTTTTTACGGAGAAAACGGTACAGCAGCAGCCCCAGCAGCACACAGACAACAAAGGTCAGCCCCATTCGGGAGTAGGCCATAAGAGGCTCAGAGCGAAAGGCGGTGAAGGTCGAAGTAAATACGACCGGATTAATAATCGGTCCTGCGAAAATAAATACAAGTCCTATGTAGGCAGGCATGCCTTTGCGTATGAGACGGCGAACTACCGGAATCATGCCGCATTCGCATAAAGGCAGCAAGAGTCCCAGCAGGCTTCCGAACAAAACCCCGACGACGGGGTTTTTAGGCGTCAGCCTGGCAATCATTTTGTCAGAGACAAACACCTGCAAAAGGGCCGAGAACAGCACTCCAAGCAGGATGAAAGGAAAGGCTTCGAGGATGATGCTGATGAACAATATTTTAAAGGATTGTATCGATGGATTGGTCAGGATCAGATCCGTAAGGCCGTCTCTGGTCCATATACGGGCAAGTATCACCAGGCAGCCGGCAGCGAGCAGCGGCGTACCCCATTTATAGATGATTCTCAAAGGACAAACTCCCCCCCTTAAACTTCCGTTCTTATACAATATGCAGGCTTGGCCTTCAGAAGGACAGCCTTTCACAAAGTTATTTCACCACGCCTGAAAGAACGGCTGCGCCGGATTTAAATCTGCCTAATTGATTTGACTGTTATATCAAAAATAGTCATTGCCAAATGGGGAGCAAAGAGGTACAATCACTAACGTTGATAATGATTCTCATTATTGCTCAGTAGATGATAATGAGTGTATCGGATTGGGGAGAACAGAGGTCATGGTGAGTAAAAAGAAAATGAAAAAAACAGGATATACCCTTACGGCAGCGATGCTTGCCTGTGCGTTAGCAATTACCGGCTGCAGCGATAGCGTGAAGGTTAATGTAAAGGATTATTCATTCGACACGGCAGGGAACATGTTTGCCTATGCGGAATTCGAGTTATCCGGCGAGCCTCTGGCCGAATCGCTTGGACTGGATCTGGATGTGCTGGATGCCGGGAAGCCGGATTCGCCAACGGCATTCGATTATATAGCCGGGATCGAATCCTACGAGTACTCGGAAGAAGCGATGTATGAGGTGGTGGAGAAATCCGGCATGGGGCTGCATCTGGCAAATGGTCCTGCTGTAGCGGACGAGGCCAAGAAAGCCGGCCAATCGCCTAATGAACTGCTTGCTTCGCGATTCCTGAAGATGGTAGACAGTGTAGGACAGCCGGCGGATCAGATTCAGCAAAATATGTTTCCGACCTTCATTGAATATGCTGCAGGCGATCCCCATTACGCGCAGAAGGTCGATACCGGCAAATACGCCGACGGCGAGAATGGCACGTATATTCCTAATTACCAAGTGGATTTCAGCTCGCTGCGCTGGGACCGCGACAAAATGAAGAAGCAGTTTGTTCCAGCCGCTTATGGCGCAACGATGCTCAAGCAGTCTCTATGGGCCGGCGATTTTCTTGGCAATCTGCACAATGCGGAGTCGGATGAGGAAGTGGATGCATCCACTGCTGCAGAAGGACCGGAAGCCGATCAGGGGCTGAAGCTGGGCGTCAGCTCGGTTGACGGCATGCAGGGGATGATCCTGACCGAGGAAGTCTGGAATAAGCTCCAGTATGTGCGCGATAATCTGTTCTATGACCCTTCTTCGCAAGGACTGGGCGCTTTAGGCAAGAATGCGACCAATGTCTATCTGCCGCATGCCATTGACGTTGAGGAGAATGGGGATAAGGATTATCCGAATGTAAAAGGCTTGAAGGTAAACGATGGAAGCAGTTCATTGCAGGATCAATGGCTGATGCTGTGGCCGACCTCGGAATTTTACGGAATGACCGATCAGCGTAAGGATAACCCCAACCGCAATCCGGCATTTGCCCGCGTGTTTGATGGGGATCCGTTCCCTGCGGCGCCTGCAGCCAATACGGATAGCGATCCAAGCAATGATGTCGGCTCCAATGATCCTTTTACCATTGCCAGCGATGTTCTGCTTGCCGTATTCGATAATATCAAGACGCGCCACTGGAATAATGATGCCGGCACGCTGGTCACGTCCTTCGACGGCGGCAAGCAGGGAACGGCTGTGGATACGTTCCAGGCGGGTTATACGATAGAGGCGCTGCGCATGTTCGAGCGTGCGATCGACGGCTTGCCTGTAGGCTACGCGAATGGAGATGCGGCTGAAGGCTTGAAAACAGCGGCAGGGGCCGAAGCCAAAGAAATGATTATCAGGCAGGCAGATTTCATATTGTCCGCGCTTATTAATAAGGACGGCCTTGCCGTGAGCGGTTATGACACAGCCAAAGATGAAGCCGGACAAGACACCACGCTGCTTGCCCAAGAGGGCGCGATCCGCGGTTTGACCTCGGCCTTCCTGGCAACAGAAGACGAGAAATACCGCGATGCTGCCCGCCACCTTTATGCGGCGATGGACAGCAAGCTGTGGGATAACGGCATCAAAGCTTATAAAACCAATGGCGACGATGCATCTTATGATGCTTTTGCCGCAGGCGGCGTATCCTCTATGCTGCGTCTCGCACTTTTGCACTTGAAAAACACGGGCAGCGAAAGCGATGCGCCCAAAGCGCTTGAACAAAGCGCGATCCAGCAGCGTTATGTCGACTTCTACCGTCAGGTGATCGATGGACCTTCGCTTGAGGAAGGGATGCAGACGAGCGAGTTCTGGGATACGGGCGACTTCTATAAAGAAGGCGATGACTCCGGCAATACCGATGGGGACACAGTGCCTCAGATTCAGAAGGGACATGGTGACAATGGCATTTCCCCGGTTCTTCTTCCGGTTGAAATCTCGAAATAAACCATCGCTTGCTTGGAGGCTGGCGGCGGGTGCATCTGCACTCGCCGTTTTGCTCTTCTTATCTGCATGCTCCGGGGAAGAGAAGGAAGTCCCTGCCGGCCCGCAGTCAGGCAGCAGCATTGTGATGAGCGAAGATGGCAGAACCATCTATGTAGCTAATGGCGATACCAATACCGTCTCCATCGTTGATGCGCGAACCCGCAAGCTGGAGAAGGAAATTCCGGTAGGCAAAGAGCCGCGTGAACTGGCACTGTCTCCAGACGGAGAAACCTTGTATGTCACCTGCCGCTATGCAAACAGTGTGGAATGGATCGATATGGATAAAGGCAAGGTGCTTGGTTCGCTGAAGACTGGAATAGAGCCGTATGGCATCGTGAGCAGCCCGGATGGTTCGCGTCTATATGTCACCAACTATCGTTCGGGCACGGTTAGCGTGGTTGATGCGGCGAAGCGGACCATCATCAAGCAGCTGCCCGCTGGCGATAATCCAAGAGCGCTGGCTTTGAGCGGGGATGGCAGTAAGCTCTATGTAGCTGAATATTTGAGCGCCAAAACCCATGTATTCGATACGTCCTCCGTGGCTGAGCAAGCAGATATCAGGCTTGGCGCTTCTCCGGATAAGAAGGACCGCAAGAAGAGCCAGGGAACACCGAACACTGTCGAGCAGATTCGTCTGTCTCCGGACGGGAAGAGTGCCTGGGAAGCCCATCTGCTAACCAATACGGATACGCCGATACAGTTCGAAGAAGTGATTTTCCCCTCCTTGTCGGTTCTGGATCTGAGCGCGAATAAAGAGAATGGCAAGGACCGCAAGGAACTGTTCGACTCCATTGACGTCCAGGATAAATTCGGCAAGTCGACAATCGTTGCCAATCCGACAGATATCCTGTTTTCGCCGGATGGGAACAAGGCATATGTGCTGATGGGAGGAAGCGAGGATCTTCTGGTCTTTGATCTGTCCCGGGGCGGCCGGGCGAGCCAAATCATCCGCCATCTGCCTGGAGACTTTCCGATCGGCATGACCATGTCCCCGGATGGCCGCATTTTATATGTTCATAATGCCAATTCGCATGATATGACAACCATTGCGCTTCCCGGAGCCGAAGAGGGCGGGCAAGCGCACATCGATGGCGAGCCTTCGAAGTTAATCCGTCAGGATCGTCTGACTGCCGAGCAGCGTCTGGGCAAGACCTTGTTCTACAGCGCCAATTCGGATGATTTTCCGTTAACCGGCTCCAACTGGATGAGCTGTGTGTCCTGTCACTCGGACGGCGAGGTAGATTCATTGACGCTGACGACTTCCAAGGGGCCGCGGAACGTGCCGAGCAATGTCCTGGCGTTCGAGACCGGCGTGTTTATGTGGGACGGCAGCCGCGATGATTTCGGCGATTACATTCACACCATTCAAGGAGAAATGGGCGGAATGTCAGATGTAGACCCTGCCAATCCATATCCGGCAGATATACAAAAGCTCTTTGACGCGCTCGAGGCTTATATGCGGATGCCGGATGCTTTCCCGGTTCCTTTGAGTCCTTACCGGACGGAGGACGGTCAGCTCACGGCCGATGCCGAGGCAGGCAAGCAGCTGTTCGAAGGGAAGGCGCAGTGCATCACCTGTCATGCTGCAGATGTGATGACTGACAGCGTGAAAGCCGTTAATGGCAATGGAGCGTTAACGACGGACAATAAGGATTTTCTCCATAATGTCGGCACTGTCAGTCCAACGGACACCGATTATGCCGGCGACGCCCGCGCAGCCTTTACGAATATACGTGAGCGGGGCTTCTATGACACGCCGACGCTGCGCGGTGTTTACGCGACAGCCCCCTATCTGCACGACGGCAGCGCGGCCACCCTCAAGGACGTGATTGAACGCGCAGGAGACAAGCACGGTAAGACATCGGGGCTGAGCGACAAGGAAATAAACTCCTTGGTTGCGTATCTGCAGCAGCTGCAGTAAAGGCGGACCCCTCCCTAAATCCCTCCTGAGGAGGGATTTAGGGAGGGGTCCGCCCCTCTGGACTCCCGGAAATATGTAACGTGGGAGGGACACAGCAGCGTGTTAGCTCATTCGTGCTAAGCTCGTTTTCGTCCCTACGGGACACACTCTAATACTGGTGCACCCGTGGCACCAGATGCCCCTTCGGGGCTGGAATAACGTGGGAGGGACACAGCAGCGCGTTAGCGCATGCGTGCTAAGCTCGTTTTCGTCCCTAACGGGACACACTCTAATACTGGCGCACCCGTGGCACCAGATGCCCCTTTCGGGGCTGGAATAACGTGGGAGGGACACAGCAACGCGTTAGCTCATGCGTGCTAAGCTCGTTTTCGTCCCTAACGGGACACAATCTAATACTGGCGCACCCGTGGCACCAGATGCCCCTTTCGGGGCTGGAATAACGTGGGAGGGACACAGCAGCGCGTTAGCGCATGCGTGCTAAGCTCGTTTTCGTCCCTAACGGGACACAATCTAATACTGGCGCACCCGTGGCACCAGATGCCCCTTTCGGGGCTGGAATAACGTGGGAGGGACACAGCAACGCGTTAGCTCATGCGTGCTAAGCTCGTTTTCGTCCCTGAGGGACACTTAAACGCATCTTTATTTCCAAATATTGTTGCTGGCAGTGACTGAAGACGGATCTCTGATCCGCCAACGTTATTCAGGGACGAAGTCCACCAGGTACCACGCGAGCGTGGCAAGGAAGTGTGTCCCGCGAGGGACGAAAACGCTCCTACGCAAAAAGCAGCTAAACAACGTTCCTCCTCGCCTCCCACGTTATTCCATTCCGGGAGTCCAGAGGGGCGGCCCTCTCTGGGGTCCCCCTCAGGGGGATTTAGGGGGGATTGACATTCATTAAGGGAAGAGTATAATCATCATAACTGCAATGAAGGGAACAAGTAAGCATAGATGAGCGCTTCAGAGAGCCGGTGGGTGGTGCGAACCGGTGCAAGCGTCTGTTGCCGAATGGGTCCTGGAGCCGAGATGAGGAAAGCGAGCGTACGATCGTCCGTATGCATCTCCGTGTCGTTCCGCGTTAGGGAACTTGAAGGCTTGTTCTGCGCGGATATTTTCTGGCGCTTACAAGCAAATTAGGGTGGCACCACGGTCCTTCGTCCCTTTCGGCGTAGGGTCTTTTTTGTGTTCATTTTGAGGCTGCCGTCCCATGAAAAGTCGATAAAACAACGAAGGAGCGCATAGCAGCGCTGATTTGAAATAACAGGAGGGTATAACGATGCCGCGTGTTCTATCAGGTATTCAGCCGAGCGGCCAATTAACGCTCGGAAATTACATTGGCGCTATACAAAATTTTGTGAAGCTGCAGGAGACCCATGAATGTTTCTTTATGGTCGTCGATCTGCATGCCATTACGGTACCGCAGGAGCCTGCTGCGCTTCGCGAGAATATTGAATCCGTAGCATCGCTGTTTGTCGCGGCCGGGATTGATCCGTCCAAAGCGAGTATTTTTGCGCAATCGCAAGTACCCGCCCATGCCGAGCTGGGCTGGTTGATGACGACGCTGGTCTCGATGGGCGAGCTGGAGCGGATGACCCAGTTCAAGGACAAGTCGGCCGGCAAGGAATCGGTTGGAGCGGGGCTGTTTGTTTATCCGGCGCTGATGGCGGCCGATATTCTGGTGTATAATGCCGATCTTGTACCGGTGGGCGATGACCAGAAGCAGCATTTGGAGCTGACACGCGACTTGGCCCACCGCTTTAATGGGCGTTTCGGGGATTATTTTACGATTCCGGAGCCGTATATTCCAAAACTTGGCGCCCGCGTTATGTCGCTAGACGACGTCTCGAAAAAAATGAGCAAAAGCAATCCGAATCCGGCCAGCTATATCGCTTTGCTGGATCCTCCGGATGTAATCCGCAAAAAATTCAGCCGGGCTACAACGGATTCCGGCCGCGAGGTGCAGTTCAATACGGTCGAGAAGCCGGAAGTGAGCAATCTGATGACGATTTACTCTTATTGTGCGGACATTTCACTGGATGATATCGAAGCGCGCTACGAAGGACAAGGGTATGGAGCCTTCAAGAAGGATCTGGCTGAGCATGTGGTTGCGAAGCTTGAACCCCTCCAGAAGAAGTATGCGGAAATCCGCAGCTCGGGAGCGATTCACGATATTCTGAAGCAGGGAGCAGAGCAGGTATCGGTGATCGCGAACCAGACAGTGCGCGATGTGAAGGAGCGGATGGGTTTTCTTCTGCCCCGCTGAAGGAAGCAGGCAATAAGGGAAGAAGATAAAGACAGATAACGCCGCTAGCCAGGGTCCTCACCCTTGCTTGCGGCGTTTCATTTTGGCGCTGACGACGAATCCGAGGCCGATACTGCCAATCATCAGAACAAACAAGAGAGCGGCTATCCATCCATTATAGCTGATGGCGATAGCGGTAGCGCTCATAAGCAGCACCGAAAAGACGGCAAAAAACAGGGCTAGCGATTTGGGCATTGTGTCATTCTCCTTGGAAAAAAAGAAATTCTTAAAAGTAAGCATATTCTTCTCACTATCGTATCATAATAAGTTTGCAACACACCATTGTTAGAGGACGAAAGGAGAAATTCACATGGCAGGACAATCTCGCAGCAGCAATACATTGGTCGTACCTCAAGCAAGCGCAGCTTTGGATCAAATGAAATATGAGGTAGCGCAAGAGCTGGGCATCCAAATCCCGCAAGACGGTTACTATGGCAACATGGCGACTCGTGACGCTGGTTCGCTGGGTGGTTACATCACCCGCAAGCTTGTGCAAATCGCTGAACAACAACTGTCTGGTGGTCAAGGCCGCTAAGCCCTAAAGGTATTAGCTGATTTCGATCTCCACAAAGTATCAAGCTCAAGGGAAACCTTGAGCTTTTTCTTTTGTGTTTCTTTCCTCGCACATCAGCGTCCCGCAAAACAAGGACCCCTCCTATTGTGCAAGAAGGGGTCCGTCCCGTCAATACGTGTTCATCCGCAGCCGCTTTTGCAGGCGCTCTTCGCTAAGCCAGCCCACATAGGAGCCCAGTGTGCGATAATCATTGTCCATCAGCAAAACGCCGACAAAAGGATATTGTTTGCGATGGCGGTAACGAACATCGCACCAGCGTACTTCATACCCCCAGGAGTGCTCCTTCACCTCTGCACATGCGTAAGAGGTGAAGTAAAGGAAAGCATCAATGGACGGATCGTTCCGCGAAGCGTCAACCGCCGGATGCTCGGTACCCTTGGCCCGGTCAACCCAACGGAGCTGGCCGCGGCGGAAGTCACCGATCATGTAACAGCCGTCAGCCCTTTTCTTGACCACATTCCATTCATGTATGGAAACCGTTGGAATCAGGGTGAAACGATCGCCTTCATGACAATCGGTATCGATTTGCCGCATTCGTTTCGTGAGAAGGCGATGGGCTACGGTACGCCAAATGTAGTAAATAATCAGAACCCCGTAAAGAAAGGGGAAAATATAAGCGGGATCGGCCAACTGCAGCGCCCAGATCAGAATAGCGATGACATGCGTTGTGAAAATAAATGGATCGAATATATGGATGATGTTCCATGATATCCATTTTTCCGTAAACGGACGCATCGCCTGCGTGCCGTACGTATTAAACAAATCTACAAAAACATGGACTACAACAGCCAGCAGCACCCAGCCTCCCAGATGAAGCCATGGGATGTTGAAGCTGAAGAATGATTGTATCAACAGGGTAATGAGAATCGTCCAAATCGCGATCGCTGGCAGGGAATGGGACATGCCGCGATGATTTTTAATATAAGTGGCATTGTTTTTGAGTCTGAGAAATCCATCGAAATCCGGTGCTTGCGACCCGACTACCGTACCGATGAGAACGGCGGCATAAATCGTATGATCGGAGGCGACGACCGGGTCGATGGAAGCGAGCCCGGCAAGTCCGAGTCCCATGACCAAATGCGTCCCACTATCCATGAACATTCCTCCTAAAAGGTTTCTGCGTGACTTCCAGGGTGGCAAACTTTGTAAGAGCAGAAAACTACATCGGAAGCATAAACTAAGGTTTCTGCGTGACTTCCAGGTCACTCATTTCATCATTATGGATTGGTCATTGTGAATTCCACAGACAAGAAGGTTAGGTGTCTGCTCCCCTGTAGCATACACTAAGTTTCCAGCAAATGCATCTATCCCCTGGCAAATTGGGCGACAGCGGAAGGCGGATGCGTTTTAAATATAAGAAAGTATAGATCTGGTCTGTACAGGCTTATATTTACGGAATGAGAAAACCTGGTTTACCCGCCAAAGTACGGAATCGGCTGTTTCCCTTTAGAAGTGGTATACTTCTATATTGTACGTTTTAGTATTTTCTGAATCTGTAGTTCTTATAACGAAGGGACGAAATTTCATGCATATTTGTTTCGTGGAGTATCAAATTTCTGAGGAATTTATTATGGACTACCGGTCATGGGCAGCCGTTCAACAAGCGGAATTCAATGATTTTCAGCTGTATGAGGGTACGGATCAGCCGCTGCTGTTTGTGGAAGTGTGGGAGGCTCCGAACGAGGAGGCTGCGCTTGCCATAAAAAAAGAACGCTGCAGTGAGCGTTCCTCATGGTTTACAATGTCGCAATGGGTACAAGGCGGAGCTGCCCGTATCCACGCATGGACGTTTCGGCCTGTTAACGGTCGCCTGTAAGGGTACCAGACGATGTTTCGATTCTTGTAGCCGTTGCGGGAGTGGTGTTCGTAATGGTCTGACCCTGGAAGGTATAGGCATAATTTATGGGGCCGTCAAAGGTGACATAGTCGAGATTGAGCGTCAGCAGCAAGTAACGCATGCCCGTTGCGGGATCGCTAATAATGATATGATCGCGGCCAGCCGCCTCGATAATGCCTTTGAAAATCTTAGCGTTCCATTCCGAGTTGTTTTCATAGGTCATGTAGATGGTCGCCATTTTGCCGCGGTTCATCCTAATAATGTTTTCTACATAGGATTCCTCATTAATCGGAACCGTTATTATATTACCTCCGGCGGGTGTGACAATTGATCCGCTGGGGACATTGGGAGTCGTCGGCGCAGACGCCATTTGCATCTGAGCGGTCATGGGAGCCATCGGCATTTGCATTTGGCCGGCGGCCATGGGCATCATCGGCATTTGCATCTGACCTGCGGTCATGGGCATTTGCATCTGACCTGCGGTCATGGGCATTTGCATTTGGCCGGAAACCGGCATGGTTTGTGTACTTGGTTGGTAAGGATAATTATAGTTATAGCCGGGGTAGCCGCCTGTGCTGGCTGGGCTTACCATGTTGCTGCCGTAACCGCCTGTGCTGGCTGGGCTAACTGCCGTACTGCCGTAACCGCCTGTGCTGGCTGGGCTAACCGCTGTGCTGCCGTAACCGCCTGTGCTGGCTGGGCTAACCGCCGTGTTGCCGTAGCCGCCTGTGCTGGCGGGACTTACAGCATTATTATAGTCGTAACCGTAGGACATGTCTCATTTTCCTCGCTTTCATCACTTCTTCAAACCATTCAGGAGCATCATTCGCTCCATCAAATCTTCATCAATAAACGGATGGACAATTCTCCTGAGTTGGGGCGTAAAAACAGTGTGCCTTGAACCTGCCGACGTGTTGCTGATCATACCAGGTGTTTGGACAGTCTGCGGCAGGACGAAAATACCAGAGGGCATTTGTCGCCGGCCACCGGCGTTCGCCGTTGATCACGCGTTGGGCAAGCCTGATTTCGCTGTCGCGGGCCTTTTGGTAGAAATATCCTTTTTGGGTCGCTTCAAATCCCCCCGGACTTTGGTACACCATCTGGGACATTGTGCGAATATTTCGAAAATCGATACAATTGCCTAAAATTCGATTGACTCCGACATTGCCGACCATCAGCATGCCAAGGTCGCCTTCACCCTCCGCTTCTGCGCGTATTAGCCGGGCCAGCAGCCTGGCATCTGAGGAATTCGTTTTAATGACTGCCATATCTGAACCATCCCACTTCCTTTCGCAAGAGCTGGGCGTTTAACCACAATGACAGTGTATTGAGCAATAGGCGAAAGGGTTCCATTTTTTTCGAAAAGGGCAAGCCTCTGTGAGAGAATTGATAAGGCGTTTTGTCAAGCGGTGTCAATATAATGAACAAGGGCTGCGAACATTGTCAACTGCTTGTTTTTTCGGTATGATTAGGACGGTTTTAAAACACAGATGATGGGTAGTATACGCCCATAATGGGATCGGAACGGGGAGGCAGGCTGTGCTTAAAGAATATGTGGCCTTAACAAAACCGGGCATCATTCGCCTTAATGCGTTTGCGGCGTTCGGTGGCTTTTGGGTCGCTTCCAAATGGGATCATATTGATTGGTTGCTTCTGATTTATATGCTGATCGGCTCGGCGCTCACGATGGCGTCGGCTTGTGTCATTAACAATTATTGGGACCGCGAGCTGGACAAGAAAATGGAACGTACCCGGAACCGGACACTTCCCATGCAGCGGATGAATCCGACCAAGGTGCTCATCTATGGGATCGTGCTGGGGGTTATCGGGATTGCGGTGCTGTTCACGCTTGTTAATCCGCTTACCGGCTGGCTTGGGCTGCTTGGGTTCTTTGTTTACGTGATTGTGTACACTATGTGGCTGAAACGCACCTCAACCTGGAGTACCTCCATTGGGGGAATATCCGGGGCAATGCCTCCTGTTATCGGCTATTGTGCCGTTACGGAGCAGGTCGATGCGGGAGCATGGCTGCTGTTTGCCCTGCTGTTCCTGTGGCAGCCTGCGCATTTCTGGTCGCTTGCGATCAGGCGCGTTGACGAATACCGGGCCGCCGGTTTTCCGCTGCTGCCGGTTCTGAAGGGAATCCGCCGCACCAAGCTGCAGATGATTCCTTATACGCTGCTGCTGATTCCAACGGGCATTCTGATGTACACCTACGATTACGCCGGTTATTTTCTGCTTGTTATTTCCATCGCCGGTGGTGTCCTCTGGACAGTGCATACGGCAATGGGACTTTCAGCGAAGGATGACACGAAGTGGGCCAAGACGAATTTCTTTATTTCCATTAATTATTTAATGATTGTCTTTTTTGTGATGATCCTGGATACCAACGGCATCGGATAACACGTCCTGGTGGGATTGCGTAAACAAGGGGGAACGTAAGCGGATGGATTTTGTACGAAAACATGCCTTCAAGATTGCGGTGCTGGCGCTTTGCGCGGCGATGGGCATTTATTTATATGTCTCTTCTAATAAAGAAGCCGGACCTAATCTGGATCAGAACTATAAAGCTCCGAGCTTTGAGCTCACGGATCTGGACGGCAATAAAGTGTCGCTTGAGAACACCAACGGCAAGGTGCGGGTTATTTATTTCTTTTACTCCAATTGTCCGGATGTTTGTCCGCCGACGACCTATCTCATGAGCGAGGCCCAGAACGAGCTGAAGGAGAAAGGGACATTCGGCAGCGATGTCGAGTTTCTGTCGATTACGTTCGACCCGGTGCGGGATACGACGGAGACCATCAGGAAGTTCGCGGGTAAATTTGATGTGGATGCAGCCGGCTGGAAATTCCTGCGCGAGGACAGCGAGGAAGATACCAAGCAGCTGATGAAGGATTTTGGTCTTGGTCTGGTGAAAGATGAGAACGGTTATTTCACGCATGCGGATGCCATTACCTTCGTGGACCGTACTGGCAACGTGCGCAAAGCCATTACGGGATCGATCACGGACACGCAGGCAGACGATGTTGTTAAAATTGTCAACGCGCTTGTGAAAGGCTAGGCGCCATGACAATTTTCTGGTCCGTATTAGGAAACAATGTGCTCCCGCTGTCGGTCATGATTGCCATTGGCGTCACGCTGCAGCGGGCTTTTTCTTTGGACATCAAGACGCTCTCCAGACTTAACTTCTATCTGTTCTCGCCAGCCATTATCTTCAAATTATTATATACTACGGAAATTTCGATTGGGGTTATCGGCACGGTCCTGCTTTTTTTTGTCATTTTTATGGCGCTGATGTTTGCTGTCGTGGAGGCCGTAGTGCGTCTTCGGGGGCTTGAGGGCGGCATGCGGGGGGCGATGCGCAACAGCGTTCTGTTCTATAACAGCGCGAATTATGGTATTCCGCTAAATCAGCTCGCTTTTGCCGCCAATCCGTTTACCCTCTCGGTGCAGGTGCTCATTATGATGATGCAGTCCCTGCTGCCCAATACATGGGGGATATACAGCGTTAATGCCCATAGGAGCAGCGGCCGCAAGATCGTGAAAACGATAATCAGGCAGCCGGTTATTTATGCGATTCCGCTTGCCTTTCTTATGCGCGGCTTCGATATTCCATTGGCCGGCTTTCTGCAAACGCCGCTTGATTACTTGGCTAACGCGTTTACTGGAACGGCGCTTATTACGCTTGGCGTTCAGATTGGCAGCATGCGATGGTCCTACAAGGATCTGATGCTTAAGGATGTTCTGCTTTCCTGCGGCGTAAGGCTGCTTATCGGGCCCTTGCTCGCTTTATTGGTGGTGTGGATGATTGGAATAGATGGCATTATGGCAAAGGCGCTCATTGTGTCCTCGGCTGTTCCGACCTCGCTTTCAAGCGTCCTGCTTGCCGTCGAATTCGATAATGAGCCGGAGTTCGCTTCGCAGGTCGTGTTTGTTTCCACTGTCCTTAGCATCATCACCGTGACATTTGTTATCTTTATGCTGCATATTTGATAAATGCAATCATTGGTCTTCTTTTCGCCAGGGAGCGGGGTTTGGGGCAGGGTACAGAATGTACGCCTCCAATCCCGCTTTTTCGAATTGCTCGATCAAATATTCCTCTGGGGTTTTCTCGACACCATGGTAGCCTCTGCGGGTGTGAATATGTTCGGCATCGGGAAATGCGTCCCGCAGCATGCCCCGTATACGTTTGCCGGAGGAGTCGTTATCGGTGAAAATATAAGGCTGCTTGTCCCCCACCTGGCGGCGCAGCTTTTCTAATTGACCGGTTCCCGGGGTGCCATAGGTGCAGTATATGGGGACGTCCGGGCTCAGAACCCGGCGGATCCGGCTGCGGTCGTTTTTTCCTTCTACAATGATCGCGATATGCATGTGGCGAACATCACCTCTTCCGACATTGTAACCGATTCTTGATGGAAAATAAAAAGAAGGCATTGCCAGCCGGCAATGCCTTCTTTTTTAACATATAAGAAATCATAAAATTCCATCATACTTAGCTTAAACTTCCGATGGAAGAAACTTGCTGGGCCAAAGGACGGCGAAGTTATGTTTCTTCTAATGAGAAGTGATTTGAAGGGCAAATGGCAGTTCTAGTACCAGGAACCGCAGATGATAATGACAAGCAGGATGAAAAGGACAAGAATAATGCCGGTTGAGGTAAATGCGCCGCCGACGTATCCACGTTCCAAGTTTTCAGACATTGAGAAGTCACCCCTCTTTCAGTTCGTATCCTTAGGAGATTGGCTTCGCCTGGGTGAAAAGACTATAGCCATCTGCCACGATGTATCTTATGCCTATGGTTATTACCGGCCCTGTGCCTTTACCCAGTTCTTGAAAAATGGGCGGGGTTCTTCCCCATTCGCAGTGTATAGAAAGGCAGTACGGACACAGCGATCATCAAGGCAATGAAGGCGATGTAATAAGGGGATACATAGCTCCGAAGCTGACCGGCAAGCATAGGACCGAGAAATGCGCCGACGGAGAAAGCAATCGACAAAATGGAAAAGGTGCGCCCGTATCTCACACCGCCGCTTAGCTCGATGAGAAGAGAGGAGATAGCCGGAAATATAACCCCTTTAGCCATTCCCAGCAGCAGAAGCAGCATGAAGAAAGGCAAAGGCGCACCGGCCGCTATGGCGAAATAAACCAGAGCCAGTGCAAAGGCACCCCATAAAGAGCGCATAAACGGTGATAAACGGTTCAGAAAAAGCATGCTGAGCGTAATCAACGCCCCCAGACTCACAACGGAGAACAGCAGGCCCGTTGTCATCATCGCTTCCTTCGTCGTCCCCATAAGCGGCAGTTCGAATGAAAGAATCCCCTGAGCGCAGGCCATGGCGACCGGGAGTGTGTAAATCAGCCAGGGGACCGGCGTCATGAGAGGTTCATCTGTTCCTGCCGTAACTGCAGAAGGAGAGGAATCCGGAGGCGAAGAAGCCTTTTTCCAGCTTGAAGGCAGCTCGCGTATGAAAATCAGAGCGCAGGCGGCAGTTCCGATCAGGATCCACCCGAGTACATAAAAGGCGGTCGTAAAGCCGATTTGTGCAACCAGATATGCCCCCACTGCCGGTGAGATGACGGAAGCCAGCGTATGGACCAGTCCATTGCCGGCCATCAGTTTGCCCTGCTTGACCCGGTCGCTTGCAATCCTCGCAAGCAGGGACATGCAGGCAGGTGAAAGAAACGCCAGCACAAAACCGCTTATAGACCGCAGGACGAGCAGCTGCCAGGGATCGGTGACCTTCGATTGAAGCAGCAGAATACCTCCTGCCGCCGCAAGACTGAATACAATGAACAGCCGGCTCCCGTACCGGTCAACCCCATAGCCTGCAATCACATTGCCCGGAAGATGCGTCAGCGAATACATTCCCATCATCAGCCCGATAAAGGAAGGCGCTGCGCCAATGGATACGGCAAATGGAGTCAGGATTGGATATTGGGCATGCAGATCGAAAAAAGCGACGAACAAAAACAGATAAAGCCATATTGCGGTTTTCAAATTGTTACCCTCCTTCGAGTCGCGCATGCGTAACCATATGTTACTACTTGTACGCTTGGATAAGCCTCGTTATGTCAGAAGCAGGGAGGAGGGCTTGATTTGAAACTTTTTTCGGTATTATTCGTCTTAAACTAAAGATGGAACAACCGTGCCGAAGATGGGAAATCCATTGTAAATACTCAGGTTTACGCCTATATACGCATAGGGTATAATATTTTATGTTCGGACTTTTCAAGGTATATAATGGGGGAATCGGCGTATGGCGTTTGATTTTAATTACGATACGGATACATGGATCCAATTTTTGAAGGATAACTGGGTCATTCTTCTGATCGGGCTGGTGGTATTATTTATCGTCGTTCGTATCGTCAAGACCGTTGTCAAATGGCTGATTGTAGTGGTGATTTTAGTGGGCCTGGTCGTGTACAGCGGCTATTCGCTGGAGGATCTGAAGTCAATTGGCACGACAGTGACCGAGAATGTCAAGCAGGAAGCCATTACGGCGATGGCCGGAGAAGCCAAGGACGCGACCTATACGTCCAATAGCGACGGCACTTTCACCATCACCACGAAGAATTTAAGAATGGACGGCAAGCCTGGCGACAATGAAGTGAAGGTCTCCTTCAGAGGGGCTCCGCTTGGCACCTGGAAAATCGATGAAACCATTCAGACATTAATTGAGGCAGCAAAGAAAAACGCTTAGCGTGTATGCTGCATACCGGATTATTGAGTCTATGCTATTTGCAAAAAACGCTGAATGGTGTACATGAAGCTGCGTTTTTTCAGAAATTTTAGAATATGCTTATGAAGCAGCGTTGTTTCAAAACGCTTTAGGAGGAAGCTCATGAACACATGGGTTCACGCCCTGTTGGAACCGGAACCGGTGGCGCTCATGGTTCTGCTCGTTTTGCTCGGCTCGCTTATTCAAGGTATGAGGAGAGGTGCGTCCGGTTCTGCGAGGCGCCTTTTCTTTTTTATATGGCAGGCGGCGGCTGTCGTTTTGTCTTTACTGCTCGCCGGGAGGGCTGCCAACTGGCTCTCTCCCGTGGTAAAGGAATGGTTGATCCAAAGCGGGATTCAGGTGCCGCAGGAGGAGCTCAGCTCCTGGAAGCAGCTGTGGTACACCATGGTGACCAGCCTTCGGGATTTTGAACTGCTGCGCTTTGGAGTGCTCTTCCTGTTGTGCTATCTGGTGTTCCGCACGATGCTGGGATGGCTGGAGCCTGTATACGGCCTTGTTTTCCATAAGCTCTCGGACTCTCGGGAGCACCCGGAAGGCAGAGGGGAGAGGCTGTTCTCGAAGACGGCCAGCCGTACCACGGGAGCGGCGATTGGAACGCTGCTTGGAGCAGGCCGGGCTTTTATTATTATCGCAGCGCTTTTCGTATATGTAACCGCGATTCCCGGGGGGCCGCTGACCGAATCCATCCGCGCGTCGGCATTCTATAACAAGACCGCAGACGAGCTGCTTGATCCCGTAGCCGGCGATGTGCTCCGCAGGGGGCCGGTCTTCACAGAAGCGGTGGGGGTGGAGTTTCGCCGTATTCTGCAGCGCAAGTACGAAGTGATCGACTCCAATGTACCGGCCAATATCGAACAGGCAGCGGCAACTGTCACCGCGGAGGCCAGGACGGACCAGGACAAGGCACGGGCCTTATACGATTGGGTTGGCTCGCGGATAGCTTATGACTGGGACAAAGCGGACAACTACGAGCAAAACGGCATATGGAAGGAGCAGACGCCCGTTGAGACCTTTAACAGCCGTCTCGGGGTATGCATCGATGTAGCTCGCCTGTACGCGGTCATGGCCCGCTCAGTTGGTCTCGAGGTGCATGTCGTCACCGGTCAGGGCGCTACCGGCGCAGGCTATGGACCGCATGCCTGGAATGAGGTCAGACTCGCGGATCAGGGCGGAGCATGGATTCCGCTTGACGCAACATGGGCCTCGTCAGGCGATTGGTTTAATCCGGATGGTTTCGCAAGCACCCATATTCGCGATGTTTAAACAACCTTGAGAGGAGGCATAACGGCCATGCAAGAAGATCCGAAGAAGCGGGCGATTTCAAACCGGCGGCATTTTGCCTTCCGGTTGAACTTATTCTTTTTTGCTACCTTTTTCCTGTTCAGTGTACTTATTGTGCGGTTGGCTATTCTGCAGTTCGTGGAAGGACCTTCGCTGAAAGAAGTAGAGACCAGCGGAGAGACGACTGAAGTCAAAATCCCGCCTATCCGGGGCAATATCTATGATTCCGGCGGAGCGCCTATCGCCTATTCGACCTCCACCCAGTCGCTCTACTACACCATTGAGTCGGGGGATGAGAAGAAGGTCAAGGAGAAGGCGATTGCCTCGGCCAAAGAAATGCTAAAGGTGTTCAATGAACATGGGGATCCCAAGGTGGCCATGACACTTGCTCAAATCGAGGAAAACATGGACCTGGACCACAAGAAGAACACCTATGCGGTGCCCAGACGGATTAAGGCTGGTTTGACCAATGAAGAAATCGCTATGTTTCTGGAGAATAAAGACAAGTATCCCGGAATCGATATTCTCGAGGAAAGCATCCGTCATTACGACACTTCAACCTTTGCCGTTCAGCTTGTCGGCTATTTGAAGAAGTTCAGCGGCGGAGCGGAAAATAATTTGTACAAAGACAAAGGAGACATCACCGATCCGCTGCTGGAATATCTGCCGCAGGAGGATGTTGGTTTTGACGGATTGGAATATATGTACCAGGATGAGCTGCGCGGCAAGAACGGCCTGAAGCTGTATCCCATCAATGCAGCCAGACGAATTATCGGTCCGCCTACAATTACCAAGCCTGAGAAAGGCGACGATCTCTATTTGACGATCAACAGGGCCGTTCAGGAGAAGACCGAGCAGGCGATTATGGATCAGCTGCATTATCTTCAAACAACTTCTTCCTCTGAACATGCAGCCAACGCCAAGACCGGCTATGCGGTGGCGATGGAGGTAAAGACGGGCAAGGTCATCTCCATGGCCAGCATGCCGGATTACGACCCCAACATATGGGAGGGCGGACGGATAGGGACCGACGATTACGACAAAATCAGCGCAGTGCTCCAGAATGGGACGATCAGTCCGGTCATCGGGCCTTACAAGGATAAGAAGGAGCAGAACAAGCATCCGTCCTCGGTCGTCTTCCTGGGTTCCACCCAGAAACCGTTGTCCATCCTGATCGGACTGAATGAGAAGCTGTTTACGACCTCATCCACTTATCAGGATACGGGGGCATTCTATTACGGCCAGGAGGGCAAGTACCGGCGGAAAATAGGTAATGCCCACGGTCATGCATATGGAACGCTGGATCCTTCGCTTGCCATTACGAGATCTTCCAACCCTTTCATGGCCAAGATGGTCGGGAATGCTTTATATGAAAAAGACGGCAAGAAGGGCGTAGATATATGGGACAGCTACGTGAAGCAGTTCGGGCTTGGCGTGTCTACAGGAAGCGGATTGCTGAATGAGAACACCGGCGTTATCGGGTATTATCACGAGCTTGAGGCGGCAAGTGCCCAATCGGCTTTGATTTTTGCTTCCTTTGGCCAGATGGGACGTTACACAACGCTGCAGCTGGCACAGTATACGGCAACCCTTGCCAGCCACGGCAAACGGATGAAGCCGCAGTTTGTAAACAAGATCACTGACAGCGAGGGCAACCAGGTGCAGGGGTTTAAACCGGAAGTGTTGAACACGATTGACATTCCTAAGGCGTATTGGGACGAAGTGGAACGGGGCATGGCAAATGTCGATGTTCCCGTCTTCAAGGATACTCCATACAAGGTCATGAGAAAAACCGGTACGTCCGAGCAGCAGGTCAGCGGGGGGAAAGTAGTCGATAACGCGGTATTTATCGCCTATGCCCCGGCCGAGGATCCTGTTCTGGCTGTGGCGGTCGTCGTGCCGGAAGGCGGATTCGGGTCGGCAGGAGCGGCGCCAATCGCCCGCAAGATTTTTGACGCCTATGACGAAGCGATTGGTCTGGATGGTGTTCCCAAGAAACAAAGCAACACGACAGATACAACAAAAGATTAACAAGATGCAACAACAACTGTACAAGAAAGAATAGCGCAGTCATGCCTTGAACACGTTATAATGAATACTGCGAGTATTTTACAAGGGGCGCCGCGCCGGCAGGCCCCCGATGGTTGGGATGCAGATGGTTTAGGAGGTAAGGATGGGAACAATCAAACTGATCGCGCTGGATATGGACGGTACGCTGCTTAACGAAATGCAGGAAATAAGCAGTGAGAATGCGGAATGGATCCAAAAAGCGCTGGATGCGGATATCATGGTGTGCTTCGCCACAGGCCGCGGCTTTCAGAGCGCGCTGCCTTACGCAGAGCAGCTCAAGCTCGATATGCCGATGATTACGGTCAACGGCGGTGAAATATGGCGCAGGCCGCATGTGCTTCACAAGCGCTCGCTTATGCCGGCAGCGACAATCAGGAAGCTCCATGAAGTCGCGCTGCGTCATGAGGAAACCTGGTTTTGGGCCTATGCCGTAGAAGGGATTTTCAATAAAGAGCGGTGGATCGAACCGGCAGACAGCTATGACAGTCAGCATTGGCTCAAATTCGGCTATTTTACCGAGGATACGGAAATGCTGGACCGGATTTATAAGGAGGTTTCCTCATGGGGCGGCATGGAGATTACCAATTCCTCACCCTCCAACTGGGAGCTCAATCCGGAAGGCGTGACCAAAGCCAGCGCGCTCCGCGAGCTGTGCGGCGTGCTGGGCATTGACATGTCGCAGGTGGCTGCAATGGGAGACAGCTTGAATGATATTGCCATGATTCGCGAGGCGGGTCTGGGTGTGGCTATGGGAAATGCCCAGGATGTTGTCAAAGACGCGGCAGACGCCGTTACGGTGACTAACAATGAGCATGCTGTAGCGCATCTCATTCGGGATTATGTGCTGAAGGGGTGACAAGCGGTGGACATCGCCGGTTGGATAATCGTAGTCATTTTGTTTGTGGTGGGGATGGCCGGTGCTATTTTTCCCATCCTGCCTGGCGTGCTCGCGATCTATGCCGCTTTTTTCGTGTACGGCTTCTTCCTTTCCTTTGAACCCTTCGGGTTCTGGTTCTGGACGATCCAGACACTGATTCTGGCCGCATTGATTCTGGCGGATTATGCGGTCAGCGCCTGGGGAGTGAAGAAATACGGGGGCTCGAAGGCATCCGTCATAGGCAGCACGATTGGCATTATTGCCGGGCCCTTCGTTATTCCGGCTTTCGGACTGCTTCTTGGTCCTTTGCTTGGGGCCGTCATCGGAGAGCTGATTGTCGGATCCACCTTCAATAAAAGCTTGAAGGTCGGATTCGGTGCAGTCGTGGGGCTGTTCTCCAGCATGGTTGTCAAAATCATTTTGCAGCTTGCCATGATTATCTTGTTCTTTATCTGGATCTAAAACATTTGGGAGGCGAGAGGAATGTTGAAAGTAACAGTTTGGAATGAGTTTCTGCATGAGAAGGAAAGCGAAGAGGTAAGGTCGGTTTATCCGGATGGCATACATAATGCGATCGCTCAGGGAATTGGAACGGACGGCTTCGAAGTCCGCACCGCCACCATGGATCAGCCGGAGCATGGGCTGACGGAAGAGGTGTTGGCCGGAACGGACGTGCTGGTCTGGTGGGGCCATAAGGGACATGATCAAGTGGCCGATCACATTGTTGACCGTGTACAGGCGCGCGTACTTGGCGGCATGGGACTGATCGTGCTGCATTCCGGGCATTTTTCAAAAATCTTCAAGAAGCTCATGGGAACAGGCTGCAATCTGAAATGGCGTGAAGCCGACGAGAAAGAGCGTATCTGGGTCGTTAATCCGGCTCACCCGATCGCTGCCGGAATTCCCGAGCAGTTTGTGCTTGAACGCGAAGAGATGTACGGGGAGCATTTCGATATTCCTGCTCCGGATGAGCTGGTGCTTGTCAGCTGGTTCGAGGGCGGAGAAGTATTCCGCAGCGGCTGCACGTTTTTCCGCGGACAAGGCAAGATTTTCTATTTCCGTCCTGGGCATGAGACATATCCGACCTATTACAATGAGAATGTGCTTCAGGTTATCCGGAATGGAGTCCGCTGGGCTGCGCCTACCCATGCAGCAGCGCCGATCCGGGGCAATCACAAGCCGCTCGAGGAAATTAAAGCGAAATAAATTTTTACGTGCGGGGAGATTTGAGAGCAGCTCATGGTTAAAAAAGACTCCTTGATCAAAGGAACCATTATTCTGGCGGCCGCTGCGCTGGTAGCCCGTTTCCTGGGGATATTCCAGCGTATCCCGCTGGATAATATGCTCACTGTTGACGGGGGAAACTATTTCAACGTCGCCAATAACATTTACTTGATGCTTCTTATTATTGCGACAGGCGGAATACCCAGCGCCATCAGCAAGATGGTGTCGGAGCGTTATGCTCTGGGGCGTCCCGCCGATGCGCAGCGCATATACCGGGCGGCGCTATGGTTCGGGGCCATAACAGGCCTTGTTGTTGCCAGTCTGCTGTATATATTCGCACCGTTTATTGCTACCCAGATATCACAGCATCCCGGGGCGGATATTTCCATTCGGGCAATTGCCCCTGCACTGCTGCTGTTTCCTGTTATTGCGATGATGCGTGGTTATTTCCAGGGCCGTCAATTTATGATGGCTGGCGGAATTTCGCAAATCGTCGAGCAGTTTATGCGTGTACTGACGGCAATTGGACTTGTCGTGCTGCTGCTAGCTTGGGGCTGGAGCGACCGCTGGGTTGCCGGAGCGGCTACTTTCGGCAGCGTACTGGGCAGCGTAGGGGCTTTTCTGGTCATGCTGTTTTACGCCGGAAGGCTCAGAAAGCAGGATGCCGCAGAAAGTCCCGACCGGTCGAACCAATCGCGGAAGGCGCCTGGCAAAGCCTCAAACAGCTCGATGCTGTCATACCGATCCATTTATAAAGAGCTGTTTTCGATTTCGGTGCCGATCGTAATTGCAGCCATGACCGTCCAGTTTATTTATAACTTTGATATTTTGTTGTTCAGCCGGCTGACGGATGCTTTCTATGCATCGGATGATGTGGGGAAGCTGGCCAGCAAATGGCTGGGCTTCAGGGCGCAAGGGATTGCCGGCATACCGCCGATTCTTGCCATTGCCCTGAGCTCATCGATTATTCCGGTCATCTCCTCGGCTTATTCCATCCGTAACATGAATGAAGTGCAGCGTCAAACCTCACTGGTTATGCGCATAGTTGTATTTACCGGCGTACCGGCAGCGCTGATGCTGACGATAGCATCCATTTCAGTAACAGGCTTTCTGTTTGACGGTACGGGCGGAAGCGGGCTCGTAGCGGCTCTGACAGCAGGTACGATTTTTCAAATTACGATGATGACGAGCAATTCGGTCCTGTTCGGCTTGGGAAAACCGCGCCTGCCTATGCGTCACACCCTGATTGGGTTGGCATTGAAGGTGGTTGCCAGTCTGCTGCTTGCGCCTCTTATGGGGGCGTATGGACTGATTCTGTCCTCCACGTTATGCTTCGTCGTGATTGCGTATCTCAACCTGAGAGCAATCCGCAAGGATGTTCCGCTCAAAGTTCTGGGCAGCAGTTGGACAGGCTACAGCATCACAATTGTCCTGTCGGCAGCAGCGGGGTGGCTTGTCGATTTCGGTGGCAGACATCTGCTGGATGCCCTTCCTGTGAAGCTGATGTACCTGATTTCGGCTGGAGCCGCAGGAGTTGTGTCGCTCGGTCTATATGTTGTTCTGCTGGTTCTGCTGCGTGTGGTAACAGCTGAGGATGTCCGTCAATTTCCTGGGCCGCTGCGCAGGCTGTTAAACCCGCTAATGCGCATAATGGCGCGCTCCAAGAGTGTTGGAAGCAAGTGAATTAATCTTCCATTATTCCCCTCTCCATGGTAGAATAGGCATTAGTCTTTTTACCCATGGAGAGGGGTTTTTTGAGTTGAAAAAATGGAAGTGGAGTAGGAAAGCAACAGGTTTGGCGCTGCTTGCGCTGACATTGGTCATCGTGGCGGGCTGCCAAGCGCTTGGCGGTGTGGATTTCAATCAAATGCTCAAGCAATCTATCAAAGTCTCTACCATGGAAGGCAAGCAAAATATTGAATTCAAGCTGCTTCTTGCCGACGGCGCCCTGGATGGGGCGGACGAAGATGAAACGGAGCTGCTGAAATGGATTTCGCAAATTAATCTTCAACTGGATGATATAAAAATATCGGACAACGGCCATATGTCCGCAGACGGTAAGCTTATACTGAACAGCAAAAGCATAGGCTTCTCGCTTAAAGCCGACGAGAAGCTTGTTGAACTGGATCTCGAAGGCGCCAAGCAGCCGTTCGTCATTCACTTGGATGGTGAACTGCTGAGTGAATTTACCGGTACTGAACTTGATTCGCAGGTATCCGGCACTCCGGCTGACAAAGAGGCTCTGGCAGAGACGGGCAAACAGATTATTGATATTTTCAGCGGATATGCCATTGATAATTTGCCGAATCCAAGCTCGCTGACGGTAGATCCGGGCCAGGAGCAGGTAAATGGCGAAACCGTAAGCGGCATGCGCGTCCACGCCGAATTGAACGGCAAAGAATTGTGGAGCTGGGCTAAATCCTACGTTGACGCATTGTTGAATGATGAGGAAGGTCTGAACACGATGATTACGGGCGTGCTGGATACGCTCGCGGAACAGAAGGATCTTCTGGGATCGCAAGCCGGAGAGAGTATCTTTGGAAGCCTTCCGGAGGAAGATGAGAAGACAACGGCTGTAGAGGAAACGTCAGCGGGTATCCTTGAACTGCTCACTGAATTGAAGGATGAGATGGATCAGGCTGATCCGGAAATGCTGGCGGAGATTCTGAGCGAAGAGACCTATATCAAAACCGATCTGTTCGTGGACACCAAGCTTGATATCCGTAAATCAACTGTGGAGGCTTCCATTGTTCCACATTTTAGCAATCCTGCCGCAGCTGATACACAGAATAACGACGAGCTTGCTGGCGTTGAGGACGAACTTGCTGATTCCCCTCTGAAAGGAATCTGGATTAAGATGTCGGGTGAAACGTGGAATGTCAATGGAACGGTAACGCCTGCTGCTCCTGTGGATTCCGATACTGCAATCAGTGAAATGGACCTCGGAAACATGGAAGGCTATCAGTTACTCCGTCAATTTGACAACAAGTCCGTCATGTATGATCTGCTTCGCAATAGTGCGCATATAACCAGACAAACCGTAGAATTCAATCCGGATTACAGCGATAATCTTGCCATCAGGACTCCTGCCGGTGTGACAATCATACCACTGCGCGATACAGCGTCAGAGCTGGGAGCGACTTTGACTAAAGACGCTGCGACAGGTAAAATTACTGTATACGACGATGCGACCCAAACTACAGTGATTTTGAAAGTAGGAAGCAATCAGGCCGTCGTAAATGGAAAAACGTTAAAATGGGCTTTTCCGGCAACAGTCATCCAAGGGGTCACTTATGTATCAGCCCGTGATCTTGTGAAGGCCTTGGGCGGAGAGTTGAGCTGGCAAAGCTGGTACGAAGATAATGACATGCTGGTTATTAACCGCGAGCCATAAAGGTTATGCTTGCATGAAGAAAGGTGTGCTTGTGCAATGGAGATCATAAAAACCGATGAGGCGTTCCGAGAGGCTGTTGCTTCAACAGCCCCGATCACTGTGGCTGTGTTCAAGACGACCTGGTGCCCGGATTGCCATTATATTGAGCCTTTCATGCCGGATATCGAGCAAAAGTATGCGGACAGCATTCATTTTATACAGATTGACCGCGACGAGCTGCCCGATTTGTGCGGGGAATTGAATATTCTTGGTATTCCGAGTTTTGTCGCTTTTCAGAATAATCGCGAACTCGTGCGTTTTGTTAACAAGCTTCGCAAATCGCGTGAGGAGATCGAGCAGTTTCTGGACCGTGCCCTACAGGTGGCAGGAGCCTTGAATAGCTCCCAAGCGTAACAAACATTGCCCGCAAGCCAGCCGGATTCCGGCCGCTTGCGGGCTTTTTCTTGTCCGCTTTCACCCCTGTCGTCACGGGAAGCAGTGTTGCTCCTTGGGCACAGGAAGAGTGGGAGGAATCGTCCTCAATCGTAACTCATTTGTTTTCTCGCCTTGCTGTGCTGTTTCGGATTATTCTGGCTAACCTTTGTAAAACCTGTTAATAGCTTCATTTTGGTTGTCATTCCATTTAATGAAGCGCGATCGGCAGAAGGGGAATAATAACCCTTTGAAACACGATACATAATTGGTTTTGTATAAATGATGTCGGACCAAAACGGTCACATTTTCAACATGGTATTTGGCCAATGAGTCCGCTATAATTGGGAAGTTGATTGAATTCTTTTGGAAGCAAGGTGATGAGATTGACCCCAAACCGTTACCGTGCAATTGCTATCGCGGCGTGCATTGGAATGTTTCTTGTACTGATCGCAGGTTCTTTGGTAACCAATACGGATTCCGGGAGAGGCTGCGGAACGGATTTTCCACTATGCAACGGCAAGTTTATTCCGGCTTATACATTGGAATCATTAATTGAATATTCACATCGGCTGATCAGCGGTCTGGTGGGCATGCTGGTGCTGGCCGTCTTTATCGCCACATTGATACTTTACCGCCGAAGAACAGAGGCTGTTATTTATGCCAGTCTGGCTGGATTCTTTACGCTGCTGCAGGCTGTTCTTGGTGCCATTGCGGTTGTGTGGGAGCAGTCCGCAGCCGTACTGGCGATGCATTTCGGATTTTCCATTCTGGCTTTTGTCAGTACCCTGCTGCTGGTATTTTGGACAGGCAGAGTTCGGCGTGGCACGATTGAGGACAGGCCGCTTGCAGCGGTGCCCCGTTTGGTTTTCCGGTTCGTGCTTACTGTGCTTGTCTACAGTTATGTTGTCGTGTATCTGGGCGCCTTTGTCCGGCATACGGACTCTTCAGGAGGCTGCCAGGGCTGGCCGCTATGTAATGGAGAATTTATCCCTGCGATGGAGGGGGCGACCCGAATTGTATTTATCCACCGCCTGGGAGCACTCGTCCTGCTGATATTAATTGTGTGGCTGTGGAGGTACGTGAGCCAGGCTTGTTCCAGAAATCCGGAGCTCCGCCGTTCGGCCACATGGGCTTTCGTTTTGATTTGCGCGCAAGTCGTCAGCGGCGCAGTATTGACGGTTACCCTGACGAACGCGGATTTATTGGTTTTTACGAGTATCCTTCATAATATTATTGTTTCCTTCTTGTTCGGCATATTGGCCGACTTGATGATTCGTGCTTGGAAATGGCGGGAAGGACGTGGCTAAAAAATGAGTTTTGCTGACTTAAGAGGCTTTATTGAGACGCTGCGCCGAGAAAATGATTTGGCGGTGATCGATGCGCCAGTTGATCCCTATCTGGAAATTGCTGAAATCCACCGCCGCGTGATTGATCAGGGCGGTCCAGCGCTGCTTTTCACAAATGTGAAAGGCAGCGCTTTTCCCGTTGTGACCAATTTATTCGGTACGATCCGCAGGGTGGATCTTGCTTTTGGGCCTCGCCCGGAGGCTTTTATGAAGCAGGCCGTAGGGGCTTTGGACCGAATGCTGCCTCCAACGCCCAAAGCCATCTGGGGCGAACGTTCGCTGATCTGGGATGCGATGAAGGTTGGTCTCAAGCCGACCCCGTCATCTTCCGCTCCCGTGCTGGGTGCATGCAGGCGGGAAAGGCCGCTTGCGGGATTGCCGGCGCTGACAAGCTGGCAGCTTGACGGAGGGCCCTTCGTCACGCTTCCTCTGGTCTATACGGAGCATCCCGAGCATCGCAAGCAGCATAATCTGGGTATGTACCGGATGCAAATATTCGATGATTCGACAACAGGCATGCACTGGCAAATTCATAAGGGCGGCGGATTTCATTATCATGAGGCGGAGAAACGCGGAGAAGCGCTGCCTGTCTCTGTTTTCCTTGGCGGACCGCCGGCATTGATTGCGTCGGCTATCGCTCCGGTGCCCGAGCATTTACCTGAGCTTCTGCTTGCTTCATTGATTACCGGGAGCAAGCTGCCGGTTGTGCAGGATCCTTACGGCAGTCATCGTATTCCGGCGAATGCGGAATTTGTCATTAGTGGAAGCGTTGCCCCGCACATCAGACGGCCGGAGGGGCCGTTTGGCGATCATTATGGCTATTATTCCTGGACTCATGATTTCCCGGTGTTCGATGTCAGTCATATGTGGCATCGGAAGGATGCCATATACCCGGCAACAATTGTAGGCAAGCCGCGTCAGGAAGATTATTATCTGGGTGATTTCCTGCAGCGTCTGCTCTCACCGGCTTTTCCGCTGGCGATGCCGGGCGTGAAGGATTTGTGGACCTATGCTGAAACAGGATTCCATGCGCTGGCTGCAGCGGTAGTACGGGAGAGTTATTCACGCGAGGCTCTGACAACCGCGTTCCGCATACTCGGAGAAGGACAGCTTACTTTGACCAAATTTCTGATGGTAACGGATCAGCCGCTTGATCTGGCTCAATTCGACCGTCTTCTCGAGACTGTGCTGGAGCGGTTCAGGCCGGAGACGGATTTGTACATCTTTGATAAAACCTCGCATGATACGCTGGATTATACGGGCGGCAAGCTCAACCACGGCAGTAAAGCCGTCATGCTGGGCGTTAGTGATCCTGTAAGGGAACTGCCCGGGGATTATGATGAAGGCCCTCTGGATGAGATTGAGGGTATCGAGGTATACTGCCGTGGCTGCCTGGTCGTATCAGGCGCGTCATTCGTGGAAGAGCCGAAACTTGCCGAGCGGCTGCTGGAGCGTCTTCAGGAGCGCGGCACGCGGTGGCCCCTTGTCATTCTGGCTGATGATGCCGCTGTCGCCTCTGCGCAAACACCGTTCCTCTGGACGGTATTCACGCGCTTCAATCCGGCAGACGACATCTACGCCGGGACAGTTGTTCTGCGGCATCATGTCGGCTATGAGCTGCCGCTTGTTATTGATGCGCGTATGAAGCCGGGATATCCGGATGAGCTTGTGGCGCGCGAGGATATTGTGGAGCTCGTGGACCGCAGGTGGAAAGAGTATTTTCGCTCATAAGTTGGCTGCTTGAGCAGCGCATTTTCGGGGAAACCTACGGACTCCGGCAATTGATCGACTCTAGGAGGATTCAAATCATGCTGCGAATGCTGTTTGATGACCCTCCACGGAAAGCGGAGGGAAAGCTTCACGAATCGATGCAGCTAATGAAGCGCTTTGCTTCAATGCTTCACGATTCCATTTCCAAAGGCAAAGACAGCGAGCAAAAGCTGCGGAAATATGAAATATGGACCCTTGGCCTGATCGTATCGCTTGATGAACTGGAGCAGAGCCAATATGCAGCGAGAAAATTCGCAAATAAGGTGAAATCCACTTCCATGGAGAGTATGTCGCCGGATGAATTGCTCGATTATCACCGGCATGTTTATTTTGACAAAAATGCCTTTATCCGTTTATTTGCATTGCTTGACAAGCTGGGGACCCTGATGAATGAATTTCTTAATCTGCAAACGGAGCGGATTAAAGTACATTTTTCTTATTTTACGGTTTTGCGCGGCATGCGCCAGCGTAATCTTCATCCTTTGCTTATATCCAGGCTTGACGCCCTAAAAGAACAATACAAAGAACCGCTTGGAAGACTGCGGAAGCGGCGTAATACCGAAATTCATTACATGAATTCGGAAATGCAGGATGATTTGCAGCAGAGCTATCTGGCTTACGGCGAACATCACCGATTGGAAAATTTGCAGGAGCGCTGTGATGATTTGACTCAAGGAATGGAATTAATATACGATACCCTGCTGCTTGCTTTTGATCATGCTTGCAAACATATGAGGAAACGAATTTAATATGCTATACTGCACATGGGAGGGTTACCCATGGATCTTATCGGAAAAACAGCTTTAATAACAGGCAGCGCCAAAGGCTTGGGCAAAATGACCGCACTAACTTTGGCCCGCATGGGCTGCGATCTTGTGCTGAACTACGTCAACAGCAGGGATGAGGCTCTGCAGCTTGCTGGCGAGATCGAACTGCTCGGCGTGCGTGCTGCAGCTTTTCAGGCCGATATCTCGCTGCGCTGCGATGTAGAGCGGCTGGCAGAGCAGGCGCAAAGCTGGTCGTCCAGCGGCTGTGTGGATATTTTGGTCAATAATGCCGGACCCTTTATAAGGGAACGCAAACGCTTTGCCGATTATGGGGTTGAGGATATTATCAATCTGGTCAACGGCAATCTGCTCGGCGTCATGCTCCTGGACCATAAACTGCTCCCGGGGATGCGAAGTAGACAGTGGGGACGTATTATCCATTTTGGCTTCGGTCATGCCGGAGAAGGACGGGCCTGGCCGCACAGATCCGTTTATGCGTCTGCCAAGACAGGTCTTGTTTCCTTTACCAAGACGCTTGCCGTTGAGGAGGCAGGGGACGGAATTACGGTCCATATGATTTGTCCAGGCGATATTAAAGGGCTTAACAAGGAACGTACCATCGCGGAAGTGCTTCATGAGCGCGATGAAGAGTCGCCGCGCGGCCGGCCGGGAAGCGGGGAAGATATTGCCCGTGTCATTGGATTTCTTTGTTTGCCGGCTTCGGATTATTTGACCGGAAATATCATTGATGTCACCGGTGGTTTCGATCCCATTAAGAACAGTATTCCCAGTACATAATTAAAGATGAGGTCCAGGCAAACGGGCTGAACTGGCTGGCAGCAGCCAAATTTTTCGGTTCTTTATGCTTTCGGATATAACCTCCATTTAATCAGAAAAAGAGTCTTGCCGGACCCTCATCTGCCCATAAGGCGATGATAGCGGCAAGACTCTTTATTGCAGAAGAAACGCTGACGTTCTTCTTTTAGGACTTTGGCTTGGGTTATAACTTAGAATACCTGCATAACCTCTTGTACGCCTTCAACTTCTTCAAGCAGGGCACGTTCGATACCCGCTTTGAGCGTGATTGTCGAACTTGGGCAGCTGCCGCAAGCTCCCATCAGGCGAAGCTTAACGATTCCGTCCTCTACATCAACGAGTTCGACGTCGCCGCCATCGCGCTGGAGGAAAGGGCGAAGCTTATCAAGAACGTCCAACACTTCATCATACATTGTGGTGCTTTGTGTATCACTCATTGCAATCCACTCCTTTCTCCCCTATTATAATACAAAGTAGAACAATTGAAAATGGATATCATCCGATATCATCAAGGTAAGGTGAAAACATCATGTTAAAACCCATTATTGAATTTTGCGCCAGCAATATGCATCATGGCACCGATCGTGTTATGAAACAGCTTGAAGCGAATCCGGAGCTGGAAATTATTGAATACGGCTGCCTCGGCAACTGCGGCGAATGTTATCTGTTTCCGTTCGGTATGGTTAATGGTGAAATCGTCGCGGCTCCATCAGCGGATGAATTGTTTGATGAGATTATGAAAGCTGTCGGTGAGCAGGATGCTGAGCGGGAAGCGCTCGACCGGCTGATTGACGATTTATAAATAAAAAAAGTCTTGGCGTGCTAACCCAGATGATGCTTGGACATCCATAGCACGCCGCTTTTGAGCACACGCGGCACACGGCCCATAATCGGTGTACGGCCCATCAGGCCAAAGCCTGATTTTTTGCCAAGCGAACCGAGAACGCCCTTGAGCTTGATTTTGGACAGCTTCGGTGTCTTGCCGTTCCACTGCGCCTGCATGACCTCAGCAACCTGTTTGCCCTGCGCTTCCGCTGCCTGGGCACTGGGTGCGAAAGGTATGGAAGAGCAATCTCCAACAATGAATACATCCGTATGGCTAGGCAGCTGATGGTACTCATTCACAATCAGCCGTCCTGTGGGATCCTTGGGAAGATTAATTTTCTGGACCAGCGATACGGGCTGAATTCCGGCAGTCCACACGATGACATCCGTCAGCAGGGGGCTTGTATTGTTCTGATCGTACAAGATCCCCTGCTCCACCTTGTGGATGGACACATTTCCGCGCATCTCCACCTCATGCTCAATAAACCACGAAGAAACATACTGCTGCAGCTTATTGGGGAAGGCTGATAAAATACTCGGTCCCCGGTCTACAATACGGATGTTGATATCGGGCCGGCCTTCTCGCAGCTCTGAGGCGATTTCAACGCCGCTGAGCCCGCCGCCGACGATCGTCACCTGACCGTAAGGCTTGACATCATTGACAGCCTGGTACGTTTTGCGCGCCGCTCCAAAGGTTTGGATGCTGTTGGAATACAGCTCGGCCCCTTCGATGCTGTGATATTTGTCGGTACAGCCAAGAGCAATGACCAGCCACTCGTAATCGAGCGGATCCTGTCCGGCAATACCGACCTGTTTTGCCTCCAGATCAACCGACATCACTTCGCCGTACATGACCAGCAATCTCGGATCGGAGGGAAAATCGACCCGTAGATCAATGTCCGCAACCGTTCCGGCGACGAGCGAATAATATTCCGTCTTAAGTCCCTGGTAGGGCATGCGGTCGATCATTACAATAATGGTGTCGTCGGGCAGCTCGCCCTCCAACAATTCATGGGCAACGGTTAAGCCTCCGTAGCCGCCGCCGAGGATAACAAAACGTTTCATTGGCAACCCCAACCTTCTTTATCATCTGCAATTCTGATGATGCTTAGTATGCGCGTGAATGTCCTCTTCCTTACTCATAAACCTTTACTTCGTTATAGAAAGTATCCCGTTCAATGGGAATACGTCCAGCCCCTTTAACCAGCCAGATCAGATCCTCGCGCGTGATGCCTTCGGGCGTAAGCGCGCCGGCAGCATGACTGATGCGCTCTTTGAGTATCGTGCCGTGAACATCCGATGCGCCCATCGTAAGAGACACTTGAGTCAGCTGTGTGCCAATATTTATAAAATAAGCTTTTATATGCTGAAAGTTATCCAGCATGAGCCGGCTGATCGCGATGGTCTTCAAATCCTCAAAAGCCGAGTTGCGGCGGCGGATGCCGGCCCGCGGGCTGATGGGCTGCATGGAAAGCGGAATAAACACCAAAAAGCCGTTCGTCTCATCCTGCAGCTCGCGGATTTGCAGCATATGATTGATCCGGTCTGCATGCTTCTCAACGGAGCCGTAAAGCATCGTTGTATGTGTGCGGAGTCCGAGGTTGTGGGCGGTACGGTGAACCTCAAGATATTGCGATACATCCGCTTTTTCCACGCGCATTTTTTTACGGTATTCATCGGAGAGGATTTCCGCTCCGCCGCCGGTCAGGCTTTTCAGACCTGCTTTCATCAGCTCTTCAAGTACCTCGCGGTAGCTCAGTCCGCTGATTCGCGAGAAGAAATCGATTTCGGCGGCAGTGTAGGCTTTGAGCGTTACTTCCGGAAAACGCTCATGTAATGCTTTTAACGAATCCACGTAATATTGAAACGGCACATGGGGATTATGACCGCCGACAATGTGAAATTCCCGGACACCCGGGTGAAAATGCTGCTCCACATAAGCGATCATTTCGGCCCCGGAAAGTGTGTACGAGCCTTCTTCGCCTTCATCCTTGCGGAAATTGCAAAAAGCGCAGTGCGCTTCGCAAACATTGGTGAAGTACAGGCTCATATTCTCAATAAAATAAACCTTGCGGCCATTTTTCTTCATGTTGACTTCATTCGCCAACTGCCCAATGGTCAAGAGATCATCGGAACTGTAAAGAAATTCTCCATCTTCCCGGGAAAGGCGTTCGCCGGAGCGAACTTTCTCAATAATATCTTGCATCTGCTTGTCTTCTGTAGGTACGGCTACATTCATGACGGCTTCCTTCCTCCTAGTCCGCCGGGCGCTGTTTGCATAGGTCCGGATGATATGGGTAAGACATGAAAAGATACTTTGTGAAAAAAGTCACTTACGCATACTGTAGTGACCCCATTCGAACATTAACTGACCTTATTATAAACCTACATCCGTCGAGCGGCAACCACAAAGTCAAGCGAGGTACACATGAGGTTATTAAATTTTCATGCAAACCGCTTTGGTCTTATTATCGTCTTGATGGATGTTGGGGTATAATAGAAGAAGGAAAAGAGGTGTTGAATTGGCAAATACGCATACGTATTCACGCAGGGAAGAAATGGCCAACGCGCTGACCCATGGTGTTGGGGCCGTGCTGAGTGTGGCGGCGCTCGTGCTGCTTATTGTTTTTGCCGCGCTCAAGGGGCAGGCATCCCATGTGGTTAGTTTCACGATTTACGGTACAATGATGCTGCTGTTATATACCTGTTCGACGCTGCTGCACAGCTTTCCGGCCGGCAGAGCGAAGAATGTTTTTGAGAAAATGGATCATGCCTGCATCTATTTATTTATAGCGGGAACTTACACGCCCATTCTGATTCACCTGGTGAAGGGAGCAGAGGGCTGGACATTTTTTGGCATCATTTGGGGAGTAGCGATTTGCGGGGTTATATTCAAATCGTTTTTCGCTTCCAGATTCCTGTTCACCTCGACGATTCTCTATTTGCTGATGGGGTGGATGATCGTATTCGCCTGGGGGCCGCTCAAAGAGCATTTCGCGCCGGGCGGCCTGCATCTGCTGATCATCGGCGGGCTCTTGTACAGCTTCGGTACAATCTTCTACATGTGGCGGAGTTTTCCTTATCACCATGCGGTGTGGCATTTGTTTGTACTAGGCGGATCGGTGCTTCATTTTTTCGCCATTCTCTATATTCTGCCTCATTAAAAGGGATGGCTGCATATTGAGCCGCAGCGTAAAGTGGAGTATACTAAATAAGTAAGTAACACAAGAGTTGTACCGACTATTTTGGATTGGGAGGGATTATGAATGATTAACATTAGCGAAACTGCAAATGAAAAAATAAAAGAAATGCTCAGCTCCGAGGAAACGCCGAATCTGTTTCTGCGCATCGGTGTGAAGGAAGGCGGCTGCAGCGGATTCTCATACGGCATGGGCTTTGACGATGAGCAGCATGACGACGACAAAGTGATCGAATACAGCGGACTTAAAGTTGTGGTCGATAATGAAAGCATGCAATATCTGAACGGCCTGGAAATCGACTTCAAGGAGTCTGCCATGGGCGGAGGCTTCACCATCAACAATCCCAATGCATCGGCTACATGCGGCTGTGGATCTTCTTTCCGTACGGCAGTGGCAGCAGGTAAACCCGGCGATTGCTAAGCCGAGTTCATTTTTCTAAGGAGCTATCATCAACCTTCTGGAGTTATGTAGATTCCATACATAATTCTGGAAGGTTTTTATGGGAAATATGACCCTCTAATCAAATGTAATTGTAATTAAATTCCAAATGCCAAGCTGACATCCTTCGTATCGTAGGGGTGAAATTTGTAAGGTTTTTGTAAGAAATGGTCCCGGGACCTTTTAATGCTTGATGACTACGATATGTTATAATTTAGTCTCCTTCGCCTAGATCGTTACTGATCCCTCATTTTTCTGTCCTATGTACCGCCTCCAACCTCTTTTTTCTTCTCATTTTTCTCATTTTTTCTTTTTTTCAATTCGGCTGATCTTCAATTTCTCAGAATTATCAAGCATTTGGAACGGTTTTGAGTATGACTCCAAAAGTGACAAATACCTTACAGAAATGTTCCTTATTTCTTATAATTATCGATAAAAAGAATCCCTAAAACCCGGGATTCTAAAATTTCTTTAATATTACAGGTTTCGACAGCCTCCTCTGGCCTGATCGCCTATAATTTAGGTATAGATATATAGGAGTAAGGAGGAAATATACTTTGACTGTTCTTAATGTGAATTCACCTTTTGAATTAGACATTCTGCATATTGCTCAGGCTCTTGATCTTGACAAAGAACGGATGCTAGAATTTATTTCCAGCGGGATCGTATCTATTCCAACCCAGCAAAATGATGAATTGCAAAAGCAAAACGCCGATGAATATACTTTAACTCCGCAAAACCACCGGACCGGAAAATTCCGACTGACACGATTTCCCAATCTCCAGCATATCCAGCTTGGGAAATCGCGTCATTAACACAATGGCTGCGGAGGTATAATGCTTGCAGCGAGACTTCAATACAAGTAAAACGGCCCTGCACAATACGTGCAGGGCCGTTTTACTTGTATGCTGGTAAAGATTATATCGTCGCCATTACGTTGCCGCCTGCTACCGGAATATATGCTCCGGTGATGAAGCTGGACAAATCGGAAGCAAGGAAGGCGACCACATTGGCGATTTCCTGATCCGTGCCCCGGCGTTTGAGCGGCACCGTGCTTTCGTAGCTTTCGCTGCGTTCGGTATTGTTCAAGCGGTCTTTCTCGCTGATGGTCCATCCGGGTGCGACCTGATTCACGGTGATTTGGTGCTCGCCAATTTCTTTTGCCAGCACCCGGTAGACGCCATCCATGCCGCGCTTGCCGGCTACATAAGCCGATTGGTTAGGGAAATTCTGCATGGCGCATTCCGTATTAATGGCGACAACCCGGCCAGCCTTACGCTCAATCATGGCAGGAACGAAAACTTTGGACAGATGGACGGCCTGCAGGACGCAGGAATTAAATTGGTCGACATAATCACTGGAATCCTGCTCCAGGACGGATGTCCAGGAGTATTGGGACACAGCGTTTGCAACCACGATATCGGGGGAGCCGAATCCGGCATTCAGAGCAGTTTGCTGCATTTGTTTGACTGAATTCAAATCCGCCACATCCGCCTGAACGGTAATGGCTCTACGGCCAAGAGCTTCGATCTGCTGCTTGAGCTGCTCGGCTTTGGCCGCATTCTGATGATAATGAACAAGGATGTCCGCACCGCATTGTGCCAGAGTGCCTGCGATCACTCTTCCGAGCTCTCCGGTCGCGCCAGTTACAAGCGCTGTTTTATTGGATAAATCAATTTGCATGAGCTTCTCGTCACCTTTCCTGATTGAATTATTATGATTCGGCGGAGGCAATAGCGCGAATTTCCGCCAGAGTTGCATCATCCAGCGTAACATCCGCTGCGGGGAGCACACCGAGAATATGGCTTGGCTTGCGCACGCCTACGATTGCACTGGTAATTGCGGGATGAGCGAGATCGTAAGCGACAGCCAGCTGAGGAAGCGTAATCCCGCAGCGCTCGGCAACCGCTTTCAGCTTCTCCGCCTTGTCCACATTGCTGCGCAGGCCCTCGCCGGTATGGGCTTTATTGCGGGAGCGCCAATCTCCTTCTTCGAAGGTCGTATCATACGTATAATTGCCTGACAGCAACCCCGAGGTTAGAGGACTGTAAGCAACAACGCCGATGCCGTTCTCCAGACAGAAAGGCAGCAGTTCTTTTTCGGCTGCCGGCCGCAAAATGGAATAAGGCGGCTGAAGGGAATCGACATGACGGACGGCAAGCGACTGCTTGAGCAGGGGGACATCATAGTTGCTTACACCGACATAACGGACTTTGCCGTCCTGTACAAGCTTGTCCAGGGCACGCATCGTCTCTTCGGCGGGAACCTCGGCATCCGGCCAATGAACCTGATATAAATCGATATAATCGGTATCGAGGCGGCGCAAGGAGGCTTCTGCTTCCTGCAGGACGGAATCGTAGGCCGCGCTCCGTGCAGGATTGCGGTTCTCATCCCAGATAAGGCCGCATTTGGTCGCGAGAACAATACGGCTGCGGTCGGATTTCAACGCTTGGCCCAGCACTTCCTCCGAATGACCCAGTCCGTATACGGCTGCCGTATCAAAAAAAGTGACCCCTGCATCCAACGCGGCGCGAACGCTGTCGATGGAAGACTGATCGTCCTGACTTCCCCAGGCGCTGGCCCAGCCTCCGCCGCCGATTGCCCATGACCCAAAGCCGATTACGGAAATGTCGGGGCCATTCTTGCCCAACTTGCGGTATTTCACAAATGGTCACTCCTTTGAATTAGTCATCAATCTTAACGGCAGGTATGGCTGTTTCTACCTGCTTCCTTATACATAGTATAGTTAAACAAATAGAATAGGAGAAGAACTGAAATTATTATTACCTAGTTACCTGAGGTTTACTAAAGCGCAGGCTTAATAGCAAAAGAAAACGCTGACACCCGGAGCGGGAAATGCTTTTTTTGGCACCTTCTATATATGAAAGTTTATATTTTTTATATTGAAAATCTCTGCTATACTGAGGTAAAAATAGACAAATAACGTTCAGGTTCGTCTTAATGAGGGATGAATCATTCATCATTGTAGAATTTATCATCCAAAGGGGCGTTAGTGCGTGTCCTATGCGCTGTTTGTAGCAGGGTCTATCATTGAGTACTTCTCTTATTTCATCTTTATGTTCGCCTTGTTTCGTTTCCGGTTCAGAGATCGCATGTTTTATCTCGTTTTTGTATCCTTTATCATGAGTCAGGTTTCCTATTTTACACGGCTTAATCCCGAAATCGGCGAATTGTCCTCGTACATTCAGCTTACTTTATTAATTATCGCGATGTGGGTGTTGTTCCGGGTTCCTTTATATTATTCGATCGTCATGAACGGGGCGGGATTTGTATTCGGATTTGCGGTGCAGGGGCTGGTCATCTTATTTCTGTGGCAAACAGGAACGCCGCTTGGAACGATACAAGATAATGCTTTAGCCAGCGCAGCGACACAAGCGTTATCCGCTCTGCTTGTCATCGGGTTCAGCCGGTTGATATTTATCAAAAACTGGGGATTTGATTATGTTCCGACTTCACATCGCGCATATGTAAGAATTTCCGGCGTGAATGCTTTACTGCTTGTCATTATCGTCATTGCCGCTGTTGCAGCATGCTTAACCGCCTTCTTATTTAAAAATGAGTTCAAGGATTACATCATACTCTCCAATGCCATATTTATTATTTCGGTACCCTTATTTTTATATTATTCATTCAGAAAGGATCATGAGGATGCTTCATAAAGCAGCCGAGCAATTGCATGCACGGATAGCCGCCAGCGGCAACGAGCCGCCATCGGTCCCTGTTATTTCTTATGTACTGCACATTCTAGTGAATACGGTTTCAATAATTCTGCTGGCTTCCATACTGGGAATTGTTACAGGAGAGCCTGCAAAAACGTCGGTAGTTATTGTCTTATTGGCGGTCATCCGGTTTTTGACCGGAGGTTATCACCTTCCAACCAGCCTCGGCTGCATTGCCGCTTCTTCGATCGTACTCGCCGCGATCCCACACATTCATGTAGCCAGCTTATGGGTCTATCTCATTACTTCAGCGGCATTTGTCATGATGGTATTATTTGCTCCCTCCAACTATGATCAGCACGCCAGAATCCCAGAGCGGTATTATCCTCTATTGAAGGTATTGGCTTCCGCCATTGTGGCATCAAACTTTTTTATCGGCTCCGACTTGCTTGCTCTCACCTTTGTAACCCAGTCCATCCTTTTACCAATTAAAGGGGGTGAAAAAATAAATGAAAAAGCGGGCTTATAAATTATTGGGAGCTATTATTGTTTCAGCTGCGTCGCTTTTTGTTTTTACGGGCTGTCTTTTCTATTTGTACAACCCGCCAATTCCAGAAGAACTTAGAAGGAAGGGAGTTTAAATGCAAATTCCCGTAGTAAAGCGGTTGAACAGGAAAGAGTACGAGATTGTAATGATCGACGTGGCAGACGTTCTCTACACCTTCATACAAGACCGCACATTAATGTACCAAACAAAGGAAGAGACGTACAGCCAGATTTCGACACTGGAGGAACAAGAGCGCTTCTTAATGACTAACGGGTTCCAGAAAGTCGAACGCGGTTATCTCGTGCAGATGAACAAAATCGAATATTTTGATGAAGAGCGGTCATGCGTATTTTTCGAGCAGCACCCGGCCTCCAAGGATGCGCCCAACGCGCCTGTATCGAGAGTTCACAAGAAAAATGTTGAAATGTTCAGCAAGCCTGCAGCAATTAAAGATAAACGCATTAATTTCTCAAACGGTTAAAGAAGCGCACCTCTGGGCAGAGATGATAGTATCTCTCGTCGGTGGTGCTTTTTTATATTTACCCAAGATGACGAATGCTCCTGCCTGTGATAGGATTTGCAGTAAATGCCGGGTCGAAGGAGGAGCTCATGAATGTACAATATATTCATTGTTGAAGATGATGACAAAATCAGCGGCCTGCTCATGCAGTCGCTTGTAAAATATGGCTTCGGTGCGGTGCGCGCCGAGCGGTTCCATGATTTAAAGCGGGAAATGGCCGAGGCGCAGCCTGATCTGATTCTGCTTGATATCCATCTCCCTCATTTTGACGGTTATTATTGGTGCAGGCAATTCCGTACGGTCACAAGCGCGCCCATCATATTCGTCTCTGCCCGTGCCGGTGAAATGGACCAGGTGATGGCGATCGAGAATGGCGGCGATGATTATGTGACCAAGCCGATTCCGCTGGATCTGCTGCTGGCCAAAATCAAAAGCCTGCTGCGCAGGGCCTATGGCGAATATGCGATGGCGGCCGTGCCCAGCATGGAATTGGAAGCCGGCGGACTAAAGCTGCATATAAGCAGAGGCGAGCTGGAATGGCAGGGGAAGCTGTCCCCGCTTACCAAAAACGAATGCCAGCTGGCCGAAATTCTGATCGGTCAAGCCGGACGGATTGTAACCCGGGAGCGTCTGCTCGAAACCTTATGGGATGACGTACAGTTTGTCGATGATAATACGCTTAGTGTCAATGTGACAAGGCTGCGCAAGAAGCTCGAGGAACTAGGGCTGATTGGCGTTATAGAAACGGTCAGGGGACAGGGTTATAAATTCGAGCTGAAAGCCGCCCGTCAGGAAACAGTCCAGGAATGAGGGATAACATTATGCATGAGGAGGAAGAGATAACAGGCGGCCATGAACAAGTGAAGCATCCTTATCAATCTGCCGGTGCTCTTATGTCCGCGGCTTCACCGCTGCGTTATTTCCGCGACCGCTTGCCCTATATAGTCGCCTTCATTGTTTCTTTGTTCCTTGCAGGAGCGGCACTTGTTCTTGGTCAAATTTTTTATCCGACCCATATGGATCCGGCTACCGTCGTTTATGCGGGGGTGCTTGTTTTATGCTGCTTGTCCATATGGCTATTGCTGGATTACATCCGGCAGCGTGCCTATTATCGCCAGTTGGATGAAGCAATTTTGCATGCCTCGGAGCTTGATGCCGCGCTGCGGGTCCGCTCGGGCGTGACAGGGGACCAGCTCGCCGTGCAGCGTCTCCTGCAGGCACAGCATGAGGCATACATGAATGAGCTGAGCCGTTACCGCAAGCAGCAGGAGATTCATCAACATTTTATTCATCAATGGGTGCATCAGATGAAGACGCCAATTTCAGTCATTGATCTGATGATTCAGCATGCGGAGCAGGCGCAGGAGGAAAATAACAGCCCATCATCCACTCAAAGCCTCAGCAGCATCCGGGAGGAAACGGAACGTTTGACCAGAGGGCTTGATATGATGCTCTACACGGCAAGACTGGATAAATTCGAGCTGGATGTCCGCATTCGCACCGTGCCGCTTCATGAAATCGCGAGACGGGTCGTGAATTCCTACAAGCGTCTATGCATCAAATATTCCATTTATCCGCAGATTACGGGGGAAGCGCTTGTTCAGACCGATGAGAAGTGGATCGCATTTGTCATGAATCAGCTGGTAGGGAACGCGATTAAATACAGCAAGCACAAGCAGGGTACAAAGAAGCTGCTGCTGCTCATTGAGACGGAGAACGGGAAGACCGCGCTGAAGGTGAAGGATGAGGGCATCGGCATTCCGGCACATGATTTGCCGCGGGTATTCGATCCTTTTTTCACGGGCGATAACGGCAGATTGGTGGAAGAATCTACGGGAATGGGGCTGTTTCTGGCCAAGAGCGTATGCGGTAAGCTTGGACATGGACTTGCGGTCGAATCCGTGCCGGGAGGCGGCGGGACGACCCTGACGATCTCTTTTGCTTCGCAAAGCTTGTTCAAGTTCAATGGAAAGTGACATTATTGTAAGAATAGGCTGGACTTTGAAAGCGAAATCGATGGGGAACTTGCCTCCAATAGCTTTATACTTGGACTATCATCGAATATGTTTTTGGAGGGAACGGCTATGAGTGTATTGAAGACGGAAAACTTGAGCAAAACATACAGCTCCAAAGGAAACGTGACCTATAAAGCGCTGGAAGACATTGATTTTGAAGTAGCCAAGGGGGAGTTTGTCGGTATTATGGGCCCTTCGGGCAGCGGCAAAACGACGCTTCTCAACCTGCTGGCCACCATCGACAAACCCACCTCCGGCCGGATTGTGATCAACGGCACGGAGCCGGCCCGTCTTGGGAATAAAGAGCTTGCCTTGTTCAGGCGCCGGCAGCTGGGCTTCGTGTTCCAGGACTTCAACCTGCTCGACACCTTGTCGATCAAGGAAAATATCGTGCTGCCGCTTGTGTTGGAGGGACTTGCGCCGCGCAAAATTGAAGAAGCACTGGCTCCTTACGCTGAGCTTCTCGGCATAACAGATATTCTTGGCAAACGGACTTATGAAATATCGGGCGGCCAGAAACAGAGGGCGGCTATTGCCCGGGCAATGATCCATCAGCCCTCGATACTGCTAGCCGATGAATTGACGGGAAATCTCGATTCCAAAGCGGCCAAGGATGTCATGGAATCCTTGAAGGATCTGAATGAAAATGCAGGCGCCACGATTGCGATGGTTACGCATGATCCTTTTGCCGCCAGCTACTGCAAACGGATCGTATTCATCAAGGACGGCAAATTTTATTCGGAAATCCGGCGCGGCGCAAGCCGCCAGATGTTCTTTCAGCAAATTCTGGACTCGCTTAGTCTGCTGGGAGGGAACTTCGATGACATTCCGCTCGCTCGCGATTAGCAGCATCCGGGGAAATTGGCGGGCTTACAATGCCTTCTTTCTGAGCAGCGTATTCTCCGTCATTATTTTCTATATGTACGGTGCGTTTCTCTTTCATCCCGATGTTATCAACGGTCATATTGAAGCAGCGGCAGGGGTTAGAAAAGGGATGGAAGCCTGCCAGTATATTGTCGTGATTTTCTCCTTCTTCTTCGTGCTTTACGCCAATTCGGCTTTTCTGAAAACCCGCAAGAAGGAATTTGGCCTGTATACCTTGTTCGGCATGACGGGAAATCAACTGCGCCGCATGCTCATCATCGAAAGTGTCATTATCGCGGTCCTCGCAATTGCGGCAGGATTAGGGATCGGAATGCTGCTCAGCAAGCTTTTTTTCATGGCGATGGCCTCGCTGCTTGATGTTGAAAGCCCCATCCGTTTCGCTGTGCCCTTGAAAGCCGTACTGCTGACGGTTATCGGCTATTTTGCCTTGTTTAATGTATTGACCTGGCTTACCAGCATTCGTGTCGGACGCTCGGAGATCATTGAGCTGCTGAAGGAAGCCAACCAGCCGAAGCGCCAGCCTTTATATTCCATGTGGCTGACTATTCTGTCGATCCTGTGTCTTGGTTTGGGCTACACGCTGGCATATATAATGAATACTTCAAACGTTATATTCGTAATGCTCCCGATTTTGGGGCTTGTTATCATCGGATCCTATTTTCTGTTTACGCAGTGCAGTGTTGCCCTTGTCCGGATGGTGCAGCGGAGCAAATCGATTTTTTATAACCGAACCAACATGATTATATTCTCGCAGGTTGCTTACAAGCTGAAGGATAATGCCCGTATCCTATTTATGGTATCGATCCTCAGCGCAGTTATTCTGACGGCCTCCGGTACGGTCTACGCCTTCCAGCAGGAAGGGGAGAAGCAGCTTCTTTCCCATACCCCGCAAACGATCGGCTTTGTGGAGAATGGACTGAATGCCCATAATGTAATGGATCCGGCCAAGCTCAAAAGCATTCTTAAACAGGATGGACGGGAGCTTGCCTATGAGACCAGAGTTGTCGGTATACCCGGCGAAGAGGTGACTCCGACAGAAGGACATAAGACATTGCGGGCCCAATACGACTCCGCTATCGTGTCCGAATCCGACTACAACCAGGTGGCGGGACTGATGAACAGGCCGCGGCTTTCCATTGATACAGGTCATGCGAGGGTTGTTTTTCCCTATATCGAGCAGGAGACGCTGCCTCCTTTTGAAGGCCCTTCGATAACCATGCAGGTCAACGGCACAGATCAGCCGTTCAGCGTTGACGGCTATCTGTTCGGAGCCATTATTAGCCCGATTGATTATTTCACTACACTGGTCGTCGTGGATGATACGCAGTATGGGACATTGCTCACATCGACTCCGGAATCCAGGCAAATTGTCAACTACGGCTTCGAAATCAAGGACTGGCAAACCGCGCTGCCGACGGTGGAAAAGATCGAGAAGCTTATACCGCCATCGGAGTCGGATCATGCCATGACCTATCGCGTCAGTTCGTTCCTTCAGACCCATCAATCGTCATCCTTGACCTTATTCGTGGGATTGTTTGTCAGCCTGCTGTTCTTTATCGCTTCCGGAAGCGTGTTGTACTTCAAGCTGTTCACGGAAATGAAAGAGGATCAGCTCCAATTCCGCGCGCTCACGAGAATAGGGATGACAGCGGGCGAAATCAGAAGAATCGTAGCTACGCAGGTAGGCATTATTTTCTATGTGCCCGTCGTCGTCGGCATCATTCACATGTGCTTTGCGATGAAGGCGCTCAGTACGCTGATGCAGGCGAATATCTGGATTTATGCCGGGACTGTAATCGGGATCTATGTCATCATGCAGAGCATATATTTTGCGGTGGCCTGCACCGGTTATACGAAGCGGATGCTGAATCCCGCTGTTTAGTGCGAAGCAGAAGCGAATATGCGCGAACTTTATCTATAATCAGCCTGCGGCTGCCGTAAGGATCCCTTTTTCAGGGGACCTCCCGGCAGCCTCTTTTTCTATCAGGCTATTAAATAAGGCGAGTTGCCCCGTTCAATCATCCAAGAGAGACCTGTCTTTGAGGCATATAGTGTTAGTAGACTCACAACAGAAAAGGAGATGGCTTTATGGGTGAAGGTCAGGGAAGGCAGTTAGCCAGCAAGTGGGCCAAGACTTCGGCACTGCTCTCGCACAATGAAATTGCATCGCATATTCCGCCGACCCGCATGTTTTCTTCAGACAATCTGAGAAGCATGCTGCAGGCGCACGGAATGGTCGTCATCAAGCCCGTCGTCGGGGCAGGAGGGCACGGCGTCATCAAGGTAACAAGAGAAGGCAGCGGCTACGCGTATACGTATTATGCGAAAAAAAGACATTTCGGCTCCTTCGACGGACTCTATCATTCTCTTAACGGGATGCGTAAAGGCCGCAGATATTTGATTCAGAAGGGGATCCGGCTGGCAACAATTAAAGGCCGGCCAATTGATTACAGAGTGAAACATGTGAAACAGGCCGATGGAAGCTGGGCGATTACCGCTATTGTGGGCCGGTTGGCGCGTCAAGGACTGTTCGTGACCAATTTATGCCGGGGAGGCACGCGCTTGAATGGCTCGGAAGGAATCCGCTTATCCGTTTCCTCGAATGCGGTAGCAGGCAAGAAGCAGCAAATGAGAAGATTAACCCGGTTGTCGACGGAAGTGCTGGAAAGACAATTTCCAGGAATCGGCCAGCTTGGCTTTGATTACGGCATTGATAAGAATGGTAAAATATGGATTTTTGAAGTGAATACACGCCCCGAGTAATCAATCGCCTTCGGGGCGGTTGCTTCTGTCCAAAATGGTTAACAGGATTTAATATAATTGGTTAATAGGTTTATAGAGTACCATCAAACTTTTTTATTGAGGTTTTGTGAATGAGGGCTGTGTATAACCCTATCCACATTATCCTCGTTGATATTCCTGTTTTTTCGACGTTTACCCACAAGTTACACACATGCTGTCCACAACTATCTGTGGATAATCGGAACGCTTGTTCTGCCTATTGGGACATGCTAAGATGACAAGGAAGAATTTAGGAAAGGAGGGTGGACAATGGATATGCTGTCTGATGAACTTCTTGTGGATGCCTATCTTTCGGCCATTCAATTCAACCTAGATCCGGAATTTATAAAGCTGTTGACTGTTGAAATGATACGCAGACAGATTAATCCTGAAAAATACCGAATAACCGCTTGACTTCCCGAAAGTCCCAGTACATCCTCGTGAATGAAATATTTCATTTTTCCATACCTCAGAGGCTACTCTCACACTACAATTTCTTAAAATAACAAGCTCCTCTACTTAATAGCCATGGCATACGAAAAAGTCAAGCAAGCCGTTTATTGCAGGCAGGACGCAGCCAAAAAAGGGTATCCCTCTTATCCCGGGAACCATCGCATACGATGCGGCCCGCTTAAGTCTGGATACCCTTATATAAGAAATTGAAGGCTCTACAACTTCATGTTGCTGCTGTGACCAGGCGACAGCTTCGCGTTCGGATCAATGTACACCTTCGCATTGTTAATGGCAGTGGGAGCTTCTCCGAAGCCTACCGCGATCAATTTGAGCTTGCCGGGATAGGTAGTCACATCGCCTGCGGCAAAGATGCCGGGGACGCTCGTTTCCATGCGGGAATCGACGACAATCGAGCCGCCCTCGATGTCGATGCCCCAATTTGCAATGGGGCCCAGCGAGGAAATAAAGCCGAAATTGACAATTACGGAATCGACAGGCAGTTCTCTGATTTCTTTGGATTTCACATCCTGCAGTGTTATGCGCTCAATTCTGTCTGCGCCGTGCAGAGCGGTAATTTCATAAGGAGTTAGCACCTTGACTGTCGAATTCATCAGATTGTCCACACTATGCTCATGGGCTCGGAATTTGTCGCGGCGGTGAATGAGCGTGACGCTGGCTGCGACAGGCTCCAGCATAAGTGACCAGTCCACAGCGGAGTCGCCGCCGCCGCTGATCAGCACATGATGTCCCTTGAACTGGTTTAAGTCACTGATGAAGTAATGAAGATTGTTTCTTTCATATTTAGCCGCTTCAGGCAGTTCCAGCCGGCGTGGCTCGAATGCTCCGACTCCCGCTGTAATGATGACGGCTTTGGCGAAATGGGTTGTTTTGTCCGTGACAATTTCAAACAGCCGTTCCTCGCGTTTGATCACTTCCAGCACTTTCTCCTCCAGACAAACAGAGGAACTGAAATGGCTCATTTGCCTTTTGAGCTGTTCAACGAGCTCTCCCGCCGTAATTTTGGGAAATCCGGCAACATCATATATATATTTCTCAGGGTAAAGCGCAGCGAGCTGGCCGCCGAGCTGTGGCATGCTCTCAATGATTTTGACTGATGCCTGGCGCATTCCGGCATAGAACGCTGCGAACATACCCGCCGGACCGCCGCCTATGATGACGATATCGTTCATTTGTTCGGTTTCATTTGCTTGAGACAATGTTTGTCACCTCCAGATTTAGTTTGTCCATTCAATTATTATAGCTTTTCGTAAAGAAGGATGGAAATAAAAAAATTGTATGTTATTCTAAAGTTTTTCGTATATTTTACCCTTGAAAACTTGTTAAATAATTTGTATCATGTGAGGTATTAATAAACGAATTGTCGAATTCATGAAAACTGTCATAAAAGCGTCTCTCAATCAGCAAACTAAAGCAGGATGAAATTTTAACTTTTGACTGGGTTTGTGTGATTTTTCACAAAGTAAAGAGAAATAAGAATGGATGGGATTTTGCGATGAGTAACATACCTAAGATTGTGATTCTGGGGGCGGGGTATGGTGGGATTTTGACCGCTCTGCGTCTTCAGAAAGAATTAAATTATAATGAAGCTGACGTTACGCTTGTGAACAAGCATGACTATCACTATTTTACAACGCATCTGCATATGCCGGCTGCCGGAACGGACAAAACGGAGAATGCGCGTGTGAGCATCTCCAAGCTTATTGATGAATTCAAGATCGATTTCGTAAAATCGACTGTCGTGCAAATTCGCACACAGGATAAAAAAGTGATTCTCGAGGACGGGACATTGTCGTACGACTATCTGGTCATCGGCCTCGGCGGCGAGCCGGAGACCTTCGGCATCCCCGGCATGCTTGAGTATGCCATGAATATCCGCAGCATCAACTCGGTTCGTCTGATCCGCGAACATATCGAATATCAGTTTGCACGCTACAAACGGGAGCCGCACCGCACCGATTATTTGACGTTTGTTGTCGGCGGAGCGGGTTTTACCGGTATTGAATTTGTCGGCGAGCTTGCGGACAGGCTGCCGGAGCTGTGCAAGCAGAACGATGTCGACCCGTCGCTTGTGAAGCTGTACAATATCGAAGCGGCTCCTACCGCGCTGCCGGGCTTTGATCCGGAGCTGGTGGAGTACGCAATGGAAGTGCTGACGAAGAAAGGGGTCACCTTCCGGATCGGTACGCCGATCAAGGAATGTACGGCTGATGGCGTCATTGTCGGCGAGGGCGAAGAGATCCGTGCGGCAACGGTCATTTGGGCCGCAGGCGTAAGAGGCAACCGGCTGATCGAGGAAGCCGGCATCGAGACCATGCGCGGACGCGTGAAGGTGGACGAGTCCCTGCGTGTCGTGAGCCATGAGAATATTTATGTGATCGGCGATAATTCCTTGATATTTAACGAGGAAGGCCGTCCTTATCCGCCAACCGCCCAAATTGCGATGCAGCAGGGAGTTGCCTGCGCGCATAATCTGGTTGCCTCCATCCGCAACCAGCCGCTCAAGAAGTTTGAGTTCAAGAACAAGGGAACTGTCGCATCGCTTGGCAAGGGCGAGGCTGTCGGCATCGCTTTCGGCAAGAAGTACAAGGGCTCCTATGCAGCCTGGCTGAAAAAGATGATCGATATCCGTTACTTGTATATAATCGGCGGAATTCCTCTTGTGCTCCGCAAAGGGAAGTTTCTGTAATGCGCCACTGCAGCGTACAGGTTCGCGGGCTGTTGACGCGTGAGGAGCTGGATCGTTACAACGCGCTGATGGAGGTCGGTTCTTTTCTGGAATCGCAGAGCCGGCATGATTTGTCCTATACGGTGCAGAAGGAAGTGGACCTGCTGATTCTTCCGGCCATTGAGCGGCTGAAGGAGAAGGGGCGGGAACGCGACCGGCAGACAGAGGCTTATCTGGAGGCGAAGCGGATTCTCGAAGAGGACAATGACGAGGATTGACCCGGGTGCCCTCATAGCGTACGAGGTCTGATGAATATGGAAACAGCAAAGCGGCCAGTGCATCTTCTTGATGCAGCTGGCCGCTTTTATAATGGTTCAAGGACCAGGCTTGCAGAGGCGATAGGGGCGGCGGTCGCCTGCTCTTATCGCTCCTCTGGCCGCTATTTGAGCAGCTGGCCCAGTTTCTCTTCAGTGAGCAGGTTGCCGACATAGAAATCGCCAAAGTCGCCGTAGCGCGCGCTGACCTCGTCGAAACGCATTTCGTAGACCAGCTTCTTGAACTGCAGCGGATCTTCCGCGAACAGCGTCACACCCCATTCCCAGTTGTCGAAGCCGACAGAACCGGTAATGATCTGCTTGACCTTCCCGGCGTACTGGCGGCCGATCATGCCATGGCTGCGCATCATCGTACGCCGCTCATCCATGCCAAGCATGTACCAGTTGTCATTGCCTTCGCGGCGTTTGTTCATCGGATAGAAGCAGATGTGGTTCCATTTGGGCAGAATGGGCTTGAGGCGCGCCATAATGTCCGGATTTTGCATAGGATCAGTGCCCGGAGGCGCCATGTAGTTGCTCAGCTCGACAACGCTGACATACGAATACGCAGGGTACGTAAACTGGGCAAAAATTGATTTGTTGAACGCCGTCTCGATAGTGTTCAGCTCTTCCAGCGTCTCGCGGAGATGCATAAATACCAGATCGGCCTTCTGTCCGATAACGGAATAGAAAGCGGTGCTGCCTGTTTGGGCATCCTCCAGAGCCTGCCATTCCTTCATATACGAATACAGCTCGTCCATTGCCACTTGGCGCACGCTCTCATCTGCAGCTTCCCAGGCCGTCCAATCGATCGAACGGAAATCATGCAGCGTATACCAGCCTTCCAGCGTTTGGGCTACTTCACTCATCGTCTATCCACTCCCTCAAAGGTTGTCTATAGCTTCAATAAATAGTCGTGTTCATTGTATCGTACCGCAGTAAAGGAGCGCAAATGACGGACTTGTGACAACATGGCGAATCAAATTGACTTCCTGCGGGCCATCTACTACACTAATCGTAGCGAAAGGGGAAGACGACTTATATGAATACAGATGTGGATATTCTTCAGCTCGTCATTGCAACCGTATTATTCCTTGTAATGATGTTCGGAATCGGATTCATTTTAAATATGCTGCTCAAGACGACATGGTTTCCCATTTACATGTATGTGATCGTGCTCATTCCGATCTTTATCTGGCAGACCTGGGATGATACGAAGTCGTTTGCAGGCAACTTTTCCGCTTTTACCTTCGTCGATATCCTACCCGCAATCGGGGCGCTCATCGGCGCTTATGTGAGCGGTGCAACGATCAGGGCACTGCGCCGGGGCGGATATAAAATGTTCTAGAATTCCCTCATTCGGGGGAATTTTCTTTTTTTAGCGTCCCTAAACCGGTCCTTAGATGTGTTAAAATAAATGAAAGTCTACTAGTGATGTTCAAAAAGATTTTGAACTCGCACTATAACTCGGATGGAGTCGAAAAAAATGCGGATGGGAAGCTTACATCAATTTACGGAGCATCATCGCTATTACATTTTTCGCGATTTTTCACTGAGCGCGGTGGATCGCAAAATGATCGGCCTGATCTATCAGCCGATGATCGGCGCATTTGCTGCAGGTCTCTATCAACAGCTCTATCAGCAGGTAGCCGACGATCGCGTCGGCTATTCGCCCCTTGAGCCGCAGCGCAAGCTGTTTCTGGGCCTGGGGCTGGATATGAATGAACGCGGACGCCAGGAACTGGTCATTCACTCCTCTCGCCTGGAAGCGGTCGGACTTCTTCAAACCTCTCAGCTGGGCGTTGTGGACAACGACGATGTGGTATATGAATATGAGCTGATCAAGCCTTTGTCGCCGGATGAGTTTTTCGGAAGTCCCCATCTGACGATGCTGCTGCGCGACAAGGTCGGGAAGCATTCCGTTATTGCGCTGCGCGAGTCGTTTTACGCCAAGGAAGCGGACGAGCTGGCGGGAACGGAGCTGCAAAGAGAGAATTTGACGGTTCCCTTTTATGAGCTGTTTCGTTTAAATACACAGGGTATTGATCTGGAGCTGGAGCAGGCGCTTACGGAAGTGGCGCCGACCCGGCAGGCGCAGCCCAAGGCCGCTCCGGAAACGGCGGGCATCCAGTACGGCGAAATTATTATGAGATTCCCCCGCAACTCCTCCAACAGGGGCTTCGTGGAGCGCCTGCGCGGAGATGATGAGAAGCTGGCGCAGCTGAACTACATCGCCTACAAATATGGCTTGACTGTCGTAGATCTGTGCAGGCTGCTGGATGAGGACGATGTGTTCGGCCAGCGCGGCGAATTGATGATCGATGAGCTGCAGCTGCGGGCAAACCAGATGTACCGCCAGGACCGCAAGCGCAATGAGGAGCGTCAGCGTATTTTCGGACGTTCCCAGCCCTCGGAAGCGGCAGAAACGGAGCAAAGCAGACAAACGGGCGACGATGCGGCTGGAGATGAGCCGCCGGATGAAATCGGCGTCCTGGCAGAATTTTATATGGAAGTGCCGGTGCAGCTGGAAGGCCGCTGCGATATCCATCAATATAATATGCTGATGCGTAATGAGCCGCATACCCGCTTTATTGCCCGCTTCTTCCCCGGCGCGGTGCCGGAATGGATTATTCGCGTTTTCGAGGTAATCGATCTGAATTATCGGCTGCACGGCTCAGTCATTAATGTCCTCATTCATTATGTACTGGGAATGAACGATTCCCAGCGGGTTACGAAGACCTACATAGACGCCGTCGCTTCGAATATGCTGATGAAACATGTCGATTCATTCGAGAAGGCGGTTCGTTACGTGCAGGAGCAGATCAAGTTGGAAGCGGACAAGGAACGCAGGCGGGATAATGGCGCAGGAGCGCCTTCAGGCGGCGCACGGGGCGGTTCGCAGACCGGGATACGCGGAGGGGGAAGGCGTAAGCCCTCGATATCGATTATTCAGGACACGTCGGATTCTGAGGCTATATCGCAAGAGGAGCTTGAGGAGATGCGGAAGCTTGCGCGGAAGCTGGACGGCAAAACGTAAGTAAAGAGGTGAGTAGACAATGGCAATGGAATCGCTAGGCGACCTTCTGGGCCAGTGGCCCGGCGGAAATGAGGCGCTGCAGCAGGCGGACCGGCTGATGAACGATCTGCTGGAGGAACCTCTGGTGCAGCGGCTGCAAAGCAAATATCCGGAGCTCAGCCGCGAGGTGCTGCGGCTTAACTTGAACAAGGTATATCAATATACGACGGAATACCGGAACTGCTCGAATTGCCCGGGACTTGAACGCTGCCCGAACGATTTTGAGGGGCATTATACACTGCTTTCCTGCGAAACATCCGGGAATCTGGTACAGCTGAACGAACGCAAGGTAACCTGCAAGAAGCTGCTCGCGAAGCAAAGCCAGGATCTGATCCGCAGCCGGGTCCGCAGCTTCTATGTGGACCAGACAGCCTTGTCGCGCGGCTACTCCGCTGACGAGATTCTAACCAATGATCTGGAGCGGATGAAGGCTGTCGGCCAGCTGATGAAATATATCGATCTGACCAAGGAGCAGGGCCTGCAGAAAGAAGGATTATATTTGGCAGGCATGTTCGGCACCGGGAAGACCTTTCTCATGTGCTACATGCTGTATGAGCTGGCCAAGGCGGGCTACTCCGGAGTCATCGTCTATATGCCTGAATTTGTCGAGGATTTGAAGTCGCTGATGCATGAGCCCGGCAAGCTCAAGGAAACGGTCGACGTGATGAAGGAGACGGACCTGCTGATCTTCGATGATATCGGAGCGGAGAATCTGAATCCATGGGTCAGGGATCATGTGATGGGGGCTATTCTCAACTACCGGATGGACAGAAAACCGACTTTCTATACCTCCAATTATAATCTGGACGCGCTGGAGCAGCATTTCAGCTTCACCAACAAGGATGGCGATGAGCTGCATAAGGGACAGCGGATCATGGACCGGATCAGGCATTATGTTCAAATTGTTCATGTCAAGGGTCATAACAAGCGGGCAAAATAAATCTAAGTAAGCCGGAAGGCGGGCCAAACCGTTTTCCGGCTTTTTATTATAGCGATATCAGGCGGAAAACCTGTTGATAATAAGAAAAATATCTAGCATAGTTTTGAAAAGTAATCAATATCAATAAAGCTTCAAAAATTGAAAATTTGACTGAATTATGCTATAATAACGCTGTAATCTGGATAAAAGGAGGTGAAGTTGTATGTTCTCTCAATATATCTCGATGAAACGCTGGATTTCACTAATTTCCCTCGTTATTTTCACCATTTTTCCAATGCCTACCACCATCACGGAATCCACGGCAGGGGAAACGACGCGAACAGTTGTATCCGTGGGCATGGAGAATAAAACAAACCGGATCTCGGTCAGCCACAGTCATATCTCCCTGGGGGAAAAAATGCGTCTTTCTACGCTTGTATCCGCCTTGTTCTTTGCTGTGAGCTTGTTCCTCAAATCGACCGTTCGCGTACCCCTCGGGACACATGTCTCCTTTCACCCTCTGATTGCTCGATATTTAACCCGCTTGCTGCTGTTCCCCATAAAAAGACATCGCTTATTGTGTAAGGCAGCCCCAAGTATCTCCCCCAATTAACGATGGAAATCTTCAGCCTGTTCAATCATTCCAATTCTAAATTGTAAAAAAATGGATGCATCATGCCGTATTATTTGCTGTGCCCGGAAATCACTCCAAATCACACGAAGCAATTTCTTCCGTTTGCTTGTCCGTTTATTAAAAAACGGTGACCGGGGGCGGGTTTGCTCATGCCCAAAACCAGGACCATAACGTTCAGCGGCAAGAGTGCCGCTTCCCGATAAGCGCATATTGATCAAATTTACAGGAGGGGCTCATCGATTATGAATATACGTGAAACCGATCTTCCCGGCATAGGGAAGAAATTTCAATTGTCCACGCGTGACGGTGATCAAATGATTATTATCGTGCACGATGACGGACGAAGAGAATGTTACCATTTTCAAGGTGAGGACATGGATGAAGCGCATTCCCTGATAACGCTCGATGATGACGAAGCGCGACTGGTTGCGGCGATCATCGGCGGGGTGACCTATAAGCCGACAGCCGTAGAGACGATGGAAATGGCATTGGATGATCTGATCATTGAATGGTACCGGATTGAGCAGGACCACAAATGTGTTGGCAAATCGATAGGTGAACTGAACGTGCGCCAGAACTCGGGTGCGACCATCCTTGCAATCGTCGGGAAAAACCATGCAAAATATGTGAATCCCGGACCGAATATCGTACTTCAAGCCGGATCCATGCTCGTTGTGGCAGGAGAGAGGGGGCAGCAGAAATTATTCAAAAAAATGATAAAGAATGGATGTGAATGAACCTATGAACCATCTGGTATTTGAGATAGGAGTCGCGATTGCGCTCATTGCGTCGGCGGGATTATTGTCCGCGAAGCTGCGGTTCTCGGTGATTCCTTTTTATATATTGGTGGGTATGGCAGTCGGCCCCCATGCCATTCAATTCTGGCATATTGATTTAACCTTTATCTCAAGTGCGCCTTTGATTGAATTTTTAGGGCGTATCGGCGTCCTGTTTCTACTGTTTTACCTGGGGCTTGAATTTTCCGTGGGACGCCTGATTAAATCGGGCAAATCGATTGCAATCGGTGGAACGATCTATATATTGATCAACTTTACGCTTGGTCTGCTGTTTGGCTGGGCGGCGGGTATGCCGCTTCTTGAGGTGCTGATAATCGCCGGGATTACGACGATTTCCTCCAGCGCCATTGTGGCCAAGGTGCTGGTCGATTTGAAACGGACGGCCAACCCCGAGACCGAAATGATTCTGGGAATTATTATGTTCGAGGATATTTTTCTGGCTATTTATATTTCGATATTATCAGGTCTTGTACTCAGCGACTCGTCTTCAATCGGCGGCATTGCACTCTCCGCCTTGATCGCGCTTGGTTTTATGCTGCTTGTACTGGTGGTGGGACGCAAGGCGGTTCCGCTGCTGAACAAGCTGCTGAATATCCGCTCCAATGAGGTATTCCTGCTTGTTATCTTCGCCATTCTGTTCCTGGTCGCGGGTTTCTCCGAGACGATCCATGTGGCGGAAGCGATCGGCGCACTGCTTGTCGGTCTGGTGCTTGCGGAGACGGAGCATATGAAGCGGATAGAGCACATGATTTTGCCTTTCCGCGATTTCTTTGGCGCCATCTTCTTCTTCAGCTTCGGTCTTACGATTGATCCTCTCACATTGGGCGGGGCATTCTGGTTGTCGCTGGGAGCGGTTCTGGTGACGCTCGCGGGGAATTTCGCAGCCGGCATGTGGGCGGGATACAGCGCGGGACTCTCACCCAAGGCTTCGGTGAATATCGGACTTACGATTGTGGCGCGCGGCGAGTTTTCTATTATTATGGCGAATCTGGCGAAGGCAGGGGGACTGCTGCCCATCCTGCAGCCGTTCGCAGCGTTATATGTGCTGATATTAGCGGTGCTGGGACCGCTTCTGACGAAAGAAACCAAATGGATATACGGCTTGCTGGAACGGACGTTCAAGCTATTCGGCATTCGCCTGGGTAAAGAAAGAACCAAGAAAAGAACCACGCAATCACGTTAATCTTTCAATCTGCCCGTGTGAACATTTTTCTTAACCACCTTAATAGGGAGGAAACAAGAATGAGACATGAGACAGTAACGATGATATGCGGGGAAAGAAAGACAATCCGGCCGGACAGCATTCAGCTGACTGCCGCCGCTGTGGGGATATTCATCAGTATAACGGCCATAACAGCAAAGCTGCAGATAATGTTTTTTGATCCTGGCTGGGCATTGTTGTTCGCGGTAATATTCCTGCTGTCCTATCCGCGCTCGCATCGTTCCATGTATACCCGCATGATGTGGATCAGAAGCAGCCGCGCCAATGAGATTGAGGACGCCATTATGGAGGCGGTCGGACGCGGGGTGATCCGAATTCCTATGGACAGCCGGGGGGATCAAAGCATACAGCGGATGAAACTGGTGATTTACCGGCTGGAGGAGAGAACGCTGAAGGATCTTGTGTATTCCATTGATTCGGCAGCTGAATGCGTGGTCGTCCCGGTCTATGAATGGAAGAGGGGAGACCTTCAGAATTTGCGTTAAGGCTCCCGCCTGAATACTTGGGAACAAGCGCGCAGGATTCTGGAGAGCCTACCATAACTCCATTATCCAGAAGAGACTTCAATTACCCGACTAATCAGGTGATTGAAGTCTTTTTCATTTCCATTAGGGCAGGGAACCAAAAGTTTGGACGCTTAGACAGGTATAAGCAAATATTATCAATCATATCAGAAGAACAGAAAATTAGTCTTGACACATAAGGGTGTCCGTTGTTATCATTTCATTCATAACCAACTAAACAGGTAGGAATAGATTTGATTTTGCGACCGGAACAACCGGAGTGAAACGCCTTTTTCATTTATCTGTCAGTTTGAAACCAAGGGGAGTGCTTTAACATGACGAACATGACAAAGAAAAAACGTTTACCGGTACAGCTATTATTTATTTTGGTCATTCTGGCGGTTGCGCTGGCTGGCTGCGGAGGCAACTCCAACACGGGGAATACAGAGAATAATACAAACACTCCGGCAGCAAATACCCCTGACAATACGAGCGCAGCTCCTGGCAATACAGACACCTCGGCTGCTGAGCCCAAAGAGCCTGTAGAATTATTGAATGTCTCCTACGACCCTACCCGCGAGCTTTATGAAGCTTATAATAAATTATTCGCTGATCACTGGAAACAGGAGACCGGCCAGGTCGTGACGATCAAGCAGTCGCATGGCGGTTCAGGCACACAAAGCCGCTCCGTAGTCGATGGGCTGAAAGCCGATGTCGTTACACTTGCTCTTGGCTATGATATTACCGCTATTCAGGATGCCGGACTCATCCAGCCCGACTGGCAGAAGGAATTCGAAGAAAACAGCTCACCATACACCTCCACGATTGTATTCCTGGTTCGCAAAGGCAACCCGAAGGGAATCAAGGATTGGAACGATCTTGTTAAGGACGGCGTCTCCGTTATCACACCGAACCCGAAAACAAGCGGCGGCGCACGCTGGAACTTCCTTGCAGCATGGGGCTATGCGCTGAAACAAAACAATGGCGATGAAGCCAAAGCCAAGGAATTCGTAACCAAATTGTTCAAAAATGTTCCGGTGCTGGATTCCGGCGCACGCGGATCGACCACAACCTTCGTTGAGCGCGAAATCGGAGACGTTCTGCTGGCCTGGGAGAATGAAGCGCAGCTCTCCAAAAAAGAATTCGGCGATGACAAATTCGAAATCGTCTATCCATCTCTCAGTATTCTGGCCGAACCGCCGGTCGCCATCGTAGACAAAGTAGTCGATGACCACGGAACACGCGAGGTTTCGGAAGCCTATCTGAAATATCTGTACACCGAAGAGGCTCAGAAGCTGGTTGCCGAGAACTACTATCGCCCTCGCATGGCTTCCGTTGCCGAGCAGTTCAAGGATAATTTCCCTGCAATTGAAATGCTGACGATCGACAACGATTTCGGCGGATGGGATGAAGCACAGAAGAAATATTTTGCCGACGGCGGTGTATTCGATCAAATATACACACCGGGCTCATAAGCGCATGACAGGAGCTGACTTCACATGAAAGGTTCCAGGAGAAGAACGAAATCGAGAAGCGTGCTGCCGGGCTTTGGACTATCGCTCGGCTTCACGATCCTTTACTTAAGCATTATTGTGCTGATTCCGCTGGCGAGCATCTTTATCAAGACTTCGGGTCTAAGCTTGGGCGAATTCTGGCAAACGGTGACAAATCCGAGGGTGGTTGCTTCCTATAAGATCAGCTTCTTCACCGCTTTTTTCGCCGCCCTGATTAATCTTGTTTTTGGCCTGCTGGTGGCCTGGGTGCTGGTACGGTATCGTTTTCCGGGAAAAAAGCTGATCGACAGCCTCCTGGATCTTCCGTTCGCCCTGCCGACCGCTGTTGCGGGCATCGCTCTGACCACGATCTATGCTCCGAACGGCTGGATCGGCTCTCTCCTTGGGCCTTTGGGCATTAAGGTGGCCTACACGCCGATCGGCATTACGATTGCGCTGATCTTCATTGGCCTGCCCTTTGTCGTCAGAACCGTTCAGCCGGTATTGCAGGATATGGAGAAGGATACGGAGGAGGCGGCCGTAATGCTGGGCGCCCACCGCTTCAGAACCTTCAGAAGGATCATATTGCCTGAATTGGTGCCGCCGATGCTGACGGGCTTTGCGCTGGCCTTTGCAAGAGGCATCGGGGAATATGGGTCGGTCGTATTCATCTCCGGCAATATGCCGCTCAAGACCGAAATCGCGCCGCTTCTGATCATGACGAAGCTGGAGCAGCATGATTATACAGGAGCAACCGCAATTGCACTGGTGATGCTCGTCGCCTCGTTCCTGCTGCTGCTGCTGATCAACTACCTGCAGTGGCGGAGCAACCGCCACGTTACGGCAGCATAAGGGGGATGGGAAAATGGCAGGAGTCGTTACCGCGCATTTGTCGGATAAAGCATCCGTTCGTCCGAAGCATATCAACGAGCCGCCGGTTGTCCGGTGGATCCTGATCAGCATCGCATTATTGTTTCTGGCTCTTATTGTTCTGCTGCCGCTGGTCACGATATTTGTTGAGGCCTTCAAAAAAGGCGCCGGGGTGTATTTCGCTTCCATCAATGATCCGGACGCCTTGTCGGCGATCAGGCTGACCGTCATAACGGCGCTCATTGCCGTACCGCTTAACACAATATTTGGTATCGCTGCGGCCTGGTCCATCAGCAAGTTCCGTTTCCGCGGCAAAAACGTTCTCATTACGCTTATTGATCTGCCCTTTGCGATCTCCCCGGTTATTTCCGGATTGATCTTTGTCCTGTTGTTTGGAGCAAGGGGATGGTTCGGTCCCTGGCTGGACGATCATAACCTGCAGATTATATTCGCGCTGCCGGGTATCGTTCTTGCGACAACGTTCGTCACCTTTCCTTTCGTGGCCAGAGAGCTGATTCCGCTTATGCAGGCTCAAGGCGTGCAGGAGGAGGAAGCGGCGGCGAGTCTTGGGGCCAAAGGCTGGCAGATCTTCTGGCGCATTACGCTGCCCAATATCAAGTGGGGGCTGCTGTATGGCATCATTCTCTGCAATGCCAGAGCGATGGGCGAATTCGGAGCGGTTTCCGTCGTGTCCGGCCATATCCGGGGCGAGACCAATACGCTGCCGCTGCATATTGAAATTTTGTATAATGAGTACCAATTCTCGGCGTCCTTTGCAGTTGCGTCTCTTCTGCTCCTCCTTGCGCTGGTCACGCTGGTCGTGAAGAGCTTCATTGAATGGAGAGCAGCCAGAGAGCAGTCCGATGGGGAGGGTACGATATGAATATTGAAGTCCGCCATTTAACCAAAACCTTCGGCTCTTATGAGGCTGTATCGAATGTCAGCTTCTCGATCAACCGCGGCAAGCTGATCGGTCTGCTTGGACCAAGCGGCGGCGGCAAATCAACGCTGCTGCGCATGCTGGCAGGACTTGAGACGCCCGATTCCGGCGATATCTTTATCAACGGACAGCGGGTCAATGATGTCGCGCCGCAGAACCGGGGAATCGGCTTCGTCTTTCAGAACTATGCATTGTTCAAGCATATGACGGTGTTTGACAATATTGCGTTCGGGCTCACGATCGGGCGTTCCGATAAGGCTCAGATCAAGAGCCGCGTCAATGAGCTTCTGGATCTGACGGGACTCCGTGGCTTCGAGAAACGGTATCCCCATCAATTGTCAGGGGGCCAGAGGCAGCGGGTGGCATTCGCCCGCGCATTGGCCCCGCGGCCGGAGCTGCTGCTGCTCGATGAACCCTTCGCGGCGATTGACGCCAAGGTGCGCAAGGAACTGCGCACCTGGCTCAAGCAGCTGATCAGCACTTTAGGCATCTCATCAATCTTCGTTACGCATGATCAGGACGAAGCTGTCGAGGTGGCCGATGAGATGCTGATCGTACAGCAGGGAAGGCTGGAGCAGCAGGGCTCGCCAATCGATATCTATACGAACCCGCAGACTGCTTTTGTTGCCGGATTTATCGGGCATTCCACCTTGGTGGAGCAGCCTGCGCTGCTGCGGGGCTTTAATTTGGCGCAGGTTCCGGAAGGCTCCCGCGCCATTGTCCGCCCGGAATTTGTAGAGGTCGGATATGAGCGCGAGATCGCTTTTCCTTCTGCGGCGGAGACAGGAAATGTGCGCCATGTTTTCTTCCGCGGGGCGCATCTGGAGCTTGAAGTACAGGTAGGCGGCAACCGGCTGCTTGCTCATCGTTCGCTGGATCAGGAGCCGCTGCAGCCCGGAGATGAAGTATCTGTTCTCATCCACCGCTTATACGTCGTTTCGGAGCACTCAGCCGTCATGGTGGAGAATCCGCTTAAAATTGATCCGCTGCCGGTTCATATTTAACGGCCTGCAGCGGATCGTGCAAGAATAAGATAAAATTTAGGAGGAATGGATAATGGCAAAGCCTATCGTACTTGACCAGGAGTGGCTGGACCGCATTTCAGCACAGGTGAACGGCTTGGAATATGGTTCGGTTCTCATCACTGTGCATGACGGCCGTGTCGTGCAGATCGACCGCACCGAGCGGCGGAGGTTTGATGCCGCAAGCGCGAAGCACCAGGCAGGACAGACGCAGCAGCCACAACAGCAGCAATCACAGCAGCAGAACAGCAGTGACAAGCTGAAGGCTGTGAACGGATAATTGATGAGCGAATCCGGATGTATGAACTCCATTGGCCCCGTGCTTACTCTTTGCAAAAGGAGCAGCAGGGGTCTTTTCATGTCCAGTGAATTTTAATTTGAGAGAATAACAGAAAAAAATCCATGTTAACTATTGAATTGCTGAAGCAATCACGTTATGATTGTTGATAATGATTATCACTATCATGATATGTGCAGGATGTACATAAAAAAGGAGCAGTCTGACCTGTAATGACGAATTCGACAACATCCCCCCAGAAAACCGCAGATACCACAGAAATCAAAATTCGCACAAGACCGCTGGCAGCTTCTGTCATTCTGATTGCAGGGATTGTCGCCCTGGCATTCAGTCTGGCGGTCTCCGTCTCTGTCGGGGCCGCCGATATTAAGCTGGCTACCGTATGGAATGCAATCTTTCATTTCAATCCCGATTTGACGCCTCATCAGATTATTCAGGAGCTTCGGCTGCCGCGTGCGATTATGGGGGCCATGGTCGGAGCCTGTTTCGCCATTTCCGGAGCCCTTATGCAGGGCATGACCCGCAATCCGCTGGCCGATTCTGGTCTGCTCGGTCTCAACGCGGGAGCGGGCTTCGTGCTTGCATTATGCTTCGCTTTCTTTCCGGGCATGTCCTACATGAGCCTTATCCTCTATTCCTTCCTTGGTGCCGGGGTCGGCGCTCTGCTTGTATTCGGCGTTGGATCGCTGGCGAAGAACGGGCTCACGCCCGTCAGACTTGCTCTCGCAGGTGCGGCAGTCTCGGCCCTGCTGTATGCCTTGAGCGAGGGGATTGCGCTCTACTTCAGAATCGGCCAGGATCTGGCGTTCTGGACGGCAGGCGGAGTAGCCGGAGTCAAATGGTCGCAGATTAAAATCATGTTCCCCTGGATTGCAGCAGCAATGGTTGGTTCCATGATCATTTCCAGATCCATCACGCTGCTCAGTCTGGGCGAGGATATTGCCACGAGCCTGGGTCAGCGCACACGTTTGGTAAAATTCGCCGCCATGATTATTGTGCTGGTACTGGCAGGAGCCGCGGTTTCGGCTGTTGGGGCCGTCAGCTTCGTCGGACTGATAATTCCGCATCTGACCCGCTATCTGGTAGGGGTTGATTACCGCTGGATCATTCCCTGTTCCGCCGTGCTGGGGAGTCTGCTTATCGTACTGGCGGATATTGCGGCGAGGATGATCAATCCGCCTTATGAAACGCCTATCGGCGCCTTGATCGCCTTGATCGGCGTTCCGTTCTTCCTCTATCTGGCAAGGAATGAGAGGAGAGAACTGTAGATGAAAACAACGCAGCCGAACAATGAGCAAGCACGGAACAGACGAGGCGTTCTCGTAATTTTTATATTTGTGATATTGATAACCGCCACTTTTATTATTAGTATGAATACAGGATATACGCGTCTGACGCCCATACAGGTTCTCAAGACTTTATTTGGCGCAGGAGATGCGAAGCAAAGCCTGATTCTCTTTGATTTCCGTCTGCCCCGGATCGTGATCTCGATTCTGGTTGGTGTGGGGCTCGCTGTATCGGGCTGCATCCTGCAGGGTTTATCCCGGAATGCGCTGGCAGACCCGGGAATTCTGGGGATTAATGCCGGAGCGGGACTTATGGTCATGCTGTTTATTTCGTTTTTCCCGAGCACAACGGCTGCCCCCATCTTTATGCTGCCTTTTCTGGCCCTGTTCGGGGCGGGTTTGACCGCCGCTTTAATCTATACGCTTTCCTTTAAAAGGCATGAGGGCATCTCGCCCATACGGCTCCTGCTGGTGGGGATTGCGGTTGCCGCAGGGATAAGCGCAGTGACGATCGTGCTTACCCTCCGGCTTGATCCGGAGAACTACCAGTTTGTGGCGAACTGGATGGCAGGCAGTATCTGGGGGTCCAACTGGAAATTTGTTCTCGCCCTGCTGCCATGGATTGTGGTTCTGCTCCCTTATGTCATTATGAAGGCCAGAGTGCTTAATGTGCTGAATCTGGGCGACCAGATGGCAACCGGCCTGGGTACTCCCGTCGAGAAGGAGCGTGTGCTGCTGCTGGCCGCGGCTGTAGGTCTTGCAGGTTCCTGCGTCGCGGTGAGCGGCGGTATCGGCTTCGTGGGACTCGTCGCTCCCCATCTGGCGCGCCGCCTTGTCGGGCCCAAGCATCAGCTGCTGCTGCCGACCGCGGCGCTTGCCGGTGCGCTGCTGCTTGTCGTAGCCGACACAGTAGCCCGTGTGGTTGTGCAGCCCTCGGAAATCCCGACGGGCATTGTGGTAGCCGTCCTGGGGGCGCCATATTTTCTTTATTTGCTGGCCCGTTCCAAAGCATGACGATTTGCAAGCAAGGAATCAGGAGGTCATTTTCAGATGCTGCGTCGTTTTTTTTCCTACTATCGGCCTTATAAAGGATTGTTTATTCTTGATTTTACATGTGCGGTTGTTGCGGGGCTGCTGGAGCTGGGATTCCCGCTTGTCGTCAATCAGTTCATCGATAAACTGCTGCCGAGCGGAGACTGGACCTTGATTGTCCTTGCCTGCTTCGGACTGCTGTTCATCTACTGCCTGAATACAGGGCTTCAATATGTCGTTACTTATTGGGGACATAAGCTTGGCATCAACATCGAGACCGATATGCGCAGGCAGCTGTTTAATCATATTCAGAAGCTATCCTTCCGTTTCTTCGACAATAACAAGACAGGCCATCTGATGTCGCGGATTACCAATGATCTCAATGAAATCGGCGAAGTGGCCCATCACGGGCCGGAAGATGTGTTCATCGCGGTTATGACCCTGATCGGGGCATTCATTATGATGATGCTGATCAACTGGAAGCTGGCTGTGCTGACATGCGTTATTGTGCCCTTGATGATCTATCTGGCGATTTACTTTAACCGCAAAATGACGTCAGCCTTCCGCCAGATGTTCTCGGATATCGCTGACTTCAACGCCCGCGTGGAAGACAATGTCGGCGGTATCCGCGTCGTTCAAGCCTTTGCCAACGAGGAGTATGAGAAGGAGCAGTTCGCGGTCAATAACGGACGTTACCGCCTGACGAAGCTCTTCTCCTACAAAATTATGGCGAAAAATACCTCGATCAGCTATCTGCTGATGCGGCTGGTTTCTTTGTTCGTGATGATCTGCGGCACCTGGTTCGTTCTTCATGAGCAGCTCACCTACGGAGAGTTTATTGCCTTCTTGCTGCTCTCCAATGTGTTTCTGAGCCCGATTCAGAAAATCAATTCCGTCATTGAATCCTACCCGAAGGGTATTGCCGGCTTCAAACGCTATATTGAAATTCTGGAAACCGCCCCGGATGTCGCGGATACGCCAGGAGCCATTGAAGTTGCGCATCTGCGAGGGGAGATCCGTTTCAGCAAGGTAACCTTCGGCTACGAGAATGAGGCCAGGGTACTGCAAAATATTGATCTGAACATTAACGCAGGGGAAACCATCGCTTTCGTCGGGCCTTCAGGTGCTGGCAAAACAACATTATGCAGCCTGCTGCCGCGTTTCTACGAAATCGAATCGGGCGGCATTTCCATTGACGGCATCGATATCCGCGATATGAAGCTGGCATCGCTGCGCAGGCAGATCGGCATTGTACAGCAGGATGTATTCCTGTTTAACGGCTCGATCCGGGATAATATATCTTACGGCAAGCTGGGCGCTTCCGAAGAGGAAGTCTGGGAGGCTGCAAGGCGCGCGAAGCTGGAGGAGCTGATTCGTTCTCAGCCTGATGGGCTGGATACCATGATCGGGGAGCGCGGCGTCAAGCTGTCCGGCGGTCAGAAGCAGCGTCTGGCGATTGCCCGCATGTTCCTCAAAAATCCGCCGATCCTGATTCTCGACGAAGCGACGTCGGCGCTGGATACCGAAACGGAAATGGCGATTCAGCAGGCGCTGGCCGAGTTATCGGAAGGCCGCACCACACTGATCATTGCCCATCGCCTGGCGACGATCAAGAATGCGGACCGGATCGTTGTCGTGACGGAGGAAGGCATCAGCGAGCAGGGCCGCCATCAGGAGCTGGTTACCGCGGGCGGCGTCTACAGCCGGCTGCACCGGGCTCAGTTTGGAAGCATCTGATCTATAATGGGATCCGCTACGATTGCTATTGCAGTCATAGCGGTTTTTTTTATCGGGAAGGGCATCCTTGTTAATTCCAAAATGCGTAACTATTTCCGGTTTACTCCGTCTTTATAAGCAGGAGATCAACTGCCCGCAGATAAAGGGGGACGATTATGGAAAAGAGAGATCGGCCTGTGCCTGCGATATGGCAGGGGATGGTTTATGCATCCAGCATGTTGGCTTATATTGTGCTTTATGTGGTTATGAACTTCTTAATCGATTACTTTGCTATTGTGCTTTCGGCAGGAAGCCTGATCCTGGCTGTGATACCGATGATCTGCTGGGTGTTATTTCTTATCATCTGCTACAGGAAAGGCATGCTTGGATACATATCCAAGGCGTTTATGATTAACGCGGTTATTATCGGCGCATTGATCGCTTCCTTAAGCGTATATAAGCTGGAGAGAAATGAGCGACGCTCTCATTTTGACTACAATATATGGGTCAGCCAGCCGCTAAGCCGGGGCAGAATGGTTGACGATTTGCTCCGGCACAACGAGCTGCAAGGCTTAACGAAGGCAGAAGTCATTGAACGGATCGGTCTCCCCGATGCGAATTCTCCTTTTCAAGCCGATAACCAAATGGTGTATGAATTGGGTCAGGAGGGAGCTTACATCAGTCTCAATAGACAATGGCTGCTTATTGATATGAATGGGGCTCAAATCGTGACCGGATATGCGATTCATACGGATTAAGGGAATGGACAATGCGTGCGGGTTTGAATTACCTATTCATCCATCTGGCTATACTTTCTTCTGTCGCTGTTTGTCCCCAGCCGCTTCTCCGCACTTTTCTTGAGCCGTTTGCTGACCGTTTGCTCCTTGCGGTTCATGTATTCGAGCTCGCGCCCTGTTTTGCGGTAGCTTGCGAATCTTCGCGGATCAAGCGTCCCGTCTGCGATAGCCTGTTTCACGGCACAGCCGTCCTCGGCCTCATGCCGGCAATCGCGAAACCGGCATGCTGCCGCTACCGCTTCAATATCCGCAAATGCTTCCTGTCTGCCTTCCTCGGCATCCCACAGATGGAGCTCCCGCATACCCGGCGTATCCATCATAACGGCTCCGCCGGGCAGCGGAAACAATTCGCGGTGAGTGGTCGTGTGGCGGCCGCGCGCATCATCCTCGCGGATGCCCTGGACACGCTGCAGATCCCCGCCGGCCAGCCAGTTGAGCAGGGTGGACTTGCCCACACCGGAGGATCCGGTCAGCGCAACGGTACAGCCGGGCTGCAGGTAGGGAGAAAGCGCATCTCTTCCCATATCCTGCAGGGCGCTGACCGCATGGACAAACACGCCGGGAGCCGCTGCTTCAACAGCCGCAATCTTCACGGCTACGTCATCGCATAAATCGGCTTTGGTGAGCAGGACGACAGGAACAGCGCCGCTCTCCCAAGCCACAATCAAATACCGCTCAATCTTGCGGATATTGAAATCCTCGTTCAGTGCGTTGACGATCAGCAGAGTATCGATATTGGCACCAATGACCTGCTCCTCGGGGATGCTTCCTGCCGCTTTTCGCAGCATCACCGTCGATCTGGGCAGAACGGCTTGAATAACGACCCGCTTCTCACCGGCGAGCGGTTGAACCGCTGTCCAATCCCCCACTCCAGGAAAGTCGCTGCGCCTGATTGCCTCAAACTGAAATTTGCCGCTTACCGCAGCCATACATTCGCCATGCTGCGTAATAACGCGGTATTGGTTGGCAAACTGCGCAATGACACGCGCTGGAATCATTTCCTTATACTCATCGGCAAGGAATCGTGTCTGCCAATGTTCATTCCAGCCAAATGCCTGCATTTGTTCATTTTCATTCAGGTTCAAATTGGTTGTTCTCCTTTGTTTTTACAATTGGGTTGGCTCGTGTAACAGGACAATGGACAATGCGCATCAGTGAAAAACAGCACAAAAAAACCGTCAGTACCCTCCGGGGGTCTCTAACGGTTTGTGTGCCTGATTCAAATAAAACCGAAGAAGAAAGGCTGCGTTTTTCTAACGCCTGCAAGTTTCTTCCCGCAAAATATCAGAATAGTCATGTGTGACATGGAGCATTTCTGATATTTGGACAAAAGCGCGCGGCTTCCCGCAATGATGACGCTTCTGGTTAACTTGAATAAGGATCCGTAGAGACTGATGCGCATGCAACTTGGAAACGAACATTTCGTACGATTATAGTCACCATATCACATCAGTCTCCTTTCCTTTTTCGTAATTGTCATTCTATAGTGTAGACCTGGCTGTTGTCAAGCAATGTTGTCAAGCAATGGATACCAATGGCGTTAATGTTACAGTGAAGACGAGCCATTAGTCAAGGATAGCAAGTAAAAAGGCTCCATGCGGCGAAGCTCGCCGGCATGAAGCCTTAACCATTACGAAATCATGAATTTAATAATGACCGCAACGATAAAAATGATGGTCATTACACCGAAAAAACCGGCAAAACCCATTGCGGTATCCATAAAGTCGTCGCGGGGTTCTTCGTTTACATGATCGCGCGGATCTCTGACATTTTCCATTTGTGTAACTCCTCCTTGAAGGGCGACGATTGCTCCTCTTAGTATACCCAACTTTCAGAATAATTGTAAAGCCGCCGTTCGTGACAATTGTGAGGCAACTTGCAGGATTGGGACGGCCGCGCGGCGGAGGAGAAAATCAACATAGCCGCATCGTGGGAACAGATGTGCTACAATAGAGAGGTGAAGAAATGGCCAGGAGGAGTACGGGATGGAAGAACAATTGAAAGCCGAATCTGCCGTGGAGCGGCGGCTGGCGGATGAAAGAATCCGCAGCAAGCTTGCGCTGCTGCCGGATCAGTCCGGCTGCTATTTGATGAAGAATGCCGACGGCATCATAATTTATGTAGGTAAAGCGAAGGTGCTCAAAAACCGCGTCCGCTCGTATTTTAACGGCAGCCATGACGGGAAGACGCAGAAGCTTGTATCGGAAATCCGCGATTTTGAATATATTGTGACTTCCAGCAATATGGAAGCTCTTATCCTTGAATGCAATTTAATCAAACAATATCATCCCCGTTATAATGTTCTGCTTAAGGATGATAAGACCTTTCCTTATATTAAAATAACCAATGAAAAGCATCCAAAGCTTGAAGTCACGCGCCGCGTCGTGAAGGATAAGGGGAAATATTTCGGGCCGTATCCCAACGCTTATGCCGCGCAGGAAACGAAGAAGCTGCTTGACCGGCTGTATCCGCTGCGCAAGTGCAATACGCTGCCTGACAAGGTATGTTTATATTATCATTTGGGCCAATGCATAGCGCCATGCGAGTACGATATCGCTCCCGGAACCTATGAGGCGATGACCCAGGAAATTACGCGTTTTTTGAACGGCGGCCACGATGAGGTGAAGAAGACGCTTCAGGCCAAAATGGCCGCAGCCGCCGAGGAGCTGGAATTTGAACGGGCCAAGGAATTCCGCGATCAGCTGGTGGCAATCGATGCGGTCATGGAGAAACAGAAAATCACATTAGCAGACGCAATGGACCGCGATGTGTTCGGTTATTTCACCGACAAGGGCTGGATGTGTGTGCAGATCATGTATATGCGCCAGGGCAAGCTGATTGAGCGCAGAGCGACCTCATTTCCTTATTATGGCGAGGCTTATGATGACTTTATGACATTCGTGACTCAATATTACAGCGATAATCCGGCGCTGCCGAAGGAAATCCTGCTGCCCGCTCCTGAAGTGGCGGCTCTAATGCAGGAACAGCCGCAACCTGACAAGATTGATGCCGTGCAGGAGCAGGACATTCTGAACGGGGATGGAGAGATGCCTGATACAGCTCCGGAGAAGACTGGCAAAGCCGATAATGATAATGATGAGACTTTGCCGGCATCCGTAAGCGATGTGACCGGCGCCTCATTACAGACGTCCGGAGAGGATGAGGAAAACGAAGCGCTGCCGGCTACCGTGGCCGATGAGGTCGGCTCTTCTCTGCAGAAATGGCTCAAGGTCAAAGTATTCGTTCCCCGGCGCGGGCGCAAGCGCGATGTTGTCGCGATGGCTGTCAACAATGCCAAGGTCACACTGGATGAGAAATTCAGGCTGATTGAGCGGGATGAGGAGCGCACCCTGAAGGCTTCCGAGAGTCTGGCCGCCGCGCTTGGACTTTCTGAGATACGCCGCATTGAGGCGTTCGACAATTCCAACATCCAGGGCACGAATCCGGTTTCTGCAATGATCGTATTCACGGACGGGAAACCGGATAAGAAGGAATACCGCAAATACAAGGTGAAAACGGTCCAGGGGCCCGATGATTACGAAACGATGCGCGAGGTGGTCAGGCGGCGTTATGAGCGGGTGCTCAAGGAAGGGCTGCAGCTTCCTGATCTGATCGTTATAGATGGCGGCAAAGGCCAGATATCGGCGGCGCTTGATGTGCTGGAGAACGAGCTTGGCCTGTATGTGCCGGTCTGCGGCCTGGTGAAGGATGTCAAGCACAAGACGGCTCAGCTGATGATGGGGGACCCTGCGGAGATCGTGCCGCTTGCGCGCGACAGCCAGGAGTTTTATCTGCTGCAGCGCATTCAGGACGAAGTTCACCGCTTTGCCATATCCTTCCACAGGGAGCAGCGCGGCAAGTCCATGATCGCGTCCAAGCTGGACTCCATCCCCGGGATCGGGGAGAAACGGCGCAAGCTGCTGCTCAAGCATTTTGGCTCGATCAAAAAAATAAAAGAAGCCGGAATTGAAGATTTCCGGCCTCTGTCCATCGGCGAGAAGCTCGCCGCACAAATCATTGAAGCGTTGAGGGAGGAGCCGCAATAAGCGGTCTCGTCCTTTTTTTCTTGTCATGCAGGTAACGCAGTCCCCATGCGATGGGAATAGGCAGCAGGATGTAGACGATGCCCATGATGATATTGCCCGGCGTTCCCGTGAAGATCAGGGAAATGGCCATCATGATGCTGTCGAATACGGCATGGGCGAATACGACCGTGAGAAAACCGTACCGCAAAAACATGAAGCTGAAGATGAGCCCGATAACGGTCAATTCAAGCAGCCGTGTGGTGGAAGGAAAAATCGGATATGTAACATGGCCAAGCGCCCATATGATAGTGGGAATAAGCGAAGCGACGAATGTATTGTTGAACCATTTTTTGAAAAGGCCGATTCCGAAAAAACGGTACAAAGCCTCCTCCGAAATGGCGGCGCACCAGGCCAGCATGGGGAAGATCCACAAAATGCCCAGGTTGTATGGAGACTGCGTGACATCCGAGGTTGACCATGCGCCGGTAACATTCACCAACACGATGAAGATGACGGTCTGCAGTCCCAGCAGCAGGAAAGCAATCAGATAACCGAGCCACATGCTGCGCCATACATGATCGCCATAACCCTCCTCTCCCATTCGCGGCCACATACGTTTGCCCATTGAGTTCCACAGGGCGTCGCCGCCGACAAGGGAGAAATAAACGGCAATGCCCATCACAATCGTGACGACACAGGTAATGCCGACATTAATGGCCGCGTAGGCCATCGCATTAGGGTCCTCGCCGGCGCTCGCCAGCAGACCGTCCATGAGATTGAAATCATTCGCCAGATACATAACGAGGAACAGCAGAGTCAGTACAATACCGCGTGTAAACGAGGAATGCTTGCGGTAAAGCGCGGCATAGACGATTGCAATGACGAACAGGACAAAGGAAAGCAGAATGCTGCCGAGCAGGGACAGGAAAGAAGCAAGCTTCTGCTGGGCCTGGACATAGCTCGAATAACTGGCCGGAACCGTGAAGCCGGGCTTGTATTCGGCAATGATCAGCGCTCCATCGCTTGTTTTCTCTGTTCTCATCGCAAGCATCAGCTGCGATTCTCCGATCGTATAGCCGTTAACCTTGTACGAGATCCTGCCTGTTTCCGGGTCTGCCTTGGTCATGCTTAGTTCATTGGCTTTAAATCCTTGGGAGACGGCATATTTCATAGCAGCGTCGCTAATCTGGGTTGCTTGCGGTATAGTGGTATGGATCTCCTTGTATTGGTTCCAGCCGACGACCTTGGCATCCTGCATATGCACATAAATAAAAATCTGGCTGCCGTCAGGCATCGCCGCCGTGACCTGGAAAGTGTCGGTGGGGAAGCGGCTGTCATACTTTTTGTCATAGGTGTCGGTCTGCTTCTCCTTGGACAGATAACCGTAAAGCATCGAATCGGATTGGTGAACCGCATGAATGCTCTCCGGCAGCTGCTTGAATTGCTGCAGGGCAAAATCCTCAGCAATCTGCTCGGCTTTGCTTTTGGCGATTACCTTCTTGCTGCCCGAGTCAAAAAAAGACTCCGAGGTTTGCGGTACAACTTGTACGAGCAAATAAATAACAATGCCAATGACGCCTAACCATGCATAGAATTTCCAGTTGGGCCGCAGCTGATAATCATTCATGTTTGCACCTCTAATCTCAATATACAAGCAGTAAACCGCATACATCTACCTTATCATAGTTGTCTCGATAATATCCATGCGAATGCTCGCAAATACGTTTTGTGGTCGAGTTAAATGGACAATAATGAACAGGATGTGCCGATTTGGGCCCGAGGGTCGTCTTTTTTGCCTGAAAACGGTTCCTTTCCTCCTTAATTGTCGTTTGTTTTTTCCAGAACAATGCAATTATAATGTGTATCAATCGCATATAAAAAGCCGAATTTCGAAATGAAAACGGGGGAACCATACAGCTGTCTTGAACGGGTCGCTTAAGCTTATGCGATTTCATTAAAGGACAGCACGGGGTGAATTTCAACAAGCAGCGTAATTTTGAACTGCTAGTGAATAGGGCAGCTGTTCAAGCCCGAATCCGTCAGCTAACCTCGCAGGCTTCGTGGAACAGGACTCAAACGCATTGGCACTTGGGCTTCCAGTGCTTTTTTTGTGCGCGCAAATAGCCAGGAGGGGTGGGACAAATCCTACGATGCTATCTTTTTTCAATATTTCCAAATGGTCGCCGCCCCGTATATTGGTAACGGGCTTTGCGTTCATTATTTTGCTTGGAGGCTTGCTGCTCTCCATGCCCTTCGCCTCGCGGGATGGCTTGCCGACGCCATTTATCGACGCGGTATTTACAGCAACAACGGCAACGTGCGTGACGGGGCTCGTGACTGTGGATACAGGCAGCCACTATTCGGTTCCCGGCCAAATCATTATTATGATGCTGATTCAGCTTGGCGGTCTCGGCTTTATGACCATGGCCACTTTGTTCGCTCTTGTTCTGCGCAAGCGCATATCCCTGAAGGAACGGCTCATTCTGCAGGAGGCGATGAACCAGACCAGCATGGAAGGCATTGTGCGTCTCATACGCAAAGTGATTTTGTACTCATTGACCATTGAGCTCGTTGGCGCTGTCCTTTTTGCCATCCGCTGGTCGTTTGACATGCCGCTTGGCAAGGCAGTTTATTTTGGCATTTTTCACGCGATTTCATTCTTTAATAATGCGGGCATCGATTTATTCGGCCAGTTCGGGGTTCCGTATGTAAGCCTTACGGAGTATGTTGATGATCCTTTGGTCAATATCGTGACGATGCTGCTGATCATAACAGGCGGGATCGGTTTTATTGTTATCTCGGATCTCGTTGAATATCGCAATAATAAGAAACTTTCGCTTCATTCCAAAGTAGTACTGTCTATGACCGGCTTTCTGATTGTATTCGGAACGGTTGTTGTTTTTATATTCGAGTTCACCAATGCCAGGACACTCGGTTCCCTTCATTGGGGCGGCAAAATATTGGCCTCCTTCTTCCAGTCGGTTACTCCGCGTACAGCAGGCGCCAATACGCTTGACCTTGCCTCTCTCAGGCAGGCCACGCAGTTCCTGACCATTATCCTGATGTTCATCGGCGCTTCGCCGGGTTCTACCGGGGGCGGAATCAAGACCACAACCTTCACGACTCTAATCGGTGCGGTTATTGCCATGATCCGGGGCAGGGAAGATATTGTGCTGTTTCGCTACCGTCTTGCCCGTGAGCGCATTTTCAAAGCATTGACCATTACCTTGTTATCGCTTTCCCTTGTCATTGTCGTCACCATGGTGCTCTCCACGACTGAGGATCAGGCCTTCTTGAAAATCCTGTTCGAGACTACCTCAGCCTTCGGGACAGTGGGCTTGACGCTTGGCATTACACCGGAGCTCTCAACGGTCGGCAAGATTATTATCTGCTTGACCATGTTTGCCGGCAGGCTGGGTCCTCTGACACTCGCCTATGCGCTTGGGCCGCGTGCGGAGAAAGAATTATATCGTCATCCGGAAGGCAAAATTATTATTGGATAGGGGAAATTATTACACGATGAAGAATCATCAGTTCGTCATTATCGGACTTGGCCGCTTCGGTTCAAGTTTGGCCAGGGAATTAGTGGAGCTTGGATATGAAGTGCTCGGCATTGATAAGGACGAGGAAGCCGTTCAGGATATGAGTCAGCATCTGACGCATACCGTCGTGGCGGAATCAACGGACGAGGAAGTGCTGCGGTCGCTTGGCGTACGCAATTTTGACTGTGGTGTTGTCGCTATCGGCGATGATATTCAAGCGAGCATTCTGACGACTATTTTGCTTAAGGACCTGGGCGTGAAGAAGGTCGTGGCCAAGGCGATGAGCGAGCTGCATGGTCGGGTATTGGAGAAAATCGGGGTGGACCGCGTAGTCTATCCGGAGCGGGATATGGGCATTCGTGTCGCGCATCAGCTGGTGTCGCCTAATCTGCTTGATTATATTGAATTATCAAAGGATTATACAATTGCCGAGCTGGCGGTGCCAAAATGTCTTAACGGCGTATCCCTGCAGGATCTTAATCCCAGAGCCAAATTCGGCTGCAGCATTGTTGCAATCAATAAACCCAGGGGAATCATTATTGCTCCTACTGCAACCGATGTGCTCGCTGAGAAGGATGTCATGGTTGTCATCGGGACCAACCAACAGATTGAACAATTCGAGGAGTCCGTTACCCGTTAGGGGGAAATCAGCGACTGCTTCATTATGAAACGGGCGTGAGAGCGGCAAATGGAGACATCAACTACAGAAACAATTCATCACTTGTTTTTACTGCTGCTCACGATTGTGACGGCTGGCATGATCGCAGGGACGCTGGCATCCAGACTGCGGCTGCCGGATGTTGCCATGTATATAATCGTGGGAATGGCAATCGGGCAGGGTTTCCACTGGATTAATGAGTCAAGCAGCTCGCTGATTAATCAATTGATCCTTATAGCCGGTTCTTCCATCATTTTGTTCGACGGCGGGAGAAATATCGGTTTGAAGGGTCTAAAGCAGGTGGGCTGGACGGTTGGTCTGCTCAGCGTACCCGGCGTGCTGATAACGGTTGGCATTGTCGGGGCGGCGGTACATTTGCTGTTTGGCATTGATTGGCTGTATGCGCTGCTTGCCGCATCGGTCATCGCTTCCACAGACCCTGCTTCTATCATACCTGTGTTCCGGCAAGTGACAATTCGTAATCGGGTCCGCGAAACGGTTGAGAGTGAATCAGCTTTTAATGATGCGACAGGATCGATTATTACGTTCGCTCTCCTGAGTGCGGCTGTAGGAGATTCGGCGCTTTCTGCCGGCGTCATTACCTGGGATTTTATCCGGACGGCATTCGGCGGCATTGCCGTTGGATTGGCTTTGGGGATTATTATAGTCGGTCTGGTTGCCCACATCCGCATTGGTGTGCTGCGCGATTACACAACCATCGCCATGATCGCTACTGCGCTTGGCGCGTATCTGATTGGCGACATGCTGCATGTGAGCGGATTTATGGCTACCTTTGTAGCGGGACTGATCTGGGGGAATTCGAAATCCTTCGGAATGGATATGGCGGACAAAAAGGAAGAGATCAATCATTTTTCCGATAATATAACCGTTATTATGCGGATGCTGATCTTTATCCTGCTCGGCAGCCAGGTGGATTTCAGGCTGCTGGCCGATTATTGGTGGCAGAGCCTGATTGCGGTGCTTGTGCTGATGGTCATTGCCCGTCCTGCGACCGTGCTTGCTTCCGCGCTGCCGGACCGCAAGTCACGGTGGAGCCTGAAGGAAATGACCTTCATGATGTGGGTGCGGGAGACTGGCGTCATACCGGCCGCTTTATCCGGCATGCTGGCGGGAATGGGGGTCAAGCACGCCGATATTATTGCATCGGTAACCTTTATGGCCATTATGCTGACGATTCTGGTACAGGCCAGCACGACAGCCTGGGTGGCCCGAAAGCTCGGAATGGATTCGGAAGCGGAAATTGGCAAATAATAAGGAGAGGGCGCCGAAGCTGCCTTCTCCTTTTGTTTTATTTAACTTATTGTCCAAGTGCGTCCCACGATCTTTGTTCTATATTATCGTTGGAGCATCGGGGCAGCATCAGCCGTTTCTTCGCGGATTGTAGAGCTTGGCAATCTCATCAATCCACAAGCGGACGGCAGGACTCAAGCTGTCCGTCTCGGCATGAATCAGGGATGTGGTGCGCTTGGATTCCTTGAGCTCGCGGATCGTGACGCTGATCAGGTCATTGTCGCTCAGCATCTGCTCGCGCAAATATGATTTGGGCAGAAGCGTTCCGGCGCGGCATGTATGGAGCAGGCGCAATATCGCTTCGAAGGAGTCAATTTCCATTCTGACGTCGGGCAGGAGATGATATTTTTCAAACAGCTCGTCCGTAAGAATACGGTACCAGGTGCCTTTGGAGAACAGGATCATCGGCATGCCGTTCAAATCGCCAATGACGGGCTCGCCCTTGTCCATCACAAAATGATTGCGCGGCAGCACCAGCACCAGGTGATCCTCGAACAGGGGGACGCAGCGCAGCCCCGGATCGTCGATTTGGGAGGCGACAATGCCCAGATCCGCTTTGCGGTCGCGGACAAGCGAAACGATCTCATGCGTTTTGCCGGTGATGGCCTTGATGTCCAGCTCCGAGCTTTGCTGCGTCAGCGCCTGAATCAGATCGGGCAGCGTCGTCTGCAGGGTGGTCAGGCTCGCGCCGATCGTCAGGGAGGAGCGGCCCGCAGTCTTGTATTCGGCAAGCATCTTCAGGAACCTTAGATGCTGCTGTCTGGTCTCGATGGCGTAATCATAGGTAAGCCGGCCGATCCGCGTCAGCTCCAATCTTTTACCGACCCGCTTGAACAGCTCGACTCCCAAGTCCTGCTCAAGCTTGGAAATTTTCCGCGACAGAGCGGGCTGGGATAAATTAAGCGCGGTTGAAGCCTTGTTCATGCTGGATTGCTCCACAATGATGGCAAACACATTCAATTCTTCAAGCATTCCCTCAACCCTTTCCTTACATATGTGTATTTGTTATAAGTTTTAATGAATAATAAGCAATTCCATTATAAGTGTAAAAGGAGTATTATGTGAACTGTGAATAAAATGTGTCATGCTAATTGTTGACGCATAATTGGGCGGGAGTTACAATGGAGAATGGTTTTGGCGAAGATTGGCGAATGTTAGCAACTCACAGTTGCGAAAGGAGAACGCACACGTTATGAAAGGAAATTCGTATTTATCGCGCAAGATTCACTCTTTGCTTGGAGTGATACCGCTCAGCTTGTTCATTGTTGAACATATGCTGACCAATTATGCAGCTTTTGAGGGCGGCCCGCAGGGATTTAAGGACAGTGTCAAGTTTCTGAATGACCTGCCGCTTGTTTTCTTCCTGGAGCTGTTCGGCATCTGGCTGCCGCTGCTGTTCCATGGCGTGTACGGCCTGTACGTTGCGTACCAGTCCAATGTTAACACCGGGCGGTTTCAGTATGGACGCAACTGGGCGTTTGCGGCACAACGGATTTCGGGGGTTATCACATTTATCTTCGTTTTCTGGCATTTGTATCAAACGCGCTACCAGGTTATGATCGGCGAAGTCACTCATGAACAGCTGGGCGGTCTGATGCACGATATTACCAACAACGGCTTCTATCTTGTTTTTTACATTATCGGCGTCGTTGCGGCGACATTCCATTTTAGCAACGGGATGTGGGCTTTCCTTGTGAGTTGGGGCATTACGGTCGGACCTCGTGCGCAGCGCATCTCCTCCAGAATATGGATGGGTGTATTCGTTCTCGTATCGCTGTTGTTTCTGCTGTCGCTCTTCTCCTTCCGTGGGGATGAGTTCAAGGAAGCGGCTTCTCTTGCTTCATATATGACGAATCTCGTTTAGCTTTAGGACAAGGAGCGAATAAATATGGCTAAAAATAAAGTTATTGTCGTCGGAGGCGGACTCGCCGGTCTGATGGCTACAATTAAAGCGGCAGAAGCCGGACTTCATGTCGATCTCTTCTCGGTTGTTCCTGTTAAACGGTCTCACTCCGTATGCGCGCAGGGCGGTATTAACGGCGCGGTGAATACGAAGGGGGAGGGCGACTCCACCTGGGAACATTTTGACGATACGGTATACGGCGGCGACTTCCTTGCGAACCAACCGCCGGTTAAAGCGATGTGCGATGCGGCGCCGGGTATTATCCACTTGATGGACCGGATGGGCGTTATGTTCAACCGTACACCTGAGGGACTGCTGGATTTCCGCCGTTTTGGCGGCACCCAGTATCACCGCACGGCTTTCGCAGGCGCAACAACCGGCCAGCAGCTGCTGTATGCGCTGGATGAGCAGGTGCGCCGCTGGGAAACAGCCGGGCTGGTTACGAAATTCGAACACTGGGAATTCATGGGCGCCGTATTGGATGACGATGGCGTCTGCCGCGGCATAACCGCGCAGGATCTGCGCTCCATGGAAGTGCATACCATTGCGGGCGATGCGGTTATTCTGGCATCCGGCGGCCCAGGCATCATTTTCGGCAAAACGACCAACTCGGTCATCAACACAGGTACCGCAGCAAGCGCTGTGTATCAGCAGGGCGTGCATTACGCCAACGGCGAATTTATCCAGATCCATCCCACAGCCATCCCCGGCGATGACAAGCTGCGCCTGATGTCGGAATCGGCCCGCGGCGAAGGCGGCCGGATCTGGACCTATAAAGATGGCAAGCCGTGGTATTTCCTTGAAGAGAAATATCCGGCCTACGGCAACCTGGTTCCCCGTGACATTGCGACCCGTGAAATCTTCCACGTCTGCGTTGACGAGAAACTGGGCATCAATGGCGAGAACATGGTTTATCTGGATCTGTCCCATAAGGATCCGAAGGAGCTGGATGTCAAGCTCGGCGGAATCATTGAGATTTACGAGAAGTTCATGGGTGATGACCCGCGTAAAATTCCGATGAAAATCTTCCCGGCGGTTCACTATTCCATGGGCGGATTATGGGTTGACTTCAACCAAATGACCAACATTCCCGGCTTGTTCGCCTGCGGAGAATGCGAATATCAATACCATGGCGCGAACCGTCTGGGCGCGAACTCGCTGCTCTCGGCGATTTATGGCGGCATGATCACAGGACCGAAGGTCGTAGAATATATCAAGGGCTTGAAGAAATCGGCGGATGACATTTCATCAACCGTATATGATCGCGAGAAGAAGCGCCAAACCGATAAATATGAAGGCATTCTGGCCATGAACGGCACCGAGAACGCATATGTGCTGCACAAGGAGCTTGGCGAGTGGATGACCAACAATATGACGGTCGTTCGTTTCAACAAGAAGCTGGAAGAGACAATCGGGAAAATCAAGGAACTGAAGCAGCGCTACAGCAACATCAATATCAATGATACTTCGCGTTGGAATAATGCAGGCGTGGCGTTCACCCGTCAGCTGTGGAATATGCTGGAGCTGTCCGAGGCGATGACGCTGGGCGCTCTTATGCGCAACGAGAGCCGCGGCGCGCATTACAAGCCGGAATTCCCGGACCGCAATGACGATTATCTGAAAACGACCAAAGCGACGTGGACGGTTGAAGGTCCGACAATTTCGTATGAAGATGTGGATGTCTCCCTGATCAAACCGCGTAAACGCGATTACTCGAAAGAAAAATAGAAAGGAGAATGAACAATGGCTGAAACGACTGTGGCAGCAAAAACAGTAAAGCTGAACATTACGCGTCAGGATTCTCCGGATTCTCAGCCGTACACGGAGCATTTTGAAATTCCGTATCGCCCGAATATGAACGTAATCAGCGCGTTAATGGAAATTCAGCGTAATCCGAAGAAGCAGGATGGACAAAATACGGCCCCGGTATGCTGGGAATCCAACTGTCTGGAAGAAGTGTGCGGCGCATGCTCCATGGTAATCAACGGCAAGCCGCGTCAAGCGTGCAGCGCCCTGATTGACAAGCTGGAGCAGCCGATTTCACTCGCTCCGATGAGCACATTCCCCGTCGTGCGCGATTTGGTCATCAACCGCGAGCGGATGTTCAATGCGCTCAAACGGGTGAAAGCCTGGATTCCCATTGACGGCACCTACGATCTGGGTCCTGGTCCGCGGATGGCGGAAACCAAGCGCCAGTGGGCGTACGAGCTGTCCAAATGCATGACCTGCGGTGTATGTCTGGAAGCCTGTCCGAACGTCAATGACCGCAACAGCTTTATCGGACCTGCGGCAATCTCGCAGGTGCGGCTGTTCAACGCGCATCCAACCGGCGAGATGAATCAGGCGGAGCGTTTGGAAACCTTGATGGAGGATGGCGGTATCGAAGGCTGCGGCAACTCGCAGAACTGTGTGCGCGCCTGTCCGAAAGGTATTCCGCTGACGACCTCCATAGCGGCGATCAACAAGGACACCACCAAACAATTGTTCAAAAAATGGCTTGGAATTTAATTCATATCCATACAGACAAGCACATCCGGTAGGCAATTACGCCGGGTGTGCTTTTTTATTAGCCTAATGATAGATATTATTTATATAGTCGATATAATTGTTGATGTTTTGTTTATCGAAAAATGCTGATAAGCTGGATATAACGTAATAGCTCAATCGAAATCGAGGAGGATATCAGTGATGAAAAAGCCAAGTGTAACTGGCCTTGAAGATGTGGTAGCCGCAGATACTCTGATCAGTTATGTAAATGGATTGGAAGGTCAACTGGTCTATCGGGGCTATTGGGCCAAGGATTTGGCCGTTCAATATTCGTTTGAAGAGGCCGCCTGTCTGCTGTGGCGGGGCCATCTGCCGGACGCAGCTGAATTAACGAACTGTAAAGAACAGTTCGCAAGGGACAGGCGGCTCACGCCGGAGCTCAAGACGCTGCTCGACGCAATACCCAGAGAGGCTCCACTCATGAGCACTGTCATGTCGGCGGTTGCTGCGCTCATTCCTGAAGAAGACGGCTCCGGCTGGCCTCCCGAGCTCCGTCAGGCAGTACGCATTACAGCGCTGCTGCCCACCGTGATCGCTTACCGGGATCATTCAATCATGGGCACACAATGGCCCGGGGAAGCTGATGAGAACGACCATGTTGCCTATTACCTGCATGTCTTGTTCGGAAGACCTGCCACAGCAGCCCATATTCGTGTAATGAATGCCTATATGATCCTGGCAATGGAGCATGGGCTAAATGCCTCGACATTTGCCGCCCGTGTTGTCGCATCCAAAGAATCGGATATTTACTCGGCCGTAAGCGCTGCAATTGGCGCCATGAAAGGACCTCTGCACGGCGGAGCGCCTTCGGGAGTTATCAAGCTGCTCGAGAGGGTCGGTTCCAAGCCCCAGGCAGAGCCTGTCATCCGGAATATGCTGGAACAGGGCGAGCGGCTGATGGGGTTTGGTCACCGGATCTACAAGAGGCTTGACCCAAGAGCCGAAGCGCTTCGGGAGGTGACTGGCGCGATGGCGAGTATCGATGAATGGTTCGACCTGGCCTTATACACGGAACAAACCGCCATCAGGCTGCTGGCTGAATATAAGCCGGGACGAGGGTTATATACAAATGTTGAATTTTACGCTGCTGCGCTCATGCGTTCGCTGCAAATGCCGGATCTGCTCTTCACGCCTACTTTTACGGCCGCGCGGGTGGTGGGCTGGACTGCCCATATTCTGGAGCAATCCGGGCATAACCGGATTTTTCGTCCACAGTCCAACTATGTGGGGCCTATGCCTATCAACATGCAAACATAGACAGAATCCCGGAAATTCCTGCTGGAATTCCGGGATTCTGTCTGTTTTGGTTATCATTAAATGTTCGATAGCTGCTCCAGGTAGGCTCTCAGTACATCACGCTGGACAACGAGGCTCATGAATTTGCCTGTGCGAATCGTCTGGACCAAGCCAGCCGTCTCCAGTTCTTTCACATGGTGAGAGATCGTTGCGGCGCTCACGGGATGGGTTTCATGCAGGATACTGCAGGGCAGCGGGTCGCTGCTGGCCCCGATCTCCCTAAGCATCTGATAACGCCGCGGCTCAGCCAAGGCGCGGGATATCCGCGTAAACTGCTGCTCTGTCAATGTCATCATGCTGATCTTCCTTTCCTCGTGTCTTGTACGACTTTTAATTATATATAGATAAAAAAAACCGCCCGTTGTCCGGGCAGTTTTAATACCAATGCTCTCCCCAATCCTGAATCGATTGGATAACGGGTTCAAGACCGCGTCCTTTTTCGGTTAACTCATATTCAATCCGGACAGGCATTTCCGGGTAAACGTTGCGTTTAATGATTTGACAGTGCTCCAGTTCTTTCATCCGATCCGTCAGCATCTTGTCGCTCATATCTGGAATTTGTTCTTTAATGGCTTTGAAGCGTTTGGGACCGCCGAGCAGAACCCGAACAATCATACCTGTCCATTTCTTGCCAAGCATTTCTGCCGCATGCTCGTATTTTGGACACATTTTGGAATAATCCACAGTTCAATCACCCCTCTTGTTAGTTCTATTGTAGCACATGACGTCGCAAAAGAGAGCAGATTTTCTAACTGTTCTTAATTGCTATACAATGAATATGAACTATATTATAGTTAGTATCAATTATAGCACTAATTGATTCCATATGTCACCCGGACGTTAAATAAATCAAAGAAAGCTGCAAAAATGCTTGGTTATGGCCGGAAAACCGTTATAATGAGGGATGAGCACTAGGCTGTACTCATTCTATGCAAATTTCAATTTTCGAGGTGCTGCAGTATGACAGACAACTGGGGATTTTATGAACGCCGATCAGAATCGGAGCAGATGCGTGTCCTGGTCAACACGGGCTATAAAAATTCCGCCCCGTTGGCTGAGTTCGAGGATCTGCTTTCCATTACTATAAATTTATATCCGGTCCGGGAACATAACCGTTCGAAGGGCGAATTCGTCAAACAGCTGGAGCAATTGGAAGGCAAGCTGGAGCATTGGCTAAAAGATAGCGCGGATGCTATTTATGTCGGGAGAATTAATGTATCGACCCGTCTGGAATTTTATTATTATGCGCCGAAGGGCCGGATCAGCAGCAGCGTAATCCGGGATTGGATGAAAGATCAATGGGAATTCAGAGCCCAGCACTATATAAAAGAAGACCCGCAGTGGACGTTCTATTCCTACATGCTGCCTGACCCGCTGGAGGAATTATTTGTACATAACGCCCAGATGATCTACGCCCTCATCCATAAAGGAGATAATATCAGAGAGCCCAGACATGTCTATCACTGGCTGTTATTCCGTGAGGACGAGGACAGACGCGAGATGGAGACTATGCTCGAGGAGCTTGGTTACCGGATTGAAAGGGAAAAGGAAGGCAGCCCGGATAACGGATATCCCTATCCGCTCGTCATCAGCAAATTCGAGGACGTCCGCCTGGATACGGTCAACGACAGAGTCAGAGAGCTCTACAGGCTGATGTCCGGCAATGGAGGGCGATACGACGGCTGGGGCTCCGTGATGAAGCTGACGACGGTCAAACGGTTCCGGTACCAGATCCGCAAATTTATCGACTCCATACAGTCGCTGATTTTTAAGAAAAGCGATTCCAGGCGTCAATAAACACCTCGGCGCCGGTTTTATACCCGAATCAGAATCAGCCCCGCGAACATAAAGGCAAACGCCGTCCACTGCATAGCAGACAGCCTTTCCCGGTACAGAACAATGGAGCCGGCTGCCACGACAAGACTGTTGGCGGCGAAGATTGGCCCGGCAATGTTCGCTTGTCCGGTTTGCAGCGCGACTGCATACAACTGCAGGCCGCCGTATGAGAATAAGCCGGCAACCAGCCCCCAAAGCAGCCCCGTCCGCGATGAGCCTCGCGAAGAATCCGCCAGTGCGCGCGCGGCTGGCGCTGGCGCTGATACTACGGCAGGGGACTGAACCTGTCTCTGCTCCAGGAGCGCAGCATATGCAAACCACAGAATGGACAGCGCATAGGAAACGAACAGGACCGGTGCGCCTGCAAGACCCAATCCCTCCGTGACTTTAAGTCCCCCGTTGCGAACAGCAAATAATACGATGCTCACACCCACATAGAGGAACCACTTCTTTTGTTTCACGGACAGTTTCTCTCTGCCGCGGATAGAAACCAATACGACGGCAAGCAGCAGAAGCAGAACCCCCGTGAATTCCGTTCCCTGAAACGGCTCATTGTAGATAAAGGTTCCAAGCGCGACAACGAGAACGATATTCATATTGGTCAAAGGGGAAGTCAGGCTGGCCGGCCCGTATTCCAGCGCTTTCATAAACAGTACGTTGCCAAAGGCGGAGCCTGCGCCAATCAGCAGTCCCGCGGTCCAAACCCTGACGTCCGTCAAGGAAGCGGCCAGGTTTTGCTCTACTGCTGCATGCAGACCGAAGCCTGCCGTTCCGGAGATGTACAGCCCCAGAAGCAGATACGTGGAGGAACCGCTGCGCATCTGGGATACCTTCATCCACCAGCCCGCAAGGCCGAATAATATTGCGCTGCCGACAGCTGCTGCAAACCACATGAGGATTCATCCTTCTTTCAAAGAGGTTGTTCAAGTATTACGGGCGATCCGGCTTTTGTTCGGCATGCTGCCTGAGAAACTCTTGTCCGTATTCCCCATGAGGTAGAATGGAGGCATGCTCGGTTTGAATGGTTGAATGGGTAATGCCGTATTTGCCCCGCAGCAGCTCGTTAATGGCCAAAATGACATAGAACGGCTGTGAGTGCTTGGGGATGAACACATGTGCGGTGAGTGAATAATGGTCCGTGGAAATCGCCCACAGATGCATCTCGTGCACATCTTCAATGCCATCAATGGTGAGCAGACTGCTCCGCATTTCTTCAAGGTCGAATTTCTCCGGCACCGATTCCATAAGGATCAAATACGACTGGCGGATAATCCGATACCCTCCGACGAATATTATGCCGCCGATGACCACGCTGATGATAGGATCCGCTATGTACCAATTGGTAAAATAAATCAGGACAGCCGACAGGATCACGCCGACCGAGCTGAGCAAATCGCCGATGAAATGCCACAATGCGCTTTGAATATTTAAATTATCTTCTTCCTTCATGCTGCGGCTGAGCACCACCGTCAGTACGATATTGACGATTAATCCGATGACCGCAATGATCAGCATCAGTTTGAAATCGATGGCAACGGGATCGATAAAGCGCCGGATGCCTTCAATAAATATGCCGACTGCGATCACGGCTAGCGCCAGTCCGTTGAGGAACGAGGCAATGATCTCGAATCGCAGATACCCGAAGGTGAATTTGGAATTGGATGGACGCCGCGACAGATAGATTGCGGTCATGCTCAAACCGAGTGCGATTACATCCGAGATCATATGCGCCGAATCAGACAGAAGCGCAAGGGAATGGCTCAGCACGCCTCCGGTAATTTCCACAATCGTGAAGAAAAGCGTAATCCAGAGTGTGATCCAAAGCGTACGCTTGGACGTTTCCTGTTCCTTGGCGTGGCGAAGATGGTGATAATCATGCATGTCGTTCACCCCTAATCATTTGTTACACAAATGAAATGATTCTGTTATCGTCCTTTTACATTCCTGGGCTATTATAATAAACAAGACCCCCTTTTACTTATATATAACATGGGACCTGCCGCTGGCAGGTCCACTTTTTTTGTTATGCTCCAGTTTTCGAAAAACGATGTTGCGTCCACCTGGCGGATATAACCGTTATAGAGGCACAACAACCGGCTGCTTCTGCTTGTAATACACCCATTCCCGGAAACCGATCTCCTTGAGCTGTCTCCGCACAAGCTCCCAATCGTCGCCTACCCGGCTTGGAACATGCGCATCCGATCCGAAGGTCACCTGGACGCCGAAATACAGGGCCCGCTCCAGTATGGCATCCGAAGGATACCAGCCGCCGACATCCTTGGTCTTGCCTGAAGTATTGATCTCAATAGCCACGTTGTTCTGCGCAATAATCCTCAGCGTGTCGTCAATCGCATCCTCCGCTTCAATTTCGGAGAAGGCTGGATAATAGCCCTTCATGGCATCTATATGCCCCAGCACCTGGAAGGCTCCGCTGCGCGCCGACTGGGAGATCAGATTGTAATATTCGCGCTTTTCGTCGATTTTCTTGCTTTTCGACATGCCTTTCCACCGGTTGCGGTTAAATATGCTGATTCCCCGCGTATGGTGGACGGAGCCGATAATATAGTCGAAGGGATGCGGCTCGTACATGCTGCGGTACAAGTTGATGGATTCAGGATAGAAGTCGGATTCCATTCCCAGCAGCACATCGATCTTGCCTTCGTATTTGGCTTTGAGCCGGAGAACCTCATTGATATAGTTGAGCAGATCACTTTTGGCCATGGCGATTCCAGGATGCGGTTGATCCTGTTCGCTGGCAAAGTAAGGGGAATGGTCGGATATGCCGATAACCTGGAGTCCTACCGTAATACCGGCCTTGATATACGATTCGATATCCCCGTCGGCATGGCCGCACCGGTAATGATGCGTATGTAGATCGAATTTCATCGTTAACATCTCCTATTCGCTGCTAATAAATTGATCCTCGGGCATGCCTTTCAAGTCGCTGAGAAATTGCTGCATGGCGGAATTGAGATAACGTCCGGATTTGAAGACGACACCGACGGGATGGCTCATGTCGAGTTCGTTTACACTGATTCGTTTCAGGGTTCCCAGTCTGACTTCATTGGCGATGGACAGCTTGGAGACGACAGCCGCTCCCAGATTGATTTCAACCATGCGTTTGACCTCTTCGCTGCTGGACAGCTCCATCACGATGTTGGGCTCGATATTGAATTTGCGGAATATTTTATCCAGAAAACGTCTTCCCAGCGTGTCTGGCGACAGCATAATCATCGGAATGTCCTTGAGCGCTTCAACAGGCATGTGCTTCAAGCCGCTTAACGGATGCTCGGGCGACACGACGAGATCGTACGTATCATAATATAAGACCGAAGTTTCGACATTGGGATTTCGTTCGGACAAATAAGTAATGCCCAGATCAACGGAGCCGTTCTCCACACTGGTCATGACCTGTGCGGAAGGCATGGAATGAATGGTTGTTTTAATCAGCGGAAATTGATCTTGAAAATAAGACAAAACGCGCGGCAGGATTTGAATCGCGATCGAGGAGGTCGTCCCGAGCAGAATATGCCCCTGCGGCGTCTCATTCAGGTCGGAGAGCTTCTGTTTCAGCTCCTCGACAATGGACAAAATGCGCGATGCATGCTCCAGGAATACCTGCCCGCGGTCTGTCAGGGTGACAGGCTGGTTCCGGTCAATCAGCACGGTCTTGAACTCGTCCTCCAGGCTCTTGACCTGTGCGGAAACGGCCGGCTGCGTCAAATTGAGCAATTCTCCGGCTTTGCGGAAGCTCATGGTCTTGGAGATGGTAAGCAAGGTCTCAAGCTGGCTGATGTTCACGGAAACCCTCCTTTGTCGATTAAAGATTTTTATCACTTATCGTACTATTATAAATGAAAAGCGGGAATACGGCAAAAGACCATGCGGCCCTTTGCAAAAACTTTAAGAAGGAATCATGTGGTGCCTGTCGAAAGGTTCAGCAGAGATATGGTGCCGATCTGAAGCGGTGCCTAGAAGAAGGAGCGATAAGCAGATGAATCGTAAAGTGGTTCGCGGATGGCTGATGTATGACTGGGCGAATTCCGCTTTTGCGACGACGATAATGGCCGCGGTGATGCCCGTGTTCTATAACACCGTCGCAGGATCAGGGCTGACGGGCAATACTGCCGAAAATTATTGGGGATATACCCAGACGATCGCGATGATCTGTGTCGCCGTGCTCTCGCCGATCATGGGCGCAATCGCAGACTACTCCGGCATGAAGGTACGGTTTCTGTCCTTCTTTGCTGTTATAGGAGCGATCTCATGCGGAGCGATGGCTTTCATTGGCGAAGGAGATTGGCTGCTCGCATCCGTGCTTGTTGTGATCGGAACGATTGGCTATTCGGCGGGAAATACTTTTTATGATGGCCTCATCACGGATATCGCGCCGCCGCAGGAACGCGCTGCGATCAGCTCCAAAGGATACGCTGCCGGCTATTTGGGCGGGGGGCTTCTGCTGGCGTTGAATATTGTGATGATCGAAGGCTGGGAAATGCTCGGGTTTGCGGATAAAACAGCGGGCACCCAGGCGGCATTTGCAACGGTCGGCATATGGTGGCTGTTATTCTCCATTCCGCTTATGAGGAATGTCAAAGAGCAGGCCAAGGGAGCCTCAAGCGGAGCGGGCCATGCGGTCAGAAACGGATTTGTGCGCATTGGCCAAACCTTGAAGTCAGCCAGAAAATTCCCTGAGCTCCTCAGGTATATGCTGGCATTCTGGTTTTTTAACGACGGCATTAATACGGTTATTGTCATGGCTACCATATACGGGAGCGGCATTGGCATCGAGACTACCCACTTGATTATTGCGCTGCTGATTACCCAATTTGTAGGCTATCCAAGTACGCTGCTGTTTATCAGAGCGGCGGCGCGTCTTGGAACCAAGCGATCCCTGAATATGTCCTTGATGATCTACATTCTGATTGTGGTTCTGGGCTTCTTTATGACCAGTGCGGTGCATTTCTACATCTTGGCATTCATGGTTGGACTTGTGCAGGGAGGAAGCCAGGCGATTGCCCGGAGCATCTATGCCAATCTGGTGCCGCCATCCAGGACCGCGGAATTTTTCGGCTTCCTCAGTCTGTCCAGCAAATTCTCTTTGGTCATGGGGCCGCTGATTTTCTCCATTGTGGGAACCATTACCGGCTCCAGCAGGCTGGCGATATTGTCGCTTGTCGCCTTCTTCGTCATAGGCATCGTACTTCTGGCCAGGGTGGATCTGGAGAAAGGAGCGCGCGAATCGCTGGCTAATGATGTGGATGACGGAGGAAGCACGATTGCCTTGTAGAATTCTTGTTCATACTCTAAGGGGCAGGCGGAAGACTGGTTTCGTCCGCGCAGCGGCATTCTGCCTGGATTAGAGGCATTCGAATGGTCCGAAACAGACAAAAATAACGTCTTTCCCGGTAGCGGGGGGGACGTTATTTTTGTTGTTTATTCGATGCTCCCGCCTACAGTCACAGCCAATCCTTCTTGCGGAAAATATAGAACATCCCGCAGCCGAGAAACAGCATGATGAACAGCAAAATATAGGAGCCGCCATGCAGATGCAGGCCGGGAATATAATCAAAATTCATCCCATATATACCGGTTATGAAGGTAAGAGGCATAAAGATCGTGGTCAGTGCCGTAAATACGCGCATGATTTCATTGGCGCGGTTGGCCAGACTGGATTGATAAGCCTCGCGCAAGTTGCCCATGAGGTCGCGATAGGTCTCGAAGGTCTCGGCGATTTTGACCGCATTCTCATAGATATCGCTGAAATATTTTTGCAGCTGATCGTCGATGAGCTTCAGATCCTTTTTGTTGAGCGTGAAGATGACGTCCTTCTGCGGACCCAGCACCTTTTTCAGCCACAAAATTTCACTTCGCAGACCGATGATTTCAGTCAGATGGGATTTCTTCGTATGCATGAGGATATCTTCTTCCAGGCTTTCAATGCGCGCTTCAATGCGGTCGCCGACCAGGAAATAGTTGTCAACAACAAGATCGACCAGATGGTAGAGGAATCTGTCCGGTCTGCCGACTTCCTCTTCCCACAGAATCGGCTTTAAAGTGCGCAGCTCGTTGATTTTTTGCTTGGTCACCGTAATAATATAATGCCGTCCGAGGAAGATGTTCAAAGCTCTGAGAAAAATCTCCTCGTCATCAAACCGGATGCTGTTGATCACGATGAAATAATGACCCTCATGAATTTCAATCTTCGGCCGCTGTTCTTCCTCGCTGAGGCAGTCTTCGACGGCCAGGTCGTGGAGGGCGAATATCGGCTGCAGCACAGCCAGATCGTCGACGTCCGCGTCAATCCAGTAAAAGCCCTCAGTGGGCGGAATAGTGGCAGTATGAATATCCTCAATTGTCGTAAAAATGCCCTGATTAACCAGACGGATTTTCATCCGCATCCCTCTCCTCTCTTTCCTTAATGATGGTTTTTCCCGGATGCCGGTAGATTGGAGGGAGGCATTTATCAATACGTTACGCTGACCATAGCGATGCAGACCGAACCTATATCAGGAAGGACGGCGTTGAACGATATGGACGGCTGTATCGTAAGCAGACATGCGCTAAGTTCCAGTACCGGTAATCAATGCGGTTGCCCGCAGGCCTCGGGTCGCCTTCCATATGCGTCAACACCCCTTTTTGGAATCCATTTGGGATTGAATCATGCAATCCTTGTCTAGTATACTCTGACAGTGTCTTTCCATTCAAGAAGAAACTAGGCAGGCCGCATGATACTGTAATTTATGCGCTGATACCTCATGGGGTGAACACCACAGCCTGCCTGTTATTTCACTCATACTTGACGGGAATAAGGGAATGATTTAAAGTAAACATAAGTCGACCGATAATTAAATAGCAAGCTTTCTTATCAAGAGCAGGCGGAGGGACTAGCCCGATGAAGCCCGGCAACCGGCGTTTATACGCACGGTGCTAATTCTTGCGGAAACATTTTGTTTCTGACAGATGAGAGGCGCATGAACGATATTTTTTATGCCCCTACTCTGACACCAGAGCGGGGCTTTTTTCGTTTCCCGCCTGCCTGGCGAGGCGATTAAGGAACCCGCAACATGAGGAGTGAACGAGAAGATGCCAATTAAAGTACCTGATCATTTACCTGCCAAAGACATTTTGTCGGGTGAGAACATTTTCGTAATGGATGAAAGCACCGCCTTCCATCAGGACATCCGGCCGCTGCGGATCGCCATTTTGAATCTGATGCCTACGAAGGAAACGACTGAAACGCAGCTGCTCCGCCTGATCGGCAATACCCCGCTGCAGGTTGAAGCGGTACTGATTAACCCGAGAACGCATACGTCGAAGAATACCTCGGCGGAGCATTTGGAAAGCTTCTATAAATCGTTCGACGATATTTCCCACGAATATTATGACGGAATGATCATTACCGGCGCACCTATAGAGCATCTGCCGTTTGAAGAAGTGACGTACTGGGAAGAGCTCAAGGATATTATGGATTGGAGCGCCCGCAGGGTCACATCGACCCTGCACATCTGTTGGGGCGCTCAGGCCGGCCTGTACCATCACTACGGCGTGCCGAAGTATGACCTGGACAAAAAGATATTCGGCGTTTACCCGCACACGCTCGAGAAGCGCAATGTTCCGCTGCTCAGAGGCTTCGACGAACAGTTCTACGTGCCGCAATCGCGCCACACCGAGTTTCGCCGGGAAGATATCGAACCGATAGCCGATCTTGAAATTCTGTCTTCTTCTCCCGATTCCGGCGTTTACCTCGTGGCTTCCAAGGACAAAAGACAAATCTTCGCAACCGGACATTCGGAATACGATCCTTTGACGCTGAAATGGGAATACGACCGCGATCAGGCCAAGGGGCTGCGGATCGATGTTCCGCAAAATTATTTTCCAAACAATGATCCTTCGTTAATACCGCTTTCCAGCTGGCGGGCGCATGCGAACCTGTTGTTCTCGAACTGGTTGAACTATTACGTGTACCAGCAAACGCCCTACGATTTGGGAGCAGGCATCTAAAACATACTATTATACGAGCTGAAAAGGAGCTTATCCTACGATGAAAATTGAAAGCCGATTAGCCCAGATAGGTTCCCAAAGTGAGCCGGTAACCGGAGCGGTGAGCTTCCCGATTTATCAAGCCACCGCTTTCCGCCATCCGCAGCTTGGCCAAAGCACGGGATTCGATTACGCAAGGACGAAGAGCCCGACGCGCAAGGTGCTCGAGGATGCCGCGGCTGAGCTGGAATCCGGAGATGCCGGATTCGCCTGCAGCACCGGCATGGCCGCTCTGCAAACGGTATTCGCGATGTTCAGCCAAGGCGATCATCTGCTGGTGTCGCTGGATCTGTACGGGGGCACCTACCGTTTGCTGGAACGGATCATGAGCCGTTTTGGCGTAACGGCCTCTTATGTGGACACGAACGATATAGATGCGCTGTCCCAGCTTTATACGCCGAATACGAAAGCTGTTCTGATCGAAACGCCGACGAACCCGACGATGATGATTACTGATATTGAACGGGTATGCGCCTGGGCCAAATCCAAGGGCATGCTGACGATTGTGGACAATACGCTGCTTACGCCTTTCTTCCAACGGCCAATTGAGCTGGGAGCGGATATTGTCATTCACAGCGCGACCAAATATCTTGGCGGACACAATGACGTGCTGGCCGGACTGATTGTCACCAAAGGCAAGGAGCTGTCCGAGCAGATGTTCTTCCTGCATAATTCCATCGGAGCCGTTCTCGGAGCACAGGATTCCTGGCTGCTCATGAGGGGGATGAAGACGCTCGCGCTGCGGATGGAACGCCATCAAGAGAATGCGATCCGTCTGGCTAACTGGCTGTATGAGCATGAGGCTGTCGAAGAGGTCTACTACCCGGGCCTCTCCCATCATCCGGGCCATGATATCCAGAGCCGTCAAGCCTCAGGCAATACCGGGATTTTCTCCTTCCGTTTGAAGGATGCCAGGTATGTCGAGCCGATTCTCCGCCATATCACGCTGATCGCTTTCGCTGAAAGCCTCGGCGGCGTGGAATCACTGATGACATATCCGGCTGTGCAGACGCATGCCGATATTCCGGAAGAAATCCGCCGTCAGGTCGGCGTCGATGACCGGCTGCTGCGCTTCTCGGTGGGCATCGAGCATGCCGATGATCTGATTGCGGATCTTGGCCAGGCACTTGAAGCGGCAGCGCGCGAAATCGGGAAGGAGTAACGAATACTATGGCAGATCAGGAACAGCAGCAGGATAATGGCGCAAGGAAAGCGGACAAGCAGTTCGCCACGAAGCTCATTCACTTCGGCGCAGAGATCGATGAGCATACAGGAGCCTCAAGTGTGCCGATTTACCAGGCGTCCACTTTTCACCACCACGATATTTTTAACCCGCCGGATTATGATTACAGCCGTTCAGGCAACCCGACCCGGCAGGCTCTTGAGGATTATATCGCGCTTTTGGAGGGCGGGGAGCGCGGCTTTGCTTTCTCCAGCGGAATGGCAGCCATCTCTACGACCTTTCTGCTTCTCTCGAGCGGAGATCATGTTATTGTCACAGAGGATGTATACGGCGGGACCTACCGTCTGCTCACAACTATTCTTGACCGGCTTGGAATTGAATCGACCTTTGTTGACATGACCCGTTTTGAAGAGGTAAAGGCGGCACTTAAGCCGAACACGAAAGCGGTGTTCATGGAAACGCCGTCGAATCCCACGCTCAAAATCACCGATATTGCGGAGATCACCGCGTGGGCCAAGCAGCGTAATCTGCTGACCATGCTCGATAATACGTTTATGACTCCTTATCATCAGCGGCCAATTGAGCTTGGAGTGGATATTGTGCTGCACAGCGCGACAAAATTCCTCGGCGGTCACAGCGATGTGTTGGCCGGTCTGGCCGTAGCTGCTAACGAAAGCCTTGGCCGCAGACTCAAACAGCTGCAGAACGGTCTGGGCACTGTGCTCGGCGCGCAGGAATCCTGGCTGCTTATTCGCGGGATGAAGACCTTGCAGGCGCGGATGGAGCACAGTGAGAAGAGCGCACGCAAACTGGCGTCCTGGCTCCTTCAGAATGATGGTGTCGTACAAGTATTCTACCCGGGTCTTGAGAATCATCCGGGACGGGAGATTCACGAGAAGCAGTCGCTCGGCTATGGGGCGGTCGTGTCCTTTGACGTTGGCGATGGCGACCGGGCGAAGGCGGTGCTGAGCCGCGTGAAGCTGCCGATCGTGGCCGTCAGTCTGGGCGCCGTTGAGAGCATTCTGTCCTATCCGGCGATGATGTCCCATGCGGCTATGCCGCGCGAGGTGCGTCATGAGCGCGGCATCACGGACGGCTTGCTCCGGTATTCCGTCGGTCTGGAAGACATTGACGACCTGATTGCCGATCTTGATCAAGCGCTGCGTCAATAATTAGACATATTTGCGCATAAATACCGGAAAACATGATAATAGACGATACGCGGCAGTCCTGACGGACCAGCCGCGTTTTTCGGCATTCAGGCATGCTTTTGCTTAAAGCTGCGATTAATGACGCGTTTGTACGCTTTATGTTAATATGAATGGTAGGCAGGACTTATAGCGTACGGTATTGATAATGAAGGAGGTTTATCGCAGAATGCAAAATATAGATCGTATATTGGATAAAGCGCTGCAGGGCGAACGGGTCGGACTGGAAGAATGCGTAACATTGTTTGAGTCCGATGAAATTGAAAAAATGGGGCATGCCGCCAACATTTTGATGGAGCGCCGTCACCCGGAGCCCATCACGACTTTTGTTGTCGGACGCAACATCAACTATACGAATGTGTGTGATGTGTACTGCCGCTTTTGCGCCTTTTACCGCGCTCCCGGATCGCCGGAAGGCTATGTTCTTCCCGATGAGACGATCCTCCAGAAAATCCAGGAAACGATGGATGTGGGCGGAACTGAAATTCTGATGCAGGGCGGTGTAAATCCGACCTTGCCTTTCTCCTATTACCTGGATCTGCTGCGCAAAATCAAGGTGCATTTCCCGGGCATCACGATGCACTCCTTCTCTCCCGCAGAGATTCACAAAATGCGCGAAATCTCAGGCGGCTTAACCATGGAAGAGACCATGCGCGAGCTGAATGCGGCTGGACTCGATTCCCTGCCGGGCGGCGGCGGCGAGATTCTTGATGACCGCACGCGCCGCAAGATCAGCCGGCTGAAGGGCTCCTGGACCGATTGGATGGACGTGATGAAGACGGCTCACCGCATCGGGATGAACACGACCGCAACGATGGTGATCGGGTTCGGGGAAGAGATGGAGGAGCGGGCGCTTCACCTTCTGCGGGTGCGCGAAGCGCAGGATGAATGTATTGCGAACGGCTATGACTCGCGCGGCTTTCTGGCCTTTATTCCATGGACCTTCCAACCTGAGAACACGAATATGAAGCGTGAGAAAGCGACGCCTGAGGAATATTTGAAGACACTGGCGATCAGCCGGATCACCTTGGATAATATTGATAATTTCCAATCCTCATGGGTTACAATGGGACCTGATGTAGGCAAGCTTTCTCTGCAATACGGCTGCAACGATTTTGGCAGCACGATGATCGAAGAGAATGTTGTCTCTGCCGCGGGAACGACCCACAAAGTCAACATCGAGTCGATTCTCCGGCTTATCCGCGAATCGGGCAAGATTCCTGCACAGCGTAACACGAAATATGAAATATTGAAGATGTACCAAGAGTCGGATGGCGTCGAGCATGATTTTGTTATGCAGAACTAAAGACTTTGGCCTTCGATGTTAAAAAGATAAAGAAGCTCCCTGCAAAGCGATCTTACCATCGCACTGCAGGGAGCTTCTTTCTGTTTTACGCAAGCTGCGTTTCAGCTATATCTGCTGCTGCAATAACAGTCTTGTTCTTACCGGTGTTCTTGGCTTTGTACAGCGCGGCATCCACCCGGTTGAAGAACCGTTCCTTGCCGTCGCTGGCCGAATATTCTCCCACCCCGATGCTGACCGTTATGGGTTTGCCTCCCAGCGATTCGTGAGACAGCCGGGAAATCTCCAGCCTGATTTTATCCACCATTTCAAGGGCTTCAGCCATGGGCTTGTCCGTAAACAGAATGGCGAATTCCTCTCCGCCGTAACGGGCCACAAAGTCGTTCTGATAGGCTTTGCTGCTGATTAGTTTGGCTACCCTTTGCAGTACGACATCACCGGCGCGATGTCCATACGTATCATTGACATGCTTGAAATTATCAATATCAATCAATGCCAGCTGCAGCGGCAAGCCGTTATCCTCATGCTGTTCAATCAGCTTTTCAAAATACTCATGAAATGTCATGTGATTGTACAGCTCGGTTAATGCATCGGTTTTGGCCAGCTTATCCATCCAGATGGTCTTGACGAGAAGCTCCTGATTGGATTCGAAGGAGGACTTCAGATGGCTGATCAGCTCGCGTCCACGGCGGATAACGCCCCAGCCGACCAGTGAGAAGCAGGAGAACATCACTGTAATCGTTACCAAGCCAACCAGCGTAATGTCATGATTCATGAAATCATTGGTCCAATACATCAGGTAAACCGAAGCCATTGTTATAACGTAGGCAAAAATCATTTTTTTGGGATGGAAGTAGAATATGGAAACCATGACAGGCAGGAAAAGTCCGAGCAGCAAATAGTTAATGGAGTTGTGGATGTAAACAATAATGTAGGCCAATAAAGACGAGGTGATGATTAGAATATAATCCTGATACTTGCCCTTTAATGCCCGGAGTCCCGTCTCGGCAAGCAGAAGCGTCGATAATTGAAAAACGGTGGGCTTCACCATATATTTGAGAATAAATTCCCGGGATGGAATCTCAGTTATCGTTAAATACAAGCATTCCAGAAAAATCGAGAACAACAAAATGAACCAGAATCCGCTAAGAAGCATGCGATTCCAGCGGTAACGGTTATAATCCAGCGATTCATAATCCATGATATTCACTCCAGCGGCCAGCTTCGTTCAAAACTCAATATACCACGAATACTCTTTCTTTCCAATCCCTAACCATTTACCCACTCGATGCATCGTATATATGCCCTGGGAGGACCATATACTGATATAAGAAGAAAAAACACGTAAAAATATGTAGGAGTGAGCCTATGGAATTGTTCACCGTATCTCTGATGTCGGCTTCGAGCGAAGCGATTGGACGGCTGCGCGAATATTTGCAGGAAGAATTCCTCGATTTACATAACAAAGCCGGATCCGGCGGCGAATATGTCACCATACATTGCACCCCAGATCTTCATTATGGAGCCATAACCTGCAGTGCGGAAATGAAGGATTTCAACCTTGCTTTGCACGGCCCACTTGTTTACCGCCGGGCGGCAAACGCTTTTGCCCGGTATATATTGACCGAGATGGAGCCGACGCTGCTGCATTCGATCATCCGGAAGCAATTTCATTATGATGAGCCCAGTGAAATTGAATCGGTGGAGCAGTACTGCAAGAATCTGCTATTTGGGGGAGAGTCCAGCTCCCATGAAGCTGTCAGTGTGGATCTGGAGATGCTGCGGGTCGACCGGGACCGCCGGAAAAATAAAGTTGCGGCAGAGCTCGAAGAGTTCCTGGGCAGCAATACCCGCATCCATCTGGATGGATATGTCACCTTCCGTCTTGCTTCCTATTGGGAGGAGCTCCGGGAAATCGCGGCCTTCGCAGTCGATGAATACGTCATGGATAAGCAGTATCAGGAATTTATCTCTTTATTGAAATATTTCGTTCGCATGCAGGAGGTAAAGCTGCCGATCGTTCATGTTGTCCATAAGGGCGGAACGGAATTCGTCCTCTATAATGAGGAATTTCAAATGCTCGAAGCGGTGCCGGCTGACCGGATTGTTGCAGAAATGCTGGAAACGGAAATGAATATGGAGGATATGATTGTAAGCACGTTGATCACGATATCGCCGGAGAATATCGTCATTCATACCAGGCAGCCGGAGCTTCAGGTTATGCGGACGCTGGAGACAATTTTTGAACAGCGCGTTCAGCTTTGTGTGGAATGCACAAGCTGCACCTTTTATTTCGAGCAATTTCCTGATCTGCAGCAGCATGAACCGGTCTTAGCCCCGCGGATGATTACCGCCAAACGCAAATGGACTTGACCGCTGCGCAAAGCTCGGATTATAATGTTTCCATATAAAGCTTTGAGAAAGACATGTATCTGCCTCACAATACGCACGTTCCAGAGAGAGGGACCATCAGGCTGCAAGCCCCTCACGCCTGCGTTGGCGGATATACCCCTTTTTAGCTGCCCAGTTGAAGCCGTTACAGACGGTAGTAAGCTGCGCCGGTTTCGTTCCCGTTACCGAACGCTCACAAGGATTGGCTCCAAGGCGCATTTATGGCCCTTGCGTCAATTGAACCAGGGTGGAACCACGGGTCTGACAGGCACTCGTCCCTTTTACGGGATGTGTGCTTTTTTTGTTGTCTGCATTCCACCATACAACATATCTGCAGGAGGTTGAAGATGTCGATTCAAGTGAAATTTCCCGATGGGAATGTACGGGAGTATGACGGGGGAACTACGGTTGAGGATGTGGCCGGCTCCATTAGCAGCGGCCTTAAGAAGAACGCTATTGCCGGTAAAGTCAACGGCAAGGTGGTCGATGTATACACGCCGCTTGAAGAGGATGCATCGCTTGAGATTGTGACGCTTGAGACTGCGGACGGACTGGAAGTATACCGCCACAGCACAGCGCATTTGATGGCCCAGGCGATCAAGCGCCTGTACGGCAGGACAGAAGTCAAGCTTGGCATCGGACCGGTAATCGAGGATGGCTTCTATTACGATATTGATCTGGAGCAATCCCTCACTCCCGAGGATCTGGTCAAGATCGAGAAGGAAATGGAAAAGATCGTACAGGAAAATCTGCCTATCCGCCGCCGTGTTGTCAGCCGCGAGGAGGCAATCGCGATTTTTACGGAGCTGGATGATCCGCTGAAGATTGAGCTAATCCGCGATCTGCCCGTTGAAGCAGAGCTGACGATTTATGATCAGGGCGAGTTCTTCGACCTGTGCCGCGGTCCGCATCTGCCGTCGACCGGCCGCATCAAGGCTTTCAAACTGCTGAGCGTGGCAGGAGCCTACTGGCGCGGGGATTCCAAGAACAAAATGCTGCAGCGTATATACGGCACAGCTTTTCCCAAAAAAGCGCAGCTGGACGAGCATCTTCACTTTCTTGAAGAAGCCAAGAAACGCGATCACCGCAAGCTCGGCCGCGAGCTGAAAATGTTCACCTTCTCGCGCGAGGTAGGTCAGGGACTGCCGCTTTGGCTTCCCAACGGCGCGACTGTAAGACGTACCATGGAACGCTACATCGTCGATCTCGAAGAACGGCTTGGCTACCAGCATGTCTATACACCGGTGCTGGCTAATGTGGAGCTGTACAAGACGAGCGGCCACTGGGAGCATTACAGCGAGGACATGTTCCCCAAAATGATTATGGATAACGAGGAGCTTGTTCTTCGTCCCATGAACTGCCCGCATCATATGATGGTTTTCAAAAGCGAAATGCGCTCCTACCGGGATCTGCCTGTTCGTGTGGCAGAGCTTGGCACGATGCACCGTTATGAGATGTCAGGGGCGCTTACGGGGCTTCACCGCGTGCGTGCTATGACGTTGAATGACGCGCATATTTTCTGCCGTCCCGATCAAATCAAAGAGGAATTCGGCCGTGTTATCAAGCTGATCCGCCAGGTATACGAAGATTTCGGAATCAAAGATTACCGTTTCCGGTTATCCTACCGTGATCCGAAGGACACCGAGAAATATTTTCCAAATGACGAGATGTGGGAAATGTCCCAGCGGATGCTGCGCGAGGTTGCCGAGGAGCTGGAGTTATCTTTCTTCGAAGCCGAAGGAGAAGCCGCATTCTACGGTCCCAAGCTGGATGTCCAGATCAAGACGGCGCTGGGCAAGGAAGAGACGTTGTCCACTGCGCAGCTCGACTTCCTGCTGCCGGAGCGCTTCGAGCTTGAATATGTCGGAGATGACGGCAAGAAACACCGGCCGGTCGTTATACACAGGGGAATTATCAGCACGATGGAGCGGATGACCGCTTTCCTGCTGGAGAATTTTGCGGGGGCGCTGCCGCTCTGGCTATCTCCGGTGCAGGCCAAAATCCTTCCGGTGTCCACGGCTTATGAGAGCTATGCACGGGAGGTTGAAGAGAAGCTTCGCGCTTCAGGAATCCGTGTGGAATCCGATCTGCGCAATGAGAAGCTGGGCTATAAAATACGCGAGGCGCAGCTGGAAAAAGCTCCTTATATGCTTGTTGTCGGCGATAACGAAGCGCAGTCGGGCACAGTATCGGTGCGCAAACGCGGCGAAGGCGACATTGGAGCCAGACCGGTGTCTGAACTGATCTCCTTGCTTCAGGAAGAAATCAGCGCCAAGCAGATATAGAGATCAGCAGCAATTCCTGGACTTTACGGCGGAACTGCCTGTTTTGGAGGGGAAGAAATGGACTTAACCGAGCTTAATCGACGGCGATGTGAAATTCTTCCTCTCTATTAAACTATCTGCCAATTGATAGAATCGTGAATAAAGCTTGCTCTATATGGGTAACCTCCTCTTAGGGGGGACTACATCCAAATGAAGACAAGCATGCCCATCTTCCGCTTCCTGCTCGCAGCTTTACTTGCAGGGGCGGTAATTTTAACAACGATTTCAGGAAACAGCACGTCCAGCAAGAAGGAGACAGCCGATGCTCCTGCAGTTGAAGTTATCAAGCCGTTAAACCTTGCAAACGCGGTTATGGATCAGAAGAAACCTGCGAGCAAGGTGAAAGAAGCCAATAAGAAGACTCAGGCAAGGAAACATATTAAGGTGGTCGCAACCGGCTATACAGCAGGCGTCGAATCGACTGGGAAGAAGCCGGGCCATCCCTTGTACGGAATCACGTATTCCGGAGTTAAGGTCAGACGGGATATCGTTTCGACCATTGCGGCGGATCCCAAGGTTTTTCCTATCGGGACCCTGCTTTATGTTCCGGGTTACGGCTATGGCGTAGTAGCAGATACGGGTTCAGCGATCAAGGGTCATAAAATCGATTTATATTTTGAGACCCGTAAGCAGGTTTACAAGCAATGGGGCAAACGGACCGTTGAAGTGCAGGTTCTCAAGCAGGGTGACGGAAAAGTGTCGGAATCATGGCTGAGGTCCTTAAATAAGTCGGTTACTGCAGAAGGACCTATACCGGCTGCTCTTTTGGAATCTTGAAAAATATGTAGAGGGTTGTTCAACAAACTTGAAATTTGTTGAATCGCCTTCTTTTTTTTATTGGAAAAATATGATATTATGGCTGTAAACGCTATCATCAAAATAAGCGGGGCGGTTACCTGTGGGTATTAATTACCATTTTTTAGAAGATGATGGAGAGAAGGATCTTGACCTTGAGCAGGTTGAAGATCGACTGCGGGAACTATATAACCAAATGATTCGAGTGGCCTATTCCAAAGTTATTAATAAATCAGACGCTCAGGATGCCGTCCAGGAAGCTTGGGTAAGCATTCTGACGAAGCAGGATACTCTGCGGGAACAAAGCAAACTTTATTCCTGGGCCAAAACGATTACGGCCAACGCGGCGATTAATATCAACAGACAGGCAAAGCGCTCCCAGGGCTACGGCTGGACTGAAGCGCAGGAAGAACAGGCGCAAGCGGGCTATCAGGATGAAGCGGGGCTGCAATTTGAAATTTCCGAGCTGCTGGCACTGCTGGACCCCCGCTCCCGTACTATGCTGCTTTACAAGTTTTATTACGGATTCAAAGACCAGGAAATTGCCGATGCGATGAATGTGCCGCTAGGGACAGTAAAGGCCAGAATCCATCGCAGCAAGCTGCAGCTCAAGAAGCTGGACAAGCAGTCTGACGCCCAGGGAATGTGAAGTTTTTGGTTACATAAATGACTTTCCGCTATGCCATACTAAAGGCGTACGGGGGGTGAGTACAATGGCGAAAAACAAAAACAACAAAACAAAGGCAGCCTCCAACCAATTCAACTCGGAGTTTGCCCAAGATAACAATTCAGCGGCTGCAGCAAATACTGCGAATACGCTCAACAAGTCAGCTTCGCAAAATGCACAGAAATAACACTGTTTATAAATAAATGACTACGGTCATGACAAGAGGAGCCGACAAGGTTCCTCTTTCTTTTTGTCAAATGCTGAATTATAATGTTACTAATTCTGACATATTTCTTCTGAAGGTGGTTACCTGAATGAATCGTTTGCAGCGCCTTTGGTCACGCGGGGCAGGGGCTGAGAGCTTGAGTTTGCCGTTGCAGCAGAATCAGGAAAGTGAAGTTATGGAGCAATTAATTAACGAATCTATAGTTATTTCAGATCAGCTTACGGCAGCGGTTGAGGAAGTAAATCAATCCATAGGCGAATTGACTCAAATTGCTGATCAATCGGCAGAGACCGAAGGTCAGCTGCGCGAGGCCAGCATAAAAGCCATGGAACGGATTGAAGAGACCTTCTCCACGCTTCAGGAAGTGGCAGCCTCGGCTGAGCAAATCAGTGAAACGGCGGAGCAGCTTGACCGGCAGAGCAAGTCTGCCAATGAAGATGTGCTGCAGGCTCGCCGTCTGCTTACGAATACAGATCAGGTTATGACTGATTTACATACGTACAATAGTGCAGTGGATAAGCATATCCGTGATTTGATTGAACAAACCTCGCGCATTAATGAAATCAATGAGTTCATTCAGGAAATCGTTTCCCAAACCTCGCTGCTTGCGCTTAACGCTTCCATCGAAGCGGCGCATGCCGGAGAATACGGCCGGGGGTTTGCTGTTGTAGCCCAGCAGATCAAGAAGCTGGCGGAGCAGAGCCATGAGGCGGTCAGGCGTTCAAGCGGGTTGGTCCAGGAAATCGAGAGCGGGGTTCGTCAGGTTGTCACTTCCGTTGATTTGGAAAAATCGGCGGTTGAGCGCGGCATTCTGGAAATGGCACAAACCAAAGAACGGATGGACCATGTTTTTACCCGGATCCAGGAGGTGGATACGCTGATTGGCAGGAGCAGCATTGCTAGCAGGCTGCAGACGGAGCATATGACACATACCACATCGATGCTCAAGGAAGTCGTGGATGCGGTCAATCAGACGATGGGCAACGTCGATGAAACATTGGAGCTGACGCATCAGCAGCGCCGTCAGATCGGCAAATTGAATCGTGTCCGGATGAATCTCGGGCGGTCATCGGATGCTTTCTCGCACGCCGTGCAGAAGGTCGGATTTAAGAGCAATACGGCTATTATACCCGCGAGCGTAAGCGGGATTATCGATCAGTTGGTTTTGCTGGCGAAGGATTCTGCGTTCATCCTGGATGAGAACAGCCATCAAGCGAAATTAACGCAGCTCATGCAGCGGGGGTCCGGGATTGAGGCAATATGGTCCAACCGCGGCGACGGGGCTTTTATCTTCTCGATGCCGGAAGCGGGATTGCTCAATGCCAAAGGACGTGAATGGTGGAGACGCGCTATGGAGGGGAATGTGTATACCTCTGAGGTCTATATCTCGGCTATTACGAAGAAGCCGTGCTTGACGGTCTCGGTCCCGGTTGTTTCGGATCATGGCCAGGTACTGGGAGTGATTGGAGCTGACATCGGAGTCAAATAATGGACACGAATTGTGCATGAAAAGGGTTTTCAAATAGCAGTCAATCGTGTACTATTAATGGTGTGACAATTGATAACATGCAGAGATAGGAGAATTCTCATGACTGATCCGATTGTTTCCACCTCGCCATCCCGGTTGAAGCATCGCAAGGCTGCGGAGGTCATTCCGTTTCTGGAAGCCTATATCTCAAAAAAAGAACAAGAAATCGCCGAAATCGAGCAGATGGTCGAGCGTTATGAAAAACGCCGTTTGATCGAAGAACGCTCGTATCAGTCGATGTCGACTCTGCGCAGGCTGCTTTCCGGCAAGAAGCCGGATCATCATCTTGCAGTAGAATACATTCATTATGTGAAAAAGCCAATGGAAAAGGTTCGTGCCCTTCGTATTGAAGTGGAGAATGCCCGTTCGATTCTCAGAAGCTCCGGTACGTCCGATATTATTGCCGTTTCCGATGAATTAGCCGATGAAATGAATTAAAAGCCGTCCCGGTCCGGGGCGGCTTATCCTTTGACTTCATATCTATTTTCTGGCTTTGAGAAGCTCCAGGTCGAGGAAATCATGATCCTGATTATAGGCTGGAACACCGTGGATGCCTACATCGAGGCCGATCAGTTCTTCATCCTTGGAGACGCGTACCGGCATAACCCGTTTGATCAGCCAGAGAGAACCCCAGGTCAGGGCAAAGCCCCATAGGCTGATGATGACCAGTCCAAGAGCTTGAACGCCAAGCAAATGCCAGCCGCCTCCATAGAACAGCCCGTAATATTCCTGGCCGATTCCTTTGGTCAGCTCCGGCTTGGCAAACAGGCCGACGGCAAGCGCTCCCAGACTTCCGCTGATTCCGTGAACAGCAAAAGCCCCAACGGGATCGTCAACCCGTCTGCTTTCCAGAAATTCAGTAGCCAGCACCATCATGACGCCGCAAAATGCTCCGATGAGGATAGCCGCCTGGTCGGACACGAACGAGCAGCCAGCCGTAATCCCGACAAGACCTGCCAGGGAACCATTGATCACCATGGGAGGGTCGGCTTTCTTATAGCGGAACATGGTGAACAAGATACAGGCCGCGCCGCCTGCGGAGGCCGCCAGCATCGTAGTGACGGCGATATGCCCGATGGAGCCGTTGGTGGCGCTCAAGGTGCTGCCGGAATTAAAGCCGAACCAGCCGAACCAGAGAATAAAGGCGCCTACGGATGCCAGCGGCAAATTGGACGGGGGAACAATATTGCTTTTGCCGTCCGCTGTGAATTTGCCGATTCGCGGACCGATGAAAATCGCTGCGGCCAGAGCCGAAAAGCCGCCAAGCGCGTGAATGACGGCTGAGCCTGCAAAATCGATCATACCGAGCTTGCCCAGCCATCCGCCGACGGACCATACCCAGTGCCCGGCCAGCGGATAAATCAGACCGGTCATTGCAATGGTATATAAGATATAGGCCCGAAAATGGATTCGTTCCGCTACGGCCCCGGATACAATGGAAATGACCGCGATAACAAATGCGCATTGAAACAGCCAGTATGTGTCATGGGTAATATTCAGGCTGATGTGGGACAGGTCCCCGCCCAGCATGAATCCGGTGGTGCCGATGAAGCCGCCGGCATCTTTGCCATACATAAGTGCGAAGCCGATAAAATAAAAAATTAAGGCGCCGAACGTAATATCGACGAATACTTTCATTATAATGCTGACTGCATTTTTCTGCCTGACAAACCCGGCCTCAAGCAAAGCGAAGCCGCCCTCCATAAGCAGTATCATGGCCGCCGTCAGGACCACCCAAATGGTGTCAAGCCCCTTGGACAGTGTGGCCACATCCATACTTTCATCTCCTGTCTATAAATTTCATGTAAGGTTTTATCTCTAACTCCTGGTCCGTTCATCATTATATAAGCGCCGTGTCAATCATGTCAACGCAGGAAGTGATGAGAGATCACACATAGCTTTCGCTCCTCAAACAGGCCTCGGTCTCTGGTCGTAGTGAAGCTTCAATCGGGAGACCCTTTTAGCGATAAAAACCTTACGTTATACTGGGTATACAAACTTGAGAATAGCGATTGGAGCTGAAGGCGCTCATGAATGGAAATTTTTTAGGCCGAATGATGTGGGGACTGTTCATTGTAGTCATCGGGATAGCGCTGCTGCTTGATCAAGGCGGCGTCGTGAACTTTGATCTAGGGGATGTTTTCAAAGTTTTCTGGCCCGTCCTGCTGCTGATTTTTGGTTTACAGGAGCTGGTCAAGCACCGGACGAGCGGCGGAGGCTCCTGGGGCGGCGCCATTATTATGATCGTCGGCTTTGTCTTCCTCGGGCGGAATCTGAACTGGTTCAATTGGTCGATGGGAGAGCTGATCCGCTACGCGGTTCCCTTCGTGATCATACTGGTCGGCATCCGTCTCATTGTGAAGCCCAAGCCAAAGGAGAAGCCGACCCCACCGGATGATTGGAAAGCCTATAATTACCCGCCAAGCGATCGGCCGGTTCCTCCCGCGCCGCCGCTTCATCCGGATCCGACCAAGCCGGCCGAGCCGAAGTCCACATTTGATCTAACCAAGAATCCGGCCCCGCAGCAGGGGCAGACGCCGCCCGATCCCTTCGGCCCGGGTGCGCAGAGCGGTAACGGCGCCAACCCAGGCAGCGAGCCTGGCACTGATCCCGGCAGAGATTATGAGGGGCCCAGGAATCCGCATGAACAGCAGTATTACCATGAGAAGATGGAGCGGTGGGCGAGGAAAGCCGAACGGCTGCGTGAGCGCATGGAGCATCGCGCCCACCGGGTGCATCGTCATCACGGACGGGACAGCGAGCGGCATGACCGGGTTGAGTGGTGGAATCAGGATCCGAATGCGCAGAATCGCTCCGGTTTTATCGGAGATATATACGTCGGGCAGGATTACTGGGAATTAAAACCGATGAATATCTCCCATTTTATCGGTGATACGGTGTTGGACCTGACCAAAGCGCAGATCCCGTTCGGCGTAACCAAAATCAATATTTCTTCATTTATTGGCGATGTAAAGGTGTTTTTGCCCAATGATTTTGAAGTCGGTTGCAATGTGATCTCGAGCGCTTTTATCGGGGACGTTGCCGTGCTCGACCGCAAAGAGGGAGGGATTTTCAAAAATATGAATGTAGAAACGGCGTATTTCCAGGAAACAGATAAAAAAATCAAGCTTGTCGTCAGCACCTTTATCGGTGATGTTCGCGTGACAAAGGTAGGTTGATTCCGCATATGATGGTGAGATTGTTTCGAAACAGCAAATGGGACATGATTCTGATGTTCGCGGCCGCCTCCTCGATCTCAGTGCTTTTATGGAATATTGGCAGTAAAATTGCCGATCCAAAGGTCAATAACAATGACCTTTGGATCGGTATTACGGCGTTATTCCTGCTTATCAGCGCTGGCTTCGGCTATTGGGCGGCCCAGCGGATTCAGCGGCGGATGGATATCCTCCATCTGGGGCTGAAACAAGCATCGCATGGCAATTACACGGCAAGGCTGCCGGAGGAGGGAGCTCGTAATTTTACGGCTGTATTTCGGGAATTCAACGATATGCTGGAATCGCTTGATCAGCGGACGCAGCTCATCCAGCAAACAGGCGAGGAGCAGGTCATGCGCGAGGCTGCTTCCAATGAAGCTGCCGTACTTGAAGAGCGCAAGCGTCTGGCCCGTGATCTGCATGATACTGTCAGCCAGCAATTGTTTGCTATTCATATGTCGGCCTCATCCCTGCCCAAGCTGCTGGAAATAAACCAGGAGCGTGCTGCTTCCGTTATGGAGCAGCTTATCTCGATGTCGTCGCTGGCACAGAAGCAAATGAGGGGCTTTATCGCCCAGCTGCGGCCCATGGAGCTTGAAGGCCGTTCGCTTCAGGAAGCGCTCGACAAATGGTTTCCCGATTATTGCCGCCAGAACGCTCTGCAGGGCGTTCTGGAATGGCGGATCAAGGAGAAGCTTTCCGAGGCCAAGGAGCATCAGCTGTTCCTGATTATTCAGGAGGCAATGGCCAATATTGTGAAGCATGCGGGGGCGCAGACGGCTTTCCTTACTCTTGCCGAGACAGAACGGCAAATTGTGATGACACTGCAGGACGATGGAGCAGGCTTTCGGGCCGATATGGTGAAGCGGGGATCATACGGCTTATCGACGATGCGGGAACGCTCCAACAAGCTTGGCGGGGATACCTCAATTATCAGCAAGCCGGGAAGTGGAACACGGGTGCGCGTGACGCTGCCGAATTATGTGAATAAAGGAGCCGGTCCGGATGAACTCGAGTAATCAATGGAAAATTATGATCGTGGACGATCATGACATGGTGCGTGCAGGACTTCGCACTTACTTAATGCTGGAGTCCAAATTTGACGTGGTCGCGGAGGCTGCCAACGGCGCTGAAGCGCTGAAGCTGCTGCGCGGGTTGAGTGCGGAGGAACGTCCCGATCTTATACTTATGGATCTGATGATGCCGATTATGGATGGCGTCGAGGCTACAGGCGCTATTATGAAAGAGTTTCCGGAGATGAAAATCGTCATGCTGACGAGCTTTCTGGAGGACGAGAAAGTGGTCGCGGCCGTTGAAGCCGGGGCAGTCAGCTATGTGCTCAAGACCGTGTCCGCAGAAGAGCTGATCTATGCCATCAGCGGGGCGGTCAAAGGGATGCCCGTTATGACGGCGGATGTGTCGCAGGCACTGACCCGCGGCCTGCGCCAGCGGACAACCACGCAGGGAGAGGACGAGGGACTGACCGAGCGGGAGAAGGAAGTGCTGCTGTTGATTGCGGAAGGGCGCGCCAATAAAGAAATCGCCGAAGAGCTGCATATCAGCATCAAGACGGTTAAAACCCATGTCAGCAATCTGCTGATGAAATGCGAGCTCGAGGACCGGACTCAGCTGGCTGTGCTTGCGCACCGCAAGGGTTGGGTGAAGACGGGATAAAAGAGGGAATCGGCGGGCATTGTAAAGGCATTAACCTATATCAAAAGGAGAATGCAACCCTTATGATCCCACTTTCATCCAAACTGGAATCCCGCGAGCATGAATTTAGCCAGATGAAGAACGCGCTGGAGGAGCATGAATTTGCGCTTGGCGGCAGCTGGAGCTATGAGGGCGGTTCATTTGACCGTTTTCTCGATGAAGCGCATAAAGTATGGCTGCGGCTTCCCTTCGTCGTGGTCAGCGGCAACGTAGACAGCGAATCGGATGATAATCATGCCCGGATCAAGATAGGGCAGCCGTTTGTGCTCAGGCATGTTTACAATGAGGGGCTGGATGAAGATACCGTGCCGCGGGTGATGGGAGGCCTGATCAATCAATTTCAGGGCCCGACAGATCCCGATGCCGAAATTGATTCCAAATGGATCGACAAGGCGAAGCATGTGCTGGGCGAGGTTGAGCAGCTGTTTCCCCATTAAACGATTAAAAAACGATTAAAAAAAGTCCGGAGCGTCTATTTATACCTAGATGATCCGGTTTTTTTATTTCCTTTTATATGATTTTTAAGTTTGATTTAAGGTAGATTGTGCAAAATAGTCTTAAGACGATAAGCCGCAACCTAATAATAGCTATCATGGGGAACCATTATACTTAGGAGGAGATATACATGGACGATCAGAACAAAAAGAATTCTTTCGACGATTTCTTTCAACCGCGCAGAGATGAAGACAACAAGGAGCGCAATAACGGGGAGCGAGAAAATGACGCTGAGCCGTTTCAACCGCAAGCTGCGGATGAGCCGGCGCCATCGTCAGGACCGAAGTCTTCTTCCTATTATTATTCCTACGGCCCTTTCAAAGCAAACAACTCGGAGCAATCAGAAGAATCGATGAGCACCCAAGACCAGAATAACATTCCCGGTTCATCCATCCCGGACAGCCAACCGGTGGAAATGACGCCTCCGCAGCAGCTGCGCGCGTTCGCGCCGACACAGTCGGCCAGAGGCGGCTGGCAGGTTAAGGAAAAGCGCCGCACTTCATTCAAGGCGATTTTCGCATCGTTCATGGTCGGCGTGGTCGCGGTCGGAGCATTGATGTTTGCCGCGGATACGCAGAACTGGTTCACCGGGGCGCAGACAGCCCTGTCTCCTGCATCCAACCAGGCAGCGGCGGCAGTCACGAAATCCGGTGATGACGGCAAAGTATCGACGGCAGCCGATGTGGTCCGCCCAAACAATATTGCGCAAATCTTCGAACAGGCAAGCCCGGCTGTCGTCAAAATCGAAACCTTCGTGAAGCAGAGCGCTTCCCAGGGCGGCGGACTGAATGATGACTTCCTGCGCCAGTTCTTCGGAGATCAATTCGGCGGAGCCCCGGATGAGAACGGCCAGGGCGGCGGCACCGATCAAGGCGGGGGCAGCGGCGATCTGACGCCGGAAGGTCTGGGAACCGGCTTCTTCTTCGACTCTACCGGCTACATTTTGACCAATCAGCATGTCGTAGGAGATGCAGACGAAATTAAAGTCACGGTTCAGGGCCGCGCAGAACCGCTGGTGGCCAAAAAACTCGGCTCCGACTATAATCTTGATTTGGCTGTTCTGAAAGTGGAAGGAACCAACTTCCCGACGCTTCCTATAGGCGATTCCGATTCCATTGACATCGGTGACTGGGTTGTAGCTATCGGTAACCCATACGGCTTCGATCACACCGTAACCGTGGGAGTTCTCAGCGCCAAGGAACGTCCGATCAGCATTCAGGATACGGAAGGTACACGCAACTATGAGCATCTGCTGCAAACCGACGCTTCCATTAATCCGGGCAACTCCGGCGGACCGCTGATTAATCTGGAAGGTGAAGTCGTGGGAATCAATACGGCCGTCAGCTCTCAGGCACAAGGCATCGGATTCGCGATTCCGACGAGCACGATCAAGGAGAATCTGGAAACCCTGAAGTCCAACAAGGAGATTCCAAAAGCGCCGGTGCCGTTCATTGGAGCGGAGCTGGCCGAAATTACAGACTCGATCGCCAAGCAGCTTGGACTGAGCAGCAAAGATGGATCGATTGTCTCCAATGTTTACTACAAATCGCCGGCTTACGAGGCGGACTTGAGACAATATGATGTGATCACAGGACTTGACGGCACCAAATATAAAACTCGCGAGGACTTGATTGCCCAGATTCAAAAGAAAAAAGTGGGCGATGAAGCGACGCTGAACATTATCCGCAATGGCAAGACGATGGATTTGAAAGTAACAATCGGCGATAAGAACGAGTTTCAATTCACCGGCGAACAATAATCCTACTTGAAAAAAGACGCAGGCAGTGAAATGAGCTGCCTTGCGTCTTTTTTATGACCATTTTTGTAAAATAGTCTTTTTCCATATTCATCATGCATTCTTACGTTTTGATAACCATCTGCGTTATACTATTAGTTGGAATAAAACACAAAGCGATTATCAATTGACGGGGGAAATAAGATGAGACCGCATATATTGGTTGTAGATGACGATGAGAAGATTACATCCCTGCTCCGCAGAAGCCTCGCCTTCGAGGGCTACGAAGTGGTGACGGCGAATAATGGCCTGGAGGGTCTCAAATTAATGCTGACCAGCGACCCCAATTTGCTGATTCTCGATGTGATGATGCCGCAGATCGACGGCTGGGAGGTATGCCGCCGGGTGCGTGAAGGCGGAAGCAGCGTGCCTATCCTGATGCTGACGGCCAAGGACGATATTCAGGACCGGGTGAAGGGACTGGATACGGGAGCGGACGATTATCTGGTCAAACCCTTCGCGCTTGAGGAGCTGCTGGCCCGGGTCCGGGCGCTGCTGCGGCGCAAATCCGACAAGCTTGAGGATTCCTCAACCCGTCTGCAGTATGAGGATTTGACGCTGGATCTGGATTCGCGCGAAGCCATCCGTTCCGGCCGGAGAATCGATTTGACGGCCAAGGAATTTGATCTGCTGCTGCTGTTTATGCAAAATCCGCGCCGCGTGCTCACACGCGATGCAATTATGGATAAAATATGGGGATACGATTACAGCGGGGAATCCAACGTACTTGAAGTGTACATCGCAATGCTCAGACAGAAAACCGAGGATAAGACCGACAAACGGCTTATTCAGACTGTTCGGGGAACGGGTTATGTGCTCAGAGGAGAAGGAGGCTGACCGAAATGACGATTCGGTTGAAACTGACCCTTTGGTATTCCGTTGTGCTCGCAGCGACACTGATTGCATTCGGAGTGGCGATTTACTTCTTTGTCAATTATAACGCCTACAGCGATATGAGAGGCCGGATCAATAATCAGACGGCCAAGCTTGTAAAGAACATTAATTTCAATGGAATGGATTTAGGTGTCAATGGTGGCGCTTTGATCGATAATCAATTGTATATTCAGCTGATCAATTACACCAACGGTGACCAGATAGCGGCACAATCTGCGAATTTATCAACGATTTCCATGAAACTGCCTTTCCCCAGGAGCGAAGAGATGCAGGGGAAGGTAGGCTACTACGAAGATATCGATGTTTCAGGGAATCCGTTCCTGGTGTATCAGCAGCCGTTATACAGCACCGGCAACACGCTGGTTGGCCTGCTCCAGGTAGCGGCCTACTCCGGCCGTGAAGAGGCGCTTCTCAGCAATCTGCGGACGATTCTGGTCTTCTCCTCTATCGTTGCCCTGCTGATTGCCTTTACGGTAGGGCTGTTCCTTGCCCGTCAGGCTTTGAGGCCGATTGAGAATGTCATCCAGGCCAGCAACAAAATCCAGCACAGCTCCGATCTCAGCGTCCGGATTCCGCGGGAAGCGCCTAATGACGAGATGGGCCGGCTGACGGATACCTTAAACAATATGTTGGTCCGGCTGGAGACCACCTATAACGTGCTTGATGATGCCTATAAAGCGCAGCGCCGCTTTGTTTCGGACGCCTCACATGAGCTGCGCACCCCGCTCACGACCATCCGCGGCAATATCGAGCTGCTGGAGCGGATGTGGCTTCCGGCACTGGAAGCCGCGCAGGCAGCGGATAGCCCTGTTGAGGCAGAAGCGGCGCTGGACCGCCTGCAGAGCGACGCGCAGCGTATTGCGCTGAGCCGGGAGGCGATGCAGGATATTGCCGGTGAAGCCAAGCGCATGTCCAGTCTTGTGAACGACTTGCTGGCGCTCGCCCGTGCGGATGCAGGCTATGAGATGGAGAAAACGATTCAGCCGCTGCTTCCGCTCGTAGAGGATGTGGCCCGCCGGGCCCAGCTGCTGCCGCGCACGGCAGAGTGGCGGATCGGCAATTTGATGCCTCTTGATGGGGTGGAAGTAGCGGGACATGCCGACTTTCTTCGCCAGCTGTTTTTTATTTTTGTCGAAAATGCGTTCAAGTACACACCGGCCGGTTATGTCGAAATCAGCGCGGTTCGGGCCTCCAATCAGGCAGGGGTTGTCATCAGAGATACCGGCATAGGCATGGACAGCAAGGCTATCCCCCATATATTCGAACGCTTCTATCGCGCGGATGAATCCCGGGGTGAAACAACCGGAACGGGGCTTGGATTGTCAATCGCCAAGTGGATTATCGATGAACACAGCGGATCCGTTGAGGTATCGACCCGCGAAGGCGAAGGAACGACCTTTATTGTATGGCTGCCAATTGCTTTCCTCGACAAGCCGAATCAGGTATAATAGAGCGAAACCGTCTTTTGAAGGAAGTGCTTGCTGCGCCGTCTATGGACGACGACAGCCGTTTCTTTTTGAGCTTGAGGAAAGAAGGCAGGTGTACGGTATGGAAATTGTCAAAATTTCACCAAGGGGATATTGCTATGGCGTAGTCGATGCCATGGTGCTGGCGCTCAAGACCGCTCAAAACCTGGAACTGCCGCGCCCCATATATATTTTGGGCATGATTGTTCACAACAGTCATGTGACCGACGCATTCGAGCGGGAAGGCGTCATCACGCTCGATGGCGAGAACCGCATGGAGATTCTCGAGCAAATCGAGAGTGGAACGGTCATTTTCACCGCTCACGGCGTTTCTCCGGAGGTTCGGGAACGCGCGCGTGACAGAGGGCTTACGGTCGTTGATGCGACATGCCCGGATGTGACCAAAACCCATGTCCTGATCCGCGAGAAAGTCGCCGAAGGGTATGAGATCATCTATATCGGCAAGAAGGCTCATCCGGAACCGGAAGGGGCCATCGGAATTGCACCGGATCATGTTCATTTGATCGAGAGAGAGGAAGAGATCGATCTTCTGAACCTGCAGACCGGGCGCATTATCATAACGAACCAGACAACGATGTCGCAATGGGATATTAAACATATTATAAGCAAGCTGATTGCCAAATTCCCGACGGCGGAAATTCATAATGAAATTTGCCTCGCCACACAGGTCAGACAGGAAGCCGTGGCGGAACAGGCGGGCCAGGCTGAACTTTGTATCGTGGTTGGTGATCCGCGAAGCAATAACTCCAACCGATTGGCGCAGGTGTCGGAGGAAATCGCCGGGGTGAAGGCATATCGGGTATCTGACGTAACGGAGATCGATACAACATGGCTCAAAGGCAAGACAAGAGTGGCTGTGACCTCAGGCGCTTCCACGCCCACGCCAATTACGAAGGAAGTTATTGCTTACCTGGAGCAGTACGACGAATCAGACGACAAAACTTGGGAAGCGCGGCGAACCGTTAATATCGATAAATTATTGCCAAGGCTCAGAACGAAGACTTCTGTATGATTAAAAAGAGCGCTACCCCCATGATTGCATCGCGAAAACCGCGCTCGATCAAACGTTGGCTGAAGCTTAAGTATACGCAGCTGTTGAGGGCTCCAGGCGGCCCTTCTTTCGTAGCTTTGGGATTTTCAATCGGAATGGCTGTTGAAATGTTTACATTGCCTACCTACGGACTTGCCTTCTTTCTTATTTTTCCACTGATTTACTGGCTGAGGGCAAGCTTCGCTGGCGCGTTGGTCGGCTTTGTCGTCGGGAAGATTATATTTATTCCGGTGGCCTTCATCAATAAAATGGTCGGAGCATGGGTGCTGCCCAAGGAGATAAGGATAGAGATTCAATTCCTCCCTAGCATAGTCAATCATTTTCTACTGGTGAATTTGAAGCTCATCGTAGGCGGCATTATTGATGGCATATTGCTGGGAGCTATTTTCTATTTCCCGATCAGGTTCGCTCTGCAGCATTTCGCCAACAAGCGCCGCGAGAAGCGCAAATTGAAACGGGTGCAATTGGAGTCCAAGCCGATTTCGGAAATTTGATTTTGAATGTGCCGGCCTCTTGACGGGGCCGGCACATTCATGTATATTTACTTTAGCGATTAAAAGCATAAAAGCTTAAAAGCATAAAAGCGAACACGCGTTGAAGCGGGAAAAGGGGTAACTTATGATCGTCATTACAAACAGCCATGTTACAGAAGAGCGGATTAGTGAAATCGTCGAGCATATCGAGAAGACAGGCGTGCAGGCACATGTATCCAGAGGAGTGGATCGTACTGTGATCGGAATTATCGGAAAAGCCGAGCCTACGCTGGCGGAGCATTTGCGCCAAATGCAGGGTGTAGAGAATGTAATTAAGATTTCAAAATCCTATAAATTGGCAAGCCGGGATTTTCATCCGGACGATACCATTATTGAAATTAAGGGCGTTAAGATCGGCGGCGAGCATCTGGCCATTATGGGCGGTCCCTGCGCGGTTGAATCCCCGGAGCAGATTGATGAAATCGCCCGTTTGGTAAAAGCGGCAGGCGGACAGATCCTTCGCGGTGGCGCATTCAAGCCGCGTACTGGGCCATACAGCTTTCAAGGTGTAGGCGTTGAGGGGCTTGTAATGATGGCGGAAGCAGGCAGGAGGCATGGTCTGCTGACGATCACGGAAGTTATGACACCGGAATATGTGGATGTCTGTGCAGAATATGCGGATATTTTACAAATAGGAACACGCAATATGCAAAATTTCGACCTTTTGCGCAAGCTCGGCACGATCAAGACGCCTGTTCTGCTCAAGCGGGGATTCAGCGCTACCTACGACGAATTGCTTAATGCCGCCGAATACATCCTGGCAGGCGGAAATCCGAACGTTATGCTTTGCGAACGGGGAATCCGCACGTTCGAATCCTACACGCGCAATACGCTTGATCTGGCGGCCATCCCCGTGCTGCAGCAGCTAAGCCATCTGCCGGTCATATCTGATCCGAGCCACGGCACAGGGCGGCGTGAGCTGGTCGAACCGATGGCCAAGGCATCGGTTGCAGCTGGCGCTAACGGCCTGATTATCGAGATGCATACCGATCCTGACAACTCGATGACAGGGGACGGCGTTCAATCGCTGTTCCCGGATCAATTCGCCAACCTCCTGAAGGAGCTGGAACAGCTTGGGAATCTGGTCGGAAAGAAATTTGACACTCCCAAAGAGCCTGCCGACTACTTCTCCAGCTGGAAGATCTAAGCTAGACTAAGCTGGCATATCAAGGAAAGTAATGGAAGCTGCTGAACCTTGCCAAGCAAGGCATCTGCAGCTTTTTTGAAATGAAAAAAGCAGGTTAGGATTGGCTTGTTTTTCATACAAGAAGAACCTGAATCCGCCGGCAAATGACAGCATTTTCCGTTTATTCTTATGTGTCAATCGTCTTATTGAAAACATTCCAACAAATGTGTGAAGATACCTGACAAATGCGTTAAAAATATCTGACATAAGTATTGACGGGTGCTAGGCTTAATTCTATAATTACCTCATGGTTTCGGTGAAAAATTGAACATTCAAGGTTCAATACTAAGCAAACGTTCGGAAATGGAGGAAATTTTCAAATGTCAGCACAAAATGTATTAAACACTATTAAAGAAAACGAGATTCAGTTTGTCGATTTCCGTTTTGTCGATTTATCTGGTCGCGCTCATCACATTACGCTTCCTTCGACAGAAGTAGAAGAGGAAACTTTCGAGAATGGCGTCGCATTCGACGGTTCTTCGATCCCGGGCTTCCGCGGTATTGAAGAATCCGATATGGTGATGATGCCTGACACGGAAACTGCCTATGTGGACCCCTTTACGGAGCATCCGACGCTGAACATCATGTGTAATATTCATACGCCTGACGGCGAACGTTATGACCGCGATCCGCGCAGCATTGCGCACAAAGCGGAAGAGTTTCTGAAAAAATCCGGAGTAGGTACGGCGGCATTCTTCGCACCGGAATCCGAATTCTTCATTTTCGACGATGTTCGCTACGAAAGCTCCATGAACTCTTCTTCATACTTCGTGGACTCCGAAGAAGCGGCATGGAACACCAACCGCAAGGAAGAAGGCGGCAACCTGGCGTTCAAAGTTGGCGTTAAAGGCGGTTATGTTCCGGTTGCTCCGGTTGATTCACAGCAGGATATCCGCAGCGAAATGGTTCGTTTGATGCAGGAAACCGGCCTTCGCGTCGAGCGTCATCACCATGAAGTTGCCACAGCAGGCCAAGCAGAAATCAACTTCCGCTTCGACACGCTGACCAAAACTGCAGACAACCTGATGAAGTACAAATACATCGTGCACAACGTAGCCCGCATGAGCGGCAAAGTAGCTACATTTATGCCGAAACCGCTGTTTGGCGATAACGGAAGCGGGATGCACGTTCACCAATCCATCTTCAACGGCGATTCACCGTTGTTCTATGAGAAAGGTGCTTATGCAAACCTGAGCCCGATGGCCATGCACTACATCGGCGGAATTCTGCACCATGCTCCAGCGCTGATCGCATTGTCCAACCCATCGACGAACTCGTTCAAACGACTCGTTCCTGGATACGAAGCTCCGGTCAATCTGGTATTCTCCAAAGGTAACCGTTCCGCAGCGATCCGTATTCCGGTTGCAGCTGTAACGCCTAAAGGCTGTCGTATTGAATTCCGTACACCGGATTCCACGGCTAACCCATACCTCTGCTTCGCAGCTATGCTGCTTGCAGGACTTGACGGCATCAAACGCAAAATCGATCCAGTCGCTCTCGGTTATGGTCCTTTCGACAAAAACATCTATGAGCTGTCTGATGAAGAGAAGAAAGAAATCCGTTCGGTACCGGGAACGCTTGACGAAGCGCTTGACGCTTTGGAAGCCGATTCCGAATTCCTGACAGAAGGCGGCGTGTTCTCCAAAGACTTCGTTGAGAACTACGTAGCATTCAAACGCCAGGAAGCTAAAGCTGTATCCATCCGTGTTCATCCACACGAGTATAGCCTGTATTTCGACTGCTAATCAGCTAATCATTACGCACTTATTTCGATCACGAACCCTTCCGACGTGGAGGGTTCGTTTTTATGTCTGACTTGTTTCCGAATTAAGGGGAAACAGAGAGATGAATATACGTTCCTCCCAAGAGGAGAGTCATTTTTTCAACATAGAAGGAAGCCTAAGCTTCCACGGTATGTTGCTTATATTTATGAAGGAGGCTGCGCCGCAAATAGGTGGCGTTAGCCGGTTCTTCTTGTGACTATTTTACTTGATGCCAATCCTCAAACTTGTTATAGTTAGCCATATGTGAAAAGAAGACTGGAGTGGGTAAGGGTGACCAAACGCGCATATAATTTCAATGCAGGACCGGCTGCGCTGCCGCTGGAAGTACTGCAGCAGGGGCAAGAGGAATTTATCAATTTTGCAGATTCAGGCATGTCGATTATGGAAATGTCGCATCGCAGCGCGATCTATGAAGAGGTTCATAATGAGGCGCAATCGCTGCTTCGCGAATTATTAGGGATACCGGATTCCTATAAAGTATTGCTTCTGCAAGGCGGAGCAAGCACGCAATTTGCCATGGTACCGATGAATTTGCTTCCGGCAGGCAAGGTTGGGGCTTATGTGATGACAGGAAGCTGGGCGGAGAAGGCGATCAAGGAAGCGCAGCTGTTTGGAGAGACAGCGGTGGCTGCCTCCTCGGAAACGGACAAGTTTAACCGGATTCCGGATTTGTCCACCATCCAGATTCCGGCTAATGCGGCTTATCTGCATGTTACCTCCAACGAAACGATAGAGGGGACGCAGTATAAAGCTTTTCCAGAGACCGGCGATCTGACGCTGATTGGAGATATGTCCAGCGATATTATGAGCCGTCCGGTGAATGTGAGCCAGTTTGGAATGATTTATGCAGGGGCGCAGAAGAATTTGGGTCCATCCGGGGTAACCATTGTAATCGCCCGGGAGGATTTGGTCGCTGCAAGTCCCAAGAGTGTTCCGACCATGCTGCGTTATGATACCCATGTCAAAAATAATTCCCTTTATAATACACCGCCATCCTTCTCGGTCTATCTGGCCGGGCTTATGCTCAAATGGGTAAAGGGCAAAGGCGGCGTTGCGGCCATCGAACAGATCAACCGCGACAAAACCAAACTGATTTATGATAGAATCGACCAAAGCGGCGGATTTTACCGGGGATTCGCAGACCCGTCCAGCCGCTCGGATATGAATATCACATTCCGGATCCATACCGAAGAACTGGAGAAGCGCTTCGTCCAGGAATCGGAGCAGCATGGTTTCGTAGGTCTGAAGGGCCATCGCAGCGTGGGCGGCCTTCGGGCATCCACCTATAATGCCGTGCCGGTAGAGAGCTGCAGAGCACTGGCCGAGTTTATGAGCGACTTCCAGAAGCGTAACGGCTAAGGAATAGGGCATAAACCTGATGGCATAAATAAATAGACCGCCCGATTCTTCGTACGATGTCGAAGATGGGGCGGTCTATTGTTATGCAAGGATTAATCTGCTGTTTGGTGAAGGTTTTCCATAGCGCTTGGGCCGGTCAGCTTGTAGCCTACATTGCGTACTGTCATAATGTACTCAGGCGTCCGCGCATTTTTCTCGATTTTGTCGCGAAGATGGCTGACATGGACGTCAACGATCCGCGTGTCACCGAGAAAATGATAATCCCATACGCCATAGAGAAGTTGCTGGCGGCTGAGCACTTTTCCGCGATGGCGGCAAAGAAACAGCAGCAGCTCAAACTCCTTGGGTGTTAAATCAATGCTTTTGCCATCCTTTTGAACCTCACGCTGCTCTGTGAATACAGTCAGCTGGCCGATCTCATGTACAACGTTCTCGCTAGCGCCCGGCAGGACCAGGGTACGGCGGAAAACGGCTTGTATACGGGATAGCAGCTCTTGCGGCGAGAAAGGCTTGGTCATGTAATCGTCTGCGCCATTGTCAAGGCCCGTGATCTTGTCGGTCACATCCTGCAGTGCCGTCAGCATCACGATCGGAACCGCGTTGTTCTGCTTGCGGAGCTCGCGGCAGACCTGAATGCCGTCCATTTTGGGCAGCATCAGATCGAGTACGATCAGATCGGGTCGGAATGGTTTTAATATGTCAAAAACGGCTTCGCCATCTTGGACACAGCGCACGTCATAGCCAGCCAATTTCAAATTAAATTCGATCAACTTGGAGATGGAAGGTTCGTCATCAACGACTAAAATTTTCTTCTTCATCGTCCTGTTCTCCTTTACTCACGTTATGCCTCCATTATGACAAGTAACATTTCTCATAAGATTAAGGCTACGTAAACCCTGTGTTAAATGTTTGGAAGTCGTAAGATAATTGTAAAATTGAAAGGGGAAATTATAATGGCTTTTCACATCGTGCTTGTCGAGCCGGAGATTCCGGCTAACACAGGCAATATTGCCCGAACATGCGCTGCTACGGGCACACATTTGCATCTGGTGCGTCCGCTGGGTTTCAATACGGATGACCGGACCTTGAAGCGAGCAGGGCTGGATTATTGGCATGCGGTAAAGGTTCATTATCATGATTCATTTGACGAACTGACGGAGTTATTTCCGGAAGGCCGATTTTTTTGCGCCAGCACGCGGACTCATACCCGTTATTCGGATCATACGTTCCGGGATGGCGATTTTTTTGTTTTCGGCAAAGAGACCAAGGGGCTGCCTTCATCGATTCTGGATGCTTATCCGCAAACGGGTATGAGAATTCCGATGACGGACAAGGTCCGTTCGCTGAATTTGTCGAATTCGGCGGCAATTATTATTTATGAGGCATTCCGGCAGCTGGATTTTACGGGATTGGAATAGCAGAATTAAAAGTGAATGTAAATACAAGGTAATTTACCTTTATATGGTATAATCAATGATGAGATTCGACAATACTTGCAGGATATTAAGAAAATATTGATAAGGGAAGGAAAATGACCCTTCTTAACGAAAGCTTATAGATGCGTATGTTTATATATGGACTCGCAATTATTAATGACAAGAAGAGGTGAAGACGTTGAAACCGGCAGGCGTAGTGCGTAAAGTCGATCAACTGGGCCGAATTGTACTGCCCAAATCGCTGCGCAAAAGATATCAGATGAATGAAGGCGATCCCGTGGAAATTCTTGTCCAGGGTGACCATATTATTTTAGAGCGCTACCGTCCTCGCTGCGTATTTTGCGGTTCGATAGACGATGTCCGTGAATTTAAAGAGCGTTATTTATGCTCCGCATGCATCACAGAAATGAATGCCCTGCGCCGCTCCTAATGAACAAAGCGGCAGCATGATCGTCAGATAAAACTGAAGTTGGCGCCGATGCTGCGGCGGGGCTCGATAACCGAGTCTACCGCACCTGCTAGGCGAATTGCTGCCATGCGCGTTTTTGGATGTGGATCAAAAAAAGAAGCTTCGGGCGGTTGATAATCAATCGCCTGAAGCTTCCTTTTTTGTTTAAAACTTATAGAATGTTTAACGTCTCATATCGATAAATTTCTACAAGTTCAGAGAAAATTGCTCGCCGCCAAAAGACGGCGTCAGCCGTTTCTCAACTCAGACAAAGCTAAGTATGCTGTAAAAGTCTCTTGATTAGCTTGCGTTGGTTCTTATGCTGTTACAAGCCTTCGGTCTTATCATCGTTGTAGGACGAAGTGACAATGGCGACCAGGAACAATAGAAAGACAACTATCACGATCAGGAACTTTATCGTCATCCTGCACACCTCCAATACGCTTCTTCTATTATACCCAACCCTGCTGGAAAAGAAAATTGCAAAGTTTGAACAAGTTGTTACAACCTTAAATAGACATAAACAGCAAGAAAGCTGCAAAGACAGGATCCGATTCTTTTTTCACCAGCTGTCGATGGTGTTGCCCATCCGCATAATTGCGCGTAAAATGTAAATAGCGGTTTAACATAGGGGGCGAAAGCAAAGTGGACTACCGGTTCTCAAGTCATGTGGAGCGGCTGCAATCTTCAGCGGTTCGGGATATCTTGAAGTTGACGCAAGGCCAGGAAATCATTTCCTTTGCAGGCGGTCTGCCCGCCGAGGAATTGTTTCCACTGGAGGCAATCAGCGATGCTGCGCAGCGCGTATTTGCAGCGGGCAAGGGTTCTTTGCAGTATGGCCTGACTGAAGGCTATCTGCCGCTGCGTGAGCAGTTATGCGGCCGTATGGCTGCCAAGGGTATGCAGGTTGAGCCGGATCAGATGATTATGACCACTGGCTCGCAGCAGGCGATCGATTTGATTGTCCGTGTTCTGATGGAGCCGGGCGACGTGGTGCTTGTCGAAAATCCGACTTATTTGGCGAGTTTGCAGGTATTTAATTTGGGCGGTCTGCGGATTGTTCCGGTGCCAAGCGACAAGGACGGCATGATCATGGCCGATGCGGAACGCCTGATGCGTGAGCATAAGCCAAGAATGGTCTATGTCGTGCCCACCTTTGGGAATCCGACGGGCCGGGTATGGAGTCTGGAACGCCGCAAAGGATTGCTGGAGCTGTGCAGCCGATTTGGTATCCCTATACTTGAGGATGACCCATATGGGGAAATTAAATTCAACGCAAACGATTATTTTCCAACGCTGTTTTCTCTGGCAGGAGCTGCGGACGGAGGCGGCGTTCTGTATACGAGCACATTTTCCAAAACCGTCGCTCCCGCGCTTCGCACCGGCTGGGCCATCGGCGACCGCCGTGTTATCCAGATGCTGGCCAAAGCGAAACAGGCGGCAGATTTGCATTCCAGCACACTGGATCAACAGACGCTTGACCAGCTGCTGCGGGAATTTCCGCTGGATGAGCATATCCGGAAGATCGGAGATGCCTACGGCGCGCGTCTGGGTCAAATGGAAAACTTGCTGATGAGAGAGAATTGGCCGGATGTGAAATGGATTACGCCTCAGGGCGGGATGTTCCTGTGGCTGGAGTTTCCCGAAGCGCTCGACACACAGGCTCTGCTGCGGTCTGCGGTGACCAAGGGAGTTGCCTTCGTACCAGGGGCAGCCTTCTATGCAGCGGCTCCACAGCGCCATACAGCGCGGCTCAACTTCACGTATACCGAAGGGGAGCGAATGGCGCTTGGCATTTCGCGTTTAGCGGAGGCGCTTGGAGAGTTCACGGCCCGACTTTAAAAAAACCAAAGCCCCGATCGCCGCAATCTATGGTGATCGGGGCTTTTTCTGGAGATGCAGAAGATAAGTGCGCAGCCGGATTTTTACGAAGAAACCGCAATCGTGAACTGCCCTTCATGGATCTGGATGGGACGGCAGTCAAGCTGCTCGCCGGGCACGTTGGTGGATTGTCCGGTTGTCGAATCAAACGACCAGTAATGCAGCGGGCAGATCAATTCATTCTCCCAAGGCCGCACAACGCCGCCTGCATGAGGACAGATGGCGGATACCAGCTTATATTCCGAAGGGGCATCTTCTTGGCCTGTCGTTTGTATAATAAAATAAGGATCACGGTCAATGGTAACGGATGCAGGAAAACTTGTAAAATCGTCAACATGGCCAATGATACGGTATCCGACAGATTCAGGTAATTGATTGCTCATTTCTTTCTCCTCCTTGAATTTGGTTCTGCCGCTGTCCGCTTGACAGCCAGGCATTAATCACATCGGCATATTCCACGACAGCGGCGGTGCCGCTTTCTTTTAAACGGTATACCCCGCGTTCGACCCGCTCGAACCAGCCGTAATAATCTTTTTGCATAATAAAGGCGGCCCGCTGTACGCCGGTAAGCTCTGCCGCTCTGCGCGGAGGGAGCTGGCCGTGCAGGCTGAGAGCCCAGGCAATACGAAGCGCCTTCTCACGGTAAGCGGTAACAAGTTTGCGCCTTGTGCTTCCTCCCGTGTTATAATCACCGCTTCGTTCGCGAAATTCGTGAAGCAGACGCGTCTGACGCAGGGGGCGCTGACCGCGGACCGGCGGATCGCCCGGCTCGCAAAGCACATCGAGCACCGGCGCTTTCGTCTTGAAGAAGGTAACGGTCATCAGTCCGAGGCCCAGCATCCGGCACAGCTCGGTCAAATCGCCGAAGCGCTGATTGTGAGCGCCGCTTTTCTTGCGGTTGCGTTCAATCGCAAGCATGACCTGGCCGTTCAGCCGCAGCCGTTCAATCCCCTGCAGTAGAAGAGGGAGCGTAAAGGTTTTTTTCATTTCAACAAGAATGGTCTCGCCGCTCAGCGGATGGATGGCGACAAGGTCACAATGCATGATCTCGCTTTTCACTTCGAAGCCCATGGCTTCAAAGTAGGCTTTGACTGGCTTGTAGAGTTCGGTTTCATGCTTGACTGCCATGAGTGGCGCTCCTTTCCCTTAGCGTCTTTGGCGATTATAACATATTCGGGCAGGGTACTCAGCCATTAATTTTGATTGCTCAAATTTTTAGGGAAGCGCCTTCATTCGACCTGAATGCCCCCGGAGATTGACCTTCTTTTTGTCACATCAGTCTGGTTTTATCAGGATTTGACGAATGAAAGATAGTCAATTTTGCATTATTGCAGTTATAGCGTATTCCTTGTACCCTTTTGCAAAATTAGCGGATTGATATGCGAATGATGCAGATTTTAAACATCCGGCCAAATGGCTTCATATTCGCAGGCGGCTGCTGGTCTTTACCGGAAAAAAACATAGGGCGCAGGCATATCTTTGGCCTTCTTGAACCTGACATCGTTGAGGGGTTTTATGGAGCTGATGGGAAAGAAACACGAAAGATGATGAAATCTCGTTTAAAATATAGGGCAACTTCCCCCGTACAGATGCATAGAAATGTAGTACTTCAACAAATTGCCGGTCAGTGGGAACAACGGATAGATGGTCACCCCGTGGTCGAAATAATGGCAGGCAGCATCCCGGGATGGACGAGAGGAGGTACGGCATGGATATTTTGAAACGTATATCGGCGTACAAGGCGGAGAGTGAAAAGCTGGCATGGACCGGAACGTTTAAGGAATACATTGAGCTGCTGAAGCAGAATCCGGCACCTGCTATGACAGCGCATGCTCGTGTCTACGAAATGATTGAATCATATGGGGTGGTGGAGGAGAACGGCCGCAAGAAATACAAATTTTTCGAGCAGGAAATCTTCGGGCTGGACCGGTCAGTGGAGCAATTGGTTGAAGAGTATTTTCATTCCGCGGCCAGACGGCTTGATGTTCGCAAACGGATTCTGCTGCTCATGGGGCCTGTCAGCGGGGGCAAGTCGACGATTGTAACCATGCTCAAGAAAGGACTCGAGCAGTTTTCCAGAACGGAGCGGGGGGCCGTCTACGCGATCAAGGGCTGCCCGATGCATGAGGACCCGCTTCATCTTATACCGCAAGAGCTTCGGGCGGAGGCGGAAAGCGAGCTCGGAGTTCGGATTGAAGGGAATTTATGCCCATCCTGTACAATGAGATTGCGTACCGAGTTTGAAGGCGATATTGAAAATGTGCTAGTCGAACGTGTGCTCATCTCCGAGGACAATCGGGTCGGTATCGGAACTTTCAGCCCTTCGGATCCCAAGTCGCAGGATATTGCCGATCTTACCGGCAGCATTGATTTTTCCACGATAACGGAGTTTGGCTCCGAGTCGGATCCGAGAGCCTACAGGTTCGACGGGGAGCTGAATAAAGCCAATCGGGGCATCATGGAGTTTCAGGAAATGCTCAAATGCGATGAAAAATTTCTGTGGAATTTGCTTTCGCTCACCCAGGAGGGGAACTTCAAAGCCGGCCGCTTTGCCTTGATCTCCGCCGATGAGCTGATCATCGCGCATACGAACGAGACGGAGTACCGGTCGTTTATCAGCAACAAGAAGAACGAAGCTTTGCAATCGCGGATGATTGTTATGCCGGTGCCTTATAACCTGAAGGTGTCGGAGGAGGAGAAGATTTACAGCAAGCTGATTGGCCAGAGCGATATGAAGCATATCCATATTGCGCCGCATGCGCTCAGAGCCGCCGCCATTTTCTCCATACTTACCCGTCTCAAGGAGACGAAAAAGCAGGGCATGGACCTTGTGAAGAAAATGCGGATGTATGACGGCGAAGAGGTGGAAGGCTACAAGGAAGCGGATCTGAAGGAGATGCAGAGCGAGTTTATGGAAGAGGGCATGACGGGCATTGATCCCAGGTATGTCATCAACCGCATATCCAGCGCGCTTATCAAGCAGGATCTGGAATGCATCAATGCCCTGGATGTGCTGCGCGCGCTCAAAGACGGGCTGGATCACCACCCTTCCATCACTCGGGAGGAGCGGGAGCGGTATTTGAACTTCATCTCCATCGCCCGCAAGGAATACGATATGCTCGCCAAGAAGGAAATCCAGAAGGCGTTTGTGTATTCCTATGAGGAATCGGCCCACACCCTGTTTGAGAACTATCTGGATAATATCGAGTCCTACTGCAATTGGACCAAAATCAAGGATCCGCTGACCGGCGAAGAGATGGATCCCGACGAGCGTCTGATGCGTTCCATTGAGGAACAAATCGGGGTCTCGGAGAATGCCAAGAAGGCATTCCGCGAGGAGATATTAATCCGGATTTCCTCCTATTCGCGCAAAGGCAAGAAGTTCGAATACAACAGCCATGACCGTCTGCGCGAGGCGATCGAGAAGAAGCTGTTTACCGATTTGAAGGATGTTGTCAAGATCACCACATCGACCAAAACGCCGGATGAGCGTCAGCTCAAGCGGATCAATGAGGTGACGACGCGTCTGATTGATGAGCATGGCTACTGCCCGGTCTGCGCCAATGAACTGCTCCGCTATGTGGGAAGTCTGCTTAACCGTTAAATTGCTTGAATTGCACGGCCAAAATAAGGCGAGGAACAAAAAACCCGACTATACGGTCGGGTTTTTGTCTGCTTACAGGTTCAGAGAATGGTGAAAGGCAGCGCTTGTCCGGCCAGACGAAAAGGGTTAAGCGCAAGGCAGGTACAATCCGATAATAAGAGGAGGGGATCGATCATAAATGGCTCAACATAAGGAAAGAAGGCTGAGAAATGATTACATTATCGGACCAAAGAGCCCGGCAGCTCGATTACACGGGGATTAAGGAAGAAGACCTGGCACTGCTTGCCGGGCATCGTGAAATTTTCGCCAAGGTTGTTACGGAAGTCGTTGACCGGTTCTATGACCGGATTACACAGGAATCGGAGCTGACGGCGATTATTGCCCGATTCAGCACCATTGACCGCTTGAAGGAAACGATGCGTGTTTATTGGATGTCGCTTGCCGACGGACGGATCGATGAGCCATTCGTGGAGAACCGGATCAGGATCGGAGCAGTCCATTCCCGTATCGGATTGACAACGCACTGGTATCTGGGAGCCTATATGATCTATCTGGATATGGCGACGCAGGTTTTCCGCCGGGTGCTGCCTGATCAATGGCAGAGCGTTATTCATTCTTTGTCCAAAGTTTTCAATTTCGATTCCCAGCTTGTGCTTGAAGCTTATGAGCAGCAGGAAAGAGAGCAAATCGTTCAGTTGGCCAATAAACAGGAGCATGTGCTGAAGTCGGTCGCGGAGGCCGTTCAGGAGCTGGCCGGCATGATTGTCGAGCTTGACCAAAGCGCGCAATCCATCGCGCAATCGGCAGTTTCCACAGCGGGATCGCAAAATCATGCCAATGAGCTGCTCAGCGATCTGCAGCAGGATATGAACAATATCGGCGAGGTGGGTACATTGATCCGCGGGATTGCCGATCAAACCCATCTGCTGGGCTTGAACGCCGCAATTGAAGCGGCGCGTGCTGGTGAGCAGGGAAGAGGCTTTGAAGTCGTGGCAAACGAAGTCCGCAAGCTGGCGGGCTCATCGCGTGAAGCGATGGAAAGCATCCAGGACCGGCTCGAGGAAATCGGACGCAAAATGGTCTATGTCCGACAGGAATCCGAGCAAACGACGCTGCAGGCCAAAGCGCAGGCTGAAAGCTCGGAAGAACTTTCGACGTTCATTCAGACCATTGAGAAGGTCGTGGAGGATCTGAAAAGCCTGAAAGCGCAGTCAACAGAATAGTCTCAACAAGGAAACAAGGCCTGATTATAAAGGCCTTGTTTTTATGTTATATAAGTTGACATATAATGAAGCTTTGGGTATGATTTAGGTAGCGATAACCAGCATAAATTCTCTTGTTTTGAGGGTTTTGCGGCCTAATACTTACATGGAATTAACACTTATGGTCTTTGGAGGCGGTAAGTATGTCAATGGCGATTCAATCGCAGTTCGATCCTTATGATTCTCAGTCCTTTTACGATGAAATGTTCGAGAGCGATGGATTGGTCCGTCCCCATTATGATGGCGCACACCGGGCGTTTACGCGCATGAAGCCCTCTGAGCTCGCTGCCAGGCATGCCAAGCTGCAGCAGAGAATGCTGGAAGAAGGAATTACGTTCACGCTCTACTCTCCGAACCAGTCGGAGCCGCTCGAGCGGACCATTCCTTTTGATTACATTCCGCGTATTATTCCAAAGCATGAATGGGATACAATCGAGAAGGGGATGAAGCAGCGGGTAAAAGCGCTGAACAGCTTTCTTCGTGATATCTACCATGAGCAGCAGATTGTCCGTGCCGGGGTAATTCCGAGGCAGATGATTATTGGAAACACGTATTTCCGCCCGGAGATGGCCGGGCTTGAAGTTCCGCATAACGTATATATGACCGCTTCGGGGATCGACCTGATCCGGGACGAGAACGGCCGTTATTTTGTACTGGAAGACAATTTGCGCACGCCTTCCGGCTTCTCATACCTGTACAAGGGCAGAAGTCTGATGAGCGAGCTGTTTCCCGATCTATATCTGTCGAGCAAGGTGGCTGACATTGAGCGCAGCTTGAATGTGTTCCTGAGCTCCCTGCGCAGTCTTGCTCCTTCTGGCAAAGCCAATCCGCTTATTGTGCTGCTGACGCCGGGTGCCTATAATTCGGCTTATTTTGAACATACCTTTCTGGCTCAACAAATGGGGATCCATCTTGTAGAGGGGCGTGACCTTGTTTACAAGGATCACAAAATCTATCTGCGCGACCTTCGGGGACTGCGGCAGGTGGACGTTATTTATCGGCGTCTGGATGACGAGTATCTCGATCCGCTTGCTTTTCAGCCTGATTCGCTGCTTGGCGTCCCTGGGCTGATGAATGCTTACCGTGCCGGCAATGTGGCCATAGCCAACGCTCCGGGGACCGGTGTGGCAGACGATAAAGCAGTATATGCCTATGTTCCGGATATGATTCGTTATTATTTGGGAGAAGAGCCGATTCTGAACAATGTGCCCACCTTCATTCTGGCACGCAAGGAGGACCGCGAGTATGCCTTAGCCAATCTGGATCAGCTTGTTGTGAAGGAGACTTCCCTGTCGGGAGGCTACGGCATGCTGATTGGTCCGGCTGCCTCCCAGAAGGAGATAGCCGCTTTTGCCGATGCGATCCGGCGGGATCCCGGGCGTTATATTGCCCAGACGACCATGCAGCTGTCCCGTGCGCCGGTTATGCTTGGCGGGGCGATGACTCCGCGTCATATCGATTTGCGCGCATTCGTTCTTATGGGGAAGGAAACCCACGTGATACCGGGTGGTTTGACCAGAGTCGCACTGACGGAGGGGTCATTGGTCGTGAACTCTTCGCAGGGCGGGGGCGTCAAGGATACATGGGTGTTGAGTCGTTAGCCGTAAATTTGTAAACGGAGGGATGCACTTATGATGAGTCGCAATGCGGAGGCCCTGTTTTGGATCGGACGTTATATGGAGCGGGCGGAGAATCATGCGAGGCTGATCGATGTCCACTACCACCTTCTTTCGGAAGAGACGCAGTCCTTCCCGGATGCGGATGAGGATGACAAGGAGCAAAGGCTGTGCAAGTGGGGTCGCATAGTCGAAGTCCTGGGCAGCCGCGCGGCTTATGAGCAGCAGTACGGTACAACTTACAGCGAGCACGATGTCGTGCATTATGTGACGCTTGACCGTGATAACCCCAATTCCCTCGTGACCTGTGTCAACCACGCCAGAGCCAACGTCCGCACCCTCAGAGAGAAGCTGCCAAGCGAGCTGTGGGATGCAACCAACGGCTTCTATCTGTGGCTGAGAGACAAACAGCAGAGCGATCTGGGCCGGGAATCGCCGCATCAGTTCTTCGGGCGAATCAAGGAATGGACCTCGCTGTTCAATGGAATCTGCCAGTCCGTAATGCCGCGCGAGAATGAGTGGCATTTTATGGAATGCGGCCGCTATCTCGAACGTGCCGAGAATACGCTGCGCATTCTGCAATCGGTGGGAGCGAATGGCTACGGCACCTCGTCTCCCGGCGATGAGACTTACGATGTGTACCCATTCCTGCAGGCGGTGCTTCGTTCGGTAAGCGGGTATCAGGCATTCCGCAGATATTATGCCGATGGCCTCTCGCAGGAAGCGATTGTGGAATTCCTCGTCCTGAGCACCGTGTTTCCGCGATCCGTGCATTTTGCTCTGCATGAGCTTGATCATCATCTGCGCGGCATTGAGCTTCAGGAGAGTAAAATGCGCGTGGCGCATGACCGGATTATCCGTCAGGTGGGCAAGGTGAAGGCCGAGCTTGCATGCCTGGAGCGGGAGGATCTGGCGCTGGAGAAGGAAGGGCGCGCTACGGGGCATCTGCTGCAGTCGTCCCAGCAGCTCGGTGTAACCTTCGCGCATACCTTTTTTCGAGTCGAGGAGGCTAGCGCATGAAGCTACGCATCTCGCACACGACCGATTATTATTACAAAAGCCCGGTCACGGACAGTGTCAATGAACTGCGGCTTACTCCCTTTACCAATGAACAGCAGTCCTGTTATCAGCATTCCATCTCTATCGAGCCGGGCGCTTCATTATTCAGCTATGATGATTTCTTCGGCAACCGGGTGCATGCATTCTCGGTCAATGAACCGCACCGCAAGCTCAGGATCCGCACTCAGATGACGGTGGTAACCAAAGAAGCCTTCATCCCAGGTCCTGAGGAGGAGGGTATGCCCCGCAAGCTGACATGGGAGTGGCTGGCAAGCGATGAGGCGCAGAACCGGTTTTCCGAGTACCTGCTGCCGACAGACTATACGGGAGTGACTCCCGAGGTCATTGCTTTTGCAGAAACGGGCTCTGAAGAAGAGCAAGGCGTGCACGGCTGGCTTTCCGGCATCTCTAGGCGCATCCAGACGGAATTCGTCTACGATCCGTATGCCACGGATGTGAATACGATCGCAAGCGATATGATTCATAAGCGCCGCGGCGTTTGCCAGGATTTTGCCCACTTGATGATTGCCGCCTGCCGTGCAAGAGGAGTGCCTGCAAGATATGTGAGCGGCTACCATTTTGTATCGGATTTGCAGGGAGGGAGCGCTGACTTCGAGCAGGCTTCGCATGCATGGGTAGAGGCGTATGCGCCGGGTCTTGGCTGGTGCGGCTTTGATCCGACCAATGAATCGCTGGTGGGCGAGCGCTATGTGAAGATGGGCCATGGCAGAGATTACAAGGACATTGTCCCTGTCAAAGGGGTTTACCGCGGCTCCAGCCAGGCGGAGCTGAAGGTTACGGTGGATGTGGTGAAAATCGATGAATAATGCCGCCTGCGCAGCCTTGCCCGGGTTGTCAGTATAAGAGCAGGTAGTCGCGATGCGAAGCGATACCTGCTCTTATTTGATGTTTCCATATAGCACTGGTCATCCTTATGCTTTGCCTGGATGCAATAAAGCCGCGAACCCTCGATGTTCGCGGCTTTATTGACTTTATGAATCATTGCGTCGGCAGGCTTTTACATGATCGGCGTTTGTCTCAGGACACGATCACGCTCAAATCGATCCAGTGCTTCGGCAGCTTTTTTCAGGTCTTCCTCATGCACCTGGAGCTTGGTGAGGCCTCTTCTGTATCCGCTCTCTCCTGCGTTGACGCTGGGGATGCCCGGATTCGACTGCCCGTCGTCGGTGCGAATTCGGACGCGGAAGCCTTCATTATTCAGGTAAGCATGCTTCTCCTGAAGTTCATTTGCGGAATCGCCTGACGCCGATTGAATCGTTTTCCACCGGTTGGATCTGAGAAAGAAAGCAGCCAGGAACAAAATCAGCGCGACACCAACGACAATAAGCACAATCATCATGGTCATTCACCTCATCGTTCCGGGGAGAACCTCCCTCTTGAAACATTCGGGCTGTGGCTCCCCTATTTAGGTATACCATAACCTCAGCTTTACCGCATTGAAACACTTTTGCTATGAAATGTATTCAAATCCTTCAAAATTGGGCCTGCCTCATGGGCATTCAATGGATTCAAAGAAACTTCCGGCTTGTTTTCTTCCCGTCGCAGCTGAACACAATCGGCTTATCCTCTACAACAGTCTCCAAATGGACGGATTTGCCCCACAGCTGGACGACATGCGGCAGGGTGCGTTCCACGTATTTCAGATCCAGCTCCACGCCCTCATATTGATGATTCAGATACAACTCGCCGTTTCGATTGAAATTTCCATCCGAGACAATAATGCTGGGGAAGCCTCCGTTAACCCGGGAATAGACGAGCTGCTCGCGGATGGTTTCCCATGTTTTATCGGTAATCTTCCATTCCGCGCCTTTCTTCTCGAATACATATAGATCGAGATCCTCGACCAGCTTTTTGGTCAAATAGTTGCGGAGGAAGGATATATCGGAATCATTCTCCCGCACCTCGAACATTTTTTCCCGTCCTGTACCGGGTTTGCGTCCATAGCGTTCCTGCTCTTCTTTCGTCGGGGTATCCCATCTCCGCTCGATATCCTCGAAAATTTTCAGTCCCAGATAATAAGGATTCAGGCTGTTCCGGGAAGGCTGGACCACAGAGGAGTTGAGCTGGGCAAATTCGATTGTCTCGTCGCTCGTCAGGTCAAGCTCGCGGATAATGCGCTGATGCCAGTAGGAGGCCCAGCCTTCGTTCATGATCTTGGTTTCGATTTGCGGCCAAAAATAAAGCATCTCGTCGCGCAGCATCGACATAATATCGCGCTGCCAATCCTTCAGGCCAGGGGAGTATTCCTCAATGAACCAGAGGAGGTCCTTCTCCGGCTTGGGCGGGAACCGCTTGGTCTCCGGCTCCTGCTGGGAGTCCGCATCGGCGGGCTTGTCATCGAGCGACCATAAATCCTCGTAGCCGTATTGGGGCGTATAGGTATTCGGTTTCTCCTTGTTAAGCAGCTCGATGTAGCGGGTTTTGTCAAGCTGATAGGGCTTGATCAGCGTTGGGTCGATATGCTCCTGGATCGCCAGAACCGCATCAATAAATTTCTCCACCGCCGGTGTGCCGTATTCCATCTCATACTGGCTGACGCGGTCGGCCGTAGCGGACATGCTCTCCACCATATTGCGGTTGGAGCCGCCAAATCGCGAATTGTTTTTGAAGAAATCGCAGTGGGCCAGCACATGGGCTACAATCAGCTTATTCTGGATAAGCGAATTGCCGTCCAGCAGGAAAGCGTAACAAGGATTGGAATTGATGACCAATTCATATATTTTACTTAAGCCAAAGTCATACTGGGTCTTCATCCGGTGGAACGTCTTGCCAAAGCTCCAGTGATTGAAGCGGGTTGGCATTCCATACGCACCGAAGGTGTATATAATGTCAGCCGGGCAAATCTCGTACCGCATCGGATAGAAGTCAAGACCGAACCCTTGAGCGATTTCGGTTATTTCTTCAATGGCCCGCTCCAGCGCTTTTATCTCATCCTGCCGCAAATGTCACTCCCCCATGCCAAGCAATTTTTTTGAAATTGAGGATAAAAATAGAAAGATTAAAGATCGGTTCATAACTATATATATGGGGGAGCGTGCTTTGTTATGCGGGAAAAGGGACGGTGAGCCGCATTTCGCTCTGAAATGCAGCTCACCTGTCATGGGCAGGCTGTTCTACAAAGAACTAGCGTTAAAAATAGCGCTCTATACAGCTGCTTTAGGTTTTTTGTGGCGCTTTCTGCTGCTTCAAGATTGGAAAATGGCTAAAATCAGCACTTGGCGGGGTCGTATGCCAAGCTGGCATCATTTAATAATACAGGCCGTTAATTTGACGGTGCCTCTAAGCGAATGTGCACAGGAGGTGAATAGTCGAGGATGAAGGGATTTGATTGTGCGATCCCGCTTACAGCGGCGCAGGCTAAAGCGCTGGCGAATGCGGGGATGATGTTTGCGGCCAGATATCTGGTGCCGGAGAATTTGGCATGGAAACGGCTGACCCGGGCGGAGGCGGAAGCCATCACCGGAGCAGGCATGCAAATTGTATCTGTATTCGAGACGACGGCGAGCAGGGCTGCCAGCGGCGAGGCTGCGGGTAGAACAGACGGTGCGGCAGCGCTGAGGCAGGCCGAACTAATTGGCCAACCGCAGGGAAGCGCGATTTACTTTGCTGTCGATTATGATGCGCAGCCCGCTGCTTACCGGTCGATCGAGGAGTATCTCCGCGCTGCGGACGCTCAAATAACCGGCTATAAGTCCGGAGTATACGGCTCTTATGCCGTTGTGGAGGAGATGGCCAGGCGCGGGGCTTGCGAGCATTTCTGGCAGACGTATGCATGGAGCCGGGGCGAGCAGAGCGCGCATGCCAATCTTTATCAATACCGGAATGGCGTTACCGTTGCAGGAGTATTGCTGGATCTGAACGATTCGTTTGGCAATGAGGGCTGGTGGTCGACCAAAAAGGAGGAAGAACCCGGGATGACAAAAGCGGATGCAGAGAAAATTATCAGTTTCTTGTCGGCGGGATGGTTTGTCGCAAAGACCAAAACAGATAAAGCGGAGTTTCAACGTCTGGCTAATGAAATCCGCAAGTCGGCTGGAATGCCGACGGAATAGGGGAAAGACAGGGCAGTCAGCGGGACTGCCCTCTTAATACAGCCTTCGTGCGCCTGCATAACGGGGAGCCCAATAAGAACTGCCAAGCTGCTGTACATATATGCCGCGTGAGCTGGTTGCGGAGATAAAGGAATCGCCGCCCAAATAGAAGCCGACATGGTTGACGGCCCCCGTGGTCAGGCTCCGGAAGAAAACGAGGTCTCCCTGGCGGAGCATGGACCTGTTAACCGCCCAGCCCTGTCTGTACAGCTCTGAGGCGGTTGTTCGCCGCTGCGAAATGCCGAATTTGTTCAGCATAAAGTATACAAATCCCGAGCAGTCAAAACCGACAGAAGGCCTGGTGCCGCCCCATACATAGGGGGTTTCCAGATAATTAAAGGCATCCTTCACCAGCGCCTGCTTGATAGAGGCGGACGACCGGTAGGTTGCTCTGGCTGCTGCGATCTTGTCTTTTCTATCTGTGGACCTCGCCCCGTCGTGCAGATGATTATTGGCCTGCTCACTGCCTGTTGGACCATAAACTCCTGCAGCCCGGGCCAATTGCCCCGGTTCCGGGCAGAATAATGCCGCCGTACCCGCTGTAAGGCTGGCGGCTGCAGCTAATAGGACGGCTTTTCTCACTTTCCTGAGAGAATAGTGAAAGCCGTTGATTGTGTTCATGACGAACCTCCGTTATGTAAGGATCCCATCCATTCAACCGGTATTGGGAAATTCCTTTTTAATATTGGTAAAACCATGCTTCAATATTCCCGGGCAAAAAAACAGACGCTGGGCAGAGGCCGGCGTCTGTAAATGAAGGACAATGAATAAGTGCATTATTCCAGATTGGGAAGCTGACTGACATAACTGTCCGAGAGCAGGAGCAGCTCCAGCGCCCGGTCAAACTGATCGGAGGTGGCTGCAGAATCCTGCTGACCAAGTCCCGGCAGCGGATAATTGGAGCCGTCCTCGAAGCCGGTTCCCGGCAGGAACATCGCGTTGTCCGTGATCAGGGAGCCTGATGGCAGATAGTAACGCTGCGGCAGCAGATTGGAGGTCTGGTTGAGCAGATCCTGTCCAAAATGAATATGATCCTCGAGCGACACGCCAAGCAAATTGGTGACGGTAGGAAGAACATCGACCTGAGCTCCGGTTTGCTTGAATTCCTGAGGCGTTGTAATTCCAGGGGATGCGATGATAAGCGGTATGTTCATCATGTCCGCATAACCGTATTCATGACCGTAAATCTCTTTCATCAGATCCTTGTCGTCGCGGTGCAGGGAATAGATCGGCAGTCCAAGATGGTCGCCATATACGACGAGCATACTGTTATCCCAGATTCCCCGTTTCTTGAGATCGTCAATAAACAACCCGATGGCAAAATCGGCATAGTTTTGGGCGCGGATATAATCCCCGACGAATGTTCCCTCATAACGTTCAGGCAGTTTCATTTTATATTTACGCTCGGGAATGGTGAACGGGTGATGAGCTGTCATGGATATCACCTGAGAATAGAAAGGCGGTTCGCCTTCGCGATCCATCCGGTCAAGCTCTTCGGCGGTTTTTCTGTACAATACCTCATCAGCGGGACCGAAAAAGACCGTATCATCCGTTCCGAAAAATTCCTGATCATAATATTTTTCAAAGCCAAGCGCCTTGTACAGGCCGCTGCGGTTCCAGAATTCCACCACATTGGTATGGAAGGTCGCTGTTTTGTAGCCGTTCTTGCCCATCAGGCGCGGCAGACTCGGCAGCACCTTGTCGGCATATACCTGCGTAGCGGCGCCCTGCGGCGGAATATAAAATGAGGTATTGACAACGAATTCGGCATCCGAGGTATTGCCTTGACCTACCTGCTGGAAAAAGTGGGAGAAGTAAAAATTTTCCTTGGCGAGCTTGTTCATATTCGGCGTTATTTCCTGGCCGTCAATCTTAAGCCCGATCAGGAAGTTTTGAAAAGCCTCCAGCTGCAGGACGATCAGGTTCTTGCCGGCGGCGGCATTCCAATATTTAGGCTCCGCAGGCTCGCTGATGTTCTTAAGTGTATTAATGGTACCCTGCGAGATTTCGTCCGGATGGATCAGATCTTCGTTGTTGTTCTTGAACAGGGTATATAGCTCGTAATTCAGAATCCCCATGTCTTCCGCTTTTACAATCTCATTCATGCTTGCGCGGTTGGGATAAATACTGAAGAAGCAGAGCACGAGAGAAAAGACGAGCAGAGCGGTTACCACTTTCCGGTTGGCTTTCCTCATGCTGATTCTCTTCCAGTGCAGACCCGTCTGCTTGCGGAAGATTACAAAGCCCAGCACAATGACATCCAGAAATATCAATAGGTAATAGGGATCAAGCAAGGAGAATACGCTGTTTTTGACTGCGGTTACCTGGTTCACTTGCTCCAGCGCGTGATAGGTTACGATAACGCCGTAATATTTGTAATACATGATGACCGCAAAGATGATGGCGGTGACGAATAAATTAGCGGCCAGATAAAGGCCGAGTTTGCGTTTGGTGGCGAATAGTTCAATCAGACAGAACAAAAGCCAGAAGAAAGGGATTTCCGTTACGAGCATGGTCCAGGAAAGGCCGCCGTCAAAAATGACGAAATAGGCGAGGGCGCTTTTAACTAGCAATAATAGAGTGAAGAAGAAAAATGGTCTCATGCGCAGCAAACGCGCAGGGTGCATGAAAGACACTGTGAGCTACCTTCCTTTCAGTGCCGGTGCGGGCAGATTTTAGAGTTAACGCGATGTGTAAAACTACGACCAAATAACCAAATTTACAAACTATCAATAGATTCAATTATGCCGTTTTAGCGGGGCTGTGTCAAAGGTTCGATCTCTTCAATTACGGCGTTCCCCCAGGGGGCGATTCTGATCTTCACAACTAGACTGTCCGTCTGTTCTTCGAGCTGTTTGCCTGTATTCTCCGGGATATAAAACTTCTCTAAGCCATAGTTTATGAAGATTCCTGTATTTGTTGCGTAACGGACCCTGCCCTTTATAATTAGCTCGCCTCCGGATGGGGCGGGTTTGCGGGAATAAAGAGCCTTTGCCTGATAAACATCGCTGTCCGCCGCAAGCTGCAGCACCACATAGACTTTGTCGCCTTCTTCGGGCAGATTGCCCGACCCTCTCCAAAGGCCGGGATCAAGCTGACTGATCTCATAGTTCAGAGTCACATAATCTCCGTACAGGAGATCGCGGGGATCAATGGGAGTGGTCGCAAGCCTGGCCTCCTGGCCAAACCATAAAGCGGCATAGTGGTAGCTGACAAGTCCGCCCAGAAACAGAATCTGCGCCGCGATCAGAACGATAAACAGCTTGGCGCGGTGCCGCTTCATGAAATCAATTCGGGTCATGATGTTCATCCTCTCTGATGCCGGATAATACCTGCTGCCTGCGGCGGTTGAGGAACCAGCCGAGTACAAGCAGAAGAATGCCGCCAAGAATGAAAAACAGCGATTTGTCCATGAAATCCCATGCGAGCTTTCCGTATGCGGTCATGGTGCTGATCAGAAACAGCAGGGTGCCAAGATTGATTTTGAGCCGCCATTCCTCGAGATAACCGTTCCACAATAAATAGAGCGAGAAGATAAAGAGGGATAACAGGGTAAGCAGACCGGTCCCGCCAGCCAAATAGAAGAAGGGAATGGCCAGAATCCAGTCCGGACTGGACGATAAACGACTATGCCGCCATTTGCCGCCAAGCGAGAGAAGCAGCAGGATGGCCAGCAGAATGATATAGGGAAGAGGCCGGGCCGCCGCGTCTTCTCGAAAGCTGCTGTAGTCGTTCTCCCAGAACAGGACGAGAAACCAGTTGAAAATAAAAGCCGCAATGAGCACCACGGCCTGGAACGGGTAGAACGTTTTGCGGTCTCCGGGCAAGTCTGCTGCAGCATACAGCAGCCAGATGGGTATGAAGAACCAGGTAAACGCCCAGTCATTTCCGATGATGGCAAGCAGCGCCTGCAGCACGAAGCTTCCGGCCAGGCACCAGCCCAGCAGCGCATCTTTTCTTTGCCACCAATAGGCACCGAAGCCGGCGATTGTGATGACCAGGACAGCGTAGCTGAATGTATGAAATTCCGTCGAGCTGTACCATTGCGTCAGCGTACAGATCAGCAGGCTGAGAATATACAAATAACGGCTTCGAAACAGGAAGGCGGTGAACAGGCCCGCGACGCTCCAAATGGTAAAAGAAGCCGCGTTGTAAGCGACCAGATGGAACATTTGGCCAATCAGCACAATGCTTGCTCCGAAGCTGATCAGCCCAAGGCTGATGAGGGCAATTCCAAGCTTGTCATGTTCTTTCTTATCCAGCAGCCAGCCGGATGCATATAAACCGGTCATGATCAGCATCATCAGCGCCAGTCTGACAAGCTGGGGGATGTCCTGCCAATTGGCAGCTACGAAGCTGAGAATCCCAAGGCCGACGAGGATGCTGCCCAGTATGGGAATCAAACCGGCAGCACGTTTTTGTTCCGGGTACAGCCCCAGAATGCGCCTGTATTGTTCGTCCGTAATAATCCCCTGCTTCGTCCAGGCCGCGCCTTCCTGCTCCAGCCATCTTCTGCTCATATGCAAGCACCTCAACTTTCATGGAGATATCAGAATGTATAGAATTGGCCTCTGCTTGATCTGATATTTTTGGGGAAGAAACTGACTTTGCCTCCAAAAGACCGAAGCAGCCGTTTCTTCTTACTGTCTCTTATTATAATGACGGTAGAATGCGTGAATAGTACTATCTTTATGTGGTACCCTGCGGAGGCAAATTAGAATCTGGGCTTCGGGGAATATAAAAAAGGCCACCCCCCTGTTGAACTCTTCAGGGTGATGGCTTTTTACGGGCAGCGCGAGCCCCCTTGTTATTTGACAGCGCCTGCTGTAATCCCGCTGGCAATCCGCCGTTGGAAGAACATATACATGATCAGGACAGGAACAATCGTGATGAGCAAAGCGGCAAACAAGGGGCCCCATTCCGTACGGTATTCCATTTCCTGCCGCAGGACGCCGATCTCGACAGGCAGCGTATAATGGTCCGGGTCGTTGATCAGAATGGTGCCGACAATATACTCGTTCCAGATATTAAGCACGTTGATGATCGCTACGGTTATGAGTCCGGGCTGCGACAGAGGGAGCATGACGCGGAAGAAGGTGCCGTAATGGGAAGCGCCGTCGACGACTGCCGCTTCCTCCAGCTCCTTGGGCAGTGATTTGAAGAACCCGACCAGCACGAATATGCCGAAGGCCAGCACGCTGGACGCATATACCAGAATCAATCCCAGCTCCGTATTGATCAGATGCAGCGAATCCATCAGGAAGAACAGCGGGATCAGGGCCAGACTGAAGGGCACCATCATGGAAGCAATGTAGAGCAGATAGAGCGCCTGGCTGCCTCTGAACTTGTAGCGGGCCAGCACATAGGCCGTTGCGGCGGCCAGCAGCAGTCCGAGCAGCGTAGAGCCGCTGGTCACGACGATGGAATTGACGAAGTATCTGCTGAAATTATATTTGCTCCATACATAGGAGAAGTTGCTCCACAGCAGCGGAGATTCCGGCAGTGACCAGGGTGCATTGCTGAAGAACTGTTCATTGTTCTTGAGCGAATCCAGCAGCGTCCACAGCAGCGGATAAAGCACGGATACGCCCCATACGAAAAGGATGGCGTAAGCCATTATTTTGATGACCGGATTTTTGAGGCCCGAATTCATGATGAATGCCCCTTCCTTTAAACATTAGCTGACTTCGATGGTTTCCTGGCGAAACAGCCGCTGAAGAGTAACGGTGGTGATAAGCGACAGGACCAGGATAAGTACGCCGATGGCGGCGCCGTAGCCGAAGTGATACTGCCGGAACGCCATCTGGTACAGATAGGAGCCCATAACCTGGGTGGAATTGTCAGGTCCGCCCTCCGTCATAATCCACACGATTACGAACGAGCCGTTCAGGGTGGTCATCATAATATTGATGATAGAAACCTTCATCTGCTCCCAGATCAGCGGGACGGTAATATGGCGGAATTGACGCCACTGTCCAGCGCCTTCAAGGGCCGCTGCTTCATAGTACGAGACCGGGATGTTCTGTATCGCGGCAATGAGCAGGATCATATAAAATCCGATGCCGGCCCAGATGGCGGGGGGCAGCAGCATCCAGATGGTATGCTTGGGGAAGCCGAGCCAGGTGATATCCACTTTATTTTCCGTGAAGAGCGACAGAAATCCGTTCAGGAAACCGATCTGGGGATTATAGATGAAATTCCACAGCACCCCGATGACTACAACCGAGATGACATTCGGTATGAAAAAAATCGAGCGGAAGAAAGCGGCAAGCTTAAAATTAAACCGGGTAAGCGCCACGGCGAAGAAGGTGGCGATGATCATAATGCCGATGATTTTGCCGATAACCAGAAAATAATCGTTTCCGATTGACCGCCATATGATGGGGTCCCGGAACATCTCCTTGAAATTGTCCAATCCGATAAAGGTTTTGTTCTGCGACATGCCGGACCAGTCGAAGAAGGAATAATACAGCGCCTGGATAACCGGATAGATCATGAATAGACAGAAGAACAGGAAAGTAGGGAGGATGAAGGCAGCGATAAACAGATTCCGCTGCCGCTTTGCCGTTCCGGAATTCATAAGCTTTCACCGTCCTGATGGAATAAAGTTAACGGGGAATGAGGAGGCAAGGCTGTCCCCTGCCTGTCATTCCCATTCCCCGAATGTTGATGCCTCACCGGTTTATTTGGCTGCTTTTTTCACGGCATCGGTTACGCGGGTTACCCATTCTTCAGGCGTAATCGTGCTGATCGTAAGCGCATCGGTTGCATCCTGCATCGCTTTATCCACATCTGCGTTGAACGTGATGGTCGGAATGACGATCGTATCGGGCGAGGTCAAATATTTGGCTGCATCCTTAACGAAGCTTGGCGCATTCGAGCTGCTGATGTCGCCTTTGATGTTGGAAGGCGCACCGCTGAGCTCTGCCCACTGCGAAGCCTGCGCTTTGGAGAACACGAACTGCAGGAACGCTTTGGCCGCTTCTTTGTTTTTGGCGTTTTTGGCAATGGCCACGGTTGACGTTGACGTATTGGCAACGACTTTGCCGCCTTTGTCCTGCGTGACCGAAGGAATAAAGCCGAAGCTGAAGCCGCCTGGAATATCCTTGGACATTTCATTGGGCAGCCACAGACCGTTCGGGATGAACGCGTCCTTATGCTGCAGGAACAGCATTTGCGAATCGGTATGATTGATTTGAATCGACGCTTTATCGATAAAGCCTTTGTCGCGCAGCTGCACGATTTTGTTCAGAGCCGTCAGAACGGCCGGGCTTTGGAAGGCTTCGACCTTGTTGGCGGCCATATCCTGAAGAATTTTATAGTCATTATTGTTGGCTGATACAATAGCGGGATAAAGAATAGCGCCATTAATGTAATACGGATATTTGCCGGTATGAATGAAAGGCGTTACGCCGGCTGCCTTGATTTGGTCGCTGACTGCGAGGAACGAGTCAAAATCCGTTGGCTCAGCCCAGCCTTTCTCCGTGAACAGCGCTTTATCCCAGAACACGCCCCATGAATTGAGCACGAGCGGAATGTTGTAGACTTTGCCGTCATACAGCTGCGGAGGCTGCGCCAAAATATCGGAGATCAGCTCGCCGTCGATGTTCTTGGCATCCTTGATCCATTCCGTCAAATCCTCCAGCTGTCCGTCTTCGACCATTTGGCGGTCGTTCAGACCCGGTCCGTCAATGTAGACGAAATCCGGCGGATTGCCGCCGATCCAGCGCGGTTTGTTCTGATCATTGATTTTGGGACCGGCCTGTTCCTTGATATTCAAATCCGGATTGGCTGCCTGAAAGTCGGCAATGACCTTCTTCCACCATTTGTCGCCATAACCGCCTACAAAGTATTGAATTTCAAAATCGCCGGTTAATTTGGTTTCCGCAGCCGGAGCTGGATCCGGTTCCGCAGTTGTACCGGCATCCGTATTGGTGCTTGTGTTTGCAGGCGTTTCATTCGCCGCCGCAGGCTTGTTCTCTGTCGCATTCCCATTCGATGAGCCGCAGCCCGCGAGGGGCAGGACGACCAGTAAAGCGGCAATACCAAGTGCAGCCATTTTTCTCTTGAAAATCATACAGCAAACCCTCCCTAGTCATGTGTGTCGCTTGGAGAAGATCCGGCAACGGATCTTTAGCGCCTGACATCATCATAAAGGGAGTAAGCCTTCGTCTCTATCGATTATCTTCCCTGAATTCTTTGTTATCTTCTTTTCTTATTGTCCGCTTCGATCCTCGGCGAATTTCTGCAGCTGATCCAGCGCAGCTTCGGGCAGGAGATGGTCATAGAGCACGGCATCCCCCATTTTGCGCGCAGTGTCCATAACCGCCTGCCAGGCGGACTGCTGGATGGGATAGAATTTGGCCTTCTGCATGGCGTCCAGATTCCGTTTCATTACATTGTCGGTCCGGGACAGCTTGTCGCCGATCGGTCGGGTAACGGGGACGAATCCCTCTTTGAGCACCATCTCCTCATACACAGGGTCCTGGTAGAGAAAATCGATAAAGGCGGACAAGGCTTTCTTGTCGGTATGATCGGTTTTGAAAGAGACCAGCACATCCTGGACACCGAATGAAATGGCGGGAACTCCTTTCTTGACGGGGATCGGACCGACTCCCCACTTGAGCTTGGGGAATTCCCGGGGCATTACCGAGCTGAAATAGTTGCCGGATATCATCATCGCGAGCTTGCCGTAACCAAGTATCCGCTGCTTTTCGTCGCGTGTGGTGATCGTCGGTTCCGGATCCGTCAGCCCCTGATCGAATAACTCCTTCATAAAGCTGAGCCCTGCGATATTCTCCGGCGAATTGATCGTCCATTTCCCATCCTTGATCCAGCCGCCGCCTGCCCCGAAGAAGAAATAGGAGAGGTAGGCTTGTATTTCATTGTCGGTCAGATCGACGCCGAACCCGTGCGCAAGTCCCGTTTTCTTGATTAGCAGAGCATCTTTCCGGAGCTCCTCCCATGTTGCCGGAGGAGAGGCGATGCCGGCGCTCTGAAATAATTCCCGGTTATAGTACAGGTTGCGGTTTGTCGTGACATAAGGGAGCGCGTATTGATGTCCGTCCATTTCATCCATCCCGAGAAGATTCGGATAGAATTTGGCCTTCAGCTCCGGGGACAGCAGTTCATTGAAATCATTCAGCAGACCATCCTTGGCAAAATGGGCATATACATTCGTATTGAGCAGATCCGGGGGCTGGCCCTGACTGATCATGGCTGTATAGATGCCATCCAGAATGTCCCAGTTGGCAACCTGAAGCTCGATGTCGATATCAGGGTGCATAGCGGTGAATTGTTTGACCAGCTTCTCCAGCAGGGGCCGGGTCTCCGAGCTGTATTCAGAAGCGACAAAGCGGATTAATGAGCGCTTTTCAGGGACTTGAACAGACAAGGTTTGTTCGGATGGCGTGCAGGCATTGAGCAGCAGCGGCATGATCAGGAGCGTGACAGACAGACACCAACGCAGTGACTGCCTCATGGGGCTTGATGCGGTTTGCCGAATACGCATGGGCCTTCTCCTTCCTAGACCATTTTGGGAATCGTAATCATAACGCAGGTACCTTCTTCCAGCTCACTGCGGATATGAACGCCGTACCCGTCCCCGAAATAAAGCTTGATGCGTTCATTCACATTGCTGATCCCGATGCCGTTATCTCCCCGGTCGGGACCGCCTGCCCAAAGCTGCTCCAGCTGCTGCGGCGTCATGCCGTTTCCATTGTCCTCCACCTCAAATACAATCCGGTCCTCCATTTCCTTTCCGCGAATGGTAATGAGGCCGATATCCGGCAAATGGCGGATGCCGTGATAAATCGCATTTTCAACGAACGGCTGCAGCAGAATTTTCAGTGAAAGATAATCCAGCAGCGTTTCCGGCACCTCAATGACATAGTCAAGCTGATTGTCGTATCTCATCTTCTGGATAAGCAAATAATTGGTAATATGCTCGATTTCCACGCCGATAGGCACCAGTTCCTTATCCTTGGTGATGCTGGCGCGAAAAAGCTTGGCTAATGCGGAGGTCATCAGCACTACCTCCTCGTGCTGCTTCTGCTCGGCCATCCAGACGATGGAGTCGAGGGTATTGTACAGAAAATGCGGATTAATTTGGGCCTGCAGCAGCTGCAGCTCGCTTTTGCGCTTGTTCTCCTGGGTTTGCAGCATTTCCTGCATCAAATTCCGGGTTTGCCCCACCATCATATTGAAGGTCCGTCCGAGCTGGCCGATTTCGTTCATCGCTCCGATTTCCGTCTGGATCTCGAAATTTCCTTTCTCCACTTTCTTCATATCCCGCTGCAGGTTCTTGATCGGCCTGGAGAGCCTGTGCGAGAGCAGGAGGGAGAGCAGGAGACAGATCGCGAGGCCAAAAACAGAGTAAAGCACAATCGAATTGCGGATCGTTCCTTTGTTGGCGATCAGATCGTCCGTATACGCGACGCCGACGATTTTCCAGCCAAAGTTGGTATCCTGCACGGTGTACATGCGGTTGCCTTCGTTATCATCGACCATGAAGGAGCCGCCGCTTGCAGTGGCGAGCACCTGACGGATAGGCTCGACCGGCTGCGGGCTTGCGCTCTTGCGCTCCGGATGATAAACGATGCTGCTGCCGTTATCCACGATAAACACATAACCCTGTTTGCCCAAATTGATGGTGCTGCATATATCGTTGATCACGCTGAGGTTCAAATCTACCAGAAAGATGCCTTCGGCTGTGATGCCGTCCGTGCTTTTCAATTCCCTGCTCAAGGAGACGACCGAACGGGATTCGTTCAGGAGCAGATTTTGCACATGCGGGGCGGAGATAACGGACTGCCCGCCCTGCTTCTGCGCGTTGACATACCAGTCCTGGGTCTGAGGCTTGACGCCCGGATCAAGCGTTGTAATTCGTCTGTCCGATACATAACGGCCGTTATAGCCGAAGACCATGATGGAGGCGATGTCCTTGCGGGTGTACAGAATGGCCTGAAACAAATCCGAGATCCGTTTCTCGTAAGGCCTGCGGTCCTCGTCACTGATGAAGCTGTTGCTGGAAATGTAGTATTTCACATCTTTATTGGTCATGGCGAGCAGCGAAATATTTTCCATGTTGTCAATATAGGATTGAATATTGCCGTTGACCTGCTTGATGACCTCTTCGATGTAGCTCTGGGAATTGATTTCCACAGAACGGACGGAAAGGCGGTAGCTGATCAGACTTGTCACGGCAATGGTTGCAAGAATGAGCAATGAGAAGGCGAGCGATATGCTGGATTGTATGCTTTTGAAAGGGAGAATCGGGAAGAAGGGCCTCCGCTGTCTGAACATGTCAGCCTGCGCGCTCCTTTGCCAAGCGGTCGCGGTACTCCCGCGGCGATACCCCGGCATGCTTCTTGAATAAAATACTGAAATAATTGGGATCCCCGTATCCGATCCGGTCAGCAATCTCATAGAATTTAAGAGAAGTGAACTGGAGCAGCTCCCTGGCTTTCTCCATGCGGACTCTGGTGAGATACTCCACGAAGGTTTCGCCTGTATGCTGTTTGAAGACAAGGCTGAAATAGCTGGTGCTCATCAGAACGTGGCGGCACAGCTCCTGCAGAGATATTTTCTCATTGGCATAATTGGTGTCGATGTATTCGACTGCCCGCATAATCTGCATATTGGTAAACTGGGCACGGTTTTCGGTGATTGCCGTCATAATCGATTGGACAAGCTGTTTGAACCACGCCTCTATATCATCGAGCGTTTTGTAGCGGTACAGCTCATTGATCTGATTATACAGCGCTGTGGTTTGTGGGGGAGATCCAAGCTCTTGAACGGTATTGAGCAGGGAAAGCACCACCTTGTGTATTTCCAGCACGCACGCTTCCATAGGGGCATGCGAGGCGCGCAGGTCGTTGATCCAGCAGGATACCAGCTGCTGAGCCTCTTGGCAGGAATTCATCCTGACGGCCGCGACAAGCTTGCGGTCCCAATCGAGAGCTGGCTGCAGAGGGAAGGAAGGCTTGCCTTCCATATCAAGAATGCTGTGAATCCGGTTCTTGCCCAGCAGGAATCGATATTCAAGCGCGGACAGGGCGCCGCTATAGGAGCCGGGGAGCATGGATGCGGATGAGCAGACGCGGCCAATTCCGACCGTCACCGTGAATTTAAGAAATTTCTCAATCCGATGTCTGGCTTCCTCGGCGAGGCGGAAAGTCTGCTCATAGAGGGCGCTCTCATCCTGCCGGCCGAAAGTAATGACGACCATCCGTTCCTCCCGGGTGCGAAGCAGCACGCCAAACCCGTCGCTTACCGTCTCATTCACCATGTCGAAGGCCGCAAGCCGGAGAATTTCTTCATCATAATTATGGGACTCATGGCTCTGCCCGCTGCCGAAATCATCGATATCGACAACCATGACCAAATACAGCGGCGGCATCGGCGGCAGCCCGAAGTATGCGAAGCGCTCTGCGATTTCCGTTTCCTCCAGGCCGGAAATAACAAGCCTTTCAAGAAAACGCTCCTTCAGCAGCGGCAGGCTTTGAGTCAGCTGCGCCTGCAGTCTGCCGAGATCCTCCAGACGTTTCCTTTCGTCATCCATTTCGTTTCTGGCTTTATCAAGCAAATCCCGTATTTCCTGAGCGGTAATGGGCTTCAACACGAAATCGGACACCTTCAGGCGGATAGCCTGCTGGGCGTATTGAAATTCATCGAAGCCGGTCAGAATGATCATTTTGATGTAAGGATAAGTGCTGACGACGGCCCCGGCAAGCTCGAGGCCATCCATGAAAGGCATGCATATATCGGAAATGATGAGGTCCGGCTTATGCTCCTCGACAGCCTCCCACGCCTCGCGTCCGTTGGGGTAATCGCCTATTAATTCAAACCCGTGGCGAGCCCAGTCGATGGTATGCTTCAAGCCGTGCCGGACGACCGCTTCATCGTCAACCAGAATCACCTTGTACATTGATGTTCACTCCTTGTTACTAATATGTTATTTTATATAACTCATAAGTCTTGTTTATACTCAGTATAAAGGAAAATGGAATGAATAAAAACAAGATAATGTCATTAAATATGACATTAAATCCGTCGAATTAGAGGGGTCTTAGATAAGCAAATCCTTCCATTTGCTTAGCAAACAGGCGTATTATCTCAAATGTAAGCGTTAACTATATTTTATATGATTCTGCGCGAACAAACACACGGAAAAGGCCGATCATGGAAATTTCCCCTCTGCGATAAGAGAATAGTATCCCTGCCGGCCATTTTATGGAAAACACGAAAAAAATCCCGCTCGTCCGGGAAGACAAGCGGGATGGGTGCATCAGCTGCTGCTTGCAGCCGGATTGGAGAAGAAGGTTTTGAGCGCCTTGTATACTTCTCCTTTGTCCTTGATTATGGAATACATGAACTTCTTATTGGCGATGTTCTTATAGGCTGACATCAGCGTGCTGCTGCGGTTGTACTGGTTGACCTCCCCATATCCGAAGAGATTGGTCCGCTCCAGCAACTGTTCGATCAGCTTCACGCATTTTTCGTTATCAGAGGTCAGATTGTCGCCATCGGAGAAATGAAACGGATAGATGTTCCAGTTCGATGTGGGATATCTTTGATCGATAATATCCAATGCCTTTCTGTAGGCGGAAGAGCAGATCGTTCCTCCGCTTTCGCCGCGGGTGAAGAATTCCTCCTCTGTCACTTCTTTGGCTTCCGTATGATGGGCGATAAAGACGATTTCCACATGCTCGTATTTTCTCCGGAGAAAGCGGGTCATCCAGAAGAAAAAGCTGCGTGCGCAGTATTTCTCAAAGGAGCCCATGCTGCCGGAGGTATCCATAAGCGCCAGCACAACAGCGTTGGACTGGGGTTTGATGACCTCGTTCCAGGTTTTAAAACGCAGGTCATCCGGGGAGATGCCGCCGATCCCGGATTTGCCGGCATTGGCATTGCGTTTTATATTTTCAATCAAGGTCCGCTTCTTGTCGACGTTGGACATAATGCCTTTCTTGCGGATATCCTGAAAGACAACATCCGTCGTTTCCAGGACATCCTTTTGCTTCTGCTCCAGATTGGGCAGCTCCAGTTCTTCAAACAGCATATCCTCGAGCTGATCGATGGTAATCTCCGCTTCGACGTAATCCTCGCCTGCCTGATCGCCAGCCCCCTGGCCTTTGCCGGGGCCCTGGGCGGATTGGGGATCGGTGCCAAGCACATCTCCAACCTGGGAATCGCCGTCACCTTGTCCCACATGCTGCTTTTTGTTGTAGTTGTAGACAAAATGAGATTCATCGATGCTTTTGATGGGGATCTTCACCGTTTGCTTGCCGTTGGAGAGCACTATGCTCTCGTCGGTTACGATATCGGGAAGGTTCTGCTTAATGGCCTCCCGAACCTTTTCCTGATGTCTGGCCTGGTCTTCATGTCCTTTGCGGTGCAGGGACCAATCCTCGCGCGAAACAATAAATAACGGTCCATTCATAGCCTCCAAGTCTTACACCTCCAACCCTCTCTTGCTTGTTGTTATTCATTGTATTCAAGTCCGGGGAGGTTATGTGAAGCAAAATAAATCCAATCCTATTAATCTTGAAACCGCGCAAACAAGAAGAAACGGCTGCGCCGTCCTTTGGCGGCAAAGTTAATTTCTTCTTCCCTCAGAAATAGAAGCAAAGTATGATGAAATTTTATACTTTCTTATATTTGCAAAAAAAACTGCAAATGCCCCTTCTTCTTGGCAATTGCAGTCTTTGAGATTCGTACCTGGTCAGGCGCTCATCTGCGTAATCAAAGCAGCAGCGAACAAGGCGGCAAAGCCAAAGGAGAGAAGGCCGTTCAGTACGATTCCGATAATGGAGAACACTTTGCGGGTATTTCTGATGCAAGCTCCGACGATGCCCAGAATAAGTCCGATCAAGCTCAGGCCAATGCTGACAATCATGAATAAAATGGATAGCAGAAGAGGGGCGTCCTTCGCGATTTCTTCCGAGAATTTTTCAATATTTTGAACAGTCTTGCCGTCAGCCGTGATGTAGTCCATAATAGACGAAGCTGCGATGATGGAACAAATAATGAAGCCGACAATACTTGCGAGGCCAATGATAAAAGAAGCGATTCCAAGCTTCGATTGGCTCCTGACCGGCTCGGGTTCAAAGGCCGGTTCCGGATTAAATGTATCCTTCAGGTGATAACTCTGTTCTTCGTTATCATTCATACGGGTACATACTCCTCCACTCCAATTGATTTTCGTTCATTGTAACTGATTTTTCACATATTTGGAAAGGTCGTGATTGGATTTGTTTAACAAATACGGAGCGTTTGGTGCGATGCATGCGCTGCTTGCGGTAGCCCTCGGCGCTTTTGCGGCGCATGGCCTGAAAAGCCGCCTCACGGCGGAGATGCTAAATGTCTTCGAGACTGGCGTCCGGTACCATATGTATCATGCGATCGGGCTGTTTCTGCTCGCTTTGGCCTCGACGCGGCTTGGCTCTCATATTGCCGCCATGCGCTGGGCTGCCCGATTTATGCATATAGGCATCTTTTTGTTCTCGGGAAGTTTGTACGCGCTCAGTCTCAGCGATGTCAAGTGGCTTGGGGCCATAACGCCGCTTGGCGGGTTGGCCTTCATTATATCCTGGGGATTGGCAGCTTATGCCCTCTGGAAGGCCAAGAGCGAATAATCGCCTTTATTCGACTGCCGGCTTCTTTCACAATCCGTGAAAGAAGTCGGCTGTTGTCGTTTAATTGGATAAATCCTCCAAAGGGAGTATCCATATATGACCATTATCGTTTATAATAGGGTTCAGATAAGACTCAGAATCAGAAAGGAAGATATTCGTGTCCAATGATGCGGCGGAGACCTCAGGAAAGAACGCCAACCATCGAATTGTAAGCGTTCGCATTTATTGGGCAGCAACGTTTGGCGTCGGTATGGCTGCACTGGTTTGGATGGCGGCAAGCTTTTGGTGGCTGTCTTCTTTTGATTATTGGTGGAGCACGCTGGCGGTAACGGCGGCTGCGGGTGGAATGATCTTCGGATTCATCATTCCTTTGATCAGGCGTAATCAATTACCGGGAACGAATGATTTTTATACCCGGATTGCGGAGTCCTTGCTTACCTTCGATGCGGTTGCACTGATGGTGCTTGACAGATCAGGGCGGATTGTCGAGCTGAACGAATCCACCAGCGAGCTTCTCGGATACAAAAAAGAGGAGCTTTTGGGCAGGATGTTCTTGCCGTATGTTGATCCGGATCACCGTCGGCAGATTGTAGACAATTTCAGGCAGACGCTGCGAGGGAAAGTCAAGGAAATGACAGTCAGCACGATTCACAGCCGCGGACATTTCTTTGATATTCATGTAAAAACAGCACCGGTGCTGAACAACGGCCGGATTATCGGAACCGTGATAATCAGCACGGATCTCAGCGACCGCAAGCGGAATCTCGAGCGAATCCGTTATATGGCGTATTATGATGACATGACGGGCCTCCCGAACAGACGATCCTTTATGATGCAGTTGAACGAGAGCCTGAGTAGTGCCAAAGCCCCGGGGAAGCGGCTGGCGATTCTGTATCTGGATGTCGACCGCTTCAAGCTGATTAACGCTTCGTTCGGAAGAGATTTCGGGGATATGCTGCTGATGCAGATGGCTGAACGGCTCAACCGCGGTCTGCCCGAGCCTGATCTTGCAGCACGCATGGAAGGCGATGAGTTCGCCATTCTATATACAGACGCAGGTACGGAGGACGAGCTGCTCTGTAAAGCCAAAGCAGTGCTGCACCTGATCGAGGAGCCCTTTGAGCTGCAGGGAGTCCCGCTGCATGTAACAGTGAGCATCGGCATCGCCACAAACAATCTAGACAACGATGATGCAAGCGTACTGCTCAGGAAAGCGGACATGGCGCTTGCCCGGGTGAAGGACAGCGGGAAGAATAACTGTTTCATTTATTCCGAGGAATGGGATAACAGTTCGCTTGCGCGTCTGACGCTTCAGCACGAGCTGAAGCGGGCGGTTCAGCGGAAGGAATTTATTTTATATTATCAGCCTCAGTATCATTTGGTTACGGGTGAAATTGTGGGCGTGGAGGCTTTGATCCGCTGGGAGCATCCTGAGCGGGGAATTGTGGGACCGGGGCAATTTATACCTCTGGCAGAGGAGAGCGGGCTCATTGTGCAAATTGGCGATTGGGTGCTGGAGGAGGCATGCCGGCAAAATAAAGCCTGGCAGGCTGCGGGGCTTCCTTCCATCCCGGTCTCCGTGAACCTGTCGATCAGGCAGTTTCTGCAGCAGAATTTAACAGAAAGAGTAGCGGAGATTCTGGACCGGACGGGGCTGGAGGCCCAATACCTCGATCTGGAGATTACGGAAACGATGACGATGGATGTCACGCATGCCTCCAGCTGTTTGCTGGAGCTTACCAAGCTTGGCGTGCATATCAGCATTGATGACTTTGGAACCGGGTACAGCTCCTTTCATTATTTGAAGAATCTGCCGATCGGCCGTTTGAAGATTGACCGGTCATTCGTGAGCGATATTGAGCATGATCCCGGGGATGCGGCCATAGTCGCTGCTATTATTGCAATGGCGCATAGTTTGCAGCTTCAAGTAATCGCCGAAGGCGTCGAGACTGAAGTCCAAATGAAATTTCTGCAAAAGCATCTATGCGATGAGATGCAGGGCTTTCTGTGGAGCCCGCCTGTTACCGGCTATGAGATTACAGAAATGCTGCATACCATGAGCTTCAAATAAAAAAAAGGGAGCCTTCCTTATCGGGGAGGCTCCCTTCGCTTGCTTGGCAGTCAATCCTTTGTTCCGTGTCAAATCACAAAATCATCGATCTCATTCAATGTAAACGTGTATACCTGCTTCTCATCCACATGATAGACAGTGAGCATTTGGCTGCTCTCATCAAGCTTGATTATTCGGCATGGAATGTTCAGGCGTACGCCAAATCCCTTATTCACCGAGAGGCGGATCAGCCGGTTCTCGGAAATACTGGTGCGTACCCGGTCAATAATTTGAGGCACTTCTTCGATAGTGGCCGTCGCTGCTTCAGTACGGTGCTCCTGAGGTCCCGCAGGGTTGCCGCCCGCCGGCGGTTCAGCGATGTAAGGGCTGCCAATTGCGGGTTTGCCCGATACGGCGGATTCCAGCGCTTCAATAAGCCTGCCCAGTTCGATTCCTGATTTAATGCGATAGTCAGCAAATCCGCATTGATTAAGCAGATGCAGGAGACGCTCTGCTGCGAGCGCATTCGTATTGCCTTCTACCAATATATCTACATTAAACAAGTAGGCGGACTGTTCTATGCTGCTTGTTTTACCTTTAGTATCCATAATGCCTCCATGACTAACATAAGTAGAATCACTATACCACTAAAGGACCAATAAATGTAGTCCTATTTTCACTTGTTATCTGGCTGAAATCCGTCAATAAACTTGAGTCATATGTCCTATTCCAGATGGCTTCGGCAGACATATAGTAAATAAGCCAATGGTTCCTTATTAAGGAGGCGGTATTGAATGATGCGCATGGTTCCGATTTCGCTGGATGGCGGCATTCACGTGCTTGGTGTGGAAGTGAAGCTGCCCAAAACAACGCTGCTTGCAGTAACGACAGACACGGGCTACATTATGTGCGGCGCGCTTGATGTGGCGCTGTTAAATGAAAGGCTGAAGGATCGGGGAATTATCGCTGGCCGGGCGGTTGGCGTGCGGACGCTGGAAGAGCTGATGGATGCTCCGCTTGAGTCCGTTACCGAAGCTGCAGAAACTCTTGGCATTGTTCCCGGAATGAAGGGTTCAGACGCCATTCGGCTGATGCTGTAGATTACCAAATAACAGAGGCTTGTCCGGCATCCGCTCAAGAGCGAAATGCTTCAGTAGACAATCCTCTGTTATATTTTGCTGATCTATTCGTTTAATGAATTCGGCTCATAGCGTATCAAACAGTTTCTTCAAATTGACGTCATACGGAGGTTTAATGACACCTTTCTCCGTAATAATGGCTGTTACATAATCGTGGGGCGTAACATCGAAGGCCGGATTATATACCTTGATGCCTCTTGGGGCGGTACGCTTGCCGAAGCCTTCCGTAATTTCCTCCGCGTCCCTCTCCTCAATGGGAATAAGCTCTCCGCTTGCCGTATTCAAATCAACGGTGGAGAGCGGACAAGCAACATAAAACGGAATATTATGCGCTTTGGCGAGAACCGCAACGCTGTATGTTCCGATCTTGTTGGCAACGTCACCGTTTGCCGCAACGCGGTCGGTTCCGACAATAACGGCATCGATCCAGCCTTTATTCATGATCATGCCGGCCATGTTGTCGCAGATCAGCGTGACGTCGACACCCGCCTGCTGCAGCTCGAAGGCCGTCAGTCTGGCGCCCTGCAGGACAGGCCGCGTTTCATCCGCGAAGACGCGCAGCTTGATGCCTTGTTCCAGCGCAAGATAGAAGGGAGCTAAAGCCGTGCCGTACTTGGCCGTAGCCAGGCTGCCGGCATTGCAGTGGGTGAGAACGCCCATGCCATCCTCAAACAAGCCAAGCGCATGCTCGCCGATCATCCGGCATGTTTCCTCATCCTCGCTTTGAATCGCTTTTGCTTCATCCAGCAGCGCTTCTTTGCAAGCCTCCAGATTAAGCTCAGTTGCTTCGAGCTCTTTGGCCCGTGCCCTCATGCGGTCAAGTGCCCAGAATAAATTGACTGCAGTCGGCCGGGATGTAGCCAGGTGGGCTGATACCTGATTTACCGCATCCAGCCACTGAGCTTTATTTGACTCCGCCCGGCTGCCAAGAAATACGCCGTAGGCGGCGGCTATTCCGATCGCCGGGGCTCCGCGCACCTTGAGATGACGTATGGCTTCCCACACATCCTGGCCGGTTGTGAGCGGCAGATGAACAACCTCCTCAGGCAGCAAGCGCTGGTCCAGCAGATCAAGATGATCTCCCGCCCAGACAACGGATTGAAGTCCTATATAATTTTCCATGAATGATTGTTCCTTTCTTTAGGCCTTTACCGATTCAGCCGCTCTTTGGGCGACCTCAATCAGATCCTCGATAGCGGCTGTTTTACGGTTCTGTTTGACTAGTTCCTTCCCGATCGACAGCGCGAGGCGCTGCGCATGCTCCCTGGCGGCAGGATCGGGTATTTGGTCAATATCTGCTACGTGGGCAAGACCTACAATCCGGCGGACCATCTTGCTTCCTGCATACCCCACCGTATCCTGAAGCAGGCGGTTCATATAATTTTCCTTGTAGCCCGGAGCGGTCATGCTGATCCGGTCAACACCGTTCTTCTCCCACAAGGAGCGGAATTTGGCGTCGAACTTGATCCATATCTCGCGAATGGTTTCAATCAGGTAGGAGCGGTACTCCTGCCGTGCCGTCTCATCGGAATCCCAATGATCGCGTGCGGCAAAATTCAGCAGCAGGTTCGCAATGACAGCTCCGATATCAAAGCCCATTGGCCCGTAATAGGCAAACTCGGGATCGATTACCTGCGTCGAATCCGGCTTGATAAAAATACTTCCGGTATGCAAGTCGCCGTGCAGCAGCGCTTGTGCCTGCGTCAGGAATTTCTCGCGCAGCAGGGCGACCTCAAGATGAAGCTCGCCGTCGTTCCACAGCGCCTCTGCTTCATCGCGGATCGCTTCGTCGAAGCTGTTGGTTTCGGCATCCGTGTAGGGATGATCGAATATGAGATCCTCCGTTATTTTGCACAGCTCCGGATTGATAAACTCGCGAACACGCAGCTTCTTGCTTTGCTGATTCATTCCGAGATCGGATGTGAAGAACAGCGTATTGGCGAGAAAGGTTGAAATATGCTCGGCAAAAAGCGGATATCGTCCGCTCTCGATCAGTCCGCGGCGCATGATCACATGATCGCTGAGATCCTGCATAATTGTCAAAGCAAGCTCAGGGTCGTATTTGTAAACGGTCGGAACGAGTCCCGGAGCCAATTTTCCCTGCTGGATCAGTGCCTCGCTCTCGATCCGGGCACGGTCAAGCGTCAGCGGCCAGGATTCGCCCACCACTTTGGCATAAGGCAGGGCCTGCTTCAGAATCAGGCTTGATCCTTCCTTGGGGTCCGAGATATGAAACACCAGATTCAAATTGCCATCGCCGATTTCCCTGCTGACAAGATGGGCTCCCGGTGTGAAGATACCCTCCAGGTTGCGGGCAATTTCAATAGCTTCCTGTTCGTTCAATGGATGATAAGCAGACATCTCTTGTCCACCTTTCGACTGTGATAATGGAAATGATAGTTTATTATATCGCCGTTGGCCGGCTTAGTAAAACCAATAGAACGATTGGCATCCAAATAAGTATAACGAATATTTTTTCGCGTTGGAATAGCACCTTTGTTATAATAGTAGCAAAAGGTATTGACCCGGGTCGATTTTGCAACCGTTCATGTGAGGAACTACTATATAGAAGACTCACGGTCATCAAGCAACTTCAAGGACATAAGAGTGGATGCAGCCAGCCAGCCTGGCCGGCTGGCAGCAGCGGCGAAGGCAAGAATTTTAGGAGGTGTAAACATTGAACGACATCAATAATCCGCAGCCCGTAGCGCTCAAGGAGTGGGCCGTTGCGGTTAAAGCACTTGCTGAAGGCAGACAGATCATTGTGCTTCGCAAAGGCGGTATCGCTGAGGAAACAAGGGATTTTCAACTCGTCAGCCGCAGATTCTATCTGCTCCCTGCTTACGAGCATCAAAGAGTGGAGCTTCTGAAGGATGATTATCAGGACCGTTTAAAGGATACGCTGAAGGAAGCGAGTCCGGAAAGCGTTCGAATCTCTGTTTGCGCGGAAGTCGTGGAGGATATTGAAATCTACGATATGGAGACTCTGGACAAGATCCGGGAATGCCATATATGGACGGATTCTTTTGCAGAGGAGCGTCTGAAGTGGAAAAAGAAGAAGCCGCTTCATCTGCTTATACTGCGCATCGGCCGGCTCGAGCATCCTGTTGACATCCCAATGCGGGATGCTTACACGGGCTGCAAGTCATGGGTTACTTTGGAGGACGGCCTTCAGGAGAACAATATCTCGCCTGTACTTTCTGATGATGCTTTCCAGGAGCAGGCTTCCCGGATTCATCATTTACTAAATCTTTAAGAACCGGAGCGGTTGGCCCGTGAGGGCGGCATTGTTGATTTATAACGAAACTTAGACTAAAATGATTATTGAGAATCAATGAGAATCATTTTAGAATCATTACAAATGAAGACCATGTTTCTAACAAATATAGGAACATCGAACTTTGGAAGGGGTAGTTTAAATGGCAACACATTTCAAGATCGACGGCTTGAAGGCTGAGATCGAAGGCAAGGAGATACTGAAAGGTATCAACATTGAGATCAAGGGTGGCGAAATTCATGCCATCATGGGACCGAACGGTACAGGAAAAAGTACGCTGGCATCGGCGCTTATGGGGCATCCTAAATATGAAGTAACGGAAGGCGCCGCCACGCTTGATGGTGAGGATCTGCTTGATATGGCCGTAGACGAGCGCGCCCGCGCGGGTCTGTTTCTCGGTATGCAGTATCCAAGCGAAATTACCGGCGTTACCAATTCCGATTTTCTGCGCAGCGCCATCAATGCCCGCAGGGAAGAAGGAAAAGAGATTTCACTGATTCGTTTTATCCGTCTGATGGAAGGCAAGATGAAGGATCTGGAGATGAATCCCGAATTTGCCCATCGTTATTTGAATGAAGGCTTCTCGGGCGGAGAAAAGAAACGGAACGAGATTTTGCAAATGATGCTGATCGAGCCCAAGATTGTCATTCTGGACGAAATTGATTCCGGACTTGATATCGATGCGCTCAAAATCGTAGCCAACGGCGTCAACGCCATGCGCTCCGAGGATCGCGGCTTTCTGATCATCACTCACTATCAACGGCTCCTGAACTATATTACACCGGATTTTGTTCATGTTATGATGCAGGGCCGAATCGTGAAATCAGGCGGACCGGAGCTTGCGGCGCGTTTGGAGAGCGAAGGTTACGATTGGGTCAAAGAAGAACTGGGCATCGTGGACGAAACGGTCGGACAGGTTTAGCGGAGGAGGAAAAGCAATATGAGTACACAACTAACTACTCCGGTGAACCGCCAGTCTGCCGAAGCGTTATCACGAACCAAAGGCGAGCCGGCCTGGCTTGAAGTGCTGCGCATCAAGGGCGCTGAGCTTGCGGAAACGCTGGAATGGCCGAAACCGGAAAAAACGCGTATTGACCGCTGGGAACTGACAGCGCTGGGCAGTTACAAACCGGAGGCTGAGCTTCGCTCGGCAGACGAGCTGCCTGAGTCATTGAAGGAGCTTTCGGGTAATGCTCCGTCAGGACTCGTTGTTCAACGCAACTCAAGCAGCGTGTTCAAGCAGCTTTCTCCTGAGCTTCAGGCAAAAGGAGTTATCTTTACCGACCTGGAGACGGCAGCGCGGGATCACGCCGATCTGGTGCAGAAATATCTGTTCCAGGCCGTAAAGCAGGATGAGAGCAGACTGACTGCCCTGCATTCGGCAATATGGAACGGCGGCGTATTTTTATACGTGCCCAAGAATACAGAAATCGAGCTGCCGCTGCAGGCTTTGTTCTACAGCGACGATGCTGAAGCGACTTTTGCGCCCCATATTCTAATCGTTGCCGATAACAACAGCCGTGTTACTTATGTGGATAATGTGGTTTCTGCCTATACTGCGGAGCAGCAGGCGCTAACCAAGCAGGCCGTAGTCGAGGTGTTTGTAAATCCGGGCGCTCATGTAAGGGTAGCAACGGTTAATCATATGGCTGACAGTATCATCGATCTGACGATACGCCGTGCGATCATTGAGAATGATGCCCGTATTGAATGGGTAATCGGTGATTTGCATGACGGACATATTTTGTCCGATACGCAATCTGTGCTCAAGGGCAATGGCTCTTCATCGGATGCGAAGGTCATCAGTATCGGCAAGAACTCGCAGCAAATGAGCTTGACGACGGGAGCCGTTCATATCGGGCGCAGCTCCGAGAGCAACATGGTTACGAGGGCTGTTATGAAAGACTCATCAAGAGCCATCATCAACGGCATCACGAAGATCGAGAAGGGCGCAACCAAGGCCAATGGCGTACAGACCGAGAAGGTGTTGATGCTCAGTCCCAAAGCCCGCGGCGACGCCAATCCGATTCTGCTGATCGATGAAGATGATGTTAAAGCTGGTCATGCGGCCAGCGTTGGACAAGTAAATCCTGAACAGGTGTACTACCTGATGTCGCGAGGTATCTCAAAAAAGGACGCGGAGCGGCTCATTATTCACGGATTCCTGGCCCCGGTGGTTTCGGAGATTCCGATCGAGGCTGTTCGTGAACAGCTCAAGCGTCTTCTTGAAAGGAAGCTGGAAGGATGAATGTGCAGGCGATTCGGGAACAATTTCCGATCCTGCATCAAGAGGTAAACGGGCACCCGCTCGTATATCTGGACAACGCGGCGTCTTCACAGAAGCCGCGTTCCGTCATTGATGCCATGGTTCGGTATTATGAAATGGACAATGCCAATGTTCACCGCGGCGTTCATACGCTCGGCTCGCGTGCAACAGACGCTTATGAAGGCGCCCGCGAGAAGACGGCGGCATTTCTCCATGCAGCCAGTCCCCAGGAAATCATCTTTACCCGCGGGACGACCACAGCGCTTAATCTTGTTGCCTCCGGTTATGCCCGTACGGCATGCGGCGAAGGCGACGAAATCGTGATAACGCCTATGGAGCATCACTCCAATTTAATACCGTGGCAGCAGGCCGCCAAAGCGACCGGAGCCACGCTGAAATATATTCCACTCCAGCCGGATGGCTCCATTAGATTGGAGGATGCGGAGAAGACGATTACGAGCCGTACCAAGGTTGTTTCTATCTCCCATGTGTCCAATGTGCTGGCAGTCATTAATCCAATTAAAGAAATTGCCGAAATTGCACATCGCAATCATGCTATAATGGTAGTAGACGGCGCGCAAAGTACGCCGCATATGCGGGTGGATGTTCAGGATTTGAATTGTGATTTCTATGCTTTCTCCGGACATAAGATGTGTGGTCCTACGGGAATTGGAGCATTATATGGCAAGAAAGCTCTGCTCGAAGCCATGGAACCGATCGAATTCGGCGGTGAAATGATCGATCACGTTGATTTGTATGAATCGACATGGAAAGAGCTGCCTTACAAGTTTGAAGGAGGAACGCCGATTATCGCCGGAGCTGTCGGGCTTGGCGCGGCAATCGATTTTCTTCAGGAAATTGGCATGGATGCGATCGAGCAGCATGGGCAAAAGCTTTCTGCATATGCGTATGACCGGCTTCGTGCAATGGATGACATAACGATATATGGTCCCGAGAAGAATCGGGCTGGTCTTGTCACCTTTAATCTCGATGAGGTTCATCCGCATGATTTAGCAACTGTGTTGGATACCAAAGGGGTTGCCATCCGTGCCGGACATCATTGCTGCCAGCCGCTTATGCGCTGGTTGAATGTTTCTTCTACGGCCAGAGCAAGCTTTTATTTATACAACACCGAAGAGGACGTTGACCGGTTGATTGACGCCCTCCACCAGACAAAGGAGTTCTTCGGTTATGCAATTGGATGATTTGTATCGCAGAGTCATTATGGATCATTACAAAAATCCGCGCAACCGCGGTACGCTGGATGAAGATGCCGTAACGGTCAACCTGAATAATCCGACCTGCGGTGACCGGATTACGCTGCAGATGGAAATTCAGGACGGGATTGTAAAACAAGCCAAATTCACCGGCGAAGGCTGTTCGATCAGCATGTCGTCCGCTTCTATGATGACCGAAGCGGTCCAAGGCAAATCGCTTGATGAAGCTCTTGCGCTGGCTGAGAAGTTTTCCAGTTTTATCAAGGGTGAACCAACGGAGTTTGATGAGCTTGAAGATATTGAATCGCTGGCGGGCGTGAGCAAATTCCCGGCGCGCATCAAGTGTGCGACACTTTCCTGGAATGCGCTGCGCAAAGGAATTGAGTTGGAGAAACGACAATAAGCGCGCTTTAATGCGCGTTCGAGAGATGGGAGGCCTTTACAATGGCTAAGCAAATGCCCGATTTGGAAGATTATAAATACGGTTTTCGTGATGAGCATAAGGCGATTTTTGAATCCGGTAAAGGTTTGACACCCGAAGTTGTGCGTACAATTTCGGAGATCAAGAACGAACCGGAATGGATGCTGGAATTCCGCTTGAAGTCGCTGGAGCAGTTTAACAAAATGCCGATGCCCCGTTGGGGCGGCAACATGGATGACCTTGATTTCAATGATATCCAGTACTATGTAAGAGCATCGGACAAACAAGGGAAAACGTGGGAGGAAGTTCCGACCGAAATCAAAGAAACCTTTGATAAGCTTGGTATTCCCGAAGCGGAACAGAAATTCCTTGCAGGGGTATCCGCTCAATACGAATCCGAGGTTGTTTACCACAGCATGCAGGAGGATCTGGAGAAGCAGGGTGTTATTTTCACCGATACCGACACCGCGCTTCGTGAATATCCGGAGATTTTCCGCAAATACTTCGGTACGATCATTCCTCCGGCGGATAACAAATTCGCCGCGCTCAACAGTGCAGTATGGTCAGGCGGGAGCTTTATCTATGTTCCAAAGGGTGTGCAATGCGAAGTTCCGCTGCAGGCATACTTCCGTATCAATTCGGAGAACATGGGCCAATTCGAGCGTACTCTCATCGTAGCTGATGAAGGCAGCATGGTTCACTATGTAGAGGGCTGTACGGCTCCAATCTACAGCACGAACTCTCTGCATAGCGCTGTAGTTGAAATTCTTGTTCTCAAGGACGCCCGTGTCCGCTACACGACGATTCAAAACTGGGCGCCGAATATTTATAACCTTGTGACCAAACGTGCCGTTGCCGAAGAAAATGCAACCATGGAATGGGTCGATGGAAATATCGGTTCCAAGCTGACAATGAAATATCCGGCTGTTGTTCTTAAAGGCCGCGGCGCCAAAGGCATGGTCCTCTCCATCGCCGTTGCCGGTAAAGGGCAGCATCAGGATGCCGGCGCCAAGATGACTCATCTGGCACCGGATACCACATCGACAATCGTATCCAAATCGATCAGCAAGCATGGCGGTAAAGTAACCTATCGCGGTTTGGCTTCATTCGGACGCAACTCCGAGGGCTCCAAGGCAAACATCAAATGCGATACGCTCATTCTTGATAATGAATCGACTTCAGACACGATTCCCTATAACGAAATTATGAACGACAACATTACGCTTGAGCATGAAGCAACGGTGTCCAAAGTATCCGAGGATCAGCTCTTCTATCTGATGAGCCGCGGACTGACCGAAGCGGAAGCGACGCAAATGATCGTCATGGGCTTCATCGAGCCGTTCACCAAAGAACTGCCGATGGAATACGCTGTTGAAATGAACCGTCTCATCAAGTTCGAGATGGAAGGCAGCATCGGTTAATCAATTGAAACCAAAAAAGAAGCCGGCATGGTCTGTAAAGACCGTGCCGGCTTCTTTTTACATGAAAACTTGCTTTACTTCAAGGGAGCGGTCTACGGTGAGATCAATAAACTGATCGTTGATCTGGATAAGAGGACGGAAGAATTCGGATGGATGTGTCATCACAATCGTTCCGTATTCGCCGCTCACAAGCTCGATCCGCTTGCCGATGAAGTTGGGTATCATATGTTTGATAAAGGTATGGGTTGTGAAGGGATCCAATTCAGTGAAGCTCATGCGGTACAGATCTTTCAGAACAAACAGCAGATCGCGTTTTTTCTGATAGACGCGAGAAGAAATCATCGCGCTGTAGACATCGGAGACAGCTACGATTTTGGAGACGGGGTGTATTTTATCACCGGAAATGCGGTAGGGATAGCCTGAACCGTCAATACGTTCATGATGCTCAAGCGCTACGATTGCCGGTACAGATTGGCCAAAGGATTTTAAAATAATTTGATTGCCGTAAATGGTGTGCTGTTTGATTTCTTCAAATTCCTGCTCGGTCAGACGATCAGGCTTATTCAGGATTTTTGCCTCAATCCGGGACTTGCCGATATCATGAAGAAATCCGGCTTGGCCGACTTTCACCGCCTGATGCTCATCATAGCCGAGCCAGGAGGACAAATAGTAGGACAGCATGCCCACCTGAACGGAATGCTGGTAAGTGTAATCATCCTTCGTGTTGAGCAGCAGCAGCATGGACACGACATCGCGTTCTGTTTTGAAATTGTCTACAAGCGGCTGAAAGGTCTCGACAACGTCCTCTTCAGCTATTTTTCCATTCTGAAAAGCATCCATAAATAACCGCTCGCAACCGTTTACAACTTCCTGATAGACGGGTTCAACTGTTGGCAGCCACCTGGGGTTGACGCTGGATTCGATCGTTCTTTCCGGTGGATGGTCAGTGATGCGTCTTTCGATCTCGACATAATCAAGCTGGTGCTGGAACAGCCTGGATATTTCCCTGGCGTTCAGCTCGGTCCCTTTGGAAAGCACATTCAGCCCGTAGGAGTTGAACGTATCATGGGTTAACCGATCTCCCTCTTTTAGCTCCGTCAGATGTACTCTCATGCTCCACCTCAAGTAACAGTTGTCCAATCAATTGTTATGTCTATGGTAGCAACAAAAAGTGGAATTGGCAATAACAGCAAATCGAATTATAAAAATTTATATGAATATATGAGCAAATATATAGGTAAATCAGATTATTTTTGATTGCGGGACCGGGAGCAGACTGAATCTTTATATTCCATATATTTCATTGTAAATGCGTTTGGCGACGACAAGGTCCTCTGTCCCTTGAATGAGGGCTCTTCCATCCGGGAACAAAACGGCTGTTATTTGCTCATCCCGCCGATAACGGATGAGAAACGGATTTTGCTCGACCTTACCAGCCTGCCTGAGCCTTGCGGCTAACGCATCCATATTGATTTTGCTGTTTTGTCGCGGCGAAATCTGCATCGTGTTGCGCCCGCACAGCGATACAGCTGCCGATTCCAGCTCATTGTCATCCAGATAGCTGTATTGATGCCGGGAGCAAGCCGGGCAGTCGCTGCGCTTGGATTTGGAGACATTCAGCGGGGTGTAGCGGTGCTGCCACAGATCTGCCTGGAACAAAGTGCCGTGCATGGCCGCAGCATTGCCGCTAAGCCACTTGAGCGCTTCCGCTGCCTGCATGGAAGCGATCAGATCGACGGCCGGGGAAATAACGCCCGCCGTTTCGCACGTGTCTACAGAGCCTGCAGCAGGCGGTACAGGGAACAGACAGCGGAAGCATGGCGTCTGTCCCGGAATGAAGGACATGGTCATGCCGGATGCGCCGACGACTCCTCCGTAGATCCAGGGAATCTCCAGCTTCAAACTGATATCGTTAATCAAATAACGAACGGAGAAATTATCGGATCCGTCTATAATAAGATCGACCCCGTCCAGCATTTCTTCCGCATTTGCGCTTGTCAGATCAAGGATCATCGGTTCGATGCGTACAGAGCTGTTGATGCTTCTCAGCCGCTCAGCCGCCGCGGCCGCCTTGGGCAGCATGCGCTGCACATCCTCTTCTGTGTACAGCATCTGCCGCTGCAGGTTGCTCCATTCCACTACATCGCGGTCAATGATTCGGATTCGGCCAATGCCTGACCGTACAAGATGCTGGGCTGCAACGCTTCCGAGCGCGCCCATGCCGACTACGGCAGCGCTGCTCTCACCGATGCTTCGCTGCCCTTCTGCTCCAATAGGAGCGAAGCGGATCTGTCTGGAGTAGCGGTCAGCATAAGCGGGGGGCTGCTCCGCTGACCTGGAATTGTAATCTGTGCTGTCCTTGTCGTGAAAAGTCATGCGGAGCCTCCTAAAGTTTTTCTGCGCGCTGCCCGCAACAGTTTCCCTGACAAAGCAGAAAAACGGTTTTGGGAATCATGGACTGCGTTTTTTCACTGCGCTGCCGATACAGCATCTCCGACAGAGAGAACAGCTTCATCGGATCCAAAGCTGGTTTTTGGCCGCAGCTGCTTTATAATGGCGGGGCGATGGGATTCCAAGGGCCCTGCTGGTGGCCTTTCCATTCCGAGCCGTCTTCCCATATCTCCCGTTTCCATATCGGCACTATTTCCTTAAGCCGTTCAATGGCGTATCTGCTTGCCTCATAGCAGGTATCCCGATGGGGTGTCGAGATCGCGATGACAACGCTGATCTCGGCAATGGCGACTACACCGATGCGATGCCCGATTGCACAACGCGCGCCCGGCCATCTCTGCGACACTTCATCGCCGATTTGCTGAAGCATTTTGAGAGCCATGGGTATATAAGCCTCATACTCCAAACGGACCGTCCGCTGCCCCTCGGTCCATTCTCTTGTGGTGCCCGTAAACGTCAAGGTGGCGCCATTCTCAGGCGCGATGACTTTAGCCGTGATCGCCTCAACGGACAGCGGCTGCTCCGTGACGGCAAACAAACCATTGTCCGCGACTGCGGCAGGCACCGGCTCTCCGCCGGAGACAGGAGGGAGCAGAGCAAGCTCGTCCGTGCATTTCACAATATCGTCATCAGCGGCATAGGACTGGTTGGAGGCCATGAATGAGGCTGTTATTAACGATTCATGTGCGGGATATCGGGCAATCAGAGCTTGTTTCAACGCAATGACAGGGATTTGGTCTTCATCAAGATGCAGACGGATTGCCGGTTCCGCCAATCGCTCAGCCAGGCCGGCGAACAACTGAATATTCCATAGATTGCTCATGTTTTAACCTCTCGTATCTTCGTTAGTGATCTCTACAGCATACCATAATCATTTGAAAAATGTTATGCTAGAAGCAGCTACATGAAGGGGAGTGCGGACTATGCCGGGGTTAACGGATCGGTTCGAACGTGTTCATGATTATTTGCGAATATCCGTGACGGACCGTTGTAACTTACGCTGTTTATACTGCATGCCGGAAGAAGGCGTTGAATTTGCTCCTTCCTCCGATTTGCTGTCTTATGATCATATAGTTGAGGTTGTTGAGGTGGGCGCGAGCCTCGGTATTTCAAAGCTGCGCATTACAGGAGGCGAGCCGCTTGTGCGTCCGGGCCTGGACGGACTGGTGCGCCGGTTGGCTGCAATTCCCGGTATTCGCGATATATCGCTGACAACCAACGGTGTTCTGCTGGCAGATCAAGCCGGGGCGCTGAGAGAAGCCGGAGTCAACCGGGTAAATATCAGTCTGGATACGCTCGATCCGGCACGGTTTCAGTTTATTGCCAGACGAGGGGATTTGAAAAGGGTCATGGCCGGCATTGAAGCCTCGGCGAAAGTGGGTTTCAGCCCGATAAAGCTCAATTGCGTGCTGCTTAAGGGCGTCAACGAGGATGAGATCGGTGATTTTCTTCAGATGGCTTATGAGCATCCGCTGCATGTCCGTTTTATTGAGTACATGCCGATCGGACACGCCGACGAAAATTGGAAAAACCATTATTTGCCTTTAACGCGTGTTCTGGAAATTGCCCGGGAACGCAAACTTGATATAGAACGCCTGGACTCTATTATCGGGAACGGCCCTTCCGAGGATTATCGCATTGCAGGCGGACTGGGCTCGTTTGGCCTGATTCATCCCGTCAGCGATCACTTCTGCCAAAGATGCAACCGTCTGAGATTGACGGCGGATGGGAGCATTAAGCCCTGCCTGTACTGGGTGGATGAGCTTAGCGTGAAGCCCGCGCTTGGAAATCCGGAGGCGCTGCGTGCCGTATATATGCGGGCGATGGATATCAAGCCGCTTAATCATGAGATGGCAGCCAAGCTGTCTGATGAAGCCCAAAGCCACGAGCCTACCGCAAGGAGAATGTCCCAAATCGGCGGTTAGGATCTCACAATTGCGAAAGTAGAGTACGGACAATAGCTGGAGGAATAATAAATGAGTATTTCCCGTACGATAATGATTGACCATTTCGGACAACCGCTGCGTGAAACATCCCCGGAGCAGATGGCTTTGCTTGCGGGGAATGTTTTTGCCTTGTCGGAGCGTGTGCCGGAAGCAGGGGGAGATGCCTTTGATTTTGCAGCCTGGTATGCCGCCTGGCGCACCTTGCAGGGAATAGGGCAGCAGACTCCGGAGCCCAGTCACCTTAAAGTGGAAGGTGCGGATTCCTTTGAAGCGGTTATTCCTTGGGAACAGCTTGCGGAAGCTGCCGTTCAATATGCGATAGAGGGGCAGCCGCTGCAGAAGGGCGGGCCTATCCGGCTCTATGTTCCAAACGGCTCAAGCGCATGTCTGAACGTAAAAAGCGTGGTCATGTGCCGTTTTCTGCATGAGGAAGCAAGCAGGGGGGAAGTCTCGTATGGATTCAAAAGCACGTTTTCTCCGCAAGATATGCGAATAAAGCGGTAATCCCTTATAACCCGGGAGGCAGGCATGAAAGAAACATCGACTGGTGCGCCTGAAGTCGTTCTGTTGCACAGCAACGACGTTCACAGCCGCTTGGAACTGGCGGCAAAAATGTCCACTTACATTGCAGAAACAAGGCGTACATATGGAAGCGACCACGTGCTCGCTCTGGATATCGGCGATCATATGGACCGCATGAGAATTGAGACGGAGGCCAGTGACGGCCTTGTGAATATAGAGCTTTTGAATGAGGCGGGCTATGAGGCGGTAACTCTCGGAAACAATGAGGGTTTAACCTTTACGCATGAGCAATTGGATGACGCTTACCGCGAACATGCGCGCTTTCAGACGATCTGTGCCAATATGCACCAAAAATCAAGTGGCGAGAGGCCTTCATGGCTGCAGCCTTCCACGATTATCCAAAAAGGACGTCTCCGGATTGGAATTATTGGGGTTACGGCTGCCTTTGCCGATTTTTATGATCTGCTGGACTGGAATGCCGGCGATCCCATTGACGCGGTAGCGGAGCAGGCAGCCGCCCTGAGAGGGCGCGTCGATGTGCTGGTCGTCATGTCGCATCTGGGCTTGGCCTTTGACCGGCAGATGGCGCAGAAAGTCGAAGGTCTCGATTTGATTCTTGGCGGACATACGCATCATCTGCTCGAGGAGCCGGAAGTGATTGGCAGGACCTATATCTGTGCCGCCGGCAAGTTCGGCGATTATATAGGGCGCATTGAGATTGGTCTGGATCCTGTCCTTAAACGTCTATCTTTCCATGTTGAATGCATACCGATGGCCGCATACGAAGAGAAACCCGAAGCCGCCGCCATAATCGGCGGCTTCAAAGCGGCGGGGCAGCGTCGTCTCAGCAGAGTCATTACAAGATTGTCCGAACCGCTGCCGGCAAGAGTCGAGCAGGAATCGCCGCTTTGCAATTTGCTGGCTGCCGGTCTGAGGCGCTGGACGGACTCGGAGATTGGCATCGTCAACACGGGACAGCTTCTGGGCGGACTCGCCGAAGGAGACGTAACGGCGGGTGAGCTGCACGCGCTGTGTCCTTCTCCCATCAACCCCTGCCGGATGAGCTTGGCCGGTCCGGATCTCCTGCGCGCATTGGAACAAGCCCTTCTTGGGGAATTCATCGATAAGCCGATCCGCGGGTTCGGATTCCGGGGCAATGTTCTTGGTACCTTGGCCGTTGACGGTCTCGAAATAAGTTGGGACCCGGAGGCGCCTCCCTATGGCAAGATCCATTCCCTGACGGTAAACGGGCAGGACTTTGACCCTGATCGTGAATACGTGGTAGGGACGATAGACATGTTTACGTTCGGTGTAGGTTATGAGACAATCAAAAACGGCAAGGACATTCAGTACTTTTTGCCCGAGTTCATTCGGGACGTGCTGGCTTTGGAATTGCAGCATACACAAGCTCTCTTGGATTGCAGAAAGAACCGCTGGACCATGACGGGTACAAATCATGGAACGACCGGTTGACAACTGCCAGAGATGAAGGAGGGAGAACCAGGCTTTTATGGGAGATATTATTAATGCTGTTATTTTAGGAATTGTTGAAGGGCTGACTGAATTTTTGCCGGTATCTTCGTCCGGACACATGATTTTGACCAATAAGCTGCTTGGTTACGCCTCGGATAATCAGATGATCGTTACGTTCGAAATCGTCATCCAACTGGCTGCCATTCTGGCAATTGCTCTGATTTACCGCAAGCGTATTGCCAATCTGTTCGGATTGTCCCGGCAGACGGAAAGTCTGGGAAGAATTTCCGCTTACCCCAGAGCAAGACGCAAACTTAATCTTATTCATATCGCACTTGGCATTGTGCCCGCAATGCTGTCCGCATTCTTCCTGAGGGATGTTATCAAGGGTGAAGGATTTAACCAGACCCCTGTCCTCTATGCGCTCGTGGTGGGCGGCGTCTACATGATTATAGCTGAGTGGCTCTCAAGTACGAGACGGATTCGCGTCGTATCGGAGACCATTGACGATATTTCCTATAAGCAGGCGTTTATGATCGGAATTCTGCAATGCTTGTCATTATGGCCGGGCTATTCGCGCTCAGGCTCGACGATTGCCGGCGGGATGCTGGTGGGGACCAGCTACAAGGCTGCTGCCGATTTCTCTTTCCTGATGGCGATTCCAATCATGGCGGTGGCGACAGGCTACGAGCTGCTGGACAATTACAAGTTTATTGAAGGGGACAACCTGCTGTTCTTTATTACCGGATTTATTGTATCCTTCGTGGTGGCATGGCTCGTAATCGTATTGTTCCTGAAGCATATTCAAAAGGTGAAGCTGACTCATTTTGCTATCTACCGGTTTATACTGGCAGCTCTGTTCTGGTTCTTCATTATGCGATAAGCGGGAAAAACAGTTGTTTCTTCCTGCTTGACTTTTATCATTCGATGAAAAAGATGATTTTTTGTCGATAATTGGCGAATCAGTTATTGCTCTTTTTTCCAAAATAACTTACATTAAAATTACGAGGTCGATTGACATGCCCTCATGATTAGGAAAATTGAAGCAAGCAGGGGTCGATCCGATGCGATTATTGCCCATACATCTATGCCGAGCAGGCATGAAACTAGCCAAAAAGATCTACTCAGAGGAAGGTCTCGTCCTGCTTGCCGAGCAAGTCGAGCTGACCGACAAGCTGATATCCAGACTACGGGAATGCGGCATCAACTTTGTTTATATTCATGATCCCAAAACGGCTGATATAGTGGTTCCCGATCTGATCAGCGATGCGACCAGACACCGGGCGCTTCATGAAATCCGGACTAATTTCCGGGCTATGATGGACAAGCCCAATCGCAAATCCGGGGTTACCTACCCATACATAGCGAAGCCCTTCCGGCAGGTTATGAATATGGTGATCGACGATCTCACCAGCCAGAAGGATGCCATGCTGATGCTGATGAACATGGGGATCGTAGACGATTATCTGTTTCAGCATTCGCTTAATGTCTGTGTCTATTCCACGATACTAGGCATTGCCAGCGATTATTCGCGCGACGAATTAATGAACATTGGTCTTGGTGCGATGCTTCATGATATCGGCAAAACCCAAATCAGAACCAATGTATTGAAAAAATCGGGTTCTCTGACCCGTGATGAATACGAGGAAATGAAGCGGCACGCTGAACGCGGGTATTATCTGCTGAAGGATGAGCCGAATATCCCGCTGCTGGTCGCACACTGTGCCTATCAGCACCATGAGAGACTGGATGGCAGCGGCTATCCGAGGGGAATCAAAGGAGATCAAATTCACGAATACGCCAAGTGGATTGGACTCGTGGACTCTTACGATGCTATGACCTCAAACCGCATTTACAAATCTCCGATGCTTCCCCACCAAGCGGTGGAGGCGCTCTATACCGGTACGGGAACGTTGTATGAGCAAAGCATGCTTCAGACGTTCAGGGACAAGGTCGCGATTTACCCTATTGGCGTTACCGTAAAGCTCCAGACCGGTGAGACCGGTGTTGTGGTGGACATTAACGCTTCCTGTCCGCATCGGCCCGTTGTGCGCGTCCTGGAAGACGAACACGGCACGGAGCTGAAGGCGCCGTACGAAGTTGATTTGTCAACCAAGCTGACCATGATGATTACCGGAGTCAATGAGGATCCCCAGCTGGCGGAAGTAACCGGGGCTTAGGACCCGGGAGGGACAATAGCTGGGAAAAAGAGCCGATAGGGCTCTTTTTTTTAACAACTATACCCGCCAGAGGACCGTGAGTTATTTTTTTTCTTATAATTATCCATCTTTCGAAATGACGAAATTTGCTGAATCGTTGTTAATTATTTGCAACAATACGCGGCGAATATTACAATGATGGAAATACGAATGATAAAGTCAGGTGCTGAAACTATGCAAAATGTTATACATACAGATCGTACACAGGGTGTTCGACCCGCTTCGCCTGCGGATGATCCGTGGGATCCGATCGTTTCGCTGCGCCAGTTTGGAAGGCATCGTCTGACAAGCGTGGAGATGACAATTTCCAATCTATGCAATATGCGATGCGAGCATTGCGCGGTGGGGGATACGCTCATTATGGCTGAGCCAGGCAAGCTGCCTCTGGAGATGATGCTGCGCAGGCTGGATGAAATCGAGCATTTGCAGACGATCAGCATTACCGGTGGCGAGCCCACATTTTCCGGCAAAACAGTGAAGGAATATCTGATTCCACTGCTCAAATACGCCCGCAGCAGGGGGATCCGATCGCAAATCAACTCCAACATCACATTGGATTACAGCCGGTACGAGGAGATTGCCCCGTTCCTGGATGTGATGCATATTTCTTTCAATTACACCAACGCCGACGATTTTCACGAAGTCGGTTTTGCCAAAAGCGGTCATCCCGTTGCCCGTGAAACGGCTGCCCGGATGTATGAGCGAATGCTCAGCAATGCAAGCAAATTAAGCAAGGGCGGTCTCTTCGTCTCCGCTGAATCCATGATCAATTTCCGGACGCATGAGAAAATGGCCGAGATTCATCAGCTTATTGTGCAGATGGGCTGCCAGCGTCATGAGGTACATCCGATGTACCCAAGTGCTTTCGCTTCCGATTTACCGGTTATAAATAAAGAGGAGATGCGCAGAGCTATCCTGCACCTGCTGGATCATCGGGATTCTTCCCTGTGGATGCTGTTTGGTACCCTGCCGTTCTTTCACTGCAGTGAGGAGGCCGAGGACCGCAATCTGCTGACAAGACTCGCGGCGGAAACGAACGTAACGGTTCGCAATGATCCGGACGGGCGGAACCGTCTCAACGTGAATCTGTTCACGGGAGATGTATTCGTGACAGATTTCTCTGATGTGCCGGCTTTCGGCAACATCAGCACAGACCGGCTCGATGAATTGTTCGAGCGCTGGCTTGCCCATCCGCTGGCGGGCAGCGTTAACTGCCACTGCCCGGCTGCAGCCTGCTGCGGACCAAATTTACTGGTTAAAGACATGTACTACAGGGAAGTGGATTTTCTGGCTCGAAAAGCTATCCTTTAGATTGGATGAGAGGAGCGGACCACCCTATTGGGACATTTTGACGCAGGCGAGATTGTCTGGAATTTAATTATTGTTTTTGTCCTTGTTTTGTTGAATGGTTTTTTTGTGGCAGCGGAGTTTTCGCTCGTGAAGGTCCGGTTATCCAGACTGACGCAGCTCTCCAATGAGGGGAATAAGCGCGCGAAATATGCCCTTAAGGTGAACAGCAGGCTGGACACATACTTATCGGCAACGCAGCTTGGGATTACCCTTGCTTCTCTTGGACTTGGCTGGGTAGGCGAGCCTGCCATATCCGATCTGATTGTGGAACCGCTGCTTCACGAATTCGGGCTGAGCGATTCAACGGTTATTTCCTCCATATCCGTCGTTATCGGCTTTCTTGTCATTACCTTCCTGCATATTGTGCTTGGCGAGCTTGCGCCCAAGACGCTTGCCATTCAGAAGTCGGAGTCCACTTCCCTGTGGGCATCGATGCCGCTGCTGCTGTTTTATCGTATTTTCCTCCCGGCGATCTGGCTGCTCAACGGCTCCGCCAACCGATTGCTCAGGCTGATTGGCGTGAAACCGGCAAGCGAGCATGATTCGGCCCATACGGAAGAAGAGATCCGTATTCTGATGAATCAAAGCGCGGTCAGCGGCATCATCGACAAGGATGAGCTGAAGTTGTTTGACAATATTTTTGAGTTTTCCGACAGGCTGGCCCGCGAAGTGATGCTGCCTCGCACCGATATGGATTGTCTCTATGCCGATATCGATTTTGCCGAGAATATGAAGACAGTCTATGCGACCAAACATACGCGTTTCCCGGTCTGTGTCGAGGATAAGGACCAGTTGATCGGATTTGTACATATTACGGATTTGCTGACGGCCGATCCGGATGAGGACCATACCCTGCACAAGTTTCTTCGTCCCATCCTGAATGTTCCCGAATCGATGGAAATCAGTCATGTGCTGAAGCTGATGCAGCGCAAGCATTCGCAGCTGGCGATTGTTGTGGATGAATATGGCGGAACGGCGGGCATGCTCACGACTGAACTGATTCTTGAAGAGATCGTCGGGGAGATTCATGACGAGTTCGATACGGAACAGCCAAGTGTTGTGGTCAAGGGGGATGTGACCTCTGTAGATGGCCGGATGCTGATTGAAGATGTGAATGACATGTTTAATCTGGATATCGAGGATGATGATGTGGATTCCATAGGAGGCTGGTTGTTCACCCGTCTTGAAGGCAACCCCGTCAAAGGAAAGAAGGTCGAGCATAAGCACTATGTGTTTGAAGTAGCGGAAAGCGAGCGGCTGAGAGTGCTGCGCGTCAATATTTTTCGTCTACAAAGGGATGAACTGCTGGAGATCGAAGCTCCCGCTGAAGATTGATTCTACTGGACGGCTTATTACTTGGCTGCTCTTCTTATAAGAGCATGGAGATGGCAGCGTGATTGTTGAGTTACAGTCTGCGCCGCCATGAATGAAAAGCAATCTGCATTGTAAATGCAGATTGCTTTTTTTGCGTTTTCACTCTCATGGAGGCAATCAACAAGGCGGATGGATATGAAAGAAATGGACAACTTATGCAAATTTTTGGTGAAAAAACAGAATTAATCTTCCTGAATGAGAACAAAATCTGGGCTCTTGTCATATGCTTACTAAAGGAATGCCTGAAAAATGGGCTCTCGAAGGACGAATCCGAAGGCAGAAAGAAGGAGGAGCCAAGGTGAATTTGAAGCAAACCCGAGAATGGTATCCGTTTGTCGGCCCGTTTGATCCCTGTCCCCCAAAATATGTGAAAACCTATGTCGTGCCCCCTAATCAGTATTTTACCTACCAGCCTATGAATTTACCGCAATTTTCATTGTCCGAGGCATTGAAGGTGGGAACGCTGTGGCCTGCTTTCTTCAGTCCCTATGAATCCAGATGCGGGAAGGGGGCCTAGCAGAAGCCATGAATAAACCGGATGAGAATTATTACCGCAAGCTGCTCGAGCTTCAGCAGCTGGATTTTGCTCTGGTCGAATTAACACTTTATTTGGATACCCATCCCAATGATATGCAGATTTTGCAGCAGTTTAACCAGCTTGTCCAGCAGAGGCAGCACTGCGCCCATGAGTTTGAGATGCAGTATGGGCCTTTGCTCCAGTTTGGCCACAGTTATTCCAAATATCCATGGCAATGGATTGAGACTCCATGGCCATGGCAGGTGTGATCCATCTCGCCCATTGCGTGTAAAAGCACCTCAAAAGCGTTTAACCGGTCAGGAGGGATGTGTGGTATGTGGATTTATGATAAAAAGCTCCAATACCCGGTGCGGGTCAGTAAATGCGACCCGAGGGTGGCGAAATATCTTGTCGAGCAATATGGGGGCGCAGATGGGGAGTTGTCGGCAGCGCTGCGATACTTAAATCAAAGGTATACGATACCGGATAAGGTAGTCGGATTATTAACGGACATAGGAACCGAGGAATTTGCCCATCTGGAAATGATTGCCACAATGATCTATAAGCTCACGAAGGATGCTACTCCTGCGCAGCTGGAGGCAGCGGGGTTAGGGGAGCATTTTGCCAATCATGACAGCGCGCTGTTCTATAACAATGCATCGGGGGTGCCTTGGACTGCTGCCTATATTGCTGCCAAGGGTGATCCCCTTGCGGATTTGTATGAGGATATCGCAGCTGAGGAGAAGGCCAGGGCTACTTATCAATGGATTATCGATATGACTGACGATGTGGATCTGCAGGACAGCCTGAAGTTCCTGAGAGAACGGGAAATCATTCATTCTTTGCGCTTCAGGGAAGCGGTGGAAATCATCAAGATGGACAGGGATACGAAGAAGGTCTATTAAGTTTAATAAGACCAGGCTGCGCGCACTGAAAAGTTTTGCAACCGGAGAATCCTGCCCACTTGGGCCGGGTTCTTTTTGCGATGGTCAAGGGGGTCGATAGATGACTGCTGACGCCTGCATTATCGAGATCGAATGCTGTTGAATACCACTGTTATTGGCATGTGAAGTCGATGATCGAAACTTTTGCCTCTCCCGCTTCGTCAAGTATGAAGCGCGGCAACAGCAGAAAAGAGGCGATCAAACGCAAATGGATACGAAGATTTCAACTTCAAGAGCGTCATCGAATAGAAAAACATCACCCACGCGCTCTGCTGCACCTTCGCGAAAGCGTGCCAGGAAGCGTAAATCCCGTTTTGCGCGGATAGCGGGATATTTGCTGCTAACTGCGTTTCTGGCAGGGATCACCGGACTTGGCTGGATGTTCTTCACAGAATCGGGCAATAATTTTCGCTACTTGGTAGCAGACACGTTAATCACTACGCAGCATCGGCAATGGGCCAAATATATAATCGGACAGAAGGCGCTGGATCAGAGAGTTCAGGAATACCAGAACCGGTTTAATCAAATGGGAGAGGAACGCGACAGCCACACTATTCAGCTTCCGGCAGGCACAGGGGATCAATCCGGACAGGTGGAGCAGAAACCGCTGGTTCAAATTGAAACCATTTCCGGTCCGAGCTACAAAGGGTATTTGATGATCGTAAATGATCCCACCAAAATCCGTCTCGGCCTACCGGAAAAGGCCGGCAAGGGGGAGAAAGTATCCAGCATGGTGAAGCGGACCGGGGCAATCGCCGGTGTGAACGGCGGCGGATTTGCCGATCCCAACTGGCAAGGAAACGGATTCCAGCCGATCGGGCTTGTGATTTCGCAGGGGAAGGTGTACTACGAGGATTTGGGCGGCAAGAAATCGACGCAGATCGTCGGCATTGACGGCAAGGGCAAGATGATAGCCGGCAAATATTCGCTTGCTGAAATTCAATCCATGGGAGTCAAAGAAGCCGTTACGTTCCAGCCGCGGATCATCGTCAATGGCAAGGGCTTGATCAAGAATGCCAAGGACGGCTGGGGAATCGCGCCGCGCACGGCGATGGGGCAGCGTGCGGACGGAGCCATAATGTTTGTCGTGATTGACGGAAGGCAGCCCGGCCACAGCATTGGCGCGAATCTGTACGATGTGCAGCAAATTATGCTGAAGCATGGCGCGGTCATAGCCGCAAATTTGGACGGAGGCTCCTCGACAGTGCTCGTGAAGGACAATCAAATCCTGAACAAGCCTTCCTCCGAGCATGGCGAGCGGTATCTGCCGACGGCATTTCTGGTCTTTGATCACCCCGAGCAGGTAGATATCCCTAATATTTGGAATGGATTAGGACCAGAGGATATCGACCCGGCCAAGTGGTAGACCGGCAAGGACAAGTTGGTTTCGAGCTTGCACGATTCTGCTCTTTTCCATTATCATTATGGGAGACTTGGAAGGAGAGCGAAGGAACTTGCCAAACGAAAGCAGATTGATGAAGCCGCAGGCGCTTATATTTGATATGGATGGTACTTTGTTCGAGACGGACACGCTGCTTCTGGGCGTTCATGAACGGATTTTCCAGACTTTGCGGGAGGAAGGGTTGTTCCACGAGTCCACGCCTCCGGTGGAGCGGCTGCTTGGCTGTCTGGGAATGCTGCTGGAGGATATATGGAAATCGGTTATGCCGGGCAGCTCGGAAGCGGCCAGAAAACGTGCGGATGTGCTGCTGCTGCAGTATGAAGTGGAAGGTCTGGAAGCAGGCGAGGGTTTACTCTATCCGCATGTGGAGACCACCTTGCGGCAGCTGAAGGCCAATGGATACAAGCTGTTTGTTGCCAGCAATGGGCTTGAACGGTATGTCAGGGAAATTGTCCGGCTAAAATCGCTAACTGAGCTGTTCGACGGCTTGTACAGTGCTGGCGAATATCAGACGTCAACGAAGGTTGATCTGGTTGCCCGCCTTATGGAGGATCATGGTCTTGATTATGCCTGGATGATTGGCGACCGCTCCTCCGATGTGGAAGCGGGCAGAGGCAACGGGCTGGGAGTGGTTGGCTGCGCTTATGCCGTGTACGGCCGCCAGGAGGAGCTGAGCGGGGCGGATGCGCTGATCGGAGATTTCCGCCAGCTGCTGGAGCTCGTAGGCAATGCGGAATCCCGTACCGCCGAAGCGGGGGCCTAGAAGCGGGAGCGATACGTTCTGACTCTGGTGGTATGGTGTGATACAATCAAAAGCTCAAAGAAAATCCCGGAACTGTTATCAGGTTCCGGGATTTTCTGGTTGATAGGTCGAATTGTCCTTCCGCCGCTTTTTCTGTTCATGCAGCCATACCGCATACTCCAGAGGTCTGGTAATCGCGCGGCGGTATGTTTCCCGTTCTCCGGCCTGCAGGAATACTTCTCTGGCGGGTTTGGGATTCACCTCCAGGAGCCAGATTTGTCCCTTCCTGTCAATGGCCAGATCAAGCGCGAGCTCGCATAATCTGCCGTAGGATTCCTCCAGAAACGCCGCCATCTGTACGCCCAGCTCACCGGTTTTGTCGGTAATCTGCTGGATGGTCTCCTCATTTTGGATCCACTGCTTCAGCAGCTTCTGCATGGTAATGGCATGCCCGCCTCCATGCAGATTGGAGGTGATGCTGCGGGATGCCCCGATTCTCCCGGCACAGCCAGTGACTTCCCAGTTCCCGCTGCTATTCTTCTGCACGAGCATCCGGTAGTCATGAACCCGCCCATTCGGCAGCTTCAGCTGTATGCCCTGCTGGACCAGATAACGGTTCCCCTTCAGATTCCACCCGGCAAGCCTGCTGTGCAAACCGGAGAGAGGTACACGCTGTGGAGTGATGATACGCCGCGATTGATCACGGCCTTGAATGAGATAAGTTCCTCCCTGCTGCTTCTCAATGCGCAGAATCCCGCGTCCGCCGGTGCCGTTGACAGGCTTTAAATAAATCAGCGGATATTTATTGACCATTTCCGTCAGATCGCCAGGGTTTTCATATAAGCGGGTAAGCGGCAGATGGGGCCGGAAGCATTCCTCCATGCGCATGGTCTTGTATACCGTCCATTTGTTGCGCAGCACCCGGTTGAGGAAGGTCAGGTGGCCATACTGCTTGCGGAACCGGCCCAACTGTTCGAATCTGTGGCTTTTCTGGATGCGGCATCTGTCATAAATCATATGGGGAAATGAACGCCATTTGCGGGTCCAGGTTTTTTTGCCGGGATCGAATATATGCGCAAAAATCCGGTTCTGCTTGTAATTGACATCCTGCGGTGTAAAGACGAACACATCCAGATCCAGCTGACGGCCTGCGGCCGTCATTCTCTGATAGACAGCTTTTTCTTCAAGCAATCCATTCTCGTTCAAATAAAGCGTTAATATGCCAAGCACGGGCTGGCCCATGCGGACTCCTCCTAGCATTCGAATCGAAGCGTTGGTTTGCCGGTTGGACCTGTAAAAAGTTCGACAGCCTTCATTCCGGCATGAAAACACATTTGCATACTTGCGGGATTGTCAGCGGCAACGCTGCACATAAGACCGCCAAAGTGGCCGCGCAGCTCTGACAGCAGAGCACTTCCGATCCGGCGGCCGCGATGACCGGGATGAACGACCACCAGGCAAGCCCGCTTGCCGGCATCTGCAGCAAAAGCGACGGCGGCCAGTTTACCGCCCTCCAGGGCGATGGCTACAGCCGCAGGCGGCGCATCTGCACTCAAATGCGCCGCTTTAGCTGACAAAGCCTCAGCAGGGGCTGCAGGGCCCATACTGCTCCCGGCGGTGTACATCATCCCGTCAGAATCGCTGTAATCAAACTTGAGTGCAGCAGGACCGGATGCAGACAGGGATAGGCGGCGTTCAAGCCCTGCCAGGGATTCGGCAGGGAGTCTTCGCAGCTCGCTCAGGCCTGCGGCAGACAGCCGATTGCCGCCGAAGCGGGAGGCGAAGTCGATAATTTTCATCCTGACTCTGCCCCATTCATCAGGCGAAAGCCGTTTGATTTGTATGATTTGCACCTCCTAAAAGTTTTCCGGAGGAAAACTTGCTTCGAAAGCATAAGCTTAAGTTTTCCGGAGGAAAACTTGCTTCGAAAGCATAAGCTTAAGTTTTCCGGAGGAAAACTTGCTTCGAAAGTATAAGCTTAAGTTTTCCGGAGGAAAACTTGCTTCGAAAGCTTAAGCGGCTTCCGGCTTTAGCCGGGAGCCGCCTTTTTACCCGCTTTTTTCCGCAGTAAAAACTGGCTGTATTGAAAAATACGATCGAGCGACTGCTTGCGGATATCGGGCTCGTCGAACTTCATCGGCTTGGAGTTGGCTTCGAAGAACCAAATGCCGCCGGAATGGTCGATTCCCAGATCCATCGACATTTCGACCAGGCGATGGCGGGCCCCCCGTTCGATCTGCCGGGCAATAAGCAGCGCAGTGGTGCGGGTCTTATTTAGAATCTTATGAGCCTCTTCTGTGCCAAATGCGCTGACGAGCAGTCTTTCCGGATCATCGATGCTGCCGCCGCGGGGCACATGCGTTGTAATACTGAGCGATCCGGCTACCCGGGCGCCAATGCCGGAGATATCCCATTGGCCCCGTTGGTTTTTTTGAACAAGCGCCCGCAGATCAAAGGAACGGTCGTTGATGGCGGCCAGTTTTATGCCCTGCTGGACGATGTAGCGTTCACCGGAACACTCCTTTCTGACCCGCAGCCAAAGCTTGCGCAGCGATCCGCAGTTATAGGTGATGCTCTTCTTATCCGTCTGGATTTTTAGCCGGTAAGGAAATGTCTTCTCCGGCTGGAGCAGAATGGTCATAATGCCCTTGCCTGCTTTGCCGCTTACCGGCTTCAAGTACAGAAATTTATACTTAAGCATCATATTGCCCAGAACCTCCTGGCTGAGCAAACGCCTTGTTGCCGGAATAAAGGGCCTTGTGTGAGGTGTCTTCCGCAGCCATTTGAAAAGACTCCATTTATTAAAAAAAGCAGGGTTGAACAGGATGACGCGCGGATTTCGCAAGCAGGCGGCAATTTTGCGCTTTACCTCCGGAAGCAGCTCATCCTCCCGCAGCGGAATCCGATTATAAATCAGATCGGGGAACGGCAGCTTCTGCTGAATCCAGCTGTCCGTCCCCTCCTCATAGATAAAACCATCCAATGAATTGCGCGTCAGCTTGAGCTGGCTCACCGTCAGTACATAGACGATGAAGCCCTGCTCGCGTCCTGCCGTAATGAGATCGGCAAAATTGTTGCGGTTGCCCCGAAACAGCTGAATCTCATCATCGATTGTAAGAATAGCCAGAACCGGCCGTTTGGTTTGAATGTCAACGACCGATGCAAGCTCATGGCGAACGCCGTCCATCAGTCATTCCCCCTGCGGAAATTGCTGAGGTACATGCAGTGATCCAGAATGTGGCTCAATGAAGCGCGGCCTTCAGAACGCAGCGCCGGGTGACTGAAGATCGATCGGCCCGGCTTTGCGTTCGCTTCGAACATCCAGACCTCGCCGTCCTTGTCGATGCCCAGATCAAGACCCAGCTCTCCAAGTGTATGAGGGAAGTTGCGCTCAATGGCCTCCGACAGCTTAATCGATACCTTTTTGGCTTTTTCCAGGATTTCTTCATCCTGGTCACCAAAGGTTTTGCTAAGCGCCTGTTTCGGTGTCAGCAGTGATCCGCCGTTCTTGATGTGGGTGGTAACACTGCCGCGGCCGGCCTTTTTGGCGCCGATGCCTACAGGGACCCACTCATTGTCGCCATTCTTGTGCATATGAAACCGGAAGTCGATCGGGCAGCCGTCGATTTCAATCAGACGCACGCCCTGCTGGCAGACGTAACGCTCCAGACCGCTGTTCCCATGGCGTGCCTGCAGCATGCGCATCAGGGAGTTGAAGCTTGTAAAACGGAGCAGAACGTTTGTATTGTTCCGGCGGTATCTGGCGAAATAACCGCGCTTCGGATTATAAGTGAGCCTGTAGATCCCGATACCCAGGCTTCCTGCGGTTGGTTTGTAATAAATGAACTGATGTTTTTCCAGCATTTCCTTTATTTTTTCCGGACGCGGATTGTTCGCGGATTCCGGCATATGAACCAAAGCTTCCACATCCTGGTCAAGCAGTTTGTATACATCGGATTTATTAAAGAAGCTCCAGTTGAAAAACGGGATTTGCTTGCGGATAAAGCGCTCGCGCAGCGAAGTGATCGTCGATGTGGTTTCTGCCCTCCTGCTTGGCAGACGGTTATAAACCACATCCGGGAGCGATACCGTTTTACGGTACCACCCGCCTTGGCTGTTCAGAAAATAGCCGTTGACCTTCTCCTGCTGCCAGTCAATATCGCGCGGGGTAAAAGCGAAGAAATAAGCTTTTCGCTCCCCCATTCGCAGCAATTGGCGGATATATCCGGTCCGGGAACCAAACGGCGAGCCGGTGGAGCCGAGCCCGGAGTCGGTCAAAACGCCGATCAGCGGCCCGATCTGCACCTCGTTATCCTCATCCTGCAAAAGTGAGATCGTTCCGGCTTTCGGGACGCGAATCGAATTTCGGACACCGGCTGATAAATATAAGTGGGATCCCTGCCGGTTTATGGTTCTGATAGCTGCGGTAATCGTTTGTTTGCCAAGCTTCAGATGAACCGACTTTTTGCCGGCCAGCTTCAGCGATTTAAGGAGCGAGCTCGACAAGTAGACGATTCTCTCGCTTTGCGGTGAGAAATGTACATGGCACGAAGTCAAACTCATGGATGAACCTCCTGGACGTATCTCCTTTGGATTGCATCAACGGTAATCATAGGATCAGTGTCACGGCGCATGAAGCGCGCTCTGGTTGTCGGTTTGAAAAAAGGATTCTGGCAGTTTGCCAGCCATACGGCATAGTGAAGAGGCTGAAGCACGGCGCTTCTTTCCGTTTGTTTGTCGCCGGCAAAAGCTGCGCGGCCTGGCTTGGCATTTGCTTCGAGCAGCCACAGCCGGCCATCCGGCTCAATGCCAAAGTCAAAGCCGATCTCGGCCAGACGTCCGCAGCTTTCTTCCAGCCGAACGGCGGCGCGCTGACTTATCCGGCGGATATCCGCTAGCAGCCTGGCTGCGGTATCCCCGCCAAAACGGCGAGTTAACGATTCGCTGGCCCCCGCAGCTTTTCCGCCTCCATGCAGATTGGAGGTGACGCTTCCGCGCTCGCCTTCGCGAAGCGCAGCTCCGGTGAAGGACCAGTGTCCACAGTTATTTTTCTGAATCAAGGCTCTTACATCAAACGGGCGGCCATCATCCCCGCTTAACCGCAGGTACGGTTGAACGAGATAGGTACCGGAGGCGAAGCGCTGGATCCAGTCTGCAGCTTCCCGCAAATGATTGAATTCGCAAGCAATGATGCCGTTATGCCGGTCCCGGCCTTCAATGCGGTATTTTCCGCCGGAACGGAATACATGAAGAGCTCCCTTGCCGTGGGTTCCGGCGGAGGGTTTGAGGAACAATCCGTAAGGATGCTGCTTCTCAAGCATAATGAGCTGACCGGATCCCTCGTAACGGGCGCTGGGCACAAGCCACGGCTGCATTTCTTCATCCTGCAGCAGCAGAGTATGCACATTCCATTTGTCAGGCAGCGAGCCATTCATCAGAATGAATGGTTTTTTTTGCTTTAATGCGGCAAGTGTCCTGGAGCGCAGCTCAATCTGCCCGGCGGTTCTGCACATGGTGCGGTCGTAGACAATATCCGGAAGCGGCATGCTTACCCGTTCCCATACGCCATGATTCAGGGTGTAGCCGGAAATTGCGCTGGCATGCTGCGGACATGAGGCGTCGAACAGGTAGGCGTTGATGCCAAGCTTGCGGCCAAACTTGCATAACTGACGGCAGAACGGGTCCTCCGGCATTTGAAGAGGCGGAGAATCCGCACACTCTCCTTCATCAGCCTGCCTCTGGCTAATCATAATTCCAAGATGGATCGATTCTTGCGGGTAAGCCATCGCCACTTCCCCCTTTGCTTTAAAATTCGGCTAAATGTCTGGCATATCTGATCATATTGCGTACGGAGGGGCGGATTTTCTGGTCAGGCAAAGGTGTATTATCATTTTTTGACGGTTTGGAGTTGACCTCTATCAGCCATACGCGTCCGCTCGAATCTAGTGCCAAATCTATACCCAGCTCGCCGAAGTGGGCGGGGATGTGGGTATCGATTCCTTTGGCAATTTCCAGAGCGGCCCGCTGAAGGCGCGCGGGAGCGTCCTGTGCCTGGGTTCCGGTTAAATTCGACTTGGAGACCGCTTCTCTGGCTGTGCTGAGGGTACCGCCCCGCGCCAGATTGGAGACGAAGTGATTCGTACCCGCGGTCCGGGCGACAATGGAGGTAATGGTCCATTTGCCGGTTTCATTCTTCTGGACGAGAGCACGAAAATCAACGGGTCTTCCGCCAATTTGAATGAGATTTAATCCCTGCTGGATTTGATAACGGACCGTCTTCATTTTGCCGGAGATGGAGCTGAACAGCTTGAGCAGGCTGGCAAAATGCTGTCTGCGCGTGCCGCCTACCGTTGCATATAGCGCCTGGTACGAATCTTTATCGAGACGGGATATGCGGATAATGCCCTTGCCCAGACTTCCGCGCACCGGCTTCAGAAATACGGTGGAATACTTTGAGCACATCGCCACAAGCATTTTTTGACTGCGCAAAACATGCGACTCCGGCAAATATTTGATCAGCGCGGTATCCTTCTGCAGCGCTTCAAAAACCTCCGACTTATCGAGAAACTTCTCATTGAAAATAGCCGTGTTGTGGCGGGATTTAACTTCCCTCAAAAATTGCTGCACGCTGGATTTGTTCTCAAGCTTACGGGATGTAAGCCGATTGTTGACCACATCCGGAGCGGGAACGGTGATTTTCCTCCAGCCTCCTGCATAGACCCAGCCCTCGACGGTGCTGGAATTGTCGACAATGTGATTTGGGGTAAAGAAGTAAACATGGGCACCTTGAACGGCGCATGCGTCGACGAGCTCCTTGCAGAACAATGTAATCGAGCCGAATGGCCGGTCTCTCGCTGTGGGATCGTCGCGGCTAATCAGTACGCCGATGAGCGGCCCCAGCGATAGCGTAGAGGTTTCGCTGCGGTATTGAATCCGCAGGGACGTACTGGCGAGAATTCCCATGCGTCTGGCCAGATTTTGCCCAATTCGCATACCGTCAAACCGTTCGACAGAAACGACTTTGACCGGCTGGCGGAAAGCGCCAAATTTGAGCATAACCGGCTGGACATGCGGAATTTTCCACTGTTTCAAATAAGTCTCGCCCAGCATGATTGCATCATCCGGCAAGATGCCTGAGCTGATCACCTGAACGGCGACTTTCGATTTCAGCATCGCGGATCTCCTTCCAAGCTGGAGGATGATGGAATGCGGCTAGTGGTTTTTGGATGTTTTGCACGAATTAATTCATCATATGAGGACATCTATACCTTGGTGATTAGCCTTCATGAACAGATTTCCAGCGGCGGCTTGGCTTTTGAGGGAAAATGGACAACTGGCATACGTAAGATCAGTGATGAACGACAGCCCGGACATCACAGGAAGATTGCCGGATTCCTGCGGGTACAGGCGGATTGCATATGAGAATGGGGGCAGGCAGCCTCTCTGACGGACAGAGATCCAATATTTGGGCGGCAGCCGACTCCTGGTATCCGCGCCGGATAAGGGGCGGGACTTGACTTCCTGTACCGGGGTATATAGGATATAGGGATATGTTTCAATAACATGCTGTCAAGAGCAATCATATTGAAGGAGGCGTTATGTAACATGAATGTATATGACCAAGCGCATGAGCTTACACGGGCGTTGAAAGATAGCGAAGAAGCCAAGGAATTGCATGCTGCACTGAAGGAAGCGCGGAGCAATCCCGATGCCAAGCGGATGATGGACGATTTTCGCGAGAAGCAGGCAGGATTGCAGCAAAAAATGGCGGCCGGTGAACAGCCTTCGCCCGCAGATGTGGAAATGATGGATAAGCTGTATGAAGTGGTTACGCAAAACCCGCTGCTGCAGCGCGCCTTTGATGCGGAAAGACAATTCAGCATTGTGTTCGACGATGTGACCAGGATCGTTACAGAATCGCTTCGCGAAATCATGGAATAGAAGCAGCAATAAAGCCCGATGCCGGTGATTGAAGCCGATTTCGGGCTTTATTTGCATATAGGCTGGCATTCAATGTTTTTGGTTAACGTGTCATTCCCGGGGCTTCCTTGTGGAAATCAACTGGCGCGCACATTATGAAGCGGCAGCTTGATCGTGAAAACAACGCCGCGCTCAAGATCCGATTCCACCGAAAGTTTCCCCTTATAATGAGAGCAGCGTTCCATGACAATGGACAGGCCAAGGCCGGAGTGGTTTCCTTTTTTTGTTGTGTAGCCCGGCTCCAGTATCCGCTTCATCTCTTCCTCCGACAAGGTATGCTTGCGGTTGGTTACCGTTATATATAGCTGCTGATCATTGGTAAACAGCTCCAGGATAACTTCACGCTCGGTTTCCGGCAGCTTCATTACTTCATCAAAGGCATTATCGACCAGATTTCCGATAATTCGTACAAAATCAATGCTGGAAACAGCACGGAAGGTCAAGGGGGTTTCGGGAATCTGATAGGAAAATTGAATGTGATTGCTCTGTGCAATCGTCATCTTGGCTTGAATGAGCGCGGCCAGCGCCGGTGAAGGCAGGTCATTGGTAGCCAGAGTCATAGACTGGATTTCCTTGACCATGTCTTCCATATAGCTTCGCAGCTGGTCATATTTCTTCATCGACAGCATGGCGTACATGACCTGGACATGATTGATGAAATCATGTCGCTGGCCGCGGATGGAGGTGAACATTTGGATGAGATCGCCGATGTAAGCTTCCTGTGTCGTATGAATGGCTTCTTTCCGGATACGTGCGAAGAGCCGGATCAACACAAAATTAATGGCGAAAAAAACAAGGAAGGCCAGGAAGGCCCAGATTTGATGCTGCTTGATGTCTCCTTTTTCCATCAGAGGAGGAAAGAAGACCAGACCGAATAAACATGTCTCTACCATAAACAGCACAATCAGACTTAAAAAAGGCTTGGACCGGGCGTGAATGAGAAAAGGCAGCAGATGCTTGCCCGGGTGAATCTGCTTCTTCTGCATCAAAACTGTCAATAGGGCAAGGATGACAAAGGAAGGGCCGAAGAACATCACCATAAAACCGAACGAGCTGTCGGTAACGCTGTCCATACCGCCAAAGTAGCTGGAAACCCAAACCAGAACGAGCTGGTGCAAAAAAGCAACAATATTAAACATCACCAGCATCAAGATTTTGGAGCGCGTCTTGATTTCCTTGTAGAAGAGTGAGAACCAGAAATAAAAACCAATGGAGGTATTAATTAAATTGGCCCACTTCGGCAGAATATAATAGGCGGCATCGATATATACCGAGCTCAGTATGCTGAAGAGCAGCAGCCGTCTCACAACGTTCCTGGGAATGATGCCAAGCCACATGAAGCCGAACCACGTATAAAAGAAAGCCTGGGGAATCGTAAGGGCAATCAGCTGTTCAAGCATGGACAATATAGGTTCCCAAGATACCGGCATAAGAAAGACTCCTTCGCTACATAAATCAGATGGTGACAGCATGCTGCAGGACTCGCCTTGCCTGTAGTTGCAGATTATCCATGCTCTACTTTACTAGCTTTTTTGTTAAAATGGAAACATCTATTATTATATTAGCACCGGAGAGGGGGCAGCACAGGTGACTTCCGGGGAAAAAGGGCAGGACACGCCGACGAAGCATGAGCGGCTTATGCACTATATTGAACAATTGAAAGTAGGTACCAAGCTGTCCGTGCGCAGGATGGCGGATGATCTGTTTGTCAGTGAAGGTACAGCCTACAAAGCGATCAAGGAAGCGGAGACGCTGGGTCTGGTCAATACTAAAGAGAGAATCGGAACGGTTCGGATTGAGCGTAAAAAAAGAGGCGCGCAGAACAGGATCACCTTTGGCGAAGTCGCGGAGATTGTGGAAGGCGAGCTGTTCGGAGGCGCGGCGGGACTTGATAAAACGCTGCATAAGCTGGTCATCGGGGCGATGGAGCTGGCTGCCATGATCCGTTATATCGATACAGGCAGCCTGCTGATCGTCGGCAATCGGGAAGGAGCCCACAGGATTGCGCTGGAGCAGGGCGCCGGCGTTCTGATCACGGGCGGCTTCGGCACCAGCGACGAAGTCACCCAGCTGGCCAACAAGCTCGGATTGCCCATCATTTCTTCCAAGCATGATACGTTCACTGTCGCGTCCATGATCAATCGGGCGATGTTTGACCGGCTTATCCGGCAGAAAGTCATGCTGGTCGAGGATATCGTCACCTACAGCAGGCCGGTCGTGACGATGCGCCTTGGCGAAACGGCTGCGGATTTCTACCGCCTGTCCAAACGGACAAGAGGCTCCCGTTTTCCCGTACTGGATGAACGCGGTCGCGTAGTGGGCATGATGACGGCTAAAGATGCAGAGGGGGCCATGGATACGCAATTGGTGGACAAGCTGATGTCGCGCAGCCCGATAACGGCCGCGCCGAATATCCCGATCGCATCCGCAGCGCATACGATGGCGGCGGAGAGCATTGATCTGCTGCCGATAGTCGACAAGAATCGCAAGCTGCTGGCCGCGATCAGCCGCAGCGAGGTGCTGGAGGCCATGAGGTACACCGGGAAACAGCAGGAGTCTGGAGATACCTTTGACGATCTGATCGGCGCCGGTTTCGAGAAGCTGCTGAAGGGGCCGGGAGGGGACTGGAGCTGCAAGGGGAGAATTACTCCGCAGATGTCGGGGTCGCTTGGAACCATTTCTGAAGGCGTGCTCGTCACGCTCATGACGCAGGCGGCCCGCAGTCTTATCCGCGAGCTTGGCAAGCATGATCATGTGATCGAGAGTATGACGAGCTATTTTGTCCGTCCGGTTCAGCTTGAGAGCGAGGTTGTGATCGTTCCCCGCTTGCTGGAATTAAGCCGTAAAAGCGCCAAGCTTGAAGTGGAAGTGGATGATCCGGGCGGTCTGGCCGCAAAGGCTATGCTAACGGTACAGCTGATTGATCCGTACTGAATGGACTTTTTTAAGTTGAAGCCGTTCAATCCGTCAGGACTTCATCGAGCGGTAGACGCTGTGATTGCGCAGACCGGCAAACAGATTGAACAGCCCGAGCACGATAAACAGCGCGCCGAACACCACCTTGATCGTGGAGCCGCTGTAAGCCAGCATGAAGAATAAGGCAATCAGTACGAGCATGATCCCCATGCAGATATTGGTGCGTGCGGCGTTCATCCCTCTTGTCCGCGGGTCGGCTGACCGGCGTGATTTGAAGCTGAAGGTGACGGAAAGCACGGAGGTTAATACAATCAAAGCAAGCAACAGCCAATGCAGGGTAGCAACCATAACGGGTTTAAGCAGCTCCTTTTAAAAACGATAGAATAGTAGCACCATTGTATCATAAGCAAACAGTGCTTGCGAAATGTGCGAGCCCACGGATTTGATGAAGAGTTTTAACAAAGTTCCGGGCATATGAAATTCTATCCGGGTGTGAGCTTCACGGGCACGAACCAAACCCGCAGCACATTATCGACAACGAGCATGGTTTTGATCCCAACCCGAAAATTGCTTCCGTGGACATCCATATATACCTTGCTTTCGAGCAGCAGGCGGGCCAGCTTGGCATCGGAGTCAATATCATAGATGCTTCGTCCGATCAAGACGCTAAGATCCTCCTTGATCCGTTTTTTCAGTTCGTTTTTCGTTAATTCATCCAGCGGAGGGGAAACCGGCTTTTCCCTCGCTTCCTCGAGAACGGGCTGAATGCTTTTGATAACGGTATGCTGGTCCTTGAATTGATTGAGTCTTTTAATATCATCCTCGTATTGCTGCAGCTTATCTTCCATCTCCATCGTTACATTCTTCAGCGAATTGAAGCTCGCAAAAAAAATCGATTGATATACGGCCGCTCCGATAATCGCTCCGACAACAAGCAGGGCAGCCCCCTGCGAGAATCTGGCATAACGCTCGAATGGGGGGACTCTCATGCCTTAGACCGCCCCTCTGCACATCCATCTGATAAGCTCGGTTCCCAGGTGAGCGCCGAGAAAACCGCACATAATAAAAGCGATTTGCTGGACGACCGGTGAAAGATGGCCCTCCATAAAATTGCTCTCAATTACACGGAGCGGATCGATGGAGCCTCCAACGGCAGCAACCAGGGCCCATATTTTAAGCTGGGAGGCGGTTTTCAGCATGATCGCGGCGGGCGGCATGAGGACGAAGACAGACCCGATGCCCGCCAGCATCGAGCCGCCGAATACAACGCCGAAAGCGATAAAGAAATCTATGATGGCTTTCGCTAATAGAGGATTCATCGTAGACGTTACACCTGCCTCTGGCGGATTCGGGAGGAACGCTCGTCCCCCCTACTTCATTGTATGGGCGTGCACGCCTTCAATATGATAAAATGATATAAAATGATGCATCGACTAACGGGAAGGAATAGATGGCGATGAGCGGCGAAACGAACTTTGTACATTTACACGTTCATAGCGAATACAGCCTTCTGGATGGTGCGGCTCGGATTCGGGATCTGGTTAGACGGGCCAAAGAGCTCGGCATGAAGGCGCTGGCATTGACCGATCACGGGGTCATGTACGGCGCCATTCCATTCTATAAAGCCTGCAGGGAGCAGGGAATTCAGCCCATTATCGGCTGCGAGGTCTATCTGACCACAGGCTCGCGCTTTGAGAAAGGTGCGCGCAAGGATAATCCGACCTACCATCTGATCCTGCTGGCGAAGAATGAAACAGGCTACCGCAATTTGATGAAGCTGACATCGATCGCCCATCTGGAAGGATTTCATTATAAACCGAGGGTGGATCTGGAATCACTGGCGAAATATTCGCAGGGGCTGGTTTGTCTGAGCTCCTGTCTGAACGGGGAGGTCTCGCAGCATTTGCTCCATGACCGGCCGGAGCAGGCGATGAAATCGGCGCTTCGCTACCGGGATATATTCGGCGATGATTTTTATCTTGAGCTGCAGGATCACGGCATGCTGGATCAGAAGAAAGTGGTTCAGGAAATGATCGCCTTGTCGAAGACAACAGGCATTCCGCTGGTTGTGACCAATGATGTCCATTATATTCTTCCGGAGGACGCAGCCGTACAGGATGTGCTGATTTGCATCGGAACCGGCAAGACAACGGAAGATACCGACCGGATGAAAATGCTGACCAATCAGATGTACCTCAAGAGCGGCGACGAGATGGATTCGCTGTTCCGCCAGGCGCCAGGGGCAGTTGCGCGGACATTGGATATCGCCGATAAATGCAAGCTGGAGCTGACATTCGGACGGGCGCTTCTGCCTTCCTTCAGTCCCATCCCGGAAGGGATGACTTCGGCCTCGTACTTGTCCCTGCTGTGCTCGGAAGGTCTGGAAACGCGTTATAATGCGCAGCCCCGGTGGGAAACCGACCCCGAATACCGGAAGCGGGCGGAAGATCGTCTTGCCTATGAGCTCTCCGTGATTGACAGCATGGGCTTCAGCGATTATTTCCTTATCGTATGGGACTTTATCCGCTTTTCCCATGAGCAGGGCATCCGCACAGGCCCTGGCCGCGGCTCTTCTGCGGGGAGTCTGGTTGCCTATACCCTGCGGATTACGGATGTGGATCCGCTGAAATACAAGCTGCTGTTCGAGCGTTTTCTCAATCCCGAGCGGATTTCAATGCCCGACATCGACATCGATTTCAATGATGAGCGCCGTGATGAAGTAATTGGCTACGTGTCGGCGAAATATGGCGAAGATCATGTTGCGCAAATTATTACCTTCGGTACCATGGCCGCGAAGGCGGCGGTCCGCGATGTCGGACGCGCGATGGCGGTGCCGTTCGCCGAGGTGGACCGCGCCGCGAAGCTGATTCCCCATCAGCTTGGCGTAACGCTCGCCGAAGCGCTCCGCATCAGCCCCGAGCTGCGGGAAGCCAGCGAGCGGCAGCCCAAGACGGAGGCGCTGCTGCAGATGGCTATGAAGGTCGAAGGCATGCCTCGCCATGCTTCCACCCATGCGGCAGGGGTCGTGATATCGGGAGAGCCGCTGACGCATTATGTACCGCTGCAGGCGGGAAGCGAGCAGGCGGCGCTGACGCAGTATTCGATGGAGCATCTGGAAGCTATCGGCCTGTTGAAAATGGATTTTCTTGGCCTGCGTACCTTGTCGATTCTCGAGCGCGCCCTGAATTGGGTTAAGCTCCAGCATGGCATTACGGTGGATTTCCGATTTATTCCGGATAACGATCCCGCTACCTATGCGATGCTGACGCGCGGCGAGACAACAGGCATCTTTCAACTGGAGTCCTCCGGCGTCAGACGTGTACTGCGTGATCTGAAACCGACGGAATTTGAAGATATTGTATCCGTTGTGGCGCTTTACCGCCCGGGACCCATGGAATTTATCCCTAAATATATACAAGGCAAGCACGGTGCGATTATGGTGGAGTATCCGCATCCGGACTTGGAGCCGATACTGGCCGATACGTACGGCATTATTGTCTATCAGGAGCAAATCATGCAAATTGCCTCATCCATGGCCGGTTTTTCCCTTGGAGAAGCCGATCTGCTGCGGCGGGCTGTTTCCAAGAAGAAGCGGGAGGTGCTGGACGAACAGCGGGCGCATTTTGTCGAAGGCAGCTTGAAGCAGCGCTATACGGCTGAAGAAGCGAATCTTGTCTACGATATGATTGTCCGTTTCGCGGATTATGGATTTCCGCGCGCCCATGCGGCGGCCTATGGCGTGCTGGCCTTTCAGACCGCGTGGTTGAAAGCCAACTACCCGGTCATTTTCATGGCGGCCATGCTGGCTTCCGTAACGGGAAATCTGCGGAAAACGGCGGAATACGTCGATGAGAGCCGTCGGATGGGGATCGAGGTGCTCACTCCCGATGTCAATGAAAGCCATGTCAGCTTCACGCCGGTGGGCCAAGCGATCCGCTTCGGTCTTGCCGCGATCAAGAATGTCGGAACGCAGGCGATCGAATCGCTGCTGAAGGAGCGTGCCGACCGTCCCTTCGACAGCCTGCTCGACCTTTGCCGACGCGTCGATCTTCGCGTCGTCAACAAGCGGGTGCTGGAATCTCTGATTCAGGCGGGAGCCTGCGACAGTCTTGCCGACCATAGAGCGCAGCTTGTAGCTGCTCTTGATGAGACCGTTGAGGCGGCGCTCAAATGGCGCAAGGAGCGGGAAGAGCTGCAGATCGAGCTGTTCGGCTTTGACGAGGTCCAGAACTGGGATGTGGAAGTGCCCCAGGTACAGCCGTTTACAACCGGTCAGCTGCTGGCTTTTGAGCGGGAGCTGTTGGGACTGTATTTATCCGGACACCCCCTTGACGATTATGAGCAGCAGCTGTCGACGCTTCCGCTTGACCGGCTCGTGGAGCTTGCGGAAGCCCCCGAAGGCGGAAGCGCCCTGATCGCGGGCATGATTGTGTCTGTCAAGCCGTTCACAACCCGCAAGGGTCAGGCAATGGCTTTTTTGGAAATAGAGGACCGGATTATGCGGGTGGAAGCGGTCGTCTTCCCCACCTCGTGGAAGCGGTACGCCCAGCAAATCAGCCCGGGCGGCCTTGTGATTATGCTGGCGACCGTCCAGCATCAGGATGATGATTTTAAGCTGATTGTGGAGGATATGATTCCGCTTGAAGGCCATACGGATGGAGAGTTGGCCGGACAGGTCCAGCGGCTGGAGGGCCAGGGGCGCGCCAAGTCATCCCGCGGCAGCTCCAATGCGGCGCCGCGCACTGCACCCTTGACGAGAACCGCGGGGGGCCAGACGCCACCCGCGGCGAACACGACGAAGGCGTCCATGAATTTTGCTTCGGCGAAGCCGACAGCTCCTTCAGGTGCATCCGCTGGCAGGGAACCGCGGACGGATTCTGCAAGAGGCGGATCGGCAGGCAGTTCCGTCGCGCGTCCGGCAGTGCAGGCTGCTGAGAAGAAGCAGCAGCGGGTGTATATCAAGATAGCGTCGGGACGCGAGGCGCCCGATGCGCTTGAGCGGCTCAAGTCGCTGCTCGCGGGCAGTTCGGGACCGCTCGAAACCGTCCTGTTCTATGAACGCGAGCAGAAGACGGTTGCCTTGAGCGCCTCCTACCGGGTGAAGCCTTCTCCGCAGCTGCTCACGCAAATTGAATCGCTTTTTGGCAGAGGCTCGGCGGTCGTGAAGTAAATGGGGCTGCAATCTTCTTTAAGAAATTCATGCACATGTTATTTTCCGCCCGCATACATTTAGGAGACATGGAGCTTCGCTGGTTTGCTCGACGCATGATGAATGCCCGTGGCGCGAAGCACCTATTTAGCTGCTTGACGACGCAGGGAATACACGCCTGTTCTGGCCAGGCGGCCGTTGCTGCATTTCGTACAAGCTGACCGCGGGGGGATCATCAATGTCATCCGATATGGAAAAATGGCTGCTTAAACGAGGCGTATCCACAATGGACATTGCAGAAATTGTCTTGTCCCTGCAAAGTCCGTACAACCCGCAGCTGACCATTCAGGAATGCGAAGAAAGCGTGGAGACGGTGTTGTCCAAGCGCGAGGTGCAGTATGTGCTGTTTACGGGCATTGCATTGGATGAGCTGGCAGAGCGCGGTCTCCTGCCGGAGCCGCTGCAGGCCATTATGGAAGCGGATGAATCGCTCTATGGCGTTGACGAAACGCTGGCTCTTGGCATTACCAATGTTTACGGGATGATCGGGTTGACCAGCTTTGGCTATCTGGACAAAGTGAAGCCTGGAATTATCAAGAAGCTCAATGAGAAAGGCCAGGGCATTCATGTGTTTCTCGATGATCTTGTCGCCGGCCTGGCCGCGGCCGCATCGGCCCGAATCGCCCACCAGGACACCAAAGCCAACCGGTATGATATTCCATGACCGCAACGAAATTTACAGGAATTGAGGCACGGGGGGAACAGCTTCCCCCGAAGCGCCGTTGCGGTGAAAACTAAACATATGCTATCATTATGAGATCATATGCCCAGGTGACGTGGTATTACCAAGTGAATGATGCGCTAGGCCAGCGTATAGAAGCAGGATAATAGAGCAGGGATTGCGCAGGTGCATGTTTTGGCGAAGATGGATTTAACGGATTGAATAGGTTTCGAGTTTGCAAATTTGCTTAACCCATGATTTTTTGAGGGAAGAAACCTGACATCGCCGGAAAACGTTGCCAGATATTCTTCTTACCCAAGTTCAGGAGGTTCCTTCATGTGGACGGTTATCTATATCGCGCCTACGGCAAAAATTGCGGAGAGCATCAAAAACCGGCTGACGCAGGAAGGGTTTCTCGTAAAGATCCGACCGATTAACGTGTCCAAACAACAATACGAAATCTTGGTCCCGTCCGGAGAACTGGAAGAAGTGCAGGAAATGTTAAACAATATTTTGAACTCGTGAGCGATAACATAAACTACTGCGCCCCCAAAGAGGTGTAATCTGTGTTCAAGGACTTATTTCATAAAAGAAAATATGCAACAATCCCATCTGGCGGGCAGCGTACCAAACCGGACATTCCCGAAGGTCTGATGTCCAAATGCCCTAAATGCGGAAACATTCAGTTCAATAAAGAAATCGAGAAGAATTTCAAAGTATGCCAAAGCTGCGGCCATCATTTCCGCCTGAACGCCTGGGAGCGTATCGCGATCACGCTGGATGAAGGCAAGCTGACAGAATTTGACACCGAGCTGGAGTCGGTCGATCCGCTGGGCTTTCCCGGCTACGCGAGCAAGCTTGAGGCGCAGAAGAAAAGCTCCGGCCTGCGGGATGCCGTTGTTACCGGCGAAGGCACGATTGGCGGGTTCCCTGTCGTTGTTGCCTGTATGAGCTTTGATTTCTTCGCAGGCAGTATGGGTTCGGTTGTCGGTGAGAAAATCACCCGCGCGATCGAACAAGCCCATGCGAAGAAGCTGCCTGTTATCATTTTCTCCACGTCCAGCGGAGCCCGGATGCAGGAGAGCATATTGAGCTTGATGCAGATGGCCAAGACAAGTGCGGCATTGGCCAAATTCCAGGGAGACGGCGGTCTTTATATTTCCGTTATGACCGATCCCACGACAGGCGGGGTGTCTGCAAGCTTTGCCATGCTTGGCGACTTCAATTTGGCCGAGCCCGGCGCGCTTGTCGGATTTGCCGGCCGGGTCGTCATTGAGCAGACCATTCGTCAGAAGCTGCCTGATAATTTTCAGACGGCGGAGTTCAACCTTCAGCACGGTCAGCTCGATAAAGTCGTGCACCGCAAGGATATGAAATCGACGCTGAGCAAGCTGCTTGATATGCATGCTGTTAAAGGGGGGAACACCCATGGCGGTTGATTTGCCGTTTGAGAAGCCGCTGAGCGAGCTGCGCAAGAAGATTGATGAGCTGAAGAAAATCGGCATCGATTCGGGAATTGATTTCAGCGAGGAAATCTCCCGTCTGGAGGAGCGCTGCACCAAGCTTCAGGAGGATCTCTACAGCGAGCTTACTCCGGCACAAAAAATGCATCTGGCCCGGCATCATCAGCGCCCGACGTCGCTTGATTACATACAGGCGATCTTCACCGATTTTATGGAGCTTCACGGTGACCGCCTGTTTGCAGACGATCTGGCTATTGTCGGCGGGCTAGCCAAGCTGGGCGGCATACCGGTTACAGTTATCGGCCACCAGCGCGGCAAGGATACGAAGGACAACATTGCCCGTTTCTTTGGCAGTCCGCATCCCGAAGGCTTCCGCAAAGCGCTGCGCCTTATGCAGCAGGCCAACAAATTCCGCCGTCCGATCATAACCTTCATTGACACGAAGGGCGCTTATCCCGGCAATACCGCCGAGGAACGCGGCCAATCCGAAGCGATTGCCCGCAACCTGCGCGAGATGGCGACGTTCGGCGTACCGATCATTTGTGTCGTGATTGGTGAAGGCGGAAGCGGCGGAGCGCTGGCGCTGGGAGTCGGCAATCGCGTGCTGATGCTCGAGAATGCCATTTATTCCGTCATCTCGCCTAACGGCGCAGCATCCATTCTTTGGAAGGATGCGGCGAGAGCGGATGAAGCGGCAGCGGTGATGAAGATCACAGCCGATGACCTGGTCGGGTTCGGCATTGTGGAAGAGATCATCCCTGAGCCGCAGGGCGGGGCGCATCGTGATCTGCATGCACAGTCCGAATTCATTAAAGACGCGGTTACGCGGCATTTGCAGGAGCTTAGCAGCTTAACTGCCGAGCAGCTGATAGATGACCGTTATGAGAAATTCCGCAGAATCGGGCAATATCAGGAGCGTACGTCCGAACCGGACTTGGAAACAAAGGTTGAAACGGTGGAATCTGCCCAGATCTGAGGGGCTTAATAATAAAAATGTGTAAATTATGTATAACATCGGTGGTCAGATACCGATATTTCTAAAATAAAGCAAATGGATTATACGGAGGATGGAATTTACTTATGCGTAAAACAAAAATCGTTTGTACGATCGGCCCTTCCAGCGAATCACTGGAAAACACCAAGAAGCTTATCAATGCAGGAATGAACGTAGCCCGTCTTAATTTCTCCCATGGAGATTTTGAAGAGCACGGAAACCGTATCAAAAATATCCGCCAGGCTTGTCAGGAGCTTGGGGCTACAGTTGCGATTCTGCTGGACACGAAAGGTCCGGAAATTCGGCTGGGCAAATTGAAAGAGGAACCGATTGAGCTTAATCAGGATGACACCATCACCCTGACGACCGAGGAGATTCTTGGCGACCGCAATCGTATTCCCGTAACCTATGCGGACTTGCCTTCCGATGTCCATATAGGCTCGACAATACTTATCGATGACGGTTTGATCGGATTGACGGTTGAAGGCGTTCATGGCACGGAGATTCAATGCCGGGTTGTCAACAGCGGCTCCATCAAAAGCAAGAAAGGTGTCAATGTTCCAGGCGTTCACATTTCATTGCCGGGCATAACGGAGAAAGATGCCAATGACATCATTTTTGGAATCGAACAGAATGTAGACTTCATTGCGGCATCATTTGTGCGTAAAGCAAGCGATGTGCTGGAGATTCGCGAGCTGCTGGAGCGCCATAATGCCAGCCATATTCAGATCATTTCCAAAATCGAAAATCAGCAGGGCGTTGACAACCTGGACGAGATCCTCGAAGTATCCGACGGCCTGATGGTGGCGCGTGGAGACCTTGGTGTCGAGATTCCGGCTGAAGAAGTGCCGCTCGTTCAAAAAGATATGATTTTCAAATGCAACCGCGCAGGCAAACCGGTTATTACCGCTACGCAAATGCTGGATTCGATGCAGCGCAATCCGCGTCCGACGCGCGCGGAAGCAAGCGATGTGGCCAACGCGATCTTTGACGGAACGGATGCGATCATGCTCTCGGGTGAAACGGCAGCAGGCAAATATCCGGTAGAGTCGGTGCAAACGATGGCCCGCATTGCCGTTCGTGCGGAATCGGCGCTGGATCATCGCGAAATGTTCACCAAACAGGCCAATGCACAGCAAACAACCGTTACAGAGGCGATCAGCCAGGCTGTGGCCAATGCGGCGCTGGACTTGAATGCCAAAGCGATCATCACCTCGACGGAGAGCGGCTATACGGCAAGGATGGTATCCAAATATCGTCCAAAATCGCCGATTATTGCCGTTACGCCTATTGAGCAGGTGCTGAGGCGCTTATCGCTCACTTGGGGCATCATCCCTGTCAAAGGGACTCCCGCCACAACGACTGACGGCATGTTCGATATCGCCGTTCGCGGCGGAATCGATTCCGGGCTGGTTAAGCTGGGCGATACGGTCGTCATTACAGCTGGTGTGCCGGTAGGGCGTTCCGGTTCCACGAACCTGATCAAAATCCATACGGTTGGCGAGCTGCTGGCCAGAGGACAAGGAATCGGCAGCCAGAGCGCAACCGGTAAAGTCGTTACGGCGCGCACACCACAGGAAGCGATCGCCAAAACGACAGAAGGCTCCATTCTGGTCACCGTTTCGACAGATAAGGAATATATGCCCGCCATCCAGAAAGCGGCAGCAGTCATTACCGAGCAAGGCGGCGTAACCAGCCATGCGGCCATCGTGGCCCTCAACCTTGGACTTCCGGTAATTCTTGGTGTCCATAACGCTCTGGAGACGCTGCATGATGGCATGGAAGTAACCGTCTATGCCGAGGTAGGCGTTATCTACTCCGGTCAGGCGAAGGTGCTGTAAATTTAAAATCTGTTATATAATAGGAACTTAAAGTAAAAGCGATGGTGCGCAGGCACCATCGCTTTTGTTTAACTGGAAGAAAGGTTAAAATGGGCCTATGCTTGGCCTGCAGCGATCATTCGATAATTGTTACCTTTTGTAGTTCAACAACGTAAAAAAGGTTGTGATTACATGATTACATTGACAGAGAACCGACCGGACAAGCTGTGGCATTTGCATCCGCTTCGGGTGAGATATCAGGAAACCGATCAGATGGGCGTTGTTTTTCATAGTAATTATGTAACATGGATGGAGATTGGACGAACCGAGCTGATCCGATTTTTCGGTTATCCATACAAAAAAATCGAAGAACAGGGAATGCTTTTACCGGTAGTGGATTTGACATGCAGTTACGTGGCGCCTGCACGGTATGACGACCTGGTCCTGATCTGTACCACCATTGAAAACTTTTCACCGGTCCGTCTATCCTTTCGTTCAGAAGTCCGCCGAAAGGAAGGGGATGCATCAGTCCCGCAAACCATGCGGGGGACGGATCTGCCCGGAGAACTGCTTCTAAGGGGCGGCACACGCCATGTGTGGGTCAATGCGGAAATGAAGCCTTCAAGGCTCGACAAGGCTTTCCCGGAGCTTTATAAGCTGCTTGTTGCCGCATCCGGCGCCAGGACTGATCAAGAAGAGGGGAATTAGAATGTTAAAATGGATTATTGCTGCTATCATCATCATTCCGGCCATAGAAATATGGGGAATCATTAGAGTGGGCCATTTGATTGGAGGGTGGCTGACTTTTCTGCTGATTATAATAACGGGATTTGCGGGAGCATATTTGTCCAGAATGGAAGGGCGCAAAGCGCTGGTGGATGTGCAGCGTCAGATGCAGGCGGGTCAGCCTCCGGGCCATGCGATGTTAAACGGTCTTTGTATTCTGATTGGTGGAGTGCTGCTTCTGCTTCCGGGTTTCCTGACAGATATTGTAGGCATCACGCTTCTGCTGCCGCTCACCCGCCCATTCTACCGCATGGCCATTCTCCGGTGGCTGGAACGCAAGCTCCGCGGCGGCGCATTAACTATCCATAGAAAATAAAGAAAGTATCTCAATAAACAAAAACGATCCAAGCAGGCAGTAATGTGCGCCAACAGTCAAGTGTGTCCCGCAAGGGACGAAAACGATCCAAGCAGGCAGTAACTACAGAGCGTTTCTGTGCAGCTCCAACTTTATCCAATCCAAGTGTCCAGAGGGCCGGCGGCCCTCTGGGGTCCCTCCTCCGGAGGGATTTAGGGTAGGAGTCGGCCCCTAGCAGGCAGTCACCTGAAGGCTGATTCTGTGACTCCCACGTTACTTAGGGACGAAGTCCACCAGGCATCCCGGGGTGCGCCAACAGTCAAGTGTGTCCCGCAAGGGACGAAAACGATCCAAGCAGGCAGTGACTACAGAGCGTTTCTGTGCAGATCCAACGTTATTCAATCCGGGTGTCCAGAGGGCCGGAGGCCCTTGGAGTCCCTCCTCCGGAGGGATATAGGGAGGGCAAGCTCCCAATCCGGGTGTCCAGAGGGCCGGAGGCCCTTGGAGTCCCTCCTCCGGAGGGATATAGGGAGGGCAAGCTCCCAATCCGGGTGTCCAGAGGGCCGGAGGCCCTCCCTAAGTCCCTCCTCCGGAGTGATTTAGGGAGGGCACTACCTCCTCATAACAAACCGGTACAAATCCCGAAAAACATTAGCACGATGAATTGTGGACAGAATAACAAGAGACACGGGACCGGCGATCAAGCCCGCGATGCCGAACAGTTTAAGACCAACGAACATGGCAATAAGCGTGGGAAGCGGATCGAGTCCGACGCTTTTTGCCAGCACTTTGGGCTCGACGGATGAGCGGACCACGAGGATGACGCCATACAGGACCGACAGTCCGATACCGAGGGAAATATCGCCATAGATAAACGTGTAGGCGATCCATGGCACCATGGCTGCTCCAACGCCAAGATAGGGAAGCAGATCGACGATTCCGATCAGCATGCCAATGGTAATGGCATAGTCGACTCTTAGAATAAGCAGGCCAAGGGTAACGACGACAGCGGTAATGGAAATCATAATAAATTGGGCGCGCAGATAGCCGAAGAGGGCCCGGATCAGATCGTTCCAAACGACAGAGGTCGTTTTGCGGATGTCATCGGGAATCCAGCCGGACATTTTGCTCACATGACGATACCAGTCTTTTCCAATAAAAAAAGCCGCAAGAAGCACGACAACCGTGATTGTCGCCACATTGGGAAGCGACGAAATAAGGTTCACAATACTGTTGAGGATCGTGCTGATAATGGTGGAGCTGGTTTTGGCGAGCAGATTGGCGGTTTCGGATATGCGGGAGTTGATGGTCTCCTGATAATTAGGATTGTTCTGGTAGAAGGCATTCAGCTTTTCGATCAAATCCTGAATTTCCGTTGAGGCGACGACGCGTTCAAATTCATTACGCCACCATTCGATCGTGCTGTCCAGTGATTTCGATAGATGAATGATTTCCACAACAATGCGCGTAACAAGCGCGGATACGATCGTTACCAGGGCCAGCACCACGATAAAAAGCGACAAGGTGACGCCAATCCAGCGGGGAATTTTCAGTTTTCGGTGCATCATATTAACAAGCGGATTAATGGCAAAAGCAAGGAGCCAGCCGATAATGAAAGGATAAACAAGCGGAGTTACATAAATTATGACAAGGATAAGCAAAACAATTCCGATGACCACAAACAGTCCGCGGCCAATCCGCCTTCCTAGCGCACGATCCATGGACGTTCCTCCCTTTGTGAATCAAAAAACGTGCGAAGCCGGTTCAATTTCTCACAGGTGAAATTCACGCTCCATGCAGGTGGACCGGCAACCCTTTTGAATATTGTAGCATTGGGATGGAAGGTTTACCAAAAAAACGTAAAAAAATGCCTTCACTTTACGTGTCATTAACAATCCCTTAACATGAACGTAATAGAACTCCCACATAATGGGGTTAACCGTGCTTTTTCTACAGGAGGAGTCTTGCAATGAACAAGTCAATGTCCCCGTATGTCAATCGTGATCTGAGCTGGATTGAGTTTAACCGCCGCGTTTTGGAGGAGGCTCAGGATTCCAACAATCCATTGCTGGAGCGGGCAAAATTTCTCGCTATTATGTCCAGCAATCTGGATGAATTTATGAGTGTTCGCGTGGCTGGGATCCAGGACCAGATCAAGGCCGGCTATACCAAGAAGGATTTTACCGGCTATACGCCCGATGGATTGTGGAAACGACTGATGCGGCGTGCCTCGCAGATGGTGACCGATCAATACAAAGCCTATCGCGAGGTCATCCGGGGACTGAATAAAGAAGGAATTACGTTCAGGACGATGGACGAGCTGAGCGCTATGCAGCTGCATGCCGTGGATGAATATTTTCATGAAATTGTGTTTCCGGTGCTGACGCCAATGGCGGTGGATCAGAGCAGGCCTTTCCCGCTTTTACATACAAGAGAGCTTTATTTGGCCGTATTGCTGGGACAAGAGGAAATGCCGCCCGAGGAAGAGCCATTCTTTGCCATTATCCAGGTTCCTTCCATTTTACAGCGGCTTGTGCCGGTTCCCTGCAGAACGAACAGCAAGAAAAAGGAATTTGTTTTTCTGGAAGAGCTGATTGAAAGGCATATCAGCACGCTGTTCTATGGATACAAAACCATCGCCGTCCATCCATTCCGGTTGACCCGGAATGCGGATTTGACCCTCAATGAAGAAGGGGCGGAAGATTTGCTGGAAGAGATTGAAAAGGAAATACGCCGCCGCCGCTGGGGGCTTCCGGTTCGCCTTGAATTCGGCAAGGGCATGCATCCCTATGCGCTGCAAATGCTGAAAGAGGAGCTTGAGCAGGGCGACAATATCATCGAGATCGATGGTCCGCTTGATTTAAGCTTTTTGATGAAATTCGCAAGCTCGCTTCCCGGCTACGAATCACTGCGGTTTGAGAAGATTGAGCCCCTTTACCCGCAGGAATTCGAAGAAACGGACAATATCTTCTCCGTGCTGCGCCAGGAGGATGTTCTGCTTTACCACCCGTATGAATCGTTTGAAGCGGTGGATGATTTTGTGACGGAAGCCGCGCAGGATCCGGATGTGCTGGCTATCAAGATGACGTTGTACCGGGTAAGCGGGCAATCAATCCTCGTACAAGCTCTAGCCGCGGCCGCGGAAGCAGGCAAGCAGGTAACGGTGGTGGTTGAGCTGAAAGCGCGGTTTGATGAGGAGCGGAATATCGCCTGGGCGCGTCAGCTGGAAAAAGCGGGCTGTCATGTCGTGTATGGTCTTGTCGGCTTGAAAACACATGCCAAGATCACGCTGGTCGTCCGCAGGGAGCAGCAGATGCTGCGGAGATATGTCCATGTGGGAACAGGCAACTATAACGGAAACACAGCAAGATTGTATACCGATATCGGTTTATTCACTTCCCATCCGGTAATCGGAGCAGACGCATCGGCGCTTTTCAACGAGGTGACCGGTTATTCTTCGCCATATGAGTGGAAGGCCTTCGGCGTTGCTCCCACAGATCTCAAGCAGAAGCTGTTCACCCTGATTGAGAGAGAGAAGGGGCATGCCGCTTCCGGCAAGCCTGCCAGAATTATTGCCAAAATGAACAGCTTATCCAATCAGGAAATGATTGATAAACTGTATGAGGCTTCCCAGGCGGGGGTGAAAATAGAATTAATTGTACGGGGCGTGTGCTGCCTTCGTCCAGGTGTGCCGGGTCTGAGCGAGAACATCAGGGTGATCAGCATCGTAGACCGGTTTCTCGAACACTCCCGCATTGTTTATTTCCACAACGGCGGTGAAGAAGAGATTTATTTGTCCAGCGCCGATTGGATGACCCGTAATCTGACGCGCCGGATTGAGCTCATGTGCCCGGTATTTGATGCCCGTTTACGCCGGAATCTGTTCAATATTCTACAGCTCAACCTGAACGACAACATGAAGGCTCGTGAGCTTCTGCCTAACGGTTCTTATGCCCGTGTCAACAATGAATTGCCGCCAATGCGCAGCCAGTTCAAAGCGATAAATATTAAGAAATGGAAAACCTACCGGTAATCGGGCGGGTAAAGAACGGGATAGCAGCCCCACAGCTTTCTGAAATCAACCGCCAGCGCATCAACTTCCTTGCGTTCGACGATGAGGGAGCCCTCTGCCATAACCGCCCGGAGATGGAGCTTGCCGTCTGCTTGTTCAATTGCAAGCCGGCCAATAGCCTGGGTTTCGCTGCGGTCCAGCGCAATAGCCAGCTGCAGAAGAGAACCAAGCATGCTGATGATTGCGATATCCTCATCAGAGACCAACGGTTTATAGACAGCTGCCTGCTGCCGCACGCGGTTACGGCTTTTGTAGGAGGCAATGGCTGCGCAAAGCAGCGTTTCCCGGTGTGATAAGCCATTGATATGAGAATTAACCATCAGATAAAAGGTATGCTTGTTATACTCATAATAGTCGATACTTGCCCCGATTCTGTAAAGAGTGGAGGCTATATCCAGCCATGAACGGGCCTGCTCCGGGAACGAATGTCTGCGCTGCATAGCATCAAAGAGCTGCAGGGCCGTCCGGTTTACCTGCGCCATATGCTGCCTGGGCGCCTCCGGATGCAAAGCGGCGAGATTGTTCACACTGTAGCTGAGTACATCATCAAGCTTCGGGCGCTCGGGAAAGCGGGTGGAGAAGAACAATCCATCGCGCAAGCCGGAGCCGCAAACTATATAATGGGAAGCCTCCATAACCTTGTAAAGTGTACGCAAAATGGTGATGCCTGGTACAATTATGTCAACGCGGTCCTTCGACAAGCCCGGTATTTTGTTGCGTTTATCCAGCGGCTGCCCGCGAAGCAGATGGAACAGATCCTCAGTGGATTCATCGGTCATGGAGTAGTTGTGAAAGCTCTCGAAAGGGTAGCGGGTAACCGCCTGATGCACTTTGCCCAAAGCCCGTACGGTGCCTCCTATGCCGACAAGCGGAAGACCAGGAGAATGTCTGATCCAGGACTCGCTGCGCACTTCCTTCTCGATGAAATGCTCAAGAGCCTGCAGCCTGTCATCCGGCAGCTGTCCGCCTTGAGTAAATCGCTTGGTCAGGCTGACGCAGCCAAATGGGAAAGAAACTGCCTGCATCAGCGTGCGGTCCTTGAATAGGGAGACTTCCGTACTGCCGCCCCCGATATCAATGAGAAAACCGTCATTGATATTCATGGAATTGATCATCCCGAGAAAGCCGTAGCTGGCTTCCTGCACGCCAGTGATGATTTCAACGGGCAGACCGGTCTCGGCCTCGAGGCGAAAGAGGATGTGCTCCCGATTGGCCGCATTGCGGATAGCTGCTGTTGCGACCGCGCGGATGTGGCCGGTGCGGTGATGCGCGCAAATCAGGCGGAAATGGTTGATCGTATCGACCAGCTCATCCGTCGCATAATCCGGCAGTGCGCCATTCTCATCGATTTGCTCGCTGAGCCGCGCCGACCGCTTGCTGCCGTCAATAACCCGGTGCGCTCCTCCTGCCGTCCGCTCGTATACGACAAGCCGGATGGAATTGGAGCCCAAATCTATGATGCCGATGCGTTGTTCCGTCATAATTGAGCCTCCGGTTTCAAGAATTATGTACCTGCCGCTATGTCTGATGCTTTGAATAGTTGTGCCCGAATCATCTCTATAGTTTAACATTTGCCGGGCTTTACACAAAGAGGTGTTTTCGGGAATTCAAATGTCATTTTGCCACAAGGGGCATGGTCGTTGCATTACGCGGCAAATAAGTATAAAATTTTTTTGATGGCGCTGATAAAGCATTTTTATATCGGTTTATGTTCACTTCCCCGTCAAAATCCGATATGATTAACTTGACGATACGGATATCGAAACCATTTTTTGTTATTTTACGAATCATTAAACCAAGGTTAAAGGAGAGAAAAAAATGACAGCAACCAAAGGCCTAGAGGGGATCGTCGCTACTACGTCATCCATCAGCTCGATTATTGATGGCGTATTGACTTATCGCGGTATAGACATCGATGACCTGGCGGTTAACGCTTCTTTTGAAGAAGTGGCCTATCTGCTATGGTATGGAAAATTGCCGACGAAGCCGGAACTGGACGAGTTGTTAAAGCAGCTCGGAGAATACGCGCCCATCCCGGCAGGTGTGCTAGATCAGCTCAAGCTTTATCCTAAGGAAGCTAATTCAATGGCCAGCTTACGGACGGCGATTTCCAGTCTGGCATTGTATGATGAATCCGCCAATGACATGTCACAAGAAGCGAATATCCATAAAGCGGTTAAACTGCAGGCTCAGCTTCCAACTGTTGTCGCTGCATTTGCCCGTATTCGTGAAGGCAAAGAGCCGGTCGCTCCTAAAACGGGTGTATCGATTGCCCACAATTTCCTATACATGCTTACAGGACAAGAGCCGGACGAGGTAGCGGTTAAGGCGCTGGATCAGGCACTTGTGCTTCACGCCGATCACGAGCTGAATGCATCCACATTTGCCGCCCGTGTTACGGTTGCCACCTTGTCGGACATCTATTCTGGCGTTACTTCCGCTATCGGCGCTTTGAAGGGTCCATTGCACGGAGGAGCGAACGAAGCGGTCATGGTGATGCTGGAAGAAATCGGCACCCCTGCTAATGTAGAGGCCGTGATCAACCAGAAACTCGCCAATAAAGAGAAAATTATGGGATTCGGCCACCGCGTCTACAAGAACGGCGACCCGCGCGCGAAGCATCTGCAAAAAATGTCGCGCGAGCTTGGCAAGCTGACAGGCAATATGGATTTGTATGAAATGTCCATCAAGATTGAAGAGATCGTGACGGGTCAAAAAGGCCTCAAGCCTAATGTTGATTTCTATTCCGCCTCGGTTTACACATCGCTCAAAATCCCTCGGGACCTGTTCACGCCGATCTTCGCGATCAGCCGTGTATCCGGATGGACTGCGCATATTCTTGAGCAGTATGAGAATAACCGTCTTATCCGCCCGCGTGCCGAGTACGTCGGTCCGGTTGATCAAAAAGTGACGCCGATTGCACAGCGTCAGTAGAAATCAGCTGCCGGCGGCTATCATAATCCGCTTAAGAGTGACGGGGTGCCAGCGCATGGCCGTATAATAGAGGCCGTGCAGCGAGCTCCCGTCGTGTTATGTAAACTTCATATCCAACAAACATTCAGGAGGTAATTTATTCATGCAGCTTAAACAATACGATCTTCCGACCGAAGGCGCGAAAATTACGATTGACAATGGTGTACTGCAGGTTCCAAACAACCCGATTATCCCTTTCATCGAAGGCGACGGAACAGGCCGCGATATCTGGAAGGCATCCAAGCGCGTACTTGACGCAGCTGTTGAGAAAGCCTATAACGGCGAGAAAAAAATAGCCTGGTACGAAGTATTTGCCGGCGAGAAAGCATTCAATAACTATGGAGAATGGCTGCCGGAAGATACGCTTACGGCTATCCGTGAATATATGGTTGCTATCAAAGGTCCATTGACTACGCCTATCGGCGGCGGTATCCGTTCCCTGAACGTGGCGCTTCGCCAGGAGCTTGATCTGTATGTCTGCCTGCGTCCTGTACGTTATTTTGACGGCGTGCCTTCACCGGTCAAACGTCCTGAACTGGTTAACATGGTTATTTTCCGTGAGAATACAGAAGATATCTATGCAGGTATCGAATATCAAGAAGGTTCGGCTGAAGTGAAGAAAGTCATTGATTTTCTGCAAAAAGAAATGGGCGTTAACAAAATCCGCTTCCCGGAAACCTCCGGTATCGGCATCAAGCCGGTTTCGGCTGAAGGCTCCAAGCGACTTGCCCGTGCAGCTATCGAGTACGCGCTGAAACACGGCCGTAAAACGCTGACCCTGGTACACAAAGGAAACATCATGAAGTTCACCGAAGGTGCCTTCAAAAACTGGGGTTATGAAGTGGCCGAGCAGGAATACGGAGACAAAACCTTCACATGGGGCCAATACGACCGCATTAAAGAAGCAGAAGGCACGGATGCGGCGAATAAAGCACAGAAGGACGCGGAAGCGGCAGGCAAGCTGATCGTGAAAGACGCAATCGCTGATATCGCACTACAACAAGTACTGACTCGTCCGACTGACTTTGATGTCATTGCTACGCTTAACCTTAACGGCGACTATCTGTCCGATGCGCTTGCTGCACAAGTTGGCGGTATCGGGATCGCACCGGGCGCGAACATCAACTACCTGACTGGACACGCTATCTTCGAAGCGACTCATGGTACGGCTCCAAAATATGCGGATCTTGATGTTGTAAACCCGGGTTCAGTTATTTTGTCCGGCGTTATGATGCTGGAGCATCTTGGCTGGCTGGAAGCGGCTGATATGATCTACAAAGGGTTGGAAACGTCGATTAACAATAAAACTGTTACTTATGACTTTGCCCGTCTGATGGAAGGCGCGACTGAAGTTAAATGCTCGGCGTTTGCTGATGAGATCATCAAGAACCTGGTTTAAATTACCCGGTTAAATTTTTAAAATAGTTTTGATTGGATTGGCCCCGTATCCAGGGGGATGACCCCCTAAATCCCCCTGGAAGGGGGACCCCGAGGGCTTGCCCTCTGGACACCCGTTGAGTAACGTGGGTGCCGGACAGGCGCTGGAGTGTTTGAGCGAGGAATGCTTGTGCCATGAACCGCATCGACCGATGCAGTTCATGGCACGCATTTTTAGTGTTCGTGCGTGGGGTCGCTTGGGGCGACTTAGGTCAAGGGCGATAGACGAAGATCTGAGAAGCAACAGCGGTAGAGACAAGGACCAAGTGCGAAAGAGATAAGGACCAAGTGCGAAGAGACAAGGACCAAGTGCGGTAGAGACAAGGATCAAGTGCGAAAGTGACAAGGACCGAGTGCGGAGAGACAAGGACCGAGAGCGATGGGATAAAGGCGAAGAGCTGAGAGACAATAGCGAAAGCGAAGAAATTTTTGGGAGGCAATGGATAATGGCGATTAAACGGAAAAAAATTACCGTTGTTGGAGCAGGCTTTACCGGGGCTACGACGGCTTTTATGCTTGCACAGAAAGAACTGGGCGATGTTGTTCTTGTTGACATCCCGCAGCTGGAAAACCCAACTAAGGGAAAAGCGCTTGATATGATGGAGTCCACGCCTGTACAAGGCAGCGACGCCAACATCATCGGTACTTCCGATTATGCCGATACGCAAAATTCCGATGTTGTGATTATCACTGCAGGGATCGCCCGCAAACCGGGCATGAGCCGTGACGATTTGGTCAACACCAATGCCGGCATTGTGAAATCGGTATGCGAGAACATCAAAGCAACCAGCCCGAACGCTTATGTTATTATCCTCTCCAACCCCGTTGATGCCATGACTTATGTGGCTTACAATGCGCTTGGTTTCCCTAAAAACCGTGTAATCGGTCAATCCGGCGTACTGGATACAGCCCGTTACTGCACATTTATCGCCCAAGAGCTGAATGTATCGGTTGAAGACGTCCGAGGCTTCGTGCTTGGCGGCCATGGCGATGACATGGTTCCTCTCGTTCGCTACTCCAATGTGGGCGGCATTCCAATCGAGAAGCTGATTCCGGCTGACCGTATCGAAGCCATTGTACAGCGCACACGCGTTGGGGGCGGCGAAATTGTCAACCTGCTTGGCAACGGCAGCGCTTATTATGCGCCTGCAGCATCGCTGGTCCAAATGACTGAAGCGATTCTGAAGGATAAAAAGCGGATTACGCCAGTAATCGCTTTGCTGGAAGGCGAATATGGCTATGACAACCTGTTCATGGGCGTTCCAGTCGTGCTGGGCGGCGATGGAATCGAGAAGATTTTTGTACTGGATCTGACCGGGGATGAGAAAGCCGCTCTGGAGAAATCCGCCGTTTCGGTTCGCAACGTCATCTCTGTCGTTAACAGTTAATTCCAAAGCCGTTGTACTCATGAAGGACATGAGACCCTGACTGATTGTTGTCAGGGTCTTCATTTTTTTAACCTGATAGCAGGTATTAGTTTCACTTCTATAAAAGTTTGAGGGAAGAAATGACCGTTGCCTCCCGAGAGACGGCGAGGTCATGTTTTTAGTTGGGAAGGAGGAATCAGGATGGAGCAAGCACAGCGGATGCTTAAAGAGGTATATGGCTTTGACAGCTTTCGCAAAGGACAGCAGGATATAATCGAAGGCTTGCTGGAAGGCAAGGATACGCTGGCGATTCTGCCTACAGGCGGAGGGAAGTCGGTCTGCTATCAACTGCCGGCGATTCTGCTGCCAGGCACAACGATTGTCGTATCGCCGCTGATTTCGCTGATGAAGGATCAGGTCGACGCGCTTGGCCGCCTGGGTGTATCGGCTGCCTACTTGAACAGCTCTCTGGATGCAGCGACTTATCGGGAGGTCGTGAGAAAGACCGCTCAGGGCGTCTACAAGCTGCTCTATGTTGCGCCGGAGCGTCTGGATGGGACAATGTTCGAATCATTAGCCAGCCAGCTGCACATCCCCCTTATAGCCATCGATGAGGCTCACTGCGTTTCGCAGTGGGGACATGATTTCCGGCCGAGCTACCGACAGCTGGCGGGCTGGATCGGGAGGCTGGAGAACCGGCCGCCGGTTGCGGCTTTTACGGCAACAGCCACTCCCGAGGTGTCAGACGATATCTCGGCCATGCTTGGACTTCGCCGGCCCAATGTGTTTGTGACCGGTTTTGCCCGGACCAATCTGAGCTTGTCGGTTGTGACCGGGACGGACAGACGGAAATTTCTGCGTGATTATGTGGCGCAGCGGCCGGATCAATCGGGCATTATCTACACGGCTACCCGGAAGGAAGCCGAAGAGGTTTGTGCCGACTTGAGCAGGCTGGGCGTATCGGCAGGCAAATATCATGGAGGACTCGCGGATGATGAGCGGGCTGAAGCGCAGGAGAAATTCCGTTTCGACGAAGCACGGGTTATGGTCGCAACCAACGCATTCGGCATGGGCATCGATAAGCCGAATGTCCGTTATGTCGTCCATTGGCAGATGCCAAGCGATGTGGAGTCCTATTATCAGGAGGCGGGCCGTGCGGGGCGCGACGGGGAGGAGAGCGAATGCGTGCTGCTGTTCGAGCCGCAGGACGTTCAGGTCCAGCGCTTCCTGATCGAGCGGAGCACAACCGATCCGGACAGACAACGGATTCAATTAAACAAGCTGTACACGATGATGCATTACAGCCGCACGGAGAAATGCCTGCTGCAGTTTATCGTCAGCTATTTTGGCGAAGCCGATGTTCCCGAGTGCGGCAAGTGCAGCAATTGTCTGGATCAGAGCGAGAAGCTGGACATGACGGAGGATGCGCGGAAGGCCTTGTCCTGCGTGGGCAGGCTGAAAGGCCGGTTCGGCATCGCGCTCGCGGCCAAGGTGCTCAAGGGCTCCCGCGAGAAGCGTATTCTCGAATTCGGTCTGGACCGTCTGTCCACGTACGCGCTGCTGCGCGATTGGGCGGAGAAGGACATTTCCGACTGGCTCTACTGGCTGGTGGCGGAAGGCTATATGCGCATAAGCGAGGGAGAGTTTCCTACTGTATCCCTGACGGCAGAGGCTCTGCCCGTGCTGGAGGGAAAGAAAACCGTGTTCAGGCGGCGCAGCACGGCTGCGAAGCGCAGAACGGCTTCAAGCGCAAGCCAGGCGGAGAACACTCCCTTGTTCGAGGCGCTTCGCGATTGGCGCAAGGAGACGGCGGCGCGCGAGCATGTACCGCCGTTTATGCTGTTCTTCGATGCTGCGCTGCGTGAAATTGCCGACAGGCAGCCTGTTACGACCGAGCAGCTGCTCACCGTCAAAGGGGTGGGAGCGGCTAAAGCCGGCAAATACGGCAGCGATGTCATTGCCATTGTCAGAAGCTTTAAGACGGGCAGCAGCCCACAGCAAATGGATTCATTTTCCCCTGTTGTGAAGACGGATGAAGAAGAGAGAGGAAAGGCAGGAATTGTCGCTTCGACCGGCGGGCGAGGCGGAGCGGCGGCTTTATCCGTCACGGATGCGGGCCTGAGCAGCCATATGCAATCATTGGCGCTGCTGCGGGAAGGGCGCTCCATTACGGAAATTGCCGCTCTGCGCGATATGGGCAGAATTACGATCGAGAACCATTTGCTGCGCTGCGCCGAGGAAGGTGAAATGATTGAGTGGGATGGTTTTATCCCCGCAGAGCATGAAGCGCTCATTGCAGAGACGATTATGCGGCTGGGAGTAGAGAAGCTGAAGCCGATCAAGGAAGCGCTGCCGGATGAAATCGATTATTTTGCCATTAAAGCGGTCATGATGAAGCTCAGTTTGTCGCATGGCGGAAAATAGGCCATTTCTCTTTTGAATTTGGGCGATTCTTCTAGTATACTTGATTGGATTGTATATGAGTGGCAGGAGGAAAAGAAATGTTGAATGTAATGGTTTTTCTGCATGTGATCGGCGCTGCAGGCATGGGTTTTTACATCGTGCTTCCATTCTTGATCGGACGCGCTACGAAGCTCAATGGTGCCGGACAAGCCGGACTTGCGGAAGGTCTGGTGTCTGCGAACCGAATCGCGCAATATTTTCTCGTCTTGCAGCTGTTGACAGGCGGATATTTGATTTCGCAGGGGGATTATGAGGTTGTTTGGATGATTCTGGTTATCGTCTTATTCCTCGCTATTGCAGCAATTGGCGGAATTGTGACGAAGCCGCTTAAACAGATTGTCGCATCCATCCAGGCAGGGCAAAGCGCAACGTCAAACATTGGCAAAGCGCGTACGCTCAGCATCATCATTTTGCTGGTTTATCTGGTCATTATCTATTTCATGAAATTCCCGATTTATAAAGATATGTAATCCAACACTGGGGGGCGATACGCTTGACCAATGAAGTACCGGATTTATTAACCTTCGGCGAAACAATGTCGCTGTTCATGCCGCAAGAGCATCGCGGTCTTGAAGGAGCCGCTGCCCTTGAGCAGGGCTTCGGCGGTGCCGAAAGCAACGTGGCGATCGGAGCGGCCAGACTGGGCTGCTCAGTCGGCTGGTTTGGCGCATTGGGAGAAGACCCGTTCGGTCGTGCAATATTCAAGCAGCTGCGAGGAGAAGGCGTCGACGTTTCCGAGGCCAGGCTGATGCCAGGCGAACAGACCGGATTAATGTTCCGGGAAACGGTCGCAGGGAAGCTCGCGGTTCATTATTACCGGAAGCATTCGGCGGCAAGCAAGATGCGGCCCGAGCATCTGAATCTGGATTACATAGCCGGCTGCAAGATCCTTCATGTGACGGGCATTACGCTTGCGATCAGCGAGAGCGCCCGTGAAACGGTATTTGCGGCGGTTGCCGCAGCGAAGAAGGCGGGAGTGAAGGTGAGCTTTGACCCCAACCTGCGCCTCAAGCTGTGGACGATTGAAGAAGCCCGGCGTGTTGTGCTCCCGCTGGCGGAGCAGGCCGATTATTTTCTGCCTGGCTGGGACGAGCTTAAGCTTCTCTACGAAACGGACAATCTGGATGAAGTGAAAACGAAGCTGAAGCAGTTGAACGCGGTGTGTATTGTCAAGGGCGTGGACAACACGACCATCGTGATCGAAAATGGGGAATCCCAGGTAGTGCCCTTCTATAAAGCGGATAAAGTTGTGGATACCGTCGGGGCGGGAGACGGCTTTTGCTCGGGGTTTCTGACAGGCCTTCTGAAGGGAATGAACCCGGTGGAGGCCGTGCGTCTGGGCAGTATAAGCGGGTCGCTTGTGGTTCAAATGCGCGGTGATTGGGAAGCGCTTCCTGACTGGGCATCCGTCGATCAGCGATTATCGGATAAGGCCTGGGTGGAACGCTGAAATGGCTGACGGTTCAAAAGGACAACGCAGACGAGAGCAAATAATGAATGTGCTGAAGCGGCAGGGCCGGATTACCATTCAGGAGGTTGTGGACCGCTTTCACATTTCGGAAGCGACGGCACGCCGCGACCTGGAGCTGATGGAGAAGGCGGAGCCGGTCATCCGTACGATCGGCGGCGCTATGTACGACGGCATGAATGCTGTGAGAGAGCTCCCTTTTGCCGAGAAGGAGGGGCTGTCGTTTCTGGAGAAGGAACGGATTGCGGCAGCTGCGGCGGAGCTGATTAATGAAGGGGACGTGGTCGGGCTCTCAGGCGGTACGACCAATTATTATCTGGCCAAGCTGCTCAAAACACGCCGGGGGATTACCGTCGTAACGAATACCGTGAATGTGGCGATGGAGCTTGCAGGAAGCGATATCCAGGTGGTCGTAACGGGGGGCCTGATGCGCCACAACAGCTTCGAGCTGTGCGGACCGCTGGGGGAAGGCATGCTGGGGCAGCTTAATCTGGGCAAAATGTTCCTCGGAGTGGACGGCGTGTCCTCCACGGGCGGGATCACAACCTATTCCGAGCAGGAAGCCCATATGGCCAAAGCGATGATAAGCCGTTCGCAAGCGACGTATGCGATGTTTGACCATACCAAGATAGGAAGAACCTCGCTGTTCTCGATTGCCCCGCTGTCGGTGCTTCAGGGCTTTATTACCGATATGCCGCTGCCGCAGCAGCTTTCGTCCGTGGCAAATGCCCATGGCATTCAAGTTTTTGTCACGGAGCATCGCGAGGAGCCAGATCAGCAATAATAATTTCTTGCTGGTAAGCAGGATAAGCCTTGCCGCCATGGAATTCATATGTTGAGCATTTACGAAGAAAACTAAAAGGAGTGAATATAATGGCTGAGATGGGATCTGGAACACATGTTTATGAAGTTGCCGAAGGCTGGGCGAAGCTTCCGGAGGGAGTTGAATTTGGTTATACCCATGGTATCGTCGTGGACGCCGATGAGAATGTACTGGTCTTCCACACGGGGAACAATCCGGTAATCGTGTTCGATAAGGACGGGAATTTTTTGCGCAGCTGGGGAGAGCAGTTCGTTGGCGGCGCCCACGGCTTTTATCTGCATCAGGAGAGTGATGGCCAGTATCTGTACCTGACGGACACTTCCCGCCGGATCGTGGTCAAAACAACGTTGGACGGAAAAGAAATTCTGACCATCGGAACACCTGATTTGCCGGACATTTACGATGAGGATCGCAAATTTGTGCCAACTGATGTTGCTGTGGGGCCAAACGGCGATATCTATGTGGTTGACGGGTACGGGCAAAGCTGGATCCATCAATACGACAGCGAAGGTCAGTTGATCCGTTCATGGGGCGGAAAAGGAAGCGAGCCCGGACAGGTGAATTGCCCGCATGGCATATCCGTCGATCTGCGCGGCGAGGAGCCGGAGCTGTATGTGGCGGACCGCGGCAACAACCGGATTCAAGTGTTCACTCTGGACGGCCAGCACAAGCGTTTTATTACCGACGATATGAAAATGCCGTGCAGCTTTTATTATTATGGCGATGAAATTTATTTCCCGGATCTGCAAAGCCGGGTTACCATCTTCGACAAAAATGATCGTTTGATCACCCATTTGGGCGATGATGAGAATGCCTCCAAACGGGAAGGCTGGCCTAATATCGATTTGAATTTATTCGAAGCAGACAAATTCAGCTCGCCTCATGGTGTTTGTGTGGATGCTGAGGGGAACGTTTACGTTGCCGAGTGGACCGTTCATGGACGTGTAACGAAGCTGGTCCGCAAACGCGGTTAGTCCAAACAAACGAAAACAAAGAAAAGCAGGTGTTCGCCATTCAAGCGGATGCCTGCTTTTTCTTGAAATTATTGAAATACCCGTCTGCCGCCGACCCATGTGCCATGTACGTTCTTGAAGGATTCATCCGTCCAGACGAGGTCGGCCTGTCTGCCAACCGCAATAAGTCCAATACGTTCCTGCAATCCGAGCTGGGCTGCGGGGTTGGCGCTTGCCATCCGGCTGATTTGAGGGATGCTGAGCGGAGTATTCTCCACCATGTAACGGAAAGCATCGATCATCGTCAGCGTGCTGCCCGCGAGGTTGCCTCCCTCTTGGAGCCTCGCGACGCCGCCATGAACGTCGACGGCCAAGCCGCCAAGGTCGTAGCTGCCATCGCCCAGACCGGCAGCGGATATGGCATCCGTGATAAGAATAATCTTGTCGGCGGCTTTGGATTGGGTCAGCAGCCGTATCGCCGCTGGATGAACATGGTGCCCATCGGCAATGACCTCGGCATAGATACGGGGATCGGTCAGAACGGCTCCGACTGTCCCCGGCTCGCGGTGGTGCAGGGCCCGCATGGCATTGAAGGTATGAACGGCCTGGGTGAGCCCTGCATCGGCAGCCTTAACGATATCGGAATAATAAGCATCCGTATGTCCGCATGCCGCCACGATTCCCTGCTCAGCCAGCCAGGAGACAAGCTCAACAGCGCCTGCTTTCTCGGGGGCAAGAGTAAGCTGTTTAATCAGACCCGGATAAGCGGTTTGCCATTCCTGCAGCCAGTCCAGGCGCGGAGGCGAGATGTAGGAGGGATTTTGCGCACCTGGCCACAGTTCACTGATGAACGGACCTTCCAAATGGACGCCTGCAAGCGCCGCATAGGGCATGCCGCCGTCTTTGATATAAGCGGAAGCGGCTCCGAGCACTTCCGCAATTGCGTCGTATGATGCGGTAACGGTGGTGGCGAGCATCGTGGTCGTACCCTTGGATGCATGGAAGCGGGCAATTGTATCATAGGCGGTGGCATCCGCTTCCATGAAGTCAGCCCCGAATCCGCCATGAACATGAACATCGACAAATCCGGGAAGCAGCATGCCCCCAGCGCCATCGATGATCAGAAATTCCCCGTCAGAATGAGCGGCTTGCGATTCAGCGTCATTCGTTTCGTATATCGCGGTAATAATACCGTCCTCCACAACGACGCTGCCCTCCAAGATTCGATTTTCAAGCACGATCCTTACATGATCTATTCGCCATTTTGCATGGACAGATGTCATTAATCAAGCAGCCTCCCCGCTTCACGGTCAAGTAGGACAATTACCTTCGCATGCGTCTGCAGCAATGATGCCGGACATTCCGTCGTAATCGGTCCGGTTAAAGCTTCTTTGACAATTTCCGCTTTGTCTGCGCCCTTGACGACCAATAGAATCGTATCCGCCTTCAGGATGGAGCCGATACCCATTGTAACCGCCTTGGCCGGGACCTGGTCCACCGATTCGAAAAATCTTGCATTGGCTTCGCGCGTCTCGGCCTTCAGCTCCACGATATGAGTACCGCCCTGGAGGGAATGATCCGGCTCGTTGAAGCCGATGTGCCCGTTGTGGCCAAGACCGAGCAGCTGGATATCGATTGGCTTGGCCGCCAGAAGCTGATCGTAGCGCGAGCATTCCGCTGCCAGATTATCGGCCATTCCATCAAGCAAATGAATATGCTCACGCCGAACATCTACGTGATCGAACAAATACTTGTTCATATAATAAGCGTAGCTCTGATCATGCTCGGGAGGCAGACCCACGTATTCATCCAGATTAAAGGTTGACGCTTCATTGAAGGAAAGCCGCCCGGCCTGATGCATCTTTATCATTTTTTCATAAATTCCTGTCGGTGTCGAGCCTGTGGCAAGGCCAAGCGTAGCCTGCGGATTATGAGCGAGCAGAGCGGCGAACAGCTCTGCTGCATGCTGGTCAAGCTCTTCTTTGCTGTTGAATTGAGTAATATTCAATGGAATAGCCTCCGTTTGTCTGAAATTTATGAATGCGGCGATGATAGTAAATCGTCTCTTCTTATTGTAAAATAACACGCTTGATTTAACAATGAAAATGAATAAAAAAATCATTAAAATGAAATATTTAATCAATTATTAATAAACGAGCTTAATTTTGCCTTCGTAAAGGTTCTGAACTTGATCAAAGGGCAGATCCTATGTGATGATGGACGTATAGAATGGATCGGCTAAGGAGCAATGGGTATGACAGAGCATATCAATAGCGGTACAGAAGGTCATGAGCAGACGGCAAGGCGCAAGGGCGAGCATATCCGTATTTGTCTGGAGGAGGATGTTCAGAGTATTGGAATTGATGCGGGTTTTGCCCGGTATCGTCTGCGCCACTGCGCGCTGCCGGAATTGTCGTTCCAGGATGTGGATTTAAGCGCTGAATTTATGGGAACGAAGCTGCAGATGCCTCTGCTGATCAGCTCTATGACCGGAGGAACCGGTGAAGCTGGACAAATAAATTTGCGTCTCGCCGAGGCGGCTGAAGCCAGAGGGTGGGCCATGGGACTTGGGTCCATGCGGGCTGCCATTGAGAACGGGCAGCTTGTCGAGACGTTTCGTGTCAGACGGAAAGCACCGAGCATCCCGCTTATTGCGAACCTCGGCGCCGTGCAGCTGAATTACGGATACGGCGTCGACCAATGCCGGCAAGCGGTTGAGCTGGCGGAGGCCAGCGCTTTGGTGCTGCATCTTAACAGCCTGCAGGAGGTATTTCAACCTGAAGGAGATACGGATTTCCGCGGTCTGCTCGGCAGGATCGGCGAGGTGTGCAGGCAGATTGGCGTTCCCGTCGGCGTCAAAGAGGTCGGTTGGGGAATAGACGGCGATACAGCCCGGGCATTGGTTGATGTCGGGGTATCGTTTATTGACGTTGCCGGAGCGGGCGGAACCTCATGGAGCCAGGTGGAAAAATATCGCGTTCGCGATCCGCTGCGGGCAGACGCAGCGGCCGCTTTTGCCGATTGGGGGATTCCTACCGCTGAATGCGTGCGTGAAGTCCGAGAGCGCCTCCCCCATACCTGCCTTATCGCCAGTGGTGGATTGCATACAGGCGTGGACGCGGCCAAAGCAATTGCGCTTGGCGCTGATTTGGCCGGATTCGGCCGTACGCTTCTGGCTGGAGCTGCAGGCCCTGAATCCTCTATCCTTAAGCAGGAGGCGGTCTATCATCAATTGGAGCGGATCGAGTTCGAGCTCCGCGCCGCGATGTTTGGGATAGGGGCGTCTTCGCTTCAGTTTTTACGGGCAACGGACCGTCTCGTAAAGCTGGCCTGAATTTGAGTAAATCCCTCATCTGCAGTCATGCGCTGACCAGGGCAGGTGCAGCGGGCTGGGCCCATATTGCCGGATAAAGGTCTATTCTTTCTCTGTTATGATTCCCGTCAGCCTGGTATAAATCTAATGGATGCAGTTGCTGCCACGAAGAAGAGTGGATACAATATTGCCTAAAAGCAGCTTGACGAAAGTCTCATCAGGGTGCATTCATAAGATAAATGAAGTGTAAAATTGGCTCATACTTTGCTTATATTTCAGAGGGAGGAACTTGGCTTAGCCGACAAAGAACGGCGGCAGCCAGCTCTTCTTGCGGGTTATCGCATCGATGGGGAGGAATGAGGAATGACTGCTTGGTATGAAAAGAGCTTCGGTTCTGATTATATGATTGTGTACCGTCATCGTAATTGGGAGCAGGCTGTCAGAGAAGTTGAGCGTATGAGCAGCTGGCTGTCGCTTCCCGGAGCTGCGAAAATTCTGGATATTGGCTGCGGAACGGGCAGACATTCTCTGGCGCTTGCGAGTCTCGGTTACTGCGTGACCGGTGTCGATCTGTCAGAAGTACTGCTGGAGCAAGCGCGAGAGCATGATAAGGAAGGGCAAATTGAAGCACTTATCCACGGCGATATGCGCCGTCTCCCCATACCGGATGGCAGTTTCCGGGCGACAGTCAATTTATTTACTTCCTTTGGCTACTTTGAAGATGAAGCTGACAACCATCGGGTGTTGAAGGAAATTCGCAGGGTTCTGACGGAGAATGGCCAGTTTCTCATTGATTTTCTTAACCCGGATTATGTCAGAAACCATCTTGTTCCCCATTCCCGGCGTGTAGACGGGCCAACGGGACTGCTGATCGATGAAGTCAGGAAGATTAAGAATAATTGTGTCAGGAAGCAAATTACCATCCAACCCGAATCCGACAGTAAAGTGGCCCGCATATATGAAGAGCGCGTCTGTCTATTGTCTTTGGAATGGTTTGAGCATGCACTTGCGGAGGCAGGATTGGCCATGGGGCGCGTATACGGCAATTATGAGGGAAATACATATGATAAAATGCAATCTCCGCGGATGATTATGACAGGGAGGGTGTCCTCTTGACCGAAGCAGCAACTGCGGTCTGGCCTGAAGGCATCATTCAGGTCAAGGTGCCGCTGCCGTTCTCTCTGAAATGGGTGAACAGCTATCTAGTGCCTGGACAGCAAGGCTATACGCTAATCGACCCGGGCCTTCATACACCGGATGCCGTCCTGGCATGGAATGCGGCTCTGAAAGCTCATGAGATCGCGTATGAACAGATCCACACCATTATGCTAACTCATCAGCATCCCGACCATTACGGGCTGGCAGGCTGGTTTCAACAGCATACAGCGGCCCCCGTGCTGATGTCGGAACAATCCCATGCTTATGCGGTGCGACTTTGGGGAAATGATGATTCATTCTCGTTGGAACTGACAGATCTATATGCCCGTCACGGGATGCCCGCAGAGGTATTGAACGATATTGCTCCCCATCTGGCGGCTTTCCGCGAGAGGGTATCCCCACAGCCGGAAATTACTTATATTTCTGCTGGAGATATGCTCCAGATGGGGAACAGGAGCTGGCTTGCCATCGATGCGCCGGGACATGCACGAGGCCAGCTATGTCTATATGATTCCGCAGAGCGGCGGATGTTTTGCGGCGATCAGGTGCTCCCGGATATTACGCCCAATGTGAGCGTAGTGCCCGGGGAAGACGGAGATCCCCTGCAGCAGTTTCTGGACAGTCTTGTCCATCTGCGGAGCTATGAGGTGGAGCTGGCTTTTCCGGGCCACCGGGATCCGTTTACCCGCTTCGATGACCGTACTGCCGAATTGCTGCTTCACCATGAGCGGAGATTGGCGCAGATCGCGAGCCTCCTGGAAGCAGAACCCTGCAGCGGTTACGACCTGTGCCAGAGGCTGTTCGGCGCACGAATCTCGGGAAATACGCATAATTTGCGTTTTGCGATGTCTGAGACGCTTGCCCATTTGTTTCATTTGGAGTATCGGGGACAAATCCACAGCAGAAGTCACAATGGGATGATCATTTTCACTTCCTGACGGCAGAAGCCGCAATTAACCAACCCGGCGTATACTTGGATTTATCCCATTCATTTGCCCAAAGGAGCTTATTTTTGTATGCATATATCCCGTTCAGAATCCCACCAGCACATTAAAAAACGAAAAGCCCGGCGAATGCGAAGGCTCTTGCTGCTCAATCTGTCGATGCTGGTTGCGATCTGCATCATTATCGGCGTGTATCTCATGGTCAACCATGATAAACAACCCAGGCTTGAAGGCGCTTCCGGCAGTGGGGGCAAGGAGCCTACGAATCAGAAGGCAGAGACTCCCGGGTATGAGAATGCCGACGGAAACGGCAGCGGGGAGAATGGCAGGAGCGGCTCTGCTGACCCGGATGAAGCTGCGGACGGTGCAGGAAGCGATAATTCTGCATCAAGCGGCGATTCAGCCGTGGGCTCTGATGCTGCTGCCGGTTCATCCGGTGGAACAGAATCGGCAGGCTCCGGCATCACCCCTTCCGGGGCTGTTGAAGAAGCGCCTGCGGATCCGCCAGGGGGGAAACCGGCAGGTTCATCAACCGGTAACGGTTCTCCCGGTCAATCTGACGAAGGTTCGTCAGCGGGAAGCGGATCCTCCGCTCCATCCGGTACGGATTCGTCAATGGGAGGCGGATCCTCCGGTCCATCAGGTACGGATTCATCAACGGGAACCGGCTCCCAGAATCCGTCAGGAACGGGTTCGTCTACCGGAAGCGATGCTCCGGACCAATCTGGAGGAGGAAGCGCGGATGACGGGCGTACAATCACGCTTGGTTTTGTAGGAGATATTTTGCTTGCCGGCTCAGTGGATAAGCTGATGCAGAGCAGCGGCTACGATTATCCGTATGCCAAGTCGCTGTCTTTCCTGACGGAGCCTGATCTGATGGCGGGCAATCTCGAAACCCCCATCACGACGCGCGGAGTTCCGGCTGAAGATAAGCAGTACGTGTTCAAAGGGTCCCCGAAATCGCTACCGGCATTGAAGGAGGCGGGATTCGATCTGGTAAACCTGGCCAACAATCATACGCTTGACCAAGGGAAAGAAGGTTTGCTTGACACCATCGGCCATCTGGAGGAAGCCGGGATGCCGAATATCGGCGCAGGGAATAACGAGACGGAAGCCTATGCGCCGGTCTATCTGGAAGCCGGCGGCATCAGCGTAGCTTATATCGGCCTGACCAGAGTTGTTCCGGAGGCATCCTGGAAAGCGACAAGCGATCACGCGGGCCTTGCGGAAACCTATGACTCCACACGCGGTGTAAAAGCGATTCAGGAAGCGAAGAAACATGCGGATCTGGTTGTTGTTATGGTTCACTGGGGAATTGAGCGTTCGGATAATCCCAACGCGGACCAGAAGCTTCTGGCCCATACGTATATTGATGCCGGTGCGGATCTGGTGATCGGCAGTCATCCTCATGTTCTGCAGGGCTTCGAGACCTACAAAGGCAAATGGATTTCCTACAGCTTGGGCAATTATATTTTCAATATGACAGCGACGGATAAAACCAAGGACACCGGTGTGCTGAACGCAGTCTGCACCGGCAGCGGAGACTGCACCCTCAAGTTCAATCCCATACGTGCCGTCGCTTCCCAGCCAACGCCGCTTGAGGGAGAGGAGGCGCAAGCCCTGCTTAAACGTCTGTCGGGTATTTCCTTGAATGCCTCAATTAATTCAGAAGGGTATGTGAGCGCCAAGTGAGTGCTTTGCTTAATCCATGTGTAGCCCATCGGGGAGCTTCCGGCCTAGCGCCGGAAAATACAATGGCTGCGTTCCAAAAAGCGATGTCTTTTCCTTTCATACAGTGGATTGAGCTTGATGTCCAGCTGTCACGGGGAGGAACGCCGATTGTTATTCATGATTCCACTTTGAACCGGACAACAAGCGGCGCCGGTCCGGTGGGGGATTTTACGACCACCCAGCTGTCGCGCATGGATGCGGGGAAATGGTTCTCCAAATCCTTCGCCGGAGAACGGGTGCCGCTGCTGGAGGAGGTTCTGGATGCGACGGTAGGCAGATGCAGGTTGAATATTGAGCTGAAGACCCACGGCGGCCGCTATCCGGGAATGGAGCGCCGTGTCGTGGAACTGCTTTATGAGAAGGAACTGCAGTTTGACACGGTCATCACCTCCTTCGACCAGCAGGCGCTGCGGACGGTAAGAGAACTGACCGCCGAGGTGCGGACAGGGCTGATCACGGAGGTTGCTCCGCCTTCCCTGGCGGGTGATCTGCGTGCCCTGGGAGCTTCCTTTCTCTCCATCGGCTATAAACGGGTAACGCCGGAGCTGATGAAAGAGATGCGCAGCAAGGGAATAACCGTCATGGCATGGACCGTCAACGATGTGTCAGCCATGAAGCGTCTGGCGGCCATTGATCCCGAGCTGATGATCTGCACGAATTACCCGGACCGCTTCGCCGAATTATTGTAAGAGCAGCTGTAACCAATGAAACCGGCCTCACCTACAGGTGGCCGGTTTCATTGGTTTGATCATGCTCATCGCGGTACCGCTCGCGTATTTCCAGCAGCTTGGGCAGCTGCTTCATGAAGATCCGGACAAGCTGCGGGTCAAAATGGCGTCCGCTTTCTTCCGGATCAGCTCAAGAATGCGGCCGAGCTCCCAGGCGCTCTTATAGACCCGCTTGCTGCCCAGAGCGTCGAATACATCGGCAATGGCGGTAATGCGTCCGTACAGATGAATAGCCTCGCCCCTGATGCCTCTTGGATAGCCGGAGCCGTCCCATTTCTCATGATGCTCATAAGCGATGATGGCAGCCGTTTTGAGCAGCTGGCGGCCTGAGGCTTTGAGCAGCTGATAGCCGATGTCGGTATGCTGCTTCATCAACTCGTATTCTTCTGCGGTGAGCTTGCCCGGCTTTTGCAAAATGGCGTCGGGGATGGCGACTTTTCCGATATCGTGCATGGGCGACACGATCTTGAGCTGCTCCGCTTCTTCCACAGACAGCCCGCAAGCAAGAGCCAAGACATAGGAATATTTCAGATACCCGTTTGACATGGTAGCCGGTTTCCTTGGAGCGGCTCTCGCCGATCTGGCCCATCGTATAGATAATTTCCCGCTGGGTGGCCTGGATCTCTTCCTGCAGCATAACGGATTCCAGAGATTTGCCCGCATAGGCTGCGGCCAGCTTCAGCTGCTCCAGGTCTTGTGCGGTGAAAACGCCGCTCGCGGTAAGCTTGTTGATGGCTTAATAGGCGCCGATCATACTGCCGTCATTACCGACAAAAGGCACCGTAATGACCGATTGGGTCCGGTACCCTGTCCGCCTGTCATTCTCGGCATTATGTCTTGGATCGCGGTAAGCATCCTCAATCAGCAGAGATTCGCCTATGGCGATGGAATGTCCGACGATTCCTGAGCCCAGGGGAACCCGGATTTCGTTCACTCCGTGCGCAACCGTGGTGAATAGTTCCTGATTGGCATAATCGATCAGCCATACGGTGCATCTGTCGACCAATATCATTTCACGACCCATGTTCGCCATCAGCAGAAGGACGCTGCTCAGGCTGCGCTCTCTGCCGATTTTTGCGGTATAATCGAATATGATACGAAGCAGTTCCTCGGGGCTTCGCTCATTAGAGGTTGAATGTGCCTGCGCATCCGCATCGTTAGGGTCTTTGTTCAAAGGTGGACACTCCTTGGTGAATAGTGGATCACTCAACGTGACCATTTCTACGCAGCCTCGGGTGAATCCTGCTTTGGCCGGGCACAGGATTGAGAATTAGTACATAGAAACAAAGCATAGAGGAGGCTTTTTGGCATGGTCGGATGGGTTGACGCTTGGTGGCTTCGTCTTGCGCTTGGCTTGCTGGGCAGCGGGATCATTGCGCTGGCTGCCTACAGGGTGCGCTCTTTATCAGGATCAGGTGCCGTGGCGGCCATTATTATGGGGACAAGCTATGTAACGCTTGGCGGCCCGCTGTGGTTCGGCGCGTTAATGGTATTCTTTGTAACCTCCACGGCTCTATCCAAATTCAAACGGAGGCACCGGGCCAAACAGGACGCCGAAGCGAATTATGCCAAAGGAAGCCGGCGCGATGCCGGGCAGGTCTGGGCAAATGGCGGTCTGGGCCTGATTTTGTGCGCCGCGCATGCCATATGGCCGGACCCGTTATGGCTTTACGCGTTCGTGGGCGTTATGGCATCCGTCAACGCGGACACCTGGGCTACCGAGCTTGGAGCGCTCAGCCGGGTGGCGCCGCGGGCCATACTCGGCGGCGCGCGCGTTCCCGCCGGAACAAGCGGCGCGGTCACGCCGCTTGGCAGTATGGCTGCCCTGGCCGGGGCAGCCGTGATCGGGGCTGCTGCCGCTCTTCTTATATCGCCATGGGTTACCGGCGGGCCTGGAGAGGTGCTGCCGGGCGTGCTTGTCGCCGTAGGCTGTCTCGCTGGAACGGCAGGCGCCTTCGCCGATTCACTTCTCGGAGCGACGGTGCAGGCGATGTACCGCTGTCCCGTCTGCGGTGTGCAGACCGAGCGTGCCGAGCATTGCGGTGCTGCGGCGAACCGGGTCAGCGGGTACGGCTGGATGACCAATGACGCGGTCAATTTGTTCTCATCCGCAGCCGCCGCTGTGCTGGCCGGAGTGATCGGCATCCTGATTGCCTAACGGCAGTCAGGCATTCCGTCACAAAATTTAAGTGCAATCAGGTCTTTATCCTGTATAATATTGGGTTGACAGCGCATTCACGCAACGAGTATTCTAACTCTGACATAAGCTTAAGCTTCAAAATGGATGAATTGTAAAAGATTGAAAGCCAGTCAATCCATCAGAGAGGAGCTTGACCGCAATTGAACATGGAAACGTCTGCGCTGCTTGCGAGGCAGCAGCAACAAGAACCGATTCTACGGGCGGTTAATGTGAAGAAAGTATTTGGCCGGGGCGAGACGGCGGTTACAGCCGTTAAGAATATTCATTTGGATATTGCTGCAGGTTCTATGGTTGCGCTCAAGGGCCGCTCGGGCTCAGGCAAGACGACGCTGCTTAATTTGCTGGCCGCGCTGGATCAGCCGACCGAAGGTTATGTGCTGTTTAACGGACAGGAGCTGTCCAGACTGCCGGAGAAGCAGCGCAGCGTCTGGAGACGCTCCCAGCTGGGACTTGTTTTTCAGGCATTCGGGTTAATACCTCTGATGTCCGCTTATGAGAATGTTGAATTCGCCCTGCGTATTGCCGGAACCGATAAGAAACTCAACAAGGAACGCGCCGAGACTGCGCTGGAGTGGGTGGGCATGAAGTCGCGCATGAAGCATCGTCCTCCCGAATTGTCGGGCGGGGAGCAGCAGCGTGTGGCCATTGCAAGAGCGATTGCGCACGAGCCCTTGCTGCTGCTGGCCGATGAGCCGACGGCGGAGCTGGACAGCCGGATGGGGCTTCAGGTAATCAAGGTATTCCGCGATCTGGTGGAGCGGCGCGGCATGACCGTAGTTATGACGACCCACGATCCCGGCATTATGGAGATCGTCGACCATGTCATTGCATTGGAGGATGGGGAGATTGTCGCTGAACCTAATTCATAGCCGCCGCAAACGGCTGCTGAAGCAATCGACGCTGCTGCTGCTCGCAGCTTCATTATTATCGGGCTGTTCCCTGCTGCCCGGGGGAGAAGAAACGCTTGCACCCCCGCTTATCAAGCCGGCGCAGGAGAAGTTCGATTCCGTTGAAGTGAAGAAAGGGACCATCGAACGTTTCTTCTCAGGAACCGCAGTAGTGGTTTCCAAACACAGCATACCGCTATTTTATAAAGATAACGGAAGATTGAAGGAAATTCATGTCAACCAGAACGATGTCGTGAAAGCCGGCCAGCTCCTCGCCGAGCTCGATATGGGCGATCTGGATCTGCGCATCAAGCTGCAGAAGCTGAATCTTGAGCGGGCCACGCTGGAATTCTCCAAGGTGAAGCAGGCGGGGGCGGATGCGGGCGAAGTCAGACTTCGCGAGATCGACAGGGAGCGCGAACAGATTTCGCTGGATTCCCTGGAGCAGGAGGCCGAGGCGGCCAGGCTGACCGCGCCGATTGATGGAATCGTTACTTACAAGGATACGATTGCGGCAGGCGATAGTGTAACCGGCTACAAACCGCTGGTGAGCGTCTCTGATCCGAAGCAGCTTTACCTGGTATGCGAAGCGGAGGATCCCAAAACGATCTCGCCGATCCAGTTTCAAATGGACGTAGAAGTGACCGTGGACAGTACGAAGATCATGGGGAAGGTGGTTCAATCCCCTTCCAGCGCTCCTATTACCGATAACAAGGAGCAGGCTGAGCGCAATGCCAAGCTGCTTTATATTGAACTGAACGAACCAAGCAGCAAGCTCGTTATGGGAGAAACCGTTCAGCTTCACATCATGCTGGAGAAGCATGACGATGTTATCGTGCTTCCGCGCAGCGGTCTGCGCACCTATTTGGGACGAACCTATGTGCAGGTGCTTGACGGCGACCGCCGCAAGGAGGTTGACGTGGAGGCGGGAATCATGACTGCGACGGAAGTGGAGATCGTCAAGGGACTCGAGCCCGGCGAGCAGGTTATCTTGAACAATTAGTCCGCGTGATGCCTGACTTAAGGGACAAGAAGAGGTGAAACGACGATGGCCTTATGGACGATGATTTTTCGCAAAATGGCGAAGAATCGTTGGCTTCAGCTAAATTTGTGGTTCGGCTTGACGATTTGTGTCGCATTGTTCAGCTCTATGCCCTTATACTCCCATGCCATACTCCAGCGTACGCTCACCAAGGAGCTGCAGCAGCTGCAAAAGGATCAGAATATTTACCCCGGCTATATCCGCGCGGCTACATCGGTATCTCCGGGTGAAAGGACTTTCGATCAAACCCGGAACATGATTGCCCAGGCGGACCGTTATATGGAAAATGCGCCAAGGCGTTTCAGACTGGATGCCCAGTCTTACCTGGTGTCCAGGTCCACACAGTCCTTCCGGGTGTTTCCTGCGGATGGCTCTGAGCGCGAGCTGAAGGAAATGAACGTCAGCGGAAGCTTCCGGACTCTGACCGATTTGGAGAAGCGCGTCCGCCTGATCGATGGGCGTTTTCCCGATCCGGGCCGCAGCGACGGGGTTTATGAAGCTGTCGTCACGCAGAAGTTTATTATTGATCTGAAGCGGGATCTGGATCATGAGTTTGTTTATACCAACAAAGACACCGGTGAGAAAATCCGGGTGCTGGTGGTGGGGCTGGTTGAGAGCAGTCCACAGAATATCTACGACCAATTCAACGTGGAGAGTTATAACTCATCGTTCTACATACCGTTCGAACGTTTCGAGCAGGATTTTGTCCAGAAGGAAAGCGTGCTCAAGCTCTCCAGCATTACATGGCAGTATTCGCTTGATTATGAGCAGCTGAACATCGATGATATCGCCAATTTCACGGGCCAAAGCCAGGCGATGACCAATTATTTTACGATGCGTCTTGGCATTGCGTCGGTCGATATTCCGGCGAAGAATCCCATCCAGTCGTACACGGAAAAGAAGGAAAAGCTCGACATCATGCTGTGGTCGCTGTACTCGCCGGTGATGTTCATGCTCGCTTTCTATCTGTATATGGCGGCGAATCTCATCATCGAGCGGCAGAAGACGGAGATCTCAGTCCTTCGCAGCCGCGGAGCGAGCCGGCTGCAGATCATGCTGGTGTTCACCGTGGAAAGCGTGATTCTGGGGCTGCTGGCCCTGTTGGTCGGACCGTTCGTGGGCGTGTATTTCACGAAGATTCTCGGAGCCTCCAACGGCTTCCTGGAGTTTGTGCAGCGTTCGTCGCTCGATGTAGCCTTAAACAGTGCCTCATACAAGGTTGCGGCTGCGGCTGTGGTCGGTTCGATTATCCTGATTCTTGTTCCGGCATTTCTGGCAACGCGGATTTCGATTGTCGGACATAAGCAGCAGCTCGCCCGCTCCAGCAAAATGTCCTTTTGGCATAAAACAGGCATCGACCTGATTCTGCTGGCGGTTTCGATTTATCTGCTTGTCGGTTTCAATAAGCGGTTGGATCAGCTGCAGCAGCTTGCGCTTGATCCTACTGCGCTGCAGGTCGACCCGCTCTTGTTCTTTATGCCGGCATTGTTTGCGCTTGGCTGCGGCTTGCTGCTGCTGCGTATTTATCCCTGGTTGATTAAGCTGATTTATTGGATAGGGCGAAGGTGGTGGACCCCCGCTCTCTATTCCACCCTGCTGCAGATCAGCCGCTCGTCCTCGCAGTATTTGACGATCAAGGTGTTTCTGATTATGACCGTTGCCATGGGACTGTTCAGCGCCAATGCCGCGAGGACCATCAACGGAAATATGGAGGATGCGATTCACTATACGACCGGATCGGATATTCAACTGCAAATCCACTGGGATAACGATGCTCCCCCGCCCGCAATGTCAGGCGGGCCAGGAGGCGCCGAGTCCCCCGAGGATGCGGCCGCAAAGCCGAAAGTCATAACCTACACCGAGCCCTCCTTTATCCAGATGACGGAGCTGGCTGGGGTGGACAAGGCGGCACGCGTATTCCGCAAACCGGATGCCAGCTTCAGTGCAAGCGGGGGGGACAGCGCAACTGCGCTATACGGAATTGATACCCTTGATTTTGGCAATGTGGCCTGGATGCGCAGCGGGCTGCTTGATCATCACATCAACAGCTATCTGAACCTGATTGCTTCCGATCCGAAGGCAGTGCTGATCTCCAGATCAATCGCGGACAAGTACCAGGTGAAGCCGGGCGATCCCATATCTGTCAAATGGAGCGGATTGGACAACGCCGGGTTTACCGTGTATGGCATCATTGATTATTGGCCGGGCTGGAACCCGCTGCCCGTTGGCGGTGTCAGCGAAGATCAGGATGATGAAAATGTCCGGCTGCCAAACCTGATTGTCGGGCACCTATCCTACATCCAGAACCATCTGGCTCTGGAGCCGTACGAGGTGTGGATCAAGCTTAAGGAAGATGCAACCAGCAAAGTGATTTATGACGACCTGATAAAGAAGGACATCCCTGTCGAAGAGCTGGTGGATGCCAATCAGCAGCTGATCCGCTCCAAAAATGATCCATTCCGGCTTGCCATCAATGGCGTCATGACGCTTGGTTTTGTCATATCGATGATGATCAGCTTCTTCGGCTTTCTGCTGTTCTGGGTGCTGACGTTGGCCGGACGCACGCTGCAATTCGGGATTCTGCGGGCAATGGGCATCTCGTTCATGCAGATTATCGGCATGCTGCTCAGCGAGCAGCTGCTCACCTCGGCAGCGGCCATTCTCATGGGCGTGTGGATTGGAAATACGGTGAGCGACTTGTTCGTTCCGCTGTTCCAGCTGTCCTTCAGCGCCGCGGAGCAGGTGCCGCCGTTCGAGATTATTCATCAGCTCAGCGATTATGTACAGCTGTACAGCGTGGTTGGCGTGATGATGCTCATCGGGCTCATCGTCATCGGAGTAAGGGTCTCCAGAATGAAAATTACGCAGGCGCTTAAGCTTGGGGAGGATTAAGCTTATGATCCATTGCGATGGACTTGTCAAAATTTATAAGACAGACGATCTTGAAGTTGTCGCCCTGCAGGGGCTTGACCTGCATGTGCAGGCTGGCGAGCTGATGGCGATTATCGGCAACAGCGGCAGCGGCAAATCGACACTGCTCAATATGCTGGGCGGCCTTGACCGGCCCTCAGCCGGTACGCTGCTCGTCAATGATCAGGATCTGCTGAAATTCGCGGAACGCGATCTGGTCAAATACAAGCGCGAAACCGTCGGATTCGTCTGGCAGAGCAATGCCCGCAATCTGATTCCCTATCTGACGGCGCTGGAGAACGTGGAGCTTCCCATCCTGCTCAAAGGCCGCCGCAAGCGCCTGCGCGCGTTGGAGCTGCTTGATGCTGTTGGACTCAGCCACCGGATCAAGAACCGGTTAAGCGAGCTCTCAGGCGGCGAGCAGCAGCGGGTGGCGATAGCCATAGCGCTGGCTAATGAACCGAAGCTGCTGCTCGCCGACGAGCCTACGGGCTCGCTGGATACGCGGATGTCGGATCAGATTCTGGATCTGTTCCGGGATCTGAACCGGAAGATCGGCATAACAATCGTTATTGTCACGCATGACCCGCTGCTTGCCCGGAAGGTTGACCGTGTTGTGGCGATCCGCGACGGCAAGACTTCTTCAGAGATCATCCGCCGCCAATCGTACGCGGAGGAGCTTGCGGAGCTTGAGAGGGGCGGGTTATTCAAGCAGGAAGCAAGCCATGTCGAATATGCCGTGATCGACAAGGCGGGGCGTCTGCAGATTCCTGCCAATTACCTGCAGGCGGATGAGTTCAAGGAGAAAAACAAGGTGCGGGTGGAGATGGAGGAAGGACGAATCGTTCTGTATCCACCGGAGGACTAAGGCCTGCTGTTCATACTGAAGAGTCAATTCAAAAACCATAGCACCATCAAAAAGAAGTCCCACCATTAAACGGAGGGACTTCTTTTTGATGAATACATAATAGATAACACGGCGAGCCGTTCTTACTTCGTCAATTCTTCCATCTGCGCGATAAGCTCTTCAAATACGCTCATGGCCTGCTCAATCGGCTCAGGCGTGGACATGTCGACGCCGGCCTTCTTGAGGATATTGATGGAGAAATCGCTGCCTCCGCTTTTCAGGAAACCGAGATAACGGTCCACGGCAGGCGCGCCCTCCTCGAGAATTTGCTTCGAGAAGCTGGTGGCTGCAGAGAAGCCTGTCGCATATTTATAGACATAGAAGCTCGTGTAGAAGTGGGGGATACGGGCCCATTCCATTTCGATATCCTTGTCCACGACCATGTTCGGGCCGTAGTACTGCTTGTTGAGCTCATAATAGATTTTGCTGAGCTGATCCGGGGTCAGCGATTCGCCTTGCTCGGCTTTCTCGTGAATGATTTTCTCGAATTCGGCGAACATGGTTTGACGGAAAACCGTTGTCCGGAACTGATCCGCATAATAGGTGAGCAGGTACATTTTTTCCTTCGGATCGGTTGATTTCTTCAGCATATAATCCATTAGAAGCGCCTCGTTGAGCGTTGAAGCGACCTCGGCCAGGAAGATTGTATACTGCGCATCGCGGTAATCCTGATTGCCGTCGGAATAATAAGAGTGAAGCGCGTGGCCCATCTCGTGCGTCAATGTGAACATGCTGTTCAGATTGTCTTTATGATTGAGCAGCACATAGGGATGCGTGCCGTAAGCGCCCCAGCTGTAGGCGCCACTGCGTTTGCCTTCATTCTCGTAAACGTCGATCCATCTGTCCTGGAAGCCTTTATCCAGCACCTGCAGATAGTCCTTGCCCAGCGGTTCAAGACTCTCTTTGACCGTTTCCTTGGCCTGCTCGAAGCTGATGTCCATCTTGAATTCATCGACAAGCGGAGCGAACAGGTCATACATATGAAGCTCATCCACCTTGAGCAGCTTCTTGCGCAGCTCCATGTAGCGGTGCATCAGCGGCAGATGCTTATGCACGGCATCGATGAGGTTGGTGTACACCTCTTTGGGAATGTTGTCGCCATAGAGGGACATTTCCAGGGTAGACGGATATTTGCGGGCGCGCGAGTAGAAAATGTTCTTGGTCACATTCGCGCTGAGCGTCGAAGCGAGCGTATTTTTCAACTTGCCGTAGGTGTCGTACATGGCTTTAAAGCCATTCTTGCGAACCTCGCGGTTTTTGCTTTCCAGAAACTGTATGTAACGGCCCTGCGTCAATTCCACTTCTTCGCCATTCTCATCCTTGACCTTGGGGAACTTGAGATCTGCGTTGTTCAGCATGCTGAAAATCGTGCCTGGCGCCTGGCTCACATTCCCGACCGCAGCGAGGAGAGCTTCCTCGGATTTGGATAGAATATGGGCTTTCTCCCGGCGCATTTCTTCCAGCGTATGACGGTATTTGGCCAAATCGGAATTGTTGATCATTGCTTCGAGATCGGCATCGGAGAGACTGAGAATCTCAGGCGTTATAAAGGACAACGCTTCTCCTGTTTCGACGCTGAGCTTCTTGGATTTCTCGGATAAAGCTTGGAATTCGGCCTCAGCCGTATCTTCATGATGCTTCAAATTGGCATACACATAGAGCCGCTCCACATGCTGCGACAGCTCATCCTCAAGCTCAAAGCAGCTTTTCACTTGTTTGGGGTCGGCAAGCTTGCCTTCGAAGGCATTGACTTTCTTCATCAGTTCCTTCGCGTGCGAATATTCCTTGTCCCATGCAGACTGGCTTTCGAACAAATCTTCCAGCTTCCAGCTGTTCTCAGGCGTGGTTTCGGAACGTTTGGGTACGTGGTTCATCGGAATCCCCCTCGGTTGATTAATAGATGACGGAACTGCGGGTACAGAAGCGGGCAGGTGCAAGGACACGCTGCTGGCGGGCAGCAGGGACAGCGACAATACAATGGGAAGCCACTTCATGATTGAGGTTCACGCTCCTAGGTACAGTCTGCATCTAGTCTTGCCCGCGAACAGTCTCGTTATGACCCCATCGTAGTTAAACTATAAACAATCAGGAAAAAAGCAAACGCGATAAATACAATTGCGGCGATTGCGAGGCCTCTTCGCAGGCTCGCGGGTATGTTGTTGCGCTGCATAATGATCAGGATGCCCAGCGAAAAAGCCGCGACGATAAAAATAATCGTAGCTGTCGTATCCAATTTCTTTCAAGCTCCCTCCGCACAACCTATTCAGCCGGCAGGCTGGTTATGACCTGCCTTGTATGTCTTCGATATACAGGATGAATTTTCCTTCAATCCTTCAGGAAGAAACATGCCCCGGCATCTGCACTAGACAGAGCGGAAGCCTTCCATAATCGCTGCAAGCTCTTCCTCGCGGCCTTCAAAGCTCTCGGGCTTAAAGCGGTTCTCGGCCCAGTGGAGCATTTCCGGGCGGCTGACGAATGTGTGGCATTCCTCGCCCCATTGATCGGAAATTTCCCGGACGATCAGCGTTTTCCCCTGAACCTCGACGTTCAGCATATTATACTTGTCCGTTTTATAAATTTGTACTTTCTTAAACATACGGTACATTCCCTCCAGCATAGTGGCGTATCCATCAATCATAGCGAATACAGGGGGTAGAAATCAAATAAGTTTCGTGATAAAATTTGTTCACCTTTTTTAGCGGAGTACTTGATACTCCTGGTTTTGAAGTGGGAAGAGAGCATTTAGCCGGGTTTTGAGTTGAGATGAGCCGAGCAGAGGAGAGAAGAGCGATGAAGAAAAGGTATGAACAGGTCGGCGTTGCAGTGACATGCCGGGGATTTGACGAATATGTGAGGATGTTTGATTTGTCTGAGGATGAGCTCAAGGCAGGAGAAATTCTTGACATTGCATCCGGCGGTTCGTCCTTCACAGCGGATGCAAGCGGCTTGGGCTTCAAGGCGATGGCGGTTGATCCGCGGTATGCGCTTGACCCGGCTGTGTTATTCACCGAAGCCGAGGCGGAAATATCCCTCTCGACGGCTAAGCTTCAGGGTCTTACAGATCAGTTCGATATGTCCTATTACGGCAATATGAGCAATCACAGAGCCGGGCGCGAGAAGTCGCTTGGACGGTTTGCCGCCCATTACGGTGAACCTGAGGCCAGAGCGCGATGTTATGCGGCTGGAAGTCTTCCGGCACTGCCTTTTGCGGACCGGCGTTTCTCCCTTGTTCTGTGCAGCCACTTTCTGTTTTTATACGAAGAACAATTTGATTTTGCTTTCCATAGGCAAGCGGTTCTGGAGATGATGCGGGTTTGCCGTCCAGGAGGAGGCATCCGCATCTATCCCCTGATGTCTCTAAGCGGGGAGATATACCCGCATCTGGATGCGCTTCTTGAAATGATTCAGGCCGAAGACGGAAAGGCGGAATTGTTCCGGACCGGACTTCCTTTTATTCCCGGCTCCGAGAGCGGATTGTTTATCGGGATGTAATTGCAACTGCCCCATATTAGGTGTATAATGGAAACACACGTCATTTAATGACGTTATTTTAGGAGGTTGTTCAATTGACAGGAACAGTAAAATGGTTTAACGCAGAGAAAGGCTATGGTTTCATTCAAGTCGAAGGCGGAGAAGATGTATTCGTACATTTTTCGGCAATTCAAGGAGATGGCTTCAAGTCGTTGGATGAAGGTCAGGCTGTAGAATTTGATATCACTGAAGGCAATCGTGGAGCACAAGCTGCCAACGTCGTGAAGTTGTAGGATCGGACACAATCGCACAAACACATGTCCCAACGTATATAAAACCCGACAATTTATTGTCGGGTTTTTCTTATGGGAGGCCTGGGATGTTCGCAGGCTGCTTGCGCCAATGCCCCGAGTGCTTTGACCCCGAGGCTTGCATGATGATAAAATGAGTCTTGGAATTCACCTTAAGGGGAGCGATTTGAAAATGAAATTCAAGTTGTTTAAAGACCGCAAAGGCAAGGCCGACCAGGCTAAAAATAATAAATTTGTCAAACTCGCCCGCGAAATCTATGTACATGCCCGCAAGGGAGGACCTAATCCGGAATCCAATTTTGCTCTCAAAACGGCGATAACCGCGGCAAGGGCCGAGCAGATGCCGGTTGATAATATCGAGCGCGCCATCAAGAAGGCGGCAGGAAGTACAGATGGCGTGGATTACGAAGAAATCATGTACGAAGGTTATGGCCCCGGCGGCGTGGCCATTATGGTGCGCTGTTTGACCGATAACCGCAACCGTACGGCTGCGGATGTCCGCTCCATCTTCAACAAGCGTGGCGGCAACATGGGGGAGTCCGGCTGCGTCGCCTATATGTTTGATCAGAAAGGGCTGATCGTCATTGACCGGGAGCAGAATGACACCGATGAAGATACGATGATTATGATGGCGCTCGAAGGCGGGGCGGAGGATGTTATCGTGAATGACGACAGCTATGAAATTCTCACCGACCCGCAGGAGTTTGAGCGGGTGAAAGGGGCGCTTGAGCATGACGGTTACGGGTTCAGCAGCGCCGCTGTCCGCTGGCTGCCTCAAAACACGATCAAAGCGGAAGGCGAGAATGCCGAGAAGCTGCTCAAGATGATGGACGCTTTTGAAGACAATGAAGACGTGCAGGACGTTTTTGCCAACTTCGAAATCGATGAGGATGAATAGAAGTTCACCGGACCGACTCTGATTGTTCCGATTGTTCAAATACGGCTCGTCTTGTTACTGCTTTTATAGTTCAAACCAGCCCCTTCCGGCTTCGCGGCTTTTGATTGCGCGAACAGCCGGAAAGGGCTTTTTTTTATACTTTGTTTAGAACTTATTTAGAAGGAATCAAGAACTGAATCCTACAATGGGAAGCATGCGGAATGAAGGAGATGAATAAGGACATGCATCGAATTTCGGGAGTTACAAAGAAGTGGCTGCTGACGCTCCATCTGCTTTTTAGCGCCATTATGCTTGGCGTGACGGTAGCCTTCCTGATCTTGAGTCTGGTTGCGGCTTCTACTTCCGATGAGGGGGTGCTGAAGGCGTGCTACGCCAGCATGCTGCTACTGGCCGAGACATCGATCCGGGCCTCTACAATCGGTGCTGTTGTCACCGGTGTTCTGCTGTCGCTGCTTACTCATTGGGGGCTGCTCAAATATTACTGGATTATCGCCAAGCTGCTGCTGACGGTGGCTTCAATCGGTTTGGGCATGGCAGGCATATATATGTGGTCGCTTAAAAGCCGCAGCAATCTCCGGTGCAGACGGACTGAATGCTCTTGGCCAATCAGACTTTCTGGTGAATCGGGCATTTCTGATCAATGGCATCATCATGCAGCTGTTGTCTCTTCTGGCATTGTTTATATTGTCGGTATTTAAACCATGGGGGAAACGCGTCCCAAGAAAATGATTTTAGTGCAGCGGGTAAATCAGAAAATAACCCCGATTCATCAAGGAACCAGGGTCGTTTCATTTGAATTTGCAGCAGCTTGGCATTAAACGCTGGAGCGGGAGAAAATATGTTTGGTCAAAAAGCTTGCCGCCGCGATCAAGGCCAGTATCATCGCCATATGGAAAAAGGCGCCTTTTCCGTAATGATCAAAGATCGGGCCGCCCACCGTGCCGCTGATAATGCCGGCGATGCCAGCCCATACCACGGTAAATACGGCTTGTCCTGAAGAGCGGTACTCATCGGGAATGATCGTGGAGAGGTATCTGAGCGCCGTCGTAAAATAGATGCCAAAGGTGATGCTGTGCATTGCCTGCACGGGGATAATCCAGATCGGCGACTGGATCTCACTGACCAGCCAGAAGCGGATCGCATACATGAGGCTTGCGATTGCGAGCAGCGGAAGCTCCTTGAACTTGTGGCCATATTTGCCGAGCAGGAAGAAAACCGGAATTTCGCTGACCGCCGATATGAGCCAGGCCACCCCGACGAGGGAATCGCTTGCTCCCATCTGCCTGAGCGTCACTGCCAGAAACCCCTCATACATCCGGTGCGAAATGGAGATAACGAGAATCAGCACGAAAAAAATAACGATATCGGGTTTTCGCAGAATTTTGAACAAACCGGAGAAATCCATCTTTTTGAGCGAGCCCTGATAATCCTTCAGCCCCAGCGAAAGCAAGAAGGAGACTGTTATCGTACATACGCCGACCAGCAGACTTGCCCAAGATCCCGTAAATCTCAGCAGCTGCCCCATACAAAACGCCATGAAGGCAAAGCCCAGCGAACCGAAAATACGGACTAGCGCATAAGGGGTGCCTGTATATTGGCTGGACAACAAAATCAGGCTGTCGCTCAGCGGGTTCATCGGCGTCTGGAAGAAATAGAAGACCAGCATAATGACACAGACTATTGTGAAGGTTTGGGTCGTGAACAGGAGCGAGAGCATCACGAGCTGGCCGAACAGAATGACGGTCATAATCTTTTTGAGCGTACGGTATTTGTCGCTGGCCGCTCCGAACAGAAGAGTGGAAAATATCGATATAAACGGTCCGATTGAATAGATAATACCGATCTGGGAGGCGTTATAGCCATGATCCAGAAAATAAAGCGGTAAATAAGATACGACAATGGCTTGTGTCATAAACATGGCAAAACTGAACATGCGGAGCATAAGGGTTTCTTTTGCTGCGGATTGCGACCGTCCGGCTGCAGTGAGAACCGGGTTTGATGAATTCATGATGTGTGTGTCACTCCATATCCAATACTTTTCCGGCTATAATCCGGTTTGATTTGCGGCCTCGCCTGATCGCCAATGCAACAAAAACGCATTCAGCGGCGAGGCCGGCAGATTGCGCGCAGGCGCCGATTGTTCCGTTCCAGCCGGGCGCAAGCGACACCAGCAGAACAATCGTTGTGACGGTGAACAGCAGATTGGAGGCCTGCGAGCCCAGCATCACCCGCGTATGGCCGCGCACCATGATGATGCCGTTGAACATATCCAGCCAGGGCATGGCCAGGGCGAACAGAGCGAAGGGCTTTAATGCCCGGAGCGTCTCTTCCTTTAATTTTCCCTGCACCCCCATGATATCGCCGACGATAAAGTCGCCTAAGGGCAGGAAGGCGATGCTGCTTACAAGCGCCAGCGGAATGAAGCCGAAGGCCAGCGTGAAGCGGCGGACCGCATCCCGGTCAATTCGATAGAAATTAAGGACGATTTGATGAAAATAACTGAAAAAGCTGGTGACCAGCTGCACGAGACTCGCAGCGAGCGCGAAGGAAGCTATGGCCAGCGCAGCGTCGGAGGTTTTACCCAGAAATGCATTAATGGAAGGGCCGATCCACACAGCGAGAAAGGTAGAGAACAGCATCGGACGATAGAAAGAGAACACCTGCTTGCCCGACTTAATGGTGTGTCCTTCCGCTTCATTGGGCATCTGGCGGACCAGCAGGCGTCCCTCTGCGTAACTCATAGCGGCCTCCATGATCATGCCGACCAGGAAAATAACCGCTCCTACCGAGCTGCTGTGCACCCCCGTATGGATAAAATACAACGATAATCCGTACATCCCCAGCAGGCGTACGCTCATCCCGATGGTCAGCCATTTGGTCCGCAGATTATAAATGATGACGCCCTGATACAAGCAGCGGATCCCCGAGAACAAGCTCACAAACATCAGCACCTGATAAACATCTATGATGTCGGGAACCTGCGACTCATCAGCCCCGAACACCCCCTGGAAGATCCAGACGCCAAGCGGCGTATAGCAGATGAGCAGGCCAAGTGCCATGATGGCTCCGAACACGGCTTGTCCGACAAGCAGCATGGACCGGAAGGAACGTTTATCCCTTACTAGCGTCGAGCTTGTCTGCCGCAGCAGTACGGCCGGCCGTTCGGTTATAATGAGCAGGCTCATGGCTATCGCATAGCTGGCAATAATTTGTTCGGGGTTGTCCGCTCGCGATAACGTGCTGTTAATGATGACATGCGACAACGTTACGAGACTTGCTGAAATGCCAAGCGGTAAAAAAAAGCGCCACAGCTGTCCCATCGTAACTGTGCCCGGCTGTTGAATCATTTTTGACTCGTCTCCCTGATGTTATTTATTATGGTAAACAGTATAGCATGGATGAACAGGACGTAGAGGCTCCAAGCTTGCCGTTCGATTAAAATTGTGGGCGGCTGCAAGATTCCGCCTTGTTCCGGGTGGTGGAAACGGGCTGCACGAACATGTTTTCGCGCTGGATTTGTGCGTTATGAAATGGTACATTAGTGGTTGGAGGTTTTCTATGGTGGATGACATTTTTATATGGAACGAACGCCTTGGGATCGCACTGCCTGAACTGAATCAGGAATGGGAAAGCTATAGTGAACAAGTGCGCTCATCCATAGTTACGCAATGGGAAATTATTCGCGGCACGATCCCGGATCGTGTCTTTGCTTATGAACGGTTAATAAATGTGAAACAGGCGGAATTATACGAGGAAGAAGATTTCGAGACTTCCTGCTGCATCAATTCAGAAATCGCGGAGCTTGCAAGCCGGATTAATGATCTGCATATTTGGTATCGCATCAATCAGGAGATTGAGACGCGGAGCCATTTCTGAAGGAAGGGTTCAAGGAGGGCGCTTGAATGAAAATGTTGGCGCACGCTCGTCATGTACCGAAAACACCCGTTTCGCTTATGTACCGGGTGTATAAATATGTACTTCCCGAGGTTAGGGCCGAGCTTGGACGGCTGAGGATGATTGCCGGGCAGATACCCGATGACGAACTGCGGACACAAGCGCTCGCCAGTATGAGAGACAAGCAATTTCATTGCGAGGGTGGAGGAATCTACGCCGCCGCCAATCTTCAGCAGCGGCATGTACTCGTTCCGCTTATCGTAGCGCTTCAGACGATCAGCGATTATTTGGATAATCTGTGTGACCGCAGCACATCGCAGGACGAGGGCGATTTTCGGCTGCTGCATCAGGCGATGCTGGATGCGGTTGATCCCGGGGCTCCCCTGCGTGATTATTACGCATTGCGCAATGAACGGGAGGATGGGGGGTATTTGCACGGGCTCGTGCAGACCTGTCAGAGCTGCATCCGGCAGCTTCCTTCCTATAGCAGCGTTCAGTCGCCTGTCTCCGAGCTGGTCGGCCTCTATGGCGATTTACAGGTGTACAAGCATATTGTCAAAAACCGCCGTGAACCCGAGCTGCTGGGGTGGTGGGAGAAGCACAGCCAGAAGGTCCCCCATTTGCAGTGGAACGAATTTGCTGCTGCCACAGGGTCCACACTCGGGATGTTTGTTCTTTTTCTTGCGGGCTCCGAGGAGGGGCTTGCGAAGCAGGATGCCCTGTTGATCCGGGACGCCTATTTTCCTCATGTATGCGGACTTCACATTATGCTGGACTATTTAATCGACCAGGAAGAAGACCGTATCGGCGGGGATTTGAACTTCTGCAATTATTACGAAGATCAGTCGCAGCTTGTGGAGAGAATCGGCGAGATTGCAGCACAGGCGCGCAAGGATGTGCAGGCGCTGCCGTGCAGGCAGTTTCATACCATGATTATTGAAGGACTGCTCGCCTTGTACCTGTCGGATCCGAAGGTGCGGGAACAGCCGGACGTACGTCGCGTTTCCAAACATCTGATGAGACGAAGTCCTCTTACACGATTATTTTTTTGGGGGAACAGCGTCTGGATCAGAATGCGGCAAACTTAAGATATAGATAAGAGACAGGGAGTGGATTGAAATGTCAGCAGTCAAGTCGATTGCCGTACTTACAAGCGGCGGAGATTCGCAGGGCATGAATGCGGCGGTGCGCGCCGTGGTAAGAAGTGCGCTGTACCATGGTCTGGAGGTATATGGCGTTCAGCGGGGATATCAGGGGCTGTTAAACAATGATTTGCGGCAAATGGATCTGCGCAGCGTCGGAGATATTATTCAGCGCGGAGGAACGATTCTGCAGACGGCAAGATGCAAGGAATTTTTAAGCCCGGAAGGTCAGCAGCGGGGAGCGGAAGTGCTGCGTGACCGCGGGATTGACGGTCTTGTTGTAATCGGAGGCGATGGCTCCTACCAAGGGGCGAACAAATTGAGCAAGCTCGGCATCAAGACGATGGGACTGCCGGGAACGATCGATAATGATATTCCGTTCACCGATTTCACCATCGGCTTCGATACTGCGGTGAGCATCGTGGTTGATGCCATTAACAAGCTCCGTGATACGATGACCTCGCATGAGCGTTCTTCAGTCGTTGAGGTTATGGGCCGGCGCTGCGGCGACATCGCATTGTTCGCCGGACTTGCGAGCGGAGCGGAAACGATCATCGTGCCTGAAGTGCCGTTTGACATCGATCAGGTCGCAGACCGGATGAAGGAAAATTTCCTGTCAGGCAAGCGGCATAGTATTATTGTCGTAGCAGAGGGGGCCAGCACCGGAGAAGAGATCGGCCAGGGGATAAGAGAGCGCTGCGACGTAGATCCGCGCGTTACCGTTCTGGGTCATGTTCAGCGCGGCGGCAACCCGACGCATAATGACCGGATTCTAGCCAGTCAGCTGGGGGACTTTGCGGTACGCATGCTCATGGAAGGCGAATCAGGCAAAGGCTGCGGCATCATCCGCGGAGAACTGACTGTAACCGATATCGATAAAGTGGTAAATACGAAGAAGCCTTTTAACATGGATCTGTACAATCTCGCATTGCGCTTGTCCCAATAAGCAAGCCTTAATGATTTCATTGAATCAAAGGAGATACTTATATGAAAATTGTTATTATTGCGGGAAGCACCAGGGCTGGAGCTTCAAGCACAAAAGCGGCCCGATATGCGGCTGGATTGATGGAAGAACAGGGTCACGAGGTTAATATGGTGGATCTGCATCAGCACCGTCTTCCGATTTATTGCTCGGATGATGCTGTCCAGGTTCCAGAGGTAATATCCTTGCGCCAGGCTGTACTTGAGGCCCATGCAATTGTGCTTAGTACGCCTGAGTATCACGGCAGTATTTCCGGCGCGCTGAAGAATGCTCTTGATTTTCTCAGCGCAGAGCAATTTGACAGCAAGCTCGTATTGTCCATCAGCTCGGCAGGCGGTGCGGTAGGAGTCAATTCGCTGCAGCATCTGCAGACGATTGTCCGCAATGTGCACGGAATCAACTGCCCGGAATGGATCTCGGTGGGCGGAGCGCAGCGTGAGTTTGGCCCTGACGGCGCACCTGCTTCAGAGGGTGTTCAGCTTCGCATTCATCACGCCGTTAAGTATTTTCTGGAGCTGGCTGAGAAGCTTCTCAAGGATTAACAAATTAGACGGCCCTTATAGTTAAAAAAGCCCTGCAAAAAGCCTGGCAGCCTGTGAAATTTCATTTTCACAGCTGCTGGCTGTGCGGGGCATTCTTATAGAATAAGCACAGGAATGCCAAACTTTGCTTATGTATCAGGTGTAAAAAACGGCTCAGCTGCCCTTAGGCAGCTGAGCCGTTTTTTCTTATTTATAATCCACACCAGCCGTATATTTGTTGCCTGCGTTCCAGAGCAGAAATTCATCGATTCCGGAATCATGCAGCGCTTTAATCTGCGCCTGCACCTGTTCCTTGCCGTATTGGATGTAGTGGCCTTTGCCCAGCCAGCTGGCGGTGAAATCCTGAATCCACGGCCGGATAACCGGCTTGTAGGAACCGATCGGATCCAGCTTCTTATGCGTATCGGCCATGGACCCTTTAATGGTTGCATATGGATCCTTGTCGGGGTCCTTCACGTCGAACCATCCTGTGCTGTAATGACTGGGATACACCATCGGGCAGATCACATCGACATGCTTGGAAATTTTAACAAAATCCTGACCGATTCCTTCGGCTGCCGGGACCGAGGCGGCGTAACCGAAAATGTCCACGGATACGCGGACGCCAAGCGGCTCCAGCTGTGATTTGGCATATTTGACGAATGCGGCGATGGTATCGACGCGGCTTTCTTTTGTGTGCTGGAATACGAGGGAATCCGCTTTATTCTCAAAGCCCTCGGGGAAACGCACATAGTCAAATTGAATCTCCTTGAAGCCGAGCTTGACGGCTTCCTTGGCGGCTTCGATATTGTAATCCCATACTTCCTTCATATAAGGATTAACGAAGCTGTCCCCGTTGCCGTTCTTCCAGATGCTTCCGTCCTTTTGGCGAAAGGAAAGCTCCGGATGCTTGGTGGCGAGCACCGTATCCTTGAAAACAACGATCCGGCCGATAGGATAGACATTATGCTGCTTCAAACGATCCATCATTGCGGAGATATCGCGGATATACTTCTTGGGCGAGCCCAGCCTCAGAAGCTCCGGATTTTCCGTAGGGTATGTAATATTGCCCAGATCATCCTTCAAATCGATAACCATACTGTTCAAATCGGTACTGTCGAGCAGCTTGAGCAGCGTTTCCATCCGCTCGCCGCCGGCACTGTAGGCCGTCACATAGACGCCTTTTACCTTGGGAGCATCCGGCTGAGGGTCTTTCTTCGCCAGAATCGAACCGGTGGAGGAATCCGTAGTGCCTGCCCCGCTTGAAGCACCAGTTCCGGTTTGTGCACCCTGACCCGTTTGCACGGGACCCTGACCGGCAAATAAAGTGGTTAGCAGTTGGCAAGTGGAAGCACTCTCTTGCCCGCTCTGAGCCGTTCCTCCGGATAAAACATGAAACAATAACAGCATAATTGAAATAATGGCATCCATTGTGTTCTCTCCCATTTGGCTCTGTACATTTAATTATAATTCAGTTATAGAAAGAGGCACAGAGGTATTTTGTAGGATATTAAAGCAATTGGAGAAGATCTAATCGGCGCCGGGCAAAAAAAAAGGCGGGAACGTATAAATACGTTCCCGCCGCCTTTATTTTAATGCAAGTACACTGCTTTTTGATGCTCAACAATACTGTGCTGCACGATTTCCATCGCATCTCCCGGTTCCAGTAATGACAGTCCGTCCCGAAGCACAATATTCAGGTTCAATTCCCGCTCCGTGAGAAAAGGCACTAGCTCTGGAACCAGCTTTTCCACAATCATCAACAGTTTGACCGTTTCCATATCCATCAAGCATCACCCTTTCATCGTAATGGAGGGCAAAAACGTATGGCAAGAACCAAATCTGCGGGGTAGCATTATTATAACAGCAGCGAAGCGAAAAACCTAGGGGTATACGGAAAATTCCATATTTGCCGCGCTTTCTGCAGCAGGAGACAAACAACGCTATCTTAGGTTAGGTTCTGCGGAAATCCCCCATGATACCCAAGGTTTCGACGATATTCACGAAAGCGGCCGGATCCGTTTTTTGGATAATTCTTTTTAGTTCCGGCAGCTCGAAGCGGGTTGTTACAGTCATAAGCATGTCCCTCTCCGCATCCGTGTATCCGCCGCGGGTTCGGATAACGGTAATGCCGCGCTGCAGAGGCAGCAGCTCCTTGCGCAGCTCCTGGGCGCAGTTGGTGATGATGAAGGCGGTAATCTTGACATAGCGGATGTGGATCAGGTCAATGACTTTGCCGGTTGTGAAGATGGAAAGCAGCGAATAGAGGGCGGCATCCCAGTCGCCAGTCAACAAACCAAGCGCAATAATGATGCTCCCGTTCATGACAAAAATAAGCATGCCGATCGATAAATCCCGTTTACGGGTCAAAATGGTCGCAACAATATCGAAGCCTCCGGTTGAAGCGCCTTCGCGAAGCGACAACCCGCTGCCGAAGCCCACCACAACGCCTCCGAAGACAGCTCCAAGCGTCAGATCATTCACGACCGCCTCAGTAGGAATAAGCTGGATGGCAATAGTAGTCGTAACGACAGAGAAGATGCTCCAGCCGACAAAACGAAGGCCAAGGATCTTCCAGCCCCAGATCAAAACAGGGATATTGAGCACAAAATAAAGCCAGCTGATATTGAAGCCCGTGGCATAGCCGATAATCATGGTTATTCCTGATACGCCTCCGCTGATCATCTTCAGCGGAATAAGGAGCTGGTTGAAGCCAAAGGCAATCAGGGCCGAGCTCAGAAGCATGACAATCGCCGTGCGGAGTCTCTTCATCTGTTGTGATTCACCTCTTATTTGCATGCGCTTGACATCAAGTCCTTTCGCTGCTGCCGCGGGGATTGTGTGTGTAAATAGTATGCGTACTTTCGACTTACTGGTATTCATGCAAGATGTTGTGCTATAATGAACTGTATATTTTCTGTAGAGTGCAGATAGAAGGAGATTGAAAAAGTTTGAAAACATTTGCTGAATTCGGCTTGGAACCTAAAGTTTTGCAAGCCATCACGGAGCTAGGGTTTGAAGAATCCACTCCCATCCAATCAAAAGCCATTCCAATTGCGCTGACCGGTACCGATTTGATCGGTCAAGCTCAGACAGGAACGGGCAAAACGGCCGCCTTCGGAATCCCGCTCGTTAACAAGATTCCGGTAACCGAAGAGCGTATCGTCGCATTAATCATGACCCCGACCCGCGAGCTTGCCATTCAAGTTTCGGAAGAGATCGGAAAGCTTACCCGTTACAAAGGTCTTCGTTCGCTGCCGATATATGGTGGACAAGAGATCGGAAGACAAATTCGCTCCTTGAAAAAGAAGCCGCAAATCATTATCGGAACACCCGGACGGTTGCTTGATCATATTAACCGCAAAACCATTCGACTGGACGATGTACAAACTGTCGTATTGGATGAAGCGGATGAAATGCTCGACATGGGCTTTATGGAGGATATTACCACAATCCTCTCTCTTGTACCTGAGAATCGCCACACCATGCTGTTCTCAGCTACGATGCCTGCTAACATCCAGAGGCTGGCACAGCAATTTCTGAAAAATCCGGAACATGTCTCCGTCGTTCCGACCCAGATCAGTGCGCCTCTGATCGAGCAGGCTTACATTGAAGTTCATGAACGTCAGAAGTTTGACGCACTGAGCCGCTTGCTTGATATGGAATCACCTGAATTGGCGATCATTTTCGGACGCACCAAGCGCCGGGTAGATGAGCTTAGCGAAGCCCTGCAAAAACGCGGATATTCCGCTGACGGGCTTCATGGCGACTTGTCACAGAATCAACGTGATAACGTCATGCGCAAATTTCGTGACGGCAGCATCGATGTACTTGTTGCAACAGACGTTGCTGCGCGCGGTCTTGATGTTTCGGGCGTAACGCATGTCATCAACTTCGACTTGCCGCAGGATCCGGAGAGCTATGTTCACCGGATCGGCCGTACAGGCCGCGCGGGCAAAGAAGGAACAGCATGGTCATTCGTCACTCCGCGTGAAATTGACCACATGCATTTCATTGAGAAAGTCACGCGCCACAAAATTGCCAAGAAGCCGCTGCCGAGCATTGCGGAAGCGATTGAAGGCAAACAGCGCCTGACGGCTGAACGGATTCTTGAATTTGTTGAGAGCGATACGATCAATGAATTCAAAGCGATCACGATCCAGTTGCTGGAGCAATATGATTCCGTCAACCTGCTTGCAGCAGCCATCAAGCTGATCACGGGTGAGAAGAAGGATGTCAGCATCGAGCTGACACCGGAAGATCCTATCCGTGCTAAAAAACGCAGACCGGATGTCCGTTCGAGCGGCCGTCGTTTCTCCGGCGGACCTTTTGGCGGCGGCAACCGCACTGGCAGCGGTCCCCGCGGCGGAAGCAGCAGCGGTCGCAGCAGCGATAGCCGCAGCGGCTACGGCGGCAGCCGCAGTGGCGGGAGCAGCAGCGGAAGCAGCTACAACCGCAGCGACCGTGATGGCCAAGGCGGAAGCAGAGGCTCCTCACAGGGACGCAGCAGCAGCAGCGATACTCGCCGTTCGCGTCAATCTTCAGAGGACTTCAACCGCAACTAATGGTTAACCGGGGCTATCCGTATAGCCGAGCAATCGGGCGGGTAGCCCCATTTTTCTTGATTTTAATGGAAAATATGGATTCGTAATAAGGGTTGCACGAATGAAGAGTTGGCGATTAGGGGCAACCTATTATATAGTTATATAGAATAATGAAATCGCTTGCTGTACACGTTTCTTACGGAAACGCCAAGGCTCATACTTACGATGCAGCGTTTTCTTGCGAAAAACGCCTTTAGGGGGATTCAGGCAATCATGGAAATGAGAGGCTTAATGGGCGGGCTGTACAAGATCTCGGAGTGGATCATGAGATTATCGGTTACGAATGTATTGTGGATTTTATGTTCTATACCGTATATTTTCTTGATCTTTCCAGTCATTATGGCTCAGAACACCGATCAATTTTTGAGCAGTGTTGTCTTGTCGAGTATCATAGCGCCTTTTACGTTGTTTCCGGCGACGGCGGCTATGTTCGGAGTTGCCCGTAAGTGGGTGATGGGGGAAGTGGACGCCCCGCTTCTGCGTACATTTTTCCGGAATTACAAGGAAAGCTATCTGCAAAGCATGATAGGCGGCATTTTGTATGTTATTTTGTTCGCCATTTTGATTGTTGATTTCCAGGTATACTTGAAAGAATTGGAGTATCTTCAGCTGGTTTCTTATTTATTCATTGCAATCATGGCCTTGCTTGCCGTTTCCTTGTTTAACTTCTTCTCTATGGTCGTCCATTACCATATGAAGACGTTTCAACTGCTCAAGAACGCAGTGCTCCTGACTATCGGCCGTCCTTTCCGCTCATTGTCCACCGCCATCATGTGCGGCGTAGTCGTTTATATCAGCTTCAGTTCGCCTAAGCTGATGTTCCTGGTGCCTTTCTTCACAGGCAGTATCGTTGCGGCCATTTCGTTCTGGGGTTTTTATCAGATTTATACCAAGCTGCAGCTGCAGGCGGAGAAAGCCGCTGAAGCCGAAGCTGAGGCTGAATTGATGAATCTCAATGAAGAAGTGAAAAAGGACAGCTAGCGATTGCTCCCTAAATTAGCAGCTGCTTTACGTTTACTTTTGATTCAAAAACCTCTATAATAATGAGTACATCCTGCTTTTGCTCGTTACGGCTTTACGTTGTTTTGAACCAATGGCTGTTTCCCGGGAGACCTAGATCGGAACGCGGCTGACATGCCCTCGAAAGGGGACCTCAAAAACGTTCCTGCGGACACCCACCTGCGAGAGCGGGTTCAGAAGCAAGCGGGTCGGACGGCATTAGCGGGTTTTTTTCCAAAATTAAGAAGAAGCGGCTGAAGCGTCCTGATATGGCATAGTTGCTTTCTTCCCAATAATGATATCAGGTAGGAATGACGCGTTGTCTGGTCCTTGCTGATATTTCAAGAAAAGGGGGCAGCCCCTTTTTTTTAATGTGTGAATTATGCTATGATATTGGTTAGCATACATAGACGTTAGAGGGGGAGATCACCTTTGTTGAAGCGAACCCTGATAGGGTTGCTGCGCAGTCATGAGCTGACTGGCGATAAAGCGAAAGATCCATTGCTAAAATCCCATTTTTACAAGTTGTCGAAGGATAAGGCGTGGGAGGAAGTTGTCTCCTTATTGAAGAAAATGCAGGGCTACAAAGTACTGCATGAGGTCGTTTCCGTTGGAGAAATTGTTCTCGAAAAACGTACTATGACGGGGCGAACCATGGACATTACCGTGTCGGTGATTGGTGTGAATCCGGTTACATCCGCTATTGATATCTATTCGGCTTCACGGGGTTCACTCGGCGATCTAGGTTCCAATTATCGTACGATTCTTGATATTTACAGAACGATTGACAAGAAGCTTGCTGCTTATAAAACATCTGGTATATAAACAAAAAGCGAGGAAGGAAAAATCCTTCTCTCGCTTTTGTTGTGAATTGGCGCGCAACCATCGCACCTGTTCACCCGTATGTAATTTATACGAGCGCTTTTACCGCTTCAATTGCGTTCTCATAGTTTGGATGCTCGGTCATTTCGCCCAGCACTTCAACGTATTGAATGGTATCATTGCTGTCAATAACGAAGATGCTGCGGAAATCCAGGCGAAGTTCTTTAATCAGTACGCCATAAGCTTCACCGAAGTTGTTGTTTTTGTAGTCGGACAGCATAACCACATTCTCAACGCCTGCAGCTCCACACCAGCGCGCTTGGGCAAACGGAAGGTCGACGCTGACGGTAAGTACGACCACTTGATCACCGAGCTTGCCAGCCTCTTCGTTGAAACGGCGGGTTTGAGCGTCGCATACGCCGGTATCGATGGAGGGAACAACGCTGACGAGTTTAACCTTGCCAGCGAAATCTTTTAATGAGACGACATCCACCAATGATTTGTTCAGTTGAAAATCTGGTGCTGCATCACCTTTTTTCAGTTCGGGGCCAATCAGTGTAAGCGGGTTTCCTTTGAGGGTAGCCACGCCTGTGCGTTCTTGTGCCATTGGAAAACGTCCTCCTTCTAAATAATTGTATGTTTCATAACAAATTTATTATAATCATAATGAATTGCTGTTGTCCAATATATGAGAAAGAAGGAAAAGGATGATCTTTCTACGATATGAAAGCTTTCGCGGCTATCTGCGGATGTATCCGGTCACAGCGATTATTATTGCCCTGAATTTGCTCGTATTTCTGATCGATGAGCTCAGCGGCAACCATGCGCTGCTCGAGCGGGGCATATTTTACAGCGATCCCTATGAGAATTATTTCTCCCTGGAAGAACCTTGGCGTTATGTGACGGCGGTGTTTCTTCATCTTGGTTTTCAGCATTTGTTCTTTAATATGTTTGCCATTCTGATTTTTGCTCCTCCGCTGGAGAAGATGCTTGGGCATATCCATTACTCGCTGTTCTATCTGATCAGCGGAATTGTCGGCAATCTGTTCAGCGCCATAGCGGAGGCTCAGACGGCAGGAGCAGGTGCTTCCGGAGCGATTTACGGCATTTATGGCGCCTATCTTTATCTGGCCCTGATGAAGAAATCACTGGATGAGGCATCCCGCAAAACGGTCTATGTGATCTTGATATTTGGTCTTATATACTCCGTTTTTGTACCGGGAATTGGTATTTGGGCTCATATAGGCGGTTTGTTTGCCGGGTTTGTTCTGGCTTATGGATTTGACTGGTATACCATCAATAAAAGAAAACGTTACTAAACGGACGGACGGGAACGAAGGAGAAGAGGGAATTCATGGAGCTTCGACAGCTGCATTATTTTGTTAAAGTAGCCAAAAAAGAACATGTGACGCAGGCGGCTGAAGAGCTGCATGTCGCACAATCGGCGGTAAGTCGCCAAATCCATCAGCTGGAGCAGGAGCTTGGTGCAAAGCTGTTTCTACAAAAGGGACGCAATTTGCAGCTGACTCCGGTGGGGGCGCTTTTCTTGAAACGAGCCGAAGTGATTTTGGCTGATTTGGAACGGGCTGTTTCGGATGTGCATGAATTTCTTGACCCCGAGAAAGGCGAGATCAGGCTGGGCTTTCCGCATAGTCTCGGGTTTTCTCTCATTCCCGAAATCGTCTCGACGTTCCGGAAGCTGCATCCCAATGTCACCTTCCGCTTTAAGCAGGGGATGTATCCTTCACTGATCCGGGACGTGATTAAGGGCGAAGTTGATTTATCTTTCGTATCGCCGTTTCCCGAGCAGCATGGTCAAGTTACAGGAGAGACGGTACTGACGGAAGAATTGTTCGCCATTCTCCCGCCGAACCATCATTTGGCCGGAGAAGATATTATCGATTTGATTCAGTTGAAGGATGAGAATTTTGTGCTGTTCAGCCAGGGGTACTCTCTGCGTCCGATTGTATGGGATGCCTGCAGGGAAGCGGGCTTCACGCCCCATATCGGGTTTGAGGGGGAAGAGACCGATACAATTCGCGGTCTGGTCGCTGCCGGGATGGGAGTCAGCCTGCTTCCGGAAATGGCGTTGTACCCCTCAGGGCCTTTGCAGCCCGTCAAAGTCAGGGTGAAATCACCAACTGTGACGAGAACGATCGGTCTGATCTATCGTTCCAACGAAAAGCTGCCGCTTGTAGCCAAAGTATTTCAAAGCTTTCTGCTTGATTATTTTAGCTGCAAGGGTATTAAATAACAATGACGATGGGCCCGCTGAATGGCGGGCTCTTTATTTTTCCTCGATCTTGGCATTGGAGGTTCTTTGTCCGGCATAGGATGAAACGGCTGCAATAGGAGATAATAGGAGGTATTATCGAATTCTGCCCTGTAACGGGCAGTTCAGCGTCATGCATGAGGAGGGAAATCGATGAACGGAAGGGAACGCCGGATAAGGAGGAATCGGCGTGTTTTTATCGTTCTGCTGGGTATGAGCGCTGTGCTTGGGATATTTGTGCTGCGGCTTGCCTGGCTGCAGCTGATGCCAGCCGCTCCGGCTACCAGCCGCAGTGTGAATTGGAAGCGGGAGGCGGTCGCACAGCGGGAGCGGGGGCTGCTTCTTGACAGCGGGCGGGGAGATTTTGTGGACCGCAGCGGGCTGGCATTGACTGGTGAGTCGTATCAAGGACTGGCGGTATTTCCTGTGCAGAAGGAAATTCGGAATCACGGGCAGCAGCGGATTGAAATTGAGAAGCTGGCAGCCGCGCTGGGTGTCAGTACAGGAAAGCTCCAGGTATGGATGGAAGGCTTGAAGGCGCCGTCATTCTGGCAGGTGGCGGGCGAGTCTGCACCGCATAAGCTCAGTAAGCAGCAGTTGGATACCATTAGCGGCTTGAGGCTGGACGGCGTCCGTATTTTGCCTTACCGGAACCGTTATCCATCCGGGTTCGATGCCAAGCACGCGATCGGCTACATCAGTCAGCATCCCGAGCTGCTTCAAACCCGATACGAGCGTGAACTTAGCAAGCGTAAGATGAAGCTGACCGATCAGGTGGGCGGAGCAGGCCTGGAAAGGTCGCTGGACGGCTTGCTCCGGGGCACCGGTGCAACTTCAGTCTCTTTTTTCACCGATGGTTCGGACAAGCCGCTTAATGGATTGGATATGCGATTAACCAGTCCGGATAACCCCTATTATCCCCTTAAGGTTGTTACGACTCTGGATTTGCCGCTGCAAAACAAGATTGAGGCATATGCCGATGCGCATGGTCTCCGTGAAGGGGCGGTCGTCGTGCTGGATGCCCATACGGGCGATATTGTCAGCATGGTTTCGCGGCCGCTGCTTGCGCCGGATTCCTTGAAAAAAACAGGAACCGACATGGCTAACCATGCGGTCAGAGCGACAACGCCTGGATCCATCTTCAAGCTGGTTACCGCCGCAGCTGCTTTGGAAGCAGATCTGACGGAGGAGCGGGAAGTGTTCGAATGTGATGGGGATTACGGTCATTATGGCCTCCACTGCTGGAAGGAGGGGGGACATGGCCGACTTACACTGCGTGAAGCTCTAGCCCAATCCTGCAATGTTGCCTTTGCGACAATTGCCGAACGGTTGACGCCTGCCCAGTTGGCTGTGACAGCGGACAAGCTGGGGATTGGCCGCAAGATTGGCTGGTATGATCCCCGACCCTTCGCGCCGCTTGGAAAGCCGCTGAGGCTGCTGCAGGAGGAAGAAGCGGGGGCGTTGTTCGCAGCGTTTCCCGATCATCGGGACGGCGGGCAGCTGGCGCAAACAGGAATCGGTCAGCGCGATGTCACCATGTCGCCTCTGCAGGCGGCTAATCTGGTATTGACGCTGCTTCATGGTGGACAAGTGATGGAACCGCGTCTTGTAAGTGAGATTCGTTATGCTAATGGACAGCGAATGGCGGTGCTGCCTCGCATGAATTCCTCTTCCCGTTATGGCCGTATAACGACCAAGACAGCACATGCGCTTTTAAGAGGCATGGAAGCCGTTGTCACTAACGGAACAGGCCGGTCAATCAATAGAGGCATATGGCAGGTCGCGGGCAAATCAGGCACTGCTGAGACCCTCAGAGAGGGCATCAAGCGGAACAACCAGTGGTTTGCAGGATACGGGCCTCTGAAAGCCCCGCGTTATACAGTAGCGGTATTAGCCGAGAACCGTTCTCCCGATTCATCAAATAAGGCGACAGCCTTATTTCGCGGTGTAATGGATATCCTCGCCGAGGGGTAACATTCAATCACTATTCTAAGGCAATCCTCTCCCGACGTGTTCCGTAGGAGAAAAATGGGGTCTAAGTAAACTCCAAACAATTGTCTCAGAAAACCACAATCTGTGTCCCGCCAACATTATTATGGGACGGAGTCCACCAGGCACCCCAGGTGCGCGAAAGAAAGTGTGTCCCGCAAGGGACGTAAACGGGCCAAGCAGGCAGTAACGAGAGAGCGTTTCTGTGTAACTCTGACGTTATCGGATCCGGGTGTCCAGAGGGCCGGCGGCCCTTTGGGGTCCCTCCTCTGGAGGGATTTAGGGAGGTCGTAATAAATCAAAAGCCGGCAACTGATCATCAATAACCAGCGACCGGCTTTCCAGTTTTACCCTGTAGAAGTTTCAAATAAAAGAATGCAGTATAATAATTAGGACATATATTTCATGTTGTATTCGATGTCGTACAATAGTAGTTATGCGACATGAAGAGGAGGAGCTTGCATCAGCATGAGGAAAGTCTCAGAGGAAAAAGCAACCGAATTAGTGGTTTTACCCTATAGTTCCGGCTACAGCGATGACCAAATTATAAATATGTTTCTGGTCGCCTGTGTAAGATCCCAGAATACGAAGAGAAACTACACCCGGGCGATTGAACGGTTCCGGCAATTCATTTCGTACAAGTCGCTAAAGAATGTGACCTGGCAGGAAGTAGAGGCTTTTAAGACAGGGTTAATTGAAGGGAAATGGGGAGCAACCGGAAAGCCTTTGGCGCCAGCCAGTGTGGCTGCCTTTATTGCACCGCTGAAGTCCATGTATAAATGGGGAAGCGATTCCAATATAGATCTGTTCGTGCATAATCCAACCACATCCATTCGTTTACCCGCGGTTCCCATGAACAGCCGCAAGCATTTTTTGACCAAAAGTGAAGTTGGGAAGCTGCTGAATGCCTTGAAACGGCAAAACATGAGAAATTATCTGATCGGGTTATATTTGGTCCTGCTCGGATTGAGGGTGTCGGAATTAACGGGGATTAAGTGGAAGGACTTCTATGCGGATTCTTCTGAAACCTCCATTTGGCTTACAATCAACAAGGCAAAAGGCGGAAAATCCCGCGAGGTTAAAGTCCCTAATCGTTTGTGGTCACTGAGCATTCGCTATGTGGAAGCCATTTCTGCTCCTGGCTTACCAGCGCCGGAGCTTGTGTTATTTCCTGTGACAACGAGACAAATCGAACGTATTATACGCGATACCGGTGACCGATGTGTCACCAATAAGAAACTTACTCCGCATTGGCTTCGGCATACCTATGCTACATTGGCCTTATTGAATGGAGCCTCACTCCAGCAAGTACAAGAAACGCTGGGGCATGCCCATATGAATACAACCCAACGTTATTTGCATACTGTAGAGCAATTAAAAAAAGCCGCGCCTGACTTTGTAATGGATTATCTGCATGATTATATCCCGGAATAATAGTCCTTTTGTAATATGCATGATTTATTTCCGCTTGTTTTAATGGGATTAATATCCTATAATTCTATTTGAAAGCAGTCGTCGAATATTGGCGAATTTGAGTGAATTATGTCGCATAACTACTATTGTACGACATCGGTTATATTTGCAATAATAATATCCTCCTAAAGTCTTATTTTTTTATAAAGGCAGCTATTCGGAATACTAATCCTCATACGATGGTTTCTACTGACAGCAGACAAGGATGGTGCATAGCGTGAAACGTCTATATGAGGCGGATATGGAGTGGGATGTCCGCCCTAGCATTAAAGCGGAAACGATACATTGGATGAATTCGCTTGAGATCAAAAGCCCTCGGACTTATCAGCATGGTGTGAGGGTGGCTTTTCTGGCAGAGAAGTTCGCTCCGGCGCTGCAATTGGATACCAGTGAGAAGGAGATGCTGATCAGAGGCTGTTTCCTGCATGATATAGGCAAACTGTTCGTTCCATCGAGAATCCTTGAGCAGGAAGGGCCTTTGTCGGACCAGCAGTGGAAGATCATAAAGCTGCATCCTGAGCTGGGAGCGGAATTGCTGCTGGAGCAGGTATATACGGAGCAGGGAATTGTTGATCTGGTGAAGCATCATCATGAGCGGTGGGACGGCAACGGCTATCCAAGCGGGTTAAAAGGCAAGGAAATCCCCTTTCAGGCCAGGGTATGTGCGATTCTTGATGCGTTCGACTGCATGCTGACCACCCGTTCTTACCGTAAGCCTGTCACTTTTGAAGAGGCGAAGACGGAACTGATTTTGCACAAAAATAAACAGTTTGACGGAGAAATCGTTGATCTTTTTCTATCCTTGTCCGAGCAAATGTCCGATCTCTATTATTTCTTTCGCAAACGTTAAACCTTGGAATGGATGAGGTGCTGGCATTGGCCATTAAAGTATTGGTCGTGGATGACTCCGCTTTTATGAGAAATATGGTCAGCAGGTACATTAGTGAAGACAATGCGCTGGAAGTCATCGGCACCGCGCGGAATGGACTGCAGGCGATTGAACTGACCAAGCAGCTTGCCCCGGATGTCATCACGCTTGATATCGAAATGCCGGTTATGAATGGTTTAGACGCATTGAAACGAATTATGGCGGAGAAGCCTACACCTGTTCTCATGCTGAGCTCGCTGACGGAGACCGGAGCAGCGGCCACCATCAAAGCGCTTCAGTATGGGGCAGTTGATTTTATACATAAGCCCTCGGGCGCATTATCAATCGATCTGTACAAGGTCAAGCAGGAATTGGCTGAAAAAATCAAAACGGCCGCACAGGTTTCGTTGCCGAATTTGTTTAAGCTTAAGTACTCCCCCCTCCCCAAAAACCAGATCCCGCCTTCTAAACGAGGTTTGCCGCCCAGGCATCTTATTGCAATTGGTGCATCCACCGGCGGTCCGCAGGCTTTATTCACGGTACTCCAGGGCTTGTCTCCCGATTTCCCCCATGCCATTGTCATTGTCCAACATATGCCGTCGCCGTTCACAGCGTCGCTGGCGGAGCGTTTGAATCACAACTGTTCCCTCACGGTAAGGGAAGCGGAGCATGATGCCAGGCTGGAGGGCGGGTGTGTCTATATTGCCCCGGGCGACCGGCATATGAATATTGCGGAAACCAGAGGTGCCTGCCGGATTAAGCTTCACCAGCGGCCAAGCAAAGGGCTGCATATGCCGTCCGTGCATGAATTATTCACTTCGGTCTCGGCGCTGCAGGGTCTGAAACGGCATTTGGTCATGCTGACGGGGATGGGGAGCGACGGAGCTGAAGCATTGGCTGAGGGCAAGGCGGCAGGAGCAGCCACAACGATTGCCCAATCGAAAGAATCCTCGGTTGTATTCGGGATGCCGCGCGCGGCAATTGAAACGGGGGCGGTGGATTACATCGTAGACCTGGAAGATATCGCAGCGAAGCTGAGGGAGGTGACAGGACTGCCATCTTTATCGTTATCAAGAGAATAACCCACATCCTACGGATCGGAGCTATGCGATGCGAGTTTCAGATGAGCAGTTTGTCGAATTTGAGCTGGGCCAAGAGAATTATACGATTCCAATCTCAGCTATTCATGAAATTATTCGTATGCAGGATATTACAGAAATCCCGAACGGCCGCAATTATGTGAAAGGCGTAATCAATTTAAGGGGGAAAATCGTTCCGATTATCCATTTAAGCCGGTTGTTCGAGCTTCAGGAAACGCCGGCAGGGAAATCAACCCGAATTGTGGTCGTCAATCACACGCTGGAGTATATAGGCCTTATTGTGGATCGGGTCAATCAGGTGATCACCTTCACCGACATTCAACCTCCTCCCGAGCGGATAGGGGGAATCAACGGCAGTTATTTTGCCGGTATCGGCATTTCAACTGCAGGCTTGGTCGGCATTCTGAAAATGGATGAGGTATTGATCCAGGATAGTTAAGGCTCCCGAAATGGAAAACCCCTGAGGAGGAGCGGCGATGGACGATTTGTCAGAATTTCGGGCCGTTTATTTGGAAGAGCTCGAGGAACAGCTCCAGTGTATGGACGAAGAGGTGCTGCGCCTCGAGAAGGAAGGACAATCCGATGCTGCGATCAGCCGATTGTTCCGCGCAGCTCATACTCTGAAAGGCTCATCAGCGGCGATGGGCTATGAAAAAATGAAAATATGACGCATGAGATGGAGCATTTGCTGGATAATGTGAGGAACCGCAAGCTTGCCGTTAATAAGGCGATGACCAATTTGTTCTTCAAATGCTTGGATGGCATGAAGAGGCTGCAGGCCGAAATTATAAACACGAATATCGAGCGCTCGAATATGGAGCATCTGATTCGGGAGCTGCAGTCGTTCGGCGGCATATCCCATCCAGCGGAGGCATCCGGGGTACAGCCTCAAATTGCAATCTTTACGCATGAGGTATTGCAATCCTTACAGGATCAGGCTGAACTTGGGCGCGTACCGGCATGGGTGAGCGTCACCATCTGCCAGAGCTGTGAAATGAAGCTGGCCAGGCTCAGTCTGATCGACTGCAGATTGCGGGAAACCGAAAACGTCTATTGGTCGGATACGGCATTCGAAGGCCACGATATGGAAGAAAACGTGATTCAGAACCGGTGGCTGCTGTCCACAGCGCTGCCGCTTGATGAGCTGGGGGACATAATCGGAGAAATGACGGATGTGGATGAGGTGCTCGTTGATGCTTGCGATTGGACAGAACTGCAAGCGGCGGCATCACTGGACAAGCAGGACGAGCAGGACGAGCAGGTCGGGGCCGAGTCCGAAAGCATTGCTCCGCCGGGGCATTTTGAGAAAGCCAAGGGACAGACGATCCGCGTCAATGTGGAGCGGCTGGAAAATATGATGAACCTGGTAGGGGAGCTTGTCATCGCACAGACGCGCATCCAGCAGATGGAGAAAGCCTTCTATCAGAAATTTGGTCCTGATGAGGCAGTGGAAGAGCTGGGGCATTTATCCGATCATCTGACCAGGACTATCGGCGAGCTGCAGGAAAGCGTAATGAAGGTCCGCATGCTTCCCATCGAGCAGTTGTTCAACCGCTTCCCCCGGATGGTGCGGGACTTGGCTCATATCCTGCATAAAGAAGTGGAGCTCGTCATTGAGGGAAAGGAAACAGAGCTTGACCGCACCTTGATCGAAGATATTGGAGATCCGCTTATCCACCTGATCCGCAATGCCATTGATCATGGTATCGAGCAGCCAAACCAGCGTCTTGACGCCGGCAAGCAAGCGAAGGGAACGCTGCGGATCAGCGCTTCTCATGAGGATAATCAGGTGCTCATAACCATACAGGATGACGGAGCGGGCATTGATCCGGAGCGCATCCGGCAATCGGCTGTGGCAAAAGGAATCATTCAGGCTGCGGAAGCAGCACTGCTGAAGGATCAGGATGCGGTACATCTCATCTTTCATCCGGGATTTTCAACCGCTCAACAGATAAGCGATGTATCGGGCCGCGGCGTCGGTATGGATATTGTGCGGACGGAAATTGAGCGAATGAACGGACTAATCCAGATTGAGACGAATATCGGCAAGGGGACATTGTTCCGGATCCGGCTGCCGCTAACGCTGGCTATCATTACAGGCCTTCTGGTCGATATCGGCGACCGGATTTTCATTATTCCGATGAGCAGTGTATCGGAGATTGTACGTATTGCCCCAGAGCATATCAGTACGGTCGGAGGAATGCCCGTAGTGACGATCCGCAATCAGGTCATCCCTGTCAGCTGGCTGCATGATTATTTTCACTATGAGCGCGGGGACCATCGAAGCAGGCAAATTCCAATTGTTATTGTTGGGGCGCGGAGACAAGAGGATCGCACTGGCGGTTGATGAATTGATCGGCAACCAGGAGATTGTCATCAAGTCACTGGGCCGTTACATGGGGAATATTGAGGGGATTTCGGGCGGGACGATTCTGGGGGACGGCAGAGTGGGCCTGATCCTGGAGATTGGCGGAATTATCAAGCTGGTGACAAGAAGCGCGTGACGGTGCATCAATAGCGGAAACCATTAAAATCATCGGGGTGGACATGTATGAAATGGTTCTATAACTTAAAAACCAGCATAAAGCTGATCTCCTCATTTCTGGTCATTGCGTGTATTCTCGCTTTTGTAGGGCTTTATGGATTAAGCAATCTGGGCAGCTTAAACACGAATCTCCAGGCCATGTATTCGGATAATTTACTGCCCGTCAATTATTTGGCGCAAACCGAGGTGGATGTGATGGAAATTCGCAAGCTTGCCCGTGATTTGTACATTGATGAGACTGCAGCCGACCGAAAACAAAACCAGGATAGCTACGAAGCCGTCAAGGATAGGGTTACCGATCGAATGGAATTATTCAAAAATACGATGATGAGCGATGAGTCCAGGACGGCGCTTGCCCCGTTTGACAGTGCGTGGGCCGCCTATCAAAACAATTTCGCGCGTCTGATTGAGCTTGCCGACGCCGATAAGAATGATGAGATGCTTGAATTTACAGAAGGAGTGCTATTGGAATCAAGCACAGCACTTGGCGCGATATTGGACAGGCTGAACGATTTGAATATCGCCCATGCGGACCAGTCCAATAATCAGAACGTCGAAATGTTCAATCAGTCGCGTAATCTGACAATCGGCATCATCATTGCTTCCATCCTACTTTGTATTGCCTTTGGTTATTATATCGCGCAAATTATTTCAAGGCCATTAAACAAGCTGGTTCAGCTGGTTGATAAGGTTGCGGTCGGCGATTTGCGCGAGAAGAATAACATCCAAACAAAGGATGAGGTGGGAAGACTTGCAGCGGCGGTCAATGATATGGTGGATAATTTGCGGAATATTGTGAGAAGCATCACCTCATCCTCTCATAGTGTTGCGGCGGCAGCCCAGCAAATATCGGCCAGCACTGAAGAAATTGCCGGTGGAACGACGAATCAGGCGACCGCTGCACAGACTATCAATGAATTGTTTATCGAGCTTTCAGCGGCCATTTACTCGGTCGCACGGAATACGGAAGAAGCCTCCGAGCTTTCGGATCAAACCATCGATATTGCCAGAGAGGGAGGAGAAGTGATCACGTCCTCCATCGAAAGCATGCAGGCTGTCAGCTCCCAAATGTCCAGGCTGGAGGATGATTCACAGAAGATCGGCGAGATCATCGAGGTCATTGAGGATATTGCGGATCAGACGAATCTGCTTGCCCTTAATGCTGCTATCGAGGCTGCCCGCGCGGGTGAGCAGGGACGGGGCTTTGCGGTGGTTGCCGATGAAGTCCGCAAGCTCGCGGAGCGCAGCGGAGAGGCGACCAAACAGATTTCAGGTATCATAAAAGGCATGCAGGATAATACGAAACGAAGCGTTATGGCCGTTCAGGCCAGCTCCGACCTGTCGCGTCAAACGGGAAATTCTTTCCGGAAAATCGCGGCAATAGTGGACCAGGCCGGACAGAAGGTAACGGAGATCGCAGCGGCGAGCGAAGAACAGGCGGCACAGGCATCAACGGTACTATCGGCGGTGGAGAACATCTCGTCGGCAACAGAGGAAGCGGCGGCAAGCAGCGAAGAAACGGCCGCTACCGCTCAATCGCTCGCCCAGCTGGCTGAAGAATTGCAAGCTGCCGTCGTAGTCTTTCGATGGGATGGCAGATATAGCGGACTGTGAATGAACTCGGCCGGATATAAAGTACAGAGCTATAAGCATCTGAATCGTTTTGCCAAGAATCTTAGCCCTCACACCAAAGGCCATGTCCCTTTCAATCTTGAAGGAGACATGGCCTTTGCTTATGCATATATTTTTCGTCAAGACATCGTTTGGGGCGGTTCTTGAGACGTCTGATCATATTCTCCCTTGGGCAAATGAATCCACCTGTGAAAATATCCCTGATCGTATAAGGCCTTGATTAAAATCATTAATATCGGCGACAGGATCACGCCCGCTATGCCGAACAGAGAGAGTGAAATGATCATGAACGCGAGCATGGTAAAAGCGGAAACACCAAGCGTATCCCCGGTGATTTTCGGCTCAAGGATCTGTCTCGTCAGCACAACTACAAGAAATAATACCGTAAGCCATATGGCCAAAGTCGTTTGGCCAACGATGAACAAATAGATGATCCAGGGAATGAAGACCGTTCCCACGCCGAGAAGAGGGAGAACATCAAACACGGCGGAAAGCAAAGAGATAGAAAACGCATTGTCCACGCCAAGCAGCAGGAGACAAACGAATATTACGCAAAAGGTGATGGAAATCAGCTTGCCCTGCGCCTTGAGATAACCGCTTATTCCGGCAAATACATTATTGCGCAGAAAATAATAGGCGGTTTTGAACGTTCGGGGTGTTTTCTCGCTGGCCATTTTTTTCCAATCGGCAATTTCGAGGCTGAGAAAATAAGCCAGAATGATGCCGATGGCAAAATTTAAAATGAAGGTGGAGACGGATTTCAGATAACCGCCCAGGGAAAGCAGAAAAGTAGTGGCGATTTTTTGGCCCCAGTTTGTGATGTAGCCTACAACCTCGGTTGCTTTATCGGTTAAGCCAGGCGGAAGCGCCTGCATTTTGTCTGCAAAAAATGCCGAATTTTTCTGGAATTGATCCGTGAATAATTGCTGATAATAAGGAAGCTTTTCAGCAAGTCCGGTAATTTGGGATGTCATAATGAATCCTGCCCCTACAAATGCTCCAAGAATAATAAGCGTGAAAATAAGCACGGATATAGCGGCTGCTATTGATCTTCGAATACCGATTCTGGTCATCCATCTGGTTGGCGGTTCAATAAACATGAAGATAACGAAGCAGAGGAATATCGGAGTCGCAATGCGGTACACATAACTGAAGGCCAGCATGATCAGGTACACGGTGAGCACGATCAGCGCAATATCAAAAGCGGTGCGCCAATATTTTTGGTAGAAGGAAATCATTTTTTTACTCCTTTACACATATGATGCTTGAATATCCCTCATGATTGTACACTAATTTTCTAGAGTTTCCCAATATTTCTTTCAATTAGTCACAAGGAAAAAACAAAGGCTTAACATCAAACCATAGCCGTTTTCGTCAGCATTATGTTACAATGAAACGAGGGAACATTAGTGCTCCGTCTACCAGTATTAGCAGGGATATAAACTAGGGTGGTGGGGATAGAGATATGGAAAACTTCCTGCTATGGGGCTTTTATATTTTGACGTTTTATGCTTTTCTTCCGGGGATTATAAGCCGAACCTTCGGCTTTCGAGTGTTTAAGAAGGGACTTGCCAGTCATGAAATTGCTCTTACATTCGATGATGGACCGGATCCAAAATATACCCCTTTACTGCTTGACTTGTTAAAGCGTTACAATGCAAAAGCCACATTTTTTGTTGTCGGCATTCATGCGGAGAAGCATCCAGAACTGCTCAAACGCATGCATGATGAAGGTCACATTATCGGGATTCATAATTATGTTCATAAGTCCAACTGGTTCATGCGTCCAAGAACGGTTACAAGACAAATTCACCGCACGTCGGAGCTGATCAAACAGGCAACGGGAGCTCCTTCCGCGTATTATCGGCCTCCCTGGGGAATCGTGAATTTATTTGATTTCTCCAATATGGGACATTTGCAGATTATATTATGGTCATCCCTGTTCGGCGATTGGCGCAAAAGAGTTGGTGTCAGACGCTTGAAGAAGCGGCTGATGAAAAAACTCCGCCCTGGCGAGATCATCTTGCTGCATGACTGCGGCGCGACATTCGGCGCGGATCTTGAGGCTCCGGCCAATATGCTGGATGCTTTGGAGACTTATCTCGAAGAGGGCGTGAACCGGGGCTATAGGTTCGTGGCCATTAACGAAATGATCGCCATTACGGACCGGCACAAAACAAGCCGCCGCGCTCTTGGATGGCTGAAGCGTTCTTCCATTGCCTGCTGGATGGGCTGGGAGAAAATTTTTCATTTCATTTTCCGGGTAAAATCCGGCGGGGAGGATTCCATCTTTCATATCCGGGTTGTTCCTTACCGCGGAGAGCCGCTTATGCTTTCAGACGGTCAGGTCATCAAGGATAAGGATGAGGTTATCGAGCTGCATTTTGACAACAACAAGCTGTTCCAATTGATGACGGAAGCCCGCTCCATGATGCATGTTGCCATTCGTCTTATCCGTGAAGTGGAGAAAGGAATGCCCAAGCTTGCCGCTCAAATTGCGGGACGACAGGAATTCGAGCATGTTCAGGGCTTGTATGGAATCAGCATGATTAACCGGGGCGCTGAGCAGTTCGGGTTTAGCGTGCTGGATCTGCCCAAGGGCTTATTCGATAAAATGACACGGATTTACTTAAAGCTTCTTCTGAGGGTGCTGCATCCTTCAGGGAAACGCAGAATTAAAGAGCAAGGCAGCAAGCTGACACCACGAATTATTGCCATGTCGATGGAGGAGTTCTGGCATCGATACGGCAAGGGGAATGACTTTACTTCCAAGTGGACTGCTGCAGCCGACTTCGATGACAAGCTGCAAACGCCGGGTCGGCCGGCAGTATCGCATGCCGTCTACGACAATGGAAATGCCGCCAGGGAATATACTCCTTGACGGCATTTCTTTTTGTTTTTGCTGCCAAGAGAGTCATGTATGCAAAAAAACGCTTTGCTTCTGGCATTTAAATGCCGGAGGCAAAGCGTTATTTCAATAGCGAGGAAAGCTTTGGAGCTTTCCTGTGCGCAAGCTACATTTTCATGACGCCGCCGGTGCTGGCATTGGTTACAAGGTAGGAATACCGGGCCAGGTAACCTTTTTTGATTTTTTGCTCGAAGCCTTTCCAGTTGGCTTTGCGCTGCTCGAACTCTTCATCGCTGATAAGCAGATTCATCGTACGGTTGTTCATATCCAGCTCAATGAGATCACCGTCGTTGACGAAAGCAATCGGGCCGCCTTCGGCAGCTTCCGGTGACACATGGCCGATACTGATGCCGCGCGAGGCGCCGGAGAAGCGTCCGTCCGTTACGAGACCTACTTTGGCGCCAAGTCCCATACCGACGATTTGTGAGGTTGGAGCCAGCATCTCAGGCATGCCCGGTCCGCCTTTAGGACCTTCATAACGGATTACGACTACATGGCCTTCCTTGACCTTGCCGCCCGCAATGCCTGCAAGTGCTTCGTCCTGGGAATCAAAGCAGATGGCCGGTCCCTTCAGATAACCCCCAACCGATTTGTCGACTGCGCCTACTTTGATAATCGCGCCGCCTGGCGCAAGATTGCCGAACAGAACGGCCAGTCCGCCGCGTTCGCTATGGGGGTTGTCCAGGGTGCGGATGACATCCTTGTCGAGAATCTCGGCTCCGGCTACATTCTCGCGAAGGGTTTTGCCGGTAACGGTGATAACGTCGCCAGTAAGGGCGCCTTCTTTCTTGAACAGTTCGTTGATAATGGCGCTCACGCCGCCGGCATTATGCACATCTTCGATATGGTAATCGGAAGCGGGAGCAACCTTGGCCAGATGGGGAACCCGGCTTGCCACTTCGTTGATACGTTCGATTGGATATTCGATTCCGGCTTCATGTGCGATAGCCAGAGTATGGAGAACGGTATTGGTGGATCCACCCATCGCCATATCCAGCGCAAAAGCGTTATCGATGGATTCGATGGTTACGATATCGCGCGGCTTGATATCAAGCTCGATAAGATTCATCAACTGACGGGCAGCTTGCTTGACGAATTCTTTACGTTCAGGGGAGACAGCCAGAATCGTTCCGTTGCCTGGAAGAGCAAGTCCCAGACCCTCGGCCAGACAGTTCATGGAATTGGCTGTGAACATGCCTGAACAGGATCCGCAGGTTGGACAGCCGTATTGCTCAAGCTCCTGCAGAGCGGCATCGTCGATTTTACCCGCTTGGTGCGCGCCTACGCCTTCAAATACGCTGGAGAGTGAAATCGAACGGCCGTCCGCCGTTTTACCGGCTTTCATCGGTCCGCCGCTGACGAGCATAGTCGGGATATTGACGCGCAGGGCGCCCATGATCATGCCTGGCGTGATTTTGTCGCAGTTGGGAATACAGACCATGCCGTCGAACCAGTGGGCATTAACGACCGTTTCTACGGAATCGGCGATAATCTCGCGGCTTGCCAATGAATAGCGCATACCGATATGGCCCATAGCGATGCCGTCGTCGACGCCGATCGTGTTGAACTCAAACGGCACTCCGCCTGCTTCGCGGATCGCTTCTTTTACCAGCTTGCCGAATTCCTGAAGATGCATATGACCTGGAATAATATCAATATACGAGTTGCATACTGCAATAAACGGTTTGTTGAAATCTTCTTCCTTAACCCCGGCAGCGCGCAGCAAGCTGCGGTGAGGAGCGCGGTCGAACCCCTTTTTGATCATATCTGAACGCATTTTCTGTGTCGCCATGCATGTCCCTCCAATGTGTAAGTAAGTGCCGTTTTAGCGGCTGTTTCAGCCAGCAAAAGCTTCTTCCGTAAAGGCCAATTTGCGCAAGATCAATGCCTTTAAGTTTATCACAATGCAAGCGCTATGACTAGTATTGGCAAGGCTTCAGCAAAAAGAGGGAAGCTATGAAAGCTGTGCAATTTTGAGAGAGGAACATGGGAGTCAAGCATTAGTTAATGTCATTAAATCTAACATCGAATGTTTACTTGATGCCATTCGGCCGTTATAATGTAAGAAAGCTTAACTGCTTGTTGATGGATTGAGGAAGAGATACTACATTTATGAGGTGAACCCATGCAGTTGACAGAACGCGAGAAGGAAAAATTGCTCATCACTATCGCTGCTGATTTGGCGCGCAGACGTCTCGGGAGAGGGGTTAAGCTGAATTATCCGGAGAGCGTGGCGCTCATCACTTCCGAGATCATGGAAGGCGCCCGCGACGGGCTGACTGTGGCTCAGCTGATGGAACAAGGCACCCGCATCCTATCTCACGAGCAAGTCATGAGCGGCGTGGCTGAAATGATTCATGAGGTGCAGGTGGAAGCTACCTTTCCTGACGGCACGAAGCTTGTGACGATTCACCATCCCATTGCCCATCCATGAACTCATTCCCTTTACTGACAGAGGTTGATTTTTAACAAAAGCAATATTTGTAATCGTATATGAACATGAGTTGTTTGCCCGGCAAACCTCAAGCTAGGGAAGGTGATGTCATGATACCTGGAGAATACCGTACTCTGCCTGGCGAAATTGAATTGAATGCAGGCAGGGCAAGAGCGGAGCTTATAGTTGTAAATACAGGCGACAGACCGGTGCAGGTCGGATCGCATTTTCATTTTTTTGAGGTGAACCGCGGGCTGGAGTTCGACCGCGAGGCGGCGTTTGGCATGCGGCTTGATATTCCGGCAGGAACGGCTGTCCGATTCGAGCCTGGCGAGGAAAAGCCGGTGCACCTGGTGGAGCTCGGCGGGCTGAAACGCTCGTTTGGCTTGAATGGTCTGACGCACGGACCTGCTGTTCGGGGAGATATGCCGGACGAGGTTCGGGCAAGGCTGGCCGCATGGAAGGGAGAGCCGTCATGACCCAGATGGATCGCAGAAGCTATGCGCAAATGTTCGGACCTACCACCGGCGATGCCGTACGGCTTGCAGACACGGAGCTGTGGGCGCAGATTGAACAGGATTATACGGTCTATGGAGATGAATGCAAATTCGGCGGAGGCAAGGTCATTCGTGACGGAATGGGACAATCCAGCGGCGCGCTCCGCGATGATGGCGTATTGGATACCCTGATCACCAATGCGGTCATCATCGATCACTGGGGCATCGTAAAAGGCGATATCGGCATTCGCGACGGTCTGATTGTCGGGATAGGCAAAGCGGGCAATCCGGATATTATGGACGGTGTGATGCCGAACATGGTCGTCGGCGCCAGCACGGAAGTGATCGCCGGCGAAGGCAAAATTGTTACGGCGGGCGGGATTGACTCGCATATCCATTTTATTTGCCCGCAGCAGATTGAGACGGCGCTTTCCTCCGGCGTGACGACGATGATCGGGGGCGGTACGGGGCCGGCTACGGGGACGAATGCCACCACCTGTACGCCGGGTGCCTGGCATATGCGGCGCATGCTGGAAGCGGCAGAAGCGTTTCCCATGAATCTGGGATTTACCGGGAAGGGAAATGCATCCTTCACCGGTCCGCTGATCGAGCAGATTGAAGCGGGTGCGATCGGGCTTAAGCTGCATGAGGATTGGGGAACGACTCCGGCGGCGATTGATACCTGTCTTGCGGCTGCCGAGCAGTATGATATCCAGGTGGCCATTCATACGGATACGCTCAATGAAGCCGGGTTTCTGGAGGATACGCTTGGAGCGTTCAAAGGAAGGACGATCCATACCTATCATACGGAGGGCGCCGGAGGCGGCCATGCACCGGATATTATCCGCGCTGCGGGAGAGCTGAATGTGCTTCCGTCCTCGACGAATCCAACCCGTCCTTTTACAATCAACACCATTGAAGAGCATTTGGACATGCTTATGGTATGTCATCACCTGGACAGCAGCATCCCCGAGGATGTGGCCTTCGCCGATTCGCGGATTCGTCCGGAGACGATCGCCGCGGAGGATATTTTGCATGATATGGGCGTCTTCAGCATGATCAGCTCCGATTCCCAGGCCATGGGGCGGGTAGGCGAGGTTATCATCCGGACATGGCAGACAGCGGATAAAATGAAGCGGCAGCGCGGACCGCTTGCCCCGGATACGACAGCCGAGGCGGACAACTTCCGCATCAAACGGTATATTGCCAAGTATACGATCAATCCGGCGATCACACATGGCGTCTCGCATTTGGTCGGCTCCATCGAACCGGGAAAGTTCGCCGATCTGGTGGTCTGGAGTCCCATGTTCTTCGGCGTTAAGCCGGATATGGTGCTCAAGGGCGGAACGATTGCTTTTGCCCAGATGGGCGATCCCAATGCTTCCATTCCGACACCGCAGCCGGTATTCGGACGTATGATGTTTGGCGCGTTCGGCAAAGCCAATTCGAACAGCTCCATCACATTTGTTTCACAGGCCGCTTATGACCGCGGCATTGCCCGTGAGCTTGGCCTGTCCAAGCGGGTGGAACCCGTACGGGGCTGCCGCAGCGTGACGAAGAAAGACATGATCCATAACGATGCGACGCCTAAAATCGAGGTGGATCCCGAGACGTATGAGGTGAAGGTGGACGGTGTTCCCGCTACTTGCGAGCCTGCAGAGGTTCTGCCGATGGCGCAGCGCTATTTCTTATTTTGATGAGGTGAGGGCATGAATATTGAGGAAGCTCGGGGCGGGGGCGGTCCTGGGGTTCTGCCCTGGCTGGCGCTTCAGCAGCTGCTGGATTCGGCGCTGCCCATTGGCGGCTTCTCCCATTCGTTCGGTCTAGAAACCCTCGTTCAAGAGGGGCAGCTAATCACGAGCGCGCAGCTGGAGGCTTATGCGACCGCGATGCTGTATCAGAGCTGGTCCACGGCAGATGCTATGGTGATTAAGGCGGTTTACCGCTGCGCGCCTGTTGGCGACTGGGAGTCTCTATGGGCGGTCGAACATCTTGTACATGTGCAGCGGACTGCTCAGGAAACCCGCTCAGGCGTGCAAAAAATGGGACGCAGGCTGCTGCAGCTCACGACCCAGGTCTATCCGCAGCTTGATTGGTCGCCGCTTGCTGAAGGCCTGCGCGGGGGCCGCTGTCTCGCTACGCACCCGCTTGTTTTCGGCTATGCCTGCAGCAAGCTTGGGATACCTCTGGAGCAGTCCGTACAGGGCTATCTGTATGCCTGTGTAGTGACCTGCATCAACAGCGCGCTCCGGCTGATGTCCATCGGACAGACGGAAGGGCAGAAGCTTATCGCGCGCCTTGCGCCGCATACCGCCCGTGCCTGGTCTGTCGTAGCGGGAATGGAGCCGGAGGACGCCTACACCAATATGCCGATGGCTGAAATTGCCATGATCAGGCATGAGACGCTCTATTCCCGATTGTTCATGTCTTAACAGGGTAAGCTCAAGGAACGCTTAGTTAAACAGGATTTACTAATCATTTTGGGAGGTATGTGTAATGTGTCAAACACAAGGTCAGGGTCATCATCATCATGGATGGGAACAGCCGGCGATCGATCGTTCCCGTCCCATACGGATCGGTATCGGCGGGCCGGTAGGGTCGGGAAAGACAGCGCTTGTAGAGCGGATGGCAGGAGCGCTTAAAGATAAATACAGCGTTGCCGTTATAACCAACGATATCTATACAAAAGAGGACGCCCGCATTCTGGCGGCTACCGGCGTACTGCCAGAAGAGCGCATTATCGGCGTGGAGACAGGGGGCTGCCCGCATACGGCCATTCGCGAAGACGCTTCGATGAATTTCGAAGCCGTGGATGAGCTGACCAGCCGGTTCGAAGGGCTTGATCTGATCTTTATCGAGAGCGGCGGCGATAATCTGGCAGCTGCCTTCAGTCCGGAGCTTGTCGATCGTTTTATTTATATTATTGATGTGGCTCAAGGCGAGAAAATCCCGCGTAAAGGCGGTCCCGGCATCATGCGGTCCGATTTGCTCGTGGTCAACAAGATTGACCTTGCTCCGTATGTTGGCGCCAGTCTGCAGGTTATGGAAGACGACACAAAACGAATGAGGGGAGACCGCCCTTATGTGTTCTCCAATCTGTTCGGAAGCGTTGGCGTGGAACAAATTGTCGGTTGGCTTGAGCATGAGCTCGCTCATGCCCAAGGCGTGGATCATGATCATCTGCATGCAGATCAGCCGCAGGCACACAATCATAATGAAACTCATGGCCATAATCCTAATGCAGCTCAAGACCATAATCACGATCATAACCATGACCATGATCATAACCATAACCATAACCATCATACCCGCGATCATGGGCATGTGAAAGCTTCAGAACCGGCGGCTGAGCATAAGCATGAACCGGGCACCGTACACACCCATAATCACGTTTAATCATACGCAGGCAGCGAGGGTATCCCATCTGCGAGCCGCCTTCGAGCGCCGGGGTGGTCAAACGCAGGTGGAGTCGAAATACCACACCGCTCCTGTGAAAATTGCGAAGACCTTCCCTATGGGAGGACCTGTGGGGGTTATGGTTATGGACGTCTCGCCGGGTCTCTTGGCCTGCGACCGGTATGAATTTGACTGGACGGCCCATGAAGATGCTCACGTTTATTTGACTAATCAATCCTTCACCAAGGTGCATCCATGCCCGGACCTTGCCAGCGGCTCCTCCATGAGGCAGACCTTTGCGCTTTCGCCCGGGGCTATCTTGGAAAATATGCCGGAGCCGGTCATGCTGTATCGGGATGCCGCTTTCTCAAGTGAAACAGTGGTCAATCTTTCGCAGGCTTCAGTCTGGATGCAAGCTGAGGTATTTTGCCCCGGCAGGACGCTCAGAGGCGAGACATTCGCTTACCGTATTTACCGCAACCGATTGAAGGTCAGCTATGAGGGTGAGCTTATTTTCGCCCAGCATCAATTGATCGATCCGGCATCGGATATGCTGAGCGCTCCGGGCTGCTTCGGCGGTTTGACGCATACAGGTGCATTTTATGCCTTCTCCGATCAAATCACGGCCAAGCACATTGAGGCAGTCCGCGATGCCGTATCAGGTCTGAGTGTCAGAGAACAGCACCCGGTCATTGCCGGTGTAACGGAAACACATAAGTATGGTTTTGCCGTGATGGCGGCGAGCACGGCAGCATGGCCGCTTCAGGAAGCGTTGGCAGCTGCCTGGGAGGCGACTCGCGCTGCTCTCCTGGGGATTGGGCCGCTGCGGCTTCACAACTAAAGGATGACGGATGATCCACTGCGGATTATCTGTCATCCTTTTATTTGTGGTATAGTAAGAAAGGGTATCTCTTTTAGATATAAATACTTTACAACTAAAATATATTGTTCTAAAATAATAGGAGAATGAATAAAGGATGTGGGCCATCATGAAGGAGCAGCGTCAAAAGGATTTTCTTTCGTTAGAGAATGCGTTTATTCAAATGAAGCGGCGCATGGATTCAGAATGGACCAAGACGAGCAATTTCGGCTTAAATGCGATGCAGGCCCGTATCCTCATCAGACTTGATGAAGATGGTTCCCAGAAGGCTTCGGCGCTTGCCGAGCAGCTGCTGATTACGGCGGGTGCGATTACGGGCATCGCCGATAAGCTCATCGATATGGAATATCTGGAGAGAGTACGCGATCTGGAGGACCGCCGCGTCGTTTATCTCGTGATAACGGATAAAGGAAAGGATGTCGTTCAGAAGCTGAAGGACAAGCGCGCGGAAATTTCGGAAATGATGTTCACAGGTCTGTCGCAGGATGATGTGCGTGAGCTGACCCGCCTGTTTAATCAGGTTATTGCCAATATGGATAAGGCGAGAGAGCGGGAATAACAATATTTGTGCAATCTGAAGCCTTGAATGAGGATCGTATACAGACCGTTATTGCCTTTGGCGATAGCGGCTGTTTTATTTTTGCCTGGTGAAGTGGAGAATAGAAGGGAATGCCTGGACTTTTGGCGGAAATATGGCATACTCGTTAGTAAGTCTGATTTTGATATGAGCTGGAGGGAACCTTGGATTATGAAATTTTCATTATGTATTGGAGCGTACCCGGGAAAAGATCTTATTTATCATTTGGAGAAAGTAAGCGAGCATGGATTTGCCGGCCTGGAGTATTATGCCTGGTGGAACATCGAAGATTTGAAAGCGGTTGCGAAAGTGCAGCAACGGATCGGCTCCGGCATAACGGCGACCTGTACAAAATCATTTAATCTGGTCGATGACCGCAAGCGGGATGTTTACATCGAGGATCTGAAGCAGACCATTGAAGCCTGTCATACGCTGGGGACCAAATCCATCATTACGCAAACCGGCCAGGTCATAGACGGCCTGCCGCGTGAATATCAGCGTAAAGCAATGGTTGAGACGTTGAAACGGTGTGCGCCGCTTTGTGAACAGGCTGGAATTGTACTCGAGGTGGAGCCGCTGAACGGGATTGTGAACCATCAGGGGCATTTTGTCCAATATTCATACGAGGCTGCGGATATTATCGATCAAGTGGACAGTCCATATGTCAAGCTTGTGTTCGATGTGTATCATCAGCAGATTACCGAAGGTCACGTTATTGCCAACGCGACTCGCTACAAGGATCGTATCAATCACTATCATATTGCCGACAATCCGGGACGCAATCAGCCGGGCACGGGCGAATTGAACTACCTGAATATTCTGCAGGCCATTCACAATACCGGCTATGATGGCATCGTGGGGCTGGAATGCGGTTATACGATCGATACGGATGAGGCGCTGCTGCAGTTCAAACGGGAGATTGCCACAAGACTCGAATAGGGATTGAAAAAAGCCTTGATGACATCAGGAGATTGCTCTCTTGACCATCAAGGCTTTTCTTATGCGGAAGGACTGTGTCGAGTGATGGAGTTTATATGTCCTGCCCGATTACATCGCCATTGGCTTGCGGGCGGCAAGCAGATTCTTGATCTGGTGCTGTCTCCACTTGGATACCGGAACCTGCTTGTCATCGCTGCCGCATCCTTGGAATTGAATAATTCCATCGGTGAGTGACATGATTTTCCCGGAATTGACGTAGCAGTTCGCGTTGACCTTCACGAATCGTCCGTCAGCGATATAAGCGTTTAGTTGATCAGCAGACATGCTTTTTTTTATGTTATAATTTCTGCCGTGGAAGCTAACGAGACCCAGACGGCCGACGTTGAAATAAAGAATATCTGTCTCCACCTCAAAGTTCTCATACACATTACGCTCGCTCAATGCCACATTCATCATGTAACGCGCCCCCTTAATAAGATGAATTTGTTAGCGCTTTCATGATATCATAAATTTACACGTAAGGGAACGGTTTTTTGTGAGAAATGAAGAAAATTTTTGGAGGAAATGCAAAAATTCCGGACAATCTATTTACATTTGATTTGAAATCAGATTCATGCTTAAAGTCGGAACCCTTTTCTTTTTCAGGTTTATCATGTACATTTTAGGTAGACAAGTTATCGTTTCTTTGCTGATGAAATAAGGGGGATTTAAGCGTGAATATTAAGATTATAAGTGCCAGCATGACCCATGACGCCGAAGAAGGATATAAAGGGAATGTGATCTTCGAGGTTGAGGGTCATAAATATCCGTATGAGGTGACTCTTCTCACCAAAAAAGGGAAAATGTGGGATTACAGCTTGAGCTTCAGCTCGGAATCGGGATCTGAAGAAGAGATCTTTGCGGTTGAGCAGGCGATTGAGGAAGACGATGAGATCTTCGATCGTATCGTGGAAGCGGCTGAGGACAGCTTGCCGCAATCGGAAGAATAAGGTAAGGCTAAGCATGGCAGATTAAGGGACCAGTATTGGCTCCTAAAAGGAAGATGAAGAGAGCAGAGCCGCCTTGATGGCGGACTGCTCTTTTTTGCGGTTGCATATGGCTCGAAGGATGGCGACGGCCGTTCCTGTGTGAACATGTAGAAATTATATAGTCTCACAGCTGTTTTCTGTACATTGTGAGGTGAGAAGCGACATTGCCGCCTGAGGATGGCGAGATCCGGTTTTTCGAAAGATCCTTATGATGATACGCAAGGGTAATTTGCGGCTGCTTGTACAAAATGAGGGTAACCGTTGTTAGATATGCGCCTTGTGGAAAATGGCTGCTGTGCAATCCTTCTCTAATCCTGCGGCAGCAGCAGACTTGTCAGCTCATCAAGGGTCAAGGCGCCGAAATAACGGCTGAGCTCGACCGATGCAAGTGCCTGGCGGATGGCCGCTTCATCGTAAGGAATGCCTGTTAGCAGCTGCTCAACCTCAGCAACATCATAGGCACCGAAAAAATCACCAAATATCTTGATGCCTTTTATCCGGCCCCCCTCCACGTCTAGGCGGGCATCGATGATGCCTGAGGCGAATTTGCGGATATTCTGAATGTTGGATTTGGGCGAACGGCCGTAATTCCAATCCCAGCTGCGGTAACGCTCGTCCGCCAGCCGCTGGGCGGCCGACCAATCCTCGTCGCTGAAGCGGTATTCTGGTACATCCTCAGGCTCACAATGAAACAGCTCCCGCAGCAGGGCGGAGCGGAATTGCCCGGTAGTCATAGGCTGCTCTAGAAATTCAGAGATATTGGCCACCCGGCCGCGGACCGATTTGGTCCCTTTGGACTCGATTTTAATCGATTTGACCCGCAGGGCTGATGCTACATTTTCCATCGCAGAATTGAAAAGCAGGGTGCCATGGGTGAATAGTCGGCCCTTCGAGGCAAATTGGGCATTTCCGGATATTTTACGTTCTCCCACCTGAATATCGTTGCGTCCGGTAAGCGCAGCCTCCACACCAAGTTTATGCAGCGCATCGATTACGGGCTGGGTGAACTTGGCGAAATTATGAAAGGAGCTGCCATCATCTTTGGTGATGAAGCTGAAGTTCAGATTGCCAAGGTCATGATAAACGGCTCCGCCTCCGGAAAGCCTTCGTACGACATGAATTCCTTGTTCATTGACATAATCCGCATTGATTTCCTCTACAGTATTCTGGTTCTTACCTATAATAATGGACGGCTCATTGATATAAAAAAGCAAATAGCTGTCGTCCATGGGCAGATTGCGAAGTGAATATTCCTCCAGCGCGAGATTGAACGCAGGATCCGTTATGCCCCGATTGTCCAGAAAAAGCATCATGATGGGACCTCCTATAGGTGAATGGTAATTGGTTGTTCTTCCATTAGAGCAAGGAAGAGGGGGAAAGTCAAACTCATGTGGACATGATCTTATTTAAGCAGAATACTTATATTGAATATCCCTCCTTAATCAATTGAAGATTCTGAAGGAAATGATAGGGTTTGTGAGAAGAGTTCGTTATAATTAAGAAAATACTGAACCCTGCAGAGGAGATATAATATGAGTGATTCCATGGTTAAAATCAAGCATGCCGCCAGACAAATGGGCTTCGCAAACGGGGAAGGGTTATTTCCCGACCCCATTCTTATTGAAGCCGGTGGCATTACGCAGGCGGCTCCTTATATTGTTGATAACGGATACAGAAATATTGTCATAGTGGCAGATGACCATACATACCGGATAGCAGGACAGCAGCTAGCAGACAATTTGCAGCAGCTTGGTTTAACGGCGGCCGTCACATTGATCAAGCCCGACAGGCAGGGAGATGTGATTGCCGATGAAGCATCCATCATCCAGCTGATTCTCGACATTCAGCGCACTGCTGCTGATTTGGTGCTGGCTGCCGGCAGCGGGACGCTGCATGATATAGCCAGATACGCCGCATATACGACGAAGCTGCCGTTCGTATCCGTCCCGACGGCTCCGTCTGTAGACGGCTTTACCTCCAAAGGCGCGCCGATCATCATCCGCGGCGAAAAAATAACGATCCCGGCAATCGGGCCTGTGGCGATTTTTGCCGATCTGGATATTTTGCGCGCAGCGCCGGGGAAGATGGTTGCTGCGGGATTCGGAGATATGCTGGGCAAATACACCTCGCTGTTCGACTGGAAAGTGGGCAAAATTACAGCAGACGAGCCTTATTCGACGCTTGTTGCCGACATCACGGAAGAGGCGCTCGAAGCCTGTGTCCGGCATGCCGGAGAGATCGGGAACCGGACAGAGAAAGGAATTCGCGTTCTGATTGAGGCGCTCATCGATTCGGGATTGGCGATGCTGTTGTTCGGGCAGTCGCATCCCGCTTCGGGAGCGGAGCATCATCTGTCCCACTATTGGGAAATGGAGTATATCCAAACCGGTAAGAGGCAGCTTCTCCACGGCGCGAAGGTGGGAGTAGCCTGCGCTGAAATTACGGCATTGTATCATGATTTCGCTGCCGAACAGCAAGCGCAGGCGGTGACAGGATGGAACGAGATCAGCCCCGAGCTTGCGAAGCTCCCGGATGAGGCTGAAATTCGCCACCTGCTGCAGACGGTCGGAGGACCTTCCACAATCGCTGAGCTTGGTCTCGATCCGCAGCTGCTGGAGCGAAGCAAGCGGGAAGCATATCGCGTCCGCTTGAACCGGCACACGCTTCTGCGTGCGATCAGCGAAATTCCGCAAGGTTGACAATAGGGAAAGTAGGCTAGAGCTTCATTATAATGCGGGCAGCACCAAACGGTGCTCCCGCAATGGCAAGCTCGCGCAATGGCAAGCTCGCGTTTGCACTATGGCACTGGGACAATGGCTGCTGCAGCAAATGGTGGGAACACAGCACGCCAGATTCCTCCCCCGGTTGCGGTTTTTAGCAGGATAATTACGCCATTGCATACCAAAAAAAGCCTCCTAGTGCACTTTGAAAGTGCGCTGGAGGCTTTTCGCTCTAATGGTAAATGTGATGGGAATAGTTCAGCATAAGCAGCAGGCTGCTCCCGCAATGACTAATTATCTGCTGCGTTTTTTGCTGTGTTTTTTTACGGATTTGCGTTTGCTGGATACTCTGCACATGATATCTTTTTCGCTATAAGTGTACATATGCTGAGGTACAGGCACACAGTGATGCTGGTTAATGACTTCGATCTGGTGAATAACAGGCTGTACCTGCGGATGGTAGTAGTCGTTCACAATATATTGCGGTGGATCAAAGATCGCAGGCAGTGGAGGACAGCATTGGTCTTCACATGGATTACCATGATTAGTAGACATGGTTCAAACTCCCTTCATGGTTAGGATTGGTTTTCTGTATATTCTATGTTCGAGTACAACCAGATGATTGTACACTTGCCTCATAGACAGCTGTCTGCGGTACAGATAACTGGGAGAACACAACATCTCTTCGATCTGCAGTTATCAATAAATTCAAATATTTTGTTGTAAGACATCACATTAAAGACGGATTTGATTCTTGTTTGGAGATAATTGTGAATATATTAATAACAAACAAAATGCAGACAATAAAAAAATATATATCCGGGCTGCGCCAGAGCAGCGCTGAATAAATAAGCGGCTTTGCAACTGGCCATAAATAATAATAACAGCCATTTCGGACTCATGCGGAGCCCGGAATGGCTGTTTATTATTGATAGATCCGTAAGGACGGCCTCAGCCGGTTCTTCTTAAAATAGAAAAAAGTATACAATTCCTCCATACTTTGCTTATATTTCTGATAGAATAAACTTGCTGTACTTCCAAATAATAGCGAATCCGTTTCTTCTTAACCGCAAATGTTCAAAACAGCAATCGATAAGAAATGACTCTGGATTTTTTATGTTAAGGTTAAATTGTGTCACCGTCTTTCGTACCGTACGCTGGCAGCTGGCGCGCGATGCGAAAAAATGCGGGGCCTATCTCCTGTACAAAACCGGGAATGGATCGCCGGCGAACAAATCGCCGTCCTGGCCGCCAAGGAGCGCCACATTCATATGATTGTCGCCTCTGGTGCCTGCCTTGTAACGCGTATCGCCTGTCATCAGATGGACTGCCAATGATCTGCGCGGCTTGTCGGTCGTATTGGGACCGCTGCCGTGGATCGTCAGCGCATGGTGGAAGCTGACCTGCCCGGCCTTCATGATCAGCGGAACGGTGCGGAATTGCTCCCCCTCCGGCAGATTGATCTGCTCCTGCTGCTTCTTCATGTCCTGCTCGAAGAAGTCATTGACATTGACCAATCCCCACCGGTTGCTGCGGGGAACGACCTGCATGCAGCCGTTGGACAGATCCACATCGTCAAAGGCTACCCAGGCGGTAATGAGCGACGGCTCAGCCGCTGCGCGCCAATAGGAGTAGTCCTGATGCCATCCGACATTGGCGGAAGGCCGCTGTCCATCCCGGGGACGGCCCGGCTTGTAGAGCAGCTGATCATGCCACAGCGCAATGGCGTCCGCTTTCATCAGAAGCGCGGCTATATGGCCGATAATCGGGTCGGCTGCAAGACCGCGGAGTATAGGGTCAGCCCAGTGGGAATTGTCGGTTTTCCGGAGGACGTTGCCATCCTCTGGCTTCCAGTAGCCATGGTGCGGTGCGCGTCCGGTTTCGAAGATGCCGTTGTGGACCAGCTCCATATGCGCCCGAAGCTCCTCCAGTCTGTCATCATCAATGATTTTAGGCGATATCCAATAACCGTTCTCTTCAAAAAAGCGTTGGTCCTCGGCCTGCGGCAAAATAAGGGTATCGTTCATGAATGCTGTCTCCTTTACGAAGCGGATTGGCTTGCTCAGGTACAGTTTAACTGCTTTGCCGGGTCGGGTCTTTACGGGATATCTCCTTCTATTTAACGTTTTTCGTCATTTCATTTCATGTACTTTTCCTGGGCTGTTTGGCCGCCTGCTGCCGATAGGCCAAGGGGGAAATGCCTGTAAGGCGCTTGAAGAAAAGGCTGAAGTGATGAATTCCGCCAAATTCCAGCCGCTCGGCGATGGCCGTCACGGAATCATTGGATTCCCCCAGCCAATATTTGGCGCGGTCCAGACAGAGCGAGCGGATGTAATGCCCCAGCGGAACTCCCATGCATCGCTTGAATTCCCGTTCAAGATGGGTTCTGCTCAAGTGGACCCTACTGGCCAGCTCGCGGACATCGTGATGGAACCGGACGTATTCATGCAGATGGGCAAGCACGCCTTTAACCGCAGGCGTGACGGTTCTGGGATGATGACCGCCGGAGCCGTCTCCTTGATAAGCGCGAATGACGGAGACGAGCATTTGCAGAAAATAACCCTGTACGATCACATTGGCATGCAGCTGCTGTCCGTTGATTTCATCAAAAATATGATCGCATATCCGTTTCACGGCACCGGAAGTGTCCTTGACCACCCGTTTTACACCCAGCTCGATATAATCGAGCTCCAGCGAGCGGAGACCGTCGATCTGGAAGCCGAGATAATAAAGCCTGTAGGGCATGCGGCCGCTCGCCGCTCCCTGATGGCGTTCTCCGGGCTTGGTCAGAAACAAATCACCTGCTTCCACCTCATACAGGAACTGGTCAATGGCGAACCAGCCTTCGCCCTCGTCTACATAACAGAGCTCGAAATGATCATGCTCATGCTTCTCGACATCCCAGGACTGGCGGGAGACTATTCCAATATAGGTCAGACTTTCGAAAAGCGAACGGAAAGGCAGTTCCTCCCGAACCTCATCCTGCTCCAATATCGTTCATCCTTTCTCCGGAAAGAGGGCCAAGCTTGATCGATCGTTAAAAATCCGACTTATCGTATAACTGAAGTATAGCCGATCATTCACCGTCTGGCACTATAGCGAAGCCCATGAAAAAAGGTTGACATCTTCATCGATGCACGGTTAAATTAAATAGACCGTTCGCTATAATTCTGGAGGTTAGCCGATGACAAGCAAACAAAACTCGCGTGCGGGCATTTTGGAGACGGCGTCCAAGCTGTTTTTTACACAAGGCTATCATGCAACGGGTTTAAATCAAATCATTAAGGAGAGTGAATGTCCCAAGGGCTCATTGTATTATTATTTTCCTGCCGGCAAGGAAGAGCTTGCCCTGCAGTGCATTGCTTCGGTAAAGGAGTTTGTCGTCCAAAAATGGAGAGATTATTTTGCGGCAAATGAGGGGCCGGCAGAGGCCATCCAGGCCTTTGTCCTGGAAATAGCCGATGAAGCGGAAGCGACGAATTTCGAAGAATTTATGCCATTCAGCTTCTGGGTATCGGTGGAAACCTCCTCCATAAGCGATAAACTGAGGGCTGCCTGCCAGGATGCATTAACACAGTGGCAGTCGGTTATTGCAGAGCATCTGGCACAGTCCGGCATCGAGCGGGGCAGCGCGGCGGAGACGGCAACGGTGATCGTTTCTCTGGTTGAAGGAGCATTAATACTGGCACAGACGAATAAGGATAAAACGCCGCTCCTTACAGCCTCCAGGTACATCCCGTTTATCGTTCACAAATGCGCGCAGCGGACTTCGGAATGATTTTGCTGCAGACCTTGGAGTCAGCTATGGCATCAAAGCAACAAACAATAAAAACATAGAGATAGATATGAATGGGAGAATGAGAAAACATGGAAGCAAGCATGCTGACAGGTTCAACAAAGATCGACCCCGGTCAAACGTTTAAAGTTATCCCGATTATGGTTTCCCTGCTGCTCAGCGGATTTATCGGTTTGTTCAGCGAAACGGCGCTTAATGTCGCCCTCAGCGATTTGATGCAGGTGCTCAATATTACGCCGGCAACCGTCCAATGGCTGACGACAGGCTATTTGCTCACATTGGGAATTCTCGTTCCCGTTTCAGGCCTGCTTCTGCAGTGGTTCACCACAAGGCAGCTGTTTGTGGCATCGCTTCTGTTCTCCATTCTGGGGACGCTGGTTGCGGCGCTTTCAGGCTCTTTTGAAATACTGATGGTTGCAAGGGTTCTGCAGGCGATTGGAACAGGTTTATTGCTTCCCTTGATGTTTAATACGATCCTTATTATTTTCCCTGTTGAGAAAAGGGGAGCGGCTATGGGTATTATCGGCCTTGTAATTATGTTTGCTCCTGCGATCGGCCCGACATTTGCCGGACTGCTGATCGAGAACCTGAGCTGGCACTGGATTTTCTGGCTGTCGCTTCCGTTTCTGCTGATCGCGCTTGCCTTCGGTATTTTGTATATGCAGAATGTGTCGACGATCACCAAGCCCAGATTTGATATTACATCGATCCTGTTCTCGACGCTTGGCTTCGGCGGTATCGTGTTCGGCTTCAGCAGCGCGGGTGAAGGTGAAGGAGGCTGGGGCAGCACCAAGGTCATCGTTGCGATGGCGATCGGAATTGTGGCGCTGCTTCTGTTTGCGCTTCGTCAATTCTCGATGAAGCAGCCGATGATCAACCTCCGTGCGTTCAAATATCCGATGTTTGTTGTCGGGGTATTAATGGTATTTATCTGCATGATGGTGATTTTGTCCTCCATGCTGATCCTTCCGATGTATTTGCAGACAGGAATGTCCATGTCCGCTTTAACGGCCGGCTTGATCCTGCTGCCGGGAGGAATTATTAACGGTGCATTGTCGCCGGTCATGGGGCATTTGTTCGACAAATACGGCCCGAGATGGCTGGTCATTCCCGGACTTATTATCCTCGCAGTTGTGCTCTGGTTCTTCGCGGGGATTACAGCGGCATCCACGACGGCGCTGATCATCGTGCTGCATTCCTGTCTGATGATCGGCGTCGCGATGGTATTCATGCCTGCCCAGACCAACGGTCTCAATCAGCTGCCCCGCGAGTTCTATCCGGATGGAACGGCGATCATGAACACCCTGCAGCAGGTTGCCGGTGCAATCGGCACGGCGCTGGCGGTCAGCATCATGACGGCGGGCCAAAAGAAATTCATGGAGTCGGCGGCGGATCCCTCTGAACCGGCTGCAGCTCTGGGAGCGTTGACTGCCGGCATACAAAATGCCTTTATATTCGCCATGGTTGTGGCGATTATCGGACTTGTCATTGCATTATTTATCAGACGTGTAAATATACAAAAGGAAAGCCAAACGGTGAATGTGAAGAAAGAGACACGCAGCGCATAAGCCAAGGCGTGTTAATTTTATTTCCCGGGAATTAATTATTCTCATTTATGCGGTTCGCTTACGGGCGAGCCGTATTTTTTAATCCATCAGAAAGTATAAAATTCCACCTTACTTTGCTTATATCTCTGCTGGGAAGAAACTACCCGCGCCGCCAAAAGGACGGCGACAGCCGTTTCTTCTTGTTGGATCAAGCTTTATACAACAGGCAAGCTCTTTCAGGAAACCAGCTTCAAACCGACAGTCGAACCTATAATCATGGCGATAAAGAGCAGCCGGCGCCATTCTTTGGTTTCGCCGTACTTGAACATGCCAAGCAGAGTGGCGCATACGGTGCCGAGTCCTGTCCAGACGGCATAAGCCGTACCCATCGGCAGAGTTTTCATCGCAAAGGACATCAGATACAGACTGCAGCCGAATAACAAAAACAGATAAAGAGCTGCGTCCCACTTTTTCATTGTGAGGCGTTTGATATTGATCACACCGAAGATTTCCAGAAAGCCGGCCAAAATAATTGCAGCCCAAGCCATTATGCAGCCTCCCTCTTCGGATTGTCGCCGGTGACGAATTTCAGACCGATGACTCCGGCCAACAGGATCGCGACGAGAATGATTTTTGATAGTTTAAAAGGTTCATGGAACAGCAGGATCTCCACGATTACCGATCCGCCTGTCCCAAGGCCGGTGAAGACAGCATAGACCGTCCCTACCGGCAGCTTGCTGCTGGATACAATAATGGCGGCAAAGCTGATCACGATGATCGCGCCGGTACCGATCCATTCCAGAGGAGAATCGGAATATTTGAGGCCTGAGACCCATACCACCTCAAGCAGGCCGGCGAAAATCACATAGATCCAATACCGATTCATGATGTCAAATCCCTTCCGGTTTGGGAAGTTACTCCCCGCCAATAAATGAGCCACGCTGCCTGCACACGCTTGCCGTAACGCTCGGGCCCGCCATATATCAATTCGATGATCGCTCCGTCCACAAGCGTTATATAAGCAACCGCGGCTTCTTCATAGTCCGTGCACAGGAATGTTCCGGCTTGATGGGACTGCCTCAAGTAGGAAATCAATTTGCGCTGCATGCCGTCAATGAACGGATTGGCGATATCCGCAATCTCTTGATACAGCTTGTCCGGAGGAAAATATACCATGCGCAGCAAGCACTTGGCGGCGTCATCCTGCTCGTACTCCTGCAGGATCCATCCAAACAATCCATTCAAAATGTCTTCCACAGGCTCACCGCTCCGTGCCTGGAAATATTCCAGTATCCGGCGCTGCACGGTATGAAAAACATCCCGCACAACATGCAGGAACAAGTCGTCCTTACCTTTATAGTGCGCATAAATAGACGGCTTCCTGATGCCAACCTCCTCGGCAATCTGGCTCAGTGAGGCCCCCTCATAGCCGCTCCGGGCAAAATGGGAGAGCGCAGCCTTCTGAATATTGAGCTTGCTCATAATTCACCTTCCTAACGGTCGTTAGGTAATATTCTCATAACTCTTTTTTGTTGTCAACAGCCGCCTTCTTTACAACGAAAGCGCTTTAATGATAATCTTTTGTACAGAACGAAAGTACATTCGACAAGAAATGCCTCCATTCTACTAATCTTGTGGTAACTGGAATTCGATGTTATGATTTCTAACATAAGGTTTTGATCAGGTTAATAAAGGGCACTATTACAAATTCATCGTTCAACCATGAACATAGGAGGGAGAGTCATGAGGCGATTTCCTATTCGTGGAAGCTTGTCGCGCCATCGATTATTTGTCCGCTTGCTGATTCCTTATTTATTATTCATGCTGCTGGCATTGCTGCTGGGGCTTGTTCTGTACAATAAAACCTATGATGCGATGAAGAAGGAAGTGACGCGAAACAATCTGGAGCTGCTGGATCAGGTGAAAGACACCATGGACCGCCGTTTGTCGGAGATCAACACGATCGCCATGCAGGTGCTCAGCGATCCTCAGGTGAAAGGGTTCCAGCGCGTGACCGATCCTTTCAGCGGCACCACCACCTATAAGGTGCTGGAGACGCAGAAGAGATTATATAGCTACAATGTATCCAATAATTTTGTGTTGGATTATTTTCTGTTATTCAAAAACAGCAATCTGGCCTTGTCCTCCAAAACCAGCTATGAGCTGTCCCGATTTTACCGCAGCACCTTGACCTATGCGGATAAGAATTATGATTCCTGGCGCAGCGAGATGTTCGGCAATTTTCATGCGCAGACTTTTCTGCCCGCGGAAGAGGTCACCTATCAGGGGAGATCCTATTCCATGCTGACTTATGTGCAAAGTCTGGGCTACCCTGGACATATTCAGGGCGCATTGGAGATTCTGGTGGATAACCGCGAGGTGCAGTCTCTGCTTAGCGGTCTTAATTTGTCCGACGGCGGGTGGGCATCCATCGTCAATAATGAAGGTCAGGTTATCAGCTTCGTCTCCGCCGACGGGAAAAAGCCCAAGACGGATACCATCGACTATAAGCTGTCCAAGGGCATAATCAATGCATCCGGCAAAACGGACGATATGCTGATCACCTATACGAATTCAACCTACAATGACTGGTCCTATGTTGTCGCGCAGCCGCCTCATGTCGTGCTGCAGAAGGTACTGTATATCAAAAATATCACCTTCGCCATCGTCTTTGCTTTCCTGTTTGCCGGCCTGCTCCTGGCTTATCTGTTTGCGTACCGCAGCAGCAGACCGCTGCATGGGATCATCAAGACGATTACCGACCGGTTCAGCGCAGAGAACAGCCGCCCCGGCGATATGTACGGCTTTATCCAGCATTCCGTCTCCCGGCTGATCGACAATAATCTGGAGCTGCAGGGGGAAATCGAGAAGCAGGCTCCTTTATTATGGGAGACGTTCTTTGAACGCCTGCTCAAGGGCGAGTTTCTGACCATGAATGAAATCAATTCGCTGCTGCGGCATCAGCGGATGGAGATCAGCGGCCAAGGCTATGCCATTGGGGTCGTTCATTTCCCCGGGATGGAAACCGACTTGAATGCAGATCTCCTGCACAAGCTGGATGTCAGCAGGGTTATCATCAAGGAAATCCTCAGAAACCGGCTGGGCAAATACGGGTATTTGCATGATGTGGCGGAGGACAAGATTGCGGTGCTGTTCGTGAATCCCGTGGAGGAGGGGGAATCGTTCAAATCCGTCATCGAGGGCATTATGCTGCTTGTTCAAGAAGATGTCCGCGCGCAGCTGCCGGTTACGCCGGCAGTTGCAGTGGGCAGCTTCTGCGACTCTCTGATGGATATGTCAAGCTCCTATGAGGAAGCCAGGCAATCGCTTTACTATACCAATTGGGAACAAGCGGAAGGGCTTGTCTGGTATGATGAGCTGCCAAATGAAAGCAGCAGCTTCTATTTCCCGAGCGAGGTTGAGACCCGTCTTATCAATTATGTGAAGGCCGGCGAGATGACGGAGGTGGACAAGCTCCTTTCCATGCTGAACCGGGAAAACTTTCAGGACAGGCATCTGTCGTTCGCCATGCAGCAGCTGTTTCTGTGCGAAGTTCTCGGCAGTCTGGTGAAGGTGCAGGACCAACTGATGCTCCATAATCAGGGGGATGTGAAGATGCTGTTCCAGCAGCTGTATGCCTCGGATAAGCCAGCTCTGGTCTACCCGCTGGTGATGGACAGATTCACGGGCATCTGCCAGGAGATTGACCGGAAGAAGAAAAGCCGCAACGTGCGTCTGATCGACTCCATTATCGAGCTGCTTGGCCAGCGGTACAGCGAGCCCAACCTCAACCTGGACAGCGTGGCGGATCAGATGAACACCTCCAAGGTGTATTTATCTCAATTTTTCAAAGAGCAGACCGGTACGAATTTCTCGGAGTACCTGGAGGGACTGCGGATGGAGCAGGCCAAGGGTCTGCTGACACAAACCAGTCTGGCAATCGGGGAAATCGCCCTTCAGGTCGGCTATCATTCATCCAATACGTTCAGCCGGGCGTTCAAGCGCGGGACCGGCGTCAGTGCGACGACGTATCGGGATACGGAGCTGTCAGCCAAGACATCGGTATCGTAGCCTTTCATTCCATAGAACCCCCGGGAATTATTAAGCTTCGGCTTACTTTCCGGGGGTTTTGTCTTTTTTAAGAATCTCAAGGGATAGGTTTCACCTCAGTCCTCTGCCGGTATCCCAGTGGAAAGCAGCTGATTTGCCTCAAGAGGTTCGTTCTCCAAGCAGCAAATGTCAACGGAATCAAGGAAAATTCGGCCTTTTCTTAACAAATGCACATGGGAATAACAATTGCACGCTGCTTTTCTTAACAGATGCATAGGGGCAAGAGGAGTTCCAATTTACTATAATCGGCCGTCTGCTTATGCTCATCTCAGGCCGTCGCACTTCCTGCACAGCGCGAGGCCGAGTAACTCATTACAAGGCGGTGGCCGCATAAGAGAAAACCTGAAAGGCTCGATAAGGGCTGATGAGCAGCAACCATGCGCAAGGAAGCCTCTATCCATCATGAAGCATTGCGGCAGCCGGTTGCGACATCCTGTATGCGTGAGGTGAGAATGAGTGAGTTTATCCGTGAATAAATATGCCATGGCAGTACCCGCGAAGAAGATATCAAATCGATCCATCCGTAAAAAGCTGCTGCACAGCTGGCAGTTATATGTGCTGATGGCCATCCCTTTCCTCTATCTGATTATATTCAAATACGTACCGATGTACGGGGCGCAAATTGCCTTCAAAAATTATTCGGTCGTCAAAGGAATATGGGGAAGCGATTGGGCGGGGTTGAAGCATTTTGACCGTTTTATCCATTCCTATGATTTCTGGCGCATCCTGAAGAACACGCTGCTGCTCAGCTTTTATAATCTGATGGCGAGCTTTCCCTTCCCCATTCTTCTTGCGCTCTGCCTCAATTATATCCGTGGCGGATTATACAAGAAAACGATTCAGATGGTCACCTATGCGCCTCATTTTGTATCCATCGTCGTCATGGTCGGGATCATCAAGGAGCTGCTTGATCCGCGGACCGGAATCGTGAACAAATTCATCACCGCCCTGGGATTTCCGGCCATAAATTTTATGGGCGAGGCCTCCATGTTCAAATCGATCTTCGTCTGGTCCGATATCTGGCAGCATATCGGTTTCAACTGCATCATCTTTCTGGCAGCGTTATCCGGCATTGATCCTGCGCAGCATGAAGCGGCGGTCGTGGATGGCGCCACCAAATTGAAGCGGATGTGGCATGTCGATTTGCCGGGCATTATGCCGATTGCCATCATCCTGTTGATTCTGAACACCGGGCATGTGCTCGATGTCGGCTTCGAGAAGGTGCTGCTCCTGCAGAATCCCGTTAACCTGACCGCAGCCGAAATTATCGATACCTATGTGTATAAGGTCGGGTTGTCCTCACAGGTGGCGAACTATTCCTACTCAACGGCCATCGGATTGTTTAAGTCGGTTATCAATTTAATTCTGTTATTGACCGTGAATAAAATTGCGCAAAAAACAAAGCAGACCAGTCTATGGTAAAGGAGCGATCATGTGAATCATTCATTTCGTCATGAGTCTGCCCAAGACAAATGGTTTACGATCGTAAACTATACCGTGCTGACTCTGTTGTTTCTCGTTATTTTGTATCCGCTGCTCTTTATCGTCAGCGCTTCGTTCAGCGATTCATCGGCGGTCATCTCCGGCGAGGTGTGGCTGTGGCCTGTCAGGCCGACGCTGGACGGTTATGCCGCTGTTGCGCAGTACAGTCAGGTATGGACAGGTCTGCGGAATTCATTAATCTATACCGTAATCGGGACGCTGGTGAACGTGTTTGTCACCATACTCGCAGCCTATCCTTTATCGCGCAAGGATTTTTACGGCAAAAATACGTTCATGATCCTGTTTATGTTCACAACCATGTTTACAGGGGGGCTGATTCCAACCTATCTGGTCGTTAAGCAGCTTGGCATGCTGGATTCGATCTGGGCGATGATTATCCCGAGCGCCATGTCGGTATGGAATGTCATCATCACGAGGACCTATTTTCAAATGACGGTTCCCGATGAGCTGCTGGAGGCCGCCCAATTGGATGGCTGCAGTGATTTTAAATTCGTCTGGAAGATCGTCCTGCGGATTTCCGGTCCCATCATTGCCGTTATTGCCTTATATTATGCGGCTGCCAATTGGAACCAGTATTTTAATGCGATGATTTATTTGAAGCATCAATCGCTTTATCCTCTGCAGCTGGTGCTCAAGGACATCCTGATCGGCAATGATGTCGATACGGGCATGCTGTCCGGAGATCCCGAGGATGCGGCGCGCCGGGAAGCGATGCGTGTGCTGCTCAAATATTCGCTGATTGTCATTTCCTCGGTTCCGCTGCTTGTAATTTATCCATTTGTGCAAAAGTATTTTGTCAAAGGCGTTATGGTTGGTTCATTAAAAGGATAATGGGGGCGAATGGCTTGAAGAAGAAAACAATCCTTGGCATGGCATTATGCGTGATCATCATGGCAAATATTCTTGGCGCTTGCAGCAATTCCGGCAACAACAGCAGCGGTTCTGACAATAACGGCAATAGCAGCGGGGCAAGCGGCTCTGCCGTATCGGCTGCAGATCAGTTTCCGATCACTAATGAGAAAATAACCCTTCGAATCATGACCGGCGCCAATGCATCTGTTGAGGATTTTGCCACCAACGAATTCACCAAATATCTGGAAGAAAAAACAAACATTCATATTGAGTGGGAAGTCGTTCCCGCAAGCTCAGTCTCCGAGAAGCTGAATCTGACGCTCGCGAGCGGCGATTTGCCGGATGTTCTTATGAGCATGGGTGTCACCAATGAGCAGCAGGTGCTGTACGGCCAGCAGGAGGTTTTCCTTCCGCTGAACGATTACATTGAAAAATACGGGGTAAATACAAAAAAAATGTTCGCGGAAAGTCCGCTTGTCGAAGGCGCAATTACGACAACGGACGGCAAAATCTACGCTTTGCCTGCTCCAAACGAATGCTATCATTGCTCCATGCGGCAGAAAATGTGGATCTATCAGCCTTGGCTCGACAAGCTGAATCTGAAGATGCCGACGACCACCGAAGAATTCTATAATGTGCTCAAGGCCTTCAAGACGCAGGATCCAAACGGAAACGGCCTTGCCGATGAGATTCCATTCTCGGGAGCTCCGCTCCCCAACCAGTCGTCTACATTAACGACCAGCGTGGAACACTTCCTGATGAATTCGTTTACGTATGCACCTTATTCACGAATCTATATCAATGACGAAAATAAGATTGACGTTCCTTACAATAAAGATGGCTGGAAGGAAGGAATGAAATATCTGCATAAGCTGTACGCGGACGGGTTGATGGACCCGCAGGCTCTGACGCAGGATGCCACCCAGCTGGTGCAGCTGGGCGAGAACCCGGATACGGTTATTTTCGGCGCTGCTTCCGGCCCTAATATGAGCGCAGTGACGCAGTTGAACGGCGCGAGCGGAAGATGGCTGGATTATGTAGCCGTACCGCCGCTCAAAGGACCTGAAGGCGTACAGCTTACGCAGTATGATCCCTACCAGATAGCAGGCGGCGCATTCGTGATCACGTCGGCCTGCAAAAATCCGGAAGCGGCGTTCCGTCTGGCGGATGCCCTTTATGACCGCGAAATGACGCTTCGCCTGGATATCGGCGAACCCGATGTAGACTGGAGATGGGCCAAGGACGGAGAAATCGGTCTGAACGGCGAGCAGGCGGTATACAAGGATATGTCGAGCTTTGGCGTCACGCAAAATAAAAATTGGTCGCAAACCGGTCCGAATTACCGTCCGAATTCTCTGCGCCTCGGAGCAGTAGCCGACCCCGAAAATCCGCTGGACCCGATGCTGTACAAGGAAACCAAGGAAAAGTACGAGCCTTACCGTGTCGATGCCAAGATGGTGCTGCCGGCTCTCTTCTTCACAACGGATCAAACCGAAGAGATTGCCGATCTGTCCAAGACGTTATACGACTATGTGAGTGAGATGGAGGCCCGGTTTATTACAGGCAATGCGGATGTTGATGAACAGTGGGAGAAATATATATCCACGCTCGACAGCATGAATCTGCAGCGTTACCTGGAAGTCTATCAGGAAGCCTACGATTCCAACAAACAGGCTGCTTCATAGAGTGCGGGTGAAAGGGCGACCACTGCGCATGCGGATCGTCTTACGATCGCTGTTGTCCCCGGATTCCTTATTATATAAGAGATTTAGCGGTAGAAATCCGGAAACAAAGGCGACCACTAACGTTTCTCCAGATCGATTCCGCCCGCTCCGCTGCCTATTTTTCACCTGTGAAATTTTGAGGAACAGTTCTCTTAATAAATCGGATAAACCTAGCGCTGCGCGGCTCGAACCTTCTAAAACAGGGATGATGCGCAGCGCCCTGTTTATTGGGTTCTTAAATCCGGAGGAGAAGGAAGGAATTTACAACATGTCTTATGATGCTTATACAATACCTGATTATTGGAAATGGTTTACCGAAAGCAGATATGGAATGTTTATCCATTGGGGACCTTACGTCCAATATGGCCGGGGGGAGCAGGTGCTGTTCCGGGAACATCTGGATCATAAGGAGTATGCTGAGCGTGCATGCAGCTGGAATCCAGAGCATTTTGATCCAAAGCTGTGGGCCGCAACCGCCAGGCAGGCGGGCTTTAAATACGCCTGTCTGACTACCCGGCATCATGACGGGTACTGCTTGTGGGACAGTGCCTACACCGATTATTCCAGTGCGAAGCAGGCGCCGAAACGCGATTTTGTCAGGGAATTTGTTGATGCCTTCCGGGCGGAAGGGCTGCGTGTCGGACTTTATTATTCCTGGATTGACTGGAGGCTGCCCGCTTATTTTGACGGTCCGCAGAAGGACCCGGACGGATGGGGCCAGGTGCGCGATTATCTTCATAATCAGGTGAAGGAGCTGCTCACGAATTATGGACAAATCGACCACTTCTTCTTCGACGGGGTGTGGCCCCGCAATGCGGATGATCTGAAGAGCGTTGAGCTTGTAGAAAGCATGCGCAGGCTGCAGCCTCATATTTTGATTAATAACCGGCTTGGTTATTCCGCCAGTCATGATGCGTTCCGGGCCGACGGCGGCGTAGGAGCGGGCGATTCGGATAAGCTGGGGGATTTCGGAACGCCGGAGCATCTCATTATTCCGGATAAACGGCGACTGTGGGAATCCAATCAGGTGACCACCTGGCGCCTGTGGAGCTATACGATCGGGGAGCGGTGGCGTCCGGCCGACTACCTGCTGGATATGCTTTGCGAATGTGCAGAGAAAGGCGGGGACAACGGCGGCAATCTGCTGCTGAATGTGGGTCCGATGCCGGACGGGCAGCTTCCTCCTGAGTTTGTTCAGCGAGCGCTTGAGATCAGCCGTTGGCTTGAGGTGCATGGCGAAGCGGTATACGGCTCCGATGGCGGTTCCGTAACGGAATTTATCACACGCGGCCGCCAAACGACGCGCGGAAATAATCTGTATCTGATTATCCGTTTCTGGGATGGAAGACCGCAAATGCGGCTTGCCGATCTGACCACTCCAGTCAGATTGGTCACGCTGCTCACAACCGGGCAGGAACTGGCATTCAGACAGGACGGCGATGTGCTCTGGATCGAAGGTCTTCCCGTCGAACGTCCGACCAAGCTGTTCCCGGTCATCCGCATCGAATGCGAAGGGGAGCCGGAGGCAAACCAATGGGGTAAAGAAAGGCTCTGGGAAGGAGATCCGGCCCGCATAGCGGAATGGGCGCTGACAAGAGGCACATCGGTGTATGCGGATGGCAAAGAGCGGTAAAGGAAGGGAGAATCGGGAACACGCAAGAAGAAGAGCTGCTGGGACTGGGAGCGCGTGTTCCAGAGATAAAACTGATGGCAGGCGATCCGCTTGTGGTCGATTTCGCAATGGAGGTATCGCCGGATGAACCGTTTGTCATCAGTCTGCAGAAGGCGGCAGCAGAAGACTATCGGGGCCCCTTACGGTTCCGACACCAGCAAGCTGGTCCGAGCGGGCATGCCCTCTGTTGTATTCGGCCCTGGCGACCTTGCGCAGGCCCATACCCGCGATGAATAGGTGGATATCGATGGAGGTCGCTCTCGCAGCGGCTATTTTGGCGGATACTGTGATGAATTTCAGGAGGGAATAGGCAATGAAACTTACTAAAGTTGGCGTTATCGGCGTTGGGACCATTTCCGAGCTTCATCTGAACGCATACCGAAATAACCCTTATACCGAGATCTATGCGATCTGCGATCTGAATCTGGATCGTGCGCAAGAAGCAGCTGACAAATACGGCGCTTCCAGGGTCTACACCGATTATAAAGAGCTGCTGGCAGACCCGGAGCTTGATGCGCTCAGCATTTGCACCTGGAACAATACCCACGCGCAGCTGAGCATTGTCGCCATCCAAGCGGGCAAAAAAGTGTTGCTGGAGAAGCCGCTCTGCCGCACCGTTGAAGAAGCGGGCCGCATTCAGGAGGCAGTCAGGCTATATGACGGTTTGCTCCAGATCGGATATGTACGGCGTTATGACCGTAATGCGATGCTGGTGAAGCAGTTTGCAGACCGGGGTGAATTCGGCGATTTTTATTATGCGCGGGCTTCAAGCATCCGCCGTATTGGCAATCCTGGAGGATGGTTTGCCGATAAGGAGCGTTCCGGCGGCGGTCCCGTTATTGATATTGGGGTTCACGTTATTGATCTGTGTTGGTATTTGATGGGTAGGCCGAAGGTGAAATCAATCTCTGCCAATGCTTACCGCAAGCTGGGCAACCGCTCGAATGTGAAGCATCTGACCGCTTATAAAGCAGCTGATTATGATGCAGCCAAGAACACGGTGGAGGATATGGCCAATGCGCTCATCCGTTTTGAGAACGGTGCTTCTCTGATGTTGGAGGCGAGCTTCACGCTGCATGCAAAAGAGAACAAGACCAGCATTACCCTGTTTGGCGACAAGGGAGGGGTGGAAATTGACCCTGCACTCTCGATGGTAACCGAAAAGTATGATACGATTCTCAATATAACGCCGCAAACGGATCATCCCGGCTTTCATCTGGATTCCGCTTTTCAGAATGAAATCGATCATTTTATTGACTGCGTCCGTGAGAAACAAACCCCGATCAGCCCGGTGGAGGACGGCTTGGAGATGATGAAGATTTTATGCGGTATTTATGAGTCGGCTGAAAAAGGGGAAGAAATCAAATATTTACAATAGGAGGAGATAGCTGTGAAAATCGGTGTCAGCACGTACAGCCTGTGGCAAGCGGTCAGGAAAGGCGAAATGACGGTGCTGGATGTCATTGACTGGATTGCCGCCGAAGGTGGCGAGCATGTGGAAATTGTGCCGCTTGGTCTTGATTTTGCGCAAACGCCGGAGCTTGTCGGTCAAATCGTGGAGCGCGCCAAGGAAGCGGGCATTGCGATTTCCAACTATGCGGTAGGGGGCAATCTGGCTGCGCTTGATGACCAGGCCTTCGAGCAGGAAGTCCGGCGTTTGAAGGGGGAAGTGGACATTGCACGCAGCCTTGGCGTCAAGCTGATGCGCCATGATGTCGCTTCGCATCCGGATACATCCATGAGCCATTTTCTGAAGCAGCTGCCGCGGCTTGCGGAGGGCTGCCGGCAGGTCGCGGATTATGCGGCAGGGTTCGGAATTACGACAAGCGTGGAGAATCACGGCTATTTTATCCAGGCAAGCGATCGTGTGCAGGCGCTTATTCATGCGGTGGACCGGCCGAATTTCAAGACAACGCTGGATATCGGCAATTTTATGTGCGCGGACGAGGATCCGGTATCGGCGGTGAAGAAGAATCTCCCTTTTGCTTCCATGGTGCATATTAAAGACTTTTATCTACGTCCCTCTTACCGCGATCCCGGCGAGGGCTGGTTCAAGACAGCGTCAGGCAATTTCCTTCGCGGCGCCATTGCGGGTCAAGGCGACATCGACATTCCGGAGGTGCTGCGAATTGTGAAGGAGTCCGGCTATGACGGATATATCTCCATAGAATTTGAAGGCATGGAAGAGTGCCGGACCGGCACCCGCATAGGGCTGGGCAATGTGAGAAGACTGCTGGCCTAGAAGGCTTGTGATTTTCTGAAAGAGCATTTTGTCAGACTATTTCACCACGCCTTTAGACAGAGGTATAATAGCATATACTTGATATAAGTTTAATAGTAAGAAATAGAAACAGGCGTGCTTCCAAAGCGCGTCTGTTTCTATTTGTATGGAATTCATTGGGTCAGGATAGGGCTAGCCTCCAACTTGTTTACCTTAAAATGGCACCCAAAGAAGGGGGATATCCCGCCTGTGGCGAATTAAAGGGTCAATCCTTAGCGATGAGGTGGTGACGAGATTTGTTTTTTTACCCAGTCGTCCTGCCCATGGTTTTTTTGCTATGGAAATTTACAATCAGAAGGGAGGTAAAGTTCCAAAGCTGTAAGCGGATAATCAAATCTGGCAGGAAAGGATGAATCCTCATGCGGTTTCGGTTTCGGCATCTGCAATCGATCGTTATTCAGCTGTTTTTGTTTTGTTTTATCGGCATGACGCTTCCTGTACTTGTAATGGGCTTCCTGTCCTATAACAAATCCTCGGCTATTGTGGAGGAGCAGGTCAGCAAGGTGGCGTCCCTTACCATCACGCAGGTCAGCGACAAGCTGAATCTGTTCTTCAAGAAGCTTGACGACTCCTCCATGATGGTGCTCAACAGCAAGCTCATTCAGGAGGTATTGGAGCAAAAGCCGGAGACCACCCCATACGAACTCAATGAGATGGTGAAGAACGGCAAAGAGCTGCTGACATCCATTATGATCAATTCCACGGAAATTCTCGACATCTACATCTTCGATGTAAAACGCAACAATTCCGTGTTCAGCGGAGATTCTCTCATGTCCGTCCCCGATCAATGGGATTCCGACTGGTATGAAGCCATTCTGAAGGCGAACGGCAATACGGTCTGGTTCGGACTTTCGCAAACCTCGTACCTGAAGAAAACGGAAATGGGCTTTCCCGTATTCGGGTTGGGCCGCGCCATCCGCAGCTGGGAGACGGGGGAGATCATCGGCGTGATGTTCTATGAAATCATGGCCGATCTGCTCATTGACGAGCTTGATCGTGTGCAGTTCGGCGATACCGGCTATATCTATGTGACCAATGACGAGAACCGTTATTTCTATCACCCCGACCCGGCGGAATACGGACAAGCCTCAAGGATCGAGCTGCCGGAGAAGATGCGGGAGAGCGATAGCGATAAGAAGAAAACGCTGGTTATTCCCGAGAAGCTGGATAACGGCTGGCATGTAGTCGGTGTTGTTCCGCTGAAGGAGCTGACCGCAGACTCTGCCAGTATCCGCAATTTTACGCTCTGGATCGCTTTGGGCTCCATCGTGCTTGCTGTAGGCATGGGGGTATTCGGAATCCGCAAAATCGGCAATCCGCTCGTTAACCTCAGCCGGCTGATGAAGAAGGGCGAAGCCGGGGATCTGACGGTCAGAAGCGGTCACATCGGACGAAACGAAATTGGCCAGCTGGGGCGCAGCTTCAACAAAATGATCGGACAGATCGCGCTCTTGATCGAGCGTATCTCGGAAGAGGAATCGGAGAAGAAGAAGGCGGAAATCCGCGCTCTGCGCTACCAGATCAATCCCCATTTCTTGTACAATACGCTGAACTCCATTCGCTGGATGGCCAAGCTCAACCGCACGAATGATGTGGATAATGCCGTTACGACGCTTGTTCAGCTGCTGGAAGGGAGCCTGGAGCGGGGAGGCGTATTCGGCACCATCGGCGGTGAGCTTGAGCTGCTGGAGAAATATATGATTATCCAGGAGTACCGGTACGAGAACAAGATTGAGCTGTATACCGACTGTCCGGAAGAGCTGCTCGACGTTCCGATCCCCCGCATGCTGCTGCAGCCGATCGTGGAGAATGCCATCTTCCACGGGATTGCTCCCAAGGATGAGAAGGGGACGATCGCCATCCAGGTGCAGCAGCTGGGAGAGGATCTGCTCATCCGGATCAAGGATGACGGAGTCGGCATTGACAGGGAGCGGATCAGCCAACTGCTGATCAGCAGCAAGGAGCGTACGACGAAAGGGATGACGAGCATCGGGCTGCGGCATGTGGATCAAACGATCAAGCTGTATTACGGTAATGCCTACGGGGTAAAAGTGGCCAGCGGAGAAGGGGAAGGCACTTCGGTGCTGATTACGTTCTCGCGGAGAAAGGAGGATAAATATGTGCAGAGTGCTGCTCGTTGACGATGAATTCATGGCCAGGGCCGGACTTCGCGCCACGTTCGATTGGGAGGGAAACGGCTACCGGCTGGTGGGCGAAGCCGCAAACGGCATGCGTGCGATGAAGTGGCTCGAGAACGGGGAAGTGGATATTCTGATTACCGATATCGCCATGCCGGTGATGGACGGACTGGAGCTGACGCGCCGGGCGCGGGAGCTGTGTCCCTGGGTCAAGGTTCTGCTGCTCAGCTGCCATAGCGATTTCGATTATGTGCGGGAAGGGATCAGGCTGGGCGCGTCCGATTATATCCTGAAACCGACATTGAACGCCGATTCGCTCAAGACGATTCTGGACCAGATGCGGGTGAAACTCCGGGAGGAGCAGGCGAACCGGGAGCTGCTCGAGAAGTATCGGGACAAGCAGCTTGCCGAGCAGCAGGAAGAGCTGGAGAAGCTGTTGATTAAGGCCGTTCACGGCAATGAGGAGGCCTGCGCTTCGCTGATAGTGAATCTGACGGATATTCCGCCTCGTTACGTCATGGCTGTCCTTCAGGTCCATGGCATCAAGCCGCATTCTCTGGAGTCTGAAGTCCGGCTAAGCCGGGGGATTGGATCAATGAAAACCCTTTTGTATGAAAGGCTGGAAGCTCCCGCTGCCGCCGCAATCCACCCGGATCTGCTGATAGCGGTTATTCCTGAGCGGGTATTGTCAGCGGGGCGGGCGGAGGAGGTTGTCGGCCAAGCCGTCCGGGGCGGGGAGCTGGCCGATGATGTGTATGCGGCTGGGATCAGCCGGCTGCATGGGGATTTGCGGGAGCTTCAGGCTGCTTTTGCGGAAGCGCAGCAGGCGCTCGAGGATACATTCTTTTACGGTCCGGGCAGCATCGTGATGGCGGAGGAAAGGCCTCAGCCAGCTTGCCAGCCTCTTCCCGATCATGGCGACATTATGCATCTGCTCAAGGAAGCGTTGGCTGTGGAGAATCATTCCGAAGCCTTGCTCCAGCTGAAGCGGATCACCGGCCATTGGAGCCGCCAATTCAAGACGAAGCAGCAGGTCATTGTTGAAGCCGAGCAGCTGCTCAGCCTGCTCACGTTAAGCAAGCATAACAATACGGCGATGGTGCATCATATCCGCAAGCTTAGCAAGCTTGATTTTGCGGCAGATATTGCGGAGCATGTGGAGGCCTGCTTTAGCAGCATGCCGGTGACGAATGATTCCGGAATTCCGGACACCACGCTTCACGGGCGGATTGTGATGCAGGCGGTGCAGTTCATGACGGAGCATTTCACCGAGGCGATTTCCCTGCAGCAGGTGGCGGATGAAGTCAATGTCAGCCGGAATTATTTCAGCGAAATGTTCAAGAAGGTGACGGGGAAGAACTTTATCGATTATCTGATTGCCTTGCGAGTCAACAGGGCCAAGGAGCTGCTGGCGGAGTCAACGCTGAGAGTCTATGAGGTTGCGGAGCAGTCGGGCTTCAACGACGTCAAGCACTTCAGCAAGCAGTTCAAGAAAATTGTCGGACTCTCGCCGGGTGAATATCACGGACAGCCCCATAAACCGGGAGGACAAGCAAACAGCGGAAAACAAGACACGTTATCGGAACAAAACCCGTTTTCTTGAAAATTCTCGTATTTTATAATAAAAGCGCTTCCATTAGTAGAAGTGGCGGCATGGGTAGACAATTTAAAGGAGGAATTCGTAATGAAAAAGCAAAAATGGTCGCTGCTGGCTCTTGTTCTTACTCTATCGATTCTGCTGCAGGCTTGTGCGGCAGGCAATGAAGAAGCTCAGACCGAAGGGGGAAATACAGCGCCGCCCAAAGGGGAGAAAGTAAAAATTACCTGGGCGACATGGGGGAATCCTGGCGAATTGACAAGATTTCAGGAATTTACCAAGGATTTTAACGCCAAGCATCCTGATATTGAAGCCGAGCTTATTCCGATTCCCGGCGAATACGATCAGAAAATCCTGACGCAGCTTACGGGCGGCAAGGCGCCGGATATCTTTTATGCGGGTGATGCCTTCATCGTAAAGCTGATTGAGAATGGCAGCATTGAAGAGCTAACACCCTTGATGGAAGTGTCGGACAGCACGCTGAAGAAGGAGGATTACTACGAAGGACTGTGGGGCGCAGCGCAGCGCGACAACAAAATTTACGGCATCATGGTGGACTGTAATCCCATGGTTCTCTGGTATAACAAGAAGGTGCTGAAGGATGCAGGAGTCACCGATATGCCTGCAGATCTTCAGGAGAAGGGCGAATGGACGTGGGACGCATTCAAGCTGATGACAGAGAAAATCCGCACAACCGGCAAATACGGCTATGTGCTGGATAATTCCTGGAACAGCACCCACAGCTGGGTAACCGCTAACGGCGGTAAAGTATATGACGAGTCTGGAGCCTATGTCGGCAACTCCGATCCCAAAGCAAAGGAAGCCTTCCAGTTCCTCTATGATAACGTGAAGGCCAAAAATATTACTTTCTCAGGTACACTTCCCAAAGGCCAAGGCGGCGATGCCATGTTCATGTCCAATCAGGTCGGATTTGTCGGGGCCGGACGCTGGTACCTCCCGCTGTTCAAGAAAAATGCCAGTCTCGAATATGACGTGGTAACCTGGCCGACCAATACAGGCAACAAAATTGAGCCAGCCGGTATTCCCACTGCTTATATGGTGTTGAATAAAGCTTCCAAGCAAAAAGAAGCATCCTACAAGTTCCTGACGGAGTTCGTCAGTAAAGAAGGCCAGATCTATCGCCTGCAGGGCGGCGGCAACGCTGTTCCGTCCGTCAAAGGAGCGGACGATGTGGTACTGGAAGGCAATCTGCCGGAGCATGCGAAGCTGTTTCTCGATGCACGGGAAGTCGGTTATGCACTGACGCCTGCCGAAGCCGGCATTCCAGGACTTAGCACGGACATTAACTCCCGTTTTGAAGCGCTTTGGCTCAAGAATGAGGATCTGGATACGGCCATGCAGGAGATTCAGGATCTTGCCAACAAAAAAATCGACGAATATAAGAAGAAATAAGGCCAGCAAAAGAAAGTTGGGATGACGATGGATGTGAATACCAGGCAAACACAGGCAGCAGGCACCATAAGCCCGGAAATTGGCCCGCACCGGCAGCCCTTGAACAACAAGACGACGGACGGCTTCTGGGGATACTTCTTCATTTTCCCGCAATTCGTCGGGCTGCTCTGTTTCTCGCTGCTTCCGCTCATTATGGCATTTGTGCTGAGTTTGATGAATTGGGATGGCTTCGGAGAGCGGTCATTTGTCGGATTGGATAACTTTATCTCCCAATTCAAGGATGAAGAATTCCGGATCGCCATTGTCAATACGCTTTATTACACCCTGCTGACGGTGCCGACCGGCATTCTGCTGGCTCTGCTCGTCGCGATCGGACTCAACCGGGTAAGGGGAAAAGTGCTCTACCGGCTGATCTATTTCATGCCGAACATCACGATGTCGGTTGCGGTAGCCGTCGTATTCATGTGGTTGTTCAACGCGGATTTTGGGCTCATCAATCTGTATTTGAAGGAATGGTTCGGGATCAAAGGGCCGATGTGGCTGACGGATACGCATTTTGTTATGCCGTCCATTGCTATGCTCAGCATCTGGATGGGGCTTGGCGGCAATATGGTGCTGTTTCTTGCGGGTCTGCAGGGCATATCGGCAAGCTATTATGAAGCTTCCCAGATTGATGGAGCAAGCAAGTGGCAGCAGCTGCGCCATATTACCATTCCTTTGATCTCGCCGACCACCTTCTTTGTCACCATCATGTCGATCATCGGTTCCTTTCAGGTATTCGACCAGTCCTTCGTCATGACCTCAGGAGGGCCGGCCAAGGCCAGCTATACCATTGTGTTCCATATTTATGAGACCGCGTTTGTAGACTTTACATTTGGCAAAAGCACGGCGGCGGCGGTAATCCTGTTTCTGATCATTTTGTCGCTGACACTGTTTCAAATGGGCATATCCAAACGCTGGGTGCATTACGAGGACTAATAGATTCGGTAAGGAGGAGCAACGATATGCAGCTAAAAGGCTTCCGTATTTCCACCCTGGCGCTCCATCTTGTGCTGATTCTGGGGGCTTGCGTGATGGCACTCCCTTTCGTCTGGATGGTGCTTAGCGCGCTGAAGGATTTATCGCAGGTATTCATCGTGCCGCCGAAGTGGATTCCAAGCCCCTTCGTCTGGTCCAACTTTAAGGACTCTCTGACGGCGCTGCCGTTTGGCCGGGCATACTTCAACAGCTTCTATATTAATGTGATCGTCGTTCTGTCGCAGCTGCTAACCTGTTCCATGGCCGCTTATGCGTTCGCCAAGATCCGTTTTCCCATGCGTGAGCCGCTGTTTCTGATGTTTCTGGCCACCATGATGGTTCCCGGACAGGTTACGATTATTCCGCTGTATCTCATTATGAAGAACATCGGCTGGCTGGATTCCCATCTGTCGATCATTGTTCCCTCTGCTTTGCTGAATGCCTTCGGGGTGTTTCTCCTCCGCCAGTTCTTTAAGGGCATTCCCAAGGAAATGGAAGAGGCGGCTATCGTGGACGGGGCCAACCGATGGACGATTTACTCGCGGATTATGCTGCCCTTGATCAAGCCGGCATTGTCGGCATTGGGGATATTCACCTTCCTCGGCATGTGGAACAACTTCTTTAATCCGTTAATTTTCCTCAACAGCCCGGATAAGTTTACCGTTCCGATGATGCTCAACCTGTACAGGGGCATGTACGCGACGGACTGGACCCTGATGATGGCGGGAGCAGCGATCGCGCTTATTCCGGTGCTTATTGTCTATATCATCGGGCAGCGGTATATTATTGAGGGCGTAACGCTTTCGGGCATCAAAGGCTGAAGTTTTAAATCGCAATCGGAAGCAAGGGGCCCTCCACGGGGGCCCCTTTTCCGGTTGCAGAGGAAGTGATGACAGAGCAGCACCATACTGGAGGACATGCTTATCGCAGCTCTTCTTTTGGTCATAAAATATCTGTTATAATTAGGTATTCAATTGTCCAAGATCAGAGGTCTAATTAGGGTGGTGTTTCAAACGAAATATCAGTGGAGAATCACAAAATACAACCCGATATTCAGAAATGGATTGTGGGCTGGTTATTGAGGCTTTTTTGCAGGGCAGCAGCGGTGCTTGTAAATCATACCAGTTATCACAAAAGGGGGAGTTAAGCGCCATGCGTCATGATCAATACTATTCCATCGGCCAGGCGTCGAAGATTTGCGGCATCTCCGTGCAAACATTACGTTTCTACGACAAGATCGGTTTGGTGAACCCTGGTCATATTGACCCCTCCACCGGTTATCGCTATTACGCCAATTCCGAGATTCTCGTGATTAAAATAGTTCAGGATATGAAGGCGCTGAATTTCTCGCTTGATGAAATAAAAGCAGCCATGACCAGCGACAGTCTGGATGGCCTGTTGGAAAAGCTGGAAGCCAAGCGCAGGCAAACGGCAGCAGAGATTGAACAATTAGCGAGAATTGTAGAATCGATAGATAAGCGAAAGAATCAGATCGGATACCTCAGAGAGCTGGGGAGCGGACTTAAGAATCTTGATGTGCTTGTGGAGTTGAAACGGCTTCCCGATCAATATATTTTGTATGATCGAAGGAGATCGGCTTGCGGCATGGAGGCTTCGATTGTTCAGTTTACTGAACTGTTCCAAAAAGCCGAAGCCTGCGGATTGGTCCCGAACCGGCTGCTGACCATCTATCATGAGAATATCATGACCTTCGACCGCAATGATTCCGATCTTGAATTTTGTATGTCTACCGATTCTCCGGGAGCTCAAGTGCCGGAAGCTTATACCCGGATTATTCCCGGAGGCGAATATATCACCGCACTCTACTGCGGAATTCCTAACGAGGAATCCTGCAAGCGCGTCTATCTTAAATTGGTGGAGTGGATGGAGAGGAATCACTATAAAGAGAGTGGTCCTTCTATGGAGCAGTATCTGGTGGATATGGCCCAAATGATGAAGCCGGATGAATTTATCGTGGAGCTCCAAATACCTGTACGAAAAGTATTGACCCTATAGCTGCTATAGGGTTTATTCTTTTTTTGACCAGTCCAACAGATTTAAGGAGGAGGAACATACGATGAATGTAATACTGGGAACGGGACCGCTCGGCATGTCCGTCATGAGAGAGCTTGCCGCTTGCGGGGAACCGGTCACAATGGTCAGTCAAAGCGGGAAAGCGGCGGTTCCATCCGGAGTGCGCGTGGTGAAGGCGGATTTCATGAACAAGGATCAGACCAAGGCGGTTATGAAACAAGCGAAAGTCGTCTTTCAATGTGCGCAGCCTCCGTATCAGAAATGGGAACATATGTTCCTTTCTTTCCAGGATCATATTGCCGCCGGCGCTATGGACGCGGGAGCGAAGCTTGTCGCTGCCGAAAATGTATATATGTACGGGCAGGCAGGCGGAATCATGCATGAAGAGCTGCCATACGCCGCCGCAACAAGGAAAGGAAGGGTCCGGGCGGAGATGTCCCGCCGGCTGCTGCAGCTGCATCAGGAGGGCAAGCTCCAGGTGGCAATGGGAAGAGGGGCGGATTTTTTCGGGCCGGACGTCCACAGCTCGTCGGTGGGCTTGCGGTTCTTCCAATCCATCGTGAAAGGGAAACCATGCACCGTCCTGGGAAATCCCGATAAGAAGCACACATATACGTTTATTGACGATTTTGGCAAGGCGCTTGTCGCATTAAGTCGGGATGAGGGCGCATTCGGGCGTGCCTGGCATGTGCCGAATGCTGACACTGTCACGACACGGGAGTTTGCCGCAGCCGCCTATCGGCTTGCGGGATTTCCTGCCGCTATCCGGTCCATGGGCAAAGGCATGCTTCGATTAGGCGGTCTGTTCCTGCCGGAAGCGCGGGAAAGCATCGAAATGCTGTACCAGTTCGAGCAGGATTTTATCGTGGACAGCAGTTCATTCACCAAACGGTTCGGCTTGGCTGCCACGCCCTTGGAGAACGCATTGGCACAGACGCTGGCATCCCCGCAATTAAGAAGATGATCGACAGGAGAGTGTGATAGTTTACAAATTATGGCGATAAATGATAAAGTGAAGAAAGCCGATGAAGCAAAAAAGATCAACAGTACATGCGGAATGCCCTGTTTGGGGCATTCCGTTTTTTTTCACCGCATCAAATGATCCCGGGCAGCCGATATATGAATTAGACAGGATCATAAAGAGAAGAGGCACTTCAAAATGGGCATGACAAACAATCAGACAGCCGTCCCTCACTATTTGAAGCAATTCTCGTGCATCGGCAGCAGCTGCGAGGATACCTGCTGCGCCTGGTGGGGCATCAGCATCGACAAGCAGAGCTATAACCGCTACCAGACGGTAACCCACAGCGGGATGAGAAAGAAGCTGAACGACCATTTGACCGTCAAAAAAAATGGCAGTGCCCAGGATTACGCGGAAATGCAGCTGAACCCCGAAACCGGGAACTGCTCCATGTTGGATGGGGGATTATGCACCATTCAAGCGACATTGGGGGAAGAGTATCTGTCGCAAACCTGCCGGACGTATCCGCGGGTCGTGAATCAGGCGGGGGCTGCGACGGAGATGTCTCTGCAGCTCTCCTGCCCGGAAGCGGCCAGAGTCATTTTGCTGGATCGCCAGGCGATGGATTTTGAAGAAGCGTCCCCGGGAGATCCGGGCATACTTGCATTCAGGCATGTAACCAGCAGCGGTCATGACGAGAAGAAGCGTGATTATTATTTGCCGCAGATTCGCGGGATGATGATGGAAATTATCCGCTACAGGCAGTTCAGCCTGCCGCATCGTCTGATCCTGCTCGGTGTGTTCTGCGATAATGTCAATCTCATGATGGAGGAGAAGAAATTCAGGGATATTCCCGCTTTCCTGCTGGAATTCCGGCATGAGGCTGCCCACAACGAAGAGCTGCTGGATTATAACGTTTTTCCGGTCGATCCTACTTTTCAGCTGCAGTACCTGAACAACTACTTGATGGGGATTCTGGAGGATACGCTATGGAATACCCGGTATCGGGAATGTATGAATGATTATACGAGGGGGATGAAGGCCACAGACGCATCGTTGGAATCGATCCTGGATGTATACACGGAATCATATGAACAGTACACCGCCCCTTTTCTCGACAGCAATCCGCAAATATTGGAGAACTATATATTGAACGCCATCTACAGCCGCGTACTGGGCGAGATGTCGCAGGGCATTCCGGTTTTTGACTGCTACAGGATGCTGATTCTTGATTTTGCCATGATTAAGCTGCATCTTATCGGTATGGCCTCTTATCACAAGGAGCTTTCCAGGGAGCTGGCGGTCAAGCTGATCCAGTCCTATACCAAAAATTACGAACATGCTTCCCTGTTTCATAAGAAGATACTGGATGATTTGAGAAAGAAAGACTATGATAGTCTGGGATATATGTGTCTGTTTATCAAAAATTGAGTCCATTCCCCGCTGAATATGTCCTATGAGGGAATCCATTTCTTAATGCCAAAGCCTTATATGAAATGGATTCGAGGGTCAAACAAATTTTGGGAATTAGTATGATTGTCCATCACGGACAGGCTTTTCGCAGTGCTATAGTGAAAAAAACAAAGAGCTTGATCAGGACTCTCTCTTTGTTTTTTCATCCTCATGCTTCGACAATATAAATAGGGGAGGGACAAGTTATGAAGATCAAAATGTTGGCAGCGGCCTTCATTATGATGATATCGCTCGTGTGGCATCCGGGGTTTTCGACGACAACGGCAGAAGGTGCTGAATCAGCCCGGATCCCTTATCTGATCGAGCTTTCCCGGTTCGGGATTTATAATAACGGGACACATCCGGTAGAGACGACGAAGGGAATCAACGCCGCACTGCAATGGGCTCACCAGAACAATATTCAGGCTGCTTCGCTGCCTCCGGGAAAATACCTGATCGACAAGAACAGTCGGATCAATATGGTAGGGAACATGCGCTTCGAGCTGCCAAGCGATGCAGTGCTCCAGAAGGAGACCAACGGACGCGAAGCCTACGAGATCATGTATATCGGCTATGGGGCCGATAATGTAACGCTCAAGGGCGGAACCTACCGCGGTGACAAAGATACTCATGATTATACGAAAAAAGACAATCCGTATACCTCAGGGACACATGAGAGCGGATACGGCATTCAGACCCAAGGAGCCATTAACCTGACCATCGACGGCATCAAAGCGATTAACCTTACGGGCGACGGTCTGGCTCTGGGCGGGAAAAATACGCTGGTCAATGACCTGTACGAAGGAAATTTCGTCTCAGGAGGAATCGACGACCTCGGCCGTCCAGTCACGGATGCGAAAAAAATCAGAACGAAGGCGCAGCTTGATTTCTCCAATCCGATTTTCAAGACAGAGCGTCAGTTCGAACTTGCCAATCCGGTTAATTTGCCGAATGTTGTCGATTTAGTTTTCTACAATGCAGCCGGCGGTTTTATCAAAAAGCTGCCAAATGTGAAAATGCGTGATCTGATTGATATTCCGGCGAAGGCCAGTTCATTTCATCTGGTCTATGCCAAAGCGGGCACTAAAGGCGCTTATATGGAGTTTTGGAACCGCGCCTTGACCCGCAATGCGCTCGTCACCAACTCGGAATTCGCCTTTAACCGGCGCCAGGGCATTACTGTCGGCGGCGCGGATAATGTGACCATCAGCAAAAATATCCTTCATGATATCAAAGGCACCGCACCGCAGTCCGGCATCGATGTGGAAGGCGGCTTCGGCGAGAACGGCAACCGGAACAGCAATATTAATATTAAAAACAATCGATTCTATAATAATGCCGCGTATGATGTTATTCTCTATGATGGCCGTGATGCGGTAGTGGAGGGCAATGAACTGGGATCCAAGGGAGCGATAGGCCTTGCGGTATCAGAGCCGTTCACGGGGGCGCGGGTGATCAACAATCATTTTGACGGCTCGCGTATATCCGCCACCAACGATGCCGCGTTCATCGGCAATCAAATGAACGATTCCTACACGTATTTTGAGGGTCCGAATATAACGATCGACGGGATGGTGCTGAAGGATTCCCGGTTTGCGGTAACGTCGAAGGTCCCGTTCGGGGTCAGCGTTTCGAATATTACGATGTACAACAATAAGAAAAGCGATTCGGGGTTAGCGGTCTGGGGTCAGCCAATCCGCATCACGAATATGACGATTCATGGCGAACCGACGCTGCGGGCTGTAGTAGGGGGCGCGGTTGGCAGTATTTTCGACAATTTGAAGGTGCTTGGCTTCAATTCCGAATACGGGCTCTCGCTGCCGCCGGGGACCTACAACGGTTGTATGCTTGAAGGGGCGGAAGGCGGCAAATTCGGCTCAATTCAAGCCGTGGCCGGCGGCAAGTATGTTTTTGACAAATGCACGTTTATCTCCAATTCCACAGTCAATACGAATTTTCTGGGCGAGCATCCGCAGCTGGATCTGACAATCAAAAATTCCGTATTCAAGGTTCGCGGCAACTCACAGGCGATTAATGTTCAAGCCGCGGCGAATGTCACGCTTGAGAACAATTCGATTACGGCCGACAAGCTGACGAGTACAAGTATGGAATTGATCAAGCTGAACGATTACTGGAAGCGCGGCGATCCGTTCGATATTTTGAAAGCCTCCGTTGTTGGCAATCGGGTTGTTTCGAATATTGCGGCAGTAGGCATTTCCACCGTCAATGCAGGCGTTGGCGCTCCGGCCTATACGATCAAGAACAACAGTCTGCACGCCGCCATCCTGTCGCTCAAGAGCAACGATAAGGCATCCGGCAACACCAAGTCATGACCGCAGGCATCGGCTGCCGCTGATTAAGCGGATCAGGACCCGGTTCGAGGACCGCCAGTCAATGTCAATACGGTGATTTCCGGCCGGCACCAGAAGCGGACGGGATAGGTGGAGACGCCTATCCCACGATTGGTGTAAAGCGTTAATTTTTTCTCATCCCCGAGTACATACAACCCATCCGGATATTTGCGTGCAAGCTCAGGTGTAAAAATGGCGCCGAAGTGGGGTAGACGCACTTGTCCGCCGTGGCTGTGTCCTGACAGCTGAAGATCGACCTTATATTTTAGCGCCTCATCCGCCATATCCGGTTCATGGGCAAGCAAAATGGTGAACGGCTCTTTTCCGTTTGGCGGGAGAGCCGTATCAAAATCGTGGCTGCCCCGCAGGACATCGTCAATTCCCGCAATCCGCAAAGGCTGCCCTTCGTGCCCGATCGGCTCCCAGCTGTTGTTCATCACCCGAAAACCGCCGTCCTCCAGAATCGAGGTGACAACCTCCGCGCCTGCCGTATAATCATGGTTTCCAAGCACGGCCCATTTGCCAAGAGGTGCCTTCAGCTGGCCCAGCAGACGGGAGCATCCCTCTTTGCTTGATCCCACCGAATTATCATAGAGATCGCCTGTGAAGCAGAGCAGATCAGGCTGAAGCTCCCGAAGCTTTGCAACGAGACCCTCCATCCGGTCCAGACCGTAATGAAAATCCAGATGGACATCGCTGAAATGCACAATCCGCAAGCCTTCGTATGAGCCAGGCAGATTGCGAAAGGCCAGTTTTTTGTTTACAATCCGGATCAGCCGCGGCTCCATATACCGCGTATAGCTAAAGCCCGCAATCGGGGCTGCGAGCAAGGCGCCGAATAATAATCCGCTTTTTTTGAGGAAGGTACGCCGTGTTATATATCGTTCTGTTTTCATATGAACTCCTACTAGTATCTGATTTACTAACATTATAGCAAATATAGCCTGAGAAGCTTGATATGTTCGTTATAAAGAACTACAATGATTGTATTGCAAACGGCGAGGTGATGCAAATAACAAGCAGGCGCGTGCTTGCGGTCCAGCCGCCTCGACATTAACAAAGATGAGGGAGATTCCTATGATTGGAGACCGGATAAAAAGTCTGCGGGTAAAAAAAGGCTACTCTATAACAGAGCTTGCCGACCTTGCGGGTGTTTCCAAATCTTATTTGAGTTATATCGAACGAAATGTGCATAATAATCCTTCGCTTCAGATGCTGGCCAAAATTGCCGCTCCTCTGGATACCAGCATTGAATTCCTGCTGGAGGACCGCGACCAGCCGGGGCTTCAAATGGATGATATTCTGGATGAAGAATGGAAAACGATCATCCGCAAGGCTGTCAACGAGGGCATGAGCAGGACGGATATGAACGAAACCAAGGATCTTATCGTGCTTAAGAAATGGAAAGAACATAATGTGGATGCCTGTCTCCATATTAACAGGTATAACAAAACATCCACTTTTATTGTGCTGCATATTAATTATGGTTAATTAGTCGCATTGCTGTATTGACATGTTCTATATAAAGAACTAATATGGAGTCATATTGTTCTTTATAAAAAACAAAAGCAAAGAGCGGGTGACCTGATGGAAGCGGAAAGGCTCGGAAACGGGAGCGCTAGAAGAACACCGGGAAAAGAGATTAATCTGAAGGCTTTGTTTGTCGTCATTCGAAAGCGCCTGTGGATTGCTGCCGCATCGACGGTATTATTTTCGATACTGGGTTATGCCTACCATTCCATTCCTGAAACACCTCTATACAGCGCCGCATCGAGGATTATTATCGGGGCAGACAGCCCGGAAACGATGAGCACCCTGAAGGTTATGATAAGAGAACCGATCGTATTGGATGCAGTCATCAAGGATATTGGCATTAACCGCTCTCCCGGGGCGTTAAGGCAGCAGATTGGCGTCACCGCGGTGGAGGGCTCTTCAATTACAATCATTTCCGTCGCAGATGCGGATCCTGCGCTTGCAGCCGCTCTTGCCAATTCTGTCGTTCGTGAATTCACGCGGCTTGCTGGTGAAACGCTGAATTTTACTTCGATAAAAGTATTGACGGATGCGCAGTCGCTTGCCAATCCTGTGCCGATCAATCCCAAGAGCAACCGGATTCTGTATGCCGCCTTCCTGGCTGGTCTGGCCATTGGAATCGGCCTGATCTTCCTGCGGGATTCATTGGACGACTCCTTGAAATCTGAACAGGAAATCGAAGAAGTGCTGGGCCTGCAGGTACTTGGACAGGTCTCGAGAATGAAGGTGCGGAAGCTGCCTGGCAAGCAAAAGCAGAAGAAAAGTTTAGCGCTGCGGGGTGAAACGATTGGATCATAAACGAAATAAACCGGGAAAACATGCCGTGAGCGCCTGCCTGATCAGCTATCTTCATCCTCATTCCGCTTCTGCGGAGCAGTATAAGGCAATACGCAATAATATCCGTTATGCCTCCAGGGGAAAAACGGTCAATTCCGTTATTGTCACATCGCCTTCGTCAGGAGAGGGCAAAACAACCGCTGCCGTCAACTTGGCGGTATGCATGGCACAGCAGGGAGAACGCGTGCTGCTGGTGGATACGAATATCCGGAAGCCTGTCCTGCAGCATGTCTTTAATCTCGAGACGGCAGCCGGATTAACGAATGTACTGGCCGGGCAGGTGGATCCGGAACAGGCAATCCACCATACGGAGATCGACAAGCTGGATCTGCTTCCAAGCGGTCCCCTGATGTATCAGTCCATCGAGCAGCTGGACTCCAAACGGATGGCTTTGGTTCTGGAGTATGCGAAGGGCCATTACGACAAGGTAATTTTCGACAGCGCTCCGGTTCTTGGCCACCATGATACAAATGCGCTGGCTGCCAGATGCGACGGAGTCATTCTCTTGTTCACAAGCGGCAAAACCAGACAGGACAGAGCGCTGGAAGCCAAACGTTCTCTGGAGTTTGCCGGAGCGACGATCATCGGTGCCGTGCTGAACAGAAGCTGAAGGAGGCTCTGCTTCTTATCCTTCTGTCAGTGTGAACCGTCGTTCGTTATAAAGAACATCAAGCGGCAGTGTAAACAAGGTTAAATCTCTTGGCTGTTAGAGATTTACCTATAGGGTTTTCATTTAATGGGAAGACCCGATAGGTAAGCCCTCTAAACAATGGGAATAACAATCAGCGGCTGAGACTTGTCGGCTGTACTAATCGCATGGAAAGGGTGAACCTGACTTTGACCTATCGACAACGGCTATTTTTCTTGATTTTCATGGATTCCTTTATTGTAATGACAGCCATTTTCTTCAGCCGCTTTCTTGTTAGCGCCACATTAAACGTATTTACGGTTCCAATCATCAGCAGCTCCATTGTGCTGCTTCTGAGCCATCATGGATTCGCCTTTCTCTACAAGCTGTATAAGAAGGCATGGGAGTATGCCAGCTTCGGGGAGCTGCTCAATATTGCCAAAGCGATTACCTTGTCGATTGTGACAGCAGCCTGCATCCAGCAGATCCTCTATTATGATGTCTATTTCCGGCTGCTTGGGGTGACCTGGATGCTGCATATTCTGCTGATCGGCAGCTCTCGCCTTTGCTGGCGGCTGCTGCGGGATACCTATATTGGACAGCAGGGGGACCGTAAACGCACGCTTATCATAGGAGCGGGGTCCGCTGGGACGATGGTGGCCAGGCAGCTGCTCGGCAGCATGGACAAAGAGCTGATGCCTGTGGCGTTTATCGACGACAACGCGAAGAAGCATCATCTGGATATCCTCGGCCTTCCCGTCATTGGCGGCATTGCGGCTATTGAAGAGAAGACCCGGGAGCTTGCCATTGACCATATTGTTATCGCGATACCTTCATTGAATAAAAATCAGCTCAAACGGATTATTCGCGAATGCGCCAAGACGACGGCCAAGACGCAAATCATCCCCATGCTGGAGGATCTGGCGACCGGCAAGGTTTCCGTCAGTCAATTCCGGGACGTGCAGGTGGAGGATCTGCTCGGAAGGGAGCCGGTGGAGCTTGACATAGACAGCATCTCGGAATATGTCACGAGCCGGGTGGTGCTGGTGACCGGTGCCGGAGGCTCCATCGGTTCGGAAGTATGCAGGCAAATCTCCCGCTTCCACCCGGACAAGCTGATTCTCCTCGGTCATGGGGAGAACAGTATCTACACGATTGAAATGGAACTGAAGGACATGTTCGGGCAGACAGATATTGAATTCATCACGGAAATTGCGGATCTGCAGGATGCGGACAAAATGATGTCGGTCATGAATGCCCACCATCCGCATGTGGTATACCATGCCGCTGCGCATAAGCACGTTCCCTTGATGGAGCGCAATCCGGAGGAAGCTCTTAAGAATAATATCATCGGCACCTTGAATGTCGCCAAGGCGGCAAATCATTATCGTGTCGGCACATTCGTCATGATTTCTTCGGACAAAGCGGTTAACCCGACGAGCGTCATGGGCGCGACCAAGCGGATTGCGGAGATGGTCATTCAGCATATGGCCCGGTACAGCACCACCCGTTTTGTGGCCGTCCGCTTCGGGAATGTGCTGGGCAGCCGGGGCAGCGTAATCCCGCTGTTTAAGAAGCAGATTGAGCAGGGAGGGCCGGTAACGGTTACCCACCCGGATATGGTGCGTTATTTCATGACCATTCCCGAAGCTTCCAGGCTGGTCATTCAGGCCGGAGCGCTTGCCAAGGGCGGGGAAATATTTGTGCTGGATATGGGCGAGCCTGTGAAAATTATGGAGCTTGCTAAAAACGTCATCCGCATGTCGGGCTACACGGTGGAGGAGATCGGCATCCGTTACACGGGAGTCAGGCCGGGAGAGAAGCTGTTCGAGGAGCTGCTGTCCGCCGGAGAGGTTCATGAGAAGCAGGTCTATCCGAAAATTTATGTGGGAAAATCCTCCGAAGTAGACTTCGGCGACATTGAGAATCTGCTGGCGATTTACCATACCCATACCAAAGCGGAGCTGAGGCAAATGCTGCTGGATTTCGCGAATCATAAAATCGCCGTCCCGGAGCTGCTGTCCGTATCCGGTTAACCTGAAGATTGGTAGGTGCACCTGCATGCCTCCGAAAATACTATTTGTCGCGACGCTGGATACGCATTTCAGAGCATTTCATCTGCCGGTCATGCGGCGCTTCAAGGAGCAGGGCTGGGAAGTGCATGTCGCGGCCAAGGGCGACAGCGAGCTCCCGTTTACAGATCAGAAATTCAATATTTCCATCGAGCGTTCACCGCTGCGCCTTTCTAATATTAGGGGCTGCAGGCAGTTGAAGCTCCTCATGGAGAGGAATGACTACCGGATTGTTCACTGCCATACGCCAATGGGCGGCGTCTTGACCCGGCTCGCTGCAAGCAGCGCGAGAAGAAGCGGCACGCGTGTTCTGTATACTGCACATGGCTTTCACTTTTGCAAGGGCGCTCCGCTTCTGAACTGGCTGCTGTACTACCCGATCGAGAAGACTCTTGCCCGCCGTACGGACTGTCTTATTACCATCAACGAAGAGGATTACACCCTCGCGGCCGCAAGAAGGTTCAAAGCGAAGCGGTTGGTCCGCGTGCATGGCGTCGGTGTCAACACCCAGCGCTTCGCGCCTGTCGGCTCGCAGGAGCGGCACCGGCTGCGCCAAGGCTTCCGCTACGGCAAGCATGAATTTCTGCTCTTCTACGCCGCTGAATTCAACGGCAACAAGAATCATCAGCTGCTGATCCGCGCAGTCGCCCGGATCAAGGATCAGGCCCCGACGCTGAAGCTGCTGCTTGCCGGCGATGGACCGCTGCTTGCGGAGTGCCAAAGCCTTGCTGCAGCGCTTGGCGTCCGGAGCATGATTGACTTTATCGGCTACCGCGATGATATCGACCGCCTGCTGCCTATGTGCGATGCGGCCGTTGCCTCCAGTCTGCGGGAGGGACTGCCGGTCAACATTATGGAGGCGATGTCCTGCGCCCTGCCGGTTGTGGCAACCGCGAACAGGGGACATTCGGAGCTGGTCAAGGACAGGAGAAACGGATTCATTGTCCCGCCTGATGATGTCCCGAAGTTTGCAAGCCGCTTGCTTGAGCTTTATCAATCGGAGGAGCTGCGCAGGCGGATGGGTGCGATGAGTCTTCACGACGTGGCTGCGTATTCCATCTCCCAAGTGGTAAAGGAGCTGGATAAGGTCTATTCAACGTACATGATGGAGGATGGAAATGAAGCCCAAAGTCAGCATAATCGTGCCTATCTATAACATACAAAGGGATATGGATAAGAAAATTAATCCAATAGGGGTGTGAGCAGTTGAAACCGGCTCGAATATTACAAGTGGTAACCGTCATGAATCGTGGCGGGTTGGAAACGATGATCATGAATTACTACCGGCAAATGGACCGTCGTAAAATACAATTTGATTTCATGGTGCACCGATCCGAGAAAGGCCACTACGACGATGAGATTGAAGCGCTTGGCGGGCGTATTTATCGGATGCCGCGGATCAGACCGGGTAATTACAGAAACTATTTTAAGCTCCTTGACCAATTTTTTACTGTCCATTCGGGTTATCATGTGGTTCATTCACATATCAACGAAAACAGCAGCTTCGTGTTAAGAGCAGCCAAGAAGGCGGGCATTTACTGCCGTATTGCACACAGTCATATTAGCGACCTCGGGATTGATATGAAGTTTCCATTCCGTTTGTATGCCAGAAATGCGATGAAAAATAATCTGACCGGATATTTTGCCTGCTCTAGCAAAGCAGGCGAGTGGTTGTTCGGTAAACAGATCAAGGATCAGGTTCCACTGATTGTTCTGCGTAATGCAGTACCTGTAGAGGAATATGCCTTTGACCAAGCAATCAGGAATGTGGTCAGGCACGAGCTTCGCGCTGAAGGGCGCTTCGTTATTGGCCACATCGGCAGATTCGATGAACAGAAGAATCACAAGTTTCTGATCGATATATTCCAGGCCGTACACCGTCTTAACCCGCAAGCGCTGCTGGTCCTTGCTGGTGACGGACATTTAAGGGCGGCGATTGAACGCAAGGTAGATAAGCTAGGATTGTCGCAGCATGTACAGTTTCTGGGTGTCCGCTCGGATATATCGAAGCTGCTGCAGGCTATGGATGTCTTTTTGTTCCCCTCCCTCTTCGAGGGGCTCCCCGTAGCGATAATCGAAGCCCAGGCGGCAGGGCTAAGATGCATCGTATCGGACACTATCACGGCGGATGCGGATGTGACAGGAAGGCTTCAATTTATAGGTTTGCAGGAAAGTTCGCAGAATTGGGCTCAGCATATTCTAGATACAACCTATGAACATCTGGATACGGCCGAATCACTGCGGAAAAACGGATATGATATTGAAACCATGGCCCAGTGGCTGTCGGAGTATTATTTGACTCAATTGTCCGCCGCTGTCGGCAGGTGAGGAGTGTTGACGGATTGAAGCCGATGTTGACTGTTTTCACACCTACCTACAACAGAGCATATACCTTGCATTTGTGTTATGAAAGTTTGAAGAGGCAGAGCTGCCGTGATTTTGTCTGGATGATCATTGATGACGGCTCATCTGATCATACAAGGGAACTGGTTGCAGGCTGGATGGAGGAAGGTCTGGTATCCATTCTCTATCACTATCAGGACAACCAGGGGATGCACGGAGCGCATAATGCCGCTTATGAACGGATAGATACCGAACTTAACGTCTGTATTGATTCCGATGATCACATGACCGATGATGCCGTAGAGCGGATAACAAGCTTCTGGAGGGCATACGGGGACAATAAGTATGCCGGCATCGTAGGATTGGATGCGACACCCGGAGGTAGATGGATCGGTACGGCGATGCCCGAGGGATTAAAGTCATCCACACTGACTGATCTGTATGAGAAGTACAGGGTCAAAGGGGATAAGAAACTTGTATACCGCTCAGAACTGACCAGGTCCTATCCGCCGTATCCCATCTTCGGAGGGGAGAAATATTGTCCTCTAGCCTGCAAGTATATTCAGATTGATCAGCACTATGAGCTGCTCATTATGAATGAGCCCCTCTGTATTGTCGAATACCGGCCGGACGGATCAAGCATGAATATGATTAACCAATACAAACGCAATCCGCACGGATTTGCTTTCTTCAGGAAAATCGCCATGAAGCATGCACCTTCGTTCAAGAAGAGGTTGCGAGAATCTATTCATTATGTATCTAGCAGTCTGATGATCCGAAACAGACAGTTATTGCGCGAGTCGCCGAGCAAATGGACGACTTTGCTCGCTTTTCCCTTTGGGTGCCTGCTTTACCTCTACCTTATGAAGACGAATAGAGCAGCTGTAAACCATATCGGCAGACAACAGGAACCGGGTTGATCGGGAAAAGCCGGAGGAGAACGAAAAATGACTATATTGTGGATGACGTTGATACTCGTTTTTATGTTTGCCTTTATGGCCCGATATTTCGCTGTTCCTGCCATTGCGGGCATCGGAGCTGCACCTGTCAGTCCCAATAAGCTTATGGCTGTTCTGGCTGCGTTGACTCTTATGATCGTTGCCGGACTGCGGTCCAATATTGGTGATACCTTCTATTACATGCATGGCTATACCGTAAACGATTTTAGTTGGTCTCATATCATGCAGCAGAAGGATATTGGATTTAGTCTCTTTCAGATGATCTTGAAAAATTTTTCCGAAGATCCCCAGATACTCATCCTTGTGACTGCTATTATGACAAACGCTCTCATTGTTTCCGTTTTTTACCGTTATACTAGATTGTTTGAGATTGCCTTGTATGTATATATTTCATCCGGCGCCTTTATTGTGTCGATGAATGGGATCAGGCAGTATTTGGCAGCGGCGATCGTCCTGGCAGCATCGAAGTATCTTTTTGGCGGGAGCTTTTACAAGTATTTGGTGATCGTTACATTGGCCTCCATGTTCCATCTGAGCGCATTAATCATGATCCCAATTTATTTTATCGTGCGCCGCAGGGCTTGGACAGGCGCAACCTTTGGAATGCTCTTGATAGCTATTGCAATAGTGATGGGGTACAGTGAATTCTCGGACTTACTGTTCTCTGCGATCAAGGATACTCAATATGGGGAGTACAGCACATTCGCCGAAGGCGGGGCCAATGTGATCCGAGTGTTAATTGACTCGGTGCCGCTGATCATCGCGTATCTGGGCAGAGAGAAGCTGCGTACGATTTTCCCCCATGCCGATATTGTTGTCAATCTGGCGCTTCTCGGTTTTATCCTAATGGTAATTTCCACGCAGAACTGGATTTTCGCACGGATGGCAATTTACTTCAGCCTCTATCAAATCATTATGATGGCATGGATTATCAAGATCTTCCGGGAGAAGGACCAGAAGCTCATTTATTTCGCGATCGTCGTGCTGTACCTGATTTTTTTCTTTTATGAAAATGTTATCACGCTGGGCCTCGATTACCAAAGCAATTATTTGAACTGGCCGTTCTGAAGGAGGAAGGAAAATGTCATCAACTCATATCCCGCGCATCATCCACTACTGCTGGTTCGGCCGGGGAGCGAAGCCCCAGCTGTTCATCAAATGCATGCGGAGCTGGCAAAAGCATCTGAACGGCTACCAGTTCATAGAGTGGAACGAGGACTCATTTGATATTCAATCTAATCCGTACGTAAAAGAGGCTTATGCGGCCCGCAAATATGCGTTCGTCAGCGATTATGTGCGGCTTCACGCTCTTTACCATCATGGCGGGATTTATATGGACACCGATGTTGAGGTCGTGAAGCCGCTCGACCGCTTCCTTGAACACGAAGCGTTCTCCGGGTTTGAGGACGGGCATTTTCTTCAATCCGGGACGATGGGAGCCGCCAAGGGGCATCCCTGGATCGGCGAGCTGCTGCTGGATTATGACAAAAGAAGATTTCTCCGCAAGGACGGAAGCTACGATACGACGACCAATACTGCGGTGATCAGCCGCACCTGCGAGAAGCACGGGCTGCTGCTGAACGGCGAGTATCAGGTGCTCGCAAACGGCGTAACCATTTATCCGCGAACCTATTTCAGTCCCTATGATTATATTAACGGGGCAAGCTTCATCACCTCGGACAGCTATACGATTCACCACTTCGCACAGTCCTGGCTTCCGGCGCATGTCCGGATGAGAAGCACGCTCAAGAGAATGGCGAGCCGCCTTGTCGGCCCCAAATTAATCGCAAAGATGAGGGACATGCTGTGAAACGAGTAATGGATCTTCTGCTGGCAGTCCCCCTATTTGTTTGCCTGCTGCCTGTTATGGCGGTGGTTGCGGTTCTGGTGCGGATCAGGCTGGGTTCGCCGGTGCTGTTTAAACAGCACCGGCCCGGCCAGCACGGGAAGCCGTTTCAGATGATGAAATTCAGAACGATGACCGATGCCAGGGCCAGCAGCGGCCAGCTTCTGCCCGACTCCGTGCGGTTGACTCCCTTCGGGAAATGGCTCAGGAAGGTCAGTCTGGATGAGCTGCCGCAGCTGTGGAATGTGATCAGAGGCGATCTGAGCCTCGTAGGTCCCAGGCCGCTGCTGATGGATTATCTGCCCCTGTATACGGAAGAGCAGGCGCGGCGCCACGAGGTCAAGCCGGGCATCACCGGCTGGGCCCAGATTAACGGACGCAATGCGATTTCCTGGGAAGAGAAGTTCGCGCTTGATCTGTGGTATGTGCAGCACCGCAGCCTGAGGCTGGATGTCGGGATCCTGCTGCTGTCGGTCAGGAAAGTATTCCGGTCCGAAGGTATCCAGAATGGCAATCATGCCACTATGCCGGTATTTAAAGGGAGTGTGAAGGGACTTGAACGCTAGGGAAATGAATATTTTATTTACAAGCTCGGGACGAAGAGTGTCGCTGATCCGCAAGTTCAAGGAAGCTTATGCAAGCCGCGGGATTCAGGGCAAGGTTGTGACGGCCGACAATAAACCAACCGCACCAGCGGCCTTTGCCGGGGACAAGCATGTTCTCGTTCCCAGAGTCGCCGACCCGCGGTATGTGGAGACATTGCTTGCGATATGCAAGGAGGAACGCATTGATCTGCTCATTCCGCTGATTGATACCGAACTGGTCCTGCTGGCGGAAAACCGGGCGTTGTTTGAGCAGCAGCATGTCCGTCTGCTGGTCTCAAGCGTCGAGCTTAATGAGCTCGCCTCGGATAAAATGAAGACCTTTGCCTTCTTCACGGAGCATGGCATCCGCACCCCAAGGGTATACAGCGAAGCGGAAGTGCAGGTTGAACCGTTGGCATTTCCGCTGCTTATCAAGCCCAGGCGAGGCAGCTCCAGCCAAGGCGTAACGAAAATTCACAGCAGACGCGAGCTGGACTTCTTCAAGGATTATATTCCGGAAGCGATGATTCAGGAATATGTGACCGGCGAAGAATATACGGTCGATGTCATGCTGGATTTTCAGGGGACGATCAAGGCCATTGTGCCCCGGCTGCGGATGGAGACGAGGGCGGGTGAAGTCAGCAAAGGGGTTACACGAAGAGATGCTGCGGTCATCCGCGCTGTCCGGCAGGCGGTAAGCGTGCTTCCCGGAGCAGTGGGCTGCATTACGCTGCAGTGCTTTAAGCAGGTGAACGGCGAGATTACGTTTATCGAGATCAATCCCCGTTTTGGAGGCGGAATCCCGCTAGCCATTGAAGCGGGCGCGGACTTTCCGCTGTGGACCATCATGCTTGGAAGAGGCGAGCAGTTTACGGGGGAGCCTGATGACAGCTGGGATGATGATCTGACCATGCTCCGATATGACGATGCTTTCTTCACAAAGGAGTTTGCTTATGGGCATTAAAGCCGTCGTGTTCGATCTGGATGATACGTTGTACCTGGAGAAGACTTATGCCTTGAGCGGCTTCAAGGCAGTGGATCAATGGGTCAGGGATCGCCATGGAGCCGGGGGTTTCTATGAAACGGCGGCCTCGCTGCTGCATTCGGGGGTCAAAACGCTTATATTCAACCGGACTCTGGAGCAGCTTGATATCAGCTATGACGAGCGGCTGATCGCGGAGCTGGTGGAGGTTTACCGTTCCCACCGGCCGGATATCGCTCTGCTCGAGGATGCCGGGTGGGTGCTGGAGAACCTGGACAAGGACGTGAAGCTGGGGATCATCTCCGACGGGTACCTCATTGCCCAGCAGCAAAAGGTTCTGGCGCTTAATCTGGCGGAGGCTTTCCATGCGATTGTATTGACGGACGCGCTGGGCAGGGATCATTGGAAGCCAAGTCCGCTCCCGTATGAAACGTTCAGCAGACAGACCGGAATTCCGCACTTTCAATGTCTATATATCGGGGATAATGCAGCCAAGGACTTTGTAACGGCCAAACGGCTGGGATGGACCACCGTGCAGATCAGCAGGGAGCAGGGGATATACGCAGCTGTTCAGGCGGAGCCCTCGCATCAGGCTCACTATCGAATCGGTGACCTGAAGGAGCTTGCCGGTTTGCCGGCGCTTGCGCATTTGTTCAAGAAGGAAGTGAAAGCAGTCCATGGATAACAAGCATAAACGAATCTATTTGTCGGCGCCTCATATGAGCGGCAGGGAGCAGCATTATATCGGTCAGGCTTTTGCCGACAACTGGATTGCTCCTGTGGGTCCCCATGTCGATGCGTTCGAGCAGGAGATGGCGATTCATGTGGGGGCAGGCGGATGTGCGGCGGTCAGCTCCGGAACGGCTGCGATCCATCTGGCCCTGCGGCTGTTTCAGGTCGACAAGGGAGACCGCGTGTTCTGTTCCACGCTGACGTTTGTCGCCAGCGCCAATCCGATATTGTATATGGGCGCGGAGCCGGTATTTATCGATTCGGAACCTTCGACCTGGAACATGTCGCCACAGGCTCTGGAGGCGGCGCTTGCGGAGGCGGACCGGGAAGGGGCGCTGCCCAAAGCGGTCATTGTCGTCCACCTGTACGGACAATGCGCCAAAATGGACGAGATAACGGCCCTTTGCGCCCGTTACGGGGTCCCGGTCATCGAGGATGCCGCAGAGTCGCTGGGCTCCACCTATAAGGGAAGGGCAAGCGGAACGCTCGGCGAATTCGGTGTTTATTCCTTCAACGGCAATAAAATCATTACCACATCAGGCGGCGGCATGCTGGTAGCGGAGGATGCCGGAGTGTTGGAACAGGCCAGGTTCCTGGCGACTCAGGCGAGAGACCGGGCCGCGCATTATGAACACAGCCAAATAGGCTATAATTACCGGCTGAGCAATCTGCTGGCAGGGGTGGGCCGGGCGCAGCTGCAGGTGCTGGAGGAGCGCGTCGAGTCGCGAAGGGCTATCTTCGACAGGTACAGCAGTCAGCTGAGCGCTCTGCCGGGCATTGCCTTTATGCCGGAGCTTGCGGGGACCAGATCCAACCGCTGGCTCACGGCATTGACGATCGATGAACAGGAAGCGGGGCTGACGGCTTCGGACTTGCTTCACGTTTTGACCGAGGAGAATATCGAGGCTCGTCCGGTATGGAAGCCGCTGCATCTGCAGCCGTTGTTTGCAGGCAAGCGTTATTATTCGCATGAGGGAATGAACGTGTCTGAACGGCTGTTCGCGGCGGGGCTCTGTTTGCCATCGGGGTCGGGGATGCAGAAGGACGAGCAGCAGCGCGTTATCAGCTGCATCCGGGGGACATTCGAACGGGCAGTGAAGAATTCGGGGAGAAAACGTATTGTAGTTTCGTGATTTTCACAGATTTAGCATATAACTTGCAACACTAGCGTAAATTAGCCAGAAGATTAAGAAAATTAAATTTCAGTCATAATAGAAAAACAGTTTTATGACCATATCTGTAAATATATATATTTACAGATATATTTTTCATTCTGAGAATGTTATATCATATAGCCTTTGTGCCCGTGAGGGGGCTAATCATCTTTATTTATTTCGGATTACTACCTTTCAGACAAGGAGGATTGAAAAAACATGGAACTTAAACATTATTTCAAATTTATCATGAAGAAGCTTTGGCTTATCGCATTAATCGTTATGATTGCATGCGTCGCGACAGGCATCCGAAGCTATTATATGATCACTCCGATATATACCGCTACCGTAAAGCTAATCGTCAATCAATCCTCCGAGAACGACGAGCTGGTCATGCCGGATATAGATAAGATACAGACGAATATCATGCTGATTAATTCATATAAAGAGATCGTTAAATCGCCTGCAATCGCGGATAAAGTTGTCGAACAATTTCCTGATCTCACAACGAATGCGCAGGAACTGTCCGCCAGAATATCTGCGGCTGCGCTAAGCGCTTCTCAAATTATGACTTTAAGCTACACTGATATCTCTTACGAGAGAGCGGCCAGAAACGTCAATGCGATTTCCCACGTGTTCAAGGAACAGATATCGATGATTATGAATGTAGATAATGTAACAATTCTTTCCGAAGCAAATGTAAATGATCGGGCAGTCCCGATCAACATGAATCCCCAAATGGATATTCTGATCAGCTTGTTCGTTTCCTTGATGTTCGCAATAGGGCTTGTGTTCTTCCTTGATTATATGGATAAAAGCTACAAGTCAGAGGAAGAACTCGAAGCCGATCTTGGTCTGCCCGTGCTTGCTTCCGTGATGAAGATAAAGCATGTCAGACGAAAGCAACCTCCAGTTGCGACCAACAATAGGGCAGGTGAAGAAACATATGCGGCATTCAAGCAATGAGAAGGATTTGATAACGATAAAAAATCCACATTCGGAAATCTCTGAATCGTACCGAAGGCTTAGGACAAATATTTGCTATGCATCTGATAATCCGAACAAAGTGTTAATGATCACGTCTGCACAGCAAGGAGAAGGAAAGACAACGACGGTCAGCAATTTGGCGGTCACATACGCACAGGAAGAAAAGAAAGTATTGATTATTGATATGAATTTCCATAATCCTTCGCTGCAACGATTATTCGAACAACCGAACGATATCGGCTTGGCCAGCATTTTGTTGAACAAGCATTCCTGGCAAGAAGTCGTGAAAAATACCCAGATCGAATATTTATTTCTCATCACGAGTGGACCGACACACTCGGCGAGTCCATCCGAACTGCTGGAATCTTATCGTATGTATCAGCTTATGGATGAGCTCAGGATGCATTACGATGTCATTCTTATTGATACACCGTCAGTTCTTGAGATAACGGATAGTCTGACAGTCAGCGCTATGTGCGATGGGGTCATTCTGGTGGTCATGGAAGGAAAGGCAGAGAAAGAATTGGTCAAAAAAGCAAAAAATAGCTTGGAGCGTGCCCATGCACGGATAATTGGCGTTATTTTGAATAACACCAATTCGTAATGTTACGGATACTCGGTAATCAGGAAAATATACAATAATAGGGGAAATACATATGAATGTACTGATGTATATTGCGGCTTTTTTATTTCCGCTTGATAATTTCCCGCTTATGTTTGGTCAAGCCTATAAACCAATCTCATTGCTATTTGTTGCATTATACTTTATATGCAATATTCGATATGTATTTCGAATTCATTATAAATCCATTGAATTGTGGATCGCGGTCATTTTATTTACCATTGTTTTGTATACCGGGTTTATAAATGTGAAAATGCACTATTCTTTCATCGGATTATCAGACGCGATTTCATCATTGTGCGCAGGGATGCTCATTTACTTAAGTTTTAGAATATTTATCTATCGAAATAACAAGGATACAACGTATATAACCTTCTTTAAATATGTACTGAGAGGTTACGGAGTTGCGCTTGCAGTCGGCGTTTTTCAGTTGATCTACATTTATGCGTTCAGAAATGGCCTATTGAGCGAAATAATCGATTTATTTGTAAATCGCGACATTTATCGTACGGCGAACAGGATTCAATTTACTTTTTCAGAGCCTTCTTATATCGGTTTGCATACGAACTTATTGCTTATACCCGCCTATTTGATCCTGAAAAATAAGAACAGCTTATCCAAACTTGATAAATGGATTGTGTTTTCCTTTATTCCCATTTCGTTATTCTCGTTGTCGATCCGATACATGATTGATTTGGCTGTGTTATTTATCGTTTATTTATTGCTCTCTTCCAAGACAAAAGACATCTTGAAGGTAATGATGAAATTTGCGGCTATGGCAATTCTGATCGTTCTTCTGTTGAACGTCATTTTCGTACAGAATATCTTTAACTTGCAGGCGGACCATTATCACCGCATCGCGAACATGGTGAACAATCCATCGAAAATATCGAATGATGCCTCTTTTAGTATCCGCACCACTTATTCAACAATTGGACTGTATGCATTCTTGGATAACCCGATAATTGGGTATGGGTTTGGTAACTATTACCATGGATACATGAATCATTTAGACAGGATTCCTGGAAATTTATTGAATACGAAGGGGAGTGAATTTAGCATGGCAACGACTAATTTATCTCTCCCCCAGTATAATATGTATACCCGATTACTGTCCGAATTTGGGCTTATAGGTATCGTGCTGTTGACGGCTGTAGCTTCGTTTTTATTTTCCTTCAAGGGAGCGAGCTTCGCTAAGATGCTCATAATACTTCTCGCTTTTTCTCTTATGCAATTTGATTCATTTGCGTTTATTCAATTGTACTTCTGGCTTGCCTGCTTTCATACCCCATTTATCTCTCAGATGCAACTGAAAAGGTCGGGAAAAGAGAGCGGAGGCAAGATACAGCCAAACTCCAATTCAAAGTCGTCGGCGGTTATGATGCAGTAAGATAGGGTTCATTAATAAATGAACAGAGAGGAACCATATATGAAGATGGCATTTGGCACCGCATGTGTTCTCATCTTTATGGCAATCACGATCACAACATCTGCTTTTGCAATGAAACCAGAGAACCCAGCAGCTGTCAATTATGCCTCGTCCGTTGACAGTACTGTTCAGGATTCTGTTAAAAAGTATCTTTCCGAAGCTCCAGTAGAGTACGCAAATGTATTTAATGTAAAAAGCAAAAACTTTGGCGCTGTCGGCAATGGTAAAAAGGACGATACGGCCGCGATTCAAAATGCGTTGAATCTAGCCAAAAAATCAGGTGGCGGAGTCGTATATTTTCCGGAAGGAACCTATATCATATCAAGAAATCTTTATGTTTATTCGGAAACCAAAGTGATCGGATCTCATGCTAAAATTACGAAGACCAACACGAAGCCGGATTTCGCTGTCTTGGTTATAGCTGCAGGGCAGCAAAATATAACGATCGAAGGACTTTGGTTAAACAACACGAAAAAAACTGGAAATAACATCATAGACATTCAAAATAATGTTAAGCATATATGGATCATGAACAATACATTTACCGGTATTTATTCTCAAGCCGTAAACATTAACGCCCCTGGTGTTGAGCATGTACAAATTAGCGGAAACCGTTTTGATAAGGTGGCATATGGTCTGCTAACCAATAAAATGGCTGTGAATATAAAGGATATTAGAGTGATTGATAATCAGTTCATCAATATCTATAGCGATGCTATAGAGCTGAATCACCCCGGTCAGGCAAATGATGCAAAGGAACATTTCGTGATTGCAGGAAATTACATTTCTGTTCCTAAAGGTCTAGGCAAATCGAAAATGGCTGGATTCGGTATCGGAGTTGCAGGGGCAACAAACATCACGATTATGGGCAATATAATTGAAAACACCCGTTACGAGGCCATTCATATTGAGGATGGTGCAAAATATATCACTATCATCGGCAATATAATTGATGGAGTTGAGAACGATCCCGATGTAAATTTAAACTCAGGAATCTATATTATTGATGGAAGTTTTATAACGATTTCAGGAAATAGCATTCATCATGCGTATAATTTTGGTATTCACTTGGAATATGCGGTTAATCTGAATGCCAAGAATATAATCATCAGTGACAACACGATTACCGAAAGCCGGAATGGCGGAGGGATTCGCGTTTCTGGTGTGTCCACGGATTCTAACATCATCATCTCTAAAAATATTGTAAATGAAAACACGGGAGACGGAATTCAGGTTGACGGCAGCATCCGCAACTTGAAAGTAACAGATAATATAGTCAATAATAATTCCCGTTACGGTTTTTTTCTTAAAAATTCCGGGTTGGGGTGGTACTTCTCTGGAAATACATTATCTGGAAATGGTGAAGGGAATATCGGCACAGGTCAAGGGTTTACAGCACCCATTCCACTGCGTGATCAGAGTGCCATTATAACGGTCACCTTAAAAAATATAAATGAAAATACGGCTTGGGAAGATGTCTTCTCGCTGGGATCAGGTGCGGAAGGATTGCTCTACATAACCGCAAAACAAGGAACCGCTTATTCAACAAAAATGTTTAGGATTAACTGGAATGGCAATCTGTTAACTCACGAGTTGGTTGCCCATGACCACGAAGGCGCTATTGAAGTGCTGGAACCGAATATGAGGGGGGCTAGCCTACAAGTACAAGCTTTTAGTGGAAAACCCGGAAATATTATTATAGAAGCGCGGTTCGAAGGGTTAATGATGCTAAAGTAATGGAGTGAACGGGGGATAGGTCTGCGCGCGGCGCCCCTAAAGCGTTGCGGGTGCCGTCCCGGATCCTGATCTATACAAGCCGGCACCCATTTACCACTCCTTCATGCTTGAACCTTACAACCGTCTTCCCAAAATAATCAAATCCCTCTCGACCCCGTCAAGTTTGGCGATCCGGGGCAAATGACCCCACTCCTCGAAGCGGTATTTCTTCAGCAGCGCGAGGCTGCCCTCGTTGTGGCCGAACACAAAACCGACCAGCGTATTGATATTGAGCCTTGGGCTCTCCTCGATGGCTTTCCCGATCAGCAGGCTTCCCAGTCCCTTCGACCTGTAGGACTCGGCAATATAGATGCTGATCTCCGCCGTAGCGTTGTAGGCCGGCCGGCCGTAGAACGACTGATAGCTCAGCCATGCGACGATTTCATCCCCATGCCTGACCACCCATAGGGGCCTGAAATCGGCGGAATGCTCCTCAAACCACTTCAGCCTGCTTGCAACCGATACCGGCTCCAGGTCCGCGGTTACGGTGCGGCTGGCAATGGTAGAGTTGTAGATATCCACGATTTTCGGCAAATCCTCAAGCTTGGCATCCACGATGCTGTAATTATTCTGCATAGCTGCATCCTCCGATAAGTAGTTTAATTTCCATATTGCGATGAAGATTGCCGTATTTCCGATGTTACTCGAACAGCCCCATCGTTCTGTAAATGCCCAGCATCGTCAGCCGCGTGAGCTGCAGCGCCATATATTGGGGCGTATACATGGTCGGATCATTAACCCAGTTCAGGATTACCCCCATGACGGACGAGCTCGAATAATTCAGTAAAATATCCAGCGGAACAGACAGCTTCTGCTCCATCTTCCTATTAGCAATTCTAGCGTAAAAGCTCTCCCGAATCACCTCATATAATTTAATGGTGAAAATTTCCGGTTCAAGCCGGGTCAGCATGGCCTGATAAAATCGTTTGTTCTCCGTCAGATGCGTGAAGAGTTCAATGAAAAAGGGGTCAGGCTCGTCAAAATTGCCGTTATACGCAAGGGCACCGGCATGCTCGGGATGAATAAGCCGGGACAATTCCCCCAGCTTCTCCTGGGTCAGCTTCTCCCGCAGGTCGAATTTATCCTGATAATGGGCATAAAAGGTAGACCTGTTCACATCGGCGCAGGTGGTAATATCCTTGACCGAGATGGCGGAAAAGCCTTTTTCAAAAATTAAAGAAACAAACGCGTCAACGATCGTAGTGCGCGTTTTATGGATCCGACGGTCCGGATGACGGGAATCCTGCATCATAAGACACCTCCAAGCCTGGGATCGGGATCAAAAAGACTGGTGACATATAACTCGAATATGTAGGTTAACCAACATAATGTGAAATAATGTTGTTTTGTTGAAAGTGGCGCAGAGCCCGTGTGACGCGGACAGCGTAGAATGAAAATCTGTAAGTTGTACCTTTATGCCTGCTCTTTTAACCATTCGCTGCCCACAAGGACAATTTTTATTCAAATGTTGAATAAACCGGATAAAACCAACAAAGGCCAAGTTAATTGCTGTTTAACGGACAGTTGAGAGGATAATGTCGGTTGTGCGTTACTGCGGGATAAGTATAATAAAACATATTAAACCAACTTTAGCAATGGGGAATGTATGATTAATAACAAAATAAAGGAGACCCGATATGCCGACAAGGGGAGACCGTTTTATTTCTAGTTTGGCTGATGGACGGAATGTATGGCTGGACGGGGCTAAAGTCAAGGATTTGTCCGAACATGCCGCATTTCAAGGTACGCTCGGCACGATAAAACGTTTATTTAACCAGCTTGACGATCCGGCGCTCCGCGATAACGTAGGTTTTGCTCCCCCGGGACGGGAAGCCTATGCGCACAGCTCGTTCCTGGTGCCCTATACCGCCGAGGATCTTAGCCGCCGGAGCCGGGCTTTCAGTTATTGGGCTGATGAAACCCACGGCATGATGAGCCGCTTGTCCGACTACGGCCGTTCCATGATTACAGGCTGGTATGCGGCCAGGAAGCAGTTAAGCCAGCTTGATCCCGACTTCGAAGCGAAGATCACCGCTTATTATACGGACGCCCGCGACCGGGACCTGTTTCTGACAACGGCTATTCTGGACCCGCAGATTGACCGGTCTGTCAGCCTGGACGACAGCCGTATTGCCGAACGGTTCCTGCATGTCGTCAAGGAGACGAAGGAGGGCATTACGGTCCGTGGTGCCAAGATGATTGCCACCGGAGCTCCGTATACGCATGACTTCATCATATTTTCCTTCCTGCAATTTGACCAAATGAACCGTGAGCATGCCCATATTCTTATTGTTCCGGCCAATTCCGAGGGACTGCATATTGTATGCCGGGAATCCTTCGCGGACAGCAGGGAGCAAAATCACATATTGAGCTCCCGGTATGAGGAAATGGATGCGGTGCTGTTCTTCGATGACGTGTTTATACCGTGGGAGAGAGTGCTGCTGTACGGGAATTCGGAGGCGGTCCTGAAGCTGAGAGCCAACAAGACGGCCAACTCGCTCGCCTTTCATCAGACTGTGGTCCGCTATGTATCGAAGCTGGAGTTCGTCACAGGTGTTGCTTTTGCCATTGCCGAAGCGATAGGGGTCAACGGATATTTGCACATCCAGGAGAAGCTGGGCGAGCTGATGACCCAGGTGGACACGATGAAGGCGCTGGTGATCGCCAGCGAGACGAAGGCGAGGCACGATGAGTCGGGAGTTCTGGTGCCGGAGATTTCCTATATTGATACGGCCCGGAATATCGGCACGAAATTTTATCCGCGGGCCATTGAAATCCTGCAGCAGGTGGGAGGCGGGGGATTCGTCCAGACGCCGTCGGGCATGGAGGATTTCTACGGACCGATTTCCAAGCTGATGCATCTGTACTTCGAAGGAGCATCAATCAGCGCGGAGAAGAAGATCCATCTGTTCAAGCTCGCCTGGGACCTGATCGGCAGTCCGCTGGGCGCAAGGCATGAGCTCTATGAACGCTTTTACGCCGGTGATCCGGTCCGGGCTTATGCCAGCCAGTATGTGAAGTCCGATAAAGACAGCTTCACAGAACCCGTATGGAATCTTCTGAAAGAAGCGGGCAAGCACGGAACCAAGAGGAACTACACCTATATATAAAGAGAGGATGCATGAGAGATGGAAGTATTCTGGTTTATTCCGACTCACGGAGACGGACGGTATCTGGGGACAAAGGAAGGGGCAAGGGCCGTCAGCTACGCGTACTGCAAGCAAATTGCGCAGGCTGTTGATGAATTGGGCTACAGCGGAGTTCTGCTGCCGACCGGCAAGTCCTGCGAGGATGCCTGGATCGTGGCTTCGACCCTGGTACCGGTCACGGAAAGGCTGAAATTTCTGGTAGCCGTCCGTCCCGGCTTAATGTCTCCGACTCTGGCGGCCCGTATGACGGCTACGCTGGACCGTTTCTCCAGAGGAAGACTGCTGATCAATGTGGTGACAGGCGGCGACCCTGTTGAACTGGCCGGTGACGGGGTGTTTATGAATCACGATGAGCGCTATGAAGTGACGGATGATTTTCTGCATATCTGGCGCAAGGAGCTGGAAGGCGAAGAAGTGGATTATGAAGGCGACCATCTGCAGGTGAAGGGTGGAAAAGTGCTCTACCCGCCTGTTCAAAAGCCTTACCCTCCGCTTTACTTCGGAGGCTCCTCGGATGCCGGCGCGGATGTCGCGGCTGAGCATGTCGACGTGTATCTGACCTGGGGAGAGCCGCCGGAGCAGGTGGAGCAGAAGATCAACCGCATGCGCAAGCTGGCCGAGGCCAAAGGAAGAACGCTCCGCTTCGGCATCCGGCTGCATATCATTGTCCGCCCCACGGAAGAAGAAGCCTGGCAGGCGGCCGACGAGTTGATTGCCCATCTGGACGAGGATACGATTGCGGCGGCTCAACAAATTTTCGCCAGAATGGACTCTGAAGGCCAGAAGAGGATGTCGGAGCTGCATCATGGGGACCGGTCGAAGCTCGAGATCAGTCCGAACCTGTGGGCGGGCATCGGCCTCGTGCGAGGGGGAGCGGGCACGGCGCTGGTCGGCAGCCCGGACAGCATCGCCGCGAGAATGAAGGAATACACGGATTTGGGGATCGAGACGTTTATTCTCTCCGGCTACCCCCATTTGGAAGAAGCCTACCGGACCGCGGAGCTTCTGTTCCCCAAACTGAATCTGGGCTCCGCCGGGAACGCCGGGGATCCGTCCTTTATCAGTCCTTTCGGAGAAATGATTGCCAATAACGAGCTTCCGGGAACAACCAGGCCTGCGGGCAAATCGCCTGTAAGCAGCCTGAAATCATAATACGGCATCTACCGGAACACCGGAGACCTTCAGCTTGGGACAAAGAGCTGTTAAGCGTCTCCTTTTTTATTTTATGGAAGGGAAGTGACGAGAGTGGCAAAAAAGAAACAGCTGCGGTTGAATTTATTTGATATGAACTGTGTCGGGCACAACTCCCACGGCTTGTGGAAGCATCCCGACAATGAACGCAGACGGTATAACGATCTTGGTTACTGGACCGAACTGGCGCAGCTTCTGGAGAAAGGGAAATTCGACGCATTGTTCCTGGCTGATGTGATCGGCGTCTATGACGTATACAAGGGCACGCGCGATATTTCCATACAAAATGCGGTCCAGGTTCCGGCCAACGATCCGTCGCTCATTGTTCCGGTCATGGCCCATGCGACCAAGCATCTGGGATTCGCGGTTACGGTCACAACGTCTTACGAGCATCCTTTTGCCCTGTCCCGGCGCTTGTCCACCTTGGACCATCTCACCAGAGGGCGCGTGGCCTGGAATATTGTGACCTCGTATTTGCCGAATGCGGCAAGAAATTTCGGCCTCGACGAGATGATCAAGCATGACGACCGGTATGAAATTGCCGAGGAATTCCTGGAGGTCTGCTACAAGCTGTGGGAGGGAAGCTGGGAGGATGACGCTGTCGTATTCGATACGGCGGGCGATATCTATGCCGATCCGGCCAAAGTGCATGAAATCGCTCATAAGGGCAAGCATTTTCAGGTAGCCGGTCCGCATTTATGCGAGCCTTCTCCGCAGCGTACGCCGGTCCTATATCAGGCGGGCAGCTCAGGCAGAGGCAGGGCGTTCGCAGCCAAGCATGCGGAATGCGTGTTTGTTGGCGGACAGACGCCGGAGGCGCTCCGCTTTTATGTGGATGACATACGTTCGCAGGCGAAAGCCTTCGGGCGGAATCCCGAGGAGATTCTGATGTTCAAGGGATTCTCGGCGATTGTCGCGGAAACTGCGGCGGAGGCCAGGGATAAGTTCCATGATTTTGAACAGTACCGCAGCAGCGAGGCGGCATTGGCCCAGTACTGCGGGTCCAGCGGATATGACCTGTCGAAGCTGGATGATAATCAAATCTTCGAGTATACGTCTACGGAAGGCAATCAAACGAGGGCGGCGCAGTATACCCAGTTTACGAAGCAGCGTACGGTTGGAGAAGTGAAGGAATCGATCGGGAAATTCGGGGGAGGCTGGATGCAGGTCGGCACGCCGATTGAAATTGCCGATGAAATTGAACGGTGGGTTGAAGAAGCGGGCATAGACGGCTTGAACTTTGCGCAGGTGGTTACGCCCGGGACGGTTAAGGACTTTATTGAACTGGTAGTGCCGGAGCTGCAGAACCGGGGTCTGGTGAAGGAGGAGTACGAGGAAGGGACATACCGCCAGAAGCTGTTTGGCCATGATACGTCCCATATCCCCGCTGCCCATCCGGCTGCTTCCTACCGTCACCTGGCGGGAGAGGCAGTCAGGCGCTGACAGAACTGCTCCAGATACTGCTGGTCGGTCTCGCTGAAGCGCGCTTCAACGGGGCTGTCGATATCAAGCACGCCGATCAGGGTATCCTGACGGAACAAGGGAATGACCAGCTCTGACCGGGAAGCGGCATCACAGGCGATATGGCCGGGAAACAGATGGACATCGTCCACGCGCATCGTGCGTCTCTCGGCGACGGAGGTTCCGCAGACCCCTTTGCCATAGGCAATGCGGGTGCAGGCAGGCAAGCCTTGAAACGGGCCGAGAACTAGCGTATTCCCGTCCTTCAGCAGGTAGAAGCCTACCCAGTTGATGGTTTCGAGGAATTGACCGAGAAGAGCGGATGCATTGGCAAGATTGGCGATAAAATCCGGCTCGTCTTCAATCAGGCTGTCTAATTGCTGTATCAGCAGCGTGTACCGGTCCTCCGGGCTGCCCTCGTAATTCCTGGTTTGAAACATGGGAACTTACCTCCTGAATATGCGATGGATTGGAATGATTCATAATTCATGTTCATCCTATTGGAATCCCGCTGCGATGTCAACAAGGCAGCCGGGGAGCCGGCGGCAGGCGAAATTTAAAATCAGAATCCATAGAAAAGAGGTTGTTCAAATGGCGGATGAGAGACAATTATCACTGGAAACGTTAGCGGTGCACGCGGGACAGCAGATCGATCCGACTACGCTCTCGCGGGCTGTGCCAATTTACCAGACCACATCTTACGGCTTCCGCGATACCGAGCACGCGGCTAATCTGTTCGCGCTGAAGGAATTCGGCAACATCTATACGCGCGTCATGAATCCGACTACGGACGTATTCGAGCAGCGGGTGGCGGCGCTGGAAGGCGGGGTCGGGGCATTGGGCGTTGCCTCGGGACAGGCGGCGATTACCTACTCCATCTTGAATATTGCCGGTGCGGGCGACGAGATTGTTTCGGCGGCCAGCTTGTATGGGGGCACCTACAATCTGTTCTCCAACACGCTGAGGAAATTGGGCATCAACGTTACATTCGTGGACCCGGGCGATCCGGAAAATTTCCGCAGGGCCATTACGGATAAAACCAAAGCCCTGTATGCCGAAACGATCGGCAATCCAAAAGGGGATGTTCTGGATATTGAAGCGGTGGCGGCCATCGCCCATGAGAACGGGATTCCGCTTATTGTGGACAACACATTTCCCAGCCCATATCTGCTGCGCCCGATCGAGCATGGCGCCGATATCGTGGTGCACTCGGCTACCAAGTTCATCGGCGGCCACGGGACATCCATTGGCGGCGTCATTGTGGACGGAGGCAAATTCGACTGGACAGCAAGCGGCAAATTCCCGGGAATTACAGAGCCGGACCCCAGCTATAACGGCGTCGTATATACCGAAGCGGTCGGTCCGCTTGCTTATATCATTAAGGCCAGAGTCCAGCTGTTAAGGGATCTCGGAGGCGCCTTGTCGCCCTTTAATTCCTTTTTGCTGTTGCAGGGACTGGAAACCCTGCATCTGCGCATGGAGCGGCACAGCTCGAACGCTCTGCAGGTGGCCGAATATCTCGACAAGCATGAGGATATCGAGTGGGTAAGCTATCCCGGGCTTGCGAGCCATCCTTCTTACGGGCTGGCGCAGAAGTATTTGCCCAAGGGGCAGGGCGCGATTCTGACCTTTGGCATCAAGGGCGGCATAGAAGCCGGAAAGAGATTGATCCATTCCGTTCAGCTGTTCTCGCATCTGGCGAATGTCGGAGATTCCAAGTCGTTGATCATTCATCCGGCAAGCACAACTCATCAGCAGTTGAACGAGCAGGAGCAAGCGGCCGCAGGCGTTACGCCCGGACTCATCCGGCTTTCGATAGGCACGGAAGGGATTGACGATATTATATTCGATCTGGAGCAGGCAATTGCAGCCAGCAAGCGGAGTGAGCCGGGCCAATAACAAGCGGCGGCATGGCCGTGCTGATAAGCCATGATTTAATACCAAGCAAATCCATCTGATAAATCAACTATTGAAGGAGCGAAACGTAAAGCTATGAAAAAATCGTTGGGGCTATTATTCATTATTATTTTCCTGCTGACCGCTTGCGGTACAGAGCAGACATCCAATACAGCGAAATCAGGCGATGTCTCTACGGCGGCCGCTGGCGGCGGTACTGAAGAGGTCAAGAAAGAAGATAAGGTCATCAAGCATATTATGAGCGACAGCGGGTTTAACGGCGAGATCGCCAAAATCCTGAAGGAAGAGGTTGCCAAGCAGGGCTACACCCTGGATGTGGTGATCGTAAACGACATCATTCAGCCGAACAAGATCGTCAATGACGGCGATGCGGATTCGAACTCTTTTCAGCATGAGGCTTATTTTGACCAGTTTGTCGAGGATCAGGGTTTGAAAAATGTCGTCCGCGGTTTCTATACGATTTTCTCGCCATCGGGATTGTACTCCAAGAAGTATAAAAAGATTGAGGATGTTCCGGACGGGGCCACCTTCGGAATCCCGGTCGATCCGGCGAATAATGGACGCGCCTTGTTTATGCTCCGCGATCTTGGCCGCCTGAAGCTGAAGGACGGCGTGACGGTAACCCATGCAACCTTGAGAGATATTACGGATAACCCGCATAAATACAAGTTCAAGGAAGTGGATCAGCTGATGCTTCAGCGTACGCTGGAAGATGTTGATGTGGGCTTCCTGTTTGCCGGAACCGCTGTGCAAATCGGTCTTAACCCGAAGACGGATGCGCTTGCCCTGGAGAATGGGGACGATCTGCCGTACAAGAGTATCGTGGCCATCAACAAAGATCTTGTAGGCTCGGAAAAAATAAAGGTACTGCAGGCCGCTTATGAAAGCCAGCCGATTAAAGATTTCTATACGAGCAAGTACGGGGATGCCATAGAATTCATTGATGATTTAAATCATAAGTAAGCGCTGCTTACAAACGACAGGAGCGATGCGTTGTGATAACGATTCAGGACGTGAATAAGGTATTCAAGATTCCCGATGGAGAGCCGCTGACTGCGGTCTCCTCGGCTTCTCTGCAGATAGACGAAGGAGATATATACGGCATCATCGGGTTCAGCGGCGCCGGCAAATCGACGCTTCTGCGGACGATTAATTTGTTGGAACGGCCGGACAGCGGCAAAATCATCGTGGACGGACAGGATATGCTGGCGTTAAGCGAAAGCGAGCTGCGCAAGGCGCGCATGTCGATCGGCATGATTTTCCAGCATTTCAATCTGCTCAATAACCGGACTGTTTTCGAGAACGTCTCTTTTCCTCTGGAAATTGCGAAGATGCCCAAAAATGAACGAAAACAGCGGATTGAGGAATGCTTGCGGATCGTGGGACTGGAGGACAAAACCAAAGCCTATCCCGCCAAGCTGAGCGGGGGGCAGAAGCAGCGCGTGGCGATTGCCCGCGCGCTCGCCAACGGCCCGAAGGTGCTGCTGTGCGATGAGCCGACTTCCTCCGTGGACCCCTCGACAACGGGAAGCATCCTGGCTTTCCTGAAGGAGATCAATGAACGCCTCGGAATTACAATCGTGATCGTTACCCATGAGATGAATGTCATCAAGTCCATTTGCAATAAGGTTGCCGTAATGGAGCAGGGCGTCGTCGTCGAGAAGTTCGAGATGAACGATGCCAAGTTCGAGCCGAAGTCCAATATCGCCCAATTCCTGTTCAAGAATGAGATCGTGCTGGATAAAAGAGAGGTGGCCTATGTTTGACAATATCATCTACGCCGGCCCGGAGATTATAGAGGCTCTGGGCGAAACCTTCTATATGCTCGTTATTACGATCCCGCTGGCTGTGCTGCTTGGCACGCCGCTCGGTACGCTGCTGTATTTGACGCGCCCGGGCTCTTTTGTCAAAGCGCCGAAGTTTTATTTTATTCTCAATGGCCTGGTCAATCTCGTACGGTCCTTCCCGTTTCTGATTCTGATGATCGCGATCATTCCGATCACCCGTCTGCTGGTAGGGACGGCGCTTGGAACGACAGCGGCGACTGTGCCGATGGTCATTAATGCCGTGCCTTATTTTGCCCGTTTCGTGGAGCAGACGCTGCTGGAAGTAAACCGCGGCGTTGTGGAAGCGGCCGAGTCGATGGGAGCGAACCGTTTTCAAATTATCTGGAAGGTGCTGTACACGGAGGCCCGTTCAGGCATCGCCAATAACATTACGATTATCACGGTCAGCTTCCTCTCCTATTCAACGGTAGCGGGACTGGTTGGAGGCGGGGGCATCGGGGATTTTGCCATCCGTTACGGCTACTACCGCTACCAGACGGATGTCATGTTCTTCACCGTCATCTTAATGGTTATTTTCGTTCAGGCCTTTCAGTTTACAGGCAATTTCATCGTCCGCAGGCTGGATAAAAGACTTTAAGCTATCAATACGAAAGAGAAAGGCGGGCGAGCCATGCCGAAGAAAATACACTTGAATGCTTTCGAAATGAACTGTGTGGGGCATCTCTCTCACGGCATGTGGGTGCATCCGGACAATAACCGTCACCGCTATACGGAGCTCTCGTACTGGACGGAGCTTGCGCAGCTGCTGGAACGGGGGAAATTCGACGCCTTGTTTCTGGCCGATGTGGTCGGCGTTTACGATACGTACAAAGGAGGGATGGAAACCTCGCTGCGGGAAGCGGTTCAGGTTCCGTGCAACGATCCCCTCCTCATTGTGCCGCCAATGGCCCTGGTTACCAAGCATTTGGGCTTTGCGGTGACCTTCTCCACATCCTATGAGCATCCCTATGGCCATGCGCGGCGCATGAGCACGCTCGATCATTTGACAAAGGGGAGGGTGGGCTGGAATGTGGTGACCTCCTACCTGCCCGGCGCGGCGCTCAATTACGGTCTGGACAGGATGATTCCGCATGACGAGCGCTATGAAATCGCCGATGAGTATCTGGAGGTTTGCTATAAGCTGTGGGAGAGCAGCTGGGAGGACAATGCGGTTATCCGCGATGTGGAAACCGGCACGTATACCGATCCTGCCAAGGTGCATAAGATCAATCATGAAGGCCGGTACTTCAAGCTCCCCGGCCCCCATCTATGCGAACCTTCCCTCCAGAGAACGCCGGTTGTCTATCAGGCGGGCAGCTCGGCCAAGGGCAGGGCGTTCGCGGCCAAGCACGCGGAATGTGTATTTCTGGGGGCGCCGACGCTTGCGGCATTGAAGCAGCATATCGCGGATATCCGCGCGCAGGCGCAGGCATATGGACGCCAGCCTGAGCATATCAAAATGTTTACGGGCTTGTCGGTGATCGTCGGCCGGACAGAAGAAGAGGTGAACCGCAAGGTGGAGGAATTCGGCAGGCTTCGCAGCGTCGAGGGTGTCCTCGCCCATTATGGCGGCTCCAGCGGCTATGATTTATCACGTTACGGACCTGACGATTATCTGGAGTATGTGGAGACCGATCACGGTCAAACGGCGGCATCGCGGTTCACCAGGCACAATCGCAAAACGGTAGGCCAGATCATCGAAACCTTCAAGACGCTGGGCGGACAATCGCCGTTCTTTATCGCGGGAACACCGGAGCAGGTAGCGGATAAAATCCAGTACTGGGTCGAGGAAACGGGAATCGACGGCTTTAACCTTACACAGTTTCTCTCGCCGGGTTCCTTTCGCGATTTTATCGAGCTGGTCATTCCCGAGCTCCAGGAAAGAGGGTTATACCGGACGGAGTATGAAGAGGGAACCTTCCGCGAGCGGCTGTTCGGGAAGGGCTTTAACCTGACCCCGGAAGGCCATCCCTCGGCATCGATCCGCCGGCAGGCGTTTCAAAATTCGATAGTACGCTGACGAATGCTTTACACAGCCTAAGGGAAGAAACGAACTCTGCCGCACGGCGGCAGCCGTTTCTTCTTAAAATATAAGAAAATATAAAATATGACTTATACTATGCTTCTATTTTTGAGTGAAGAAACTTACTGCGCCGCCATAAGGACGGCGGCAGCCGTTTCTTCTTAAAATATAAGAAAGTATAAAATATGACTTATACTATGCTTCTATTTTTGAGTGAAGAAACTTACTGCGCCGCCATCAGGGAGGCGGCAGCCGTTTCTTCTTATTTGTCGTTTTATGTCGTCATCCGGAGCATGCGGACGGGATAATTAGCGGTCCCGGTCGGAAAATGGCATACTCGGACAATTTCGCATGCTCCTGATTGACAACATTCTTAGAGGGTGTTACTCTGATAGTGCGTTCGTTTTATAGAACAGTAAATTGTCATTTGTTCGTTATGATGGATTCTTGAAGGAGAACCCTATGGTTAATACAGTATTGATTGATAAGTGTCAGCTGACCGCTCCTTTGCAGCTGATGCTCAAGATTTTAGCCGATGACAGGCGGGTCAGATGGAGTGATCATGCGGAGCTGTTCGCCGGTATGGACTGGGAGGCTTTCATCAAGCTTGCCAGGCATCACCGGGTTTATCCCTATTTATATACCAGGCTGAAGGATATCGGTCACGACCTGGTGCCGCTGCCGGTCCTTCGGGGCTTCTACCAGGAATACTGCAATAATACATTTATTATGCTTGGTTTATGCGGCGAGATGGAGCGCATCTGCAAGCACTTTGACGAGGCTCATATTCGTCCGCTTCTTTTGAAAGGCCCGGTGCTGGCAGCCGATCTCTATGGAGACATCTCGCAGCGGACCTCCTGCGATCTGGATATACTGATCCCGATCAGGGATCTGCTGCATGCGGAGGCCGGGCTGTTGGAGCTTGGTTATATCAAAGACGATTATATCGATACCGTATTGAATGACTGGAAATGGAGGCATCATCATACGACCTTCAAGCATCCGCGGACCGGCATTAAGGTCGAGCTTCATTGGAGACTGAATCCGGCGCCGTCGAAGGAACCGGCATTCGAGGAATTATGGAGCCGCAGAAGAAGGAGCCCGCTGTCGTCCTATCCGCTGTTCTATCTGGGGAGGGAGGATTTGTTTTTGTTCCTGGTTACCCATGGGGCGCGCCACGGATGGTCCCGGCTGCGCTGGCTGCTGGATATCAGGCAAATTTCGCAGCAGAACCCGGATGCCGAATTGCTTAAGGAGCTGCTGCGGGCTAATCAGGCCGCCCATATCGGAGGGCAGGCGCTTGTCCTGACCTCGCAGCTGCTGGGGATGGAGACGCAGCCGGCACTCAGGCCGCTTATGGCTGGAGCCAGGCCGGGACGGCTGGCCAAGGGAGCGATGTTCTATATCAGACAAATGGTCCAGCTGCATAGCGATCCCCTGCCAGAGGATGTCAGCCGCTACCATAAGCGCCATCTGTTCTCGCTCATGACGATCCAGCAGCGGTCCCTGTTCATGCTCAGCTTCCTCTTTCCCTATCCCGAGGATGCCAGGACGCTGCCGCTGCCCAAAAGACTTCATCTTCTCTATATTCCTTTACGGCCGTTTCTGTGGGCCTGGAGAAAACTGCAGGGGGGACAGCATGAAAAACGTATTGATCGCCTCTTATGATATGGAGGTCGGCGGTGTGGAGCGAAGCCTGGCAAGCATGCTGGAAGCCTTCGACTACGACCGTCATGCCATCGATGTGATGCTCTGCCGCCATCAGGGCGATTTCATGGAATTGCTGCCAGACCGGATCAGGCTAATGGGCGAAATCCGGGCTTATTCAACCTTTCGCAAGCCGATCCGTGAAATCTTTACCGAAGGTCAGTGGTTCCTTGGCTTGTCCAGGGCATTGTCCAAGCTCCAGGCGGATTGGACGGGAAGAAGGAAGGGCCTCTCCGAGCCCGGGTACCTCCAGATGCAGCTCATGTGGAAGTATGCCCTGCCTTTTTTGCCGAGGGTGGAGCAGTCCTACGACGCGGCGATCAGCTATTTATGGCCGCATTACTTTGTAGCCGACAAGGTCAACGCCGCAACGAAGATCGCCTGGATTCACACCGATTATTCCATGGTGGAGGCAAATCCGGAGCTGGACCTGGCGATGTGGGACAAGTTTCATTATATTGTGGCGGTATCGGAAGCGTGCAGGCAGTCATTTTTGTCCCGCTATGAATCGCTCAGCAGCAAAGTGTTCGTTATTGAGAACATTACTTCCCCTGCGTTCGTCCGGTCGATGGCCGGCGGGCCGGCCGTCAATCCGATGGATCGGGACAGCCGGTTCAAGCTGCTGACCGTCGCCCGGCTGTCCCATGCCAAGGGAATTGATCAGGCGGTACAGGCTTTGAAGCTATTGAGAGACAGAGGCTTCCCCGATATCGCCTGGTACGTGGTCGGATACGGCGGCGACGAAGCGTTGATCCGGGATTTGATCCGCGGGAACGGCCTTGAGGACAGCTTCATTCTGCTGGGCAAGCAGACCAATCCTTATCCGTATATCCGCTCCTGCGATCTGTATGTCCAGCCGTCCCGGTATGAGGGCAAGGCGGTGACGGTCACGGAAGCAAAAATTATCGGCAAGCCGATTCTGATTACCAATTATTCAACCGCTCACAGCCAGGTTGTCGACGGATATGATGGATGCATTGCCGACATGTCAATCGAGGGAATCGCAGACGGCATTCAGCGGCTTTACCGGGATGAGGCTCTTCGGGCTCATCTGGCCGGTACTTGCATACATACCGATTACAGCAACGGCTCCGAGCTTGAGAAGCTGTACAGCCTGATCGGTGTACGGAAGGAAGGGGCATAGAGGAGCGTATGAAGAAAAGTCTGCTGTTTGTCATGCCAAGTCTGGCATCCGGCGGCGGGGAGCGAAGCCTGGTCAACCTGCTCTCCCAAATGGATTACAGCCAGTATGAGGTGGACCTGTTCCTGTTCAATCACGAAGGGCTGTTTATGGAATATGTGCCCAAAGAGGTCACCATTCTGCCCATACCGGAAAGCTATCAGCGCTTCGCCCAGCCGCTTGGGCCATCGGTCTGGTCGTTCCTGATGCAGGGCAGGCTTCCGCTGGCTTACAGCCGCCTTATGTTCGGCCTCAAAAACCGCTACAGCCGGAATCTGTCCACAAGGGAGCAGTACAACTGGCGGTATATTTCATCCTCCATCGATCTTCTGCAGAAGAAATATGACACTGCTATCGGCTTTCTGGAGAAGACATCCACCTATTTCTGCGTGGAGAAGGTGCAGGCCGGGCGGAAGATCGGCTGGGTTCATATTGATTATGACGAGCTCGGGATGGACCCGGACTTCGATATTGTATATTTTGAGCAGCTCGACCATATCGTCACGGTATCGGAGGAATGTGCGGCGATATTGAAGAAGCGGTTTCCGAGCCAGCAGCATAAGGTGAATGTGATCCACAATATCGTATCGCCGGCCGTGATTCATCATATGGCTGAGGAGAATCGCTCCGACGTCTACAACCGGAAAGAGGATGAGCTGATCATCCTGACGGTCGGGAGGCTCCATCCGCAGAAAGGCTATGAGCTGGCTATTGAAGCATGTAAAATCCTCGTCGGACAAGGCTATAATGTCCGGTGGCATGTCATTGGCGAGGGAGCGGAAAGAGCCAGGCTGATCGAGCTGATCAAGGTTAACCGTCTGGAGAATCACTTCATTCTGCTGGGTCTGAAATCCAATCCTTATCCCTATATCAAGCAGGCGGATCTTTATGTGCAGACCTCCAGATTCGAAGGGAAATCGATTGCCATTGACGAGGCCAAAATCTTGAAGAAGCCGATCGTCATTACAAGATTCAGCACGGCTGCCGATCAGATCCGCGAAGGGCTGGAGGGGCTGATTGTGGACATGCAGGCATCCTCTGTTGCCCAAGGGATCGAGAAGCTGTTCCGCGACAGGGGACTGCAGCGAAAAATGGCCGACCAGCTGGCACAGGCAAGGCTTGGGACGGAAGATGAAATTTATCAGCTGTACAGCTTGCTGCAGGGGGAAGTTTCATGAGAACAGAGCTGCCGTATAAGGTTAGCGTTATTATTCCTGTCTATAATGCGCAGCGGCATCTGCCGGCCTGTATCGATTCGCTGCTTGGCCAGACCCTGCAGGAATGCGAGTTCATCTTCGTCAATGACGGCTCGACGGATGACAGTGGGCCGATCATCGCCTCTTATCAAAGCCTGGATGCGCGGATCAAGCTGATCGGACAGGAGAATCGGGGTGTCAGCCTAGCCCGCAATGCGGGGCTTGCTGCGGCAGCCGGCGAATATATCGGTTTCGTTGACGCGGACGATTATATCGAGCCGGATATGTACGAGAGGCTGTACGATTGTGCCGTGATGGATGATTGCGATGTAGTCGTGTCCAATATGGAGAGTGAAATCGAAGGCCGGACGGTCGTCACCCGATATCCGTTCAAGGTGAATGAGCTGCTCGGCAGGGACTACATACGCAACGAAATATTGCCTTATTTGCTCATGGCGGATCATTTGAATACGGCTGTAAACAAGCTTTACAAAAGAAGTGTGGCCGCAGCAGGCAGGGTCGCCTTCCCGGAACGGGTCCCGCTCGGTGAAGACGGGATGTTTAATATGTCGTTTTTCAGCTGTGCGTCCACGATGAAATATATCGACTATACGGGCTATCATTACCGGGAAGTGGCAGGAAGCGCTACCCGGAACATAGCCGGCAAGGATTATTTTCACCGGGCATTGGAGGTGTACAGGATGGAGCCTCCCGCCTTCTACAAGGAGATGATGCCGCCTGGCCGGATCAAGCAGCTCAAGTCCGTCAGACTGATCCACAATACGGTTTCCCTCATTTATATCTATTTCAAGCCCGGCAGCGACATGAGCTTCCGGCAAAGATACGGCTATGTAAAGCGGATGATAACGGACCCTTATGTAAGAGAGTCGCTGCCTGTCTACTATGAGAAGCGGATAGGATCCATAGGCCGGTATGAAAGATGGCTGCTTGCCATGATCCGGGCCAAATTCACCTTTGGCTTGTTATGCGCGGCGGCCTACAGCAGAATCAGGAGCGCTTAAATAAGATTATTGGGGGAATTTCAGTGAAGATTATGATGTTTGCTCACGGAGGCAGCTTGAACAGAGGATGCGAGGCGATCGTCCGGTCGTCCGCCTTTATTATCAAGGAGAAAATCAACGGCGCGAAGGTCTATCTATCCTCGCAGAAGCCTCATACAGATGGAATTATTCCCAGACTGGACGGCGTTTACGACGGCACAAGAACCGAGATCAAGAAATATTCGCTGGACTGGGCGGTGTCTTTTCTCCACTTCAGGCTGCTGAAGGATGAATCTTACGCCTTGCGGAAAATCGAGCAAAAAGTGATCGGACGGATCAAGGAGGTTGACGTCTGCATGTCGATCGGCGGCGATAATTACTGTTATGGCGAGCAGCCTCAATGGTATGAGATCGACCGCAATGTGAAGCGGAGCGGCAAGAAGCTGGTGCTTTGGGGCTGCTCCATCGGCGAAGAGGATATGTCCGAGCAGAAGCTGCAGGATTTGAAATTATTTGATCTGATTCTGGCCCGTGAATCCCTCACTTATAACATGCTCCTGAAGAAAGGGCTGTCCAATGTGAAATTATGCGCAGATCCGGCATTCACGATGGAGAAGGAAGAGCTGCCGCTTCCGGATGGCTGGCAGGAGGGCAAGACGGTCGGGCTTAACTTCAGTCCGCTTGTCTGGAAGCGCAACACCAAGTCCCGGGCGGCGGTGCGCGAGCTTATCGGCCATATTCTGCATACATCGGATATGACTATTGCCCTCACGCCCCATGTCATGGAGAACGACAACAACGATCATGAAATTCTCCGCCAGTATTACGAGGAGTTCAAGCAAACGGGCAGAGTCATTCTGCTCCCCGATAACCTGACTGCCGTGCAGTACAAGGGATATATCGCCAGAATGAAGTTCTTCATCGGAGCCAGGACCCATGCCACGATTGCGGCCTATTCCAGCTGTGTGCCCACGATGGTGCTGGGCTACAGCGTCAAATCCAAGGGAATCGCGATTGATATTTTCGGAAGAGAGCGTCTGGTGCTTGGAATTGCCGATATCTCCGACAGCAGCAAGCTGATCGCCAGATTCGACGAGATGCTCATGGATGAAGCGGAGCTGGTGCAGACGCTCCGGAAGTCGATCCCGAATATCAAGCGGATGTCGTACAAAGCGGTGGATTATTTGAAGCAGCTGGGCTAGGAGCAAGTCAGGATAAACTTATTGGGCGGGTGGTCGGCTTGAAGAAGAAACTATTGTTCGTCATGAACAACCTGAACTGCGGCGGCGCCGAGAAGTCGCTTATTTCCCTCCTGCAGGCCATTGATTACTCCCGGTGTGAGGTGGATCTGCTGCTTTTCAAGCGGGAAGGAATGTTCATGGATAATGTTCCGAAGCAGGTCCGTGTGCTTGCGGAGCCCTCCGGCTATACCTACTTTGATATGCCGGTAGGCAAGGCGCTGGCGGGAACGATCAGAAAAGGCAGGATCGATATTGCATGGTCGCGTCTGCGCGCCGGTCTTGTCTTCCGCAGGGAGAGCAACCGGTCCATATGCGAGCAGCGGGTCTGGAAGTTTATCGGCAGATCGATGTCCGGACTCAGCAAGCAATACGACGCGGCAATCGGTTATCTTGAGAAATCGCCGGTTTATTATGTCATCGATAAGGTAAAGGCGCGGACGAAAATCGGATTTATTCATAACGATTACGACAAGCTGGGAATGGACCCCGGAATCGACCTGGGCTATTTCAAGGCGCTTGACTACATTGCTACTGTTTCGGAGGAATGCGTAAATATTCTGGCGGACCGTTTCCCTATGTACCGTGACAAAATCGTCCTGATGCACAACATCGTCTCGCCGGCTGCCGTTCTGAGCATGGCGCAGGATAATGCTCCCACCCCGGGTAAAGGCATCACCATCGTCTCAGTCGGGCGCCTGAATTATCAGAAGGGCTTCGAGCTTGCCGTGGAAGCCTGCGAGCTGCTCGTCAAGGATGGATTCGATATCCGGTGGTACATCGTGGGAGAAGGCGAGGAGAGGGGGAGGCTGGAGCAGTCCATAAAGGAGAGACAGCTTCAGGACTCAGTCATCCTTACCGGTCTTCTGGAAAATCCCTATCCCTATATCAAAACCTGCGATATTTATGTACAAACCTCTTATTTCGAAGGCCGCTGCCTGACGGTTACCGAGGCGAAAATCCTGCATAAGCCGATTGTGTCCACCGACTTTAAAGTGATATACGACCAGTTAACCGACGGGCATAACGGTTTGATCGTGGAGCAGAATGCGGCTTCGGTCTATCAGGGCGTCAAGAGACTGATCACCAGCGAGACGCTCCGCCGGCATCTGACAGATAACCTGAGACAGGAAACACTGGGAACCGAGCATGAGATCCATAAGCTCTATCAATGGATCAGCTAGCGAGAAGGGGCGAGGCTATTGTATATTCCGTTACTATGCTGTCTGCTGCTGCTTGCCGCAGTAGTCCTCATTATTTTAATTGATGCTATTCCGATATTCGCGGACTGGCTCAGCCGCATTCGTATCGGACGATACCGCGATCTCAAGGATTGGAACGAATCCGTCACCCAGAGGGGCGCCCAGTGGCTGAACCGTACCCCGAAGATGAAGGTGACCGATAATACCAGACTGGTCGTGATTGATATGCTGCAGGGAAACTATACCAAGAATGCGATCCAGCACTGGCAGGAGGCGGCCCTGCTTATCGGCTTGTCGGAATATGCGGACAAGAATCAGGACCGGGATATCGAGAACGAAATCAGAAAATACGTGAAAGCCAAATTTGACAGCGGCGGGAACTGGGTGGTGAAGCCCAGGCATATCGATGGCGCCATCGTGGCTTATGCTGTGATGAAGCAGCAGTGCATCGATCCGGATGGATTCAAGCCGGCGTTCGACTACATTTGGGAGTTCATTAAGGAGCATATCGGGGATGACGGCACGATCATGTACCGCAAATCGATGAAGAACTACCGCTATGTCGATACGATCGGCTTTGTCTGTCCTTTTCTTGTCGCGTACGGTCTCCGTTATGACAAGCCGGAATGCGTGGAGCTGGCTGTCAGGCAGCTGGTCGAATACGAGAAGCACGGCATGCTCGATCATCATTATCTGCCAAGCCATGCTTACCATGTGGATCATAAAACTCCGCTTGGCTTGTACGGCTGGGGGCGGGGCTTGGGATGGTTCGCCATCGGGCTCATGGATGCCTGGCGCGAGCTGCCGGCGGCTCATCCCGACAAGCCGCTGCTTGAGGGGATGATTACGAGATTTGCGGCAGCCTCCCTCGCCTTCCAGGGCGCGGAGGGGAACTGGAACTGGACGATTACCCGCCAGGAGTCCAGAGCGGATTCGTCGGCCACGGCGGTGCTTGGCTGGTTTCTCGGCGAAGCTTCACATCTGGAGCATCTCGCGGAGGCTTGCTCCAAGGGATCGCAGCGGGCAGCCTCTTATTTGATGAAGGTAACCAGGCGCAGCGGTGCAGTCGATTTCTCCCAAGGGGATACGAAGGATATCGGCGTATATTCCATGCTGTTCAATATTCTGCCCTTCACGCAGGGGTTCTGCATCCGGATGATGACTGACAAGGGCCGGGACCAGGTGCCGGCATGAGAGTCCGCAGCTCATTAATTAATATTGCGGCGGGACTCGGCAACCAGATCGTGATTACGGCTCTCAGTTTTATTTCCAGGACAGTGTTCATTAACAGCCTTGGCATCGAGTATCTGGGTATTAACGGATTGTTCACCAATCTGCTGACAATGCTCACGCTGGCGGAGGCGGGTATCGGCTCCAGTATTATCTACAGCCTCTATAAGCCCGTTGCAGACAATGACAGGGACACCATCAACAAGCTGATGAAGCTGTACCGGAATGCCTATCTGGTCATTGCCCTCATCGTGGCGCTCCTTGGCTTATCCGTGCTGCCGTTCCTTGACCATTTTGTCAAAGATTCCAGCGTGGAGCATCTGACGGCCATTTATCTGATCTTTTTGCTCAATACCGTCACCCCATACCTCTTCTCTTACAAAAATTCATTTCTGAACGTCAGCCAGAAGGGGTATATCGTAACGCTTGTATTCACCTTGTCTTCGATTCTGTCGACCTGCCTGAAAATCGGAATTCTTACTTACACGAAAAACTATATTCTTTTTCTGATGATAGACAGTGTGATCACGCTTAGCACCGCGATTATCCTGACGGTAACCGTCAACAGGATGTATCCGTTCCTGCGCGACAAGGTCAGCGGAGGGCTGGACAGCGTGACGAAGAAGGGGATCATCAAGAATGTGAAAGCCATTGTCCTGCAGAATACAGGCAGCTACTTCGTGCTTGGGACGGAGAATATTCTCATCTCAAGCTTCGTAAGCGTTGCGGCTGTCGGCTTATACTCCAACTACAAGATGCTGATCGAAATCGGGCGGACCTTTATCAATCAGATTTTCAGCAATATGTATCACAGCATCGGCAATCTGGTATCCAAGGAGAGCAAGGATAAGATTTTTGCGGTGTATAAAGTGACGCTGCTGCTTAATTTCTGGTTGTATTCGCTGTTTGTCATTCTCTTGTCCCTATTAATCGAACCGTTCATCACCCTGTGGATCGGTCCGGATTTCCTGATGAGCGGCAGCGTGCTCATTCTGCTATTGGCTCTGTTTTATGAAAGAGGCATGAGAAATTCCATCACGACGGTGAAAACAACGGCAGGCATCTTCCATCAGGACCGTTATGCCCCGCTCATTCAGGCGGCCGTATGTCTTGGCGTGTCCATTACGCTCGTCCAGACGATCGGGATAGCCGGCGTGTTTATCGGGTCGCTCATCAGCAGCTTGGCCGTTCCCTTCTGGACAACTCCTTATTTTGTCTACCGGAATGTATTCCAGCGGCCCTTGACGGATTATTTCAAGACCTATTTCATCTATACGTTGGCAGGCGCGGGTGCTTATGCCCTTGCCAGCGCAGTATGCCATTTCATTCCCGCGAACGGCTTTGCAGAGCTCATAGGGAAAGGCATTGCGGGCTTTTTCACCGTTAATGTTCTTTATATCGCACTGTTTCACCGTACGGAAGAGTTTGGCTACCTGCTCGGAATCAGCCGGACCATCATCCGCAGGCTGGTGATGAGCCGCAAGGTCAATCACAATATGGAGGGATAATCCTTATGGCGATATTGGTTACCGGCGGGGCCGGATATATTGGAACCCATACCTGCGTCGAGCTGCTGGAGGCCGGTTATGACATCATTGTGGTGGATAATTTCGCCAACAGCAGTCCGGAGGCGCTCAATCGGGTAAAGGAAATCACAGGGAAATCCTTTCGGTTCTATCAATTGGACGTAAGAGACCGCAGTGCTCTTGAGGCCGTTTTTGCAAGAAATCAAATCGATGCCGCCATCCATTTTGCCGGTCTCAAGGCGGTCGGCGAGTCGGTTCGTTCACCGCTTTGGTATTATGAGATGAATATGAACAGCACGCTGGCGCTGTGCGAGGTCATGAGCAAATACGGCGTGCACAAGCTTGTGTTCAGCTCTTCTGCCACCGTGTACGGGGCATCCGGGGATATGCCGGTGTCCGAGAATTCGCCCATTGGCGCATCCAGCCCTTATGGCCGCACCAAACAAATGATTGAGCAGATACTGCAGGATCTGGCGGCATCCAATCCCGAATGGGGAATCAGCATTCTCCGCTATTTCAATCCTGCCGGCGCCCATAAGAGCGGGAGGATCGGTGAGAATCCCTCGGGCACGCCTAACAATCTGATGCCTTATTTGTCGCAGGTGGCTGCCGGGAGACTGGAAGAGCTGAGCATATATGGAAGCGATTATCCAACCCCTGACGGCACGGGAATCAGGGATTACATCCATGTTGTAGATCTGGCGCTTGGGCATATCAGAGCCCTTGGACGCATTCTGGATTCATCGGGTCTGAATATTTACAACCTGGGAACCGGGCGCGGTTCAAGCGTCCTGGAGATGATAGCGGCCTTCGAGAAAGCGACGGGGACCCATGTGCCGTACCGCTTCGCTGCCCGCAGGCCGGGGGATATTGCGGTCAGCTGTGCGGACATCCGGAAGGCCAGACAAGAGCTTGGATGGACTGCAGACCGTTGTATCGAGGAGATGTGCGAGGATACTTGGCGATGGCAGGCGAATAATCCCGGAGGCTTCGATATCCATGAGAATCGGTTCATGACTGCTTTACTAAAAATGTGAATTATTCGACAAAATTAGTTGAAAAAATCAAAATTCGATCGCACGAAGCGACAGCATCAGCGGAAAGGCTTGATTATAATGGTGAATATAGAAAACGATTACATTTAAATAGGAGACGAAGAAGTGCGTTTTTACCTGGGCACCTTAAACGCATGGAGTCAGTGGTGCAACCGGCCGAATTCGGAGCGGAGGAAATGGTTATGGCGCTTGCAGAACGGATTCGCAAGGATAATTTGGACAAAGAGTGGGTTGAATTGATTATGATCGCACGGGCAATGGGGCTTGACCGGGAAGTTATCCGGGGTGTTCTGAGCGCCCTCCCGAAATTGGAAAACGGCACATTACCCATGGAAGAAAATACATCTACATAGTGCCTAATCCTTGTGGAGCCTCCACTTGTTGAATTCCAGAAACTCTTTAAACTGTTCCTTGCTCACGCCTGATGCCATGGCTTCGCGTACGAGGTCTTCCCATTCCTGGTCAAGCTGCCTTGCTTCGTCATCGGACTTCTGGACGTGAAGCAGTTCTTCCACGGAAATACCCAGTACGGTTCCGACTTTCTCGAGAAATTGAATGGAGGGATTCTGCTGAATCCCCCGTTCAATGGAACTTAAGTAGGACTTGGCCACGCCCGCCCGCTCAGAGAGCTCGGTTAAAGAGAGCGCCTTTCTTTTGCGCAGCAGTTGTATGCGTTCTCCAATCATTATACGTATCCTCCAATGTTATAGCTTGCTGAACCTTATTATATCGGATTCTTCTTCATTAAGAAAGAATCTGTTGCTTATAACGAACAGTTGCGGAAAAGTGAACAGCGGTTTTCATGGCGCTGAAGACTTTTCCGCTTTTTTTTTTGAAATATATGAAAGTATAAATCCCGATTATACTTTGCTTATATTTCTGAGGGAAGAAACCAGGGCTTTGCCGCCAGAGGACGCGATAGCCGTTTCTTTTCATGCATAGCCGCATGAAGCTGCCTGTTTCCTCATCCTCTGCGGCAGCTATACAATGGCTTCCTTCTGATTATCAAGCAGATGGCCGAATACTCCGTCCCGTTCAGATGCAAGCTGCATGAAGCCTCCACGCTGCACCACCTTCCCCTGATCGATGACAATGACCTGATCCGCGTGACGGATTGTGGATAAACGATGGGCGACCACAATAATGGTCATGGTCCCTTTCAGCCGCTCCAGCGCCTCCTGGATTTTCTTCTCGTTCTCGGTATCCAGCGCGCTTGTCGCCTCGTCCAGCACGAGCACGGCCGGTTTGCTGATGATGGCCCGCGCCAGCACAAGCCGCTGCCTTTCGCCTCCGGACAGCCGGATGCCCCTGTCGCCAATGAGCGTTTCCAGCCCCAGAGGCAGCGCACGGACAAATTCAGCGGACGAGGCGAAGTCCAGCGCTTCCCACAGCTGATCCTCGCTGGCATCGGGCCTGATCATCAGCAGGTTTTCCCTGATGCTGGCATTGTACAGAAAGGGGTCCTGCGCCACATAGCCGATGGACCGCCGGTAGGCAAACAGATTCGCATTGGTAATGGGTTCTCCGTCGATGAGAATCCGGCCCGATTCAGGCTGCATCAGGCCCATCAGCAGATCGATCAACGTGCTTTTTCCCGCGCCGGAACGTCCGACAAAGGCTGTCATCCGGTTAGCGGGAATGAACAGATTAATCGCCTGAAGCGTATGCGCAGCCTCCTGCCGGTGGTAGCGGAAATACACATTGTCACAGGTAAGCCCATGCTCGAGACGAAGCGGAGCCGGACTTAAGCCGGCAGGACCCGCCTCGTGCTGCTCCACCGCTTCCGCACATTCCTTCTGCAGGCCGATGAGCGCTTTGAAGGCGGGGACCGTTGCCGCCAGCTGCTCCAGATTGGATTGAATCCCTGTGAATCTCGGCCACAGCCTGGCGAAGATCAGGATAACCAGCAGAAGCTGGGGACCCTGCGTATGAAAGAACTGGAATGAGATAAACACGAAGCCCGCGATCAATAGCGCGGAGGATATTTTGTAAACCAGCTGTGAATTCATTCTGAGCCGGATGTACTCCATCTGCTCATGCATCATCCCCTGGGTAAGTGAATGAAGCCAGCCCAGGCGGGATTCCTCCAGGTTGTTGCTCTTGATATCCTTGATACCGTTCAACTGATCAGTAATGCCGGCAAGGTAGCTTTGCGAGAGCTCCGAGGTTTGACTGCCGAGAACCTTCGCCTGATGAATATATTGGCGCGAGAACAGCGCAAGAACCGTTCCGCAGCCCAGTACGAACAAAGTCATGGCCGGCGAGAGCCAGAAGGCGAACACAATCTGGATAAGCGTAAACAGGAAGGAGGTCACGAGCTGGAGAAACAGGTTGATTCCGCTAATGACGCGCGCAAGCTCGATCGTTAACAGATTTATGAGATCCGATTTCCTCTTCTGGAGGAAAAAGGACCATCTGGACGCGAGCAGCGTGCTGTAAGTTTCAAAGCGCAGCTTGCGGCTGAAGATCTGCTGGATCTCCACATTGCGGATCGTAATTTTACGCTGAATGAGATTTTGACCGAACACGATCAATACATAAAGAGACAAAATCAGGGTCAGCGCCAACGTCTGTGGCATTGCCCGCAGCTCTTCGAGAATTTTGAAATCGTAGCCGCTTGCCTGCTGTACGCTCAAAATCCCACTCATGCTGATCATGGGGATCAGCAGCAGAATACCGAGACTTTCAAGAAGACTGCTGAATACCATACCAAGCAGATTGATTGTGAGGGCAGCTCCGGAATAAGCGTATAGACGCTTCATGTAATGCAGGATGGGATTCATCAAACTCGCTCCTAAAGTGAGACCTCTCGCTGCCATTCCTATGAACGGCGGCAGCCGTTTCTTCCTGCCTTGTATCAGTTTCACGTAGATAAATGTCCATAAGGTCTGTGCGAGGAAACTAACCTAGCCGCCAGAGGATGGCGTCAACCGTTTCTTCCAGCCTTCGCAAATTTCTGCACAACGATAAACCGGTTCATAACTTCCGCACCGGTAATATAGACGGGGCCGCTGCGCAGCCAGGCGTGGGCAATGAGCTGCCCGGTCTTGTCTTTGGCAGTTCCCATGTAAAGGGTGCTGTCGATTCTGCGGCGCTCCAGCATTTTCATGCCCGCGATGGCGCGCACCAGACATTTGCTCTCCCAGGGCGTATGCCGGCTAACGGTATTGATAGCATGCGCCACCTGCCTGATGGCAGGCATACAGGGCGGGTTATCGTCCAGGGAGGTTTCCCGGGTCTGCTCTCCCAGCTTCGGGGCGATGGCGGCGAATGGCCGGAACAGCTGACATCGTGCCCAGCCCAGCAGCAGACATGCCTCGACGAACATGAGCAGCATTCTTCTGTCCGTATGACGCAGCTTGCGGAGAATTCTGAAGATTTTCATATGAGGTCCCTACTTTTTAAATGAAAATTAGGATGCGGACAGATGTTCATCCGCTTGGGCGTACAGGATCAGTTCATGCTCGAGCAGATGGTTCAGAAACAGCAAAACATCGCGTTCGCATTCGCTGCTGTCAACCTCGTATTCAGCCGTCAACGTTTCAACGATCCGGACAACGGGACTGCCTGCGCCGATCAACTCCCACATTCTCCCGCCGGTCTCTCCCAAATTATAATATTTGCCATTGCGGACGCTCAGCATGACTTTCTCGCCATCCATGTCGCTCACGATATTGCCGGGGTATTGCGAGACAGTTCCGGTCGGCTGTACAACGCTTGGGTTCATGAAGCTTCCTCCTTTTGAATGGTTTCGAGCAGAAGCGAACTGAGCAAGGGTGCGGTAAATCCGGAGGCGGGACGGCCGATCCGGTATACCGGAAGCCGGTTGATGAACCGGACAAGCATGCCGAAATGCCATTCCATGAGGCCCATCTTCTCCATTAACGAACGGCGGAAGGTATGGCGCAGCAGGGTATGGAACCGTTCAAGCCCTTCAACCGGCTGAATCCCGGTATCCGTTTCACCCGGCACCAGCTCGAATACGCCGCCAAGCGGCAGGGGAGAAGGGTGAAACCCGGAGCGGACCGGCACCGCAAATTTAAGCTCACGGTCAAATAGCGGCTTGCAATCTGTATGATGAATGCCGAGTTCGTCGATACTGTTCTGCCACAGCTTCTGCTGCGGGTAGGAGGAAAGCACGATTGGCATATGATCTTCATTGAGAATAACGGGAATGACGTCATCGCTCAGCAGCCGGCAGCCGCGGTCCAGCAAAACGGAAGCGAGAGTGGATTTTCCGGCACCGGAATGTCCCACAATGGCATAGGCTTTCCCGTCGATAGCGACAGCGCTGCCGTGCAGGGGAAGAATTCCTCTTTGCAGAAGCAGCACACCCATACAGGTGCCCAATACGTAAAGCCTGATTTTGTCCGGATCCGATTCAGGGAAAGGGGAAACGACAATAGAACAGCCATCCTCGATACGGAAAATGGCCACATCCGGCACCTGGAACATGACTGCGCTTCCACGAACGACCCAGATTTCATCCGGCGCTGCTTCTGCGTTCCAGAGCGGCAGTAAATCCGCGGCGCTAATGGTAGCGGGAGCCTGCTGCTGCAGATTTTCCCCGGTTGACCCGCAGGCTTCGGTCAGCTCCGGAAGCGGAATGGCACTTTGAATGACGCAGCCAAAAGCGTGATAGTAAGCAAGAGCGGTCGTTTCGATCATCATTTTCACTCCAGTTGATCCGATTCATAATTCAGTCCATAGCATGCAGATGCGTGAGCGCCCGCAAACGGTTGACAGCCGCCTATATACACCCTGGTACATAAGCGGCCATCAATGAAGATTAGCTGTAGTGAATGTTTTCTGTGGGATCCGGTTGAACAGCATCAGGCAGATGAACGCCTGGTCCTGCCATTGTCATTTTGTAGTCAAGAACTTCCAATGATGGCGCTTGCCATTGTTTTTTGGCTTCGTTTTGCATAGTATCACCTCCTCTCAAGTTTGTTTTTTGATAAAACGGTAGAAGATCAGGCCTCTCATCAATATCCGGTAGTTGAAATCAAACGCAAGCTCCGGCCGGGGCTCGGTGCCGATCCTGCCCAATGAATCAGCCAGCTGCTCCGTATTCAAAAATTCCGCAGCCGCAGGGTCTGCTATAAGCTGATGAAGCTCGCTTATAAAAGCATCCCATGATTCGGCCATCCGGTGCACGCCGTCGGCACCCTGAACGCCGCGGGTCCGATGGTTCAGCCGGACGTTGTCGGGCAAATAACCTTCGGTTGCCCGGCGGATCAAGGCGCGGTCTACGCCGTTTTGGACGAATTGATCGTCAGGGACGGAAAGACAGAAGCGGATGACGCGCAGATCATTCGTCGGGTCGCGGTCCCACATCAGATATTTGAGCGACAGCTTGGTGCCGATCGTGCCGTTAATGTTCCAGAAATAGAGCTGCTTGAACTGGTCCTCGCGGATGGCGTAGGCGCTGTTCAGGGGAGAACCCCATGTGTTAAGTCCATAGGTTTGCAGCTTCTCGAATACCTGCGTCCGCTTCGCGAACTGCGGATTGATCAGCATCGGCAGCTGATAATCGCTTTTTTGCGTCGTAAACCTTCCATAGAACGGGAAAGCTTTTTTGCCGACAACAGACATGACCCGCGATTTCTTCACGCCCAGGCTGTGGCTGTACTGCTGCAGCTCCCGGTAGAAGCGGATCCAGCGGAACTGTCTGATCAGGTTGACCTGATAATCCAGCGCCGGTCCCCATGAGATCGTCCAATTGCCCCGCTGGCCGTTCAGCATGACGCCGATGTTCTCGTGGTAAGCCCGCTCGTAAATCCCCTTCAGCCAGAACGAATTTTCAAAAAACTTATAGGGCATCTCCATCGTCTCCAGCCAGTCATCAATCTCGGAGAACGGGCTCAGCCCGGGGAAATTCAAATAGTTGTCCTTGATGTTGCCCACATGGCTGACGGTAGACATGATCAGGGGACGCTCGTCGGCAATCCTGCTCTTGGGCGTGAAATCAACGAAATCCTCAAGCGGATAATAACTGAAGGAATGCAAGGGCTTATTAGCCTTGCGCAGCGCTCTGGCCGCGAAGCTTGCGACCGAACCCGAATCCAGTCCTCCGCTGAGATGGGCGCCGACCTGACGGTGCGTCCGGATACGGGAGGTGACGGCGGCGTTGAACACCTCGCGGAACGCTTCCTCGTACTCCATATCGGATTTATAATTCAGCCGTTCTTCCGGCTCCAGCGTGCAGTATCTGGAGAATGTGATCCTGCCGCCCGAGACAGTCAGGCTGTGGGATGGCGGGAGCTGCTGAATATGCGAATAGACGGTAGAGAAGCAATCGACAGCATCGGTGGTCACGGGAATGGCCAAAAATTCCGAGATCCATTGTTCATTCATGCTTTTGTTCAGGCCGGGCAGCGTGAATAAAGGCTCTATGATGGTGCTGAAGGCGAAAAGCTCAGACGAACGGGCCAGATACAGGGTGCGGTTGCCCGAAAAATCTCTTGCGCCGAAGAGCGACCGTCTGCGTTCATCCCAGATGACAAAGGCGAAGTCGCCGACGAGATAGCGGGGGGTATCTTCCCCCCATTGGTCATAAGCCAGCAGGATGAGCAGGCTGTCAGGCATGTCGCCTCGGTCCTCGCGGGGGACGGTCAACTGGTCGAATAACTCGGTGCGATTATCGATGATGGCATCCGCCGTAATGGCAAGGCCCCGCTCCCGGTCATGGAAGGGAAGGATTTCTCCCACGGATTCCGGCGTGATCCATTGTGCATGGCAGCCAAGAAACGCACCTTGCGCTTGCCAGGTATGTACCCGGTCGGCAGGATAGCGCTCAAACTGGGCCATTAGCGCATCGCCCCGCCCGGGATGGATTTCTTCATGATTCATATGATAAATTCCGGCAATCGCGCTCATGGTATTTTCCAGCCTTTCATTGACGATTCCAGGATGATGGGGATGTTAGTTACTGTTCTTTTTATAGAACGTTGGAGCAGCAATAGGGAAGCCTGATCCCCGATGGTAGGTTGAAATAATATTTTTAGTAATATTTAAGGCTTATTAAGGAAGAAGAGGCTGTTTTCATGTTCGTTATAAAGAACTTAGTCCTAGATTAGCATTTAATATAAAATCTTGTCAACCGGCATTTTCAAACTTGAGTGCCGCTGTGGCCCAGTCATGCTGAACATCAAGCGGCCGGAAAGCTGCCGGAGCAAACAAGAGTATTGTTCTTTATAGGAATGAACAAATAAAATGGGATTTTTCGGCGGCTGGAGCATATAGTTGAAAGGGGTACGATAAGGAGCAACCGGAATTTGCGATATTATATATATCATAGTGCTAACAATAATATGACTTAAAAGATTGAATTAAAGAAAATTAAAAGCTTTATTTCGAAGGATCCATTCAATATCAAGAGAAAATTAAATATTATTGACTTATTGAGTTATATATATTGACATGAAAATTATGGGATACTAGAATGATAGATACAAAACGTATACATAAGAACTGCGTAATGGGTTGTAGGACGGAGGTGGCTATCTCAGGAAGACTGGATGAAATCGTCTTGAAAACTGTCTTATTTCGCTGTGAAAATCAAAATTTGCAGATTGGGAGAGGTGTATGACAGCAATGAGAACCCCTTATCGTTTTTTTGCGTTGAAACGATCCGTATCCGTCGCTCTCTTATTTTTATTGGTAGCAGCTTTACTTCCCTATACCCCTGCAGCTTCGGCTGCCGACGAATTTCAATTTGAGGAAATAACCCTGCAGGAGCTTCAGGCAGGTTATGCCAATGGCGACTATACGGCTGAGAAGGTCGTGCAGGCGTATCTGGACCGCATTCAAACGTACGAGCCGAATTATAATGCTTTTACGACAATGAATACAAAGGCATTGGAGGAGGCCCGGGAAGTCGACCGCCGCCGGGCTGCAGGAGAAACGCTGGGAAGCCTGGCCGGCGTTCCGATTGTAATCAAGGAAGCGGTGGATATGGCCGGATTCCCCTCCACGATGGGATGGGCGCCGCTAAGCAAGGAGAAAGGCGGCATTCAGCTGATTCCCGAGACGGATGCCCCGGTGGTGGCAAGGCTGAAGGAAGCGGGAGCGATCATTCTGGGAAGAACCAATATCCCGACGTTCAGCAATTCCGGCACACGCGCTACGTCGAGCTGGGACGGAGATACCTATAATGCGGTAGACCGCAAGCTGGTTCCCGGTGCGAGCAGCAGCGGAACGGCAATGGCGGTCTCGGGGAACTTTGCCGTGCTCGGCATCGCGGAGGAAACGGGCGGTTCCATTCAGAATCCTGCGGCTGCCCAGGCGTTGGTGGGAATCAAGCCGACCTTTGGACTGGTGCCGAATGCGGGTGTGGTACCGCTTGGAGGAAGCACGCGGGACGTCATCGGCACGCATGCCAGAACCGTTCATGATGCGGCGGCGATGCTTGACGTTATTGCAGGCTACAGCCATGAAGATCCGAAGACCGTTGCTTCGATCGGCAATATGCCGCGCAACGGCTACACCTCGCAGCTTAATCAGCTGGCGCTGAAGGGCAAGCGGATCGGCCTGTACGGGAAAGGCTGGCGGGATCAGGAGCTGACGCCGGAAACCCAGGAGCTGTATGACCGTGCCGTATCAGAGCTTGAGAAGCAGGGCGCTACGGTAATTCCGGATCCATTCGCAGGGACGGAATTTGCCGAATTCGTCAAAGCTTCCGGATCGGTGGGCATTGAATCCGTTATCTACGATATGGAAGATTATCTGGAGCGGCTCGGGCCAAGCGCCGAAATCAATTCGGTACAGGAGCTGATGGATAAAACCGGTCAAAAACCGTCCATCTTCGACCGGTACAAGGAGGATATGCCCGATCCGAATTCCGTGGCCGATTTGTCCAATTTCGTGAAAATCCGTACCAAATACCTTCAAATCATTAATGATGTAATGGATTTCTACGATCTCGACGCTCTGGTTTATCCTCAAATGTTTAAAGAGACGCCTCTTCTTGACAGCAAGGATAATATTGGCGCAACCACTGTTTCCGAAATTAATATAGCCGGGATTCCTCTCGTGACGGTGCCAGGCGGCTATTACAAGAGCGGTTCCCCGTTTGCTGTCGCCTTCATCGGCAAAATGTGGAGCGAAGCCAGCCTGCTGGGCATGGCCTATGACTATGAGCAGTCTACCAAATACCGTGTAGCGCCGGTGCTGCTTGGGAAATAAAAAAGAGACAGGCAGCGCCCATTGCTGTGAATGACGGGCGCAGTCAAGAATGGATGGATAGAGTGGGGCTGCGGCTCGTTATTATTAATGAAGACAGATCATAGATGATCGGATGGATCAGGTTCAAGCGATATTATAGAAGAGAAATCTTTCATACCAGTCTTCAAATCTTGCAATAAACTTCAAGAACCTTGCGCGCGGCGCAAGGTTTTTTGTTTTGTGCGGGTCCAGCAGCGCCTGGCTTAGGCCAGCCCGGCCCAGTAAGAGCGCTTCATCAGGCTTTTTTTGCCCTTTATATTTTTTTAACAATTTTTTTTACATTGCCATAACCATATGAACATTGTATACAGGTACATTGAACATGCGAAGGGGGATGGGGGAATAGAAGATAGCTTGCTGAAAGCAGCATTACTCTCGGCCGCAGCGAGGAGGGAACCGCATCATGAAAAATCAATTCATGGCCTTGATCGGGAGTATGGATTTCAGAAACAAGCTGATCATTTTGTTTATGATCATTGCGATCGCGCCGCTCAGCGTGCTGGGCATCCTGTCGTATAATCATTCTTCCTATACGGTTCAGGAGAAGGTGTACCAAACGGTGCTGGAAAGTCTCTCCCAGATTACATACAGCATGAATTATTTCATCAGCGATATTGAGCAGCTGTCGATGTACATTTACAGCAACGAGGACGTTCAGGAGGTTCTTTCTTCAGGCAGCGCGGACCGTACGATCAGCGAGCGCTATGCGGATGAACAGAAGATTTCGGCCATTCTGGAGTCGTTCGTCGGCTTTAAGAAATGGGATATCGAAATTTATATATTGGGCAACAATGGGGAGCGGTTTTTTACCGGCGATGTGCTGCCCAAGCAATACGACAACATCGATTCCAATTGGGGATTGTTCCGCAAAGCCCGGCTTGCGGGCGGCAACGCCGTATGGGACACCCACTATACGCTGAAGAAGCTCTATGATTTCGGCACGGCGGTGGCAACCGGGCGCGTCCTCAAAAATATAGAAACAAACGAGGATTTGGGCTATCTCGTCATCGATATTATGGAATCGGCGCTGGTGGACAAATATGCGAGAGCGCATCTTGTGCCCGACGGCCAGATTTTTCTGCTGGACCGTTTCGGCAATGTCATGTCCAGTCTGCCCAAGCATCAGATCGGAACGAAGCTGCAGGCCGATTTTCTGCCGAATGTGCTGGCCGGGACGAAGGGATATTTTGAGTCCCGGGACGATGCCGGGAACAGGGAAATGATCATTTACGACACTTCCGAGGCGACCGGCTTTAAGCTGGTCAGCGTCATGCCCGTCAAGGAAATGATCAAGGAAAGCCAGAGCATCCGGAAGCTGACGATCGGCGTCATGCTTGTCGGAATTATCGCAGCGTTCGGCTTTGCTTATATCGTCTCCAGCAGCATCACCACCCCCTTGCGCAAGCTGCGCTCGCTGATGAAGCAGGCGGAGAAGGGCGATCTTGGCGTATCCTTTTCCTCCAAATACAAGGACGAGGTCGGCCAGCTGGGCCAGAGCTTCAACCGCATGCTGCAGGAGATTCAATATTTGATCAATGAAAATTACGAGAAGCTGCTGAAGCTGCGCGAGGCGGAGCTGAAGGCGATTCAGGCGCAGATCAATCCCCATTTTCTGTACAATACGCTGGACTCCATTAATTGGATGGCCCGCATTCACCATGTCGATGAAATATCGCGGACGGTCATTTCCCTTGGCGAGCTGCTGCGCTACAGCATTTCCAAGGGCAATCAAATCATTCTGATCAGCGAGGACATGAAGCAGATCCAGCATTATTTGGCGATCCAGAAGATGCGGTTCAGGGAAAAAATCACGATGGAAATCGAGATGGAAGACGAAATCCTCTCCTTTTATACATTGAAGCTGCTCATTCAGCCGGTTGTGGAGAATGCGATTGTGCATGGCCTCGAACGGAAGAACGGCAAAGGAACGCTGTGCTTTACCGGGCAGGCCGCTGGCGACAAGGTCCGGTTCACCGTCAGCGACGACGGGGCCGGCTTCGTGCCGGACAAACATGAGATGGGCACGGCGAAGGCGGGCACGGGCATCGGGCTGGAAAATCTGCGCAGAAGAATGGAGCTGCAATTCGGCGACAGCGCTTCGCTTCATATCGTCAGTAAGCCGGGTATCGGAACGACGGTAACGATCGAGTTTCCTCAAATTAAACAAGCGGGTGAAGACTATGTTCAAGGTCATGATTATTGACGATGAATGGCTGGTAAGGGAAGGGCTGAAAACAACGATTGCCTGGCATGAAATGCAGTGCGAGATCGTGGGAGAGGCGGATAACGGCATCGATGCATTGAAGCTTATCGATGAGCTGTCTCCGGATATACTGCTGTCCGACATCCGCATGCCGGGGATGGACGGGCTGGAGCTTGTTCAGACCATCTCCCGCAGGGATTCAGAGATTACGACGATTTTTTTGACAGGCTTCGACGACTTCTCCTATGCCCAGCAGGCGGTGAAGCTGGGCGCTTTCGATATTCTGCTGAAGCCGTCTGATCCCCATGAGCTCCGCAAAACCTTCGGAGAAGCGACCCGCATGATCACGCTCCGCAGGCAGCAGATGGACTATACGAAAATTCTGGAGAAGCATCAGCGGACAAGCCAGCCCTTCGTGATGGAAAAGGTGCTCCAGCATCTCCTTACGGATACGGCAAGCATGCAGGATATGCAGCTGCTGTACGAAGCGTTGGAAGGTTTTCTGGAGCCGTTCGAAGCCTTCAGAGTCGCCGTCGTCGATTTTGGAGGCGGCGATGCGGATGCGCTCAAGGAGCCGGGCTGGGAGTCCGGCGCCGCCGCGTACTTCAGGAGCTGTGCGCTGACCGACCCCATCCCCATGAACAGCGGCGTTTACGCGGTTCTCTTGAGCGAGGTGGGAGGCTCAAGGTGGCGGGAGGGGATTCCGCAGCGGGAATCCGGCTGGCATGGCGGACCCACGATCAGCCTCAGCCGCGTCCACCATGGTCTGCTTGCACTTGGCAAAGCCTATGACGAGGCCTGCATCTCCAGGCTCCATCACGTATTTTTGAAATCGCCGACCGTCATCAGCTACGAGAACTTATCGAATGATGCCGTATCCTCGGAAGTATGGGATGAATCGGAAGTCGTCGAAGCGATCAAGTGGGGATCGGAGGACAAGCTGAAGGAAGCGCTGCAGGCGCTGTACAAAGCTCTGCTGTGGCGCTCCGGCGGAAAAGAAGCCGATCCCAAGCAGTTTCGCGTGCAGCTTGTATTTGGCGTTTACAATCTGTTGACCTTGCATTTCCACGAGACAGGCGGACTGCCGGAGCTGAAGGGCGTACTGGAAAAGATAAACGAGCTGCGTTCCAGCGAGCTCATGCTCGATTGGCTGGAGAGCATGGCAAGAGAGGTGCGGACCCGGTATCTGGAAAGCAAATCGCCTTCCAGGAGTGAGATTGACACTGTGCTGGATTATATTCACGACCATTTTACAGAAGAGCTGATGATGTATGATTTGGCCGCAAGCCTGCATATGAGCGAGAGCAAATTCAGCAAGCTGTTCAAAAAGCAGGCCGGCAAAAGCTTCATGGACTATATAACCGAGCTGCGCATTAACAAAGCGAAGGAATTACTGCTGGATCCGGAGGTGAGAATCGGCGAAATTGCCTTAATGGTCGGTTATCAGGAGACGCGCTATTTCAGCCAGCTCTTCAAGAAAACGACGGGGATGACGCAAAAAAGCTTCCGCAGGAAGCTCGAAAAGCTTAAAAACAACAAGGAAAAATAACGAACATAAATGAAATTCTACCGCGTTGTTGGAAGGACCCTGCGGCTCTATAGTGGGAAAGTACCTACAAAAACGCAGGAGGCAGAAAATGAAACGTTTAAAAGTACTCAGTTTATTGATGGTGGTCCTTGTTGTCATGCTGACGGCATGCGGCGAAAATTCAGGAACGGACAACGCAGGCACAGCGAATGCGAATAACGCAGGAACGGCGAATGCGAACAATACGGCAGCGGATGCGGGCAATGCGGCAAGCACCGCTTCGACGGCAGAAACGACTTCGGCTGATGGAGCCGGAGATGCGGGCACTGCAACCAAGCTCAGCGGCAAGGTCGTTATTTATTCACCTAACAATGCGGATATCAATAATCCGATCGTCAAGGAATTTCAAGAGCGTACGGGCGTGCAGGTCGAGCTGATCGCCGGCGGAACCGGAGAGCTGCTCAAGCGGGTTGAAGCGGAGAAAGACAATCCGCTGGGCGACGTTATGTTCGGAGGCGACATTGCTTCGCTCCGAGCGTACGGTGATTATCTGGAGCCTTACGAGACCAAGGAAAAAGCGAATCTGAATCCCGGGTATCTGGATACCGGCAGTCTCTATACGCCATTCACGCTGCTCCCGATGGTCATTATGTACAACAAGGATCTGGTCTCCGAGACGGACGCTCCCAAAAGCTGGAATGATCTGCTGAATGAGAAGTGGAAAGGCAAAATCGCGTTCGCCGATCCGGGCAAATCAAGCTCCTCGTTTACACAATTGGCCACCATGCTTACGGCCTATGGCAAAGACGACGAGAAGGGCTGGGATTTCGTGAAGAAATTCGTTGCCAATCTGGATGGAAAGCTGCTTTCGGGCTCGGGACTTGTTTATGAGGGTGTAGCCAGCAAGGAATTTGCGGTTGGCATTACGCTGGAGGAAGCGGCTCTGCGTTACGTGGAAGGCGGCGCACCGGTGGGCATCGTCTATCCGTCCGAAGGAACAGTTGTAACGCCTGACGGCATGGCTGTGATCAAAGGCGCCAAAAACCAGGCAAATGCGCAGGCTTTCATCGATTTTGCTTCCGGCATCGATGTTCAGAATCTGCTGCAGGATGAATTCCTGCGCCGTTCGGTCCGGAACGATGTCGCGCCAAAATCCGGCCTTCCGGAAATCGGCAGCATCAAGACTGTCGATTACGATTATGATTGGGTAACCGCCAACAAGACCGCAATCGGTGAACGATTCACTCGCGTTGTTACGGGGCAGGAGTAGAAGCTGCCGGCAGACAGGCGGCAAGGCAGGCAGGATTTGCAGTTTGCCTGCTTGCCGCTTCTGGCCCGGTAGAACGCGAGGAGGCGCAAGATGGAAGTAAAGTTTCAACAGGTTACCAAAGCTTTTGGACAGGCGGCGGCTGTAGACAAGGCCGATTTTACCATCAAGGACGGGGAGTTTTTCACGCTTCTTGGTCCCAGCGGCTGCGGGAAAACAACGCTGCTCCGCATTATTGCCGGCTTTCACCGGCAGGATCAGGGCAATGTCTACTTCGGGACGCGCCTCATGAACGAAGTGCCGACGCATCAGCGGAATATCGGCATGGTGTTTCAAAATTACGCGATTTTCCCCCATATGTCCGTATTCGACAATGTCGCCTACGGGCTGAAGGCCCGCAAAGTGAAGAAGGCAGAAATCGAAAGCAGGGTCATGGAGGCGCTGAGGATGGTTGAGCTTCAGCATTTGCGCGACCGTTCTCCCTCGGCCATGAGCGGCGGACAGCAGCAGCGGGTCGCCCTGGCGCGTGCGGTTGTCATTGAGCCGCAGCTTCTCCTGATGGATGAGCCGCTGTCCAATCTGGACGCCAAGCTCCGAATCAAGATGAGGGCGGATATCCGCGAGCTGCAAAAGAAGCTGAACATTACAACGGTGTATGTAACCCACGATCAGGAAGAGGCGCTAGCCGTATCGGACCGGATAGCCGTCATGCATGGCGGCGTCATTCAGCAGATCGGCAGCCCTGCGGAAATTTATGAGACGCCCGCCAACCGGAATGTGGCCCATTTTATCGGGACTTCCAATTTCATGGAAGCGGATGTGCAGGGATTCAACAAGGAAACCGGGCAGGCTGTTATTTCGCTGAACAACGGTTCTATGAGCCTGAAGCTGAAGCGGGCTTACCAGGGCAAGGTGCTGTTCTCCATCCGGCCGGAGAAAATCCGCATCGAGCAGACCATGAGGCACAGCATGCAGCTGCCGGCCGTGGTAGAGCAGGCGACCTTCCTGGGCGGCAAAAGCCATTATGTGGTCAGATCCGATTATGGCGAGCGCTTCGAGATCGAGCAGCAGCTGACCGAGCAGGGCATGATTCTCAAGCGGCAGCAGCGCGTATTTGTCGATCTGCAGCTTGACCGCGCGGTCATGTTCGACGGCAAGGGCGAGGAGGTTCTGTATTTTGCATGATGGAACAGCCGGCCGATCGAAGCGGCCATGGCGGCGGAGATGGAAGTGGGATGTGTGGACGGTCGTGACGGTCGCCGCATTTGCCTTTCTGCTTTTTTTCATCGTTTATCCGTTGATTTCGCTGCTGCTCAGCAGCTTTTATGACCAGGAAGGACGCCTTACCCTCGCGAACTACTGGGATTTTGTGAGGCTGAAATATTACTATTCGGCATTATTCAACAGCTTCAAGGTATCGCTGCTGGCGACGCTGGCTGCCGTTCTGATCGGAGCTCCGCTGGCCTATCTGGCGGCGCGGTTCCAGATACGCTTCAAGGGTCTATTGCCTATACTCATCATTCTTTCCTTTATGTCGCCGCCGTTTATCGGAGCTTATTCCTGGATTATTCTGCTGGGGAGCAATGGCGTCATTACCAGAATGCTGCACAGCATCGGAATTCCATTCGATTCGATTTATGGCTGGAAGGGCATTGTGTTCGTGTTCGCGTTGCAGTTTTACCCGCAAATTTACTTGTACGTATCCGGAGCGCTGCGGACGGCGGATTCGTCTGTGGAGGAAGCGGCCGACAGTCTGGGGATGCCGGCGGCAAGAAGAATATGGACCGTCACTCTGCCGCTGCTGCTGCCCACCCTCTCTGCCGGAACGCTGCTGGTGTTCATGGAATCGTTCGCCGATTTCGGTACGCCAATGCTGCTTGGACAGGGCTTCAAAGTACTGCCGATCATGGCGTACGAGCAGTTCGTCAACGAGATGGGCGGCAATCTGTCCATGGCCAGCACCATCAGCGCCATTATGATCGGCTGCTCGACAGCTGCGCTGTTCATTCAGCGGCATCTGGCATCGCGCAAAAATTACGCCACATCCGGAATGAGAACGCCGCAGGTCAAGCCCCTCAGGCCGGCGCAGCGCAATCTGTGGACGGCAGTCGCTTTTATTCCGGTCTGCATCTCCATTCTGCCGCAGGCAACCGTCCTCTTCACTTCATTCCTGGAGAGGCGGGGTCCGGTGTTTCACAGGGGCTTCAGTCTGGACAGCTATATCGATATCGGCTATAAAGTGCAGCAGGCGGTCCGCAATACGTTCACTTTCTCGCTTGCGGCCATGCTGGTTATTGTCGTGTTCGGCGTTCTCGTTTCTTATGTGCTGGTCAGAAGACCGTCGCGCATCACGGCGTTTCTGGACGGGCTGATCATGATTCCCTACATCATCCCGGGGACGGTGCTTGGCATCAGCCTCATTATCGTCTTCAACAAGCCGCCGCTAATATTGACGGGTACCTGGATCATTCTCGTCATCGCTTATGTGGCGCGGAAAATCTCCTATACCATCCGTTCCAGCGTCGGTATTCTGCAGCAGCTGGATAAAAGCGTAGAGGAGGCGTCGATCAGCCTCGGCGTTCCTCCGATGAAGACCTTCTTCCGCACAACGGCGCGGCTGATGATGCCCGGGGTGCTGTCAGGGGCGATTATCAGCTGGGTCGCCGTCATTAATGAGCTGAGTACGACGATCGTGCTTTATCACGGAGGAACGGCAACGATATCGGTCAGCATTTACAGCGAGGTCATCAGCTCCAACTTCGGCACCGGCGCGGCTTTGGCTGCTATTCTTTCGGGATGCACGGTCATTTCACTGATTATTTTCAACCGGCTGTCGAAGGGAAGCAAATTTACATTATAGCCAGACAGAGGTTTGCCAAGAAGGGGACGGTTGAACATGAGGCTTGGAAAGCAGCGGAATATGATTGTCATCATCGTCTGCCTTGTCATATGTGCCTCCGTCCTGTGGGGGCTGCAGGTCCAGAACCGCAGCCGTCCGCTTCAATATGAAATGCAGACGAGCGTATCGCTGACCGCCTGGATTTACAGCAGGCCCGTCGGAGCGCTGCTGACTGAGTTTCAAAGCCGTCATCCCGGGATCAATATCGAAGTGCGCGTATTTCGCTCGGAGGAACAGCTGCATGAGGAGCTGCTCGCCGCGATCTCCGCGCATATGCCCCCCCATATGGCGGAGATCAGCAGCTCTTCGGGCATTGCGGGGCTTGCCGCAACGGGAGAGCTGGCTGCCTTTGACGATCAACTGTCCAAGGACGAGAAGGGGGCGATTGATCCCGGCTTCAGGGGAGCCTTCGAGGTGGGCGGGCAGCTATGGGCCATGCCTTACGGGGCGGTGGTCCCTCTGCTGTACTATAACGAGAATCTGCTCGGATTCTCGGGCATCTCCTCCGGAGTCAAATCCCTGACGTGGGACGAGATGGTCAAAATGGGCCTCAAAATGACACGGGATGTGGATGACGACGGTGTGACGGATATTTGGGGACTTGTAGCGGACCAGGATTCTCCCTGGTATTTGCGCAGCGCGGTTGATTCCGGCGGAAGCGGGTCCGCAGATGCGGTGGGCCATGCCTTTCGTTTATGGCATGATCTGGTATACAGCTACAGGCTGATGCCGCCGCTTAAGCATCATATGGCGTTAAGCGACTTCATCGACGGAACGGCCGGCATGCTGCTCGCCCCCTCCGACAGCAGGACGATGCTTGAGCAGTACATCGGCGGCACATTTGGCTTCGGCGTGCTTCCTTTTCCGCAAATCCAGGGAAGCAGCCCCACACCGGCGCAGGTGAGCGGATTCGTCATGCTGAAGTCAAATCCGGATACGGAACATATTGTACGGCAGATTGTCAGTTATCTGCTGGAGCCTGATATTCAGAAGCGGCTCCTGAACGAAACGGCAAAAATTCCGGTGCTGCGGGGCACAGTCGCCGGGCTGCTGAAGCAGAAGGGTGGATTGTCCGGGCGCGAACAAGCGATACTCGGCATCTCCGAAGGGAATCTGATTGTGGATGATTATACAGCTTTAAGCCAATCAAGGCGGGACTCCCTGACAACGATTCAGGAAGAGCTCGAGAGTACGGAGGAGATCTGCTTCTCCTGCCTGAGTCAGGCTTATATGTCCGGCAGTGTTCATTAAACAAGTATCACACGGGAGGCAATCGATAATGAGAACAAGCTTACGCAGGGTATTGAACCGTTTATTCAGCGGCAGTCTCTCTGCCTTGTTGTTAGGGTCTTTACTTATTACAGCCATACCACAGTCTGTCAGCGCCGCGTTCGATGAAGGGAGCGCCGATGCCCTGCTGACGGGACTGTCGCTGAGCGACGGCATGCTGTCGCCGGTATTTGATTCGGAGACCGCCGACTACACCGCAAATGTGCCGGATGCGAACGGTCAGGTTGCAGTCACTCCGACTGCGGCGGATGCCGGGGCGGCAATAGCGGTATCGATGAACGGCGAGGCTTTCGCTCCTGTAGCGAGCGGCTCGGCGAGCGCACCGCTGAATCTGGAAATCGGCGCGAACGGGATTGCCGTCAAGGTCACGTCGGCAGACGGCGAATCAAGCCGGACTTATAAGATTACCGTTAATAAATCCGCAGTTGTCCTTCAGCAAGGCGTGGGCGGCTACAGCGGTCAGAAGGATGTCCACCTCAGCGAAGGAAAACATAAGGCCAAGAATACGGGCCAGCACAATATGGTGGAAGTCGGGAATTACGACCCGTTAATGGCCGACAGGAAGTTTGGCCTGTTCCAGTTCGATTTTTCTTCACTGCCGGCGGATGCCGACATCACGGAGGCGAAGCTGGAATTGAATCTAGCGGGTACCCGCGGACGGACCGACGCCAGATTTGACAAGACGCTGTTCCTTTATGAGGCTTTGGGCAATTGGGACGAAGGCACGGGAACAGGCTTCGACGGCACAGACGGATCGGCCGGCGTCATATGGGATACCATGCCGGCTTACGCCACGGAAGCTCTGGATTCCCAGCTTGTCGCGTCGGTGAACAATACGTGGTATGAATGGGAAATAACCGATTTGTTGAAAGAATGGAAGGACGGCGGCAAAATAAATTATGGAATGCTGCTGAAGGCGGAGGACAGCACGAGCGACGCGACGACCATTCCGTCGACAAAAGACTTTGCTTCCGCACAAAACAGCAATGCAACGATCAGACCAAAGCTGGCAGTAAACTATACGCTGCCGCTGCAGGGGATCAAGCTCGATACCGCTGCGCTTGCGCTTACAGTCGGTCAGGTACCGGTGAAAGTGGCTTCCTTTATCCGGCCGCTGAATGCGGAGACAACCGGGCTGCAATGGCTGTCCGATGACGAGAGCGTCGCAACAGTTGATTCTGACGGGCTGGTCACGCCGGTCGGAGACGGAGACACGGTCATCCGGGCGGAAGTTTCCGACGGTGTCCATATGTATTCGGCCGAGGTGAATGTATCCGTGGAGGCTATTGATACGCGCGGCATATTGTCGGGATTGACGTTGAAAGGAGCGAACCTTGATCCGGGCTTCCTGCCGAAGGTTTTCGACTATGAAGCGGAGGTTCCGCTCAATGCGCGTCATATTACGATTACGCCGGTAGCGGCGGAAGCGGATGCTGTTATTACGATTGAGTCCGGCGGCGGGAGCTCTCAGGTTGTAGCCAGCGGCACAGCCAGCAAGCCGGTCGTGCTGACTGATGCCAGCGCCGACATTACGGTGCGGGTGCAGTCCGTTCAGGCCGGCGAGCCTGCCGAAACAATGCATGAATATCATATTGCGGTAAGACCGCGTCTGACAGGAGGCCGCGCAGACGAGGTCATCCGCCAATTTCTCAATCCGTATGGCCGCGTGCTCGTTGTCGCCCACCGGGGCAACTGGCTGAATGGCAAGCCGGAGAACGGGCTGAATTCATTCCTGGAATCCATCAACGAAGGCGTGGACATGGTGGAATTGGACGTCCGGACGACGAGCGACGGCGTTCCGGTGCTGATGCACGACGACAGCGTCAATCGTACGACAAACGGGACCGGCAGCGTGAGTAATTTGTCGCTGGCACAGATCAAACAGCTTTGCCTGAAGGACAGCAAGGGCGTCGTAGCCAGCCCCTGCGAGCAAGTGCCGACGCTGGAGGAAGCGATGACGCTCGCCAAGGGCAACATCATGGTCAATCTGGATATTAAAAATGCCAACTGGGACATCATGTGGGATATTCTGGAGCGTACGGATACGACGGACCATGCGCTTTACAAAACAAGCGGTTCGAAATCTTCGACGGCTGCCTTTATGAAACAGTTCGAAGGCTCCGCAACCGAGCCGCTGTTTATGCAGCTTACTTCCGAGCAAAGCACAGTAAACGATTTTTTAAATCCCGAAACGACACCTTTCAGGACCCATGCATTCGAGGTCAGCTTCGACAATGATAATCATCCGATCATGGATCCGGATTTCCTGAAGAGCACGCACGACAAGGGGGCCCGAATCTGGGTCAATACGATCTTCTCGGTTCCCGGTATGGTCGGCCGGCATGGCGACTATGCCTTTCTAAGCGATCCGAACGCCGGCTTCCCGTGGCTGATCGGACGCGGAGTCGACATGATTCAGACGGACACGACCGCGCTGCTGCTGAAATATTTGGATGGCAAGCTTGGCGGAGGAACGCAGCCGCCGGTTACTACGAATACCATTACCCTGCAGCAGGGACTGGACGGCTACAGCGGCACAACGGATGCGCATATCATTAAACGGCCGTCTGCGGCCGGTTCCAATACGGGCAGCCACGGCGAGCTTGTCGTCGATTACAATTCGACCAGCGCGGATGATGGAAAAGAAGCGCTGCTGAAGTTCGATTTGTCCCCGATTCCCGAGCATGCCGTCGTGACCGGGGCGAGCCTGGATATGTTCCTTTTGCGCAATGGAGACGGTCCGAAGGACAAAACGATCTCCGTTCATAAGGTGAACGCGCCATGGGAGGAAGGAAGCGGAACGGGAGAAAACGGCACCGCAAACGCGCCGGGCGTCAATTGGAACAACAAGCCTGCGTTTGATTCGGCGGCTGTCGCTTCCAAGGTTGTAGGAACGACCGATCTGGAATGGTATTCTTTCGATGTGAGCAAGCTGGCCGCCGGCTGGCTGAGCGACAGAACCAGCAATAACGGCCTGCTGCTCAAAGGCAGCGACACGGCTCCGGAGCAGCCGGTAAAATATTTTGCCTCCTCGGAGAATGCGTGGCAGAGCTGGCATCCGAAGCTGACGATTACCTACGTTATTCCCGCACTGTCGGTTGAGCTTTCATCTGCGTCGCTCGCCATGCTGGCGGGAGAGCAGCAGACGCTCGCGGCTCATGTCCTGCCGGAGACGGCATTCAACCGCAATGTGATCTGGTCCTCGGATAACGAAGCGGTAGCACGTGTCGCGGCGGACGGAACCGTAACGGCCATCAGCAAGGGCATCGCGCATATTACCGTGACGACGGCGGATGGCGGACATACCGCAACGGCCGACATTACGGTGGAAAGTTCAGTCAACAGTGCGAATCTCGGCGGCTTGTCCTTCAGTCAAGGTGAACTGGCGGAGTCATTCCAGCCTTCCGTGCTCCGCTACACCGCGGCTGTTCCGGACAAAGTCAATGAAATAACCATCACGCCGTCCGCTGAGGATGAGCTGGCGAAGATTACAGTGGCGATCAACGGAAGCGAACCCGCAGAGGTGACAAGCGGGACGCCGAGCGCGCCGCTTCCATTGGCTGCAGGAGATAACCGGATTGAAATTGCCGTAACATCGAAAGACGGCTTGTTGAAGCAAACTTATGAAATCACTATCGCCAAGCCCGCTATTATCGTTCAGGAAGGCTATGCGGGCTATGCGGGAACGGCCGATACCCAGCTGTCCGAAGGGGTCGGGGGCCAAGGGAACCAATACTTTAATTACAACCTCGGCGCGCAGGACAAATATGAGGTAGGCTACTATAATCAGAACGTGGCCGACCGCAAATACGGACTTGTCCGTTTTGATAATTTGCCCGTTCCAGCGGGCGCGATCGTCACGGAAGCAACCTTGAATCTGTACTATTACGGCACGCGTACGGGATCCTCGGTCACAGATCCAAAAACCCTTTACGTGCATCCGGCAACCGCTCCATGGGTTGAGGGAGCAGGAGGAGCGCCCGGCACGAACGACGGCTCACCGGCAAGCGGCAATGAAGTGACATGGAACAATTTTATTACACAGGGCACGAATATGTACGACAACGGCTCTGCCGCTGCGCAAACTGTCGTCTCCACGCTCAATCAATGGTATTCCCTGCCGATTACGGCACTGGTGAACGATTGGATCGCGAATCCGGCCGGCAACAACGGCATCCTGCTCAAGTCGAAGGACTATACGGCTCCCGAAGGCAGCATGGTTGGAGCCATGCAGTTCCGTTCCTCAGAGTACAGCGATGCGGAGCTGAGGCCTTATCTGCGCATTGTGTACAAAATGCCGGCTGACGGTATCGAGCTGAATCAGCCCGCGCTTGATCTCGTAGTTGGCGGAGCTCCCGGCATGCTCTCAGCCATCGTGAAGCCGACCAATGCCATCGACAAGACCGTGATCTGGTCGTCGGACAATGAAGCGGTGGCGACGGTGGATCAGACAGGACAAGTAACCGCCGTAAGCGCGGGAACGGCCAGCATTAAGGCGGTCAATGTCAATGGAAATGCGGCTTCTGCCGTTGTGACAGTACGGGCTCAAGGCACGAGCTCGCAGCTTTCGGGACTGACCTTGTCCTCCGGGCAGCTGGACCCGGCTTTCTCGGCAGAGCAGGTCGACTATACGGCATTAATTCCGAATGAAGCCGGTCAAATAAGCGTTACGCCAGTATCGCCTGATCTTCACACGAAGATTACCGTCCAGGCGGGAGACGGAGAAGCCGTCGCCGTGGCAAGCGGAATGCCAAGCCGATTGTTCGCGGTCCAGAACGGAATGGATCTGATCATCCGCACTGTTTCCGAGGATGGGCTGGCATCTACGACCTATACAATTCATATCGTCAAGAAATTCGGTCTGAGCGCATTGGAAATTTCCGGCGGAAGCTTGTCCCCTGTATTCTCGGCGGACGGATTTCAATATGCCGTCAACGTTGAGAACGAGACGGGAGCGGTTAGCTTCACTCCTTATGCGTTCGATCCGGGTGCGGTGATCTCCATCAGTTCCGGCAGCGCTCCTGCCAAGGTTGTCCCAAGCGGTCAACCGAGCGAACCGGTCGAATTAAGTCAGGGAGCCAATATTATCGGAATACGGGTGGAAGCTGCGAACGTTCAGGAAAGCAGAACCTACACGATCGCCGTGAACCGCAAGGCTGCCGGCAATCCCGGTACAAACCCGGGTACGGATCCAGATACGGATCCGGATACAGATCCCGATACGAACCCGGGTTCAGGTTATTTTCCGTACCAGCCCGCTGCTCAACCGGGCTCGACTACAGTAAAACTGGCGGATGAGCTGTCAGTAGACATTCCAGCGGAAAATGCGGGGACGAAGGTGACGCTGGAGAAGCTGGCAAGCGAAACGAACCGTGCTCCATTCCCTGCGCTGAGTCCGGTTTACCTGATCAAGAAGGATACCGCGCAAAAATTGCTCAAGCCGCTGACACTGACCTTCGCTTATGACGGCACTCATGCGGATGAAGGCAGAGCCTCGGTATTCCGTTATGACGAGGCGAAGAAGAAGTGGATCGAACTCGGCGGTGAAGCGCATGAAGGGGTTATCTCGGTAGCCGCTGCCGAATTGGGCAAATTCGCGGTGCATCTGGTGAAAGCCGAAGCCCCGGCAGATGGGCCTTCCGTGCCGGAGAAACCGGCTGATACGGGCACAGTATGGCCGGATCTGCGTAATCATTGGGCGGAGCAGGCGATGAAGGCTGCTGTAGACAAAGGTATATTGACAGGCTACGACGATGGAAGCATGAGACCGGATGAACAGGTAACCCGGGCGCAGTTTGCCGCCATGCTCGTACGCGCGCTTGGTCTGGGCGATGCTTCCGGAAGTCCGGGCTTTACGGATAATGACGATGTTCCCGCATGGGCGAAAGCGAGTCTGAATGCGGCAGTGACGGCGGGTATTCTGACCGGATACACCGACGGCACTATTCGCCCGAACCAGATCATCAACCGTACCGAGATGACGGTCATGCTTATGAGGGCCTATCAGGAGAGCGGAGACAGCACGGGAGCTGCTTCGTTCGCGGACGAATCGGATATTCCCCAGTGGTCCAAGCCCTATATCGGGAAGGCCGTCGAGCTTGGCGTCATTACCGGATATAACGGCAGCTTCAATCCTGGCGACACGGCGACAAGAGCCGAAGCCGTCAGCGTGCTGATGCGCATGATTGACAAGAAATAGCCAAGATAATAGAAACAACCCTCCAGAGCGGCTTTGGCCGGCAGGAGGGTTGTTTTTTTTACCTTATAGCAAGGTATAAGTTTCACTCCTGTACATGCCTATAAGGTCTAAGGGAAGAAACTTGCTGCGCTAAAGGACGGCGGCAGCCATTTCTTCTTGCATTTTTCCATATGGGGCAGCGCATCCTGGACAATTCCTATTTAGCATCGTGAAATATAATACCCAGACTGTATCGGGTTCCCGATGCCACCGTGCTGACGCCATGCCGCAGCGTGGTTTTATAATAACCGCGCGTTCCCGAAACCGGCCGGTGATTAGTCGGGAAAATAAGACCCTCTCCCTGCTCCAGCGTGATGACATGTCCTCTGCTCTGCGCCCGCGGCCGCTGCTCCACCAGCAGAAACTCTCCGCCCGTGTAATCCGTTTCCCGCTGGTTGAGAGCGAATACGACCTGAAAGGGAAAGAACACCTTGCCGTATAAGTCCTGATGCAGGCAGTTGTAGCCCCCGGCCTCGTACCGGAGAATCAATGGGGTAGAGCGCATCTGCTCCTCCCGATGGCATTGATCGAGAAAATCCGCCAGCTCTCCGGGGTATGCGGGAGCATGTCCCAGCTGTTCAAGCCAGCGGTTGGCTGCTGCTGCCAGCTCCGGGTAAAGGGCTTCGCGCAGCTGCTGCAGCAAGTCCGGAAGGGGAGCGGCATAATATTTGTACTCCCCCATTCCGAACCGGTATCTGGCCATATCAATGGTGCTGCGGAAGAGATTGTCTTCCCCATAAGTGCCGATGATTTCAGTGCATGCCGCTTTAGTCAGCATGGAAGGAAGCTTCGCATACCCGTGTTCATCCAACGACCGGTGAAGAGAGAACCAATCCAGACCGGTTATCCGTTCCCTGAGGCGGTCATGCATGCCGTGCTTCTCCATCAGCGAGCGCGCCATCCTGCTCCAATTGCAGCAGCCTTGTTTTCATGTCCAGCCCTCCGCGGTAGCCGGTCAAAGCTCCCCCCTTGCCGATTACTCGATGGCAGGGCACTGTAATCAGAACGGGATTCGCGCCAATGGCGGCTCCGACCGCACGCACGGCTGCGGGTCTTTCGATTTGATCGGCTATATCCGAATAGGATCTGGTTTGTCCGTAAGGAATGCTGCGAAGGGCGTTCCAAACCGCTAATTGAAATGGCGTTCCCGGAAAGTCAAAGGGAGCTGTGAAGCTTGTGCGCGTCCCCTGCAGATATTCGATCAGCTCAGCCGCATAGGGCAGCAGCCTTTCATCATCGCGAATGAGCTCGCTGCCCGGTATGCGGGCTTTTGCCCAATCGGACAATTCCTCGAGGGGATGATTTTGCGAGCCCACAAAACAAAGCCCTTCCGAAGTTGCTGCGATATGCAGGCTCCAATCCTCATGGATTAAGAGTGTCCAATAAACCGCTGTTTTAGTTTTGTTTTCCATTTCCAATAGCCTCCTTCATGGTTTGACGATAGCCTGCCGGCGTGAAGCCGGTTTTCTTTTTGAACAGGGTTATAAAATAAGACGTATTGCTCAAGCCGACGCCAAGACCGATATCGGCAATGGCCTTTGTCGTCGTACAGAGCTGTTCCTTGGCCTGCTCGATCCGTTTATGCTGGATGTAATCCACCGGTGTCATGCCCGTGACTTTCCTGAACGTCCGGTGAAGATGATAAGGAGTGCCGTGACTGATCGCTGCGAGAACGTCCAGTGTCAAATTTTCCGTGTAATTTCGGTCGATATAATCGGTCACAACCGAAATCCATTCGTCATCCGGCAATCGCTGTCCGGTAGGCCTGCATCTTTTGCAGGGGCGGAATTTCCCGGATAACGCCTGCTCGGCGGTTTGGAATAAACCGATATTTTCTTTGTTTGGCGGTCTGGATTTGCAGGAGGGCCGGCAAAATATACCCGTGGTCTTGACCGCGTAAAAAAATTGGCCGTCGTAAGAAGCGTCATTGTTGATGATCGCCTGCCATTTTTCATCGGTAATTGTTTCCGGGGATGACAGGCTGGCGTCATCATCCGGACGGCGGGACAGCTTCTCAGGCGCCTGTCTATTATTATTGGTCATTATGACTCACCACCTCTACGAATAGTATAACCCCGGGAACGGGCGTTTGTACGTCTTTTGGAATAGAACAGCAAGATAACGAAATTATCGGCTGGCAGGACGGTGACAGCCGTTTCTTCATGCCTTATAGCATGTATGAGTTTCACTTCTGTACATGTCTATAAGGTCTAAGGGAAGAAACGAACTGCGCCGCCGAAAGGACGGTGACAGCCGTTTCTTCTTGCCTTATAGCATGTATGAGTTTCACTTCTGTACATGTCTATAAGGTCTAAGGGAAGAAACGAACTGCGCCGCCGAAAGGACGGCGACAGCCGTTTCTTCTCGCCTTATAGCATGTATGAGTTTCACTTCTGTACATGTCTATAAGGTCTAAGGGAAGAAACGAACTGCGCCGCCGAAAGGACGGCGATAGCCGTTTCTTCTCGCAATCAGGACTTATTGCTGACACATGCCTGTATTAAATTGATAGTGAACCAACATTCGAGAGGAGATTATACAATGAAGACAAAACAGATGATCGCTGCACTGGGTATTCTTCTAGTTGTCAGCTCAAGCACTGCCATAATTGTTTCTGCATCCAAGGCGGCTCCCGCAGGGAACGTCAACACCGGGAACGAAGCAGATAAAAGAATATGCGACGCAGAAGGCGGTTCGACCTCTAGACCTGCCAAAGGCGTTAAAGCATCTGTGCCGCCTGCCGGAGGCGTAAAAGCACCACACGCTGCTGACACCGACACCGAAACGTCAGCGGGCACAACCAATGGCACCACGGCTGAAAATGGAGATACATCCGTAGTCATCTCAGGCGGTTTTGACACCGACCCTGTGGATCATGGCAGACCGGTTGTGCTCATAGCGGCGGCGCTTGGGGTCCCTACTGAAGTATTTCGGGAAGCCTTCAGTGGAGTAACGCCGGCAGGGGCGGGCAGCGGCGGACCAACTGCTGAAGAAGCCCGGCAAAACAAAGCGGCTCTCCTTAAGGTTCTTGGCTCCTATGGAATGACCAATGAGCGTCTGGACGAGGTGTCCAACTACTACCGCTATAACGGCAGCAAAGGCGAAGTCTGGACAAGAACGCAGGCGGCAGCCGCCGCAATCATTACCAATGGAGTTGTGACAGGCGTGAAGATCACGAATGCGGGAGCGGGTTACTCTTCAAATCCTGTCATTACCGTCAAGGGACCGGGCGGTATAGTCACGGCGACAGCCACGATATCCTATACGGAAGACTTTAAAACCAACGGAAGCATTACGGCGATTACAATCAAGTAGTTCATGACAGCAACAGCGTTAAAGCGACTGGCGCCGGCCAGCCGCTTTAACGCTGTTTAAGTTATTTTTAAAACAAGGGTTTCACATCTCTTTTAGCGAATTAATAGCTTTGTGCCTTGCTGTGCCAGTCTATTTACAGGTTTTAGAGAAAGGAATTTGAAATTGAACCCCTTGAGGAAAAACGCATACGCTGTTGATTTTCTTTATGTACTAGGTATTGTTGCCATTTCTTTCTCCGCTATTTTTATTAAATGGTCGCAGGCAGAGGCTTCTGTCATAGCGATGTATCGGCTGTTTCTGACGAATCTGATTCTTCTCCCATTAATTTGGAAATATCGAGGGGAAATTGCCCGGCTTACTCTCCGGCAGTGGGGGCTGCTTCTGGTATCGGGGGCTGCGCTGGGGCTGCACTTTTTATGGTGGATGGGATCTCTCCAATATACGACCGTTGCCAGTTCCACGATTTTCCTGACACTCGAGCCCATTGTGGTCATGCTGGGGGCCTTTTATTTTTTTCGGGTACGTGCGAACCCGGTGATGCTGATTGGCATGGGGATCGCTCTTGTCGGCTCATTCGCCATAAGTGTCGGCGATTTTCGTTTATCCGGATCAGCCCTGTATGGAGATCTTCTTTCTTTTCTCAGCGTCCTTGCAGTCTCCATTCATATGCTCTTGGGCAAGGTCCTGCGGGAACATATCAGCGCTTATGTTTACAATTTTTGGGTGTTTGCATTCGCGGCCAGCTCGCTTGCCGTCTATAACGGATTTCATCATTTTCCATTCTGGGGGTACCCGCAAAAGGAGTGGGGACTTTTTCTGCTGATGGCCCTGGTTCCGACGCTGTTCGGCCATTATTTGTTCAACTGGCTGCTGAAGTATATGAACGCGGCTGCCGTATCGATGGCGGTTCTGGGGGAGCCGGTTGGAGCCTCCATTCTGGCCTGGCTGCTGCTTGATGAATTTCTGACGCCTCTCCAGGTGATTGCCGGGCTGTTCATTCTGGTTGGCGTCTATGTATTCATCCGTTACGGCAAGGAACCAAAACCCTGACTAATCTATTACAAGATCCGGTTATCCTGAATAAAGGGGCTGCGGCAGAAGGAATTCCCTTCCGCCGCAGCCCCTTTCAGGTCCATTAAAATGTCATTATGCTCTGCCGCCAGAGGACGGCTTCAGCCGCTTCTTTTTCAGCCTGTATAGAAAGCTTCCAGCTCGCGGACAACCGCTTGCAGCGAGCCGTCTACGCGGGTCTGACGCTGCGGCTTCTCGAAGAGCGCCGCGATCTGCTCCGGGAACTGCTGCTCGATCCCGGTCAGTTCAATGGCTTCATTAAACTTCGCCGGATGTGCGGTTGCCAGCGAAATGATGATTTGGTCCGGTTCCCCGTTATATTTGTCCGCTGCCGCAACGCCGCAGGCGGAATGAGGATCGAGCAGATAACCGGCAGCCTCTTTATACTGCTTGATCGTGTTCAGGCATTCCTGCCCCTGTACGCCATGCGCGCCGAATTCCGCCTGTACCTTGGCGAGCGCTTCGCCGGAGATGACGACTTCGCCATCAGCCTTGAACTGATCCATCAGCCGGCGGATTTGCGCCGCATCTTGGTCAAGCACATAATACAGGTAGCGCTCAAAGTTGCTTGCGACCTGGATATCCATCGACGGGCTGTACGTCGCCCGGAAATCTCCCGGTTTGTACACGCCCTCCAGCACGAACCGCTCCAGGATATTATTTTCGTTCGTCGCCAGAATCAGCTTGCCTACCGGCAGTCCCATCCGTTTCGCCAAATATCCCGCAAAGATATCGCCGAAGTTGCCGGTTGGAACGCTGAAGCTGACCTGCTTCGCGCCCGTCTGCTTCGCTACCTGGAAGTAAGCGTAGAAGTAGTAGACGGTCTGCGCCATGATCCGCACGAAATTAATCGAATTGATCGCGGCAAGGTGATGGGCGGCCTTGAAGTCCAGATCGGCGAACAACTCCTTGATCATCCGCTGACAGTCGTCGAAATTGCCGTCGACCGACAAATTCAGCACATTGTCATCCAATACCGTCGTCATTTGCAATTCCTGCACCTTGCTGACTTTGCCGTGCGGATGGAGAATGCAAATTTTGATTCCTTCCTTGCCCTTCACGCCTTCGATAGCTGACGCTCCGGTATCGCCCGAGGTTGCGCCAAGAATGTGAATCTTCTTGTTCCGCTTCGCTGCAACATACGTGTATAGCTGGCCCATGAACTGCAGGGCGATATCCTTGAAAGCAAAGGTCGGACCGTGGAACAGCTCCAGCAGGTACAAATCATCCTTTAGCTTGCGTACCGGCGTTACTTCCGGATCACGGAATGTCTCATAACTGGCATGGACGAGCTCCTTCAAGTCCTGCCCGGGAATTTCCCCGTTCGTGTAAAGCGCGAATATTTCCAGCACCAGCTCCTGATAGTTGAGCTCCTGCCACTTCTTCAGTGTTTCCGCCGATACGACCGGTATTTCATGCGGCACCAGAAGGCCGCCGTCATCGCCGAGCCCCATCATAAACGCATCGATAAACCCTATTTTGCCCACATTCCCTCTTGTACTGATAAACTCCATCCGTGTCTCCTCCTGCATTCGAACAAGTAGTCAATAGTTAGTTAAAATCATATCATCGTTTGCCCAAATAAAAAAGGCTGTATCCGAAACAAAGCCAGCCGCCGGGCGACAGCATCTGCATATATTCGCACGCCAAAATCAGCTATAATAAGAGCAGATTTTCCTTAATCATACAGGATTGGACAGCGTTTCTCAAAGTGCAATTATCGTATTCAGGAAGGGGCTGTCAGCATGCTGTTATCGAAGGGACAAAAGGCAGACGTTACAAAGGGACGGGAGCTTGCCGCAATCAGCCTGCGTTTCGGCTGGTCAACAAGGCAAGCATCAATGAGCATAGATGCTGCCGCTTTTCTGCTTTCGGACCGCAGCCGCTGCGAGAGGGATGAGGATTTCATCTTTTACGGCAATCCGGCTGCCGGGAACGGAGCTGTTTCGCATGCAGCGATGGATGCGGCAGACAAGGAATCCATTACCCTGTCTCTGGCCCGCATCACGGCGCAAACATCGAAAATTGCGTTTACCGTCACGATTCATGAGGGTGAGCGGCTGGGCCATTTTATGCAGGAGGTATCGGGCTTGTATGTCCGGCTCGTGGATGAAAGTACGGGAGAAGAGCTGCTGCGGTTTGATTACGGCGCTGAGTATACCAGGGAAACGGCTGTTGTCGTCGGGGAATTATACCGGAATAATGGGGAATGGAAGTTTAATGCCATTGGCAGCGGATTCTACGGGGGACTTGCAGCGTTATGTACGAATTTCGGCCTTGAGATCGAGCCTGCGGTCTCCGAGGCTGCTGCTGCAGCAGAAGAGACGGTAATGAAGCCGATTGATCTCCGCAAAAAGCAGGTTCAGATCATTCTGGAGAAGAAGAAGCTGGTTCATGTCGTGGCCAGAGTGGGAATTGTGCTCGACATCACGGGCTCCATGCAGGCTTTATATAAAAATGGGACCGTGCAGGAAGTGGTTGAGCGCATCTTGGCGGTTGCCTGCAAATTTGATGATAATGCAGCGCTTGATGTTTGGGTATATGATACGCATTTTAGCCGCTTGCCTTCGGTGACGGAAAGTGATTTCGGCGATTATGTGCAAAAACATATTCTGGATAATACGGCCATCCATAAGTTTGGCCGCAATAATGAGCCGCCGGTTATGGAGGATGTCATACGCAAATATACGGTGGAAGAGGACGACGGGACCCCCGTATTCATCATATTCATTAACGATGGCGGTGTTGTGAGGCCCACCAGGAAAGTTATTACCGCAGCTTCGGTGCAGCCGATTTTCTGGCAGTTCGTCGGCATCGGCCAATCGAACTTTGAGGTGCTGAAGCAGCTCGATACAATGGAAGGGAGAGTCGTGGACAACGCGAGCTTCTTCCATTTGGACGATATCGCTGCGATATCTGACGAGATGCTGTATGAGCAGCTTTTGAATGAATTTCCAAGCTGGCTTGCGGCTGCCAGGGAGAAACGGATTATTCGCTCCTGATGAAATGGAAAGACCTTATTCGCAATTCCTGTCCCGCCGATTGGCGGGATTTTCTTTTAAAATGCAAAAAAAGTTAATATTTAACAATAATTATATTATATGTAATCGAAAGGAGGTTTGCTGTACCTCCAAAGGACGAAAATATCGTTTCTTCTTGAGCATATGCATGGGCCGGATACAGCCACTCTTTCCACTGCCTGTTCAGCAACCGTTCCCGGACATATAGCCGAAACCCCGGCAACTCTGGTACACTATAGAAAAATTTTGAGAATGATATCGTTTTCTTATTGATTACCGGGGGGAAGGAGACAGCTATAGATGCATGCAGGTTGGCGTCTTTCGATACGGCGCAGCATTTTTATCAAATTCAGTCTCGCTTTTATTCTGGTCGGGCCCATCCCGATCGCATCGCTTGGCTATTGGCTGCTGGATTCATTCTCCACCCAGGCGGAGCGTTACAACACAAGCAATCTGGAGCAGATGATGCTTTACTTGTCCAAAAATTCAAACCAGGTGATCGATGAATACGATAACCTGTCCAAGCTGATGTATACGAACCCGGACCGGTACAATCAGCTGTACGATGTGCTGAATGCGACAGGTGTAACAGCGGACGCGCAGCGAAACACCGTTATGGACGATTTTCTGAAAACAATCATCAGCTCCGACCGGTATATTCAGAACGCCCTGTTTATCGATGAAGGCAGGGACTTGATCTATACACAAAGCAGGCAGTCCAAGCTGTTTGAGGAATTTGAATTCCGCAGTCTCAATTGGGGGGAAGAAGTCAAAACCAATTTGAAAGGGCTGAGCTTCTTCTCGACTCATCCGGAGCAGTACTATTTCGGCTCCAAACGGCAGGTTGTCACGTTCGCGCGTAATCTGATCGACAAGAGCACAACGCTGGAAGGCCACCCGCATGTGCTCGGCACGCTGTATTTCGATGTGGATTTGAATGTGTTCGTCAATCTGCTTGCGGATATCAATTTGAATGACAAGGATATCATCCGGATCGAAACGTCGAGCGGCACCGTCGTATACGAAAATCACGGCCAGGATATCGGCAGGCCCGCCGATCCGCGGGCGGAGGAAGGTGATCCCGCTATGACGATCGCCTACGATCAGCCCATCTCCAGCATCGGCCTCATGCTTAAGGGGCGCTTCTCCAAGCAGGAAATGAACAACCGGTTGTCTCAATTCCAGGATGCGCTCGTCTTCGCCTTGGGCGGCTGCATTGTTCTGCTTGTGGCTCTTGCAATCGTTTTCTCGCGCCGGTTCACCAAGCCGATTCTCAACGTCATCCGTCAGATGACCAAGATGGAGTCGGGGAATTTGAATATACAGGTGCCGGTCAAGTCGGAGGATGAAATCGGCCAGCTCGCCCATGGCTTCAACCGGATGGCCAAACAGCTCGAACAGTTTATCAAAGAGGCGTATCTGGCGGAAATCCGCAACAGGCAGTCGGAGCTGAATGCACTGAAAAGCCAGATCCGGCCCCATTATTTATATAACACGCTGGAAGTAATCCGCATGTGCGCAGTGACGAGCGACAATATGAAAGTGGCCGATATGATCCATTCTCTCTCCAATCAGCTCAAATATGTCCTCGATTACGGAGAGGATCTGGTGACGCTTGCGCAGGAGATGGATCATGTCCAGAACTATTTCCGTCTTATCCGAATCCGCTTCGACGACACGATTCAGCTCGAAATTAACATGGATGAAGACATTCCTTTAAGCTCGCCGATGCTGAAGCTGTCCATTCAGCCTCTGATCGAAAACGCGGTGCAGCATGGCATCCTGCCAAATGGCGGATGGGGGAAGATCCGCGTGAATATTGTGCGAACGGACCAGAATCGCCTCACGGTAACCGTCATTGACGACGGTATTGGAATGGAGGAGAGCAAGCTGCATCAGTTGTCGAGCTATCTGAAGGGCTTGCCCATGGACAGCGAACGGCTTCATGTAGGACTCAAAAACGTCCATGACCGTCTCTCTTCCCTGTTTGGCCACGCTTATGGCCTTGCGATCAACAGCATTCCCTATGTAGGCACATCCGTCCGCTTCAGCATACCGCTTGTGAAGGAGGAGACCGACCATGCTAAACGTTCTGCTGGCTGATGACGAGCCGTACATTATCCGCGGGCTGGCCAAGCTGATTGACTGGGAATCGCTCGGCTTTACAATCATCGGGGAGGCTTATAACGGCAGGGAGCTGCTGAGCTCGATCGAACGGAGCCTGCCGAGTCTTGTTATTGCCGATATATCGATGCCGGGCATGACCGGCATTGACGTACTGAAGGAAATCCAGTCCCGCGGACTGTCGACCAAGGTTATCTTCATCAGCGCTTATCAGGAATTCTCGTATGCAAAGGATGCTGTATCGTACGGCGCCGTCGATTATCTGGTTAAACCAGTCGACAGAGCCAAGCTTGAGGAGGTCGTGATGCGTACGGCGGCGCTCATTCGCGAGTCTACCGTACAGGTAACGGCGCAAAGCCGGCTGCAGGTGTTCGAGCAGCAGCAGCAGCAGCAGCGCATCGGTGAATTGTTCGAACGACTGACCGACCGGGAGCGGCTCGGCGATCTGGCTGAAACAGCCCGGGAACTCGCCGGGAGGCATCCCGGGAAGTGCATCTCGGTTATCCTCGTAAAGCCGGATGAAAGCCCCGAGACATCGGGCCGTTGGGCCGAAGGAGAATGGAAGCTGCTGCAGTTCGCAGCGCAAAATGTTATGGAGGATACGGTCCGGGAAATCGGTGTGGGCTGGGTAGTGCCGAAACGGGAATGCATCTATGCGATTGTCGCGTTCAGCCCTCAGGAGGCAGAGACGGCTGCACGGCGTATGCTGGAGAGATTGAACCGCTTCCTGAAAGTCCATGCTGCCGTAGGCACTGCGGGGCCGGATTCTCTGGACCGGCTCGGAGAAACCTATAAGCGGGCGGAAGATGCGGCCGCATTTCAATTTTTCGTCGGCGGCAACCGGGTGTTTGCCGATGCCGCGCTGCCTGCGGCGCCTCCGCGGGCGATGCGCTCTCCGGAGGAGCTCGAGTCCGAGCTCGTCAAGGCTATGGGAGCCGACCGGGCGGAGGACAGGGAGCTGCTGCTCGCAGGCTGGCTGCAGGCGGTCCGCTCCTTCTCCTGGGGCAACCGGGAATATGCGGTGCAGCTTGGATTGACGACTCTGATTTCATGCTACCGGGAAGCGTTCCGTCTGGGCAAAATCTCCGAGGCAAGAGATGAGAGCGTGCTTGCTCCAAAGCTGCGGGGCTTCGAGACGCTGGATGAGCTCGGCAACTTCGTGCGGCTGGAGCTCGAACGTCTTCAGGAAACCCATTCCGGCAGGTCCGTCGGCAAGGAGGCGGCGCAGCTGAAGCAGGTCAGGGAGTACATTGCCTCGCATTACGCCGAGGAGATTAACCTGGAGAGGATGGCGGCGCTCGTCTATATGAATGCATCCTATTTCAGCAGCTTTTTCAAGAAGCATACCGGCCAGAATTTCAAGCAGTATGTGACGGAAATCCGGATGCAGCATGCGCTCCGCATGCTTCTGCAAACCGACAGTATGGTTTATGAGGTTGCAGAGCGCGTCGGCTACAACAATGCCAGGCAGTTCAGCGATATGTTCAAAAAGCATTACGGCAAGCTGCCGAACGAGTACCGGTAACGCCATTCGACTGCTGCGCATGCTTAAGCGGCCCCCGTCATGTCCGCCAGAGACGAACGCCCGGAAGAGGCGCGTTATGAAACTGCAGGAAAGCCGGCAATCAGCTGCGGCCCCCTCGCCCGAGGGGGTTTTTGGCATGTTCGTTTCAGTCTGCCAATGAATGTTCCAAAAAAACCTGCATACCGCTCTCGAAAAACCGCATTTAAGCGCTTTGCCGTGTATGGTACTTTTAAGAAGCAACAAGGATGTCCTTGCCGACAGCGCGCATCGGCAAACCGCATGAATTCTTGCATATGTGATAAAAGGGAGGCTTTTAAAGAAATGAGAAAAAAATTCACCTACACGCTTCTGGCCGTAGTGGCCAGCTGTTCGCTGGTCCTGAGCGCTTGCGGAAGCAGCGGGAACAATGGCGGCACTTCCGGCAATGAGGCGTCAAACGCGAATCAGCCCGCTGCGGGAAATGAGCAGGCCGATAAGAAAGTGACGATGAATTTCGTATACGCCGGAGGCGACCCTGCTACGAAACAGGCGATTTCCGATGCGGTGGACGCATTTACAAAAACGCATCCAAACATCACCATCAACCAGGAGCCCTCCGGCTCTGGCCCCTATGCCGACTTTCTGAAGACCAAGGACGCCGTTGGCGAATTTCCGGATTTTCTGGAGATGCGCGACACGCAAATTTATGCGGACGCCGGCAAGCTGGCAGAGCTGCCAAGCGACCTGGTGGACCTGATCGATAATGCCCCGATGGTAAATGGCAAGTATTACGTGCTTCCATTCACCAGCGTAGCGCCGAACGGCATCATCTATAGCAAAGCCTTGTTCGAGAAGGCAGGCATTACGGCAGAGCCGAAGACGTATGATGAATTCCTGGCCGACACTCAGAAAATCAAGGATCTGGGCGTATCGCCAATCGTCATCGGCGGCAAGGATGTCTGGCATATGGGATTCTGGGTCAATAAATACCTGATGGATCAAGTATTTATCCAGAACCCGGACTGGAACGCTCAGCGTTCTGCGGGCAAGGTGTCCTTCACGGACGCCAATGTTGTCAGCGCCATGAAGGATTTCACGGAGCTGTTCGATAAAGGCTTTGTGGATAAAGGCTGGCTCAGTACCGCCGACAACCAGACGGCTTCTCTGCTCACATCCGGTAAAGCGGCCATGCTGTACTCCGGACCGTGGATGTTTCCCACCATTGCAGAAGCGGATCCGAGCTTCGAATTCGACTTCTTCCCGCTGCCTGACCGCGAAGGAAACCTTGTTGTGAACGGCTTGTTGTCGCCGCAAGGCTTGTCGCTGTCGGCGGAAGCGGCGAAGGACCCGGATAAAGCGGCTGCTTTCTCGGAATTTGTAAAATTCTTCTTCTCGCCTGAGCAATACGGCAATTACCTGAAAAGCGCCAACGCCATTCCATCCACAAAAGAAAAAGTAACCTACGAGGCCTCTCCGCAGCTGCAAAAGGTCATCGATCTTATGGCTGACCCCAATGTCAAGAAATCGGCGACGATTAACGGCTTCTGGGGAGAGAACCAAATCCCGCCGCAGTTCCGCGACTGGTTCTACAAGCTCGCGCAGCAGTGGGTATCGACCGGCAAGCCGTCCGTCGAGGACGCGATGAAAATGGCGGACGAAGAGTGGGATAAAGAAGTGAAAGCGAAAAATCAAACCTAAAAAAAGAACCGGATTCATAAGGCCCCTTCTTTATTTGGAAGAGGAGGGGCTTGATCCAGGGGAGAATAGTGCGATGGGAAACCAGACTGCAAACAAAGCGATTACCGAGGGGGCACTCAACCGTGAAGAGCAATAGGAAAGCCCGCTTCGACCTTCATTATTACCTGTTCCTGCTGCCGGCCTTCCTGCTGTTCACCGGATTTATCGTCGCACCGGCCATCAGCAGCATCTATTACAGCTTTACGAATTTTGACGGCGTCAATCCGGCAACGATGAATTTTATCGGCGCTGCGAATTATAAGGAAATGATCGATAGCGACAGGGTTCATAATGCATTTAAAAATACGATAATTCTGACTGTAAGCCTGATGATTCTGGAGAATATCGTCGCGCTTGTCCTGGCCGTTCTGGTCGATCAGGTGCGGTGGTTCAAAAATTTCTTCCGCAGCGTATTTTATTTGCCTGTGCTGATCAGCGGGATCGTGATGGGCTTTATCTGGACCATCCTTTATAATTTCAACTTCGGCGCCATCAACCAGATTCTGACGAAGCTCGGGCTTGAATCATGGGCAATCGATTGGCTCGGCGATCAGCGCTACACGATGATTTCGATTATTGTCGCCACCGTTTGGAAGGGTGCCGGTTATTATATGATCATTTATCTGGCCGCTCTGCAGGGCGTGCCGCAGGATTTGGGAGAAGCGTCGCGTATTGACGGAGCAAACAGATGGCAGCAGTTCCGCCATGTCACCTTCCCGCTGCTCGCGGGTGCCGTAACCGTCTGTATGACGCTTGCGCTCATTAACGGTCTCAAAGTATTTGACCAAATCGCGGTCATGACGGACGGGGGACCCGGCTTTACATCGGAAACAATGACATACATTATATACAAGGTCGCATTCGCCGAAGGACGGCAGGGATTTGGCACGGCGCTCGCCATTGGTCTGTTCGCGCTGATTCTGATCACCACCGCCATCCAAACCTTCATTCTGCGCAAACGGGAGGTGCAGCTCTAAGTTGGCGAACCGCAAACGGGCAGGGGAAGTCCTGCAAATGCTCATTCTTGTCGTCCTGTCGGTGATCTTCCTGTTTCCGCTCTATTTCAGCTTTATCTCCGCCTTCAAAACGAACGGGCAAATTCTGAACGATTCCATGAAGCTGCCGACCAGTCTCTATCTGGACAACTTCCGGTTCTTGTTTCAGGAAACGAAATTCGTACAGGCGATCTTCAATACCACATACCTGACCATCACCTCGATCATCGGCATGATTCTCGTTATCCCGATGGCAGCTTACGCACTGGAGCGCAAGGAATCCAGGCTGAGCAATCTGCTTTATTTATATTTCCTGATGGGCCTCATGATCCCGTTCCAGATCTACATGGTACCGCTGTTCCGGGAGATCAACTGGCTGGGGCTTTACGGTTATTTATCGAGCCCGATCATCATCTATGTCGCCGGTTCCATCAGCTTCGGCATTCTGCTTTATACGAGTTTTCTGAAAGGGGTGCCGCGGGAAATCGAGGAAGCGGCGCAAATCGACGGAGCAAGCCGGATGGGGATTTTCTGGCGCATCGTTTTCCCTCTGCTCGCGCCCTGTACAGCCACATTGATCGTACTCAACGGCATTGGCATATGGAATGATTTCCTGCTTCCGCTGCTGATGCTTCCGGGTAACGGCGCCAAGACGATCAATGTGGAGATTTTCTCCTTCGTCGACCAGTTCGCATCGCGCTGGGACATCGTGTTCGCCGGAACGGTCTGCGCGATTTTACCGCTCATCGTCGTTTTTGTCTTCCTGCAGCAGTATTTTGTGAAGGGGATCTCGTCGGGGGCGACAAAGGGATAGGTGCATGTAAGGAATACGCTATGCCATATCGCCAACGTCTTACGAAGCGGGAGTACGGAATCTGACAGCAGATTCCGCGCTCCTGTTTTTTTATTATTTCAGGAAGCAGCAATTCTGTTTAAAACGGTCAATTTTGCGGCGTACACTCTACCTAAAAAAAGTTCACTTATGCCCAAAGAAAGCGCATACAGTAGATTTTGCATCTATGATATATTAATTTACGCATTATCAACCCTATTGAAGGGAAGGAACTTATTTTTTGAAAGCGTTCTATTAAATTTTACAGGAGGCAGGAAAAGTGAAAAAACAGATTTCGAGGCTGTTGATGCTCGCGATGACCATGTCGATGTTTTCCTGGATCCCCTCTATTGCAGGGGCGGAATCCGGCATCAACGAGACCACAACCATTCAACCAGCTGTGGATGTGTTCGTAAAGCAAAGTCCCAATAATACACAAAATTATAAAACCGATCCGAATCTGATCGTGGGCAACGGGCGGGTCACGTACCTGAAATTTGATCTGTCGGCTTTGGCCGGCATGACGGTACAGGATGCGAAGCTGAGCCTTATGCAAAACGATAGCAATTCCAATGTGCTCTCTGTGACCCAGGTTACATATGACGGCTGGACGGATGCGATTACCTACGACACGAGCCCAATGGTTCAAAATCAGGCAAACAATGGCGGGGTGATTGCACAATTCCCATCGCCGGGCAAGAACGCCAAAACCTCTATTGATCTGACCCCGCAGATCGCAGCCGAGGCGCAGGGAGACGGAACCCTCTCACTGATGATCGACTACGTCAGCGGCACGAATCCGAGTCAGTTCAACTCGACCCGTGCGGCGGATCCGGCGACTCGGCCGGTTCTGAATGTTACGGTTGCCCGGTCGGCTACTCCGGAAGAGAAAGTATCGCTGGATATGGCTGCAATCGGACTTACAGACGGCCAGCAGGTAACAAGCAGCTTATTGCTGCCGGCAGCAGGCGATAATGGCTCAACGATCACCTGGACATCCAGCTTGCCGGAGGTAATTACGGATCAGGGTATCGTTGTGCGGCCGGCGTCCGATTCACAGGATGCGACCGTGACACTGACGGCAGTTATCGCCTATGAGAACGCGTCGGACACGAAGGAATTCACGGTCATCGTTCCGAAGCTCAAATTTCAGAACCAGAGTCTGAAAACAGATCTGGAGCATGTTATCGCCCTCGCTCACCAGTGGGCAGACCAGTCTGCGGCAGGGACTGAAGCGGGGCAATATCCACAGGATGCCATGACGGCTTTCCAGGCGGCTATTGATCAGGCGCAGGCAGCGCTTGCGGATCCCAATACGGATTATCGTTCCGCGATCTCCAGCTTGACCAAAGCCGGAAAAACCTTTATCGGAACGGCCCATTTGTCTGATGCCGTAACGGATCCCAAAACGAATTCGGTAGCCTATTCGCAATACCGCAGCGATTTGACCGGTTACGTATGGGAAGCGGAAGCTGCCTTGCTCGTTCAGCCTGAATATTATACCGAAGCGGATAAGCTGGCGCTCCAGGATCAAATCGATCAGGCACAATCAGTGCTTGACGGTACATACCAGCTGCCTTTCGTCTCCAACCGCGAATTTATGCAGTACCGGACGGACGAGTTGATTCGGACCGCGATTGAATACAATACAATGGTAACGGGCTATGGACAGTCTACTTACGGGCTCAAGCCGGCCCTGGATTGGTATAAGAAGCAGCATATTTTATTCGATACCTACAAGAAGACAGAACTGCCGCCAACCGACGATACCTTCATCAATTCAGGAGCTGCGAACACTATTTCGGGATCTGCGGGTTCTATCATCTTAAGCGGCACGGCAAGCGCAGGGCGGATTGGATTTTTCAAATTCGACTTGAATGCGGTACAAGGAAACATTCTTTCCGCCGAATTTCAGGAATCCAACAAGAAAACGGACAATAATAAGATCTACTTGTATGTGCAGGACAATGACAGCTGGCAGGAAGGAACGCTGAATTGGAGCAATGCGCCGAAGGAAAATAATGCTGTCAAGCTGGGCGTCCAAATCGGCTCCTTCAATCTGGGAGGGAAGAACGCAAATGCCTCCGTTCCTCTTACAGACAGCGTAAACGCCGAGAAATCAAAGGATGGCATCATCAGCCTGACGCTTACACAGGATCCGGCATCGGCCTATCCAGGCGAGTTTTATTCCAAAGAGGAAGCAAATGCGGCTTACCGCCCAAGGCTGAAGGTGGTAACCGACGAAGTGGACACAGCCAATCTGCAAAGCAAATACGATAAGGTCGCCGCTTATGCCAATGAACTGTTAGCTGGCGCAGCGGTTGGAAACGGTGTCGGTCAATATCCGCAGCATGCACTGGATGAGGTTCAGGCGGCAATTGGCACAGCCCAAGCCTCAATGGCAACCGCAGATGTAATGGCGACAGGCAGAGCGTTGGTAAAGGTGTACGATGCAGCGCGTAATATGCGGAGTGCCCAGGTGCTGCGCACGGACATCGATGCGGGCTCAACCTTGTTCTACAGCTCCGAAGACATGGCCAAGCTGCGCGAAAGCGTGAAGGAAGAGCCATGGAAAACCGAGTATGAGAAAATCAAGGAAATTGCAGACAAGATGTCTGTGGCGGATATTCAAGCCATGAAGGATCTGGTCATGACCGAGGAGCCGGATTACGCGGCAATTAATGCGAAATACACCGTATGGAGCAATATCGCCAACCAGAGCTTTACGGCGCCTGCCAATACGGCTTCGGCAGCCATTGAAATCTCGCTGCCCTCATCCGAGAACGAGCAGGGGGGACTTGGACATGCCTGGGTTGACAAGCTGGCCATTGCTTCCAATACAACCTCTGGCACCGCCGACATACCGAATCCGGGATTTGAAGCCGGCGATACCGGGCCCGCAGATTGGAAACCGGTTGCGGTAAGCGGTAGTCCTGTCCTGAAGATTGAAGACCGCGCACATTACAGCAGCGAAGGCTCCCGTTCTCTTTATTTGGAGAACCCGACCGCAAACGATCAGGGCTCCTGGCAGCTGCAGAAGGATTTTGCCCTCGCTCCAGGCTCCTACACGCTGTCTTACAGCGCCAAAATTGATGGCAGATTCAAAGCCAACGGCTTGAATGTCGTTGTCAAATTCAAGGATGCAAGCGGAGCCGTTATTGGTTCTTATACCTCCAGCGGAAAAGTCAAATCCAGCCTTGCCGGCGAGGGCTTCAATCTGAATATGCAGGCCCAGGCCCTCGTGTATGCCGTAACCGGCGATCCGGCATATGCGGAGAAAGCGAAGCTGAGCATCCAGTATTTCACGAACGATTTCCTCCAGGGCGTTCAATATTGGCTGACGACAGGCAGCAGGCCTGACAATAACGATGCTTACGGCGCTGTGCAGGGGGGACGGAATGCGTCTTCCATCGCCGCCTCCTATTCGATGATCAAGGATGTTCCCGGATTGTTCACGGCAGAGGAGAAGAAGCTGCTCATGCAGCAGCTCGACTATCTGCTGAGGGATTTCACTGATCTTCGCGACCGCAGCCAGATGACGGTGTTTGAAGCGCAGGCGGGCTCCGGCAACTGGCAGACGGATATGTCCGCCGGCGCTGCTTTTCTGGCCATGGCGATTCCGGAAATTCCGAATTCGCGGCAGTGGTACGATAACGGTGTGGCTCTGCTGAATGGGCAGATGGAATATAATGTCCGGGCAGACGGCGGTTGGCCGGAATCCATCCGGTACCATCAATCCGCGCTGCAGCGTTTCGGGCCTTTTGCCAAGGCGCTGCGCAATGTCTCGGCGGAAGACTGGTTTGATAAATACGTAACACGGATGCTGAATTTCTTGATGAATGTACAGACGCCGCCATATGCGTATTTCAATAATTCCATTGGCACGCCGGGTTTTGGTGACCATGTGACCTCTAGTGGCCTCGATTTTGAAGGTCTGGGCAATTATGTGGATGAAGTGGCGGCCATGAATCCAGAGCTTGCGGCTAAAATGTATGAAACCTGGGAGCGCGCCAACAAACCGATGGCCAAATACACCGGCGAATATTTAATATTCGAAAATTTCTTCCGTACCTCCCAATTTCAGAATACGGACAATGTTTCGCTTGAGCTGCAGTCCTCTCAGGCAACAAAAGACTACGGGATACTGATTTTCCGCAATAATTTCAAGCGTGCGAATGAAAGCTATCTGGCAATCATGGCGAACGACAAGATCATCGAGCATGACCATGCGGACCGCGGCTCCTTTATCCTCTATGCCAATAAAACGCCGCTTGTGATGGACCCGGGCGTCGCCAGTTATTTTGACGCCTCGAAAGCATGGTTCAGCGGTTCATCCAGCCACTCGACGGTGCAGATGAAGGTAAACGGAAATTATGCCGACGTGCCCCGGATAGGCAAGCAGGAGGAATTCTATACATCCCCCGCTCTGGATTATACGAGAATGTCGCTGACCGGAAACGGCACTCATACTCGCAATATCGCTTATGTGAAGAATGGCATTGAAGCCTATGTGATCTGGGATCAGATCAAAGGTGCGCCGGACGGCGCCCGTTACAATCTGCCGGTCATTGCCTCGGAAACCGCTGTGAACGGCAGCAAGGCGGAATCCTCGGGACTGTATGAGACGGATCTGGAAACGACTGTTCTGCAGCCGGCGAACTCGCAGATTCAGGTGGAACTGGGCAGAAGCTCGGATTTGTTCCCTGCTGCGGACGGCCTGCAGAATCTGAATTATGTGCGCGTCGAGGCGGCAAAAGGAGATAATTTTCTGACTGTCCTCTATCCGAAAGGTAAATCTCAGGAGGGTCTGGGCAATGAGCAGCTCGCGACAGGCTCTGAACAGATTCAGGCTTACAAGATGACCGCGCCGGACGGCAAATGGTTCGTAGTTGCCGTCAATAACGGAGACAGCAATGCGCAGGCAGATTTCCCGTCAGACGAGCGGCTCGTGGATATGCAAAAAGGGACGGCTTATGAATCCGCAGGCGGCAATGTGCAGATCGAACTGCAGCCGAATGCGATTATGGTGCTTAAGCCGGCATCACTGGAAGCAGGCAAAGCTGCATCGATCGAAATCACGGGCGTCCAATCCGTCAAAGCACCGGCAATCGGCAGCGCCAGCTACAATTACCAGGCCGCTGTAATTGATCAGTACAACGACAAGATGGCAGAATCGAGCTTCGAATGGTCACTGCAAAATGCACCGGAAGGCGTTAGCGTCGACGCCGGCAAGGGCATTGTAACCGTAAGTGCCAGCACGGTTGGAGACAGCGGCTTCAAACTTCAGGCCAGATCCGGAAAGACCATTCAGACCATGGATATTGCATTGGATGGACAGGATGCCCAGCAGCCGCCGGACAATAATGGCGGGGAGGAGCCTGGAGACGGGACCGATCCGGGTCAGGGTACAGATCCCGAAGATGGAACTGACCCTGGACCGGGTACAGATCCGTATCCGGGCTCAGGACCGGCCGACACTGGCTCAGGGACCACCTCGCCTGCTTCCGACGGATCCGTGCGCGTTGTTGCAGCAAGAGAGCTGCAGCCTTCAACAGACGGTATACTATCGCTGAATCTTGCGGATGGCGAAACCGGGCTGGCGCTGCCGATGGACGCGCTCAACCAATCTGCTGCAAGCATACTGCAGATTAACCGGGGCAGCGCCAGCATGAGCATCCCTGCCGCTGTTATTCAGCAGTTCGGCAGCATGGATGGAATTATACCGGATGGCGCGCAGCTGATCGTCAACGTTCAGGCTGCCGACAAAAAGCCAGGTGTGGCGTCGGTGGATGGCCGAAGTGCCATCTTGAAGCTGGACGGCCAGGTGTATGAATTCGAGATTAAGCTGAGGGATGCTGGCGGTCAGGAGCACCGTCTGACTTCCTTCACGGAGCCTGTCCGAATTACGCTTCATTATAAGGCTGAGGGCGTGGACGAAGATTTGCTGGGTATCTATTATTACAACGAGACAACTAAAGAGTGGGAATATGCAGGAAGCGAGACGGATAAATCAGCACAATCGATTTCTGCAAATGTGAAGCATTTCAGTTCATATGCCGTTCTGGAGCTGGATCAAACATTCGCAGATGTTCCATCGAGCCATTGGGCTTACCGGACGCTGAAGATATTGGCGGCGAAGCATATTGTGGAGGGTGCAGATAAGAATGCGTTCCACCCTTCCGCAGTCACAACCCGTGCAGAATTTGCAGCCCTGCTGGTGCGGACCCTTGGTTTAACGGGGGAATCGCAAAGCACGCCATTTGAGGATGTGGCCGCAGATGCCTGGTATGCTTCCGATGTGGCGATAGCATATTCATCAGGGCTTGTGCAGGGATTGTCAGACACAACCTTCGCACCGGGTGCGCCGGTTACACGTGAGCAAATGGCCGTGCTTATCGTACGCGCCTATGAATTAAAATCAGGGCGGACGCTCGGGAGCAGCGGGCTTAATGCCTATAAAGATGGAGCGAAAGTGTCAGCGTGGGCAAGAGTAGAGGTTGGTAAGGCGGTTGCTGCAGGCCTCATCCAGGGCAAGCCGGGCGAACGGCTTGAACCGGGTTCCACTGCGCTGCGGGCCGAAACCGCTCAGGCCATATATAATTTTATGTTCAATTAAAAGCAAACATCTGAATAGAATCTTTCGGCAGGGCGGCTGCCCCAGAAGTTAGAAGACTTTTGGGGCAGCTTTGTTTAAATAGGTTGGTATGAGAAATGGAATGCCAGTTTAGGAGACTTTACAAATTGAAAGATAACCTGACCTGTCCTGATCAGGCTTCATCTGAATGCGGCTCGTGCTAATTATCGATTTGTGATACCAGGCTGCGTCCATAGGTTTGGCGAAGGGGTTGGATGAATAATCCAGAACCTTGCGGGGAAAATAACCAGCAGGTCTGTCCTATTCCTGATGCTGGAACGGTTCAAGCATATGGTTGAATTATCCACTTGACTTGGAGTAAACTCCAGATTGTATCATGAAGGAGCTATGCCTTTATTAGATCACGAACAGCAGAAAGGAGGATTGGAAAGTGGAGGAAACCTTCGCCATTGCAGAGTTTTCTAAGAGGACGGGATTGAGCCAGGATACAATCCGGTATTACGAGAAAATCGGCCTGCTGCCAGCACCCAAGCGAAGGGCAAATGGACAAAGAGAATATGTCAAAATCGACTTGGACCGCGTACTTTTCATAACTCATCTCAAAAGAACAGACATGTCGCTGAAGAAGATTCTGGAGTATGTGACACGGTCAAAAGAAAAAGATTATGAGGAATGCTACAGCATTCTTGATGCACATAAGCAGCATATTGAAGCTCAGCTCGCGGACATGCAGACAACTTTGGATATTTTGAAATATAAGCTGGATAACTTTCAGGCGTTAAAGACAGGCAAGCGAACTGAAGATATATAAATAATAACGGCTTTATAAGGGAGATTAACGATGCAGATTCATAATAATGAAATAACCAAACAAGCCCCCATTAATTCAGGATTCGGCCCAAGGACGACTGCCCAGGAGGCTCTGGGCGGACAGAATCTAAGCGGGAAAATTGCAATTGTGACCGGCGGATATTCAGGTCTTGGACTTGAAACAACGCGTGTTCTTGCCGAAGCGGGAGCAACTGTTATTGTGCCGGCACGCACACTGGACAAGGCTGAAGCTTCCGTAGCGGGTATTCCAGGGGTGGAGATTGGGATATTGGATCTGATGAATCCGGCCTCAATCGACGCTTTCGCCCAGCGTTTTCTTGAATCGGGCCGCCCGCTGCACATCCTTGTGCATTCCGCCGGTATTATGGCGACTCCGTTAGCGCTTGACGGACGCGGCTATGAATCCCAATTTGCGACGAATCACCTGGGCCATTTTCAGCTTGCGGCGCGCCTCTGGCCAGCCTTGAAACAAGCAAAGGGCGCAAGGGTCGTGTCTGTCTCCTCGAGGGGGCATCAATTCGCCGAGGTTGATTTCAACGATCCGAATTACGAGCATCGGGAATATGATAAATGGAAGGCCTATGGTCAATCCAAGACGGCTAACGCTTTATTTGCTGTTGAACTGGATAAAAAGGGCAAGGCTTATGGCGTCCGTGCCTTCTCCGTCCATCCGGGAAGCATTATGACTGAGCTGGCTCGCCATCTATCCGATGATGAACTGCGCGCCATGGGCGCGATTAACGAGCAGGGTGAGCGGGGCTTCAAGGAAACCAACGATGAATTAAAGACCATTCCGGAAGGGGCGGCCACCATCGTCTGGTGTGCTGTCAACAAGCAATTGGACAACCAGGGCGGCGTTTATTGCGAGAATGTCGAGATCGCCGAGGCTATCCCGGCAGACGGCAGTCTCTTCGGGAAGCCGGGTGTATACCCTTGGGCTATGGATTCGGAATCGGCCGAGAAATTGTGGAATTTGAGCGAGGATCTAACCGGGGTGAAATTCACCATTTAAATATAGCTGCTGCTTGAGAGCCTGGCTGCCGGAAATAGTTCCGGCAGCCTTTTTTTTGCATGCCGGCAGAGCCGATTTTTTTCGGTACAATAGGGTCAAATCGTGTCGGTGACCATCGTCTGAGAGTTTCGCCATCCCATCATTTGGCTTGGAGGAAGTGATAAACAGATATGAAGCCTGAGGTGCTGGCGATTGAATGGCTGCGGTGCTAAAAACGGAGCAGGGCAGGTTGAAATGCGGCATGATTTTTTTGAACGATTTAACAGAATTTAGTCCCTGAAGCCCCGTACAGGCACGGATGGGCCGCCGCCTACATACACTGTAGAACAGACTTCAGTGTTCACCGGATGTGGGGGGACGACAGTCCGCAGCCGGCAATTCAACCTTGGGGGTGGCCCGCTCAATGCCTGGTTTGTTTGCTGCTATCGCACTGTTCATTAAACAATTAACGCTGCTCGTTTCCTATGTGAAAAACAACGCTTTTCCGCAACCGCTTCAAGAAGAAGAGGAGATCAAGCATCTGCGGCTTTTTGCAGAGGGCAATCAGCATTCCCGAAACCTGCTCATTGAGCATAACCTGCGGCTGGTGGCGCATATCGTCAAGAAATTCGACAACACCGGCGAGGATCTGGAAGATCTGATTTCCATCGGCACGATTGGTCTGATCAAAGCGATCGAGAGCTTCCAGACCGGCAAGGGCACGAAGCTTGCGACGTTCGCCGCCCGTTGTATTGAGAATGAAATACTTATGCATCTGCGTTCCCTGAAGAAGACCCGCAAGGATGTGTCCCTGCATGATCCCATAGGGACGGACAAAGAGGGCAATGAAATTACACTGATCGACATCCTTGGCACGGAAGCCGATGATGTCGCAGACCGGGTGCAGTTAAAAATTGAGAAGAGCAAGATCTATAAAAATCTCGATATCCTCGATGACCGGGAGAAGGAAGTAGTGGTTGGCCGCTTCGGTCTGCTCGCCGGCGGGGAAGAGCGGACGCAGCGTGAAATCGCCAAGGAGCTTGGCATCTCGCGCAGCTATGTGTCACGGATCGAGAAGCGGGCGCTGATGAAGCTGTATCATGAGTTTTATAAGGCGAAGCGGTAAGGGATCGTGGATGGATCGTTACATCGGGAAATCTAAAGGGGTTCGTAACCCTTTTAGATTTTTTTGGTTTTTGGAGGTTTCGCAAGGTTGGTGGAACATGAGAAACGGTTCAGTTCTCATTCCTTGACCTGTCCAGTAAACAAAAGTTTCCGAAGCTGCTCACTATAGGAAGACGGCAGCTCAATATCGTGTCTGCGGCTGGGCGATGCCAATCCCGACGCCGGATGCCGGGGGTAATTTTTTCAATTGGTTGATTTTGTTTGTCCTGCGATTTAAACTTCATAGTAAAGTGTCCTTCGGGATGATGGGAATGCTAGCGAAGCACGTTACAGGTAAAAGCCGGACAATAGTGTCAATAAGGCATCTTGCGAAGGTGTGATTCTAACGAAAAGGAGTGATTGGAATGGATTATGTAACATTGGGCAGGACCGGTTTAAATGTAAGCGTTATCAGCCTGGGTGCCGGAGGAAGCAGCAGGCTGGGCATACAAACGGAGCGGAGCGGACAACATGCCGCGCAGATCGTGCATAATGCGATCGAACGGGGAATCAATCTGATCGATACGGCGGAGGCTTACGGTACCGAATCTGTGGTTGGAGCCGGATTGAAGCATGTTAAAAGAGAAGATGTCGTTATTTCAACCAAATATTCTCTTCGCGAGAACAAAGGATTAAAAAAAGTGGAAGATTTCGAAAAAAGTGTAGATCAAAGCCTGGCTAACCTAAATACCGACTATATCGATATTTACCATCTGCATGCTGTGGATCATACCGATTATGATTATGCAGTCCAGCAGCTTGTGCCCGAAATGATTAAAATGAAAGAAAAGGGTAAAATTCGCTTTTTGGGAATTACCGAAGCGTTCGCTTCCGACTCGACGCATAAAACACTGGAACGGGCGGTACAGGATAATTGCTGGGATGTCATGATGGTAGGCTTCAATTTGTTGAATCAGAGTGCGCGCGAAAAAATCTTTAAAGCTGCCGTTGCCAAAAATATCGGAGTTCTCGATATGTTTGCCGTAAGAAGAGCCTTGTCTCGACCGGAGGTCCTGATCGAATTACTGAATGAGTTGTTTGACAAAGGACTGCTGGATGCACGTAAAGTGGACCGCAATAATCCATTGGGCTTTTTGGTGCATCCGGATGGAGCACATAGCATTGTGGATGCGGCTTACAGGTTTTGCAGGTATGAGCCGGGAGTCCATTCCGTGTTAATGGGGACGGGAAATTTGCAGCACCTGGCCAATAACATCGAATCGGTGAGCAGGGGACCATTGCCTGAGCAGGATATCCAAAGATTGAAAGACATTTTTGCGGGGATCGACAGTATTACAGGAAATTAGAGTTAATATCCAGTTTATGATTCTTAAGTCAGATTAGGATGAACTGTACCGCAGCCGAAGAGCTGCTCGTTGAACATAGATCCCATTGTGGAGGAGCTTGCTTCGGGCAGCTCCTCTTTCGGTTTTATTGAAGGATAGGCAGGGCTGGCGTGGCGTGGCGTGGCGGCAAGCAGACAAGCGCTTCATGTTATCCATCTTAATTTATTCCAATTTAACGGGTTAACATTTTCCAACTACAAAAGAGCAAATTAACCCTATACTACTAATTGAGAACGCTTGCAAAGATATTAATGAATATGAAGGGGGATCAGATTTTGAAAAAACAAATGACGGTTTGGCTCGGAATATTACTGTTGGCTGTGACGGTATCGGCTTGCGGCGGGAACAATTCATCGAGTCAGAACAACAGTCCGGACGCATCCGGCACAGCCGACGTCGAACAACCGCAAAAGGTGGAACTGAACCTGATGCTGACGGGGCTTGGGCGTTTCAAGGAGCAGTTCGACCAGTATTTGAAACAGTTTGCGGTTAAGGAGAAAGCGGAGAAGGGGATTGACGTCACTTACAATATGGAAATGCCATCGGACGCCAATTTGCTGAAAACTCGTTTGGCGAGCGGAGACGCACCGGATATATATTCCCTGCATGCCGCTTTTGACGGTCCGGTCTTCGAAAAAGGAGGCTATCTGCCGGATCTCTCGAACGAGCCGTTCGCCGGCAAATTAATAGAAAGCATTCGCAATGTCGTGACGATTAACGGCAAGGTTATCGGTGTTCCGATGGAAAGCTTCTCCTGGAGCTACTTGTACAACAAGGAGATTTTTGAAAAATACGGTTTGAAGGTGCCGACGACGTTATCGGAAATGAAACAAGTGGTCGAAACCCTGAAAAGCAACAATGTGACTCCATTTATGCTTGCTTATAAAGAAGAGAGCTTTCCGGGATGGCTTACGCAATTGAGCTTCGAATCGGTTGCCGCCAAGCAGGTTCCGGACTGGTGGGACCGGATGAACAAGGGGGAAGCGTCCTTCAGCGAATTAAAGGATAAAGGGATGTTCGATATTATCGATCTGGTCAATGCAAACGGGACAAAACGCCCGCTGGAGACCGGCGCGGATGACGGGCTGGCGAAATTCGCGAACGGCGAAGCCGCGATGTTGATTACCGGCACTTGGTATGCGGACAGCATTCTGAAAGCGAATCCGGATTTTAAGCTGGGGCTCGGCGCTTTGCCTGTCAATGATGATCCGGCGTCCACGATGGTAAATTTGGCGGTTTCCACTACGCTGACCGTTTATCCGGAAAGTCCGAACAAAGCGGTTGCCGTCGACTTTCTGAACTACATTTTGGATGACAAAGATTCTTCTGCTTTCTTTGATCAGCTAAAGTTTAACAAAGTGGCCTCAAACCAACAAATCAGCACGTTCCCTTGGACCGAGCAGGGAAATCAATACGTGGAGAGCGGCCACTCGTATCTGGATCAATCCATACCGCAAGCTGCCAATGAAGCGATAGGCAAGATGTCTCAATCCTATTTCGCAAAACAAATTACGCAGGATCAGTTGATTGCAGAATTGGATAAAACCTGGAAAAATTCTCTCAAAGTTCAAAAATAAATCTATGGAGAAGGGCGGCAGCCGTTAACGCTGCTGCTTTTCCTTCCAATAGGCGGTGATTGGGATGTACCGGACTCTGAGATCCAAACCTTGGATTCCCCTGCTGGCTTTCGCGGCGCCGGCGTTGTTCTTTTATGTGATTTTTTTATTGATTCCGACGATCGGCGGCATCTATTACAGCTTTACGGATTGGAACGGTTTATTCCGGCAGTATAATTTTGTCGGCTTCAGCAACTATATCGAAGCGTTCACGGAAGATTCCAGATTCATGTATTCGTTGTTTTATACGTTAAAATATGTGGTTGCGATCGTCCTATTACAGAATATAGTCGGAATATCTCTGGCGGTATTGGTGGAAAGCCGGATACGCACCCGCACCAAATCCGTGTTCCGTACCCTGTTTTTTATGCCGAATATGTTTAGCGTATACATCAGTACGTTGATGTGGACCTTCATTTTCTCGACGGTATTCCCCCAGTTGGCCGACAAGACTATTCTGAGCTTTCTGGACCAGCCCTGGCTGGGCTCCGCGAATATGGCTTTTGTATCGATCCTTCTGGTATCCATCTGGCAGGGGGCAGGCTACTTGATGGTCATTTATATCGCAGCTCTGCAGGGTGTTCCGCGGGATTTGCAGGAAGCTGCAACCATTGACGGAGCGACGCCTTTTCGTAAATTCCTTCATATTACCCTGCCGATGATTATGCCGGCCATTACGATATGCGTCTTCCTGACCCTGAACGGATCTTTCAAGATCTTCGAAGTTGTGTACGCCCTGACAGGAGGAGGTCCCGGCTACAGCACGGAGGTCATTGCCTTTAATATTTATCAGGAGGGGTTTGCCAGGGATTTGCGTTATGGATACGCGACTGCCAAAGCAATGATTTTATTTCTGATTATTTTGGTCATTACGGTGACCCAGGTTGCCGTCTTGAAAAAGAGAGAGGTCGAAGCATGAGGAAATCGAAATCATCCTTTCTCTTCTCGTTGTTGATTGTTGTGCTGCTGGCTTGTGCGACTGTATTTTTCCTGTTTCCCATATTGCTGGCCATAATGAACTCATTGAAATCGCAAGGCGAGATGTTCAAGTCGGTTATTCAATGGCCGAAGGTGCTGCACTGGGAAAATTACCGGTACGTGCTGACCGAAGTTCATATTTTAAGTAATCTGTATAATACATTCGTCATTACATCCTTGTCCATCATCGGAATTATTGTCTGCAGCGCACCTGCCGGATACAAATTATCGCGCACGCCCGGAAAGTTCAGCGCTTTTATCTTTTTTCTGTTCCTGTCTTCCATGCTTATACCTTTTTACTCTATTATGTTTTCACTTATCCAGATGGCGACTGCTCTGAATATTCAAGGCTCGATCTATCGTCTTCCCTTGATCTATATTGGACTTGGCGTTAACTTCGCGATCTTTTTGTACCACGGATTCGTTAAATCCATTCCAAGAGAGCTGGAAGAATCCGCTCAGATTGACGGGTGCGGACAGCTGCAGACGTTTATAAGAATTATTTTTCCGCTGCTCATACCCATTACCTTGACGATCACGATTCTCGATATTTTATGGGTGTGGAATGATTTTATGCTGCCGCTGATTATGCTGACCAACTATAAGAGTTACACGCTTGTATTGCTGGCGAGCACATTTTTCAGTCAGTATTCGAATGAATGGTCCTACATCTTAAGCATCCTTGTTCTCACCTCGCTGCCCGTGATCCTGGTGTATCTCTTCTTCCAAAAGTATATCGTGCAGGGCATCGCCGATGGAGCGATCAAGGGCTGACAAAAGAAGGAGAGCGCCATCATAAGAAGGGAGTAACCCGATTTGACCAAATCTTATCCGAAATTGTCCGAGGACCTGCGGGTTCGCCGCCTACAGCCGCCTGCCGGTAAAATCAACATGGTATTGGACACCGATACCTATAATGAAATCGACGACCAGTTTGCGATCGTTTACGCCCTGCTCTCGAAAGACAAGATCAATCTGCAAGCCATTTATGCCGCACCCTTCCACAATGAGCTTTCCGATGGGCCGAAGGACGGCATGGAAAAAAGCTATGATGAGATTATCCGCATCCTGGAGCAAATGAACGAGCCCGCCGGAGGGTTCGTGTTCCGCGGATCGGAAGGCTACTTGCCGGGACCGCAAGAGCCGGTAGACAGCGAAGCGGCCCGCGACCTGATCGCGAAGGCCATGGCCGCCCCCGATGACGAACCTCTTTATGTCGTGGCAATCGCAGCGATCACGAACATAGCGTCTGCTATTTTGTTAGAGCCGCGCATCATCGAGAAGATCGTAGTGGTGTGGCTTGGAGGACACGCGCTCTGGTGGAACGACACGACGGAATTCAATTTGAAGCAGGACGTTCCGGGTGCTCAGGTACTGCTTGACTGCGGCGTGCCGCTTGTGCTGATTCCTGTCCTCGGCGTCACCACGAGCTTGTTAACCACGCTGCCGGAGATTGATGCGCATGTCAGAGGGAAGGGGCGGATTGGCGATTTTCTGGCCGAACGCTTCAAGAACTGCTCCGATGACCACTTCGGATACTCAAGAGTGATCTGGGATATTTCAACGATCGCCTATTTGCTGAATCCCGCTGCTGTTTCAACAGAGCTCGTCCCGAGCCCTTTGCTTACCGACCGGGTCACTTGGAGCAAGGATTCGAGCAGGCATTTGATCCGCTGCGCAAGCTTCGTGCATCGAGATGCGGTATTTAAAGATTTCTTTCGTAAATTGGCTGCCGCAGCCGGAGAACAAACCCTAATAAAGGAGTGACCAGGTCATGCATAGAAAAATATTAAACGTTGGCTTGATCGGTCTTGGCGAAGTTGCCCAGGTCATTCATCTACCTGTATTGGAATCGCTTCCCGATTATTTCCGGATCACGGCATTATGCGATATATCCCCCCGTTTGCTGGAGCATCTGGGGCATCGGTACGGGGTTGAGAATCTGTATACGGATATGTCCGATCTGGTCAAACAAGAAGATTTGGATGTTGTTTTTGTCCTCAACAGCGATGAATATCATGCCGATTGCGCGATTGAGGCGATCAGCCGCAATAAGCATGTATTCATCGAAAAGCCGATGTGCCTAACAAATGCGGAAACGGATGCCATTATTGCCCTGCGCGACCGGCATCAAGTCGTCGTGATGGTCGGCTATATGCGCCGCTACGCGGCCTCCTTTGTCGAGGCGGTACAGGAAATCGGGGGACTTAAGAACATCACGTACGCCAGGGTCAGGGATATCATCGGGCCGAATCACTATTTCATTCAACCTACCAGCCGAACGGTTTCCTTCGATGATATTCCGGAGTCGGCCAAGGCCGACCGGAAGGCCAGGGCGGAACAAATGGGCATCGCAGCGACAGGGTTGAAGCCTGAATCGCCAATATTCGGTGTTTACCGTTTCTTGACCGGCTTGGGAAGCCATGATTTGTCGGCGATGCGGGAGGCTTTGGGAATGCCGCAAGGAGTCATTGGAGCCAAAGTTTCGCAGCAGCAGGGAAGTATATTCCTTACCGCTATATTCGATTATGGCCATTTCTCCGTCGTCTATGAAACCGGCATGGATCAGCAGGGCAGATTCGACGCCCATATTGAGGTTTACTCCAGTCATAAATCTGTTAAAGTGCAGTATGATACGCCGTATATTCGCCATCTTCCTGTCAAATTATTCGTCAGCGAAACGGAAGGAGAGACTTATAAGGAATCTGTAATCAGACCGACGCTCACAGATCCTTATACACTCGAATTGAAGGCTTTGCACCAAGCAATAACAGAGAATGGAGCGGTAAAAACGACACCGGAGGATTTCAGGGAAGATCTGCTCCTATTCGAAATGATCATAAATAAGTTAAAATAGAGGTATGCCGAATCGACTGCGTATAAAACTGCTTATCACCTGCCGATCATTCATGGAGTCCTTCTCCGGCAGCATTAAAAAAAAGATGTTTCTGGTGCTGGTGCTGCTGACCTGCATTCCGCTCATCATGTTAACCGTTGTCGCCATCCATAATGCCCAAGATCAGCTGGAGACTGAGATTATGGGGTCGAACTTATCCAAAATCGAGTGGTCCGGAACTTTTCTCGACGATCAGATTCAAATCCTGGACCAGATTCTGTTCTCCGTGATGAACGATCAGAGCGTTACGCAATTCATGGAGAACGCGCAAAACCAGGATGAGGCGATTGATTTCACTCTGCAGAAAAATCTGTTCGCCATATTGTCGTCGCAAAATTTGGCGAACCTGAACAGAATAAGCGAGATCACGGTGTTCAAGAAAGAGAATGAGCGAAGTTATTCCGTCCGAAACGGCGAAGAACGGGTTCTTCCCAATCCAGGGACGACAGCCCCCTGGAACTCGCCCGGAGGCAGAAAACCGGTATATGTTTTCGTCCCGGACTCAGACCAATTTACCATGTACCGCAACTTATACCGGTTTATTGACCGCAAGCTGGTGGGCGGAGTCGCTCTTCAAGTGAACTGGAGCATGTTCGATCCCATCTTCAAGTCGCTGGGCAGCGATGATAAAAGTACAATCCTGGTTCTGGACGAGTCGGGAAATGTCGTGAACATCCCCTTTGAGAGCAGCTCTGAAGCAGTACTAACGACCTCTGTGGTGAAACGGATCGAACAGCATTCCGGGGAACATTTTCTCAAAGACGACGCCCATTATATTTTTTACCAGTCTTTTGCGGATGGCAAAATGACGATCGTGAAAATGATTCCAACCAGCGTCGTATCCGCGAGCAGCAACAATACGTTAAGGTTCGGGATTGGGATCGTGACGATTCTGATTATCGTTTCTGTTACCGCTTCCAAATTTATCGCGGACAGAGCGGTTTCTCCTATATTAAAGCTTGTAAGGGCTATCACGTGGACCGAGGAGACGAACAGCGACATCTATGTCGGACATAACCGCAAAGATGAAATCGGTTGGCTGGAGCAGAAATATGCCCAGATTATCCGATCGCGATATCAGATTTACATTGAGAAAAGAACAGCCCAATTGAAAGCGCTGCAGGCGCAGATTAATCCCCATTTCCTGCATAATACCCTGCAATCGATCGGAGCGATGGCTGTAATTAAGGATGTCCCGGAAATTTACCACATCATCCAGGCGATCAGCAGCAATCTGCGATATACGATGGGAATGGGAAATGACCTTGTCACTTTGCAGCAGGAATTCGATCATGTCAGCAATTATCTGGTCATACAGAAATTCAGAATCAAGGATAAAATTACGGTAGAATGGGAAATTGATCCCTCTGCAGCCGACTGCCTCATACCGCCGCTCACGCTGCAGCCCATTGTTGAAAACGCATTCGAGCATGGATTCCAGCATAAAAGAGGAAGGTGGATCATCGGAATCAGGACGCGATGCGACTGGGAAAAGCTGTACATTGAAATTACCGATAACGGTACCGGTTTATCCCCGCAAAGGGAGCTTGAGCTCAAACAAAGCTTAATGCGCAATATTGAAGAGATAATCGAAATTAAAGAAAGCATGGCTCTCAGCAACATCCAGGCACGCATCAAGACCCAATTTGGATCAGAATACGGATTGGAAATCGAAAGCACGCTTCATGGCGGAACTCAAGTGACCATTGTGATCCCAAATACGTCCGTACAGGGGGGCGGTTCAAATGGCTAAGCTGCTTATCGTGGAAGACGAATCGTTGGTTCGCGATCTCATTAAGAAATTCGTGGCGCAGGCTATTCCGGATATGGAGATCATCGGCGAAGCGGATAACGGGGAAGATGGCCTCCGCATGATTCAGGAACTGAATCCGGATATCGTCATTACGGATATGAAGATGCCTCTCCTTGACGGAATCGAGCTGCTGCGGATCCTGGATTCGAATCAGCCGAATATGAAGGTGATTGTCCTGAGCGGGTATGATGACTATAAGTACATGCATCAAGCGTTACGCTCGGGTGCGGTTGAATACCTGCTGAAGCCGGTGGATCCCGGACAATTGACCCAGGCCTTGCAATTATGTCTCAAGGAATTGCAGCATTATCGCCACCAATTATCCGAGGTGCTGGTGACCCTTCCTCCCGGGATACTGGCTATATTGAACGATTACAAGAAAAATGCCGCTGCGCATTTGAACGAGTTAGCCATCAAGTCTGTAGAAGACGTATTGACAGCATGCATCAGCCATCTGGATTCTCAGTTCGATTGCGGATCGGCGCAGTGGCTCCGGATCTACCATGAGTTTCTGATTACTCTCGAACAATTCACGGCGATGGAAGGGCTGGAGCTGAACGGTGTGCTTAAAGAGAAGGATCTTCTTGGGCATATGCCGTCAAAGCTCAATGCATCGGATGTACTTGAGGCGATCAAAAGAATTTATAGAGAAGCGATGGACTTCATTCTTGTCATAAGAAGGGACCGCAAAAAAGTAGACTTACAGCAGATCTTCGATTATGTTCAACAACATTACGCGGATGACATTTCCCTGGGGTCGCTGGCACAGCGGTTCTACGTGAGCAGGGAGTATCTCAGCAAAAGCTATAAGCTCCAGTTCAGGGAAAACATCATGGAACAAATCATTCGCCTGCGCATGCAATCCGCTAAATCCTGGGTGATGAAGGATGACATCCAAATCAAACACATCGCGAAACGGGTAGGCTACGAGGATGTCTCCTATTTTGATAAAGTATTCAAAAAATATTATGGTGTGTCCCCGTCGGAGATGAGAAAGTAAATACGGCGCGCGCCGTATCGGAATGGAGAGATAAATAGTGAATCGGAAATCCGCTCACGGTACGTATTCAGGGAGCCGCAATTCGCATGTTGCATTTCCGCTGGGAGGAATCGGCGCCGGCATGTTTTGTCTGGAGGGAACGGGCGCCATGTCTCATTTCTCCCTTCGCAACGCACCGGACATTACCCATGAGCCGCTGATGTTTTCTGCAGTTTGCGTGAAGGACAGCGAGGGCAGCCTGGCACGGGTTCTGGAAGGGCCTGTGCCGGATTGGAAGGTGTTCAGCCACCGGTCGGATCGGTTTGTCGGTCCTGGAAACGGGCTCTTTGGCAAGCATTATGGACTGCCGCGCTTTAAAGAAAGCGTATTTGACTCGAAGTTTCCGTTCGGAACAGTGGAGCTTCGCGATCCGAAAGTACCTGTTGATGTGACGATAACCGGTTGGAGCCCTTTTATCCCTTTGAATGCCGATGATTCGAGTTTGCCTGCAGCCGGACTGGAATTTACATTCACTAACCATACGGATCGGAGTGTAGAGCTCGTCTATTCTTTTCATGCGGCTCATTTCATGGAGGAGGGCGCCGGCAATCATCGCGTGATCCGTGCGGAATCGGGAAACGGCTTCGTCCTGGATCAGCCGCCCATTGAACATAAGCCATGGGCGCAGGGGGCGTTCAGCGCTGTTGTCGATCATCCCCATGCGGCCGTGGACTGTGCCTGGTTCAGGGGAGGCTGGTTTGATCCGCTGACGATGATCTGGGAGGATATCGAGTCCGGACGCTGCCAGGACAAACCTCCGGTGGACACAGGTAAGCCAAGTCCGGGGGCGAGCATCTTCGTACCGATGGAGCTCCAACCGAATGAGCGGCAGACGATCCGCCTGCTGCTGTCCTGGTTCGTACCCGAAACGAATTTGACTGTAGGTGTTCCCGCCACAGCTCGTCAGCAGAGCGGTAACGAAGCTGCGGACAAACCGGCATTTCATAAACCATGGTATGCCGGAAGGTTTAAGGATGTAGAGGAGGTTGCCGATTATTGGCTGCGCAGCTATATGCGATTACGTGAAGAGAGCGTCCGGTTCAACGACAGCTTCTACGGCACGTCGATGCCTGCTGAGCTAGTGAAGGCGGCGGCGGCGAATCTGTCCATCCTGAAGTCACCGACCGTGCTCCGGCAAACCGATGGCAGGTTTTGGGGATGGGAGGGCTGCGAGGATACGAAGGGCAGCTGTCACGGAACCTGTACCCATGTCTGGAATTATGCGCAAGCTCTGCCTCATCTGTTCCCGGAGCTGGAGCGTGGAATCCGCGATACCGAATTCGCGGAAGGTCAGGATGAGCATGGTCATCAGAACTTCCGCATCCCGCTGCCGATCGTTCCGGCAGATCACGATTTCCATGCCGCAAGCGACGGGCAGCTCGGCGGTATTATGAAGGTATACCGGGAATGGCGAGTCAGCGGAGATACGGAGTGGCTGCTCGCAATTTGGCCCAAGGTGAGAAAGAGCCTTCATTACTGCATGGAAACCTGGGATCCGGAAGGGCTGGGCGTACTCTCGGAGCCTCATCATAACACCTATGATATTGAATTTTGGGGTCCCGACGGCATGTGCACATCGATCTATCTAGGCGCGCTCAAGTCAGCCTCGCTCTTGGCGGAAGCAGCCGGGGATCAGGCCGAAATTTACAAGTCCTTGTACCGCAAAGGCAGAGACTATATGGACAAAGAACTGTTCAACGGTGAATATTATGAGCAGAAGATCGTTTGGCAGGGGTTGAGAACACCATCTCCGACAAGCGGAGAACAGGCTTGGAATGTAAACTATTCGGCTGAAGCACTCGAGCTGATGAAGGAAGAAGGTCCGAAGTACCAGTACGGACAGGGGTGCCTGTCAGATGGCGTCATCGGAGCCTGGTTGGGAGAAATGTGCGGGCTTGAGGACGTATTGGACCGGGATAACGTCCGCAGTCACCTGCTCAGCATCTACAAATACAATCTGAAAAGGGACTTGTCGGAGCATGTGAATCCGCAAAGACCCGGTTTCGCGCTTGGCAGCGAGGGCGGACTGCTCCTGTGCACTTGGCCGAGAGGCGGAAAGCTTACGCTGCCCTTCGTATACAGCAATGAAGTATGGACGGGGATTGAATATCAGGTGGCCTCCCATTTGCTCTCGCTCGGCTGCATAGAGGAAGGCCTGGATATTGTACGGATTTGTCGTGACCGTTTCGACGGCCGGACGCGCAATCCGTTTAATGAGTATGAATGCGGCCATTGGTACGCGCGCGCTATGGCTTCCTACGGTCTGCTACAGGGCTGGAGCGGGATCCGCTATGACGCATGCGACCGGACAATGTACTTCACCAAGAAGGCGTCTGGTGACTTCAGCAGCTTCCTCTGCACATCCAGCGGTTACGGCATAGTCGGCATACGCGGGGGAGAACCCTTCGCAGACGTTAAATCGGGTAATATCGATATCGAACATTTCCGGTTGAAAGAAGAAATTTAATATATGGGCAGCGCAGCTGCTGCCGGACGGAAACGACTCTACAACGTTATAACTGTGGGTGGCTATCACTTTGCCATTTATGTGATGAACGTGATGAACGATATTAGAACGAAGAAATGGTATGATGCTCATGAAATTTATAATTGAAGAACTTTTTGCAGCTCAAGGCTTGTACCGCTCTTTTTGGGAGAAAGGCAACAAGGCACGGAACATGACATTCTCCAGCCAGACTTTGGCGAACAATGTACTAGCAGGCGATCAGCTCTAAAATAGGATTTAACAGATTACCCGCCATGAGGCCGCGGGATCATTGCCCTACAGAAACGAACAATTATGAAAAAACTGCAAAAGTTCAGGTTTTACACAGAAGGTCGTTCCTTGCTGCATAAATAACTCGGCGAAGCAGTGGCTGCAGATACCGGGAAGCAATAATATAGTCGTCTCCAATAACCGCTGCTTGACGGACCATTATCCGCTGAAGCAGCGGTTGTTTTGCTGAAAATCAATCGGTGCAGCCAGGAACCATATTTTGCTGCCAGAAACGAAAGATAAATTTAATAAACCATAATAATCATGCATTTCTTTCTTATTGACAATGAGAATTATTATCAATTAAAATGTTGTAAATGGAAATAAAGGAAGGGTGGCAAAGGAGGAGCCGTTTAATGAACGTGCCGGAACAGTTGAACAAGATCAATCAACAATTGACGAGCAGAAACTACAAATTGACGATACAGAGAGAAACGACCGTACGGGTTTTATTGGAAAATGAAGAGGATCACATGAGCGCTGAGGAAGTATTTATGCGTGTAAAGAACAAGCACCCTGAAATTGGACTGGCCACGGTTTATCGGACGCTGGAGCTTCTGACCGAGTTGCATATCGTTGAAAAGATGAACTTTGGCGATGGTGTGGCCCGTTTCGACCTCCGTGGCGAAGATCATGAGCATATGCACCATCATTTGATTTGTACCGTTTGCGGGGAAATGGAGGAAATCAAAGAAGACTGGCTCTTGGAAATGGAGATGCGTCTGGAACGTGAATACGGCTTCTCGGTGAAGGACCATCGCCTGGAATTTACGGGCACGTATAAGACTTGCGAAAAAAACGGCTGCAAGCGGGAATGCGAGGCGGTATCCTAAGGATTGAAGCTAAAGAAGCTTGAAGCAAGACGGTCAGGCTTCTTTTTACTTGCCGACCCCGGCTACCGTTTACTAAACCTCTTAATTACAAAAGAGGTCAACCAGAAAAAACTGGCTAACCTCATAATACGAGCGGGTAGTTTATAATAAAAAAAGTCAATGAGGTATGTAGATGACATACGATGAAATATTGAATTATCCTAATACACTACCTTGGACAAAGGAAAGCATAACAAGGGCGGAGAAAACATCTAAGGAATGGAAGTGGTAATATTTGAACATTTTTATCGTGAGACACTGCAAAGCGGATGGACAATCTCCAAGTGCTAATCTTACAGAAGAAGGATATACGCAAGCCAATCGGCTTGCTGAATTTCTGTACAGAAAAAACGTTGAAAGCATCCATTCAAGTCCTTTTGTAAGGGCAATTAGTTCAATCACCCCATTAGCGCAGAAACTCAAAGTTAATATA
>NZ_JBWDNQ010000043.1:0-8619 GCF_056269285.1 Paenibacillus sp. JT31N11
TTTCAATGTCTCATAGATTGCGAAGAAGCACAGTTTTTAAAAACCATAAAAGCTGGGTTTAGTTTCGTGCTGCCATTTTTAGGTCTGAGCTAATATTAATTTTCGGGGTAGCTTAACGGTATCACTTCTGATCCCTACACATTACATTTGACTTTTCAAATACTTTCTCCCGACTATTTAAATGACACCTCTCTGTGAGATGCCTTCTAATCAGTGCGCTTTTCCCCTTCAATTGCAACAATCGTCAACTTGTCAAATGCTCCATCCAAGCTTCCTAGCTCGACTCCTTCTCCATTTTCATCAAACGTACCGTAAGTTGTGACACCAGCCATCCATTGATGCAAAAAATATATATAGGAACCGTTATAAACAGGACGCTTTCCCCATTCTTCACTTACGGCAGGAACAAGATTTGCAATTACATCTAGTTCATTTGCTTTTTTCGCCGTAACATGCCCTTCCCAAATTTGCCATGCCGCATGATCTTTAACCTCATAATACCCAGTATAGTCCCCTTCTGTGATAAAGAATTTTTGAGTTTGGCCATATGGAAAATAATACTGCGTTGTACGGATGTCAGAGGTAAAACCAAGGTGTTCCTGCAAACTAATTTTCGGCAAAGCAAGAACTGCTTGTCGTGCAGTTACAATATCTCGGCTCTTGGTAGCAAGATCACTGGATCCGTTATAAATCACGGCTGTTTTCGTTTCCGCATCCCATACGACAAAGGCATCCAGTGATTCTCCAATAAAACGCAAAGGTACATAGACGGAACCGTTAATGTTTCGTGGAGAAACACTAACTGTCACTTTATTTGTTCCTTTCGTGGCCTCCTTTTTCCCAACTGTAAGCTTGAGGACTTCTTTGGAAGTCTTGTTTGTAACGGTAACGGTCTTTGCTTTGTTGTCCCAACCAACGCTAAAAACGGGAAGAAGAGAAACTGTCCGAATAGGTACCATTGTAGTTTGATTAATAATAACAGGCTTTTGATCCGTCAGTTTCACCCCATTCACATTCAAACTAATCGAAGAATCTGCCGCTGATACCATGCTTCCAATGGAAAAGACTATGACCGCCAAAATTAAACTTGTGAGTACATACTTTTTCAACATTGTAACAGCCTCCTCTTATTTACACATGCTAAGCACTTAGCTTTTATTTATTTATCGGCAGTTTTTGAATAATGTTGGAATATACCTTTATAGGACTCTGACTCGTAAATCGTTTTCGATTCCCTCCATCATCTGTATAGGTTGTTGCCGTAGTACCATTTAAATTTTTATAGTAGTTCACGTTATCATTCACAAAAAATGGTTTCATAATAGGGTCCCCAGTATCTGCTGCTGTATAGTTGCCTGCCTTATATGCAATGTCAGATTTTGCTCCCGCTACAAACTGTCCCGTCACAATTGCCTTGCCATCCTTAATTTCCACAATTGAGGATGTATGACTATCATCAAAAAGGTATGTATCTGCCCTCCCTGTTGGAAAGGTATAGCTGTTCAATGCTTTCGCGCTGAAACTTAGGAGCTTAAAGCTTGCCGTAAAGGGCAATGAAATAGCAGCTTTACGCGCAGCTTGCAAATCATCTTGGCTTAATAAACTGGCATCAAACTTATAATCATTAGAGGTAATAAAAACGATGTTACGGATGGTTTCATATTGCACGTGATAACCTAACTCCTCAGATACAAATCGAATAGGAACTAATATTCGTCCATTCATGTTTCGCGCGGGTGCGTCCATTTGTACATCTATCCCATTATTGTGGGCTATTTTATTACCTACCTTAATCTTCAAATACACGCCTTCCTTATTTTGAATGGTAGCAATTCGTGAGGAAGGATTCCAACTAAAAGATAGCCCTAAAGATGCAAGCGTTCGGATAGGAATGAAAAGACGATTCTTGTCCAGTACCGGATGAACATCCATTTGAATGTATTGACCATTTACATTTACTTCAGCCTGAGCTTCATAAGCATCATTGTCTACCGCAGCATCAGAAATTAAAGGATGACTCAATAAGCCTAAACCTAGAATTAATACTAGAACAGACAAGACTTTTTTCATTATTCTTCTCTCCTAAGTAAAATAGAATTTGATAATGACCTTTATTAAATTTCAGTTCATGCAGAATCTGGTACTGTAATATATCGGTCCCTCTTGCCCCTTACTAAAATAATCAGAACATGGTCCGAAAATTGGAAAAGGAACCAATAAGAACATAAAAAGAACATCCTTTATCTAGATGTTGGAAGGCGTATTCCTCCCGTCACCGGTGTGCACATAGAAGTTGCTTCACCTCGAATGTGCCAAGCGCCGTAGAATCCTGCCCGTTAGTTGAGTAAAGGCAGCGGATCGATCTGATCGGCTGCCTTATTGTTTTATTGAGCTCCCTCGGTACGATTAAGTTTTCTCACGAATGCTCGCTTATTCGCAGGATTTCACCCTTGTTAGACATGTATGAAGGACGTTCGGGTGACCACTTCATAGACCTGGACAACATGAAGACGTGAGGAAATAGAGGGGGAGACTATTCCCCCATGTTCTTCCATATCCTGCACGTATTCTCCACGCCGCCCCTGGAGGTTCTCACTCCCATGTCTCAACGGGTCAATGCCCTTTCATTCCTTCGTTACACCTGTCCAAGGGGTGGAGGCCGGTCTTGCTATCGTTACGGGTCGGTGCCCTTTGGTTCAATGCATCCGGTACGCCGTGCTTTCTTTGAAATCCCGCGAATAAGCCAAAATTCGTACAACGAAACGGTAAGTATCGATTAAGCTGCTTGCTGGATCGGCATCGTTTTAGGAGCGTTGTAGGCCTCGCCGCTGCGAGCCATTCCAACTAATATTCTCGCTAATTTGCCGCATAACTTCATAATGGACCTCATCTTCTTCATCTTCTTTACCTGTACATTGTAGGCATGCATCGCTTTAAACTCCGGATTGTTCGCGACTAAACTCAGGGTCATCATGAAGATGAAACGGCGGAGGCGAGATCGTCCCCGTTTGCTAATCTTCATTTGCCCGGTCCATTTGCCTGAACTGGCTTCTGCGAGATTGAGACCGGCATGCCGCAGTAAGGCATTCCCATGGACAAAGCCGCTTAAATCCCCTGCCTCACCCAGAATGCCGGCTAGTGAAATGGCATTAATCCCTTTGACAGCAAGCATAAATTTCGCAAATGGAATCCGTTCTAAAACAGCAACGATCTCCTTTTCTACCGTTTCTAGCTGCAGGCAAGCAAGATCGTACTCGTCGAGAAGTTGCTTCAAGTGAAGCTTGTAGGCATGCAAGGCCTGCTTAGAACCCACAGAACGGCTAGCAAGAGCGATAAGGGCTCGGGCTTTTCGCTCACCAGCATGCCGTTTCATCAGTGATTTCCAACCTTGTATGACGTCTTGGGGCTGTATGGTACACATGTCCTCGGGTGTAGGAAAAAGACGAAGTGTGGCCAATGAACCCGTGCACATGATGTTTTTGAAGACTTGCCTCAGCTCCGGGAACACCACGTCGACCCAGCGATGAATTTGGTTCTTCGCACTCACGAGTCTCGTTACGACAAAGTCTCGATTGGAGAGAAAGACACGGAGTTCTTCAAAGGCTGCTGGTGTGTTGCGAGTAACCGAGTAGTAGCCGTTTTTCACCATGTCGGCGATGACAAGAGCATCCTTCTTGTCGCTCTTGGATGGCGTATTGTCGCGGTTCTCCTTGTTCTTTTTCACCAGATGTGGATTGACGAGAACGACTTCAAATTGGCGATCCGAGAGCCACTTGGATACGTTAAGCCAATAATGTCCGGTAGGCTCCATGCCAACAATGGCCGCCTTTAAAGCATGGGCGGATTGCAGCGACTGGATCCACCGAAGAAGGCTGTGAAAACCTTCCTCATCATTCGAGAAGGATAGGGAATGACCAAGCACAATACCGCGAAAGTTAACGGCTCGTGCAACATGGGTCTGCTGGGCGATGTCGATCCCGACGACCAGATGCTGGGCGGTAATTTTTTCAATGAGTTGATTTTGTTTGTCCTGCGATTTAAACTTCATAGTAGAGCGTCCTCCTAAGATGATGGGATTTAAAGGGCTATGACCCGTTTCGTACTCCCATCGTACCGAGGCGCTCGTTTTTTTGCAAAGCGGTAATTTAACGCTCTACAGGAATGCTATCGTACCCTTTAGTTTAACAACCTAGTGCATCTGCCTGCTGCAGATGTAATGGATGATCGTTTTGTTCAGACAGATTAATTGGTTCCAATCAAATTCTTTCCTTCGTCTTCAATGTGCTTGAGTGTATCTTGAATGGATTGTGCACCTTGTAGAAAAAGGTCAAATTGCTTAATAGCGAGTTCCCGAAGCGATTGATCCAACTCTACTGGTTCTTTAGGAGCTTGATAACTGCCGAATCTCCCTTGATACAAAGGTTCAACATTAATGCCATTGATGGTCGATGGTATATCGTATAATGGCAAGGAATCCATTGTAACTCCAGCTAAATGATTATTGATCATATATTGCAAAATCTCCCACGCCAACTCCTGATTCTTAGTTTTAGCTCCTATTCCAACTAATCCCTTAAAATTTAAATCGGGCGTCGTTAGACGGTCGTCCACCTGAACGGGAGAAGCGACCATTTGCCACTCAAAAGATGGATCCTTAGCTAATAATAATTCTCCATAAGAGGGGGGATGAGAGGTAATAGCTGCTTGTCCCTCCATAAATTTGTCGGCATTAGTTAGTTCTAAACGATTACCCTTGTACAAATCTTGAAAGACTAACGCTTCTTCTTGCCATTCCTTTGTGTTAATCGTCATTTGTTTCCCATTCCATATCTGTAACTTATTCTTTTCGGCAATAGAAATGAGAAATTGTCCAGGGCTTTCCCAATAGGCGTCAAAGCCAACGTGAGGAAGCGTAAATCTGGAGGCTAAATCCATAACCTCTTGCCAGCTCATCGGTTGATTCGGTAATGGGACACCTTCGGATTGAAAAAGACTCTTGTTAATAAACAATGCAGTAGTCATGAATCCCGTAGGAAGCGCAAAGAGGTCACCACCTCCAATTCCTCTTAAATAGGGAGTTGAACCAAGAGGATCATTTGCTAGATCTAATTTGTCCTTTTTAATCCGTGAATCTAGTGATAGCAAGGTGCCTGAATCTACCATAGGCTTATAAATGATTGGAGAGTTTATCATATAGAGGTCACCATTTGTGGTAGTAATCCAATTAATATACTGATCGATCGTTTTAACCGAATCCGGTAGTGTAATGATATTAACTTTGACCTTCGGATATTGAATACTAATTGCATTACCATAAGTGGTCAGAAAGTCCTTTTCTGATACTGTTACAACCGTTAGCGTTCCTTCAAGTTCGTCCGGATCCACTTCTGAAGAACAGGCAGAAAGGAGAATAATACTTAGCAAGGCATAAAATATAAGTGAAGCTTTTTTACGCACCGGGTGCATTTACTCACGTCCTTTTTCAATTCGAGTCCATTCTTTGTTAGCGGATATCTCTATGTTCTCCATCATTTGATCTAACGTTTGCTCATGACTTTCCTTGCGATCCATTTCACGGCTAATAATATCTGTCAGAATAGGTGTGAAATATTCAGTGCGTGAGTTATTGCTTGTCCACTTGTTTGAATCAGCCTCTAATCGGTAGAAGGGTTTCCACTGATCGTTTTTAATATACGATGTTCGAACTGGGAAATCGGGAGGAAATTCATCCATTACTCCCGACCGAAGCCGTGCAGCATCATCGCTATTCATAAAAGCAAGAACTTCCCACGCTCTTTCCGATAGAGCGGATTGGCTAGTGATGCCAATCACCTTGGAAGGCTGCAAGGCCTTGGAAACTGTGGGACTGGCCGAATTAATCGGTTCACTTACCAAGCCCCACTGAAAGGCGCTTTTCTGCAGTGTACCCATATATTCAGGACCGGCAATGGTCATCGCTGACTTCCCTTTTAGGAAAGGATCAAGTGTGATCGAATTTTGTTTGGTCGAAGTATCAGAATGTTCCGCTGTATTGAATACTACCCCCGATGCGATGCTATCGAAGACCTGGTTCATAACGTTACGCCAGCTTTCTGTGTTAAATACAATTTTATTATGAGTAGCGTCCATCCACTTTATATTCTCACTATCACCAGCCCAAAGGACAAGTGGCCCTTTATCTTGCCATACTTTACTGTAGCCAAACGTATCTTTCTGACCTGTAAATCGCTGGGCCAACTTCATAACTTCCGCGAAAGTCATTTCATCCTTAGGGTATGGAATTCCGTATTGATCGAAAAGATCCTTGTTATAGAAAAGGGCTTCGCCCGTGAAAGTCAGCGGTAAGGCAAACAAACTTCCCGTTCCGGCGGAACGAATCTGTTCAACGGGTCCTGGTAATAAGCCAGCGATATCAAAATCATCATTCTTGATTTGACTATCGAGTGGCTTAAGTAGATCCTGCCTTACGATCTCGCTAAAAAGACCAGGAATATCATTGGGGATTGCAATTAAATCAGGTTTCTGATTTTTCATAAACTCTATGTAGCTATCTACTCTATCCTTACCTGGAGTAAAGACTTGTCTAAATTCAATCACTTGAATATTCACATTAGGGAACTTGGCCTGAATCATATTCTGAAAATCACGCTGAAACTCCATTCTAGAAGAGTATAGTACCTTTAGTTCGACTTTCTCAGAATCCTCCTGACTCGTAGACTGACTGCATGCAGTTAATAGATATAGGAGTATAATAACGATAATGCCATTTTTGAAGATTCGCATAATTTCCCCTTTGTAAGTTTGTCTAAAGGACCAATCTGCTTACTATTTTAAAATTGTGTCCTCATTCATTAATTTTCTATTTACAGTTATTCCCTATGTAGAACGCAAAGATATACCCATAAGTTGCGTTATCCTACCATTTTACTTCAAAAACAAAAGAAGAGTTATCCTGAAAATAGCTCCACCTATAGACTTAATCCACCTGTTCGTATTGTAGCTCACGCCCCAGCAATACATATAGATGAATTTTGCGAAAAAGCAAAAGGAGCTGCCGCGGCAGCTCCTTCGTCACATGACCTTTATTAAACTATTGTACCCTATAGCTCAATAAACCACTTACTGCTTAAAGTAGTGAGCAATCGAATCTGGCAGTTTGCTCTCAATATGGGCAAGACCAAACTGCCCATCCTTTTCCAGAATCCGATAATTATGACCTAAGACATTGTCTCCTATAAACAACACGGTGTATTGAGGTTCCCTATCTAATTGAAATTCATTGTAAGGCCCCTGCTGTTCGAATAAGTCGACAAATGAATCCGCCTCTTGGCCATTAAGTTCTCGAAGTACTTCAGTTCCTTGATAAATTATGATCTTTCTCACCGATTGATCTTCAAAGACAGGGTAGTAAGACTTCCCATCTCCACCATTGCGAACATAGACAAGGAAACCGGTACGATTACTATTGGCTTTTACTACAACCACATCCTGATCTGGGTAGCTCGGAATGGAATATGCCGGTGTGCCCTCAGCAATTACAGTTCCGCTGTCGACTTTCCCAATCTCTTTGATTTCCGTTACGTCCAACAAAGCCAGCTCCCAAGCGTTGACATAATCCGTATCCCCTAAACTAATGATATCTGCATAAGAAGATTCGGACATAGAATTGCTGGGATTGGATTGTGAACACCCCGTCATTAATATCAATAAAAGGCATAAAAAGACTTTCATTAGATCACCTCAAATACTTGACGCTTAACAGATTGCAACTGTTGCACTATAAGAGCTAGACCGAATCAATTTATGGTTAAGCCGATCGATTCGCTCCAAATGTCAACGAACGTAAACCACTGATCCATTGGAGCTAAACTGCCCGTTAGTGTAGCGAAGGGCCGCCCGCGTGACAGCCCTTCAACAGTGTACTATCGTTCTCCGTTAGCTTAATGACGGCCCTCAGGGTGTATTACCGTCCGTTGCCACGACTTTCCCGAAACCTTCAACTATCTTAGTCAGTTGACTGTAAAACTGAACATCACGATCAACAATTTTGTAATAAATATTGTTCAATATCAGATCACCCATAGCAAAACATATCGATAGCTCGCCGTTGATTTTCCCCGAGTATAAATAGCCGGTATACGGCTCCGGCGTCTTCACATGTTTGTAGCCTTTCGAATTCAACAGGCTCTGAAGATCACCAATCTTCGATTGATCTTCCGTCCGGTACAAGTAGCCGCTCCCGCCATCTCGAAACTCAACTTTGTTGATGACACTTCCGTTCATTAGCGTATCGAATGTCTTGCTTTCGGACTTCTGACACGCGGCCACGAGTACCACGAACAATAACAAAATCATTGCTTTTCCGAATCGCATCTCCAGTGCCCCCTTATACCTAATCGCTCTTTATAATAACGAAAAACGTATTTCACAGTGGCTTTGTTGCACATTACTGCCCTTCAGCTTAATGAGAAATGGAGCAGCTGCCATCGGCAATCTGCTCCATCATTAATTGAACTCCCTCGGTACGATTAAGTTTTCTCACGAATGCTCGCTTATTCGCAGGATTTCTCCCTTGTTAGACATGTATGAAGGACGCTCGGGTGACCACTTCATAGACCT
>NZ_JBWDNQ010000022.1:0-88980 GCF_056269285.1 Paenibacillus sp. JT31N11
ATATTTCATGCCAAAATATCCTATCATTTCATGGCACATGCCAAAAACCATTTTATGATATATTGGCACGCAAAACAAGCCTATTTTTCAATGTGCCGAAAAGTATGCTTTTTACACATCAAAAGCCATTATTCAGCTATGTGCTCTCCAAAAGAGCACAATCGCGGCAGCTCCTCTTACCTTACAACTTACATCCATCTAGGTAATGGTCGATAACATCTTGCTATTCAAACTTTCTCGGCTCCAACTGGCTTATCTATTGAACTTAGCTGTAAATCAGTCCATTCATAAAAAAAGTCGCGATTTCAGCGACTTCTAAAGTGTTTTCGCAATTTATGATACTTCACAGGCGACACCGTCCCGGTCCCGATCGAGCTTCGTGCTATAGCCTGGATCTCCTTCGTATAATGGTGCTTTACCCGACGCCTTAACTTCGGTGCAATTTGCATAGGTAATGTTTGTATCCGCCGGAGGAGTTGTCGGCGTTGTTTCTTGCTCCGTTTCTTTTACGTTTCCATTGGTCTTACCGTTAATTACGAAGAGAACTTTCGTGCCATCTTTGTAATCTTCCAGCTGATTACCGACCCACGCGCCGGCTCCGCGATTGTCAGATGAGGGAACGTAAGCAACGCCAGCTCCGGCGCCGCCCTCTTCACACATAGCCATTGGCCATTCATCGCGGTCATAACCGTCTTTCGTTGGAATACCAGCGAGTGACTCTTCTCGGTTGGCGTCCGCACCGTGTCGATCAATTGTACAGATCGCTGACTCACCTTTCGCCATTGCCGCTTTTATGTGCGCCGCTGTCTCCGGATATTTATCGGCAGGGAAGATAATTGTTATGTCATATGTTACGTTTCCGCTTGTGATTGTAACTGTGAACGTTTTCGAGTCATAGTTAACATTTGCGCCGAGCAATTCCGCAGCCGCACGTACAGGTACGTATGTCGTTCCACCAATCACTTTCGGTTCAACTTTGGCAACCGTTCCGTTTACGATAAGCTTCATTTTCGGTATTGACGTCACTTCTTGCGCTGCAGCCAACGGTGAATCACTGGACGTAATCGTCACGGTTTTAGACTTCGCATTGTAGTTCACATCCGCGCCTAGTAATTCCGCTGCGGCTCGGACTGGAACGTATGTAGCACCACTAATAACCTCCGGCTCGACACTCGCAACCACACCATTAACAATAAGTGTCATTTTCGCTGCTGCAGTTGCCATTGTGGTTATGGAAAAAAACATTGAAATGACTACTACTAACGTTATTTCCAGCCTGTTTTTCACTCTCTTAACTCTCCCCATATTTGCAAATTAGTTCCATATCACTTTACTATATATTCCCTCAAATGACTATTTATTTTTGAATAGATATCAACAAAAACAACACGCAATATGTGCAAACATCAAGCTTGTTTTCGTAGTCTCCGACATCATGGGTTAATCCAATCGGGACTTGCTTGCAGCTTGAGTCAAGGAGAGATTAACCGCAATATACTTCCAGGGTTTACTCGCTGAACAATGAAGCGCAAGAAAGATGAATTGGAGTTTGTGCTGCGCGGCAGTTAGCCAAGGGGCTGCCGATTATGCTGGCAGCCCTTTTTCATTGTACCATCGTAATCGTTAGCAAATTATAACCGCCAATTTATACTGTGAACATTACTTGATAATGTCGTTGAATTTCGAAATCGTGCTCTCAACCGCCCCCTTTACATCCTCGCCCTTTTCAATCGGTTGGGTCAGATTCTCCCAAATCGCGCCGTCAATTTCACCTTGCTTCGGCTGGTTGTTGAAACCACGGGCAACCTCGGATGCCTGACGGATAGTTTCCACCGCATATTCTTTCTCCGGACGGCTAGTCTTGATCAGGTCAAAGCCGGATTTGGTAGGTGCAACCACTTTCCATTGATGAGCCGCATTTGTCATATCGACTAGCGCTTTAGCAGCGATTTCCTGACTTTTCGTCGTGCTAGATATAGCAGTTAAACCGATCCAACTGAACGTAACCTGCTGTGTGCCTTTCGGCGGGATCACCATTCCAACTTTGAACTTCATTGTTTTCTCGAAATCGTCACCGGCGCCACCGATAAACATGGCCACTTTGCCAGTTTTGAACATATCCCCGTTGCCCATTGAATCGGCCTGCGCGCGTGCTGGAGCGATGCCGGACTTCACGATGGTCTGGTACATTTCCAGACCTTGGATCGATTCCTGGGAATCGAGCGTAATATTACCGTTCTTATCAAAGACATCGCCGCCGTAAGACCAAGTGTACATCGCAGTCGGAATGTTGTTTAGCAGTGCGCCCCATTGACCGTCTTTCGTCAGCTTTTTGCCGGATTCAATAAATTGTTCCCAGGTCATGTCGTTGGTAGGGACCGGAACGCCGGCTTTATCGAAAATATCCTGGTTATAGTACAGCATGTATGGCTGGGAGATCCAAGGCAACGCGTACAGTTTGCCGTCATTCCTGCCTACGTCGAGTGCTCCTTGGAAATAATCTTCGGCTTTATAATTGTCGACGGCGGACAATTGCTCATCAATCGGGGCAATCGCGCCGAGGCTCGCGTATTGCGCAATATACTCTTGCGACAACCACATGAAGTCAGGGGCTTGTTTACCTGCAATCATCGTTTGCAGCTTCTGATAGTATTCAGCCGGAATGCTCTGCACTGCAATCTCATAATCTGTCGCGCCTTCATTCAACTTCTTGACGAGACCTTCAAATTCTCTCAATTCTTCGGCGCCTGCCCACGTCGCAACCTTCAATTTCACTTTCTCGGTCAGAGCGGCATCATCATTCTGCTTTTCGTTAGACGACGTATTTACATTGTTCGAGTTCCCGCCGCATGCGGACAAGAGGGAAACTAATGCCAGTACAAGAGCAAGAAGCAAGCAATGCGTTGCATTTCTTTTCATGTGTGGGATTCCCCTTTTTATTTATTTGAATTTGATTTCGCTCGATTAAGCTAATATCAATATTCATTCATTTCCCGATGGATGCAGGCAGTCTCCAGTTTTTAACCGGCATTACCCCTTGATACCGCTAAGCTTAATGCCTTCCACGAAATACTTCTGTGCCAGAAAAAAAACGATCAGCACCGGCAGCAGTGCCATAATCGAACCAGCCATAAGCGGTCCCCACTCCACCTTCATGACACCTTTGAACATGGACAGCCCAAGGGTCAATGTGAATTTATCGACGTCATTCAAATAAATAAGCGGACCGAGCAGGTCATTCCAGCTTCCTTGAAAGGAGAAGATCCCAATCGTCATTAATGCGGGAACTGACAACGGAATGAAAATCCGATAAAAAATTTTGAAGCTGTTCGCCCCATCGATGACTGCGGATTCTTCCAAATCCTTCGGAACCGAAAGGAAAAACTGCCGTAGAAGAAAGATGAATACGGGAGCGCCGCCGAAAAATCCGGGAATAACGAGCGGCATAATTGAATTGCCCCAGCCAATTTCACTGAAACCGATAAAGACGGGAATCATCGTCACTTCTCCCGGCAGCATTATGGTCGAGAGTACCAGCAAAAACCAGATGTTTCTCCCCGGAAAGTCGAAACGGGCGAAACCGTACGCCACGAAGGCCGAGACAAACACATTCGATAACAATTGAGAAACGTAATGATTACCGTATTTTTGAACAGATTTAAGAAATTGATTTCCAAGACAGCTCTCCAGTAATTTTCCCAGTGCATCCCGTCAGGCAGAAAATGAGGTGGGATTTCGAAGATTACATCACCTGATTTCAGCGAGGTTGAGATCATCCAGATCAAGGGAAACAAGGTGACCAAGGAAAAAATGACGAGCAAGAGATAGACCATAATTTCGCGCATGATCTTTTGACGTCTTCTTCCGATCCCACTCACCTGCCTTTGCGCGATTTCGATGTGACTTCATTTTCGTAGTAAACCCAGGCGGAGGAAGACTTAAATGCCGCAAATGTAAGTAGCAGAATAATGACAAACAAAATCCATGCCATTGCCGTTGCATAACCCATTTTGAAAAATTTGAACGCATTCTCATACAGGTAAATCATATAAAACCGACCCTCGTTTTCAGCACCGCCGATTATATAGGCATCCCCGAACTTTCGCATGGCACCGATGATTCCCATGATCAGATTGTAGAAAATGACCGGTGTCAGCATCGTCAACGTGATGTGTCTGAACTTCTGGATCCCGTTCGCTCCGTCGATTTCTGCTGCCTCGTACAAATGGCCAGGAATGTCCTGTAGGCCTGCGAGATAGGTCAACATACCGCCGCCTGCTCCCCAAATCATCATCATGAGATAGGACGGCATGACGAGAGAGGCGTTCGTCAGCCAACCGAGCGGTGCGATCCCGACCTTGGACAGCAGCAAATTGATGAGCCCGAAGTCTGTATCCAGAATCCACTTCCACAGCAGTGATATGGACACGCCAGATACAACGGCCGGTAAATACAACGCCGTGCGGAAGAAGGCAACGCCTTTCACTTTCATATTGACCAGCACCGCGATCAACATGGAAGTGGCGATGCCAAGAGGCACGGAAATCACTGCAAACTTCACTGTCACCCACAATGCCTTGCGGAAATTCTCGTCCTTTATCAAATCGATGTAGTTCTGGAAACCTACGTATTTCGGCTTATTAAAAGTATCCCATTCAGTTAAGCCGACATAAAAGGCGAATATGAGAGGAACGATAGTAAACACGAAAAATCCGATGATCCATGGGGTAATGTAAATATAACCTTCGAACTTCTTTGGCCTCACATTGCTGACCCCCTTACTCATCAATCACAATCATCTTGAGCTTCATGTTGGGCAGCATTTAACCGATAACCGTTTCATCGATACGGTGCGGTTAACCATTTAATCAATCTCAACCATAACGATTCGACAGATATTTATGGGTGATGGACGAAGCCATGATGGTCGTGTTTAACGTGTATCTGCGATTCTTGAGATCAAGTGTCATTAGTTGAATAATCTCTTTGTTTATGCGGATCTCCGTCAAGTCGCTACAGCTGACAGTTGACCATAAGCAAACAACAGTTTTAAGCGCAGGTTTATTCGATTAACTTATATATTGCTGTTTTTAATCCTAACTCAATTCATATCTCTCCTTCATATCAACTTTAAAACGAGCATTAGACCAGAACTGTCCACACGAAGCATAATCCGTCGACTCTGTTTTAGATTACGTTATGTGGACAATATGCATTCTATTTATTTTTGGATAACCAGCAAGAGAATCGGATAAAGTCAACTTATCCATATGTTTACCCGCAATATAGATAATACGGGTAAGGTTTTTTATCGATAAATTGGCCTCTAACCATCTGTGTATTTCAAGATTACAGAAAAGGAACTTATTATGGGGCCGTTGGATTAAAACGCCGATAGTGTGATAAAATACATAATAGTAAGACTAATCAAGGGATGGTGTGTTATGGAGCATATTTTGAAATTGGAAAGCGAAATTCGGATGAGATATCAGATTACAATCCCCGAGGATATACGTGTGAAAGCAAAATTGGAGGTTGGTGACAAACTGTTATGGCAGTATGATGAGATTCGTGACGAGATCATTGTAATGCCAAAGCCAAAGTCGTTCTCCGAAAAACTTTGGGGACTTGGTAAAGAGTTATGGGTAGATGAACCTAGTGATGAATATGTTCGAAAGGAGCGAGAAGATTGGTAAACACCTCCTCACTCTCTTCGTTCAAGAAAATGGCATTGGATACGAACATTTTTATTTATGTGTTTGAGCAGCACCCTGAATTTGGTGAGAAAGCCAAGTGGCTCCTCGGGCAAATTGAAGAAGGAACCTATTCAGCAGTTGCTTCAACCATTTCATTGACAGAGATCCTCGTGAAACCGATTCGGGATGCAAATCTCGCCTTAGAAAAGCAATATAAGCTGCTTTTCACCCATTTTCCAAATCTTTCGGTTGTGCCCGTTGATAATATAGTTGCCGAAAGGGCCGCCTTTCTACGAGGAAAATATGGAATGAAAACACCTGATGCGCTTGTGATTGCATCCGCCATTATTGCACAAGCTGATGTTTTTATTACCAACGATTTTCGACTGGAACAGGTAGAGGAAATAACCTGTAAAACTTTGACTCAATTTTAACTTTAAAATAAAGGTTAAGAAGGATACAGCTCCACCCATCTGGCCAAGTAATTTCCCTCGGGTTCGCGACCGTCACCAGTTCGCCGAGAGCTACACTCCTCGGGAGTAGGATGAAGCTCTTGACCGACTGGACATTTGAACCGGCTATCCAATCGCATGCAGCGGAATGTTCACCATCGACATTGCCTGTTTCTTTTGTTCATCATTCACGTGCGTATAAATCATTGTCGTTTCAATGGATGAGTGTCCCAATAACTCTTTGACAACTCTAATATCGACCCCATTTCTAAGGAGCATCGTCGCAAAACTGTGCCTTAATTTGTGGCATGAGAGTTTCATATCCGTGACTTTGGGGTTCTTCTCTTTAAAAGCCGCGAAAGTTTCCCCAACAATTTTCTGGATCTGCCGTATGGAAAGCCTTTTCCCCTTTTGTGATACAAAAAAGGCATCCTCCTTCGCGCTGTAAGGCATGATTCTTAGCGCTTCTACCTCGATCAAATACGACAACAAAACAGCAGGCACAGGGATTTCGTTCCATTTACGCCCTTTTCCGAATACTTCAATGGACTCTTTCCCTTTCTTGAAATCCTTGAGATTCAGCCGATGTACCTCGCCCACCCGAAGCCCACAATAACCCATCAGCAAAAAAATCGCAATATTCCTACTTCGGTACCGCCCATCTATATACTGGAGAGTCTCGACAAGTTCTTCTTCTTCGAGATATACTGGTTTCTTGTTTTTCTCCGTTTTTGATTTTTTCACCTCAAGGGCCGGATTGTGGTTAGCCATCTCGAAATCGATCAATGCCACATAAAAAGAGCGAATTGCTGATAATGTCCTGTTCCGTGTCCGGTCTCCGGTCAAATGCTGTTTGGCCACCAAAAAACCAACAACGTTCATTTTCCCCGCATCTTCTGCCGGAAGTCCTTCTAATGATTGAAGATAAGAATGAGCTTCTCTCAAATACTCTTTTTGTGTGGTATCCGTGTAACCCGCCTGCTTCATCCATATAGAGAAACTATGAATCTGTTTCCCGTATAATTCTTCAAGCTCATAATCCCGCGGCAAATATAATCCCCCTCTTATCTCTCATGGTAACCGGTCCGCAATATAAACAATGTCCCCGGCGGCTTTTTATATGTCAGTTTATTGGCTTCGATACATTCAAACACAGCATACTTGGTCCCCTCTTACGATTATAAAATCGTTTTAAACCGAAAGTGCGCCAAACTATACTTTTGCGCACTTATTATAGCACACATGTTCCCTGAACCGGCCAATAAAATCAAATAATTACGATTCAATAAAAAAAAATCTGTTTGATTTACATAATCAATATTATGTTAACTTTAATTAACTTTCAGCCAAAAACGACTTTCTTAATAATAGATTGAGCAAATTATTGAATACTTAAATTATTACATATATACTATAATATGTTTTCACGCAATTTCATAAATCCTTAAAAAGCCCTACAGTGCGACACTTGGCTTGTTCTTATGCTATAACAATATATAACAAAGCCACGTGATCTCATTAAATAAGATCGCGTGGCTCTTTATCTCATTTTATTTTTTTCGAGATTCTTGCTGATGGGACTACGAACGTCCCGATAATTGTTGTTCAGCTATTTGTACAAGCGTGCGGGTCATATTACCGCCAATTGTGCCTGCCTCCCTAGTAAGGAGTTGCCCGTTATAACCATTTGGGTTAAGCTGGATACCGAATTGTTGTGCAATTTCATATTTCATTTGATCCAGGGCTGCATTAGCTTGCGGAACGACTAGCTGATTGTTTGAGCGGCTCATATAGTTAAACCTCCTTTTTAATGTGAGGTTATTATGTGTTGCTCAAATGGTATTATTCCTAGATTATGGATGTAATTATTTCCAATTTTAAATCAGATCCGTAATAAAAAAATCGCCGACCTTCCGCATGTAGCGGGGACGACGATCTATAGATATTGGTTTAAAGTCTTTTATACTGCTCGATTTTCCAAGCCCTCACTAAGTTCCTTCAAATAATCGACAACATTGGAATGTTTGCGCATCGATTTCTCGTGCACCAAATTCAGTTTCCCGTTGTCCAGCTGGCCAAAACGTTCTATTAGCTGAGGATTGTTATGTGACCAGTCAATCTGACCCAGCACATCTAGACAAGTTGCCCATTCGGGATTATATTTACCACCAGCAAATAAATATTCGTGCGCGTATAGGGCAATCGACTCTTGTATGGTGCGACTTGCTGAAATGTATTGAGCTGTTCCAGGCTGCTCCGGCATATGCGGCAGCACAGCATTAAAATATTGATTTAAGATTTCTACATGACTGGTCGAATCCTTCCTAATCCGACGAGCAAGCTCGTAGGATAGGTTCGCTTTACCAGTGTAGAGCAGCGAGGCAATGGAGTATAACCAGCTGAAGCACGTAAAGTTTTTGTTATACGCCGTTAAATTATTTCTCCGCTCGATTCCGACGGACTTCAGCAGTTCGTTATGATCGGCCACCTGCTGGAGTACGATATTCAGAGGATCGCTGCCATCGAACGAATGTCCAAGTTCCTTACTGACGAGCTGTACCTTAGAGTTGATGTCACCAAATAGTTGCTTTTCTTCTTCTTCGCCAAGACCAATGTACAGCTGAACCGATAGTTCGGTCTCCAGTAAATCGAGCCGGCGTGCCTCCACCTGCGCTAGCAGCCCTTCTGTCTGCTCTAGCTCCTCCTGAAAATTCAGCTCCTCAGGGTAACGGCGGCACATCAACTTCAGCTTCGCAACATCCCGCTCGTATTTCCGGCTTTCCTTCTGTAGCTGCTCATTCGAGAAGCCGAGCGCCAGAATACGATGCTGACCATCCAAAATGCTAAGCTTTGAGCCGTGCAGCATGACCAGATGATCCTCCTCTTTTGCCAACGAGCCGACATCGCGAAGTGACAATGTAACTGGTCCAAAAAATACATGGTCCAACTCACGCTCCTGAAGGTAACTGACAATTTTGCGGCGCTGTCCCCCACTTAGCTTCCGCTGAACTATTGGATCAATCGTCGTATAGTTCAGTAAATCGTGAACTCGCATAGAAACGGTTGCGACTCCGAATCTCTCACAATACGGGTGTATTATCATGTTTAAACGAAGACCATCTACCATTAGCTGACGTCCTCCTTATCCGAAATAAGAAACAGATGCTGACTGTCGAAAAACTCTCTCACGAACTGATACGCCTTCATGATGCGGCTTCTTCTTGGCAGCCGGTCCTTTTCGTCGTCTTTGTATATTTGATTCCAATCGATATGCGGCAATATTTTCATCGCATATTCGAGCGAATATTTATTGAACTGTAGCGTTTTGAATGCCTCTTCATGAAAGAACAGCGCCAGTGCAATTTGTAAATTCTCCGACCAACAAAGCTGGGCGCGGTCCGGTTCGGGTAAATAACGAAGTAGCGTGGTGATGTAAAAGACTGCTTGCTCCAAGTGCTCATCAAGCTCTTTCTCCGTATAATGATAACCGTTATTCCTCGCCGCCGACTTCAGCCGTTTTTCGAATAAAGCAACCAATATTTCGACTACGAGCGAATACGCGAAAATGTACTCGTTGCCCCGGCCGCGCTCTGAAAACATATCGATCGGCAATTTATCCATAACATCGTACTCCATCACAAGGCGAGACGCCATAATGTGATAAAAACGGCGTTGGTCTCGCAACACGGCCAAATTACCGCCAATTTTCCTTGGGAGCTTATTGATATCCGAAAACAACTGGCGCTCTTGGCGGGCGTTTATGTCCAAATAAATCATAACAGATATCGGGAAATCATAGAGCTTCCGCAGCTTAATGGTGATTTCTTCCACACGGTCATATTCCCGTCTATCCTTCGCTCTGGCCATATTTCCTTGCAACGTTTCCATCACTCGTCGGAATGCAGCCAGCCGATGTTGTCCATCGACGACATAACATTTCTCAACGGACGAAAGATAATATTTTTCTCTTGCAGTATCGTATCGTCCTGCACCTCGTGCGGACAATATGACACCGGGGAAATAAATATTTTGGCCGTGATCCAGATAAAGCAAAATATAATCCACGAGACGGGATACGTTTTTGGGGATGAGTTGACGCTGGACTTCCAAATCAATTTCATAAATCGAAAACAACTTACTCATAGGCAGAGTAGTGGAAATTGTCGATTGTCCAAAAGTACGGGCAAGTCTTCCGGGCACTTCTATTGAAGTGCCGGTATGATTGTTCGAAAGTAAATCTGATAGTGATTGTACGGGTTCCATTAGTTAGTCCTCCATAATATTTAATTTAGAATACAAAAAAATATTCATGTGAGCAACCTAAGTCACTATATATCTATGATTAACTGCTTTCTCTCTATTCAATCAATCTTTTATAAAAAAACTACCTGCACTCGACAACAGATTTCCGATCGCAGGGAACCAAGGAAACAAACTTTCTAATTATCCAGTATACACCTCACAGATTATGAAATGATAATCGAAGGTTCTGCAAACTTTTGGTAAGGCATTGACCAAGGAAGAGTACAGCGATCAGGGGTTCGAGTATACGTCACGACTACCACAACATGCTGCAAAGGTTGTCACCCAAATCAGCATGCCACGATGCGACAATTGTTATGACAACGCCTCGATGGAAAGCTTCTTCTCGTAACCAAAACAGACAAGCTCTATCCTTATGATATACGAAGTTTGGAAGAAGCACAAAGCAGAATCGAAACATTTATTTAATTATATAACCATAATAGTCCGCAGAGAAAATAAAAAAAATTGACGCCGGCTCAGTACCGACGTCAATTTGCTGTCTTTGTTTTCCCAATGTCTACTAATTGAGGCTTGTTCGGGAAACCCTTTTTCCGTAGAGCGGTAAGCTGCCACTGCGCGCTTACCGTCTTCTCCGGTGATCGAAGGAGCCCTTTGCTCCTTTACCGTTTGATCAAAATCAGCAATTAGCCCTGCATCCGTATTGTCTCCCCAGAAATTCCACTTACACCGGAATCGTTGTTATAGATAACAATCTTTTGAGCGAATGCATCAACAAACAGATTACCCTTGGTCCCAATGATTTCGTGCGTCACATCTCCCCAAGTCGAAACCGTTTATTGTGGAATCAGCTACAATCCATTGTACTGAACATACCGTAGTCGAATTGGATCGTGAAAAGACCGCAGTCGTCATTCGGATAATCAATGAATGTCTGGAAACCGATCTCTGTATACTCTTCCGTGGCTTCTGCTCCCGATAACCAGCGCATGATATCTAACACATGTACGGTATGGTCGATGACAGCCCCACCACCCGATTTGTCTTTTTCAACAAACCATACCCCGAAGAAATTATCCCCTATGCATCGATTATACAGGAGGACATTCCTTTGGAGCTCGGATACGATGCGCTAGTATCGGCGTTCGAATGGGGAATTAGGGGAGATGGAATCCAATCGGAGGAAACAGCATGTCGAGCAGCATGCGCTGCGAGGCAAAAGACGCTGTTCTAGTCCGTTACGGTTAAGGATATAAGTTCTTTTCCTTCTGCTTAGCCAAGAACTTATATCCTTAAAATAAAAATCGAAAATGAGTGCCATATTTATATCAATTCTATAATTTCAGACGTTCTGTTGCAATGGAAGCCAGTAGGGACGCCCCCGTCGCGAGACAGCTTTCGTTAATGTCGAAGCGTGGATGATGCAAGCCAAATGTACGTTCCGCGCCTGCGCGACCTGAACCGAGCCAAAAGAAACAGCCGGGAACATGCCTCAGATAGTCCGTGAAATCCTCACTACCCATTGTAGGTTTCGCTTCCATCCGCTTTTCTTTGCCGAGCAGTTTGTCGGCAACATGGTTGACATGATCGATGCATTCATCCGTACCGACAAGTACCGGTACCTGCGGTGTGTATGTTACCTTCCCTTGGCACCGGTAACCTTGGCAGATACCATTCACGATCCGTTCGATCCGTTCCACCATTCCGGCCTGAACCCTTGGCGAGAATGTACGGATTGTTCCTGTCAACTCGACCAGTTGAGGGATCACGTTGTGCGTGTGTCCTGAGTGGAAACTTGCGATGGTGATTACAGCCGGATCAAATGGCGAAATCTCGCGGCTGACCGCAGTTTGCAAACCCATAACGATGGCAGATGCGGCTAAGATTGGATCAACGCATTGATCTGGTATCGCACCATGGCCGCCTTTTCCTTCCACCGTGATGCCGATGGTATCAGCGGAAGCCATCATCGTACCATGCCGCGTTGCCAAGCAGCCGGCCTCGAGCGTAGGCAGGTTATGAAGACCATAAATCTCATCTACCCCTTCCAAAGCGCCTTCCGAAATCATCGACTTTGCCCCAGCAGTGATTTCTTCCGCTGATTGAAAAAGAAAACGGACCTTTCCATGCAGATGCTCCCGATTTTCACACAACAGATGCGCTGCTCCAAGCAATATCGTGGTATGCGCATCATGGCCACAGGCATGCATGACGCCGGGTACTCGGGATGCGAAAGACAGTCCCGTTTGCTCCAGGATTGGTAATGCATCCATATCCGCTCTCAGCGCGATGGTCGGTCCGGCTGCAGCACCGTGCAAATCCGCTACGACTCCATGTCCACCCACCTTGGTTTTGACGTGTAGTCCAAGCTCCCTAAGCATGTCTGCCACGATCCTGGCCGTTCTCTCCTCCTCAAAGCTCAACTCCGGGTTCATATGAAAGTCTCTCCTTACAGCCACAAGCCGTTCGGTCAAACTTTCCCCTTCTGAAGCGATCTTACGCAGCAGATCGATAGTCATTGCGGTTTCCTCCTCTTCTTCCATTGTTCCATAATTACCCTACCGGTCGGAGTTTGGGCCAATCCTCCCTGGGCGGTTTCCCGATACTTCTCCGGCATGGAGCTTCCCACCTCGTACATCACTTGCACAACTTCATCGGAGGGGATAACACTTCGGATGCCGGCTAAAGCCATGTCCGAGGCTGCAAGAGCGTTTACTGCGCCGAAGCCATTGCGGACGATGCACGGTACTTCCACCAAGCCGCCGACCGGATCGCAAATCAATCCGAGCGTATTTTTGAGAGCCAAACCGACAGCATGAACTGCTTGCGATGGCGATCCTCCGCGTAGTTCGGCCATAGCTCCTGCCGCCATGGCGATTGCCGAGCCGACCTCCGCTTGGCACCCACCTTCCGCCCCGCTGACAAAAGAACGATTCGCCACCACGTAACCAATAGCTCCCGCACAGAACAATCCGGATACCATCCAATCATGATTCCAGCCAAATCGTTCCTGACTGCTGACAAAAACACCGGGAATGATACCGGCCGATCCTGCCGTTGGTGTGGCGACGATACGTCCCATCGAGGCATTCACTTCTGACACGGCTAGCGAGTATGCCATTGCCCTAGCCGCAACGTCGCCAGCACTCGTTTCTTCTGAAGAGATATAAGCCATTACACGTTGGGCGTCATTGCCGGACAGGCCGCTGCGCGAGGAAGTATCTTCCGTCAATCCTCTCGATACCGCTTCCTTCATGATCTTATAATAAGTAGACATTTTGGCGAATTCCTCTTCTGCCGGCCTGCCCGATTCGTTAGCCTGCTCTTCGAGCATGAGTAGCCCGATCGTTTTGCCTTCCACTTCACACAGGGTAGCCAATTCGTGCAACGATTGGAATCTCATATCTTTACTCACTCCATCAGTTCGATTGATTTCACTCGTTTTATTCCAGTTATTTTAGTCAACTTACCAAGCAGTCCATCAGGCGCGAGTAGATCCGTCTCTATCGTCGTCATCGCCTCACCATTACGGGCTTTGCGGTCGACTGACATTTGACTGATATTGAGACCCGATCGAAACAAATACTTAGTCACTTCGGCTAGAACGCCCAGCCGATCGGTATGGTAGAGTATGAGTGTCGGGTAAGCTGCAGTAAATTTGACGTCAAACTCATCCACCTTGATCACCTCGATGTTGCCGCCTCCTATTGAACAGCCAGTGATGGATACATGCCTTTCTTTCCACCGTGCGTGAATATCTACCGTGTTCGGGTGAGGTACTACTCCGTTACCGTTGCGAAATATGACGAGCATACCCGATTCGAGAGCAACCTCAAGTGAACCTACGATTCTCGGGTCGTCCGTATCCCAATCGAACAGTCCACCAACGACAGCTAAGTCAGTACCGTGTCCGCCGTACGTCTCTGCGAATGAACCGTATAACTTGATTTCCACTTGTTCTGGCAAACAGCCGAGCAATTGGCGCGCGACCCGACCAATCCGAACAGCCCCCGCCGTATGGGAGCTGGACGGTCCTATCATTGATGGGCCGATGATGGAAAACACATCTCTAAAGCGCAAGGCGCTCCCCCCTTCTAGTCCTGTCCTAGGTTCGAATTTCACCGCAGTACAGCGCTAGCTTAGTAATTCCGCCAAGTATCATACATATTATTAATTTTATCCAATGTCTGGGACAGAGCGTCTAATGCGGATTCAGGCACCATTTCTCTGAGTCCCAAGAAAGTAGAACGAAGCGTTTTTCTGTGTATCTTTTACTTGAGGCAACTTTATTTCTGAACCATATTCTTAATCACCACTAGATCATACAGTTCAAGCACTGATAAATTAAATTCAACCCAACCATTTGAAATCTGGAATTCAATTAACTCTTGATGCATCATAGATTGTACTGATTCTACCCCTGTAGCCTTTATTCGAAAATGAATATCTCTCATCGTCACCGGATCACGAAATTCAACACCATCATGTCCACTTTCGTTAACCAACTGCAGAATCCAACGATCCTCGTTAGTCTGGTAGTGAAGTGTTACTTCCACCCATGACGGAGCATTTGTTTCCAGTACCAAGTTGTCACCTATCAGAGAACGCACTAAATCTTCAAGGAGTATAATATGATCTTCTAATCCGAACTGATAGACAAGCTTATCTATCTCCCATGGAATGTAAACTGCTTCGCCCTTACCAAAAGTATTCGAGATGATCCCAGGATGGTTCGTCTCCCTCACGATACACTCCTGCTCAGGATCAGCATATTCAATTTCTGATACAAGGTTGAAAGACGTTTTAACTCCTTGTTTTAACGAAGAGTAAATATAACCGCCATTCAACATGATAAGTCCTGTCTCCCGTAGAGTTTGAAATTGATTATCATTGGTGTTTCGGAAAAAGGCGTTTTGCATGTTGACTTTTTTAGTGACGACTTCTTGCACGCCTAAACAAGAAAGTCCTATATTAGTTCGCTTATTGCCCTGTTCATCGAATTGCCCAGTCTCATAGGTTGAAACTAAATTTCCACCGCGCTCGACAAATTCGTCAATTTTCATGCAGACGGTATCATTTAAAAGGGCCACATTCGGAAGAATTAATAATTTATAATTTTCCAAGAGACGGTCAGCATGATCCATAGCAAGCTGTGAATCATCAATAATGTCAAACTCGATATGGGCCTTTACAAGGACGTTGTACCAACCTCGATAATATTTAACAAAACTCTCCATCGGTTCAGTTCGGCCTAAATGCTGACGCGAATTTTGATCAGACCAGACTAAAGCTATTCGAGCTGTAGATTTCAAGCTTTCGTAATATTCCTCATGTTCAGCTGCAAAGCTATACAAGCTTTTAATCAGAGTCTCTGTTTTCCGATCCTCCAGCCAAGGAAGACCTACAAATGCTACAAATGGCCAACCTCCATTTGCTATAGCCTGAGCTAATCCGGTATTCGTCCAACCTTTGGAATGGGACTCAAAACGGCCACCACCACATTGAAAAATATTAATAGTCGAAGAAAATCCGGACCCAAATGTACGTACCATACGACAGGTTTCGCCCGGCATATATCTCCATTCTGCCTGCGGAACTCCATGTGTAGAGTTTGGGTTAGGCTTCATCCAGTGTAATTCAACCTCTGTAGCATCAGCAAAGCCGCCGAGCAAACCCATAGGCGCCCTTCGCCCTCTTCCCTCAAAAATAGCTATATCATCAGATTTCCCCTTGGCATAATCATAAATGTGCTGGGCATGAGCTTGGTACATTTTTTCGCGGAATTCCAAATATTTAAAGTAATTTGGATCTTCTAGATTTTCTTGCCTGGGCAATGGCAAATTATACATTTCCTTAAAGCGTTCCTTACAGGCTTCGCAATGACAAGGTCCATGGTATACACCCTGACGATCCCGATCCTTATAACCAAACATATTGAAAAAAACACCGTCTAACTTATAATTCTCAGTTACTTCTTCAAATATAGGAAAGAAAAAGTCTTGATAAAAAGTGCTGCTTGGGCAAGTAGTGAATAACCCTTTATTCACTATGGGCTTGCCTTTCTGGTCCATGTAAAACCACTCCGGGTGATCCTCGTAGGCATCTCGACGCAATCCGCTAAGATCAAACCTGGCAAAGACTTTCATTCCATAACCGTGCGCTTGATCTAATATTTCACCCAATATGTCATTATTCATTCCCTCAGGCATATGATGGTAAGGTATTTTAGTCGGATACCAGGCCATAATTCCTCCAACGTTCTGGAGAATTGTATTACAGCCAAAATGATATAGATCGTCTACCATCTTAATGCCATCGATTCTTCCATCGTTAATTCGTAAAATGGGTTGGATTACCCGACGAGGGGTAGTCCACCACTTTTTATTTTTTTCCATCTCCCGTAACACTCCTTATAATAGTTATTATTTAGCTGGATCACTCATATTGAAGAAAGCTTCTTATGCCTTGAAACTTATATAAAGCCTAAGTGCCGCTTTTCTCCTCATGCACAGCAACTAATTAGTCGTATAAGACCCTTCGCATTAGCCGATTTCTCCGTCAGATGCGGATACAAGGTAAAACCATTCTCCCATACTTTATTATGAACGCTCCGAGCTTAATCAGGGGAGAAGCAGGTATTTCGACTGATGAAGTGCCCGGCCTCGAATATCGACGAGCCCCTGGTCTCAAAGTATAGCAGTTCCACATAGTTCGGATAACCAACCCTCAAAAATGTAAATTATCTGTTAGAAATTCTATATTGGTTAGGAGACATCTGACTGAACCGCTGGAACACACGATTCAGACTTCGTTCTGAATAACCGACCGACTCTGCGATTTCAACAATCGTATAATCCGTCTCTTTCAATAAATCCTTGGCTCTTTCAATCTTGCACGTGACCACATAATCGACAAAAGAGAGACCACCCTCCTGTTTAAATAAACGACTTAAATATGAGGGACTCAATCCGGCCAACTCTGCGCACTCGGTCAGGGAAAGATTGAATCCGACATTCTCTTTAACGTGATTCATCACCTTACGGATTAAGAACCGGGTCTTTTCCTGCCTAATCTCTTCCGTCATTTGCCTACAGAGCGGGAAGAACTGTTCGATAAACCAGTCGTAGATTTCAAGGGACGTTTCACAAATTTTTAATTGTTCAAAAGGATTCTTTTCCATCTTATGTAGAATTCCCGGTTGGATTTCCTCAAACGATTTGATTAAAGATGATAGCAGAATATGGTAGCACTGAAATACCGTCTTGTATGACCCGGATTCACGAACTTTTTGCGAAAACGAATGAATCATTTGATTCGCCCTGTCTTGTTCATCTTGCACAAGTGCATCGATAATTTGCTGCTCCACATCTTTTGGGTAGCTGAATAACGAATGATTTTCATGTATAGATATTTCATTGTAAAACAATACCGTCCTTGAATCGAAGATGAGTTGATTCTGTAGAGCAAGCTGCGCCTCTGTGTAGGATTGATGCAAATTGGATATGTTCGGATAATGCTGACCAATTCCGACCGATACCGATAATGATAAATACTGGAGCATTGTCTCATGAATCTTTTCCGCGTAGTTTCTAGTCATTTGATCAATCTCTTTCGCAGGCGTGTTGGCTTCATAGACTAGGATCGCTATTCCTTCCTTATCTCTCCCATCGACAATCGACCCATTTAAGATTGGAATGTCTGGTATCAACTCCCGCATTACGTTGGTCACGGCAAAAATCAGGAGTTCCCGATTTTTGGGCAAGAACCTTTTTTCCTTATGCAAATTCCCCACGTTCACGATTAATACCTGATAACGTCCACGTACGGGGATACCGTAAAGCTCGTATTCGCAGGCCAACGAGCTTTCGTTGGTATAGCTGTTTGTCAACAATTCATACAAAAATAGATTGCGCAGATTCGGTTCAACCTTTTTTAAATATTTTTCTAAACTTTCCGCCTGCTCATTTAGATTTTGCAAACAGGACTGGATGAACTCGAACTCATTCTCCTTTTTACACAATAGGGTATCTTTCCGCATCACTTCTCCAACTTCAATTAATTCTCGAATTGGTTTGTAAGCCAACTTCGAACTAATGATTGCAAGAAGAAGCCCTATAAATAAAAGAATGGTGACTGAATAGATCATGAACCAACGAATCCAGCTTAAATATTTGACCATTTCGTTCTTGGGAAAGTAAGATAAATATGTTCGACCAAATGCATTGCTGTAAAAGCTAACAAAATAGGATTCGCCCAGTTCATCACGAACAATGCGTTTGTCTGTGACGGATTTATCTACGATTAAATGGGCTAATCTCCCAACTTGCTGGTCAGGTGATTCCGAATCCAAAGAATTCAGCATTATCCGGTGACTGGAATCTATGATTTCAAACGCTTGATTACCTATCGTTGTCGCGTAGCTGCTCATATGTTTGATTAATTTGCTTTTATTCACATTAATGATAAGTATTCCTTGCGGAGTTCCTAAATTCATTACTGGTAGATCCCGAAAAAATGAAATACTACCTCTTTTTTGGGCTTGCGGCAAATAAATCCACCCACCACCTAGTTCCTGCATCTTCCTTAATCTCTCGATATCGTCCTTGTCGCGAAAATCAGACAAACTTACATATCCGAAAGAATTGGATATTACGAATCCCGAAGACTGATCGTAAAACAAGATTTCATCAATAAACGGATTAGAGTTTTTGTTCATGTCAAGAACATCAAGAATGGAGGAAATTTGGATATAGTTTTTCAGCAATTCTGGTTTATTCATCACATCATTTATAAGTGGATTTATGGAAAGATTTAACGATTCATATTCGATGTTCGTCAAAATACCCTCCATACGATCTTCTAAAAGCATCAAAGATGTCTGATTATCAGTTAATAACTTTTTTGTCAACTTTGTCATTGAAACATTATAGTAAGCAACCTCTGCAAGAATAACCGGGATAGTGATCGATAAGAAACTGAGCCAAATAAGCCGGTTCCAATATTTCGACTTCGGTAAAATCATTTTTATCGATCTTTTTAAAATTGTGAAGATAAACCTCATGATTGTACCTCCCCGATCTGAACACATCAAACTCTTTGATACTTTTTGATGGTTCGAACAAAAGGTATACCATCATCTCTTATAAAACTGCTTAATTATTGAAATTTGCAAAGGATTCAGCAAACTCCTTGTAGGATTGTTTAAAATCCGGCATATTGTTTAGTTTATCTACGTACGCCTTATACTCTTCCATGGAAATCTGACCGACAATTGCTTGAGTAACTTTGCTCTCGAACTCTTTTTGATATTTCGGCCAAGTTTTCAGCCAGGTTTCGGATAATGTAAAAGATGTTGGGTCCACTTTACCAACTTTGTCGTATTGACTTACTTCCTTAATTTTTGCATCATTATATTCTTTGCTCGCAGAAAAATTCATGACCCTGCCATCCTTCACGTAACCCAGTACTGCTGCACATTTACTGGTAGTGTTAACTTCTTTTGTTCCTAGCTCCGTCAACTGTTTTTGTCCGTCCACCAGTGTGTAGTGCGTACCTTCAATACCATAGTAAGCCAAGTCAGTCATTTCCGGAGAAGCCGAGTAGTCAAAGTACTTTAGAATCTGCTTCACTTTATCTTCAGGAACCTTTTTAGAAATGTAAAAGCCACCATTCACTGCAGTGCTCAACTCCACGGCATGGTTTCCATCGGGACCTTCTAATGTCAAGTTCATGATTTGGGCATTGACCTGACCGAGTTTTTTCAATTCCTCTTCCCAAGTATAATTCCAAGAAATACTTCGTGAATACGAAGCACCGCGTCCTGTTTTAAACATTTGTTCGGCCATTTCAAGTTTGGTTACAGAGAAATCCTTACTCATTAAGCCTTCCCGATATAAATTTCGTTCCCATTCGACCGCTTTCGTAAATCCAGGATTTAATTGAGTAAAGATTAGCCCACCTTCGCTATTAAAGTTAGGGTCCAAGCCCCCGAAACCCGCCACAATAAAAGAATTGACAAGCGAATCCATTTCCTGGATTAAACCAGTCGTATTTGTTTTTGCGGGATCGTTAGCCACGATTTTTTTTAATGCAGCGACGTACGCGTCCAGAGTGGTAGGTACCGGTATATTTAACTGATCGAGCCAATCTTTACGAATAGTGATTCCAGAATCGATTCTTTGGCGGGAGCGCGGCAATGCGTAGATTTTACTATCCACAGTCAAATACTTTAAAGCATTCGGTGGCAAATTGTCCCTGAGATTCGGATATTCTGAGAAATCCCCCAGGAATGGCGTCAAATCCCAAAACGCATCGTTTTTTATTGCTTTTAGCAGTGTCGGTCTGTTCAAGAAAGGGGAAGCTAACACTTCGGGTAAATTTCCTGAAGCAAGCAATAAATCCATTTTAGTCCCTACTTGTGCGCTTGGAACCCACTCAACTGTTAATTGGGTATTGGTTCTTTTCTGCCATTCCGTCCAGAATTGATTTTTCATATCCGGTACCTCATTGTACACTCCCGACAATATCTGAATTGACAAAGGAGCAGTTGAAGTTGATGGATCGTTTACCGCGGACGGATCTGTTTCTTCTGTAGAAGATAAGGCTGGCTCACTCGCGACATTGGTATTTGAACATCCGATTAGCAGAACAAATACCAAAAATGTTATAATGCCCGACAATATTCGTTGATCATTTCTATTGTAATTCATGGTTAAATCCTCCTTATACAAATCAATTAGACATCACTTATTTCCGGCTTCCTTAGTGAAACTTATTTCGAATCTGCAATTATCCCTTCACTGACCCGAGCATCACCCCCTTAACAAAATGCTTTTGCAGAAAAGGGTAGACAATCAAAATCGGAGCCATAGCCAGTACAATTGCCGCCATACTAACCGTTTCTTTAGGCACCATGAGCTGGTCGGCGCCGGCGGCTATAGGAAAGTCGGAATCAATAACGATTGTCTTGATGAATACTTGTAATGTCCATTTTGAAGAGTCGGATATATAAATCAAGGCGTTAAAGTAAGTGTTCCAATGGGAGACTGCGAAAAATAACGTAAATGCAGCGATCGCCGGAGTGGACAACGGAACAATGATTCTCATGAACGTACCCATTTCATTGCATCCATCGATATTCGCTGCATCTTCCAATTCCGAGGGCAGCGATTCCAAAAAGCTTTTGATAACAATTAAACTCCATGCGCTGGTTAATGACGGCCATATTAACGACCAATAGGAATCCAGCAGACCTAAATTTTTTACCAATAAATAATTAGGGACAATCCCGACATTAAACACTAGTGTAAAAATGACTCCACTTATGAAGAGGTTGCGTCCTGGCAAGCTCTTTTTCGTGAGCCCATAGGCCATGGTAAACGATACGATTATGTTCAGAACGGTACCGACTATCGTAATAAAGATTGAGCTTTTTAAAGCGTCTATAAAACCGTTCGTCGACAAAATCTGTTTATAAGACGCAATCGAGAATTTGTCGGGTATTAAATAAAATTTTAAAGGAACATACGCGGATGGATCTGTAAAAGAAACACTAACAATATACAAAAAAGGGAATATGCAAGATATTGAAATCAGCATAAGCAAGGAATAATTTACCCAATCAAACAATGTAATTCTTTTTTTCAGAACGAAACTCATAATTATATCCCTTCCAATCTAGCAAATTAGTATATCCCTTCATGGCCCATTTTTTTTACAATATAATTGGATAACAACACGAGTACCAAACCGACTACGCCTTTAAACAATCCTACAGTCACTCCTAAACTGAACTCTCCGTTCAGGATTCCCTGCTGATAAGAATAAGTGTCGAATACCTCTGCTACGTTAAGCACCAGCGGACTCATCATGAGCAGTACCTGCTCAAAACCAATATCGACCATTTGTCCGAGCTTTAGTATAAGAAGAATAACGATAGTGGGTTGAATTGCCGGCAGTGTAATATGCCAAATCTGTCTCCAACGGGATGCTCCGTCAACGACTGCGGCTTCGTATCTTTGAGAATCTACCCCCGCCATGGCCGCCAAGAAGATAATAGTCCCCCATCCGACTTCTTTCCATATGTTCTGAATAACAAGGATACCCCAGAAATATTTAGGTTCCGTCAAAAATGCAATCGGCTTATAACCCATTCCACTGATAATTTTGTTAACGATACCTATATCATTTGAAAGAATAAGAAACGTCAAGCCGGCCACAATAACCCAGGATAAAAAATGCGGCATATATACAATGGATTGATTGATCTTCTTAAATACCTCGTGCCTTACTTCGTTTAGCATCAGGGCTAATAGAATTGGCGTAGGGAACATAAACACTAGGCTCAACACGTTAATAGCAAATGTATTTCGTAACATGAGATAGAAACTGCTGTCATTGAATAGATTGGTGAAATTTTTAAAGCCAACCCAATCACTTCCAAGAACGCCAACTATAGGATTGTAATTCTGGAATGCCAGCAGCCCCCCCCACATTACCCCGAATTTAAATATTAGAAAGTAAAGGGCACCTGGCAGGATCAGCAAATAAACAAATTTGTGCTTAAGGATTCTACTACCTAAATTCGATTGTCTTCCTTGTCTTATATTTATTTGGAACTCGCTTTCCATTCTGGCGGAATTGGACCGAATCATTTTTGGCATAACATTAACTGACCTCCATTCTCTTTTTTCGTCTATAGCGATACCCCAACTTTACGAAATACATTAACGGCAGAATACAGACATTATTTGTTATGACCCATAAATAACACTCAGATTTCAGCTGTTTCACTGTTTTTCGGTATTATTTGGGCTTAGTTTTTTATCGCAGTAGCAACTTCTTTCAATTAGGTAATTCCGATAATTCCAGTCGCGCAAAGAACGACAGATAGCATGGAACGAATTATGTTGTAAAATCATTGTACGGAGTTTTTTGTACAGGGAGACATCATCGTCTAGCGATGTTTCCTGATCCCGTCGGGAATGTAATAACATTCTTAGACGTCACCCAATGACAAGAACCTTATTACATTCATGAAAAAAGCCGCGGTTTCCGCGACTTTTAATGTAATCATGTTTTGTCTTCCTACATCGCACCACTTCCAGTGGCATGCTACAGGTTATTTATTCACATTTTTTCTAATAAAGCCGCCAAGGAAGCATCCATCTCGCTGTGCTATTTGGTCAGAAGGCTCAAGCGGTTCGCGGCGGAGCAGGAATAAGCAGCACAAGCGCAATTGGGCTAACAGAAGCAAAAAATAAAACTGGATATACGCAGGGTAAGCCGACCTTTGTCTCCAGACTATTCAAGCGGGCTAGTGACGCCGCTACTATTTGGCGGTAGCCCACTCGTCGAGCTGTTTTTGCTTCTCTGCAATGACTTTATCAATTCCGGCCGCTTTCAGCGCGCTATTAAATTTCGGCAGATTTTGAACTGGATCGAGCGTACCGGTCTCCAAACTCATCGCGTATTGCTGAATGACATTCTGAATGGCTGCCAGCTCTGTCTTGACCGGCTCTGGGTTGTACATAAAGCCGAGGGCTGCCGATTTTTTCGCTCCTTTATTGAATTCGTCCATCCGCTGCCAGATATCCGGGCTATCTGTTACCCATGGGTACGCCAATAGCTGGTTGCCGAACATCCAGCCCTGCCGCAGGTTATACCCGCTACTTGTAGCATCCACTCCTTCCGGAAAATCAATGGTTTTGTTCTCTTGAACGACGTAATGCTTCCCTTCGATCCCCCAATGAAGCAAATTAATGATCTTCTTATCCGAATACAGGAGGTTCAGAACCATCATCGCCCGTTCCGGGTCTTTAGAATTTCGTGTAATGGCCATCATTGCATTCGTAATCGTGAGTGTATTCATCATGGCGGGGCCGAGCGCCACCTCCGTCAATTCGGTTCCCGCCGATGCACCCGTTTGCGTCGTAATGCCTGGTTTTCCTTTGTTAGGGGTCGAAAAGCCGATTTTAGCCTTGAGATAATCCCGACCCGTCTGGGAGGTCGTCGCAATATCCTTCGGGATAAAGCCAGCCTCATACCACTCATGCAGCTTCATGACGAATTGTCTATATTCTTCGCTTTCGTAAAGATTGACCACCTTGAGACTATCTGTGTCGGTCAGAACACCGATCGTATCGCTAAGAGGATCGATCGTCGTTTGCAGCAGTGGATAGGCGATGGAGGCGCCGCCGCCCCCCTTGCCGATCAGATTCAACTCAGGATGCTTTTCCTTGATCGTCCGGAAGATCGGTTCCAAATCATCCATCGTCTTGACACCGCTGATATCGATGTTGTTTTCCTTCAGCAGATCGGTACGCATCAGAATAGTCGGGTAGGCGGCAAAGTCCCGGATGGTCGGAACACCGTAAATTTTACCGTCGATCTTCGAGGCGGCGAGTACCTCCGGTTCGAAGGCGGCGATAATCTCTTTACCGTAGGTTTGCAGCAGTTCGTCGAGAGGGATCAGCTTCTTCTGCCCCACCTCCGATATATACTGGTCCTCACCGGTGAAGAGCAGGTCGATCTGATCGTTGCCCGACAGCATTAGCACCTTCTGCTGTGTCCATGCAGCCGGTTCAACTCTTCGCAGCTTGACTGTCGCATTGATTTTCTCTTTCGTAATTTTGCTGACCTCTTCCTCGATAAGGCTGAGGTCCCGCTGGTCTCCCCCCCAGAAAGCAATCGTAACCTCATACGGCCGCAGTTGTCCGTCTGCAGTCGCTCCTCCGCCAGCGTTCGGGGTGGAGTTGGAAGAGGAACAGCCGCTCATGATCAAGCTGGCCGTCAGGAAGAAGAACAACAGAAGCTTACCCGTTCTTATTGCCATAAATAAAAGACCTCCCTCAGATCTTTAAATTTAGTACTCCCTCTGGCATTGCTCATCCATGATGTTTGACTGCGGTAAAATTCTCATCCCGGGGGGAAGGCGGCAGTACATTATCCACCTATCCCCTGATCCGTCGACTTCCCTGCCTTGCTGGGAAGTCGGCTTGATTTCCTGCTTTCGCTCAGCCACATTACCAGAAACCCCGCGACGCCGGCAACTGAGATAGCCGCGCATATTTGATACAACGTCCTGGGTCCGAGGTAATCGAACATCCAGCCACCGAACAGGCCGGCGATGATGCCCGATATCCCGCCCCAGGTCAGTGCGTAGATTGCCTGCCCCGTAGCTCTGTATTCACCGGGAATTAAATGTGCCGATAAGCTGGTTCCAACATAGTAGTAGCCTCCGAACGTAATGCAATGAAGAATCTGAATAAGTACGATATGGATCGGACTGCCTACGACCGACATCAGCAGCCAGCGGATGACGAACAATAGGCTGACGACGACCAACGTCCCGATCATCATCTTCGTTGATTTTTTCAGAAAACGGTCAAATAGCAGAAATACCGGAATTTCGAATATGGCTGACAGAAAGACGGACCAGCCAATCAATTCCTTAGAGCCTCCGAGACTGACAATGTATAGTGAGTTGAACGTCTGATTGATGGAATTGGGCACCGATATGAGAACTCCCAGAACGACGAAGGTGAAAAAAGTTTTGCTGGACAGCATCACCTTCCAGTAACTCTGCTTTCCCGTCCTCGGCTTGGAAACTACACGCCCCCGGGGGAGGCCAATCGTAAAAAGCAGCGAGACAAGCATCATCATGCCGTAAAGAACCCACAAGTTCAACAGACCCATCCAACTGATTACAGGTCCCGCCAGCACAGCAATAATAGCCCAGCCTAACGAACCCCACAGCCGAATCCCTCCGAACTTGTGCTTCGTATTCTCGATGGCGTTCAATATTAGGCTGTTGCTCTGCGAGAAGGTCGGGCTGTTGAAGAAAAAGAAGACCAGCATCATAACGAATATAAGCGCGTATTCCCGGATTTGGAACACCACAATAGTTGCAAGCAAGTTCCCTATCAATAAAAAGATAAGTATCTTCCTTACATTCTGCAGCCTGTCGCTCCAATACCCCCAGAACGGGTTGGCGAATAGGGAGATAAACGGACCCCCAGCCATCACCATGCCGATCTCCACTTTGCTCAGACCGATCTCCTGAAAATACAGCGGAAAGAATGACGTTAAAATGGCAATGGTACCATACAAAAAGAAATTGAAGCGCTTCAGAGTAGCCAAGGACTTCGTGCTTTCTCCGGCCATTTGACCATCCACCTCAAGTGAACCCCCCTTCAGAATCGATGACTTTTACACTGGGATGGCGGTCGATTTCGAATACTGAATTATTTCATCACTGCTTACCTCTTTCCCAAGGTGATCCGATAAGTAAATTCCTTCGCTGATGAGCATCGTTTGCAGGGCGATCTTGGCGGTCGGCAGCAGCTCGACTCTGCCTTGAAGGGCAGCAATCCAGTGATGCTGGGAGGATTGATAGGCGTCGTAATCAGGCTTTAGATGGTTCCAGCGTCCATCCAACTCATCCAAATTGACGGTGCAATTCAAGTCCATATCACACATTGTGGTGTGGAAGCTGAAAGGCGCGAGCACCGTCTGATCCGAATACGCGGGCAATCGGATGCCGCCCTTCGAGCCGACGACAGAGCAGCCCTCAATACTGCCGAGATGAACGCTCCAGGCTTCACAGATATCGAGCGTTGCTCCCCCTTCGAATTTTACAAATCCGAGACCCAGCTCCTCTACGTTGAAGACAGCCTGCTGGGCACGGGCCGCATCGGTTTCCATCTCGCGGTACCCTTTGCCGGACACCCGCGCTACCTTCGGCAAATCGAGCAAATACAGCATTTGCGATATATGGTAGACCCCCATATCGATTAAGGCGCCTCCGGCGGCAATGTCTTTATTCAGGAACGCCGGTGTGCCATAGCCATCAATAAACGGGCGCCCTCTGCGCCGGTGACCGGTCGCTCTGGCATGATACAGCTTACCGAGTAGGCCTCCTTCGGCCAGCGCCTTCGCCGCCTTCGTCTCCTTGCGATACAGCGTGCCAAGCTGGATATGCAACTTCTTGCCGTACGTTTTGGCCGCGTTCAGCATTGCCTCTCCATCGCCGTAAGAGCCGGCGATTGGCTTCTCGCAATAGACATCCTTCCCTGCCTGGAATGCTGCAATAGTGACCGGCGAGTGTAGGTTATTATGCAGACAAACATCGACCGCTTCAATATCGTCGCGAAGCAGCATCACCCTGAAATCGGTATAAACGTCGGGTATATTGAACTGCGCCGCGACAGTCTCCGCTTCCTTTTCATTGACATCGCAGATCGCAACCACCTCGACATCCGCAATGTTCGCGTAGTTTCTTAAATGCGCTTTGCCGATCAGACCCGCTCCGATAATTCCGATTCTTATCATTCTTCCCATCCGATTATCCCCCTTATCGTTTCATGTTTGTGCTGTGTGCTTTAGTCAAAACACGTTTCACGGACGCTATCGCCCATTCCATCTCGAGGTATTGGTTGCCCTGCGCATTGTATTCTATACCCCAGTATCCGTCGTAGCCGGTGTTCAGAAGCGTGGCGACAAGTTGTTCCGCCTTATCGGAGGCCGCTGTTTTGCCATCGAAATGCGTATGATAGACCCAAGGCGCGACCAGATTGTCCCCGATCTCTTCGTCCACAGCCCATCGCCCCATATGGAGCAGGATGCCAAAGCTCGGATGATTGACCGCCTCCGCTAGCTTCTTCAAGTAGTTCGGATCCTTGGAGGTTCCCATATGATTCTCCGGCCCGACGACCATTCCAAGGTCGGCGGAAAGCTTACTCAGCTCTAGGAACTGTGCTGCGGTGTATTCGAACTGCTCATCCGTTTCAGGAATGGATTGATGATCGCCTGTGTCGATCCGAACCGTTTTCGCTCCTAACTTGTAGGCTATATGCAGATAAGCGATAGCATTGCCGTAAAGGCTCTTCCTTCTATCCGGATCCGCATCCCACAGATGGGCGCCGTCTACCGCAATGTTCATAACCTTCATTTCTTTCTCGTCGATCGCTTCGCGAAGTTTCCGAATATACGCTTCGTCCGGCAAGGAGAAGATGTCCTCCCGCGCGCCTTCGAAGGTTCCGTTCCATAAGTCGACCGTATCCAGACCGAACCTGAACTTGGAGGATTCCAAGTACCCGAAGGTATCCATCTTGCCCTCTTTGATCGTATTACTGAACGAATACCCGCCAATGCTGATTTTCATCGTCGTTCCCGCCTCCCTGATGAGTAACTTTGAATCTGAATGTCTCCGTTTACATATGTTGTATGAATGCTTGGGCCACCCGCTTGCCGCCAGGCATCACCTCCTTTGCCGTTTTCAGGACATCCGGAACGATCAGCCCTTAATCGCTCCAACCGTCAGCCCTTTGACAAAATATCTTTGGAAGAAAGGATAAGCAACCAGTATGGGCAGCACGCCTATGACCGCTATTGCAATCCGCACCCCTTGCGTCGGAATCAGGTTCGTGTCGTCCAGCATTCCGGAGTACTGCACGTTGTCGAGCAGATATTGCACATTCAGCAGAATGGTGTTTAATAGAACCTGGATACTGTACAGCCGATTGTCCGAAGTGTAGATCAGCCCGTTAAACCAGTCGTTCCAGTAATTAATGACTTGAAATAATCCGACCGTTGCCATTACGGGCAGCGACAACGGCAGCAGCATTTGCAAGAATATTCTGAATTCTCCAGCGCCGTCCATATGCGCTGATTCCAGTACCCCATCCGGAACCGAAACGGTGAAGAACGTCCGGAGCAGGATGACGTAAAAGGCACTCACCAACAGTCCGGGCACAATCAAGGCTAGCAGCGTGTTGTCGATGTTTAACACATTCGCGTAGATCAGATAAGTCGGGACAAGGCCTCCGTTAAAGAGCATCGTGAAAAAGACGAAGAAGGAAAAGAAATTTCTCAGAGGCAGCTCTTTCCGGGACAGCGGGTAAGCCAGCAACGTCATGAAGACCAGGCTTGCGAACGTGCCGATAACCGTTACGACGACTGATATCCCGTATGCATTAAAAATGTCGCTTGATTTCGCGAAAATAAACCGGTAGCTCTCCAAGCTGAGCTCGCTTGGGAAGAACGAGTAGCCATCTCGGATAATCGCGTTCTCGGACGTGAAGGATGCCGCTACCAGAAGCAAGAACGGAATAAGGCAAAACCCGGCGATAAGCACAAAAAAGACATGGAGTGCAATTTGTGCCAAGCTATTACTTCTCAATCGTGCCTCCCCCTTAAAATAACGAATGGTCAGGATTTATTCTTTTCACAACGTAATTGGAGAAAATGATCAGCGCGAAACCGACGATGGATTGATAGAAGCCAGCGGCTGACGCCATCCCGATATCTCCGCTTTTCAGCAAAGCACGATATACATAAGTATCCAGAACATTGGTCGTGGGCAGCAGCGGCCCCGAGTCAAGCGGCACTTGATAAAACAGGCCGAAATCGGCATAAAAGATTCTTCCAATCTGCAACAAGGTCATAATGACGATAACCGGTGTAAGCGAGGGGAGTGTGATATGTATGATTTGCTTGAATTTCCCGGCTCCGTCTATCGTTGCGGCCTCGTAATACTCATGGTCGATGCCGACTATCGCGGCGAAATAAATGATACATAGATAACCCACGCCGTGCCAGAGCTTCACAATCGTCAAGATGATTGGCCAATACTTGGCCTCCGTATACCACATGATTCCCTCCATCCCGAACCACGGCAGAATGGTGTTGTTGACGAACCCCGTCTCCATGCTGAGCAAAGAGAATACCAGGTAGCCGATAATAACTGTAGAAATCAGATAAGGAAGCAGAATGGCGCTTTGATAAAAGCGGCTCAGAAACCGGTTCTTCAGCTCGTTCAGCATAATGGCGAACATCACGGAGAAAAAGAGATTAAGCACGATAAACGTGGCGTTGTACAAAATGGTGTTCCGGGTAATGATATAAGCCTCGGAGGTCTTGAATAAATATTCGAAATTCCGAAACCCGATCCAGTCCCCGCCGAAGACACCTTTGGAGAAGTCGATTTCTTTAAAAGCAATAGCGATCCCAAACATCGGTAGGTAGTTGTTAACCAGCAGATACAAGAGTCCCGGGAGCAGCATCACATACAGAACTTTGTATTTTTTTATTTTTTTAAAAGCCGCACGGTTAAGCCATGATGACATCGGCAGTCCCCTTCCTCTATTTTGATTACTGCTCGTTCTTGAACCTTTCAAACCTCTTAACAGACTTTCCCTACCCCAGAGCTAATCGCGGATTCTACACCTCCCTTAATTAATTGTTCCATCGGAAAAACTAATTAAAAAAAAATATATACTCTATATTTGCGATTATATGAGCTTACCTCTCCCATTGTCAACGGGTTAATTTCACTTATTTTATATCCCGAATTTTCAGACTTTATGTCGAACAAAGGAGTTAAACGGTCTGTTTTGATATTTGGTAAAGTTGACATCGCTTGTACCCTTCTTCTATAATTGCTTTGAACGACCCCCTCCTCCCTCCGGTAATGACGGGCATAGGGAATTGGTCCCCATAGTGCCGAACGCTCTGTTGAAAGTGCTTTTTTCATACCGTTTTTTAGTCTTCCTTACCTTTCTGTACTCCCTGTCTGCACCATCGGAATTCCTTTATAATGGAATAGGAGCGGCCCCATATATAGATTTGTGCAAGCAAAATCGCGGGACTATCCTTTCAACGTCGCTCTGCAACGCGCCACTCACCGCATCGACTGGCTGCCCTAACACCGTAAATAGATACGATCTTTATTGTTAAAGCCTAGGATAGGACGAAAGTATATTGAGAATTTGGAGAACTGATATGATAAAAATAGGAAACCAACAAATGCTGAAGGAGATCAATATCTCTACTTTGATCCATACGATATTCGAGCATGGACCGATATCCCGCGTCGAATTATCGCGAAAAACGAAGCTCAGCCCGACAACGGTATCCATCCTCATCGAGGAAATGATTCGCGAACAGCTCGTTCACGAAATTGGGACAACCGGCAGCGGGGTCGGCCGGAGAATGACCTTGCTGAATATTCGGGCGGAGGGCGGTTATGTGGTCGGCGTCGACCTGTCTAGCTCCCCCGCCCAATGCGTCCTGCTCAATCTGAGCGGAGAGATTATAGCGAACCGAAGCATGAAATCGCTCATCGGAGAAGAGCAGATCCGCAATGAATTGGCTGTCTTCATCCGTTCCTTTATTGAAGAGCATCATATTCCCCTTGAACTCATTAAGCGCATCGGCATCTCCCTTCCGGGAAGGCTGGACGATACGCAAAGCGTCGTCATCACTTCCCATTATTTGCAGCTTCAACAGTTTCCACTTCTGAAAATGCTGGAGAATAACTTGTCCATTCCCATTCTGCTGATCAATGATCTGGATGCAGCCGGTTTCGCCGAGCGCTTCAGCGGAGCGGCAAAAGGCGATCATACGACCATTTTCCTTATGATCGACTATGGAACGGGCGCTGGGCTCTTCTTGAACGGTCAGGTATATCATGGTTCCATCGGCACGGCTGGTAGGACCGAATACCTGGCTCCTTACTGCACGCCCATCCTTGCCGAACGCTTACAAAAAAACGATCCTGCGAGATTCGGAGCAATGTCCTCGGAGGAAGCCATTCGAAGCTATATCGAGCTGGCGCTAGCCGGCACCGAACCGTTCAGCGAAGAGGCTGAGCATATGATTCGGGATATTGCCAACTATTGCGGGAAGACGCTGCAAATGCTGAACCCTCAGAAATTGGTGCTGGGCGGATGGATAACTGATAACGAATTGTTTTTCAACAAGCTGGTAGCGGCTATCCATCAGGTCGAGAACTCGATATTCGGAGCGACGCCCGTCGTCGCTTTTCACTGGAAAAAATATGGCGCCGCCATGGGAGCGGCTACGCTTGGGCTCCATGAAATTTTCAAGCTGAAAACCGTACAATAGTGGAATTAACTGATTAATGACGAACAGCCTCACCCTAATAAGGGCGAAGCTGTTCCATTTTATGCCTATATCCCCAAGAACGAACATTGAGACAGACCAAGATCTGAATAATATTATCTGTCAGTCCTAATATTAATTTACGGAGTCCATTGTTTCTTAATTGAAAAACCCGCATAGATTCAATACATCATGTCTAACACATTATCTTTCCCTGAAATACAATGACATCGTGCTTTTTAAATTGAAAGAAAATCTAAACTCGCACTTTTTGGGCTGTTTCAGCAATCGCCTGTCCGGCACGTTTTTATAGGCTTCGATCGTGTTATCGAAATAAGGTGTATTTTTCTCTTTAAACACAAGAGGCGTGCAACCCGACAACAAAAACCGTCCCTGTTGCAAAGACGGATTATGAATGTTGGCGATCAAAGTGCCATTCAGAAAATGAAAGATAAACCTCAGTACGTCATTATAGGGATGTCAATTAAAAAATTATTGGAGTTCGGGATATCGTTTATTTCTCATATTTGCTCCTGCCAGATTGATTCCATAATTCCAAATAAGCACCACGTCGCTGGATTCCAATACGGCCCGAATTGATTCTTGCCAACCCTTCCGATGAAAACGTTGCACCTCCCCATACGCGACAGGAGCGCCGCTACGTTCACGGGCGCTCCTGTCGGATTCTGTTCAAACAGCGGCTGACCCGACTCCGATATTCCTGCAGATATGAACTCCATCCGTAATTCGCCAAGCGCAGCAATCTCCGCCATGCGTAATCTCCCCAATCGGAATTTGGCCGGCTTTCAGAACTTCTCGAAGTGGGCAGGCCGGCAATTGGTGGAGCTCTTCATCAAGAGAATAAACGGGGAATCGTTTCTACCAATCACCTTGAAAAAAACCGAATTGGTCATTCGTGAAAGCACCAAGAAATTAACATGAGATTCGTCGCGCTAGGATTTTCATGCAGTTAAGGAAAATAGTAGATCGGCTTAGATTGACCAGGGTTAATAGAAGATGCGATGAAAAAAAATTCGAAAGGGACGAGGAGCCGGGGTACCACTTAGAACTTCTCTATAAAAACAAAAATATTCACTTTATTTAATAACGCTAAACGGGTACACCTCTACTTTTTCAATTTTACCCGCTCGTTAGTAGAACGATGGACTGCCGCGCGGCAATTCTTCGACAATCCCTTGCTTGGACGCACCTCCTGGCAAACTATCGAACAGAACTTTGAACTTAATGACAGGCTGTGCGTACAAGCTGCTTATAACATTCCCGCTTCCCAACTCAGATAAGCTAAAATCGGAGCATCGGCAATTCCCGCTAATTTACTTCTTGGCAAACGAATAATCGTGCAAATACAAAGACGTCGCAAGCTCCACCATGCCTTCGTCCAACCATCCGGTCATGTTAAGGGTCGTTCCGTGCTTCCGTAGAACCATTGGCGAGGCCTTCATGCACGATTGAATACTTAAGAACTTCACCATCTTCCGTATCGTCTATGGTAACCACTCCCGCGTATTCCATCGATTCGAGGTCGTTCAAGACGATGTCCATATACGGCTTCTAATTCCAACCGTTTTCGTTTGTAGCCGGCATCGGATACCACTGCGTCAATACATAACTCCTTCTTTGGACAAACGGGAGCGAAAACTCATATGCAATCTCTACGATTGCACTTCCTTCCTGCGAAATCTTATGCGGTAGAGTGATCTCACCCGTTCCTTAAGTGCTCCTCCTTGTTGCTGATTCCACAGACAATTTTTATTCCGCCTGCCTCTATTGCATCCAGTTCCCCTTTAACCCATCCTTGCCAATGGCCTTTAAATTAAATAATTCTAACAAAAGAATTTGCCCATTGCCGCCTGATGAGATTTCCAGTCCATTTTCATCTTGTCCCGGATAGATCAAATCGCTCAAAACTATCCTGCCATCATCAGCAAAGACCTCAACAGATGATTGGTCCACATAGATATGAAGCTTAAGTGCTGAGCCAATCTCCCCAAGTTTCGCTGCATGTCTGCCGGCAAAGTCCGGATGAAAATCAACTTCTCCTGATCTTGTGCGGTCTATAAACATCTCACCATGGGCAGCATCATATCCTATAACCGTTTCATGATTCACAGATGTTCTTACCCTTATCGCAAAGTTTTCTCCATTCGCCGTTTCGAGTTCCGCAATGATCTCAAAGCTGTCCAGGTTTAAGCCCGCAACTCGTTCCCTGAGGCTCTCAACTGTTGTTTCTTTCAGGGATAATACGGGAACCCGGAGTTTCTCTAGCTCCCTGATGGGCCGTTGAATAAGTGCAATCTCCCCATTCCTCGGTTCCAAAGATAGCGTTCTAGGCACGGTCATGGAGCTTCTCCAGCCCTCAGTGGGCGTCATATTCGCATATTTCCAATTGCTCATCCAACCGATATAGATTCGGCGTCCGTCTTCTATTGGAATGTCAGACCAACTGACACCCGCGTAATTGTCTCTGCCGTAATCCAACCATTTGACATGATTCGGCGATTCGTCCAGTACAAACGTATTGCCGTCGAATTTACCTATAAAATATTGAGTTCTGGAACCTTCCACATGGTCCGATGAATTTCCGATACTGACGAACATCACCCATTTGGTAAGTTGAGGGTCATTCCCAACCGGAAGAGGGAATAAATCCGGACATTCCCACACACCGTTGTGCGAACCAATACCCTGTCCAAATTCACTGGCGTATGTCCAACTCTTTAGATTTGGAGAATGGTAGATGCAAACCGTCTGGCCCGATGCCAGAATCATTACCCAACGCTTCGTCGGTTGATGCCAAAATACTTTGGGATCCCGAAAATCGGGGTATTTTTCGTTGGCAAGCACGGGGTTTCCCGCATATTTTGTCCAGCTTCTTCCCGAATCCGTGCTGTAGGCAAGACTTTGACGCTGCCGAAGTCGATCAGTGCCCGGCGCTTGATCATGATGAGTAAATATTGCGACCAAGCCGGGTTTTCCATTAAAAAAGCCCGACGTATCGTTCCAGTCGACTACGGCACTTCCTGAAAAAATGGCACCGTGTTCATCCGGCTCCAGAGCAACCGGTAAGTACTCCCAGTGAACCATATCCGGGCTAGCCGCGTGCCCCCAATGCATAGGCCCCCATGTTGTCCCATAGGGATGATACTGATAGAATAAGTGATATTCTCCATTAAAGAATACCATACCGTTCGGATCATTCATCCAATTCCGCTCTGGCGTAAAGTGGTAGTCAGGCCTTTCTTCGTCATTTGAACCCTCCGTCTTCACTTTTTTTTAGTTTCCAAAAGTTTCAGTTCATATCTGCATGTTTCATTTGCCAAACCTCTAATCGGGACACTAATAGTGGGCTGCCTGCGGAGATCGTCAAACCGTCGCTATCAGCCAAAGACGGATAAACGCGCGAGGTAAGACAAGCTTCATCCCCCGCAAATACTTCAATGACGGAATGGTCGACAAATAATCTCACGTCCAGGCGCCCGTTTTCCAGCTCGGGAAGCTTGCCTGTGATGCAGGATTTATGCGTTCCGGGAAACAAGCTTGATCGCGACCGGTCAATCATGATAGACATTGCCGAAGGATTAATCACGATCCGGGTCTCTTCTTCTCCGCCGCTTGAACGCATAACTGAAATCACGACTGGCTCCGTCACATTCGCCAAATCAAGCTCGGCATATACCTCATAGGCTCGGGAACGAATCCCGGTGTCATAGGGCTCTGCATCTACAGCCAACTCATGAAAGACCGAATGATCTCCACGCAGCGCGCTTAGCTCCGGAACGGGGGACATCGCAATTTTCCCATTGTCCTTCAGAAGCACCTCCCGCGGCAAGGCAAGCGCTCCTGCCCAATCCAGCTGCAATGGGAAGTCTTCTCCTCTTGAGCCTTCGGGCATCCACCCGAGCAGGATTCTTCTTCCGGAAAGATCGGTGAAGCCGGTTGAGGCATAGAACCCTTCCCATCCGCCATGGTCTGCGTAACCGGTCGCATTTGGCTGCAACTGCAGCTGCTCATTTACCGTGCCGGTAACATAGCGCACTTCGCCGGACGGGGAGTAGAAAAGAACATACCGGTTATCGAATTTGAATACATGCGGGCATTCCCAAATGGACTCGTCCCCTTTATGAAAGAAACCCGTAAATTCCCAGTCGTGCAGGTCGCTTGAGCGGTACAAGGCAGCACAGCCCTTCCCTTCATGAACGCCGCCAAGCACCATCCGCCATCCGTCTGTTTCCCGCCACACATACGGGTCACGCCACTCTTCAATATTTACATTCCCATGAATTTTTCTCGTTAGCGTAGGATTATCCAGGGACTTCTCCCAGTTCATCAAATCGCCGCTGCTGTGTGCCTTCCATTGTTCGGACCCGGTTACGGCATTACGATCCCCGCTGCCAATACTTGTATAGAATAACGTAACTTTATTCGTTTCTACAATCGAGCACCCCGAAAAACAATGATTTTCGCCTCTTTTATTGGAAGGGAAAAGCGCCACGGGGAGGTGTTCCCAGTTCACCAAATCCTTGCTTTTGGCATGCCCCCAATGGATGTTTCCCCATTCGGGTTTATCCGGATTATGTTGGTAAAACAGATGATATTCTCCGTTATGATGAAAAGGCCCGTTAGGGTCGTTCATCCAGTTCAATTTCGATGTAAAATGAAAGACCGGTCGATAAATATCCATTCTATCGCCTCCTTTAAAAAATAACGCGGATACCTGAGAACCCGGGATAACGAAGTGATTCAGGTATCCGCAATTGATTATTACTATTACTTTTGGTTTGCCTGAAAGCGATCGTAGGCTTCCTGAACATAACCGATAAATTCAGAAAGGCCGGCCTTTTCCAGTTCCTTTACATAAGAATCCCACTCTTCATCAATGCCGCCATCGGTAATCCACTTTCTGCGGTTCGTATCAATCAGGCCATAGATTTGAGGCGATAAAAGCGCCATTTTCTCAGCAGTCTTTGCATCGTAGAACAAGGTGTGCGGGATATATGGATCATTCAGGTGTTTATCCAAAAAGCCCACCGCCTTCATGTCGTCTAAAATGTCCTTCGCATCCTGCGGGTACTCAACAACCGTATCATAATAGTCAGTCAGAATGGCAATAGGCGAGTTGCCTCCAATCGTTTGTCTGGCTCGCATATCGTTGTAGGTATCCAATCCGTCTTTCAGGGTGTCAAATACCATTACGCCATTCTCGTCTTTCTTGTATTGATAGCCAAGCGCTCCCCAGTTCGTCTGAACGGACCACTCTGGATCATACATTTTATCTACCCACGCAAGTACTGCTTCCGGATTTTTAACTTTGGTCGTCAGGACAAAGGCAAGCGGATTATGCATTTCCACAAGGTTTTCACGGGCTCCATATTCACCACCAGGCCCTGTCATGTAAGGAATCGGCACGTAATTGTCGGCAACTTGCTTACCTGCAACGTCAAGAACAGAGAAATGCACTAGCGATCCGATCGTTACCGTCTCATCTCGCAGCTTTGCTTGCAGTTTTGGACCATCATTAATGGTAAATTCCGGGTCAATCAGGCCATCTTTATACATTTCGTGCAGGTAATTAATACCGGTCTTATATGCTTCGGTAGTGGCTGTGCTGAAGATTTTTCCGTTCTCGTCGAGGAACATGCTGTCACCACGGTCGGCTTGTCCCCACAATCCGAAAAATTGACCAAAGTCCGAATTATTTCTCCAAGAACCGATTCCCGAGTTAACACCTTTGTTCGCAACCGACAATCCGATTTCATCCTTAATGCCGTTGCCGTTCATGTCATTATCGACAAATTCCTTTAATGTATCACGATACTCGTCGATCGTAGTTGGAACCGGCAGGCCAAGCTTGTCCAGCCATGGCTTATAAATTTGTAGAATACCCTGGTTGAGAATCAGACCGAACATTTCCTCAATATAAGGAAGACCGTAAATGTGTCCGTCCGGAGCGGTAATCAGCGCCCGGTATTCAGGACGTTTTGCCAATACTTCTGAAAAATAAGGCATATTGTCGATGTAATCCTCAATTGGCAGGAACAGACCTTTGTCCACATTATTCATCACATTATTGACAGAAAGTGTACCGAGGAACGCATCAGGAAGATCATTGCTTGCAAGCATCAGGTTTATTTTCTCATCGGCAGATTCACTCGGAATCTCCTCCCACTGGACCTTTACGTTAGATGGAGCTACTTCACTATATTTTTGAAACCAGATCATTTCATCAACAGGCAGGTTTCTTGGATCCTTCGCACGAACAATTTTAATGTCCGTCTGCGCATTTGGATCCATAGCCTCGGTATTCGCTTCTTTATTGATGGCAGCAGTATTCTCCTTACCTGTATTATCATTTGAACAACCAGCGAGCAATCCGACTGAAAAACTAGCAATGATCAGGATTTGAAGCCATTTATAATGTTTCATGTTTGTACTTGACCTTCCCTTCAGTAAATTGTATGAGTACCATTCCAATCATCTTGTGTTACGAGCTGTAAAATCACCTCCTTCATAGAATTCACGTCGCAGATGCCACATTAGCCTTTGATGGAGCCAATCATCACGCCTTTTGTAAAATACTTCTGCAAGAACGGATACACAATGATGAGCGGCAAGCTTGCTGCAACGATGACGCCATACTTCAACTGTTCAGCAATCCGCTGCTTGGCGGCCAGGGACATCGGGTCGACTACCATCCTTGATCCCGCTTCATTCATGATCAACAGATTGCGCAAGATGACCTGCAGCGGAAATTTATCATCGCTTCTCAAATAGATAAGCGGTTCGAAAAAGGAATTCCAATGGCCGATGCCATAAAACAGCGTCATAACGGCAATGATGACCTTCGACAACGGGAGTGCAATGGAAAAGAAGAACCTGAAGTCCGAGCATCCATCCATGACAGCCGCTTCCAACAGTTCATCGGGAATCGTGCTTTGAAAATAAGTTCGCGTAATAATGATGTTCCATACGGAAGCGGCGACCGGTAGCGTGATGGCCCAGATCGTGTCCAGCATTCCCAATTTGGAAACCAACAGATAGGTGGGAATGAGTCCGCCACTGAAAAACATGGTGAAGGCGAATAGCATCATGATCGGCGTTCTTCCCACCAAGCCTTTACGTGAGAGGGCATACGCGCAAGGGATCGTGATCACCAGATTTATGATCGTTCCGCATACGGTATACAGGATGGAATTGAAATAACCTTGCCAGAGCGGCTTATACTCAAAGATCTTTTCATACCCGTCAAAATAAAGGGATTTAGGAATGAGAAGGATTCCGCCACCGTTGACGATATCCGGGTCGGTGAAGGAAGCGATAAAAATAAAGTAAAGCGGATACAGGATGGAAATCGTTATGATGCCCATAAACAAATAATTGAAGACAGTAAATACTTTGTCGCTTGTCGATAGATTTTTCACGAAATCCGCTCCTTTACCATAAGCTGTTTTGCGTTAATCGTTTGGAGAGATGATTGGTTATGATTAAGAGCGCAAAGTTAACGACCGAGTTTAACAAGCCGATTGAGGTTGCCAAACTATACTGCGCATTCAGCAATCCTACCTTATACACATAGGTAGAAATGATCTCCGATACCGGCAGATTCATACCTTGCTGCATCAGGAACGCTTTTTCCCAACCAACGGACATCACGTTGCCTACTCCGAGAATAAGCAGAATCATGATTGTCGGCAAAATCGAAGGAAGATCAATGTGCCAAATTCGTCTCACCTGGGATGCACCGTCCACCGTAGCCACTTCATGCAACTCGGGATTAACACCGCTTAAAGCAGCTAAATAGATAATCGCGCTGAAGCCCATTGTCTGCCATATGCCTGAGGCAATATACACGGTTCGGAACCATTCCGCACGTGCCATAAAGTTAACCGCTTCTCCACCAAACATGGTGATCAAGATATTGACAAAGCCTGTGCTTGGGGCAAGAAATACATTAAGCATGGAAACGAGAACCACGGTAGAAATAAAATATGGCGCATACGTAACCGTCTGAACAAAACGCTTTACTATTTGTTTACGCATCTGGTTGAGCAGCAACGCGAATAGGATGGGTATCGGAAATCCGATTAACAAAGAGAAGACACTGAGCTTGAGTGTATTGACCAAGACGTCGACAAACACATAAGATTCAAAAAATGTTTTGAAATGCTTCAATCCTACCCATGGGCTGCCCAAAATACCTTGGATTGGATTAAAATCCTTAAATGCGATCACAACCCCGTACATAGGAACATATTGAAACAGTATGAGATATACGAGAGCCGGCATCAAAAGTACATACAATTGCCAACTCTTCAATACATGTGTAATTGATTCTTTCTTCGTCATTACTGCAAACCCCCTGACCCCGTACCGGCCAAAGAGCGGATTTTAATGTTATGGAATACGGCCGTCCCGAATTGAGCATAAAAACGGAGATAGTCATATTTTTTGCTCAACCGCGATATCATCGTTCGTTGACCGTTAATGCAAATATCAATGAAGTTTTCTCTTATGACGGCCTCCACAACGACCCTCTGCTCCAAGCCGCTGACATTATATAGGGACGAGGCTTCATCTTCCGTGAAGCTTGGCGCATAAATATTGTGTATACCGAATTTTCGGGCAGCCGGTTCGAATCGAATATCTCTGCCTTGCTTGAATTTCCCCGAGTCTGCTAAGGAAAATCCGTAATACATATTCGGGTATCCGGGGGTAACTTCAAAGGAAAGCGTATATTCATGCCCAATCTCGGTCATCCGGCATTCGGCTAATCCTTCTTGGTTTTCAAGAGATATCGTATCTCCTTCAATGAACTCTCCGTCAATCGTCTGCATATTGATAACGCGACCGGTTCGATCGGTTAGTTCGTCCACATAACGCGTACCGAGAGAGCCGTCCGAATGCTGCAGAAGCTCGCGGATGATCAGTTCTCCGCCATATTTGCCCGGTTCGGACAAGAAACCTGCTGTCAATCTTCTGCCGTTCTTATAAGCTGCAGACTTTGGAACCCGCATCTGGATACCATCCAGAATATCCACTGCAGGTCTAAGCCAAGGCCCAAACGGATTGCGAGAATACCGATATCTGGCTACACCGTCGTTACTGAAGATCAGATAGTACCAACCGTTCCACTCGAAGTAGTCGGGACATTCAGGTTCATCATGATAACCGGGTACGATAAATGGTGATAGTTCATCCCAATTTTCCAGATCCTTGGAAGTCAAGTGAGCCAAACATCCATGTTGTACATCGCCATCCACAATACTGGTCGTTACCAGCATGTGATACATCCGCTCTTCGTCTTTAAATACGATTGGATCCCTTACCGAGCTGAGGCGATAGCTTTCGGAAAGCTGTATGTACCTGCCGCTTTTTTCATAATGAATGCCGTCACGACTTGTCGCCCAAGTCAGACGAGCCGGCGAGCCGTCAATAGCGCGAACCGCATAATAGGCGTAATATTGGTTTTTTTCGTTAAATACTGATCCTGTGCAAATCGAGCCTTCCCATTCTTCCGTTATACCGACTCCTATAGGGTGGTGAACCCAGTCCTTCAGATTATCCGTTGACATATGGGCCCATTGATGAGCACCGAGTCCCCATTTGCTCCGGTGTCCGCGCCGATCAAACAAGTAGAAGATATGAAAGGTGGTTCCGTCATAATATGGCATACAGTCCCCTACACTTGTGTTGAATCCCCTCGGCCTCCAGTATTGTATGGTGACGGGCTCGGCACCCAGCAGCTCATTTTGTTTTTTATGCAAGTACTCCTGGTCCCCGAAGAGTTGAGTCATTTCCTGCTCACTGATGGCATAGCTCAGAAGTCTCGTTTGTGTGACGCCCGTGTACGACTGAACCTTGGCTTGCCGCAGATCGATTGCTCCTATAGGCCACTCCTCATCAACCAGCACGCCGTCTACGAAAAGCGCGAGGTGATACCCGTTATACCGGATAAGTAACTCGTGGTGTGAATGTTGAGAAACTTGTAAGGGGACTGTCATTGTAAGCGGTTGCGATTTGGCGTCCGTAAACAGCTCAACCATGTATGTATGCAATTTAGATTCAGGCAAAGCTGTTGAATAGAGACGGATTATTTTGTGACCTACCTCATCCTCGACTGATAATAGCTCCCCGTTCCTTCCTGATACGACCGTAACCAGTAGCGATATCGCTTTTACCAGCCCCCAGTGGACTGATGTGGCAGGCGAGGTCTCCTTCATTAATAGCTCCTGATGATCCAAATTATTGTTTTTCACTATGTCATCTCCATTTCGTCTTTATGCGAATCCGTCCAAAGTAAATAGTTCACTGTTCTTGCAGTAAAGCTCCCGGTATATTGCATACTGATGGTCATAACACTCTCGATTCTGTGTAATGGGGGTTACCGGAACGTCATTGATTTTAACGATTGCGGAGCAGGCTTGTTCCACGCTATCGTATATCCCGATACCGACAGCAGCCGTTATAGCTGCCCCTACACATGCTTGTTCACTCATTGAACTTGTGTATACTTCCTGGTCAAAGGTATCCGCGAGAATTTGTTTCCAAAGCTGGCTCTTGGCTCCTCCGCCTGATACGATGAGCCGCTTTGACAGGACACCGAGTGATTTGAAAATTTCCATACCGTCTCGCTGTGAAAAAGCTACGCCTTCCATCACTGCCCGAATTAGGTGGGCGTCGCGGTGATTCAATGTAATACCGAAAAATAAGCCTTTAGCAAACGGATCCATATGCGGCGTTCTATCCCCAATCAGATAGGGCAGGAAAACTAGTCCCTCGCTCCCTGCAGGAATGTGCTTAGCGATTTCATCGAGCTGTTGGTAATTCCCATTCCTCAGAATATTATTCGCCAGCCATTTTAAGGAAAGACCTGCACTCATTGTCGCTCCTAACAAATACCATCGGTTTGGTACCGAATGCAGATAGGTATGGATCCGTAACCTCGGGTCATGAATCGGGCTGTCCAAAGGCGTCATCAGCTGCCCCCCGGTTCCCAATGTGCAGGAAACGGTGCCAGGTTCTATAACTCCATTTCCAATTGCTTGCATCGGTTGATCAGCTCCACCGAATACAACCTTTGTACCAGGATAAAGCGGACTCTCAAGAGATGCTTGCGTTGTCACCGTCCCACATAATTCCCACGAACTGAATACCTTAGGAAATAACTCAGCGTCGATGCCTAACTGATCGAGCAAGGATACTGACCATTCAAGACCTGCGACATGAAAAGCTGATGTTCCGGATGCATCTGTCAATTCGGTCCCGATCTCTCCGGTGAGTCGATACCGGATGTAATCTTTGGGCGTTACAATTTTACTGATTTTCCGGTAAACCTCCGGTTCATTTTCTCTCAACCATAGTAGTGAAAGCAGTTGAAATCCGGTGGCTACCGGGTTTTGAATCAGATCGCCCAGGCTTTCCTTTGAGAACAACGCTTCAAGGTCAATCTTTTGCTGAATGGTACGCTGATCGCACCAAATGATGGCAGGTCGCAAAATGTTACCGTTTACATCTAAAGCAACCAAGCCGTGCATTTGCCCAGATAATCCTATTGCGCTAATATCAATTCCACTTAGCCCCGACTGCTGTAAAGCGTTTGAGGTGGTTTCACAAACTAATTTCCACCAGAGGTTGGGATCCTGTTCGGCGTACCCAGGAGCAGGGATCTCAATCTGATGCTCGCTTTGCGAAAACCCCAACAAATTTCCGTCAGGATTCATTACCATCGACTTTACACTGGATGTGCCGATGTCAATTCCGATCAGCATCTATAACCGTCCCCCTTTTTACTCGAACCAGAATTTGGAACGTTAATTGCAGTATAAGTGAATTAATTCATTCGATCAATATATAAATTAAAAAAAGTAATTTAAAAGGATTATTATTATTCCCTGGCAGTAGGCATAGTACAGTGAACCATTGTAACGGAGATAACACTTGGCAACGTCCAATCCCAAAATCGTTTTATAAATAAAAACATTCTGGGACTAAACAATTCCTGCAAATTTGTGACGTTTAAGTAAAACAAAAAGAGTGCCTTTATTAAGACACCCTTAATTCTTTTATATGTATTTGTCTCTCCTCTGTCAGGCCAATAGGTATAACGACGGTTGAGCAAAAAGATTGTCAATCGCGATCGCAACCGCGCCGAAAAGCATATAGTCTTTTTCTGAGGGTGGTGCAAGTTCGATATGCAGGCGCTTTCTTACATCAGGCAGCACATTTTCTGTTATTACCTCCGATACCGTATCAAGCAACAGCTTGCCTACAGCGGAAAACTCATCCCCGATTACAATCCGGCTCGGGTTATACACATTCACTACGTTGACAAGCCCGAACCCAAGGTACCAAGCGGCTTTGCGGACAGCCTCTTCGGCAATTGTATCGCCTGCTTTGATGGCTTCGCATATGGACTGAATCGATGTGTATTTGTTACCTAACTGTTTCATGAGAGCTGACGTGGAGCAATAAAGCTCCAGGCACCCTTTGTGCCCGCACTCGCATCTGGGTCCGTTGTAATCAATACTCATATGACCGATCTCACCAGCAATACCCAGGGCGCCCCGATATACCGCTCCATCAATGATGATTCCCGCCCCGACTCCTTGACCGGCTGTTACAAAAATCAGTACGCCATGATCTTGTTGGTCATCGCCAAAGCTCCATCTTGCCATGCCCCCGGCATTCGCATCGTGCTCAATATAAACGGGGAGCCCATATACCTGCATTAATTCCTCCTGAATATTGATTTTTTCCCAGCCGGGAAAATAAGTCATTAATGCAATGCGGCCTTCATTACGAAACAAAGGTCCGGGAGTAGCCAATCCAATGGCATATATTTTACCGGTTTGATTCGTATCTATGGCTTCCGTTATCATTTCCTTCATCTTTTGTAGCGCAATAGCTGAACCGTCCCCAGAATTGATGAACCGTTCGTCGAAACTATACTCATTGCCTTCCAAATCATATAAACCAACCATTATCTTAGTGCGGGTTAACCGGATGCCTATAATTTTATAAAATTCACTATTTAACCTGATACCGATCGATCGTCTCCCTTTCTTACCACCAATCATTCCGGTTTCAACTACAAGGCCCCAGCTGATCATTTCATTGACGATGTTGGTGATGGTTGATTGTTTCAGCCCAGAGGCATGGGCTAACTCAGCCCTTGAACAAATTTTCTTTTTTCGTAACAACCTAACGACAAGAGAGCGATTCATTCCCTGTACATCTTCTAGATTCGTACCTGTTATTGTTTTTAGAGTCGACAAGTGCACCCCTCACATCCTATAGTTAGCTTATTGACAAACGGCTAAACGACAAATACCTACATCCGGAAATAACAAGACTTAGAATATATAAAATAAATGACATTAGCAAGAGCGCATTTATTGGAGCTCATTTCACGCATTCCTTGATCCCATACAGGCCGGTTCAAGATGATCTTGTAAAAGTAGCATTTCTGATCATCCATTCTTCAGAGCCGGTCATCATGTAGTCGTCGCTGAAAGTCCCTTAAACCACATCCGCGCTTCGTCATGTGACTCGAACTTGGGCAGTTCGTAAAATCACGGGTAAGACGTCATGTGGCAGTAGAAATCTAGGTTCTCTTTTGTTATCAACTTTCAACTCCGATCGTTATTATTTACGAATTTTAGGAGGTATTTATGCATAGCGATTAACGAAAACAGTTATTTAAGAAATCTGACTTTAAAATGATTAAGCAACCTTGATGTGCCCAAGAGTTCATTGACCGTAGCAAGCGTGAGAAGTCGTCGCTTATAAACTATAGTCTTAATTATATCGCCTTTTTTGATTGGCTCATAGTAGAGGGCTTCTTTCAGGTGATAGAGGCGATATGCCCATAACCATTCTTGAAAATCTAAAGGTAACAGACATTGATCGCTTCGGTGATTACCTTAATTTTGATCTGGGCAATTCCAAGGATTCAATTGCAACAAAGATGGCTTCGCTCAAAACATTATTCCATTATTTATCTGAAATATCCGAGGATAAGCATGGAAATCCATACCTTAAAAGACCTTTTGATTAAAGTCAAAATCAAAAAAGAAAAATTGACGATCTCGGAGAAAGCAGCTCTCATTGAAAATAAGATCCTTTGGGATAACCTCTTTCCAGAATGAATCGGACTCCCTGACTGGGCGCATTTTGCGATCAATGCTGCCGGTAATCAGCCATTCTGATCTGCCGCGGCAATGCACGGTTCGATGGCGAAGGCTTTATGACCCGTGCAGAAGCGTTCACTGGTTTACGGCGAGTTTGGTCTGATAAGGTAAACCTATACTTTCATCGAAAAAAACGTGAAGCGGACGGTCAGCCAATTTTCACGGTCAGCCGATTAACAGACGCCGGCTCAGTACGAGGCCACTGAAAAACTCGAGGGATTGACGGAGCAACTAAAGGTAGAAATAAAAGACGACCCTCATCCTCAATAATTGAGGATGAGGGTCGTCTTTTCGCTGTCAATTCAAGTCATTATGTCTGGCTTTCTACTTCAGGGGGGATTCAACGCTCACAGAGTAGGTTTGGCGTTAGCTCCTTCGGTGTAGCACCCTTCTTTAAATAGATAATTCTTGCATTTTTCCACATCAAAGTGGTAGGTATCTGTTTGGCCTTTTTCATTGACGCGCTTTCCGGATGGTCCGCCTTACACACCCTTCCCAATCCCATGCCGGCACCAAAAGAACTCCAATATTTCCTCGCCTATATTGCCTATACGTTGCAGGGAAACTCTTGAATATATCGTGCTTATTTCCGATTAAAACGCCACCACTTGTGGAATGTATGAAGCGGGCACGCGAATTAGGTGCAACGACAATTTCAATTACCCGTTACGGAAATACAACGGTACAGTAAATACAAAAAGGAACACCAATAATTTTTATCGGCGTCCCTTTTTATACCACTCTGTTTCCTAGCTGAAAAGAGCATATAGGATTATTTCTTAATAGTAAATCGGGATGTACCAGAAATATCGTGAACATCTTTGGTATCTCCCCAGACGATTGTCACTCGTACTGGCTTGTCGCTCGTGATCTCGATCAAGAAGGAGCAATCATCCAATGGAGTCGCTAGCAGATCCATCGTTTTACCAGCAAACCAATAACGTTTGCATCCGACCCTTCCCAGATCAGAATACAAACGCCACGTAAGCTCATTGTGAGCCGCGTCGCCTTTAAGCCCGATCACATACTCCATCAGATACAAGGTAGGTGCAATCCCAGACCACCCCACGAAGTCCTTTTTATCGGCATCCCCAGCATCTATCGAATCCGGTGGATAATTTTCCCATATTGTTCCGGTATCCTGGTATATCTTTACGACGTTGCTCAAGTGATTCAACGCGATTTCCCGGGCCAATTCACTGTACCCGTATCGCTCCAATCCGCGAATCACCATCGTATTCGACGGAGACCACACGGAACCTCTCCAATATCCGCCACGGGGATCGAATCCATCTTCGTCGGCAGCGACAACTGGCACACGATGTTTGCGGTTAAACGTATGAGGATCCTGCAGCCATTCTGCTAGCTTCTCTGCTTGGTCATCATCGGCAACACCAGCAAGCAGCGACCAGTAGGCGGCAATCGTCTTCACTGGTGCTTGTTCCCCGTTATCCGTCACATCGAAATAAAATCCTCTGTCTGGATTCCACATTAACCGATTGATCGTCTCGGCCAGCTCACTCGCCTCTTTTTCAATTTCAGCGACTTGCATAGCATACGCCTTAGCCTTTTCATTCTCACCAACATGAAAGGCCCGGTCCGACAACACACCGGCCATGTCGATTAAGTTTCGTGCGAACAAAACCATTTCGCAGCTGATGTCCACTCCGCTGCCCAAATATTTGTTTCTTGGGGAGTTGTCCATGCTAGCCCAATCGGTCACATACAAGCCGAAATGGTTGCGTAAATGATAACGAAGCGCTTCGTAATATCGATACAACGGCTCGTAAACCTTTTCCAGCCGGCCCGCATTTCCGGTATGACGATAGCTTTCCATTTCGGCCCAGGCCATGATGGGATGATTGAGGTTGTCAAGCGTCAGGTAGGGTGGGGTTTCCACATCCCGGCCCAGTATCGGTTTGAACATATCTTCGTACCGAGGCGGCTCCGTTGTCATTAACCGGCGGTGGCCATAATGGTTATGAAAATAGGAATGAAGCGGTTTGCGATCATGATTAACCCACGGCGAGAAATCTCGTCCACTGTCCCGGATCATCTCGCGGGGAATTTCTCCATCGTCGAGTTGTTTGCAATAGAAGTTATCAAACGACCGGATACCTGGGATGTACGGATCTGCCAAGTTGCAGAACATGGTGATAAACGCTGTGTCCCACATGAAAATGTTCTGATTAAACGCGGCATCGATAAAATTGCTAACAAACCCGCTTTCTTCCGTCGGACGGTGCAGATTCTGATAGGCGATTTCCCAGGTATACCAGTAACAATCGATAAACTCCGGTCTCAGTTCGCACACCGGTTCGGGCAAAAGATTCCGGACTTCTTCAAAGGCTAGTAACGGGGTATCCGAATACTTTTTTTTGCTGAAAAATATACCTCTTGGTGTTACACCCTGACTCTCCACATCTCTCTGTCTCACGTCAGACACTCCTTTCAAATAATCGGTGTTATACGAATTGATACCGGTGAATGGCTTGAACAATTTCTTCCGCAATGAGATCATATGCATACCGGCTGGGATGGATATGGTCGTTCTGGTCGATGTACCAGCGAATCGGTGTTCCTCCGGCCACCTTTTCCTTCACCCGATCAAACACGTTAACAAAGGGAATCTTCTCATTCACGGCGAAATTCAAAGCCGCCTGCAAATACATTTCGCTGCTCCTCCCCCACTCCTGCCGCAAGCGTGGCGTTACATCCATGTAGGTCGGTACATGATCGAGAAAATGCTCTGTATCGGGCGGGATCGTGATAAGAAACAACAACTTTGCGGGTGTCGTCTCCCGAATGACACCTATCAGGCTCCGAAGTACAGATTGATAATTTGCGATCCAGTGAGCGCCATCCAACCGATGATTATAGGCAAAAGATTCAACGACAACAATGTCCGGACTTGCGGAAGACAAGCATTTGCGGTTGCCGCTCCGGAAGGGATCCGGATAGTCATGAGTAACCCTGTGAATGCCGTATTCGGCTCTTGTACCGCTTACGCCATAATTCAAAAGCTCGAAAGGCTGATCTGGAAAATGACTGCCCAAAGCGTCCGCCAATTCCGACATCTCCTGCCCCCAGAATGCTGTCATGGAATCACCCAGGCATGCCAATTTCAGTTTTTTCACGACGTTTCCTCCTGTTTCTAATTATCCCGCTTTTGCTGCAAAAGTAGATGAACACCTCTGTACGTGCTGAGTGAGGTGTCTTCGGAAAACCCAATGACAAAATGGATCGGAGACAGAGCTTCCCGTAGTGTGCGCTCGAATAAGGAATAACTTTTGGCAATTTGTCCGCCGATGACGAGTCTGTCGGCGCGGAATGCACGCACGTACGGAAGCAACATCTCACCAACGGCAAACCCGAATGCATTGAATACTTCGATGGCGTCTCCCCATCCGTCCCGGGCTCTTTCGGCGATTTCCCTTACATCTAAACCAGGAGGAACGTCTCGCTCAGCAGCCAGCCGGAGCAACCCCCGGCGCGATATATAATCATCTACGATCGACTCGCCAAACGGCTGCGAATACAGCCACCCCCCGTCAGGGACGCCGTTCCCTGAAAGCACCAGCTTCCCGTCGATCATGAAAGCGGAGCCTGCACCGGTACCGATTGTGAGACCTATGCAGCGTTCAAAAGCTCCTGCCTCCAGCGCAAGCCATTCTCCCAACAAGAAAAGAGCGGCGTCGTTCTCGAACACTATGCGAAAACCTTCTGACAAACTACGAAAATGGGCAAGCGCAGTTATACGCTTCATCAGTTCATCGCGTATGTTTACACCGTATAGGGACTCGTATTTATCTCCCCCACTGTTGTAACAAATCCCATTGTGGTAATCAAAAGGACCGGGAAACGCCAATCCAATACCCGAAATACTTGATTTCCGGTCGATGATTTTATTTGCTTGAGTTCCAATGATGTCCGTAAGCCGACACAGGATTTCTTCTTTTGAAGCGTCAGCATAAGCCGGAAAAGATTCCTCTGTTCCAGCGCAAACTGATCCTGAACTATCCAACATGGCCGACTTTATGAAAGTTCCACCTACGTCCAATGCAATGGCGTATTCGCTCATGGTACCATTCTCACATTCCACTCTGGAGAAACACCAGCTTTGATCAGCTTACACGGCGTCGAACCGAGATTAACAATTTCGAACCGACCGAACACCGCCGGCAACACATAAGATTCGGCATACGATAGCTCGACGAATACCGAATCGTCTTCGCTTGATACAATTCGGATTTTCTCTCCTTCTACTAAATTGAGCATCATCAGTTCACCGTTCGTATCATCCTCGAAACGATCCTGAAGATGGATGCGACGCACGAAGAATAACAAATCGTCTCGTTGACCGAGCAAGAACTCCTCATTCTCTCCTTGCTTTTGAACCAGCTTCGGACTCGCGATCAAATGCTTTTGAACCCATTCCGTCGTCTTATGGAAGTCAAGATTTTCAGCGGCATATTCGATATTTATCGGCCGCGGCTTGCCATCCAAATCCTTCCGGGCATAGTCATATACTTTGAATGTAAACCACCAGGTGGTAGCCGAGATCTCCAATACCATATTGTCTTTGCCCGAACAATGGACGGTGCCGGTAGGGATCAGAAACAAATCGCCTTTCTCACAATCCCACTCCTGCACGTATTCGGTAAAATCGAATGGAGTGCCGGTATCCTGTGAATTCTGAACGGTTTCCAGAAAACTCTGCCCATCCGTCTGACTGGTAAATCCCAAGTAAACCTTGGAGCCATTCTTTTTTTCCATGATGTAATAGGATTCCTGCTGTTCCATGAACTCGTTAAAATGCTCACGCACGAACGCCTGCTTTCCGTGAACCTGGCATGACAAATTCGAACCGTCAATGGTATCCAGATAGTCGAATCGGATTGGAAAGTAATCGTCGAAAAGACCAACAATCCGTTTCCCGAGAATCTCGTTGAAGCCCCAAGCCATCACGATCAAAAACGGGATTTCGATCACCGTTCCATCCTGCCCGATCAGAATCGAATTTTCCGGTGCAATCGGTTCGAAGCTCCAGGCACAGTTTACCATTTCCTCAGGCAAGCCAGCGACTTTCTTCAAATATTGCCCACCCCAAACCCCAGGTGCGAAAAACGGCTTGACCCGCAGTGGGCGCCTGCTGATATCCTTCACAAGCAACGATAAATCCGAAACAGGAGTAATTACCGGTATCTCTTCGTCGTTCATGTCCAAATAATAGTCCATCTCGGGTAGATGACTCTTGCGGTAAGTTTCCAGAACGGGCCATTCCACAAACAAGGAGACTTTGTATTTCTCCAAAGAATCGAGATTAAAATCGAACCCAAAATTGAGCATTCCCTGTTTTTGCTTCATTTGCTGGAGCTCACGGGAAACGTCGGCAAACAGATTAAGCTGGCACAGCCCTTCCCCACACCAGAAAGCCCCTGTTCCGATTAGGAAGATTAAGTCGTTCCCTTGCTCCTGCAAATCACGAACAGCGACAGCGCATTTGTCCCTGGCATCCGATTGAAAATAGCTTTCGATCCCCTCGTTGGTAAAATAACCAAAAGCGCGGTTGTCCGTAATATTATCTTGAAAGTGTTGACGAATTTCCCCACCTGTCCGTAAAAAGGAGTCCACAGCAATAAATCCAACACGTTCCCCCTGTAAACCTTTTTCTAATTCTCTTCTAAGACCACCAAAACCGGCGCCGTGAGTGCCGTCAATGCCGATGATGAGCGGTGTCACGACCGTTTTCTGCCGTTTGGCATTAATTGCATCGATGACGGCGTGATACCCGGTGCGTAGACAAGCTGGGATATGTGCATCTCTGACCGGATTCACCGGCCTTTTGTTAAACATCTGGTTTCTTCCTCTCTTTCTTTTTTTGTCATCCTTTAACGGATCCCGCCATCAATCCTGCGACAAATTGCTTCTGCAAGGCGAAAAAAACAAAAAGAACGGGCAGAAGCGAAAGCACATTAGCGGCCAATATTTTGGACCACGGTATGGAAACGGAGTCTTGGGCCATCAGGGCAAGCTTGAGCGGCAGCGTAAAATTAGATTCACTCTGCAGTAATACAAGCGGCATCGTGAAGGAGTTCCAGTTCTGCACGAAATCAATGATGACCAAAGCCGTTAATGTCGGCCGAAGCAAGGGGATGACGATCTGAAAGTACGTTCGAAAATCTCCACTCCCATCCACTTTGGCGGCTTCCAGCATTTCGTCCGGAATGTCGTCGATATTCTGCTTCGTAAAAAAGATGGCGAATACCGTAACGGAAAAAGGCAGTACCAATCCGATCAGCATATCAAACATACCGAGCTTCGTGATGATGAAATAAAGAGGCAGCAGGAGAACGGTCGGCGGAACAGTCATCGTGCCAATCAGCAGGATGAATATTACGTTCTTGCCGATGAACCGTTTCTTGGAGAATGCAAACCCTGCCATGCTTGAGAACAAAACAGTCAGTAAAACCGTAGGCACAGCGACAATTAGTGAGTTAAGAAAAGTAACATTGAATTTTAAAAGCTTCCAGATTTCCGGGTAGTTCGTCCATTCGACGACTTGGGGCCATAGGGTCGGAGGAAAACGGGTGATCTCCGCATCGCTCTTCAAGCTTGATGCCACTAGCCAATAAATCGGAATGAAAAACAGTAAACCGAAAGCCCAGAGTATAACGGTAGGTATGATTTTTTTGTTTTTCATGGTCGCTTATCCCCCTCCTAGCCCAGTCTTTTTTCTACGATTTTCTTCTGGATGACAGTGATCACGATGACAATCAGAAACAGAATGTAGGACATGGCTGCAGCCTGACCGATTTCATAATATTTGAAGGCCCTATTGAAAATCAGAAATGGCACGGTGACGGTTGAGTCCGCAGGCCCACCTCCGGTCATGATATAGATCTCCTGGAAAATGTTAAGCGAGGTGATCAGCAACAAAATCATAACAACCAGCGAAATCCGTCCGAGCAGAGGCCACGTTACGAACCGGAATTTCTGAAATTGTGTTGCTCCCTCAATGTCTGCCACTTCATAGAGATCTGGAGAAATATTTTGTATACCGGACAAATAGATCAACATGAAATATCCTATGTTTCTCCAACAAGTCATAATCGCAATAACGGGCATGGCCCAGACCGTGTTGGCCAGCCAGTTCGTTCCGATAATGCCGAATTGGTTTAGAAGAACGTTGACGAGACCTCGGTCCCCGTTAAATAGAAAAATGAAAATCAAGCTTGCGCTGACGACCGATATGATATAGGGAATGAAAAACAAGGAACGGACAACATTTACACCCTTTAGTTTCTGATTGACGAGCATGGCCAGTAGTAGAGAGCCAATCAAGGTGACAGGGATGAAAATAACTCCAAAATAAAGCGTATTGATAATCGCCTTCAAAAACAACGGATTGGTTAGCGCTTCTTTGTAATATTCTAATCCGACGAAATCTCCTGGAATGCCGAACAGTCCGGACGTTTTCAAGGCAATCGGTTTGATGTCTTTGACGCTGGCCACAATAGACCAGATAATGGGGTACACGAGAAACATCCCTAGAATTAGTACAGACGGAAGGATAAACAAGTAGGCACTAGGGTCCCCAATCTTACTTCTTATATATCGCATTTGGCTACCTCCGCAAAGGAGGGAGCACCCTGAAAAATCCAAGGTGCCCGCTCGATTCATTAGATTTTACTTGGCAGATTTGATGATCTCGTTACCTTTGTCCTGAACCATTTTCAATCCTTCTTCAGCCGATATTGAGCCCGAAACCACCTGGTTCAAAGCGTTTTGATAAATTTCGTCACTGATTTTGGACCATACTGGAATCGGGATAAGCGTGAACGGGTAACTCAAGCCTTTTTGATAAGTCAGGAATTCCGGATGATCTTTGAAGTACTGCGTGTCCGTCATATCTTTGCGAATCGGGATCCGGAACGGATAGTACTTCCCGTCTTCACCTTTTTCGCCCTTCATGATCATTTCTTGTGCCGGCTTGGATGCTAGATATGAAATCAGTTTCTTCGCTGCCGCAAGTTTGTCACCTTCCACGCCAGTTGGTACACTCAGCAGGTACGCGGTAACTTCAGTCGCCTTTCCAGCATCGCCAGCAGGTACTTCGGCTACGCCCATCTCGAATGGAACGTTACCACCTTTCCATACATCAGATACGCCCCAGGGCCCTTGTAGCTCCATTGCGATCACTTGGTTGCGGAAGTCCGCCATAATGGCGCCGCCGTCTTTGTTCAACGAATCCGAAGGCGAGGTTTCCTTCATAAGCTTCGTGTAGAAATCCAACGCTTTTTGTCCTTCCGTGGAGTTGATGGCTACTTGGTAACTTCCGTCTGCGGCCTGGTCCACCAGCTTTGCTCCCGCTTGCGCCGCGAACATGCCATACATCCAAGTAAGGTCCGGGCCCTGTTTCCCAGAGAGACCGATTCCATATTGATCAGGTTTGCCGTCTCCATTCGTATCGATGGTCAGTTTTTTTGCTGCTTCATAGAGCTCGTCCCATGTTTTTGGAGCTTCTTTGATGCCTGCTTTATCAAACATCGTTTTGTTATAAATCAGTTGGATTGTATGCCCGATCCAAGGTATGCCATATAGTTTGCCGTCATTCACGGACAAGTTCCAGATTTCCGGAACATAGTTGTCTTTCTGACTTTCGAAATCAGCTGTCAAGTCGACGAAAGCCTGTTCGGGTGCAAGTGCCTTCACGTCACCATACGGAACTTGCAGTACTTCCGGTGCCTTACCGCTCAGAATCTGTGTGAGCAGCTTGGTACCGTACTGAACGCCACCGAGCATTTCAACTTTTACGTCCTGGTTTTCCTTTTCGAATTGATCCAACACCTCGCGAATGGCTATCCCCCTGCCAGAATCACTGGCCCAAGCGATTTGCATGCTGATATTCGTTACTTTTCCGCTTGATGGAGTGCCAGCCCCATTATTAGTTGGCGTTTCTGAAGCATTGCCGCCGTTATTACTCGAACAAGCAGATACAACCAAAAGACACGCAGCCAAAGATAATGCCGCAATTCCGCGTTTTAACACTTTATAACCTCCTCAGTAATTGCCGATAAACAATGGGTTAATGATTCGTAAGAAAAATGGGTTTTACTGATTTGAAAATTATGTTCGATAACGCTCCGGTACCCATCTGCGTCTGTGAGCAATTCCGCCATCTGCACAGCAGCCGCTTTCACTTTGGTTCTATCTATAATGGCCAATCCGGAAGGATCGGTCTTGTACTGACTACCAAGCGAGACCGTGTGAAACCCATAACCTAGGATATCCCTTTTGTAAACAGGATATTCGAAGATCATAAGCGGCTTCCTGGCAAAAAACGCTTCCAGTAATTGATTGCCCCACCCCTCCACAATACTTGGGAAGGTCACAAAATCGGCGATCACATAAGCATCCCACAAGGAATAGATGTTCTGTCCGTTCGCATAACTACGGGAATAATCGATAATCGGATTAATGAATCGCAAATCCACATTCAGTTGTTCCGCCTTCATGCGAAGCTTTTCCGTATACTCGTAGGCCGATTCAGGCATCCCCGCCAAGAGATATAAAATCCGGCTGTTTTCCGTGAGCCTTCTGCCGTTATAAAGAAGGGGGGCCTCTGGTTGCCGGCGCTTTAGCTCTTCTTGTAGCGCGGAAACGATATCAACGCCCAGTTCGATCGCTTTGCGCTCCGTGACGCGGGTCGCCTGTAGAATAACGATATCTTCATCCCTCACGCCGATCTGGCTGCGTAGTTTACAGTTGTACTCGTCACTCTTCCAAAGAGGCTGATTAAAATCGAATACGTTGGGAATAACATACGGCTCAATGCCCCGGCGTTTGAATAGTTGTTCGGCGGCTATGCGGTTTGTAACCGCATGCCGGATGCCCGGCATATTCGGCGGAAAGCATTCCTCTAGCCAACGGACGACCGACGGGCAAGTGGGATTTTGGTACTTCTCACGCTCCCAATAAAAATTATGGTGAAATCCCAAGCAGGGAACTCCCGTCCGTTTCACCGCAGAAGTAAAGGCAATACCTGCCGGAAGGCTCCAACCAAGCGACCAAATATTAAAGGGAACAAGCAAATCGATTTGTTCCGAATCGAGAAATTCGATCAACTTCGACTCCATTCGTCCTGCGAAACTTAAGACATCTTCCGTAAACTGCTCTTCGCTGTCATAATCCTGCAGTTTATCAAAGGCGTTGTAGACAATTTTTGCGTTTAATGGATTTCTGTAATGGAGTTCAGGGATGATATGCGCATTCGTCATGCCTTCGCTACCGGCCAGTAGAACGATCCGGTGACCCATCCGGGTCAACACAGCTTTCCATTTATCCATTTCCATAGATACGCCGTCTGTTTCTCCGCTTCTAAAATGGGCAAGCGCAATGTTCAATGCTTCACCTCCTTCATAAGTTGGATTAATGGCCAATTACAGTGCTGTTAAGCTTCCCATACGGGCCTTGGTAAATAGCACTGTTTCGAAAAAGCGTTTCACCGCTTCATACAATAGGGATTCCCCCTGCACCATCGCTTGATCCAATGTCATCACCCGGTCGATGATCGGGACGATCATTCCAATGTTTCCCTGTTGTCCGGCCGTCCATTCCATATCGGCATGACCGGTAAACACGATAATCGGCACCTCATAAGGTTCCGCCAGCCGCGATAATCCGGACGGAACTTTCCCGAGAAGCGATTGGCTATCAAACTTCCCTTCTCCGGTAATGATCAAATCCGCATTTTTGAGTTCTTCCTTCAGATGACTAAGTTCGGCGACCAGATCGAACCCCCCCATCATCTGAACTTCCGGAAGGACGGTATGAAGACCAAATCCCAACCCTCCGGCCGCACCCGCTCCGGCTGAATTGCGTTCATCTCGATTCACGGCTGCGTAGATCAGATCGGCAAACCGTTTCATGTTTAGCTCGTATTGGTCCAATCTTTCCAGGGAGAGTAGTCCTTTCTGCGGACCAAACATCCGAACGGCTCCTTCCGCCCCCAGTAAAGGGTTCTGAACATCACTCGCTACCACAAACTCCACTTCTCTCAGCCTCGGGTCTATTCCGGAAAAATCGAGTTCCTCCATTTCCGCGAGAGCTTTCCCGTTACCGTCCAGTTCCTTTCCCTCCGAGTTTCTGAAGATAGCACCCAATGCTTGGAGACATCCGGTACCAGCATCTATGGTAGCACTTCCTCCCAGCGTCAAAATAATTTTCCGTGCTCCTTTGTTCAGCGCGTGACGGACAAGCTGTCCTGTTCCATAGGTAGTAAGAAGGTCCGGATCCCGTTCAGTAGGCGGTACAAATACCAGTCCGGAAGCAGCGGCTGTCTCGATGATGGCCGTCTTCTCTTCATCCATCCAGCAATAGGCGGCACGTATGATATTCCCCCGGGGATCCTTCACCTCATGTTCCGTTTTCTCACCCCCGGTGATCGTAAGGAATGCCTCCACCGTGCCTTCCCCGCCGTCCGCCATAGGAAGCTTAAGCGTATCGGCTTCAGGAAAGACAGCCAGAATGCCAGCTTCAATCTGATCGGCCGCAACCTTGGCACTAATAGAGCCTTTAAATGAATCCGGCGAGATGATGATTTTCATATCTCTTCCGCACCTTTCGAATGTTTGATCCATCGGATCTGATAAGGAGCCATGAGGAGCGCATCGGATTCGCCGATTGTAAACTCCTCGCCGTCATTCAGGTCGGTTGCTGCATCTCCGGCCTTCCATCCCAGAAATTCAAAAGGGAAAGGGATGGAAAAAGCTTCATTCGTAATATTGATAACCGCTAATAGTTGACTACTATTCGCATCCGTACGCAGCAAGGTAAACAATCTATCATCAAGATGAATTGCTTGTTGATCCGAATTCGGATGGAATGCTGGCTCGGAACGGCGAACCTCCAGCAATCGGCGAAGGGCATAGAATACATGATGCCGCAACGAATCAGGATCGCGCAGTTCCGCCTCCACCTCTTCCTTGTTCAACTGCTTGCGGTTGATGGACCGGTACCGGCCAGTTTCCCGTACACCATCCAAATCATTTCTAGAGCCAAGTAGGCTATGAACATAAATCCCCGGGACTCCCCTGAAAGACAGAAGAATGCCGTGCGCAGCGGCGAAACGTTTCACCTTGAGCTCGTTCTGGTCATCGGGATGGGACAAAGCATCCAAGTAGTTAATGTTTAGTTCATACGGACTTTGCGTGCCGTCTCCGTTATTTCTGGTCGAGACGAGTCCTCCGTGATCCGTTACACGCCCGACCAACGTCTGAACTTCTTCTTTGGTCAAAATTCCCTCTACCGGCCGGACGCCGATCCCATCGTGGGAAGCGAGGAAGTTGAAGAACGTCGTCTCTCTTGTGGTTGGCTCAAGTGACTGCGCCCACTCTAGAATCCTCCTACTATTTCCGGAAAGAATAGTGTGTAAGGTAAGCGGCGGCAGTGGGAATTGGTACACCATGTGCGATTCATTATGACCGTTTCCAAAGTATGAGACGTTTTCCCGATGAGGGACATTCGTTTCTGTAATGATCAAGGTACTTGGTGATGCGACCTCTAACACTTTACGAATGATCTGGACGATCGCGTGCGTTTCCTCCAGGTGCATACAAGTCGTGCCGAGTCTCTTCCACATAAATCCGATCGCATCAAGCCGGATGTAACGAGCTCCGCTTGAAGCGTACATGAGAAGCACGTCCAGAATGTCGAGTAGTACTTTTTCATTTTTGAAATTGAGGTCGATTTGATCTTCGCTAAACGTGGTCCAAATATGCTTTATGCCAGAGGAACTTTGGTAGGGATTCAGCAACGGCAAGGCACGAGGCCGAGTTACCAGGCTATAATCCGCATCGGGATCTCCCTCGATGAAATAATCCGCGAACCGGGGATTGCCAGCCAAATACTCCTTGAACCATTCGCTGTGTTGGGATATGTGATTGATCACACCGTCGTACATGAGGTCGAAATCGTGGGACAGTGCTTCAATGTCATCCCAAAATCCCAACTTCGGATTCACTGCGCGGTAATCGATCACGGAAAACCCGTCATCAGACGAATAAGGATAAAAAGGCAATAGATGAATGGCCGATACGAGCCCCATCCAATATTCGCGAGCAAAATCCAATAGGGTCTGCAGCGGACGTTCTCCCTCTTGGAGCAGGCTGTCTCCGTATGTGATAATCATCACATCTCGTTCAGTAACCCAATCCTTTTGGGCGGATGTGGACGAATTTTTATAGTTAGATATGAGCTGTTCGATTTGCTGCAGCAGTATACGACCCTTGTCTTGCCCATAAACGAAGGCTAGCTTCTCCCACAATTCTGATTGATCTGAGGTGATTGTCATAAGCCGCTTACTCCACCTTTGTCTTTTTAGTAATATCATGATAACAGAATATAAAAAGAGTCCTCTATGTTACAGAGGACGATAAAAAGCGTTTTCTTTTCTACATTTCTTGTTACGGTTAACAGTCGTTGCATTATTTATGCACAACAAGATACAGCGCCAGGTATAAGACTACTGCTTCTTCAAATACCCTAGGGTCATACCCCGTCAATTCTTTGATTCTGTTCAATCGATACTGAAGTGTATTCTTGTGAATAAATAATCGATCAGCCGTCTTGTTAACGGATTGATTACAAGCAAAAAATTCGGTGAGCGTTTCTAACGTTTCTTGAGGATGGGGCAGAACCTCCGGATTAAACGTCTTTTTCAGATATTGTACACGCAATTCTTCGGTTACCCCGTCAAGTAAAATTTCCAATCGAAGATCATCGTAGAAAACCAGCTGGGTTTGACCTGCTCCTTTGACGTGGTATTCTGCTTTTTGCGCTTCTCGATAGGACCGCATAATATTGTAAGTGGACTCGTTTAATCCGCCCACACCTAATCTTATAGAATATCCGTCTATTTGAGAAAGCTGTCTGATCAAATATTGAATTTTATTGGATACAAACTCTTTTTCTTTGTTTCCTCCATCTTTGGGATAGGTCAGTAAGACAACAAAGTGTAACAAACCCAAGGAAACGACTAAGTCTTGATCATTGAACCGTATCGCATCGCGAAGCTGCTGGTAGATCAGATTATGCTTTTGTTGAAACTCCACCACGTTTTGGTCATTGCTTTCCGCGTTTTCCTTCTGTACACGGATGACCGTTACAGCTCGGGGTATATGCACATTGATATTGAGCATCCAACCTTGGGAGGATAATTGTTTCTCGTTCTCCCGTCGGCCTTTTAACCAATCACGAATGAATACCTCCCGAGATTGATTGACCAGTTCGGTTTGGCTATCGATGATTTCTTCTTTTATTAAGATCTCAGACATCTTGCGAATAATTTCGCCGTACTGCAGCAAACTTTGCCCATTTCCCGTAATCCCGATAACCCCAACCACTCGGTTCTCGAAAAAAAGCGGAAGGTTGATCCCTTCCTTTGTTCCGGAAAACCGGCCTTCACTACCAACGATAAGCTTTTCCTTGGTTTGAAGGACCTTCTGAGCTCCCTCATGTAAGGTGCCGATCCGCGTTTGGTCGGTACTCGCTATAATTACACCGTTCTCGTTCATGAAATTGATGGGCATATCGATGATCCCTGAAATCTCCTCCACGATATGCTGTGCTTTTTTCCCGGATATCAGGGGTATGCACCACCTCTCTATGATGTACTATTCAGAACTTAACCGAGGTATAGGGTTTTCATCCGTCTCATCATACGAAAACATAGAACTTCATTCAAGAGCAACGGCAACTGTAGTGTTATAGTGCTCAAGAATAAAAACTTCACACATAGCTGCAGCAAGTTGTCTCGGACCGGCAAATGGTATCGCTATAAAAATGGAAAAAAAGCCAATTAAGTCTGGATGTGGACACCTCTTCAGAATCCGCCTTGCGCTGACCGAGTCCAATCTTGGTGAACTTCGGGACGATTCTCCGCTCATGGGTGTCTAATACTTATTCTTACCGAACAAAATAAAAAAGGGTTATTGAGCAGCATATTCTTTGGAGAGGATCTTACAGGCCGGAACATTGATATTCTAACTGACAAGCCCTACATGCAATTACCTGGTAACACATGACCTTGGATTCGTTAAACGCCAATGCGTTATTTACCATCCAAATTAATGATCTTCGATCCCAAACGATCAATACTTACCGACTCCACAACAGTGTTCGAGATAAGTTATTTTTTATAGATTGTTGCACAATCTGCTTGAATACCAAGTGCTATTTGAATGGTCGCTTTTGATACAAGTAATTTACACCAATCTTGTTAGGAATATTTGTCGGATAAGTGTTCAAAAAAATAAAGTTGTAGACTGACTTTGTTGATTATACGCGGTTTTTACCTGAAAAAATCGTTTGCCTTTCGGGTGCCATTTTATTTCGCAGTGTAATCAAAATGAGAAGTCTTTTTCCGACGCTATTCCCTTTTGCAGTATCCTGCCCGTTCGTATTATGAGGTCACCAGATCTTTCTGGTCGACCTCTTTTTAGTATGGTCGTAAGATAGCGGTAGCCGGGGGTCGAACGATTCTGCCCGTGGGAGTTGGATCCTGAGAGCTATTCAGTTCATCCCCCCTACTTGTTCAACCATGGTTAGGCTGGTTGGGACGTTGATCCCGTATCACATGCGATAGTGTGGAAAACAAGAAGGTTAGGGGCTGCCGGTGAAAATACTAGGGGAGTAATGGAATGAATCCAGTCATGATACCAGCTCTATACCTTTTTATATCGGAAAAATTCATTGGTATTCAAGAAGTATGGCGAAGAGAACAAGAGATTTAGTGCTTGTCAGAATTAAAGATCAATACAATCGTTCATTGAATTTATTGGATGGTAAAATGTGGATTGATCGAATATCCGAAAAAATCGAGGTCAATGCCATTGAAATATGGCGATCATTAATATAATCGATGATGATCCTCACCCTATACACATCCATCTGGTTGACTTTCAAATTCTTGATCGCCAGCCGTTTGATGTTTCTCATTTTCAAAAAACCGGCCAGCTTATTTTTACAGGACCTTCTGCTCCGCCTGAACCCTACGAAATGGGACTCAAAGATACAGTTCGGACCCCTTATGGTTACATTACATCCATTATAACCCTATACCGGGCGTTACATATGGCATTGTCACATGTTGGAGCATGAAGATTATGAAATGATGCGCCCCTTTGATGTTTATAAAGTACAGGATTAGAAGTGCCTGCAAGCATCGTCAATTCGGGATTCAATCCGTTTAGTACACAGTGGATCAGCAACACCCTTTTGCTTCCTTCGACAGCACTTCGTATTGGCTCTCCAGACTCATCTGGAAACGTCCGGTGGTTCTATGCCAATAAACCGCTGTCGGGTTCGGCATTGCCCAATCTGTACCTGGCAGATAGTTATTATTAAAAAAGGACAGTCACCGGATGGTGGATGTCCTTTCTGTTTAACCGACTGAAAAATCCAATTGTAGCTTCAGCAGCAATATTATTTTTTTGTCCAGACTTCCAGCATCTGCACTGATTCACGTTGATGAAGCTCGGATCCGAATTCGAACACGGCATAACCTTCGAATCCGATTTCCCCAAAGCTTGAAAGAAGCTGACCCAGGGTATCGTTCCTTGGCCGATTGGAAGATGTTCATCGATCAATCTCCACCGTGATGATCGTGTAGGTGAAAATGCTTGATGCGTGTTCCAAGCCTCTTCACCGCTTCCGCTACATCCAGACCAGCATGAACCGCATGTCCTTTCCCAATAACGACAGAGGCGTATAATATTAACAAATCGTAAATAAGTGTATACCCTGTTAAGTCAAAGGCAGCGTAGTCCAACTTGTGTTTTTAATGGATCTCCTCAGCTATTGACTTGTTGTAATAGAGAATAAGGATTGCAACTGCGTTCCTGTGATGTATGCTAATGCGACTAGGAGATCCAAACGTTTAACCTAAAACGGTATGTTTATTACAATTAACGGATTGGATTAAACAGCATGAATATACTCACGTTTGCTATGGAAGGCACAGGTGTATTGTTGGAAACCTATTGTTAACATGCTTGAAGCTGAAGGCATTGAAATTTTAGTGGTGAATGCTCAGCAAATAAAAGTACTGCCTGGTGTGTAAAACAGATGTCAAGGATTCGAATGCATTTATTTATCCCCATACACTGACCGAAATCAACTATCCACCCATTCCAGTACGTATAAAGTTAAAAAATGAAGCTACACGGGCTTAGTCGTATAGCTTCATTAGCGATCGACCAGATCCGCAAGTATCTATCATGTTCAGATAGTTTAATAACGATGAATTCTACCTCAAAGAAGGAAGAACCACATATATATCGAATACCATTATGATAAATTCTTTTCGACTGGAGCGAGGGTCAACATGCTCTATATAAAAGATGTTTTGCTGCAATTACTGTTCGCACTGATGCCATTTGTTTTATATAACATCTACTATCGTGATAAAGCCGTAAATTATTCGAAAAAATTTATTAGTATTACGTGTATAATTTGTCTTTTTATGTCGATGACCTTTCCATCAAGCGTGCATGACGGAATTATATTTGATATCCGTTACGTGATCATGTTCTTCGGAATGGTGTTCGGCGGTATGGCTACAGGATTTATTCTGCTTGCTGAATTTGTCATGTACCGCTTGTTGGTAGGCGGAGATGGTTTGTTTTCAGCGTTTATTATAATCGCGGTCACTTTTAACTTATCCGTTCTCTTATCAATCTTATACCGCCGCCAATCCAAGTACCGAAACCTAATAACTTTCATAGCAGGGATAAGCTTTTCCATTGTTCCTATTTGTATAATGTTTGTAACACAATATAAATATGTGATCGAGCACTTAACCTTCAATATCCTAGTTATGCCAGTACAAAATTCCTTATGTATTTGGCTATTGATTTCCCTTTTTAATAAGGCTATTTCTGACAAGCAGTTATACCTGAGATATCTTGAAACCGAAAAAGTCGAAACTATTACTCATGTTGCCGCCTCCCTTGCCCATGAAGTCCGCAATCCACTTACAGTAGTCATGGGATTTTTGAAATTAATTCGTGATGATTCTATTTCAAAAGAAAAGGCCCAATATTTTATTGATATTTCTATTGAAGAAATAAAGCGAACAGAAGTCATTCTTTCTGAATATCTTTCAATAGCTAAACCTAATAATCCAATTTATGAGCAAATTGATCTTGTATCGCAGTTAAACTCGGTTATAGATATCATGACACCATACGCTAGTATGAATAATGTCGTTTTAGATATACACAATAACAAGCAGGAACTCTTTATATCTGCAAATCCAAATGAAATCAAACAATTAGTTATTAATTTTATGAAAAACGCCATTGAAGCTTGTTCTTCTGCATCAAGAGGCAAGGTTAACATCGGTATTAACCGGGTATCCCATTTTGCAAAGATAACAATACATGATAATGGGGTTGGAATGAGTAAAGAACAACTTGACCGTTTAGGAACCATTTATTTTTCAACTAAAAACAAAGGGACAGGATTAGGATTAACGTTTTCTTATCAATTAATCCGTTCGATGAACGGTGCTGTATCTGTACGAAGTGAACCAGGAAAAGGAACTGAATTCATCATCTCGTTACCTATATCCAACTAACTATTTCTGCCTTTAATAGTAGTAAATCGTTTCCCTGAACTTCTTCATCGAATATCCAGAATTATTATGTAGGCAATCTAAATGAACATTATGTATTTGACAAGGAGCATAGAACACGGACATATTAAATCACGCCGGCAATCGTGGTTGAAATTGGAAACTCTCTAACCTTCACTCCCCGCGACCAGACCCCGTGCTTTAATACCATATGGGGCGCTTGTACAGGAGCCTCGTTCTCAACAAGAATTTTTCCCGTGGTTGGCGTTAACAAATCGGCCATTCTGTACCACTTCTCGCCCCCAGACTGGATATGGGCAGACTCCGACGCCGCCCTATCGGGGAATGTCTCTGTAATCAAACGGAGGAAGGGCCTGAAGGGCGGCTCCCGTCATGCGCGACATACCTCCTCATTCGAACACCTTCGCCAGGATCGCAGCATTCCCATCGCGAAGGTGTTCGTAATTAAAGCAGGGCTGGATAAGGCATAGTTGGCTTGCTTCAGATTCCGCAGGGGAATCCGGGGCTTGAATTAATCGGATCTGCACTAACTAGGCTTCATAAACAACCGTTCCGTTGGAAACGGTTTGAACGATATCAAAGATCCGTTCATTATCGGATCGATACAGGATGAAGTCGGCAGGTGAACCGACTTCCAGCTTGCCTACACCCTGCCGGTCCAGTCCGAAAAGCCTGGACGGATGCAAAGTGGTCATCCGTATTGCTTCTTCAAGTGTGCAAACCTCCGACCGAACCATCCTCTCCATTCCGTGATGCAGCGGTAGTGCAGCTCCTGCCATAATATCGCGGGTGTGAGCCAAATGCAAAAGTCCGTCTTCTTCAAGGATCACATCGTCGTTAATTCCCGTGGAATATCTGCCTGGAGGAAGGCCGGCCAGATGAACCGCGTCGCTTGTGAGAATGGCTTTTTCGACTTTGGCACGTATCATGACCTTTAACGTTGAATCTGGCAGATGATGACCGTCAGGGATCAATCCGGCCCATAGGCGGTCATCCGCCAGCTGCGCCCAAATATAATTCGGGTGACGTTTAATAAAAGGATGCGCCCCGTTACCCAAATGCGTGCTCATTGAAGCCCCGGCATCCACAGCAGAACGGATCTGCTCTTCAGTTGCACCGGTATGTCCGATTGCGGCGACGATGCCCATACTCTTCAGTAATCGGATGAATGCAATGGAGCCGGGCTTTTCAGGAGCAAGCGTGACTTTGCATATCCTCCCGCCCGCCGCATGGAACCATCCCATGAATTCTTCCTCGTTCGGGTCCCGAACCCAATTCTTGTTATGAGCTCCTCGAGGTCCGTCTTCCGCACTAATGAACGGACCTTCCACATGGATGCCGATTACGGCGTTGTCTACCATCGGATCGCATGCGCAGGCGTCCGCAATTGTGCGTATGCAATGCAACATCCGGTCCATTGGACCGGTAACGATAGTCGGGCAAAAACGGGTAATGCCCCCTCGATGCAGCACCTTTACAATTTCTTTTACCGTCTCCACTGTTACATCATAATGATTCAAATCATGTCCGCCGATACCATTCAGCTGTACGTCGATCAATCCGGGAGCGATCCAGAGCTCCGCTGGTTCTTCCGTCGTCACCACCTCTGCGATTCGACCGTTTTCAACACTTACCCTCACCGTCAGCCCGCTTTGCCAATGTCGCGCCGTATAAACTCGCTGCATCATGATCGTCCTCCCGCTTCAGTTTTCACCTTTTATATATGCGGCTGACTCGCGCTCCAGGACAAGTGTCCAATCGTCATGCGACTTTAAGATCGTTGCGGGAATTTCCGGGGTTATATCGTTCTCCAGCATCTGTTTGATCGCGTGGGCTTTCACCGCATGTGGAACGGCGGAAATTATTCTCTTGCTCTGCATAATTTGATTCACGGACATGGATATGGCATACTCCGGCACATCGTTCACTGCCGGGAACCATCCTTCCCCCACCTGCTGCCGCTTGCAACCTTCATCCAGGCTTACGACAATATATGGCTCTTTGATATCGAAATTCGCCGGCGGATCATTGAATGCGATATGTGCGTTTTCTCCAATACCAATTAGTGCAAGATCAATCGGCGCTTTTCCAAGTTCTTCCGACAACCGCTTCATTTTCTCCTCATATTCACCTTCACCGTCTACAAAATATATACTTTTCAAAGAAACCCTACTTGTAAAGCGCTCCTTCAAATATTTGCGGAAGCTTGCCAAATGCTCCTCCGAGATTCCAACATATTCATCCAGATGAAACATCTCCACTTTCGTCCAATCGACGTTCAAAGCACACAGTTCATCCAATGTTTCGAATTGCGATGCGCCGGTAGATAGCACTATTCGCGCCAAGCCCTGCTCCGCAATCGCTTCATTGATTACTTGTGCCGCAAGGCGTGCGGCCTCTCTGCCGAGTTCCCGCGGGTTATCCATAATTTTTAATTTCATCGTAATCTCCTCCATAAGCTTCCACTTAATAATTTGAATGATAGCTCCGTTGCAGTAATAAACTACAGTAATCGATTTCTTTTTCTGTGAAAAAAATGCTGCTGCTTCACAAAGTTCAGCGGCCCAGGTTTGTGCGAAGAAATCATCGGTAACTTTCTTGGTCATCTTCTCCTTTCATATTTATGTTATATTTTATTGCATATTACTAACATAATCAATATCTTCAAAAGCCACTATTTTATAATTTTAGCTTAAAAGTCCTTTATAACCGTCATCGATTTGTATAAACTAAAGTATCAAATATAACATTAAAGAACTTTCGAATGTAACAGTCGTCATTTCAGCATTTAGATTGCTCGGGATAAATCCAGCGGGATATCAGAAAATCAAATTACCTGATATAATAGAAACAAAAAGTAATTGATCACGATTATCATATTTCATAAATGGAGATTGTTAAATGAAAAATACAATAACGATTCACGATATCGCCAAAGCTGCCAGTGTTTCTTCCGCAACCGTTTCCAGGGTATTGAGCAATAGCGAATATCCGGTTAGTCCTGCCATGCGCGAAAAAATTCTACGGACCGCTTCAGAAATGAAATACATCCCTAATCAGCTCGGAAAACAATTAAAAACCAATACCAATATGACATTGGGGATTATCATCCCGTCTATTACCAATCCGTTTTATTCGTCGGTTATATTGGGAGTCGAAGAAGTTGCCCGTAGTCACAACTACCATGTTCTGCTATGCAATTCTCAGCAGGATCCAAAACTTGAGGAACAATTTTTGAAAACTATTTTCGAAAAACAGGTTAAAGGCCTCCTTATTTCATCCATCTCCCAAAACACCAAGCTTCTAAAACAATTTATCAATTTGGGATTGAACGTGATTGCTTTAGACCAGGAAATAGACGAAAAAGAAGTATGTCGGATCGAATTCGATTTCCACAAGGGCGGTTATATGGCGACAACTTATCTGATTGACAAAGGACATCGGAACATCGCCTATGTTACCTCTCCCTTGGATCGACCAAGCCGCAAAAGCATCTACAAAGGATATTTGGACGCGATGGTGCAGCATGGATTGGAACCATTGATCGAGGAAGCCGAAGCTGAAGGTGAAAAAGCTTATGATGGAATTTATGAATTTGACAACGGCAAACGATTAACGGGCAGGCTACTTGAACGCTCCAACAATCCAAGCGCTATTTTTGCCTGCAATGACATGACCGCTTTCGGCATTATTAACGAACTGACTACACGTGGGATTTCCGTGCCTCAGGATATATCGGTCATCGGATTTGACGGGATTGAATTCGGACAAATGATTACTCCGTCTCTTACAACGATTAAGCAACCTGACTATGAAATGGGTCGAATGGCATGTGGCATGCTGATGGAAATGCTGGCCGAGAACAAGAAGCCTTACCTTAATTTCATGCTGCAGCCCCAACTGATCGAACGAAGCTCCGTTGTCGGAAAAGATGAATAAAGATTTGGTTTGGAATGCTCGTAATGATCGAATCCCCGATGAAATCATCGATCCCCGGCAAGACTCAAAACCGATAGCGCGTTAAGGCTGCCTATATCTCAGCAGCCTTATACACATACTTTAGGGCTAACGTTCGGGATGGTGAAATAGGAAGACTTAGACTTCCTGTTTCTGAATGATTTGAATCCTCCACTTTGCCAGATCAGGCAAATCGAAATATTTCAGCATACCTGGGAGCACGACGCTCATAATATCGTATGAATCATAATACCTCGATCGCACCCAGTCCCCTATGCATCCCAAACCGTTTCCGGACTCTATACTCCGGATCCGTCCATCTAGTACCGACGCCAATTCACCGTATATCCCTTGGCGTCCGTTCACGTACAGGTGCAAATCATCGCATTTCATGTCCGGCAGCCACTCTGGCAAACTAAGCGCCCGGATTACATCAAAGGTTCGCAGCGCCGCCATACTGTCGTTCAACCACATTAAATCGTTCGTTAATTTATGAATGATTTCATAGAATTCCAACGGGTCATTATTCGTCAGTGGGTGAGGAGTGAGAGGTCCGACACCGGAAACATCAAGAACGATGACAGCTCTTCCGGCAACGCAAGTATTACGCAGCCATTGCAAGTGTGAATGGATACGGCTGGTACCGCCATCCCATACGGCGATGGTTGCCGGCAGTTCAGTGCCCTCATACCGGCAATCCCTAAAAACAAAGGCATGATTGAAGATGCCTTCCTGCGCCCACCAGATTACATTGTAAACTTGAAGTTCGTCAATATGCCCCTGCATCATGTGCAGCCTTGGATTCAACTCACATGGCTGTCGTAAAGAGAAGACCTTCTCCCGCAGCCAGAGCAGCGCTTTCTCCTTCCGCTGTTCTTGTGGATAGGCCAAGCGCACGGCTTCAAATTCACCCACCCGGTCCCGATTCTCCTCATTGACCGCCCGCGCTTCCGGGAATTCCCCCCGAACCTGACCGGATCTGGTACACCACAGCCTTGATGGTTCGAATGGTTTGATTCGATCATCTGAAGGAGTTACCTCTTCCCCGAGCAAGTGCTTTGAAAAAAACTGTGCAGCCGTTCTCGCAAGTAACGGTGTATAACGATGAACCGAATCATCCTCCGCCGATTGAAGGCAATCATCTGCCCCGTACATTTCCCAAAAACGTTTCGTTCGTGCGATCGTTCTCCGTGTACCTTCCAGTGGAAAAAAATCATATCTTACTGCCATGACCAAGACCGGCTTCGGCACGAGAGAGAGAAGGATATCTTCGTGGTCAAACCCCAGTGCCGACATACCGAGCCAAATCTGCTCAGCATCCTGTGCCCCGCCTGCCAGTTGATAAATTTCCCGGCTTATAATAAACGTTGCCGGAGCGGCAGCGGCGATGCGCGGATCGCAAATCATCATAAGCGAGACTTGAGTTCCGCCGCCTGAATTCCCCGTCACGCCGATCTTGGCGGGATCAACTTCGGGACGGGTGCACAAGTAATCCACCGCTCTCATCCCATCGTGAACGAAATATCTAGCCAGACCGTCGCCAAGCGGCCAGCATTGGCTCCCTACATAATCATGTTCACCCGTACAGCTTCTTACTGTCGGCCTTTTAATGGATGGCTCGTAATAACTAAGCCGTTCTCCCTGCCCGATAGGGTCGATCGCCATGACAACTAACCCCGTTTGAACGAGATACTGGCAAACAGTCTGATATTCCGGATGATGCTTCGCCTCTTCATGGTGACCGCACATGAACAGTACGGCACCCCGAGGTGTCGTGATGCCTTCCGGCACATACAGGTTGGCCGTGACGAACGTATTCGACCTTGATTCGTACACGATTTTCTCAATGGCGAATCCGTCACCGGCCACTGAGGCAATTACTCTTGCATTAAGAGGGGTATCCATAGGAGGCAGCCCGCCAATGACTTCAATGAACTTTGTTCGGAGGTAAGTCTGGCGTTCCTCCAACTGTGCCTTGGTCTGAACCTTGTCGCGTGCTTCATCTCCTAGTGCAAAAGCCTCTTGGGAACGGGAGTATACCGATCGCTTCAATTGGTCCTTCACATCATAAATCGAGAGTGTATAATTCTCTAAACTTTGGATTCGCATTCGATGGTCTCCTCCTTCAATCCTTGCAGAAGCTCCTTAATGGCAACGGATTTCCCTGTAGCGATGGATAGATTCGCAGCAGCCCCTATCAGCATAGACATTGCTCCCGCATGGGTACCGGCCTGCTGCCCGAGCGGATCGGCCACGTCACCGACGAAGATCATTCTCCGCAAACGTTCGTCTCCCCCGCCATGGGCGCCTCCGGTTTTTCCAATCGTATAGCTTACCTGCTCTCCTTGCCTGTTGAACAACTGAATTCGTCGGACCGTTTTGTCCGCCTGCAGACCGCTGTGGATATCCTGCGCCTCGATTTTACCCAGAGTTCCATTGATTGAGACTTTCCAACCTTCGTATGGACTATGGGCATTCAACGAATAGGTCAGCAAGGCGCCTCCCGAATACCGGACATTGACCGCCATCGTATCGTAGATATCGATGTCGTCGCCGAACACACATTGATCGCGGATATATCCGTCTGCAGACTCCACCTCATAATAATGTGTTTTGGCGAATTCGTCCGCCTTAACATCAAAATAAAATTCACAGCTATCCGTATGGCTGCAGGTTAAGCATCGTTCCCCCCTGTTCTCCCGGGTCGGCCCGTAGAACCTCCTTGAGCCGAACGCATGGATCTCCTCAGGTTCTTCCTCCAGCCACCAGTTTAGCATATCGAAATGATGGGTTGCTTTATGGATCAACAACCCTCCGCTGTTTGCCATCGACCTGTGCCATCTGCGAAAATAATCCGCCCCGTGCCGAGTGTCGAGATTCCATTCAAAGTGAATGCTGAGAATATCCCCTATCGCCCCTTCTTTGATCAGCTCCTTGATCCGGGCAACGTAAGGTATAAATCGGCAGTTGAATGTCACGATGACGCTCCGTCCCGTGCGGCATTCCGCCTCCAGGATAGCCCGGCATTTCTCGGCGTCGGTAGTGAGCGGCTTCTCGGAAATAACATCGCAGCCTGCGTCCAGAGAACGTATGATGTATTCGTGGTGAAACTGATCAACTGTCGCTACAATTACGGTGTCCGGTTCGCCTTCTTTTAACATTTTGTCAAAATTGGTGTAAACCGGCACATCCCCGCAATCTTGACTGAACAATTTGGCTCTGAGCCGGTTAATGTCGTACACCCCAACTAGCCGAACGGCATCCTTTAGTTCTGTGAACATGGGCTTGGCAAACATGTGCAGCGCCCTGCTGCCGGTACCGACAATCGCATATTTCTTCATTATGATTTGAACCTCCTAATCTCGTTGGCTTACGCCGAGTCATTATTCTTTGAGGGAACCGATCATAACGCCTTTGACAAAATATTTCTGTAAAAATGGATACACGACCAGAATCGGAAGCACCGCCACGATAATTATGGAATACTTCACCTGTAAGGCGAACAACGCAATGTCGCCTTGGTCTGACATGCCCTCTGTCATGCTATCCTGATTCTGGATCAGAATTTTGACCATATATAACGATAATGGCTGCAGATGTGCGTCCGGCAAATAAATCATCGCCGAGAAGAAATTGTTCCAATGCCCTACAGCGTAAAACAGGGTCAATACCGCAATGATCGGCATGGACAATGGAACAATCAAGCGAAGCAAAATCGTTAGATCGTTTGCCCCGTCCAATTTGGCGGATTCATGCAGGCTTTCTGGGATGTCCTGAAAGAATGTGCGCGCGACAATGATGAGAAACGCGCTGACTGCCCCTGGAAGCAGGATCGCCCACGGTGTGTTGTACAGACCAAGATTCTTGATTAAGAGAAAGGAAGGAATCAATCCGCCGCTAAAAAACATGGTTAAGACTATAAAAATCATGAGGTGCTTACGGGCAAAAAAACCCCGCCTCGATAGGGGGTAAGCCCCCAAAACCGTCATAACGACGTTAATCGCCGTTCCGGCAACCGTGTAGAAAATCGTGTTGGAATAAGCTCTCCAAATATCCGGATTTTCAAATACTTTGCCGTAAGAGCCAAGCGAGAACCCCTTCGGCCAGAGCCATATGGACTTGTCGGCAACATATTTCGGGTCACTGACCGACATGCTCAAAACATAGATGAACGGATACAATGTAATGATGATGACCAGAGACATGATCATGTAAATCAACACATCCGTTACCTTCTCGCCGGGTGATTTCTTAATCGACACCAAGAATGCATCCCTCCCATCACCACAACGAAGTTTCCGAAACTTTTTTACTTGTATAGTTGACGGACAACAGCAGCGACAAGTTGATCAGATTGTTGAACAACCCGATTGCGGCGGAAAAACTGTACTCGGAATTAATGACTCCTCTGCGATACACGAATGTGGAGATAACATCAGCGGTTTCATATGTGGTCGGATTGTAGAGGAGCAAGATTTTTTCAAAGCCCACTTCCATCAATTGACCTACGGAAAGAATGAATAAAATGATGATAGTGGGAAGAATGCCTGGTAAAGTGATATGCAGCATTTTGTGCCATCTTCGGGCACCGTCGATTTCTGCGGCTTCATAGATTTGCGGGTCAATAGCGGAGATCGCCGCCAAATAGATGATCGACCCCCATCCAAAGCCCTGCCATATACCTGAAGAGACATAAATCGAACGGAACCAATCCGAGCTGTTTAAGAAGTTAATAGGCTCCATACCAAGCTTAATCAGCAGCAGATTAATGATACCGTCTGTCGGCGAAGTAAAGTTGACGATCATGCCGATTACAACAACGATTGAAATAAAATGCGGCAAATAACTGATCGTTTGCACAGCCTTCTTAAACAGGCTCTCTCTTAATTCGTTTAAAAAGAGAGCAAACAGAATCGGTACAGGAAATCCCCAGAACAACGTGTTCAAGCTCAGTAACAGTGTGTTTCTAAGCAGACGCCAAAAATAGATCGAATTGAAAAATTGCTCAAAATACATAAATCCTGCCCACGGACTGCCAAGGATTCCGTTCAGGGGTTGAAATTTTTTGAAAGCAATGATGATGCCGTACATCGGAATGTAATGAAAGACGAAAAAATAGATGACCACGGGCGCAATAATGAGGAGTAAGACTTTATCCCTCTTGACATGCTTGATCAACTGATGAATCCGCCTAGGACGATTATCGCTTTGCAGATCACTCTTCGGGATATCCGCCTGCAATTTCACCCCGACGTTCATGTTAACCCCTCCTATTTTACCATCCGGTCAAACTGGGCTTGTTTGGTTTTGATAATCTGGTCGATCCCAATGGATTTGAGAGTGGACACGAATTTGGGCCAATCTATTTTTTCTTGTCCGGTTATAAATTTCGAAATCGTTTCTTCCATATAGGTGTCGATATCCGTTTGAAGGCTGGAAACCTCCAGGATTTCGTCGATCGAAGGCATGCTGAGCGGAACAGGATCGGACAGATAGTTTTCGACCTTCTTTGCCATATCTCCAAGTTTCGTATCTTTATTCAGGATAGCAGCAGCTTGTTGGTAAAGTGGACCTTTGGCGTTCCGGATCCACGGCGTTGTAGGCATGGCTCCCAAATAACGCAGCGCTTCGTTAAATGATAATCCGTCCGGGTTATGGACGACCCAATCCGTAAATTCGGGCTTACCGTCTTTGATCGTGTAGCTTTGGCCTTCGATTCCATAAGCGACCGCGGTGCTCCCTTCTTCGCTGGCATAAATATAATCCAGCCATTTTATGGAAACCTCCGGGTTTTTGCTGTCCTTGCTGATACCCCACCACCCGCTCATCGGACCGTACTTCTCATATGTGCCCTTAAAGCCAGGGTTCTCGGGCGGCAGCGTGATCTGCCAATTAACATCTTTGACACCGGCGTTTTGCTGAGCGACATTATAGCGGTTCACGTTGTTTATAAAATGGTTGGTTGTTCCTACAAGGTTTCTTGAAATATTAGAAAAGATGTCACTGTCGGTATTTTTCAAAAATTGTGGATCGAGCAGACCTTCCTTATAAATTTTATTTAACCAGACGATCAACTCCTCGGCTCTTGGGTCCATCCATTCATATTGAATCTTCCCGTTCTCATCCGGAAAGTAACCAAAGCTGTAAAACAGATGCAGGCCTAATGCGCTTCCGAAGACGTTTATTCCATCCAAATTATTATTCGGGGAAAACGGAATCTCGTCCTGCTTTCCATTGCCGTTCGGATCTTTCTCCTTAAATGCCTTCAGCACGGTGTACCATTCATCCAACGTTCTCGGTTCCTTCAGCCCCAGCTTATCCAACCAGTCCTGTCGAATTAATAGGCCGTTCGGATCTGCGTAGGCTACTCCGGTGACATCCGCGGAAAGTGCGTAAATTTTGCCGTCAGGCGCATTCATATATTTAAATATATCCGGGTTCTCTTGCAAATAACGTTTAATATTCGGAGCGTATTTATCAATCAGTCCATCCAAAGGAATAATCAGCCCGTCGCTGGCAAGCTTAGTTGGAAATTGGTCCGGGATGGTAAGGATGTCCGGCAGTCCCTCGGCAGCGGCCAGGCGTACCTTTATCACTTGCTGATATTGGCTGGAAGGAGTCACGTCCCATTTGATCTTAACGCCGGTTTTCTTCTCTATTTGTGCCCAGACCGGAAGATTCTGCGAGAAACTTCTGGGAGCGTAATAGTTATCGTTTCCCGCAAACGTTAACGTAACAGATCCGTCTTTTACGATAGGTAGTGAATAATTTTCCGCAGGCTTGGACAAATCAAGCGTTCCGGTGGAATCTACTTTATTTCCCTGGGATTGGCAGCCGGCCGCAGCAATCACGGAAACCAGCAACACCGAAGCGGCAATCCTTCTCCTTCTCTTAACCATTTGAAAAATCCTCCCTTTATCAAAAAGTGTTTAACTTCAGCTAAGCGTTCACCGTGGTTAGACAAGAAGTAATAGGATGGGATCTCCTGTTGGCAGGAATTAGTCATAGTAATCGATTACTTTTCTAAAATGGGATCACCTTAACGCAACCTTCATTACGTTTGTAAAATAACAGCTTAAACTTTACTTCTGGGATGTTACAATTCATGATGATTGTCGCCCTGCTTGCTTTGGAATAATAATCTGAAATGTCTGATTTTATCACATGAAAACGAATATTTATTGTTCACCTCCTTATTCAAATTTACTTTTTATATATAACATATTACGTTATATACAAATTAATGACCTCATTGTAAATAAAAGAGTTAATATAAAGTAATCGATTTCTTTCCAGAAAAAAAATTAGATGGTGAATTGATCAAGACCTTTTGAACATTTTATCATCCAAGTAGTTTGATATGGTATTAGTCGACCATGTTAGATATATTTACATAATACTAACGCAATTCGATGACGTCAATAACTTATTTTTATTTTGTTCCGAAGCATAACGGGTTATATATAAAACTAATTTAACCAAATGCTTAAAGCGCTCTGGCACTGACAGCTTGGATGTTGAAATGTTTCCTATTTTGATTTGAAGATCCGCTGGGCAATCCGCAGCGGGCAATACCGAAGAGACGGGAGATAGATTATCGGCTCTACACCCCTCTTTGAGCAGCATTAAAATGTTCATCCGAATAGGATCGCTAAGTAGGTAGGGACGGAATCATGCACGTTTCCAGCGGTGACGAAGAAATCGGTTATCCGGTTGTACTTCACATCTACGGTACGATGGTCCAAATAGTAGAATCCTTCCGGTTTCCCGTCACGGATCATATAACCACTGTCCGGAACTGTCGTACTGACCTTCACTTCCTTGTCTTCGTTCACCTCCTCCCGTGGTTTTAAGGCTTTTTTTCGTTTGTCTTTCGGGCTGCTTCAACGGCGGCGTTGAGTTTATCCGAGTAATCGCGTTTGATTTGGTGTACTTGCTCCTTCGTGTACTTGTGCTTGTTAGCGTTTGCCTTTACATACGTCGATATCCGTTCCTAAATTGGAATTACCCGCCGTAATGACATCATTGAATGTACCGAATATATAACCAATTAAAACTCACACATTTTCGGTCTGATTCGCTGAGACTGATACTGCTTGCTGTCCCGCTCTTCGCCAGCGTCCTGGAACATGCATGCGGTAAAGCAGCTTTACGATCCTGCTGTCCACCCCCACGTACAGAAGATGAGCCAATACGAATATAACCGGAATCGACAATGCCGTTGTAAGCACGAAGCTCCAGCCATAGCTGAAGCTGCCGGAGAATAACTTGAACAAATAACCCGACAAGCTGCATAATACGGCAAAATGAACCAGATACAGCGAAAATGATAACCGGCCCAGATAAACGGCTGACCGGCTCTCAAGCCATCGCTGGCTGCTGCGGCTGTTGAGAAGGGACACAATAACCAGCAGCGCGCCCAGCGTACGGTAGGTGATACCATTCGGAAAGCCTCCATCGCCAATGGGAAGCCATTGATAGAAAAGGCCCGTCGGACTGATATAAGGATATGAGCCCAAATACAAACCGCTGAGCGCGATCAACCCCACAATCGCGGTGGACCGAATACGGACTTTGCTTGCCGCGAAACTGTTGGTCAAATCACTGAGCAGCATGCCAAACCAGAAGCCCAGATAATAGGAATCCCGGAAGAGCCAGATGCCTGCCGCATAAGCGACAAAACGAATCGGCGAGGTGCCCAGCAGAAGCAGGACCGCAAAAACCATGAATGAACCTAGCAGTTCATAGGTCATGGTCCAGAGAACCGGATTATATGCCATCCCGTATGTGAAAAAGGTATGAAACAACGTCTGCCAGACCATCTCCCCGAAGCCGGGCATTACCGCATAGGGGTCTGGCATGGGTGAAAGCGTAAGCGCTTGAATCTCTCCGTACGTATTCAATCCCAGAGCCATAACCGCATAAGCAATCAGCACCGATACAAAAGCCGGTACGGCAAGCCGAAAGTAACGTCGGATCAGAGAGTTGGCTATCAATCCTCGGTCATGATGGCGAAAAAAACGGCAGCTCAGCACATAACCGCTCAGTACAAAAAACAGGCAGACAGCAAAATTGCCGTTATAGAGCACATTCAGCGGCGTCATGGGCACAACACGGTCAAAGGTAAAGTGGGAAATGTCCGCCCTTTTCTCGAACATAGCGGGCAAAAACACCTGAAAATAATGAGCCAAAACAACAGCCGCTGCAGCCAGACCACGCAATCCGTCTAGATACTCGATTTTACGTCCACTCATTTCCCTTCCCCCTTCCCCAGGATCGAGCTCGAATAGACCCATACCTGGATGGCTGCCCCTACCATGTTGCTGGCTTCGCCCAGTTCAGCGGTGACAACTCTTACTGCTGACAGCATTGACGGCATCGATCTGCTTTCAATCAGCCTTCGTAGCGGAGAAAGCAAGGGCTCTCCCAATCCCGCAATGCCGCCGCCAATTATAATCAACTCCGGGTTGAAAATATGAATGAGGCTTGTGATAGCTGTACCAAGCGCGGCGATCGCATCGTTCATCACCTCAACTGCCAAGGGTTCTCCTTCCTGCCAACGGACAATAACATCGCTTGTTGCGGTATCATTTCCGTCAGGATCAAAACAAGCAAGCGCCCTTTTCTCCACATACCGTTTTAAAATGCCAGTGCCTGACGCATAAAGCTCCAGGCATCCGATATTGCCGCACATGCAGCGCGGGCCTTGCCAATCGACACTCAGATGACCGATTTCCCCGGCACCACCGTTTATGCCGTGAACGAGTGAGCCGCCCGTGATGACGGCCCCTCCTACTCCGGTGCCGAGCGCCAGGCAGACCATGTTGGATGCGTTCTTCCCCGCCCCGAAGAAGGATTCTGCAAGCGCCAATACATTCACGTCGTTATCGACAAGGACAGGCAGACCAAAACGCTGCATCACCTTCGCTTTTACCGGCGTGCCGGTATAACCGGGAATCAAATCATTCGCATAATGGACGATGCCTTCGGAAAAGTCGATTTGTCCTGCGCTTCCGATGCCGATCCCCGACAGCTGCCTGCCCTCGCAACGCTGCTCCCAGGCTGCGAGCATAATTTCGATACCGCGAAAAACCTGCTCCATGACCCGGCGTTCGGCAGCCATCGTCGGCAGTGTGTATTGATATAAAACGTCGCAGCTGCTTTGAACGAGACCGAACCGGATTTTCGTGCCTCCGATATCGATCCCAAGCGCGACCTCCCCTTCAGGAAAAGCAGGAATCATGCCATTCGCTCCTTCCTCTCTTCCGGAGTGCCGGAAGTCCGCTGCTGCCTATTCTCATAAAGCGGACAGCATACGGCTAAGATTGAGTATGGAGCGTTCCGAGCCCTGTTTCTGTTCTTCGTCTCCTTCATATTCCACCGTGAGCCAGCCGTTATATCCGTTATCCTTCAGATGCCCCAGTATAAACGGCAGATCCACCGAGCCTTCACCGGGCGCAAAACCCGCATACCGCTGACCTGACAGCGAGGTATAGATCTTGCCTTCATAATCCTGCTCCACGAGGGCAAAATCCTTGAGATGGACATGCGAGATATGATCCGCCAGCTTCACGGCTGCTTCGCTCGGGCTCTCATCAACAAGCAGGAAATTGCCGGTATCGAAGGTGCTGCGCAGATGCTCCGAGCCCACTTCACGAATCACATTCAGCACCTGCTCCGCTTTGCCGGCGAACAAACCATGATTTTCAAGACAAAGGGTAACCCCTTGGCTTGCGGCATACGCCGATGCTTCCTTAAGACCGTCAATAATCCAGTCGCTTGCTTGCTCATAAGACACATCTCCGGCCTTGTCTCCCGAGAAAACACGCACGACCCTGGCTCCGAACGTTACGGCCCGGTCAACTGAAGACGTAATGTCCGCGAGCTGCCTGGTGCGCTCATCGGCATCGGACACACAAAGATTGTTGCATGCGCCGAAACAGGCCATGGTAAGGTTCGTCCGGGCAAGAGCATCCCGGATCCGTCCGATTTCTCCGCCGTCATCATTCCAGAAGACGCTGAGCAGCTCCACGCCTTCGACTCCCGCCGCAGCGGCAAATTCGATGAAGGCCGCATTGTCCATCTCTTTGGCAAACATGGACTGGTGCAGACTCCATACACTAAGACTTGTTTTCATTCGGGCGCTCCTTCTTTCTCCGCAATCATTTGATGTTCAGTCAACCATCCATCCATCATCGATGAGTACATTTCCGTAATCAGCTGCGGACGTGTAATCGCGCTCCCGATCACAACATATTGCGCCCCCGCTTCCAAGGCCAGCCGTACATCTTCCTGGCGCCATACTCTTCCCTCCAGCAGCAGAGGCACGCGCAAGGATCCGCTAAGGCGGCGCACAAGAGCAATATCCGGCCCCAAAAGCTGCGGACTGTAGGGCGTATAGCCGGACATGGTGGTCGACACATAGTCGAAGCCCATCTTCTCCGCTTCAAGCCCTTCTGCATAATTGGAAATATCAGCCATCGCCAAGCGGCCCTTGCTATGCACATAATCCAGAAGCTCGCGCACCTGGCTGTATCTATTCTCCCGGTTTGTCATATCCATGGCTACAATATCCGCCCCGGCATTCACGACTGCTGCCGCTTCTGTCAACGTAGGCGTGATGTAAATGTCGGAGCCCGGTATCGACTGCTTGATCAAACCGATCAAAGGAAGCTCAGTCGCGTGTTTGATGGCGTCAATATCTGTCGCGCCATTGGCGCGGATGCCGACAGCTCCTCCGAGCTGTGCCGCAAGCGCCATCTTGACCATCGTATCGCCGCCGTATAAAGGCTCGCCGGGCAATGCCTGACAGGATACGATAATTCCTCTCTTCAATAAACCTGTCATTGCACTTCTCCCTTATCTATGAAATTTGGTGAAACTCTTCTCGTTGGGGACATTGTGCAGCAGTCGGTTAACGATTACGGGCATCAGCCTTTAATGCCGGTCAGAGCAATCCCTTCCATAAACTGTTTCTGGGCAAAAAAGAAAACAACAATAATCGGAAGCGTAAACATCGCGCTGGCTGCCATAAGCTGCTCCCATTCGATGTAGTGGGTCTGCATGAAAGCATATAACCCAAGCGATAACGTATAGTTTTTCTCATTGTTCAGATAAAGCAGCGGCCCCAGAAAGTCGGACCAGGTGGCCAGAAAGGCCAGCACCCCGACCGTTGCAATCACCGGTCTGCAAAGCGGCAGTATGATTTGAACATAAATTCGAAATTCCGACGCACCGTCAATTCTGGCCGCCTGAATCAGAGAGTGTGGCAGCGTGAGAAAGAACTGCCGCATCAAAAAGATATAATAGCCAGCTCCCGCACCAAGAAATGCCGGCAGTATAAGCGGAATATAAGTCCCTACCAAACCCATACGGCTGAAGGTAACATACAGTGGAACCATAGTGACTTGATAGGGCAGCAGCATCGTAGCCATAATGACGGCGAACAGTATTTTTTTGCCAAACCATTCAATATGAGAGCAGGCATAAGCGGCCAGTGGCGCCGAGATCAGCACGCCCGCCATCACCAGTACGGAAATAAACAGCGTATTGCCGCTCAGGCGAAAGAAATCGATCGTATCAAACACATCGGCATAGTTTTTCCACTGCGGCACTTTCGGAATGTAGATGGGCGGATTAGCAAACAGCTCTCCCTGCTGTTTCAGGGACGTTGACAGCAGCCACAGCAGCGGCGCCGCAAAAACAGCGCTGCATATTACCAGAAGGGTATAGGGAAAGACTTTGAATTTCAGCGCGTGCATGATTACTCTCCTCCATAAGTCACCCATTTTTTTGAGCCCCTGAATACAAGCCATGTCACCAGAGCCGTAATGACGAATAACACCCATGCCATTGCGCTGGCATGACCCATGCGGAAGTCGACAAACGCTTCACGGTAAAGCAGGATCGCATAGAACAGCAGCGATTTTTCCGGCCCCTGCATCGTCTGGTCCGGTCCCGATGCCGAAAGCGAAGAAAGCATGAAAGCCTGGGAGAAGAATTGGAAATAGGTGATCAGACTCACAATCAGCTGGAACAGAATAATGGAAGAGATGCTGGGCAGGGTCACATTGAAAAACTTCCGGATGGAGCCGGCACCGTCGATATCCGCTGCTTCATAGAGACTGCGCGACACATCCTGCAGCGCAGCCAGGAAAATGATCATCGTTCCCCCGCAGCCCCAGGCAAGCATCAGGATAAGCGACGGCTTCGTCCAGGCTGCATCCAGCAGCCAGTTCGGACCCAGTACGCCGAACATGCCCAGAAAGGAGTTGATGAGCCCGCTTCCGGGGTTTAGCACCCACATCCACACCAGTGATGAAGCAATGACCGGAACAATGGAAGGAATATAGAATAGGGTCCGGAAGATGGGCAGTCCCTTTATCTTCAAATTTAATAATTGGGCAGTCAACAGTCCTGCGATAAGCGTGACCGGCGTTGCAAAAACGACCATATAGAGCGTATTGCGGATGCTGATCCAAACATCTTTATCTTCAAATATCCATATGTAGTTGTCGAGTCCCACCCATTTCAATGATTTAAACAAATTGAAATCTGTGAAGCTGTACACGAGTGAAGCCCCGGTCGGATATAACGTAAACAGTAAAAAGCCGATGATGAAAGGGGTTGAAAACAGAAGCCCCGCCCAGTTCTCTTTGATTCTCATCTTTAGCCCTTCTTCCCTCCCGATATCGTAACGTCCATCCGGCCCTCCTGATGGAAGCATGGAACCGGCCCGATGATACGGGCCGGGGACGAATTATTTAATCAGTGCTTCAGTCCGGCTTTGCATGCTTGCCAGACCTTCTTCAGGCGTTTTCTTCAGATTGGCTACGGCTTCCGCCTCTTCTTTTACGACTTTGTTGAGAATATCGTTCAATGCCGGAATATTGGGGAGCGATTTGACATTCCCGCTTTTGGATAATGCGATAAATGCATCCGCATCCTGGATTTCCTTGAACCTGGGATCCTCCATCGCTTTCACATTAGCCGGTATGTTGCCAAGGCCGGCCGTGAATTCGGCCAATTCCGGAGCGCTGAACAAGAACTTCATGAATTCCCATGCACCGTCGGTGTTTTTGCTGTTTTTGGCAATATAGAAGATCGAGCTTTGATTCTCCCCGCTGCCTGCAAGCTCCGGATGGCCGTCCAGGTAAGGTAGCGGCGCAAGTCCGTAATCAAGGGTAATATTGTTGTTTTTCATAAAGGTCGACAGCCAAGGGCCATCGATGCGGAAGGCCTGCTTGCCGGTCATAAAAGGATCTGTCGGATCGAGCCATTTGCCCGAGGCCTGAATACGTTTGATGCTGTCAACGCCGAACTCCTTGTTGTAGTCGTAAATGGATTGCAATGCCGCCAGATTGGCATCGCTGTTGAACAGCGCCTTATCTCCATCCTTGGATACGTATTCGCCGCCAAAGCCATACGCCAAAGCCTGGAAGGAAAAGTTCGGATAGCTCGGAAAGCCCAATACATCCAGTGTTCCGTTAGCGTTCTTTTTGGTCATTTTGACCGCCATATCATAAAGTTCTTTGCTTGTTTTGGGAGGCTCGGTGTATCCGGCTTCGGCGAGCAGCTTTTTATTATAGAAGAGGCCCTGAACGGTGGTGTTCATCGGAAGAGCGTAAAATTTGCCGTTATATATGCCCTGCTCCAGAGAGGCTGGAATGAAATCAGTCAATTCGTACTTATCTCTTTCGATCAGGCTGTCCAGCTCCAGCGCAATGCCTTCCTCGGCGTATTGCGCCACATTGGAAGCGAAAGAATCCGTCAGATCGGGACCATTTCCGCCTGCTATAGCAATTTTCACCTTCTGCTCATCCGGAACGGACAAGCCTTCAACCACATATTTGTCTTGACTCTCGTTAAACTTCTTTACCAATCCTTCCAACACTTCTCCTTCCGCACCGCCCCATAAGTACCATAGGGTAACTTTGGATTTCTCTCCGCCTGCCGCCGGTGTACTGCCCCCGTTACCACCTGAATCCGCTTCACCGTTATTAGGGGTGCTGCCGCCTGCGCAGCCTGATAATACCAACGTGAGCACAAGGATTGCCGCAACCACAAACGCCATTGATTTCGCGCTGTAACGTTTAACCAAAATATCCCCCACCTTTTCGAATTACTGGATTAGAAAGTATGTTATGCTTTCTGACTCGATTATAACAACGCATGATAAAACAGTAAAGATATTTATTCTTTATTTTATAAAGAAAATAAATATATCCTCCATTTTGATTTAGTTTGGTTTAAATATCCATTTTGAAACCGCTGTCAATTAAAGTTAGAAACACATATCCCATAGAACCCATGCTGATAACTAACAAAGGAGTGCATTTTGTCCTTCAACAAATGTACCCCTTTGCTTTCTGTTACTCCTTTTACAGACCAATTCTATCATTTATGTTAATTTTGAGTTATATATAATGACATTATCCTAACGCATTGTGTTCCCCTAGAGCTTAACAACATCGTTTGTTTCAGAAGAGATCCTTATTGCTTCAAGCATTTTTACCACTTCCGCGCCCTGCTTTGCATCCGAAACCGGCTCTTCCCGGTGCTGCACGCAGTGGATAAAATGTTCAATTTCTTTCTTATACAAATCATTAGCAGGAACCTGGAGATTATGCTCCACGGGTATACCCCCCATATCCCTAAACAGGGAAAAGGGCTCCAGGCTTGCACCACCTTTCGTGCCGAACAATTCCACCTTTACCGCATCGTCCTGGCTTCCGTTGACCGCCCAGCTCGCTTCGACCGTCAGGACAGCGCCGTTCTTGAATGTAATATATGCCGTGCCCAGATCCTCGACATCGTAAACGCCTGCTTCTTTGTTCTCACTAGAATGGGCAACATAAGCCCCCGATTGATCGGCTTTATAAGGCGCAATTTTATGAAACAGCTTACCCAATACCTTATCCGGTTCGGGCATTCCCATCATCCACCAGGCCAAATCCAGCACATGCACGCCAATGTCCATCATGGGACCGCCCCCGGAGTAGGTTTTGGACGTGAACCAGCCAATCGGCACGCCCCTGCGCCGGAGAATCTTCGTTTTGGCAAAATAAATATCACCAAGTTCTCCGCTTTGAACCGTTTGCTGAATAACCTGTGAGTCCGACCGGTACCGGTGGCTCATGCCGACCATCACCACATTGTTCGAATCTTCTGCAGCCGAACGCAACAATTCGGCTTCCTCGACATGAAGCGCCATCGGCTTCTCCACCAGAACATCTACGCCTTGGCATAGTGCGGTGAGCGCAAGCTGAACATGGGATTCGTTAAACGTACATATGCTGACCGCATCCAGTCTCTCCGCCGCAAACATTTCCTCGGCTGAAGCATAAGCGTTCGCACCTCCGAAATCGGCAGCTGCCTGCTGCGCCCTTTTGAAATCAATATCTGCAACCGCCGTCAATTCAACGTCGGGATGATCCCGGTAATTCCCCAGATGGAACATATGTGCGATGGAGCCGATTCCAATGACACCAACCTTAACTTTTTTCATTTTCTTCCTCCTACGTTTTCTAAAATATTTAATTCTTTATAATTCTATATAAAAGAGGATATTTCCTCCGAAATTAAGAAAAAAAAGATTGATGATCCAGCCATTTAGGGGGCGGATTTAGCAACTGTTAATACAGTTTATCCGCCACAGCATCGGCCGTTCTCTTGATTGCGTCATACGCGGTTTCTTTTCTTTGAAACGTTAACAAAGTCGATATGATATCCACGAGATGAATTTGGGCAATCTTTGTTGACAGGGCGCCTCCTTGAAATGGCATCTCTTTGGAAGGCACAAGCAGGACAATATCCGCATAGTTGGTAATAGGCGATTTGGCATGGCTGGTCAGACAAATAATCGTTGCCCCGTTTTGTTTGGCGGTCTTCATGGAATCGACCAGATCCTTCGTGCTTCCCGATGTCGAGATACCGAAGACAATGTCGCCGGGCTGCACCAGAGCGGCGGACATCGCCATAATATGGGAGTCGCGCTGCACCTCCACGTTCAGACCGATTCTAAGAAACTGGTAATGGGCATCCATGGCTGTGATGCCTGAAGATCCGACGCCATATATGAAAATACGTTTCGCTGCAGCCAGAGCAACCACAGCTTCCTCAACCGCAGCAAAACTGATCAGCTCCATTGTTTTCTCGAGCAGCTTGGTATGGTTCAGCGTAATCTTCCTCGCGATGACCTCCTTGTTATCCTCCTCCTCAATTTCCTCGTCAATATGGGAAGGGACGTTCACGAGATCTTGCGCAATGGAAAGCTTGAACTCATGATAACCGCGATACCCCAGCTTCCGGCAGAAACGGATGACGGATGTTTCCCCCACCCTGGCCTTTTCCGCAAGGTCTGTCACTGTTGCCATTACAGCGTATTCCGGATCATTCTGAACCGCATCGGCGACTTTCTTCTCTGCTTTGGTTAGTGAATTATAGATGCTCGAAATCATAAGAAGCGCGTTCGACGAATTGATCAGCTTACGAAACTTTTTCATCCAAAATCCCCGTCTCATCTAAAAGTTGTTCATTAATTGGTGCCGCTAGCTCCATTAAATCAAAAAATGGGGAGCTGCGCAAAACAATTGTTTCATCTTTCTAGCTGATTGCTGCTTCAAGAGTATCAATGGTTTTTACGAATCTTTTGGTAATCTCCTGAGAGCGGGTAATCGCAGCTCCAGTAACAACGGCATGCACTCCGGCTTCGAAACTTAGCCTGCAGTGTTCCGCGGTCCAGAGTCTGCCTTCTGCCAGCACCTGAATGCTGCCGGAAGCTGCAAGCCTCTTGATTAGCGCGATATCCGGCTCAATCTGTTGAGGATTGTAAGCGGTATAGCCGGATAGGGTCGTGGATTTCAGATCCGCCCGTAATTACATCGCGGCAATTTCCTAAGGCGTATTCGCGCGGATACCGACAGCCACTCCCTCTTCTACTGCCAGCGCCATGGCGATCATCGTACCGTGACCATACAAAGGCTCCTGCTCGGATGCCTGATGATGAATCTGAAGGTCCTAATGGTACTCATTCTTCCCTCATCTTATCACCAAAGCCACCTGCATTAAAGAGTTATTATTTATATTTTCTATAAAAAGAGAATTTTTTCTCCACTTTCGTTTTTTATGATACAATTAGTTTTATTCAATTGACAAGGAGATTTTCATATATGGTCAAAATCATCTACCTGCCTCTGGACGAACGTCCCTGAAATATCAAATATCCGCAGCAGCTTGCCTGTATAAGCGCTTTTGGCGCTGACGGTTCCGCCCTTGGCTATGCTTGGAGACAAGAGGGAGCCTGCCCAAGAGGCACTGCTTATGGACTGACTGCTCGAACAATCATAGGATGCGGATTATTTGATCATATCTGTCGAGTAGTTCTCCCGCTGTTTTTATTGTCATAGTGGTACGAACATCGCCTTCTGCTGTGTCAACGGAATAAATATAGGTGTCGCCTGTCGTGATAATAATGGAATCCTCTATTATTTCACTGATAGAATTGTAGTCGGTTTCCTTCAATCGGATGTTCGGCGATTGCGTGCTCCGGCCTTTGCCGGTACAGCTACTGCGATAATGCTCGTACTTGCTTTGGTGCCATCGGAGGTTCTCGTAGTTTAAAATATAACATTGACCATTGCGACTGAGTTGGGCGCGGTGATCATGGATGAACGAATAGATCAGCGCCGGTTTGGCAAAGTAGTGCATAGCCTTTTTTAGAATTTCATTTTCCTCTTCTAATTCACACCCATCTCTCGGGCCACTTGCGCCACCGATTTACCTTCTTCTTGAACAAGTCTTACGGTTTGGAGATTAAATTCTTTGTCATATTTTTTCGTCATGTCGGACACCTCAATTAAGAATGCATTTATTTTCGCACTCTCGGTTCTCTATGTCCAATGTTTAGTCTAAGTCCATGTTCCCTGCTACAGCCATTCCACTTAAAGTTTCTTGCGAAGGACGGTGATTAAGGAATCTGTTCCTCTAAAGCTGCTTCAAAAGCCGAAGAAACTTTTTCAAATTCCTCATCATTTTCGATCACCCAGAGCTCATCATTCTCGTTGACCTGCAGAAAGAAAATATCTAGATCCTCTTCTTCTTCTCCCCGTCCTCAAGCTCGTTCAAGTATGCAACTGCTATGTAATGCTGGTTCTCTAAATCTAGAGAACCCAACACCTCAACCTCTTGTTCAACTCCCTCATCGTCTACCATTGTGATAACTTCACCATTTTCAATCAACAAATTTAGCCCTCCCTGGTTGTAAGTCACTTTATACTCTTCCTGGAATCGTAGTAGCGTTCTTGAACTATAAGCCATGGCTTGGCTTTTTTGATTCCACGTGGGCGGACTGGGATAACTTCAGACTCATGATTGACTTGAAAGATATTCACCAAGTCATCGTAAATACGCTGTTAATCGCTTGTCTTAAAATTATTTTTGGGCAAGTCGTACCGATCGTGTTCGCCTTGTTGTTGAATGAGGTTCGCCAAGTTTTCTTCAAAAAGACCGTACAGACCCTGATTTATCTACCACATTTCCTATCATGGATTATTCTTGGCGGCATACTGCTTGATATTTTGTCCCTCGACGCCATTATGAACCGTTTCCTCGCCTTGTTCGGCAAGACTCCGGTCATGTTTCTCGGGGATGGCGAATGGTTTCGTGCTGTGGTCATCATTAGCGATTTATGGAAGGAATTCGGGTTTGCGACAATCATTTTTCTGGCTACGATTGCGGGCATTAACCCCGCTTTGTATGAAGCGGCCGAAATCGACGGCGCCGGCAGGTGGAAGCAAACGATTTACGTTACGCTTCCATCCATGCTTCCGATCATCATCGTCACG
>NZ_JBWDNQ010000042.1:0-9323 GCF_056269285.1 Paenibacillus sp. JT31N11
GTAACGGATCGTATCTTTGGTCAAATTGTACAAAATATCCGTTAGATCGTCACGCATGATCTCGATGTCCAGTCCTTGTTCGTTTCCCAGACTCGCTTCGCTTATACGCCCCTTAATCTTACCGGTACGGTCTACAAAATAAACACCGGTCATGTGTGTGTCAGCCGCACGTACTTGATCAAGAATGCCCATCCGTTCAATAACCGTTAGAGCCGCGCCGCGAATGTCCACCCCAAATCCGCCTCGCCGCAATTCTTGAGCACGTTCCACAATTGTCACCTCGAAGCCGTAGCGGTGCATCCAATAAGCAAGTGCCGGTCCGGCAATGCTCGCTCCCGATATCAGAATTCGTTTTACTGTCGTCATCTATAAATCCGCTCCATCCATCTGAATTTTATTGTGTATTGCATAAACAGTATATGACGTATACAATAAAGATACAACAAAAATTTTTCGGTGATTTTCAGTCTAGGGAGGGCCATTTTATATGGATAAAGATTTTGAAGGCGCTTTGCCTCACGCTGTGGCGCTTAGTTGGGGGTTAGTCAAACACGCGCAGCGGGGACCTAAGCGCGAGATGAGTCTGGGCCAAATTGTAGATGCCGCCATATCAATAGCCGATAAAGAAGGACTATCCGCCGTTTCCATGAGCAAGATAGCCACATCACTTGGCTTCACAACGATGGCTCTCTACCGGTACGTTCCAAGCAAAGAGGATCTCATCCTGCTTATGCAGGACGCTGCAGTCGATATCTCGATCCCAGAAGAGGATTCTGCTTATTGGCGTGATAATATGCGGCTTTTTGTTCAAAGCATTATGCGAATCTATCAAGATCATCAATGGTTTTGCGATATCCCAGCCTCCGGTATCCCGATTACGCCGAACCATCTACACATTGTCGATTGGGCATTGCGAATTATGAAAGACCTTCCATTAGATCATCGGGAGAAGATTTCTATTGTTGTCCTCTTAACCGGTTATGTGCGAGTACACAGCCTATATGGGAGGGATATGGAGCGCGCTGCCTTAACCGGTGATCAATCGGAGGATGTCCCCGAATTTAATTACAGTACGACGCTAGAACATCTTGTTACCTCAGAAAGATTTCCCTATCTTCGGCCGGTCGTACTTGCAGGTGCTTATTCAGCTGAAGATTATGATGGCGATGATTACCCTAATGGGTTCGAGTTTGAATTCGGTCTTGCAAGGATTCTGGATGGAATTGAGTGGTATATATCTTCCAGGGGGGAGTACACGGAACGAAGTGAATCTTCCTTTTAAAATAACAGAAGCCTCGGTTTTTAAGGAAGCTGTCTCAGACTGTCGTTGTACTATTGAATTAGCGTACGTGACCGTTATACCGTTAGTTAAACGTTGAAGCTTCGTATACCTTGGTCTCAACACCAGTAAAGCTGTAGGCAGGTCTGCCCGATAGCGCAACGCGGCGCCGCAATGCAAAAATAGCGATGGATCGATTCCATCGCTTTTGCACTTGTACCAAGTTAATCAGGATCGGAATTACTCCTCCTTCTCCTGTTTCTGGACTAGTTCATCTTGGTCGCTGCCCCAGATGTAGTCGATTCCTGATTCATTCATCACCTGATCGTTTTTCTTCGTACCTTGGTTAACATCTTGTTTTGGATCCGTTATTTCGTTATTGTTCATCTGAAATCATCCCTTTCTCCAAATGATGGAACCCCAAAGTGTATCCTTTCCAATATCGGCAAACTTATGTAACAGCAAATTTAAAAGAAGGTGTTACGATGGCAGCACGGTGCACCGTGATACAAAATAAGCGAGTCCACAACGTAAGGCATTGGTCGGCCGTGCGGTTAATGAAGAGTTCAGGGAAGGTTGAACTTGTTCAACGAAAAAGGATGCAAAAAAACAGCGGCGAGTTCGTTCTGCCAATGACACAAGCGATCCTGCCCGATCGTATTAGCGTAATCTGCCTATTAGTTGAGCCCAAAAAGGGAGCAGCTGGCGTTGGCAAGCTGCTCCAACATGTGTTGCTATCGTACCCGTTAGCTTAATATCGAACGATTAAATCTAAATCTTTAAAGCAATAGCCCTGTTAATTCCGCAAACTCTAATTACATCGGAGTTATCCATAGTTCCGGGATGTGTATTTTTTAAACAGCAAAAACGGCATCTCTGCCGTTTGCGCTTCTCGTACACCCGATCCGGACGCTATGTGTTGTTGATAGCGGTCCATCGATTTATTTGTTATCCTTTTCTCGGCATCGGATGCAATGGCGCATGGCGAAGCATCGGATACGTGGCGAATACCGCAGCCAGACTCACCGCCCCGACGCATGAAGCAATCGCTATCGCACTCATCTTGAAATTCGATATCCAGTCGAACAAGACGGAGATAATGCCTCCATAATAAAGAAATATGCCTGCAACCGTTACGATCATGAACATGATGACGCTGCGCATAAATCCTACCCGATACAGGATGGCATAGCCGAAAAAAGAAAGACCGAAGCATGCCATGCCCACCATCAGATCGATCCACAAATAGCCGAAGAAATGGTACTCTTCCAGAAACAACCTTGCGGCGTGCAGAATGCCAGCTTCTACCGAATTCCATTGATAGATCGTGATTAGCGCGTATTGGCAGATGTTCAGACACAAGACGCTGAAAATAATGCCCCCTATGCCCACACCGTAGTAAGCTTTAAGGAATTGCTCGCGCGTGCTTCCCATTCCGATCGATATCGGAAAGAGGGACTTGAATCCGAAGAGCCCGAGACCGACGAAAAAGAAGTACGCAGGCCCGGATATCGCGGCAATCGTTTCTCGATTGAGGTCAAAGACCAAGCCGGCGATAATCCATACGATCGTCAACGGAACGGTAATGAACAACAGCATCAGTTTGGCAAAAACCCAGCTCACATCCTCATAAATCAATCGGAATACCGCGCGCCGTGCGTTCATACGTTTACCTCCGCTTCTTCCGTTATATTCAGCAAATAATTTTGCAAGTCCGCTTTCTCCATGGAAAGTCCATAAGCTTGCGCTTGCTCTTTCCATTGCTTCGAATATGGGGCGTCGAGCATCACTCTGATTTTCGATCCCATCGCACTTTGCTCCAGTACTTTATGACCGTCAATAACGCTTATCACCGCGCTCCGTTCGCCAGCCAACCATATGCCTTGCTCGCGGAACTCGTCAATCGGTTGATGATGCAGCAGCTTGCCCTTGTGCATAACGATCAACGATTCGCAGAGCGTTTGGACTTCTTCAATATGATGCGTCGAAATCAGAATGAGACGAGGCGATTCCTCATGGCTTTCTCTTAATGCCACATACAGCTTTTTCCGCATCCCGGCATCCAAGCCGTTCGTCGGCTCATCGAGTATCGTTACATCGGCGTGGCTAGATATCCCGATAATAAACTGAAGCGCAGACTTCATCCCTTTGGATAGTTGGGATACTTTCTTCTTGCGATCCAATCTGAAAGTTTCGACCAGACGGTCTGCCGTTGCTTGATCCCAGTTGACATTGAAATATCGACCGAAACGAATCGCATCCTGCACCGTCCATATCGTGCTGAACGGATGATCTTCCTGCATGTAGCAAACGTGCCGAACTGCCGCCGGGTTACCGTAAGGTGTCGAGCTCATAATCTGAACCGTTCCGCCATGAGGCCGTTGATGACCGGCCAATAGCCTCATCAGCGTTGTTTTGCCGGCTCCGTTGCGCCCCCAAAGCCCCGCGATCACCGGCTCCTTTTCCTCGAACGATACTTTTTCGAGAACGGGAACATTATCGTACGAATACGCCACTTCGTTTACGTATAACATCATTATTCCTCCTCCAGAATCAACTGAACGACCGAATCCTTGCTTAATCCGATTCTCTTCGCTTCTTCCAACAAGGGAAGGACGAACTGTTCGCGATAATGAAGCTGACGTTCCTTCAACAATTGCAGGTTCGCTCCGCTCTTTACAAACATGCCTATTCCTCGCTGTTTATAAATAATTCCTGCATCCACCAAAGCCTGGAGACCCTTGCGTACTGTCGCCCGGTTGATGTTATAGAAGCGCGACAATTCATTTTCGGAAGGAATTTGTTCCTCTTCGTTCAATTCGCCCCCCACAATTTCGTCCATGATCATTTGGGAAATCTGTTGAAAGATTGGTTGGGATTCATCCAATGTCGGTTTCATCAAGGACCTCTTTTCTCTAAGAACGATTACGACGTTGAACTGTTGGTTACTCATGTATCCAACTATACATGAATTTGAACTAATTGTCTATAACTGCTGCGGCCCAAATAAGCAAAATAAACCCTCTACCTCATGAAGAGGGAGAAGGATTCCGAATGCGTCCGCCGCTAAATCGGCGATGCGATAAATTTGGGCTTACTGAATGATCAATTCAACACACCCTGCGTTTGTATTGGTAGATTTGAACCCATCCGAGCAAAAATGAATCTGGAGGCTGCGCTCCAAATTCATGACCCGGAAATTGTTGAGCAATCGGCTGCCTTTTGTTCTGGCAATTGAACTAATCTGCCCGTTACTTCAACAAATGAAAAAGGAGCTGCCGCGGCTCCTCACTACGTACCCGTTACTTAAATGACCTTGGTATTGCGCTATCGTACCCGCTAGTTCAATCGATTAGCTCATTGAAGTCTTTAATCAATCCTGTTGCCTTTCCAATGTTTTCAAGTCCCCATCTGGCAAAGTTGGAAGCTTCGGCATTATTTCCGAGAAAGGCATGTGTACGAGCTACTAACAAGGCATTCTTAAATCCAATGGCGCTCCGTACCTGTCTAATCTCTTTGAGCGGTTCGTTATCTCATCTAAGAGTATCGAGGTTATTATATAAGGAAAATCATTGAATTGTGAGAAGTAACTTATTCCTTGACTTAGAATCAATTTTTTCATTTCTTGTATTTCAGTTAATGACTCGTCCTCTGTATGACCATATTGGAACCAAGTTTCAGGTTCCTTCACGCGAAAAATATTTCTCTGAAACCAATTTACTTCATTGACTAGTCTTTTTCTGAATACACAATCATAAACGGTTATTTTACTGATAGGAATAATTTCTTTTATCGTATTCGGAAGGAAATCCAAATGAACCCCAAGTTCTACAACACATGATCCACCATATTTATCAGCCTGAATCACAATAGCATTAATTACATGGTTATTGTTATCTTTAATAAAATGATGATCTGTTCCAATAAATCCATGTTCTTTTAATGCAGGTGCCAGATGCTTTTTGATTAGCTTTCTGAACTCACTTGTTTTCATCTGTGATTACCTCTTCACCAACAATATTTCGTATTATTTAGGTCAGTTACTTATTTCAGGATAATCTTATACAACACTTCCTCTCTATTAAGTTTCATTAAAGAATCCTGCCAGTAAGGTGAGCAAAGGCTGCCGTTCATGCCATTAGCCTCGTCCTGAATGTGTTCCGCTATCGTACCCGTTAGCTAATGGTCAGGCTTCATTAACATTAACAATTAATGTTCCGTGTAGCTTGTCACCAACAAAAGCATTAAGTTTCCATAGTCCTTTCGTTGGCAGACTGAATTCTGAAGGCGATGCAGCAGTTGCCCCCCAATTTTCTCCACCTAAAATGCGTTCAACTGTAGTTAGCTCCTCACCCGTTTCATTTGTGGCAATTACTTTTAATGGCTTACCCACAATCTCATCCTTGATTCCCCATAATAGCCACATATATTTTTGTGTTTTCCCCACAACAAATGGAGAATTACTTATAGCAATTCGCCCGTCATCCCCAAGCCAGTCAGCTTTGATCTGTTCTCCCTCATCATTTGTTGTTGTTAACTCGACTATTCCCGTTTCCTTCCATTCCTTTGACATCACCAATTCATCGTTGCTACAGCCAGATATGAGAGTGACGACAGCAAACACAACTACTGTCAATATCCTAAACACCCTATACACCTCCAATTCAATTCTTATGGTTTATTTTACACTAAACGGAAGTTGTTGGTGTGTCGTTATCATTATTGCCCACTAGATGGGCGAACGGCTGCCACGCGGCAACTATAGGCATTCCGCTATCGTACCCAGTTAACGTAATCCCCAACGTTCTCTAAACAAGAAATAATATATCAAGTGTTCCCACTTTATGAGGGGGCTACATTAGTGCAATCACGGAGTTATACCCATGTACAAGCCAGCCAGCACTAAAACCACAGCTACAATACCAGCTCCGATAACCTAAGCTTTGCCGTGTCCATAAGGATGATCTTTATCGGGCGGACGTTTTGAGATGACAATCGAAATTAATGCCGCAGCTGTGGCAAAAACATCCCCGGCATTATTTACACCGTCAGCAACCAGTATCTGACTTCCGAATAGTAGTCTAACAAGCTTTATCGCAGTTAATATGATATTACTGAATAAACTAATCCAAATCGCAAAATTCGTGCTTTACATGTAAAAATCGAGCAGAACTAGTGTTTACATGAACTGATTCCATTTGCACCTGTATTCACTGCTTTCTCAAACGGGGAAGAGAGATGGCGAAGATGGACAGCAGGATGACATACAGAAGCGGAAAGCCAAATGCAGCGGCTGCCCCCAGAGCATCAAGCTGATCAAAATTCGTCAAACCCCGCATGATGGAGGAGGCAGGTGGCAGCACCCACAACAGCCATCGTAGGGATTCGGGCAGCTTCTCGCTGATGGAAAGGGCTGCCAGCGACAGGGCTATGGCAATAAACAGCCAGCCTAATGTTGAGATCAGCTTAAAGCCGGATAATTCAAAAACTAAATAAGCTAATAGAACGCCGAGCAGAGCAAGCAGCAGGTGGCCATAAAGCGAAACAGCCAGCTGCTGCTGTGAAGCATTTTCTTTGAAGGCGCCGCGGATAAGCGGATAGCAGAGGGCTGCGAGTGCAAGCGGCGCGGCCATTATCCAGGCCGACAGTATCCGGCTGACAGCATAGTAACTCCTCCTGCGTGCATGGATTGCCGTCAGCGTCTGCTGAATCTGCGGCTCGGTAAAAAAGAAGTTGAGTCCGAGCCATGACGCGAACAAATAAAGCAAGACGGCTGTTGCCGAGTAGCTGCCCATAACGGGATTCGGAACGACGGAATAGATCCAGACAATTATAATCAGGTAGAAGGTTATAGGGGCGAAATACCGGTAAGAACGAAGAAACAAATGCAGCTGGTAAGCCGTTAGCCGGGCAATAGTCAGCATCATACAGACCCTCCTTCGGAGCGGATCAGGGATAGGATGGCTGCGTCCTGCTTCAGTAGCTCGCGGAGCACATTATCACTTTCCTCCGGGGTGACTGTTAGCACGATGCCTGAGTCGGTTGAAGCAGCCCCCAATATGCCTGCTCTTCCATGCCATTCGTCGATGGCGTTATTCTTCTTAAGCTTGGCGGTTATTCGGACCGACAGAATTCTGCCGCGTGCGAGAGTATCCGAATCAATCTGGGAGCTTCGGAGGCGTACGATCCGGTCGGCGAGGTGTTCCAATAGATGGGTTTCATGGCAGGCAAATACGATCGTTAGCTGCTCCTGCTTCAACTGTCCAAACAAAGCCAGCACATCCCGCTCGGATTCTTCATCCAGTCCGGAAAGCGGCTCGTCGAGGATCAGCAGCCCGGGCTTGCCCAGAAGGGCCTGGATAATGCCGACTTTTTGCAGCATCCCCTTGGAGTAATCACGCATTCTTGTTTTCCCCGCATGCTGTAGACGGACGAGCTCCAGATAATAAGCAATACGCTTGTTAAGCTCGGTTTTATCAATGCCGTGAATCAGTCCCATATGCATCAAATATTCATTTGCGCTGAAGCTGAGTCCCGCAAGCCGGTCGGGCACGAAGCCGATCTCTGGAGCATGTCCCCTGCCGTAACGGATCGTCCCCGAGGAAGCGGGTAAAATGCCGGCGATGATGCGAAGTAGCGTGCTTTTTCCGCTGCCGTTCTCCCCGACAAGAGCGAGTGCCTGCTGGCTGGGGATGGTCAGGGATATACTGTCTAGCACAAGGTTTTGTTGAAACCGCATTGTGATCTGATCCATCTGAATCATGAAATCATGTGTATGAGAACTGCTGCGTGGCACTGGATTGTCCCGTCCTTTCCTTTGCTGTCATTTATTTATTTTAAATCATAACAGGGAAGCAGGGTATGAGTCAGTCGGGCGGGTGGCAGGAAGGTAGAAACGTTCCGTAGCCTTACGACCAGCAAGACGATACCGCTAGCCAAAACAATTTGGATCTCTTTATTCTTCGTACGCCTCCCTTAGCATTGCTCATATCGTTCGTCCACGTAATCCCGAACGATTGTGAGCTGCTGCACCTGCCCGTTAGCATAATGTAAAAGGAGTAGCTGCAGGCGGCAAACTGCTCCTTGGTACGCTCGACTATCGTACCCGTTAGCTTAATGATGCCACAGAAAATAACTACGAGATACGGGCGATAGCGTCAATTTGAACTATGACTGGTCCCATTGTAGCAGGTGCTATCGTTCTAGCGGGATATGGCAGTGTAAATATTCCTTATAAACTTGATTGAAGGAGTTGAATGCATCACCGTCGCCTAGATATCCGGTTACTGTAACGCGTCCGATAATTTCGCCCCGGACTCCTCCTGAATTGCTTTAATGTTGTCCAATGTTCTTCTTACTTGTACTTCAAGAGTGTCTCCAACCAACGCGATCGAAAGGTCCCTGCAGTTTGTCTCTTCATCCTTACAACCTCGCTACGAATGAATTTCTGATCGCATCTGGTTGCGGTAGAATCTACCCTTATCTTATCAAGATTCCCACAAATGGAAACCATTTTCTTCGTGGTTCAATCCGTAATGTACCCATAAAACCCCATTGCTGCGGGCTGCAGCTTAACTCAAAATAATTCTTTACTGATCGTTCTCGATATGATAATATGGGTTTGCGGACAGGAGCTAGGGCAGCAAAAGGACGTGAGAATGATCATGGCGAGAAGCAAAGAGTATGATATCAACGTGGTATTAGACAAGGCAATGGACTTATTCTGGCGGCAGGGCTACGAAAAAACCTCCATACAGGAGCTTGTCGACGGCATGGGTATTCACAGAAGAAGCTTGTATGATACGTTCGGAGACAAGCATCAGTTATTTATGGATGTCTTGAACCGATATAATTCGATTTCGAATGCAAATATTTCGAATCGCATTCATCGTTCAAATTCTGCCAAAGAGGCCATCAGGCAGTTGTTTGAAATAATGATAACCAGTTTTGAAGAGAATCAACCCAAGGGCTGTTTAATGGTAAATACGGCCGTTGAGCTGTCACTGCTCGATCCGGAAGTGGCAGCTAAAATTCATGAGCAATT
>NZ_JBWDNQ010000021.1:0-93374 GCF_056269285.1 Paenibacillus sp. JT31N11
ATATTTCATGCCAAAATATCCTATCATTTCATGGCACATGCCAAAAACCATTTTATGATATATTGGCACGCAAAACAAGCCTATTTTTCAATGTGCCGAAAAGTATGCTTTCTGACACAAGAAAACGTAGGACGTGCTACTCCATTTGAGCATCGCACACGCTCCTCATTAATTGGATGATGCTTCGAGGTTCTCAAGTTTCTATTATTTCCCTTTTAGACAGACTTCTGAAAAATATAAACGGCAGTCCAGGACGAATACATAAAGTCCCAAATTGCCGTTGTTTGTTAAAATATCATATCCGTAGTGGATCCATAATGATTATTTGTTATTTTTATTCTCAACAAATAATTCTCTTTTTGATGAAGAAAAATTGCAATTGCTTCTTCTGATAAATCACTTAATTGCTTAACCAAAATACACCATAAATAATAATGGTAGAGCCATAGATGTGTCCTGCGCGTGACATCCCGATGTCAAGACACCGTATTTGGACACCCTGGCCCGGGGTGGCGTCAGATTCGGGACTATGGTGTGGTTGCATAGCCCTCGCCACTATGATAATCTGAATCTTACTCAGTTTTCGATTATTTCATCCAATACAGAGGGTCATTGATAAGTGAACTCCTGGAATTCGAGTTTTTCAGGGCTATTTCAATAAGGTGAACAAAATCATCCCGTTTCATTGGTCGATTACTTCCATCCCGACGCACATAATATGCTTCCTGCCCATTCTTCTTACGTATGCCTACTGGTTTAGTTTCCGCCTCTTCTACAAGAATTTCCAAAACAATCCGCTCATTTCCCTGATCGTCAAACAGAGGATGAAAACTATACCTCCTTTCTACTTTTCCAATTGCATTGTCTTCCCACCGGTCTTCAACCTTGAGGCGTATACCATCCCCATCTTCGACACCCACAATTTTCCCATCATCACTAATTCCAACAAATATCGAACCACCTTCAGTATTTGCAAAGGCACACATTGTCACAAGAATTTTTTCTGTATAAGTCTCTTTGTAATCATGATGAAGACCTTCACCTCTAAGCATAATTATTCCTTCAATACTCAGCTTATCATCTTTTTGAAACACTACCCCCGCAGTCGGAGCAAATGGAATTTCACTTTCAGCTATAAAACGAGAATCAAGCACTTCGTCCTGGAGGCAAAGGTGTACATAAAGCTCTGAAGGTAATGCTCCCAAGATAATATTTGCCGAATGGTTTTCAGAAATACTAACGACTTGGGCAATACCTGGGCGCTTTCCAAAGAGCTTAAGTTCGCACTTCCCAGCCTCTTTTCCAGTAACTGTTACATGTAATCCGAATGCATCAACTACGACTCGTTCAATCCAAGCCCTTTTATCTAGCATAATAATCTGTAAAAACCATCTTGAAGTTCCGACATTCTCCAAGAAGGTATCGTAAAGATAGTAGAACTCGGCATCTCTCAGATTGGGAAAATACGGCAATCCAACTCTATTCATTGGATTTTCAATCAAGTGATCAAACTTGTGGTCGACTTCTACATTGCTCCGAATAACATGTGCTGGAAATCCTGATCTCTGGATACCATCCCACTGACCTGCTGAAAGCCTTCGCTCTTCAAACCGTAAACTTTCCAAGTCATACTTACACTCAATGAATTCACAAACGCCAGGAGTATCAATTCGAAATCGACCGCTCTTTAATGCCTGTTCTAAAATGCAAGAGAGCTCTCTCCCACTTAAACTTTGTTTTATGAAAACCACATTACCATAGTTGTACACTTCCGATTTAATTACTTCATCTGTTGTTTTTATTATCATACGCATAAGTTCAAAGGAAGGAATCTGGGCATGGAGCTCTAAACGCAATTCAAAATAATTAACATAACTGACTTTTTCAAGTAGCGAATTAAATACCAATTTTAGTCACCTCAACTTACTTGATTATATGCGGCTTAGTAGTCTCGACAAAAAGGACTTAATTTCTCTTATTACCAATAACGAAAATGTACCTCTCGGAGACTCGAAATACTGATGTTCCTGTTTACCACACGTTGCTTCTTACTCAAGAAATGCGATGTTTTTAAAGCCATCCTATGTCCACCAGCACAAACATTACCTGACCCTTACTACTTAATTTGGATACGCCTTCAACACGCTCAGTCGTAGTTCTAGTGGCAGCCGCGCGGCGGACCTTAGCTCGACAGAACACAATTGCTGAGGAGCCTGTTATGCGGCGGCTCCTTTTTTTGTTACAAATAAGATCTTATTGGGAACGCCTCTCATTGTTCTGCAATATATAAGGTATCTCCGTAATCGCTCCACCCTTTAACAAAACCTTTTGTATCAAAGTCGACCGAAGAATTTCCGTAACCCCATGTTTCTCCTACCATGTCGTAAGGTTGCACCGAGTCCGGCGTCCCCATGGCATCCAATACTTCTTGTTTTGTTGAATCCTCTCGAATGCCGCCCACTTTGGGTTTAGGGTCACCGAGAAAGACTTTTAAATTGCCTCCACGATTTGCCCAACCCTTTACATTGCCATCGGTGTCAAAGTCGATACTTGAGTTGTCATATCCCCATGTTTCCCCTACCATGTCATAGGAGGTGAGAGAGTCAGGGGTTCCCATCGCATCAATCACAGATTGATTTGCATCTCCTAACGTAGTTGCACGCGCCTCACTTTTTTGCTTGCCGATATCAACTTGTAGATTACCTGCGTCATTCCTCCAACCTTTGACCTTTCCGTTTGTATCAAAATCAATGACGGACCCACCATATGCCCATGTACTCCCCACCATCTCATAAGTTTGAGCACTATCAGGTGCGCCCATGACTTGTTTTACTGTATCCTGATCACTGCCTAAACCAAATGATGCCCCAGTATTCTTTGGAATGGATTGTTTTTCTTTTCCTGCATCTGTATTGTTAGGTAACGATTTATTTTTATCAACGATTGGATTAACACTATTAGACGATTTGTTATCACTCAAAATGCCATAGTTTAATTCAGGATTTTGTAACGTGTTTTCAATCGGCCCCGTATTGTCCTCGGTAACGGCCGACGACTCTACATCAGGGGAATCGATATTGCTCTCAGCCGTAGGCTCCTGATACATTATCTCATTCACCGGATCAACGGTTTCAACCGACGATTCGTTCAGGCTGCCGCTCGTATGGAAGATATTGTCCGTAGAGCCAGTGTCGTCACGGTTGATAAATTGAATGATCAATAAAAGGACAATAAAGGCTCCTACTCCGATGAGATAAGCACGCCAATGAAAACGGATGAAGAATGACAATTGGGTTGTTCCTTTAGGAGGAGTCGCTGGAGAAGGTGTGGGTTCCTCTGGTGGTTGAGGTGGGGTCTCATAAAAAAACTGTTGCATCTCCATCCATTCTCGCTGCTTGCTTTCGAACAATTCGTCATAGACTCTTCTTGTAGCCGGATTGGATAAAATATCATACGCCTTTTTTACGGCCCTAAAAAGTTCATCATCTCCGCCAACATCAGGATGCACTTCTTTGGAACGGCTCCTGTAGCCAGACTTAATCATATCAAGCGAGGCATTTTGAGGTATGTCAAGAATTTTATAATAATCAACGAACGAATCCATCATCCATCCCCTTATAAGTCGTTGTCTTATTATAAAATAGAATGGGTACTTTTACCAAACAATAAAAGAGCCATAATAATAATTCATAATTCGTCCATACAACGTCATCAGAAACGAGATTTTAAACTGAAGGGTTACTGAATTGGCAACCCATTCGCTCCACGAACGGGCAGCATTAAATAGGGAATTGTTTAAGTTGTAATGAATATATACTACATGGAGTATCGCCAGCAAAACGCTGTAAACGTACGCTATGAGAAATTGTCTGCCCTCAACCCCTTATTTTGCTTATGTAAAGGAGCAATAAGTATATAAAACGCTCGGGTGAAATCTTTCATAGACATTGAATTTCAGACGACTTTATAGACATGATTCGTGGTCGAACCAATGATAAGGATGATTCTTTCATCCTCGTTTAAAAAACGATCGTTATCTAGACAGTCGTCCGCTCTTCTGATGTTTGTTCCCATAGTCAACTTGGTTTGAGTGCTCATCGCAGACATGATGTAGTAGTGTTTACCTTGACTAATAATAATTAAATATAACGCCGCATCAATTTTTGGTTTAGTCTCACTCGATGAGGTAATTGTCCGTTCTCGGAAACATATTTACGGTATTTTGGGCACTAGCGGTAGGCGGGAACATAGCATAGTTATACTAACTTTCTTAGAGTGAAGGTACCGGATTCTGACACAATTTAAAATCGTGTTAGAACCTGGTACCTGAACCTGAATTATTGATGGGAATAAATCAACTATTTTTTATCCATGTTTGAATTTTACTCTCTATTAACGTTGCATCCATACTTCCGTCTAATCCATCCTCTGTAATTATCAAATTTCCAACAACCTCTGAAATTCCTATACTTTCATAATTTGCTCTTTTCTTGTCCCATTGCTTTTTATATGATTTATCTCTTAGCATTCCAAGATGCTCTAAATAAGCAGTTTTGCCTTGGTAGCGTAGAGTAAAATCAGGAATATAGGTTTTGCCACTAACATCTAATGGTTCTTCATAGGAATATTCAATTTTCATCTTCTCGAGAATATTAGCCACAATTACTTCGGACTTTGATCTTACCATTTCACCACGAATCGTTTTATGGATCAATTTTTCTTCAAAGTACCGTTTTTGTTTACTAGATTCTATCTCAATGATGTTTGGAACTTCAAATAGGTCTGTATATCGTTGTTTTGTATCCGAATACCAGTCATTCGCATACTGAACTAATTCTTGAATTGACAAATCACTTAATACAATTAGTTTTTCTCTTTGACGAGAAAATGCAGTATACAAAAGTTCTTTTGCAATAAATGTACTTTTTCCATTTATGACTACTATGGTTTTGCCAAAACCAGAACCCTGAGACTTATGAACAGTAAGAGCATATGCAAGTTCTAATTTAGAGTCACTGTTTTCTCCACCAAAATCAGAATTAGTATATGAAAATAATTTTCCTTCAAATGAGCCAAAACGGAATTTATACCAACTAGAATTCTTGTCATTTTTTCCATAGTGGCCTGGGTAATCCGCCATAATACCAATTTCACCATTTGCAATATATGCTTTCCCCGTTGTACCATCCCAGTAATCCTTCTCACCGTTTACATTAGATATGACTTTATCTCCGTAAACGATATTTTGAACAGACAGAGGGCTGTATTTTGACCTTGAATATGCATTCCATTGCTCGACAGTATCTTGACGATATTTTTGGTGAATTTGATTATTCAAATAATAGCTTCCTGCACCAATAAATTTAGTAGGAGATAGAACCTGCCAGTCTTCTATATGTTCACTAGTTGGATAACTTGTATATTTTTCTACAGTAGCTCCCAAACTTTTATTGAAACCATCAATATCATCTTTATTTGTCATATTCGCAGTTTCCACCAATTCTTCAAAGAACACTTTTTCTAAGTCGACTAAATCGGCGTATTGAATATATTTAAGACGATTATCTGTTTTATTGTTTTGAATACGATAAATTACACCTTTATCGACTGAATTCGAATTAGAGAATATTTGAGCAAATGACAAATCATCACCACCTGAACCCTGTCTCATCTCAGTTTTCAACGTTGCGACCTTATTAGGATAAGTACTCTCTAAATAATTAATCAAATCGACAAATGGGCGCCCTGCTCCTATTGGAGGTAATTGATTTGGATCTCCTATAAAGATAATTCTCTCAGCATGAGAATCAACAAGCTTTAGTATCCCAGCAAACATATCTTCGGTCAGCATTGAACTTTCATCGATAATAACTGTTTTGGCAATACTCGAACTAGGTTGGCTTGGCATCTTATAAGCCATTGTGTTCCAACTGAAGCCTTTTGAACGAATTAAAAATTGTGCCACAGTCATAAACTCAGCTTCAACACTAGTCTTCTTAAATGAATTCTCGAGTTGAACTCTTGCTTTCCCAGTAGGGGTCAATGCTAATACCCCACCAGCTTTAATTGCTTTTGAAGAAGCAAAAATGCCCAAAGCTGATGTTTTACCCGTCCCAGCTCTCCCCAATAAGACAGATATTTTAGATGATTCAAGAATTTTTAACGCTGTCGCCTTTTCATCACGAGCCAATTGATCGTTTTCTTCATTATTTTCTTGAAGTTTTCCAAATTGATCGTTAATAATTTTTCCCCAGTTTTGTTCACTAGATAAACTAGTTTCTAAACGGCTATTTACTATATCGACTACCAATTGTTTATAATCTTGATATTCTTTCAGTTTAATGTAAGTATTTTTCACATTAACGTACAATTCACCTTCCTGCAAGAACTCTAAAACGCCTTCAATTTTTTCAGTTTGAAAATCCGTTTTTTGATCTAATGGTAATTTATTAATTTCTTCAACAATTTTATTATAGCTGAGTAAAGTATGGCCTTGATTTGCGGCTTGAACTAAAACAAATATCACCATAGCTCTAAATCGGCGCTTATCACTTTCAGTTCTCATTTTAGATGGTTTATTTAGAGGATACCTATTTTCCACCAACGGATTCACAAACATTGCATTGTCAATTTGAGAAATAGTAACTAGATGTTCGTCCTTTTCTTTTCGTGTAAATTCGAATAATTGGTATGGGTTTTCAACAATTTCAGCTGCATAATTTTTCAGGTTACTCCAAGCATAAATAGCTTGTTCAACAGAAAGATTCAATCGAGACAAAAGTTCGAAGTATCGAGTTTTGGTTTCATCTCTTAGTAAACCTGAAAACTCATCCTCTTTGTCAGCTAAGCTGTCATCCAGTTTCCCGTTGCCTGTTTCTTTCTCCCCTGAAAAATACAACTTCAATTCAGAAATCAAGTCGTTTTCAGAAGTATCAACATGATGAGCAACATCGAAACCATACCTAACACCGAAAGCTGATAAAATCGAACCTAGTCCCGGGAAAATACCACGTTGTTTCCAAACGCTTTTTAATTGATTATCAATATATTCAAGTTGAACATTTACCCATTCATGATTAGCCTCTTTTAGCTTGAGTTTAGCTATATTTTTCAATGCAATTTTCGCTTGATTTAGCACATCAATAGCCGCATCGTAGCTGACCCATTCAGCTGCATATGAAAATTCCGATCTAAAACCTGCCGCTTCAAACAATGTGACACTCGATACATCAAAATCAGGATGCTCTTTTACATACTCGGAAATTTCAAGATATGGCATTAAAAAGCCATCTTTGCCATCAACTCTTATCGAATGAGCTACATTCGTCTCCCAAATGTAGTTTTTTTCGTCACTGCTTCCATCAGACTCATACTCATGAATTTCTACATTAGATAATATATTTCCTATTCCTGCAATTACACGCCGATTATCTTCGATAAATGGGACTTGTTTGTAATATGGAAATATCAATGAATTGTGCGGCTTAATCCCGGAAAAGAAGTAATCAAATATCCCTTTTTGAGATTCTCCATGCGATACCCACGCACTTGACCAGTTCAGCATTTGTTCTGTTTTTTCTAAGTCAAAGTTAAAATTGTAATACTTTTGTTTCTCATTAGCATTATCCTTTAAAGTCCATGAAAAGGGGCGCAATAAGAATGAATAGGAAACCATCTCGAAAGTTGTTTCTTCGAAATGCTTGAACTTAGCATTTCCTTTTTTATATGGATGGTTCATTTTAAGATAAAGCTTGGTATCACTCATGAATGCAGCGTTCTCTGTAATCCAGCTTTGCATTCTTACTGGTCCTATCTGTTCGTAACTTTTACCTTTATTTGTTTCCTCAAACTCTAAGTCTCGTGATGCTGCAATGTTGGGGATTACTTGAGCAGCTACATTATACTTAGGATTATCGTCAATTCGCCCAGTATAATCGTTATCCTTCCATGGAATTCTTGTTGAAAAGTGTTGTATATAGTTTATTTGTGATTTAACTTTCTTTTCTTTTTCAATCAGATACATAGCCCTCTCCTCCTTCACCTCTATTACGTAATAACTACTACCATAATGATTTATGTAGTTCAAACCAAAACTAGGTAATTCGGTAAGAGTCGTAAAGAAAATTTATCTTAAGTTTCTGGATTTGATGTCTTCTTGGAAGTGCTTCACAGCTTCCATCTATTATAAAATCTTCATCGGTTATTAAGGATAAGATCTCATGGCTCGGTTCATTAATATCCACTACTCTTTTTGCATGGTTCATTACTATATCATCATATATATTTCTAACCAAACGCCCATTAGCAAAATGCTCATCTTTCGCGGCTACTTGATTGTTTAAAGCTTGTTTGATTCTGCTTCTCGCTTTTTCACTTAAAATATAATCGTTATTTTTACACATCATGGTTAAAATTTTTTCCAGCTCGTCAGCCGTATAGTCATCGAACTCGATAAATGTATTAAAACAGTTTAAGCCCCGGATTCGATTTAAAGAATTTATTCATTGACTCTGTGTAGCCAGCCACGATTACAACCAAATCATCTCGATAATCCTCCAATGCTTTTGTCAATTCTGTCAAGCATTCCAGCCCATAAGAATCGCTGTGGTCGTTCTCTGTTATGCTATAGGCTTCATCAATGAACAACACGCCGCCTTTTGCTTTTTCAATAACTTTTTTTACTTTTAATGCCGTTTGCCCTTGAAAACCGCTATCAAATCGGTTCTAGAAACTTCAATAAAATGACCTTTTGTAAGTAATCCTATTTGTTTAAAATCCGCTCGACAATCCTTGCCACTGTCGTTTTTCCTGTTCCTGGCCTTCCCGTAAAAGAAAGGTGAAGGGTGTTTTTTGCAGAGGTTAATCCTTGGTTCTCACGCAATTTCTGTACTTTTTGATAGGCCATTAAGGTTATTAACCTTTTCTTTAACTCTGTTCAGTCCAATCAATTGATTTAATTCTGCAATAATTCAGGCAATGTTCGCGTCTCTTCATCCATTTGATCCTGGTTACAAATATCCAGTACTTTCATGTATCCATAATATTTTTCTTAAATGTCTGGCCATGCTCGGTTGCAAGCTGAGAGACAGACTTTTCTTCTTTCAGAATTTCCAGCACTAGACGCGCTTTTTCTTCCGGAGTGAACTTCCTTCTTGTTGGCTTCATACAACTAAGATACTCCTTTTTCGCTGTCTAGTTTCTATGTAGCATTATAATCTCAATGTCACACTTGTTTAATTCCTAGAAAGGCGGAAGAAATATTTTGCATAAGTTTGTTGTTGCGCCGCCTCAACTCCACGTTCTTTTTATTATTACATAATGATAATTATGTATCACAATTTTATCGGCCTTATTTAATTCTCTTATTAATTATTTTATAAAGAAAAATGCTGCATAGCCTGATCAATCATGTCATCTGTTATACCTATATATCGCATTGTCACGGATTGGGATGAATGGCCGAAAATTTGTTGAAGTAGAGTCAGGTCCTTATATTTTTGATAAAAGTGATAATCGAAAGTCTTTCTCATGCTATGTGTCCCTATCGAATCCTGAATGCCGACATCCCGCGCGGCAGCATTAATAATATTCCAAGCTTGCACACGGCTAATCGGCTTATCCCCGTTCCGAGAAGGAAACAAATAATCCGAATCCCCTAGTGTACGGCAATACTTTTGGATTTCGTTTCTAAGGGAATCCGTCATCAAAATACGACGGATGTTACCGGTCTTCTTCTCTCGTACCTTAAGATGTGTGGCTGCCTTCACCTCATATACTCGCAGCGGCAAAATGTCGCTGATTCTAAGGCCTGAATTAATCCCCATAAAAAACAAAAAATAGTCCCGGTAAGATCGATGTATCAGCAGTTCTTTTATCTGGCGGATCTTCTCCCGGTCACGGATTGGCTGAACGGTATTTGCACCTTGAGAGGGTCTCAGGGGTAACCCTCCTTCCACCCGAAATGTTTAGCTAAATTATACAATAGAATCAAAATGTTAAGTACAAATTTTTATGGGACCTAAAACAAACAAAAAACGCGTTAGAAGCGGCTTTTCAACTACCCGCAAGCGTTTTCCCCAAATTAACAAATTGTGCATTTTGTTAACTTCTTTATGACACAAATCATAAGAATCAACAAAAGGGGAGGGCATCATAAGTATGATACCACTCCCCTCGTTACAAAAAATTATTAGCAAGTCTAATTATGAAATTATTGCTTCAATCTTTCCAAAAATATGGTGCCTTTCAAACTTCTTAAAAAGGGATCTTCGCGCAATCCTAAAGATTCGGTGTCTATCAATTACACACGTATTAATTGTTGTGATATTTTCGAATTCACTGTTGACATGCCGGATATAAAATGGAACAAACGTGAATTGTAGATAAGGAGCCATATTTTCAATTCGCGAAGACCACCAGTCAGGCTTTATCGAATTTTGCTTATCCGCCCACTCGTCAAAACTGCACGCGCATTGTGCAAAGGAAACTGGAATATAAGGCATGTTGTCTAATGGAATAAATGATACTAAATCAAGCCCACCATCCCCGGCTGGAGCATTATACGATGTATCCATGTCAAAGGATTTAGTTGTAAGTGTAGATAAATTACTAGCTAATTTATTTATTCTTTCCCTTTTATTTCCCGTATATAAGTTGCTTTCACTGTTTCTTGAGGTTCCGAATACATGAGTACTAGATAAAGGTGAGGATATTAACCGCAAAATATGACAACTTATGTCTTCAAAAGCATGGGTCAAGGCATAAATCGTTGACCCATCAAAGAAACTGAGGTTCGATGCGAATAAAAGAAAAAAATAAAATTTATGATATTTTGATAAGTTATCTTTAAGGGATATAGATTCATCAATCAACTCAAAGGGATAATATTTGCCGAGAGTTTTTGTCCTGAATTTAATCAATGCAAAAAAATCTTGAATGTCCATGCAGATTTTATCATACTTTGAAGAGTGCTCCCGAGTCCCGCGATCCATTTCTTCAGGGCTTTCGTCGGTAAAATGATCTATGATATCATCTATCGTAACGAAACCGTCAGAACTATTTAAACATTTCAACTCTATAAAATCAGCCCATCTATTCTTATCACTCCTGGACCAGTTAGGCAATATGTTGATTTTTTTAGGAAGAGCCATGGCTTATTCACCTTGCTTTTCGATCAATTTTATTAACTTGTCTAATTGTTCGGAAGATAAATTGCCTAGTTTACTTAACTTATCATGCCCATCTGAATCAAAATTTTCGCTAATAGCTCCCCTAATTGATTTACACAGTTTTTCAATGTCATCAATTACTGGAATAGTATTCTCAGGAAAGATGCTTAACTGTTCGATCATATTTTTCGAACTTTGTATAGTAGTTCTTGCTTTTTCAATCAATAAATGGAAGGTCTCATTTGGTGCAGATGTATAAAGCAAGGCCTCAGAAATTGAACCTCCCTGTTCCAACTTTGTAACAGCTGTTTTAGATTCAAGTATTTTATTTAAATCAGATATTTGCCGAGATTCTTCAACTTTCTTTTTCACAGGATCGAATAACCAAGTAAACAATTGTGCATAGTGCTTCTTATTCAGGTTGGTTAGTGAAGAGTCTCCTGCTGAAGAGAGACCAAGGTATTCTACGGTGTCATTGTAGGATATTGCAGTAGTTAACCATGAAAAATTAAAGTCGGTTTCTTTAATATCCGCATTATAATATGCGTCATTATTTGCTACCTCGTAAAGTTTTAAAGCAGTGTGAAGTTTAGCGACATAATCTGAACGACTTCCTATCATTTTTGCTAATATCGGATAAATTTGCCCATGTCCCACAGTGCTAATATGTAATGTATACAGTTGGTCAAGGTATCGTGCTTTTTCTAAGGAACCCCAGTCCTTAATCCCGGTTATATGGCGATATCCCAAATAATCCAAAATTTCGTCTCTACTATTATATAGTATGACTGGAATATTACTTGGGGTAAACTTAACGGAAGCAATGACGTCAGCAATTAGTTTTTTTCGAAGTGATGTTAGTTCGGGATTTGAAAGCAATTTTAATGCAGCTAATCTTCGGTTTCCCTCCACAACTAAATAATTGTCTTGAAACCCTTCTTTGGGAACTACCAACAAAGGCTCAGCTTCTGAATATCCAATTTCCCCAATTGACTGCATTAGCTCTACAATATTTCCATATCGGTTTAAATAATCAATAACCTGTAATTCATTCTGAGAACCAATTAAGGTCTTGGGCAGGCGGGGATTCTGGGGATCGAAATGAAGTTTATCTAAACTCAAAAATAATTTTTCAGCCATAGTGAGTCCTCCCAATAAAGTATAGTAAACGAACAATCCTAAAAGGAATCGATGCTGGACAATTTTAACTAATTATAACTGTTAACCAAAAAAAAACCTATATTTCAAATGGGTCCACAAGCTTTCTTAGGAAACCATAGCTGATAAAGTTTTAGAACTATATATTCATTGTTGCCCTAAAACAATTTATAATAACAAGTTTAAGCTTAAATGTAAAATAAGTTAATGTAGTGCTTCTACTTTTCATTAAATTAAAACAATATCGATTTTACTGGCCATTCGAGCAAGCATATGATATACTAATTATGAAAAAAAGATGCTAAACAAAGAAGGAATTTAGAACCGTTTTTCGAATATAGAACATATGTTCTATTGGAGTTGATTGAATGTTAAAAGTAGCTTCATTTTTTAGTGGTATAGGTGGTTTTGACCTCGGGCTTGAACGAGCAGGTATGGAAGTTGTTTTTCAGTGTGAATGGAACGCCTTTTGCCAAAAGGTCCTACATAAACACTGGCCAAATGTTAAATTGATGGGTGATATAAATGACGTTACAATCAACGAAGTCCCAAAAGCAGAAGTTTGGTGCGGAGGATTCCCCTGCCAAGATGTCTCGCTCGCAAACCAAGGTAAAAGAAAAGGTCTTGAAGGAGACCGAAGCGGACACTTTTATAAGTACGCAGAACTTATCGAACAAGGAAGACCTGATTGGGTTCTTGTCGAGAATGTTCCCGGACTACTTAACAGTAACGACGGAAATGATTTCAGAGTCGTTATACGAACACTGGATGAACTCGGGTATGGTGTGGCGTGGCGAGTATTGGATGCAAAATACTTTGGAACACCCCAACGACGTAGAAGAGTCTACATTGTCGCAAGTTATCGAAGCCAGCGCGCCGCTGAAGTACTTTTTGAGCAGGGGGCAATTGCAATCGCTCCTAGACAGGGCTTGGGACAGAAAGAAACCACTTCCTTTGGATCTGGCGAGGGCAATATGTCTCCAGCTCTCTATTCTATCCAGCATGCCGGAATTGGACGAAAAGCTTCAGCCGGACCCCAAGCAAAAGGATATAGAAATGATGGAGAAACCTATACACTTGACTCCAGAGGCAGCTCAGACGCTATTTGTCAGACGGATGCTCCCTTCGGAATACGAGAAACTACAGGGATTCCCAGTGGATTGGACGGAAATAGATTCAGAACTTTAGGGAATGCTGTTGCAGTTCCTGTCATCGAATGGTTAGGTAGAAGACTCGTTGCACTATCACAAACAAAACAGGCTAGGGAGTAGTCCTAGCCTGTTTTGTTTTAACCACCGTCCCTTTCTATGATAACTGTTGATCCATCAAGTCGATCAAACTCTCCTGCAAATGTGCTTAAACTTGGTTCGCCTTGATTGATAAGAGAATGGACAAATGTCTGATAATTTGTGAATAATCTTCTCCCTACTAATAAAGGTAATGGACCTGGGACCAGAGGCTGTTCCTTGTCTTCACAGATCTCTAAAAAAGCTAAGGTCCAATTGTGTTCTTCCAAAGAAGGCAGTGTAGCCTTGTTTTCGATCTTTCTCCATATGTAGTCATAGAGCAGCTCGCCAACGCAAAATATAATTCCGTAACCTTTCCATGTCATTAAAGCTACATTACCTTTAACGAAAAATTGTTCCTGTTGTCGCCGCCAAGCATTTGTCTCAATCGTCCCCACTCCAGAAATCTCTTGCCGCAACATTGCGTTAGTCCTTTGGCTATCTGCAGCCCAAGCAGAAAGATGTCGCGTTATTTCTCCTGTGTTAGATGTCTCGCCTCCACCTTGCATTTCAAGTACTACCCTATCAGGCCCTGGCAATTTAGTCTTGCCATTGTACAGTGTCATGACAAAGTCTGCACTGTAATCGCTTTTGTCATTTGCTTTTATTGGAACCTCTCTTTTAACTGCAACATCTTCAAGTCGGAGGACAGAAGAAAAAGAAACCCTGGCAATTTCTAGTAAGACCTTTTTTTGATAGCTCGATAAAGGTAATTTCACTTTCTTTTTTGGGTTGGCTAGATCAGCCACAGTCTTTTTTGAACTGCATAATCTATTTTCACAAACAATCCACAACTTCCCCTTATTACGAATAGAACATACAGGAATCTTTTTATGGCACTTCCTTCCATCCATAAAGGGACATGGGGCCCCTATCCCAACCGGATGAATTTGCATGTCATCGACATCAGTTCTCTGTCCTAAATATTCAGCTACCGAAACCCCTGCCATTTGTTTTCACCTATTTCTATAAAGTTCCATTTATATTATAACAGAATTCAAGTAAGATCAAAGTGTAAATCATATTTCTTGGGGGAGACTTGTAGAAACAGGGGTGATAAGTTGAGTGATAGAGTTTCAAAAGAAACTCGGAGTAAAATGATGCAGTCTATTCGGTCAATCTCCAAATTAGAGGACTACGTTTGTAAGCAATTATGGAGCCGGGGTTTAAGATTTAGAAGAAACTCTAAGGGTTTGATAGGAAAGCCGGATATTTCAATTAAAAAATATAAAATAGTAATATTTATAGATTCTTGCTTTTGGCATTTTTGTGACATACATGGAAGGTATCCGAAGAGCAACCTCGAATATTGGGAAAAGAAGTTTCTTAGGAATAAGAACCGAGACATTACTGTCACTGATTTTTATTTAAGTAATGGTTGGAATGTTTTACGGATTTGGGAGCATGAGTTTAAAGAGGACAATAATAAAACGATAGACAAAATAATTAAATTTATTGATGGGTGTAAGTAATTTTAATATGTTATTTATGTGTCCTCCACCTTTGGACATCTCTCGATTACAATATATGTATGCAATATATGTATCATTCCATCTCGTATTAAACATTTGGACACTGGTATGGATAAACCATAAACATCTTGTGAATCATTTCACACCTTATCTCATCCTTTTACACGAAAAATGAAACTATTCCAACGGTGTTGGTATTGAAACGGTTGCCCTGGATCCTGATCTCGTAGATTTCGCCGTATTAAACCGGTCGTGGTTTCAGGAGATCCGGAACGTCGATCAGGCATTATCCTTGCCGCTTGCCCCATTGCAAAATCGTATGGAGTTATGACGGCAGAAAGGCTAGGGGAAGCCATCGCAGCAAAATGTCCGGACGTCATCATTATCAAGCCGCGCATGCAAGAATATATCGACGTATCAATGCAATTACAAAAATCTATCAGTCGTTTACTGATCTGGTTGAGCCTTATTCAATCGATGAACAATTTCTTGCTGTGACTGGATCCTTGCACCTGTACGGCACCCCTGAAGAACTGGCCCGAATCTTTCAAACCCATGTATAAGAGCCGTCTTTGATAGGTGATACACGCCGTGATAGCGGTGCCTACCCTCAATCGCGTAGCCTCTTCGTAATGTTTTCTTCTGAATCATGCCACTGGGCTTCGCTATTGTAGGATTTGGCGATGTCCTCGAGGATCGCCCCGACATAGGGGTAGTCAAAGTGTAAGCGCTTAGCCCAGGCGCGGTATTTTGCTGCGAGCTCGCGTTCGTGGTCGCCCCCTTCCCCTCGCCGTTCAAAATCGCGAGAGTTACGAACCCCTAGTGAAAATCCTCTGGCGATTTCTGGCGATGCTATTCCATCCATTGCCTCGCATACTTCTTGACAGGGCCATATGCCGTTTTCACCCGCCGGTGCCTTAGCAAGTAGTTGACCTAAGCAGTGATCGCCTTTCTCGGTGCGGCCATATTCGCGGCATAGACGCCTTACCTCGGTAAGCCACTCGGCAAGCGCTACTGCATCAATTCTTTCGTTTTTGTCTGTGCCAGGGATCTTCGTAATGTGGTCTAGAAGACGATGGGCTGCCGACTCGACTGACGCCCGCTGCTCTGGATTCTCGATCCTCCATTCACGTGGATCCTCGCCTTCGTCACGACGTTTGTAAGCAAGTGCAACCGCCTGGACAAACAGCGCCGGTAATTGAGCGATCTGAGCTTCAAGATTCGGAATTCCGTGTTTACTGTGATCGAGTGCACCAATGAATAGGAATTCAAGTTGGGCCATTTCGTCACGGGTGACGCTAGCACGACCATCAAGCGAATTTAATGCTTCCGAAATATAGTAGCTTTTAAGCTTGAAATGGCTTGCTGGCTCGACATCCACCGTGGCTACGTCGTATAGCAACCGGTTGAGGCGGGATGTCTCTAGGTCTTTGAAGTCCATGTGCACGGCATGGAAAGCCGCGCGGGGCCGCCGCACCTCCAAGAGACAATCGATCAGTTCGGTTAGCTCGGAGGGCGTATGCGGCCCCCAGGACGGCAGTACGTCTTTCCAGTACCCAGTGCGGATATCCTCGCTATATTCATCCAAAAGGCGCCAAGTGGATGCCTGGAACGGCGCGCATATAAATAATCGCTTTCGTTCATCGGCAGGTAACTCATTGGCCGCAACCTGCAACACTTCAGCACGAGAGTCGTCCCCAATCGTCAAAATAAAGTCCTGCAGACACCACTCGGTCTTGCTTCGGAGGTTTCCGTCAATGGAAAGGCATAGACGAATGAAATTTACTTGTGGCTTAACGCCGGTAACACATGATGACATATAGCGGCCGATGACGCCGGCGGCTCCACTGCTGGCGATCAATTCTTTCACCCCTTCGAAACCGCGCTCGCTCCATATCTCGATAATCGCTTCGAGGCGCAGCCTGTCGATTCTCTCCTCGCGCTTTCGATAGTCGAAATCCTCATCTTCGATTTCGTCAGTCGATTCCTGCACCCATTGATCAGCGAACAGCCAACCGTGACGGATGACTGGATCTTGGGGCCGGAGGCTATCGTAGGCTTCGCGGGCACGATCGCGGGTAGCTTCCTTGAGCTTTAAGTGGTGGCTTCGTCGAGTAAAGGCGAACTGCCGGATGCGTTCGCGCAGCGCTGCTTTAGGGGCCTCGCCAGCGTTATTGAACCATTCATCGATCAGATCCCAGACCTTGGTTTGGTCTTCCTCGGGCATACCCTGAAGAGATTCGACGAGATCTCCAAGTTTATTTTCGTCGTGATTCGGCCAAGCGATCAGGAGATCCAAAGCCCTTCGGTTGAAGTCGTACATCTCCTTGTGCGTGACGACCTGCCCGACTCCTGAGGCGTCACCGCGCCAGTTAGGTCTGTAGCTGTAGTGACCAATCCGGGAACCCGGCATAATTTGATCGATGCAAATCTCCCAGCCGACATCCGGGAAACGTTTAGTTAGCAACTCCAGTACCTTATGCCTCTGCTCCACTGAAGCCGCCGTTTGTGGCATCCATGATCTGAAGATAGCCTTTAGGCTGGCATCTGGTTTATTCGTCCAGTTATCGTCGATTTTCGGAAGAGAGAGTCGGGCGAGGATCGACGACACGCGCGGGAGGTTTTGCGGTTTCCAGGCAAGACACTCCAGTCCCCAAAGAAGGCCAGTTCGCGACGGTGATACTCCAAATAAGATACTATCAACTGGCTTGAGAAGACCGAAGACAAAGGGATCGTTGCGCCGTAGATCATCTTCGATGATCTTGAGAAATTCATCGGGCGCAGCTTCTGCGTAGTGTGGTAGGTCGCGGTCGTGGGTAAGCAGCTTTTCGAGAGTCAACGGTGTTAAGAGTTTTCGGATCAGTATTGCGACCCGACTTTCGACATCAATTCCGAGACGGCTCTGGAACAGGTTGTTGCCGTGGACCGATAGTATGACGAGTGTCTCACAGATACCCGTGCGCAACGCGCTGGAGTGATCGCGTGTCTTGTTAAAAAAGGCTGCAGCCCATCTATCTTTTTCCGGAAGTTCGAGCGCCGGGTCGGATTTGGAAAGCACGTATTCTGCAGCGATGAAGAACCGATCGAGATCCGCCGGTGTGACCATCCTCGCAATTGCAAACAAGGCGTCGATCTTTGAGGCAACACCCCGATAACGTCCAGCAGACCACACTGGGCTGTCATCGAACCGCAGTATACGCACGATATCGTCTTCGATCGCCTCGTATTTTCGATCTGCCACATTGGAGACGATCTCGCGATCAGCCTCTGGCTCGGCGTTCCAGGCGCCGATCAGGGCCATCGGTACTAGCGATTTTGCCCTATCGTCATCGCCGGCCCATACAGGCATCCTGATTGCGGCGTTCTGAGAGAGACGGCGGCGCAGAATTGTTGGCGAACGGCCTGACTCCCGTGCAAGCCTGTCAATGTCGCCTTCCTCGATGCCGATGGAGGTGAGGGCCTTTTCAAAGGCTTCGTAGTTGAGAAGATCGAGCTTGATGTCTGCTTCCGTATCGACAGCATTTCGGGGGCGGAAAACGATGCAATGAAGCCGTAGATGGGCGTCGATGAGTTCGCGCTCGGCCTCTTCCAAATGAACAATTGGGATGAAAGACACAGATGACTCAACTAGCGTCCTAAGCTCAACGGGCGATGTGAAGATTGCAGCTAGGTCTTTGAATTGTCGGAGTTCTGTCTCATTAAACAGGCAGGCGAGAAAGGCAAGCGCCTCATCCCGTGAATCGGCCGCTACTACAAAGTGCCTATTGCTCGATTTTTCAAGCCAAGCCTTAAACGTATCCCGGTAAGCAGCGATCGAAGGAGCGAATATTTCGGGAGTTAGATGGGGCTCGCTGGCATTCGCCCAACGAATCCATGCCTGCTCCAGCGTTTCGTAGCCGCTGATCGGTAGGACAAGTTGTTCTGCAAGCCAAATCTGCGCCGGCACGGATTGCTCCAGCCACTGTTCGAGATCGCTCGCATCGAAAGCTCTGATAGCCTTCCAATCGCCAGCTTCGTTCTTCTGCTTCTCCCAAACGGTCTTACCTGGCCAGTTGCGAGGTGTCACAAATACAAAGGTGCTAACTGAACGCACAACAGGATCTACCGAGGTCAGCCGCGCCGCATAATCACTCTCGGCTTTGAAACCCGGCTTCTGGTCAGTCCCGAACTCCCAATAAGAGTTCCCCTCAGGAATCCAAGGTGTGGCGACTCCCGCTGCGACGAAACCATCCGAGCCTTTGCGCTGTGCGTTGTCGTAGCCGGGGAAGTCCACTTGGCGGAGTTCGTATCCGGTTGAGTGGACCAGCTTCCGCAGCAAAACGGGAAGACGGCTTCGGGCGTCGATCTGGCCATCTGCCCAGTCTTCGATTTTCCTTGCCTTGATGGTCAGGAAATTCGGGACGAAGGCGCGCACCGTGATCTCCTTATCAGCAGACAACCGCATCTGCCTGTCGTAAGCAGCCTGAATATCGATCAGTTGCTTCCGTTCAGCGCCAAACGCCCTCTCCAACCTAACCGCCATTTCGAGGGACAGGGACGATTTGCCATTAAGGAAGTTCGATAGTGCTGGCCTGCCGATACCTAGTCGCTCGGCGGCGGCTTTCACAGTCATGCCCGAGGGAATAATATTCTGTCGGACGTAGGTTCCTGGATGACATGATACTTCAAACGATTTCCTCATAATACGACCCTCCCATAAAAAGCGTGGTATTAATTAACAATAGTGTATCGTGTAACGCTACACTATGAAATACTTTTTTTAAAAGGATCTTTCAGGAGCTTGACCACATATGTATTTTCGGTACTCGCTCCGATCAGACCATTCTTAATTTTAAACAAATGTCTACAAAAACAGAATTCAAGAAAGTATCTGTCTAAATATTTTTCCTCACGGTTCCGCGTAGCTCGCCTCGGAGTGGGGACAACAAAAAACACGTTGCCCCCAAACCTCGACTCACTTCACGGCTATACTCACCACCGACTAAATCATCTTTAGAACCATCTCATAAAGATACTAAGCTTTAAGATCGTCTGCCAAATCTTAATCATCTGTTATTTCTCCGCAGGTTCAATAGAAAGAATTTTAAAATCAAAAGGTAGCAAGCATTCGCTTGCATTTGATTAAATCATCCTCCCCACGCCCTCCCCTACGTTATCGGTGAACTGTTTATTTTCGTCGCATTTAGATACATAATGCTTGACGGAAGGCGAAGCCGGAACCAGGATGGATCGTGCGGGGTGGACACAGTTCACCTTATCCCGATAGGCTGAATAAAAAAATATAAACAGCCTAAATGGACTAAGATGTACAGAATGGTTCGACCGTCACGCATTGGGGAACGGCTCCCAGGAGTTGTTTCTGCCACGCCGCATTTCTACGGCTCGCTTACTTATAGGGACATGCCCTGGATTGGTTACGGTTCCTATAGACCAATCTGCCACCACAGCTTTTTCAGCGACTTCTCAAACCGTGGTCTACTCTCCCTTGAACGGTTTCCAGCAAGGTTCATTCGAGTCTGTACCACGTACTTTTCGGAACGGTCACGGCCCACGATAGAGTCATATCGCAAAAGGACCGTACTTCGTTTTTTGCCGGATTGTCTGCCCCCGGTTAGGTAGGCAGACTACGAGTGTAAAGCTTCACTTCACGCCCGGTTTCCGGCGCAAGTGGTCACGGCCAATACGTGACAACCCCCGACAATCACCAACCCACTAGCCTCCGGCTCGCCACATGAATTGGGCAGGTCTTTTACCGTGGTCTCCTGATCCCACCGAGCTGGCGAAGGCTCATCCTGACTCAGCATCCAAAAAAGACAATAGGAAACTAAGCCTTCGAAGTCCAATTTTTGAAAATTGGAAACGAACGCCGGGTTATTTAGTTTTTTTCATCGTTTTATATGTAACAATCTCTCTAGTTAGTTGATAATGAACTGAACGAAGATCCCTAACAACAAAAAAAGGCTCCGGATTCCAAAAGGGAATCAGGAGCCTTCGCCATGTCTATAGAAACCCATACTAAGCCCTTGATTTAATAGAAATAAATCGGGTATAATAAAGGTATCAAAAGTCATTGTGATGCGCCTGTTTCACCGATGTTCTTGATCGGATGAAGCAGCATCGGTGTTACCAGCACCGAGCCGCCGAAACAATGGCTTATTTTGTTGTAATTTGGTTGATATTTCCCTTTCATTCTATCATACCAATTAATAGAATGGAATAACTTTCTAAAACTGTATAGCTGTACGTACATACAGATGTACATGTGTACAGCTGTACATCTGGCTGTACATACAGATGTACAGGAGACTGTATTATATTTAGGGCTGCTTCCTAGCAAGTCCCGTTAAGAATTTCAATGGAACCCGGATGATTTTTCCAGGGTCGCTTGAAATTTAGAGACGATTAACTGGGAGATTTTCATAAAGCAAAGAAGAGATCATTTTGATGACATGACAAGCTGATCACAGATGCAGAAAATTCGATATTAAATAACAACCTGCAGGATTATAATACAGGGGGACGACTCATTAGGGGAGGGGTAAAAATTTAACCCTTCACAGTCAAATAAAAACAAGATAAACTGATAGATTAGTCTAATCCTGTTGTTTGATCCTTTACTCATAATTATGCAAATAACCTGTACATATGTATGTACATATGTACAGGTATACAGGCGAATCAAAGAGGACTATTTCCTCTCTGTTTCAGAACGATACTTCCTTAATACCTCTTCTAGAATCTGGACCATGTCCTTATTGATCGTCAATGCGTGAACCTTAAGCCATCTGTGCAATTCAGCATCAAGTTCAAATGTAGCTTTCTTTTTCCCGCTGATCTGCACCAATTCGTGAGCAGGACTTTTCGCAATTTCATTCGGGAAGATAATTTCTTCTTTATTCTCTTGGTTCCCTGAGGGGGAACGCATAAGTGATTTAAATTTATCCGCCTTATTGGTTGACACGCTGCTTCAGCTCCTCAACAAACCCTATATATGACTCCAATACGCCTTGATCAAACTTCGTGCTGTCCTGGATGCCTTCCAGTACAAATTCTTTAATGCGGCTACGCCGTTTGATTATATGCTCAAACACCATCGGACCATATTCATCCTTTGCCTTATCAACGATGGAATTGTCTATGCCGGCTCGTCCATCGCTCATAGCGATCAGTATACCAGCCAAAGCAAGGTGTTCATTCGTTCGTTGCTGTACAACAGTAAGTGTCTCAAGATAACGTTCTAGAGCTGAATAGCAAAATGGCTCAGACTGCAAGATAACAACTGCATAATCACTCGCAGTCAGACCATTAATGGTCTGATCTCCAAGGTTTGGTGGCAAGTCAATTAGTATGTAATCATATCGGTCTTTGACCATATCGATGGTTTTTCTCAGGGCCTGGGTAGCATCCCCTTTGTAGTCTCTATATAACCAGCGGCTGAACGTCGATAAAATATCTTCTGCAGGTATTAAATCAAGATTATCAGTGATACGTACAATATATGGAGTTGGATTCTTTTCCTGAATAGCCTCAAGAATCGTTTGTTTTGTAAAGTCGTAAATATCCCTTCGCGTAAGAAACTCAGTTAGGTTACCCTGACTATCAAAGTCAATGGCTAGAATGCGAGCTTCTTTAGACAATAGATGCGCTGTGATTGCGCAAGCTGTTGTTTTACCTACTCCACCTTTTTGGATACCAAAACTAATTACAATCCCCATTTCTTACCTCCTTAAAAACTGTATACCTGTATTCTACCACAATGAATAGGAACAGCAATAAGTTTTTATACCTGTACATACAGCTGTACATATGTAAAGCTGTATGTACAGGTCTTTCTAATGTAAGACAAATAACATCAAAACAGATACTGCCTGAAGATTTCGAACGTCCTTTTCCAGTTGAGAGTAGCAAGATTCGAGGTGTCAATTTTCCCCTTACCTTAAAATAACGCAAATGTTCCTTCCAGATGTGTTTCTATATTCCTGATGAAATTCGATCTGAGAGAAACGTCTCCTAATAACTCTCGGAGGCATAATCCTTATTTTTTTCTCTATTGTTGAGTTGATTAGGATCTTTGATTTTCAAACACGCCTATCTCCTCCATCACTTATACCTGTACATACAGCTGTACATATGGACTTCGTTTGAGTGTCGTGCTTCTGCTTCCATCAACAAAACAGTATGTTGCACCATCAAGAGTATAATGAGACCCTTTCAGTTCTATTCGTCTTCTTCAACATATTCAAGGGCTATATCCATTTCGCCAGCCGCTTGTTCTCAACGCCACCCTTTGCAATTCAAGCGTACTTAGTTTCGGACGCCGTCCCGTTTGATTTGATATCCCCATTTAACACCTGGAGGTATATCTGGAGAGGTGATCGGCCATTGATAAAGAAGCTAATAGCACATTCAAATATTCCCATCCTTTAGTTTTCAGACAGGTTTCTCTTACGAAATAGGAAGGGATCACCTCTATTGATGTCGAAATTGTCAAAAAAGAGGGAAAAATAATGTCTAAATCCGGATTTATTTTAGCTACCGATGCACATTTATCAACTGCTAATGTTTTAACTAAACAACGGTTATGGCATGGTAAGACGGAGAGATGATTGACAATGGCAGTGTGATTGCAAAATGCAAGATACGCATACCGTGATCCTAAACAACTTGTATTACATGAAGGCTGCGTGCGAGTTTAAGATTCGCTACTTGGCTAATTTACATCATTTAAACCTGTACATACAGCCGTACATATGTACAGCTGTATGTACAGGTTTAAAAATGACCAAAAATAGAAACTGCCTGAAGTTTTCGAGCGCCCCTTTCCGGTTGTGAGTAGCAAAATTCGAGGAGTTGTATCATTCCCCCTTACCGTTAAAGTGATTCATCTATACAAACTTCGTCTCCATATTTAGTTTCGGGGGCAAAAACTAAATACTTTTCTCATTTGTTGGTATGATTAGGGGATCCTTTAAAATTCAATCACGCCTATCTCTTTCATCACTTATACCTGTACATACAGCTGTACATATGTACAGGTATATTTCGTTTGAGTGTCATGCTTCTGCGTTGCTCAACAAAAACGGTATATTGCACTATCAAGAGCAAAAAGAGGCCCTTTCAGTTCTATTCGTCTTCTTCTTCGATATATTCACGGGCTATATCCATTCGCCAGCCGCATGTTCTCTACGCCAGCCGGTACTTAGGTTCGGACGTCGTCCCATTTGATTTGATATCCCCATTTAACACCTGGAGGTAAATCTGGAAAGGTGATCGGCCATTGATAAAGAAGATAATTGCAAATTCAAATATTCCTATACTTTCGTTTCCAGGATAGGTTACTCTTACGATATAGGAAGGGATCACTTCTATTCATGTCGAATTGTCAAAAAAAGAGGGAAATATAATATTTAAATCCATATTTATCTTAGCTACCGATGCACATTTATCAACCGCTAATGTTTAACTAAACAACGGTTATGGAATGGTAAGACGGAGAGTTGATTGACAATGGTGGTGTGATTGAAAAGCATGATGAGCATACCGTGATCCTAAAAACATGTATACCATGAAGTCTGCGTGCGAGATTAAGTTTCGCTACTTGGCTCCTTAAATTACCCTTTGTTCAAAACCCCATTCATGGGTTATTCTACCTCCATGATTTTGTTGATGCTTGGTATCAATACCTTCAAGGAAGTAACGGTAGGTAGGGGAGAGTCTAAATCACCTGTACATACAGCTGTACATATGTACAGCTGTATGTACAGGTATGATTAAACTATACGCGGGCAGTTTGGACTGCTTACCCGGCTGCAGGCAGCACTTTCAACGTTACTTGGTAACACCACATATTACACCTACAATATAGGATGTTCTACATCCAAAAGTCATCTGATTTGACGTGTTTTCCGGTAAGCTTACGTACCGCGTCCACCAATGCCTTCATCGTCTTACCAGCAGGCATATAATCTCTATTTTTGCAGACCCTCGAAATGGTCTCCCGACTAACTTTTGATATTTCCCGTATTTTCTCTTGTTTTATCCCATGTCGGTCAATGAATTCACCGAATCGACTGCGTTCCTTTCCAAACATTTTTCTCATCCTTCCGCAAATCACAAGTCGCTGTTTAGTCTCAGTATGGACAAGAGTACGAAACTATAAACGTCTCTTTAGTCATGTATTCAAAAATATTTCATCAAAAGTGTGGAAAGATGGACAAGCGGTGCTGCATAACATCAAACATACGTAAAACGTCAGGGGTACTGAGATCATCTACGTTTTACCTACGTTTGGAGGAGGGGTTAGATGGAACATCATTACATTGGACTTGATATCGGAAGAAATGGGGTTAAGGCGTACACTGGAGTGCATACCTTATATATTCCGTCAATCGTGGGGGAGTGGCGAGAGCGCAGGCTTCTCACCCGGCGAGATGACGATATAGAAGTGGTATTTCAGGGCGAGCGCTATTTTATTGGAAACTTAGCGGCCAATGAGTCCGAATTTGGGCGATACATGATGACCGATGATAAAGCTCATATCGATACGTTGCTTCTTGCTCTGGTATCGATTCACCTTGCTGGTTATTCAAATGTATCCATCATAACAGGTTTACCTGTAGAACATCACCGTCCAGACACGAAAGAAGCCATGCGCAATCTTTTGAAAGGGCAATGGGAGATCGAAGTAAATGGTAATCATCGTAAGATCCAGGTTACTGACGTAAAAGTGGCAGTGGAAGGAGGAGGAGCGTTCTGGTCAGCTCCTCAAGAGGGCCTGGTACGTGTCATTGATGCGGGAAGTAAGACCGTTAATTACGTGACAATGCGGGATAAGCGATATGTAGACCGAGATTCTGGTACATTGCCTTTTGGGTTTAACACGAATAAGGCAGATAATCCGCGACAGATGGCGGCTCGGATCGCGGGTGAAATTAGTAAAAAATGGGCTTCCACTGATCATGTGTTGATAAGCGGCGGCCGCGCAGAAGAGCTCACGGAATTACTTAGACCATATTTTTCGAGGGCGCAGCCTTTGCCAAATCCTTTGTTTGCGAACGCGATCGGTTTCTATCGTGCAGGAGGTGGCTTATGAGTTTCGCACGAAAAGCCATCAGCTTCAACATTGAAAACAATCACCAAAGGGATCTGTTTGAGTGGGTCATTGCGCAGAGCGGCCAAAACTTTAGCGGTTTTGTGAAGTCCGTACTATACGCTCATATGGTGGCTGGGAAAAGCAGAGTAAGCACCGCATACAGTCAAGAGGTTTCAGATTTCAATGTTTCAGAAAAAGTAGGAGACGATACAGTGGCAATGAATGATATTTTCTAGGACAGAGAAGAAAGGAGGCTGGAATATTTCTCTCAATCAGCCTCCCTCCGACCGCACTAAATCCGCTGTCATGACGTCATGACAGCGAAAATAACCAACACAATGGGGGTTGATTGGCAATGGAGAAGAGGGCAGATAGGATTGATAAGAAGCATCGGGTGACGCTCAGAATAGATGAAGTAACCCACAGTGAAATCGATGCGCTTAGCTTCCGTCATAACATCTCGCTGAATTTGTTTTATACCGAAGCCATTGAGTATGCCCTAGACAGCGAAGGATTCATGAAACGAATAAACGATAAATACAAACGAGACATGCGCCGGGGGCACTTTACGTACCAACAGGATATGCATACATTAAGACGCGGGAGGTTAGTTTAGTATGTCATGGCTTGGGGATGCTCTATTTGGTAAGCGTGAAAAACAGCCAATACTTGTCCACCTCTCAACGAAAGTGGTCGCCGGTATGGAGACGCTGGTATACCTCCATAACGCTCGGACAGATGAGATCGATCATATAACCCTTGACGATGTGATGGAATACGCAGCTGTGGCCGTTGTAAGAAAAACACTGAAAATTGCCAATCGCGAAGAGCCAAAGAAGAATCCTGCTGATTCGCCCGACGTCGTAGACTACGTAACACATCGAATCGGCAGTGGAAGGAGACAGGTAAAATAGCAGATAAGCCCCTAGGCTAAGTAAAGTCTAGGGGCTTAGACTCCCTTACGCAGTCTTTTTCAATTCGCTACGGAGAATCTCCTGCCATTATTAATAATTGTTAAGACCCCAGCTCACCCATACCATACCATTTCATAATCATTAAACCTGTACATACAGCTGTACATATGTACAGCTGTATGTACAGGTTTAATGTGGTAAAAATGAAAAACAGCCGGTCTTTTGGATCGGCTGAGAAAATAATTTCTTATTTTGCTGCTAATTTTGAAGCTTGCTCTTCAGCTTCTTTATATGCTTTTTGTAATACTTCATTTCTGTCCAGGAATCCTGTTCCTTGAATACGAACTGTTTCAAAATCTTCGATTCCCATTAAATAAAATATGGACTTCAAAAATTTATTCGAGTACTCAAGTTCGGTATAAAAGTCATTATTGGTGTAAATTGATCCACTGGCTTGAATTGTAACTACGCTTCTTCCATCGTCGAGAAGTCCGACGGATGCTCTTCCATTACTCATTGGGGTTTCGATATATCTAAACGTTTCCCTTGCAATCAAAACATTATCTATAAAATCTTTTAATTTTGAGGGGATACTAAAGTTATGCATTGGATATGCGATTACATATTTATTTGCGCTTTTAAATTGTTGTAATACCTCGTTCATTCGCCCGGTTACTTCTTGCTCTTCGCTTGTTAATTCTTCTCCATTGGTTTGTTTTCCCCATGCGCTTAAAACAGTTTGGTCTATCATGGGTATAACGTCATTGTATAAGTTAATTTGTTCAATGACTTCGTCATTCGAATGATCCTCTTTATAAATTTTCATGAAGTAATTTAATACATTTAGACTGAATGAAGAAGTAGAATCCACTTTTGGGTGTGCATTAATGACTAACAGTTTGTTCATTGAAGTTCCTCCATTTTGTTTTTAGTTTGAACATCAAAGAAGACAACTGAAGGAACATATCTGTGACAATAATCAATAAAAAATTTAGGAATGCCTTTCGAACAACGGAAAGCTCCTTGAAGTTTGTCCGGATTCATAATGACATATACACGAGAAATGGCCGAACCGTCTCACTAGGGAAACCTTTGGATATAAAAAAGCGCTCTGTAGCATCGTCTCACCATTCCATAATCGATAAACCTGTACATACAGCTGTACATATGTACAGCTGTATGTACAGGTTTAAGTTTAATTGCTACGTGTGCTTTATCAAGATACCAATACCATAAATACGACTTATCACGGTCCCATGAACCCGGGATAAGTTACGTGGATTCACCAAGTCGTTACTTGTTACGGCCTGTTCTTATATCAAGTCAAACCTGAAGCTCAGTGGCGACATATTTATAGTATTCGTGGGAATGAATAGGTTGCCATCATCTTCTCTTGACTATCGAGACTGGTAAGGTGTAAAATGCTACGCTTACAAATAAATAACATGTTATTGAGACCAGCTTAAATTGAGTTGGTCTTTTTGCAGACCTTGCTAACGGACATCTAGTAATTGGAAATGGTAAACAAAACGATTCATCAATCAGGAAGTAAACGGAACACTCAAAAGTAAAATTTGTCATATTTACACTATGAAAGCGGTTCCTTATGATGTGCTTAGAGGCTTCATTCCTAAAATGACATACAACAAGAATGTGACACCGCATAATAAGTTAGATCGTACAACCAATAGTTTTGGGAGGTGAGCGTCCATGACTAGGTAGATCTAATGCAACTAGATGCAGGAGGGTGGTTCGATAAAGAGTGGAAGGAATGAATATTCCGACCTAGCTGAGCTCTGTGAGTTGTTTATATCCCGATGTACTTACAAATGGAGAGAGATTAAAAAACAATGCCCATGAGAAGACCAATGAACAGTCGTTGTTGTTATCTCACATCCTATTTCAATAGAAAGAAGAGTGATTAGAAATGGTTAAAATAATGATGCTAAAACTTAGTGGAGTATTAATGGCAGCCGTCTTACTCGTCCTACCTGTAGGTGATGTGTTTGCGGCAGTTTCACAATCTGAAAGATTCGAACTGTCAAAAGGCGCTATCATGATGATTCGGGAAAAACCGCTTCAAAATAATTCTGTACTTCAATCGATTGCATTCGATAATGTAAATCAACACATTTACACGCTTCAACTGATGCAAGGAGGTATCCAGCTGCCGGGAGAACCCGGACCCGTAACCGGCGCCGTTAGGGGGGCAAACGGAGATTTGTGCTTAACGAAGCTGAGTATGTCGGGCAATATCTTAGGTTATATGTATTTAAAAGGATTCGGTCATGGCGTTTCTTTCGGGGCGGAGCCGGGCACGCTGAACGGGCAGCCTGTTGCGTATTTGTGGACGGAAACGGACGGTGTAGGCGGGTGGGGGACGAAATTGGCAAGATTTCCTTTCACGAATGGTGCTGTAGTCACTCCCACTACGTCATGGCTGGAGAAACATGAATTGGTGTCGGGCGCTACCTACGTTACGGCTGCTATCGACATGATGCACGGAAATTTGATGATGCGCTATTCGTTGGACAATGCCGCTACCTTCAGGTACCGCGTCTATAACTTGGCGCAAGTGAAGCAGGGGATTTATTCACCTATTGCCGACATTGCATCGCCAGCTTTTCCGGGTACGGTATTCCAAGGATACACTTTGTATGGCAGTTATCTCTACATGTACGAAGGTACCAATTACGGCGCTCCAGGGTCCGTATATCCCGATGGCAACACGCATATAACCGCTGTCGATTTGAATACCGGAGCGGTAATTGACAGAAAACTTACGAGGGCGGGTTATACGCTCGATTATCGAGAACCGGAAGGAATAGCTATCCACGTCCCTGATGTGAATAATCCTTACTCGGCCCGGTTGAGCTTCGGCTTTGCTTCTGGCGGTACCGGAGCAAGAGTGGCAAGCATCTACTACAAAGACCAATTAATCAACTTTGCTACTGGTAAGACGTTGACTTATTCCAGTTCCTTGGAAGCGAGTGGACACTCGGCTGCATCGGCGGTAGACGGGGAACGAAACTTTTTGGCAGGAGCGTATGGTTGGTCCAGTAACAATTCGCTTAACACCGACCATACCGAATGGGTCACGGTGGATATGGGAAGCAGCAAGAACATTAAGGAGATTCACCTGTATCCGAGAAATGACGCCTATTTGGGCGTACACTTCCCGATCGACTTCACGATTCAGGTATCTTCGAACAATGTCAATTGGACGACCGTCGTTACCCGGACTGGGTATCCTCAACCGGGAAATTCTGTGCAGAAGTTCCCGATTACCAGCACGTCGGCACAATACGTGAAGATCAATGTAACCAAAATAAGGCCGTATACGATAAACGGAGTGCCGGAATACAGGGTGCAGTTTCCCGAGATAGAAGTGCATTGACACCTTCCTGAGTGGTTTTCCGGCACTAAGCGAATACAGGAGTCGTGCATCATTCAGGGCTCCTGTTATTCTCCGTTCGGTGACGTGGAAGGCTTCAGGAATTCCACAATAAATAAGGAGTATTTTTAATGGATATGGGGATATGGGAGAAAAAACTAGACATGTACTTTGGCAAGCGCACCGCGGCGGAAGGACTGAAGCGCCGGGATTTTACGGCATGATCCTGTTTGCTATGCTGGTTACCTTCGCCATCGTCCAATTAGGAAGCTGGATCGAGAAGAAGGAACATTCGCATTCAACTTCCATGAATAGCGGAGAGCATAGTACGAACATTTCGTAAATGAGCAATCTATAAGAAATCGTGTCATATTTTCACCTGATACGATAGAGTATAAATGTCAGGGATTCCGGCCTACCGAGTCGATTGAAAAAGATGGTTTCCGGATTTATTAGGAGGCCATCTTTTTCCATCAAGGAGTTATTGGCAACCATATCCAATCATCTGGTATTTTGCTATTCTGAAACGGAAAACAGCGAGCAATTATTATATGGCGGGTTACTCACCGAGAGGAGAGGCTGAGAAAGATGCCGGTTTCGGGAAAATGGTTTACATCAAAGATGAACAAGTCTATTTTCACCAGAATGGTCATCACCTTTCTTCTTATTATCTCTCCGTTATACGTGCTTAGCATTGAAATCTACAAATGGGCGATACAGACACAGGAAGATGATATCTCCAATACGATGCTTTCCCAGCTTAACTTCTACGTGGAGACACTTGAGAAAGAATTACAAAGGATCCAGCTTCTGCAGTACTACAGCACGGCAGATGTCAATATGCGGCAGCTGGCCTATGTTCCGGAATCTCTAGACGAATATGAGAAGGCGATTGCGATCCTGCAACTTCAGCAATATCTTCAGGCGATTGCAAGCAGTAGCGCCTATATTAAAAATGTAAGCACATATATCCCCTCTATCGACAGGGTGATTTCCTCTTCAGGCTTTAAAAGCTCCATCCCCAGAGATGAATTCGCGATTCTTGATACAAACTCCTATTATTCCGTAGATGCTCAGACGATTTACTGGAATAACCGTCTCTTTTTGAGTGTTTCAAATTTATCCAATACCCCCTTCGAGAACAAAAAGGAGAAAAAGAAGCCTGAATATATTATCGGCGTAGAGCTCGATCTTACAGTGCTGGAGAATGCATTACAGCAGTTTAATGATTACGAAGGCGGCGGAGCCATATTTATTGACGACCGTAACCAATTCATGCTGACAAGCACAACCGATTCGGAAAAAAATGCCCGGATGTCGGAATTCATTAAGGAGGCTGCAATGACCTCGGCAAGCGGCTTCCGAAGCGTGGATATCATGAAAAAGACTTATTGGGCTATTTATACAAGTTCCGATTATCTTGGGATCACCCTCAGCAAATATATACCGGAAAGCGAAGTCCTGAAGAACTTCAAGAAATATTTCAATTGGTTCTGGATTTTTACAGCGACATCGGTCCTGTTGATCCTGCTGTATTCGTTCTCCACCTATCGTTTGATCTATAAGCCCTTGTCCGTATTGGTAAAGTCATTCCGCAGAGTAGAGAGAGGGGATATGAACGCTTCCATTACCCATAAGACCCATGATGAATTCAGGTATCTGTACCGAGCCTTTAATACCATGGTCAACAAGCTTGATACGTTGATAGAGCAGGTTTATAAACAAAAGATACTCGCGCAGCATGCGCAGCTAAAGCAGCTTCAGACACAAATCATCCCCCACTTTCTCTATAACAGCTATTTTATCCTGCATAGGATGGTGATCGATGAAGACAACGAAAATGCGGCCAGATTCTCCCAACTGATCGGACACTACCTCAAGTTCATTACGCGTAGCGGTGAGGACGAGGTTACGCTGGACAAGGAAATCGAGCATGCGCGGATCTATTCCGAAATCATCGGAATGCGGTTTGCGAGCAGGATGGAACTCGGTTTTGAGCCCACACCTGAAGAATGCAGACTCTACAGGGTACCCCGACTCATTATCCAGCCGATTATCGAGAATGCGCTTGAGCATGGGCTTGAAAATCGGGGTAATGGCGGAATACTGCTCGTCTCATTTTCAAAGTCGGAAGGCGCGATGGATGTGATCGTCGAAGATAACGGGAATATGCTGAGCAATCAGGCACTGGAAAATATGCAGAAAGCTCTCCTTGAAACAGGAAATATGGAGGACGTTGAAACAACAGGCATCCAAAATATACACAGAAGGCTTCAATATCGTTTCGGCAGCGGCAGCGGATTAATCTTGACGAGAAGCGCGCTCGGCGGATTGAAGGCGGTTATCAGAATCGAAGTTTAACCTCCCAGAGAAAGACAGGCAAAGGAAGGGGCAGTCATATGTATAAACTGTTGATTGTAGATGATGAGCAATTGATCGTGGATTGGCTGTACAGGCTGTTCGGCAGCCTAACGCACCTTGAGCTGGATTTGTACAAGGCATATACGGGAGAACAAGCCATGGGCTGGCTGAACAGGACGAAGATTGACATCGTACTGACGGATATCCATATGCCCGAGATGGATGGAATGCAGCTTCTGGAAAACATCAAGAGCAGATGGCCGGACTGCAAAGTCATATTTCTAACCGGATACAACCAATTCGAATACGTGTATACGGCCATCAAGCACGAAGGAGTAGCATATCTTCTGAAGACAGAAGGCGATGCGGAAATCATCCATGCGGTCGAAAAAGCCGTGGAAGACATTGAGAGGAGCTTTAAAAATAACGAGCTGCTCGGCAGGGTGAAACAGCAGCTAAGCAGAGCGATCCCGTTGCTTCAGAGGGAATTTCTGACTACGCTTCTGCATGGAGAGAAGTCAGTGCTTCCGGTTCGGCAGCAACAGCTGGATGAAATGGAATTTCCGCTGAATGCCGAGCTGCCCGTATTTCTGCTTTTAGGAAGAATGGATAATACATCCAAACATCTGAAAGGATCCGACAAAAACCGCTTGACCTATACAGTCAAGAATATGGTCGAGGAATATGTATTCGAGAATATCCAAACCTCGTTTGTACATGACGAGTCTTACTGCGTATGGCTGTTTCAGCCGACCGGGCCTGAACGCGGTTGGGATCGAATCGGTCTGTTTGTCAGGGGAATGCTCGAAAATGCCCAGAGAGCCTGCATGGAATCCCTCCATGTCAACATGTCGTTTGCTATTACAAACGAAGTAATCGATTGGGATACGGCAGCCGAAAAGTATTACGGATTAAGACAGCTGCTGAACTACTGGATTGGCAGCAAAAGCGGCATCATCGTCACCGAAAGTGAATTCTCACCGGCGGGTGATCACCTCTTAAAACGCGCGGATGGTAAAATTCATATTCATCTGAACAAGGTTGGTAAATTGGAGAGTTGCCTGGAGCGCGGTCAGAGGCATGAATTCTTTGAACTATTATCCGAGATAACGGGATATTTATCAACCGTAAACCATATGCGGAATATCCCAGCTATGGAACTCTATTTTGCACTGTCCTTGAAGTTGCTGTCTTATATCAACAGATGGGGGCTTGCCGGTAAAAAGGAATTCACTGAAGATATCGGAAATTTTACCCATATTGATAACTTCGGAACCTGGGCCGATGCCGCGGAATTTCTGCGCAAGACGGCGATTGATATTTTCGCATTGAAGGAGAGTCAGCAGGAGAAAAGGGAAAAGGATACGATCATGCAGGTGCAGCAATATATTTTGGAGCATTTATCGGAGGACATCTCTCTGGTCAAACTGGGCGAGCTAACCAGCTTCAATCCTTCCTACCTGTCTCGTTTGTTCAAACAGGTTACCGGAGCCAATATATCGGATCTCATCCATCGGGCACGGATTGACAAGTCAATGGATCTATTGGGCGGGACCTCTATGAAGATCCATGAAATATCCGCGGCGATCGGATTCGATTCTCCGGCTTATTTTGCCAAGTTCTTTAAAAAGTCCACTCAGATGACTCCGCAGGAATATCGCGATTCCCTGATAAAGATGTAAACGGAAAGCTCAATTGTAAAAATCGTTCTATTTAAACGCTTTCATTACCTCCCTATAATAAAACAAGAGGCCACAAAAAAAATAATCAACGGAGGGATTAAATGACTAATAGGGGTATCACCAAGTTCATATCGCTAATTCTTGCGGCTGTCTTGCTTTTAGCTGCTTGCAGCAAGACGAATAACACGCTGGATGAAGCATCGTCTGGAACAGCCAATGCGCCTGCGAATACTCCCGCATCTCCTGAGGGTTCTGCCATTGCGGACGGTTCTCTGACCAAGTACAGCCCGGAGATTACCGTGACAAGCGTGAGAAGGGATCTTGGAACCAACTATAAATTCGACGCCAATGAAACGATCGACAACAATATCTGGACACAGGCCTATCAGGATTCGCTGGGAATTAAGATCAAGTACAATTGGGTCGTCCCGGAGGACCAGTATGCGCAAAAATTCGGCGTCTCCATTGCGTCTAACGATTTGCCGGACGTGTTCGATGTTGATATCAAAAACCTTCAGCTGCTCGCTGAAAATGGCGTTATCGCCGACTTGACCAGCGCATATGAGCAGTACGCCTCCCCCTTGACCAAAAGCGTGATTGAAGGCGACGGCGGTGTCATGCTAGGAACGGCCAAAATTGACGGTAAGCTAATGGCCATTCCGGAGACCCAGTCCTTCTTGGACAGTATCGACTTGATATGGATCCGTAAGGACTGGTTGGAAAAATTGAATCTGCCAATCCCCAAGACGCTGGCTGAATTGAAGAAGACAGCCGAAGCGTTTGTCACCCAGGACCCAGATGGCAACGGAAAGGCCGACACATATGGCTTCGCGATCAACAAGGATGCTGTCAGCGGCGGCGTAACCGGATGGGCGGATATTGCCCCGATCTTCTATGCATTCCATGCTTATCCGAACGGATGGATCAAGGATGCTTCAGGCAATCTGGTCAACGGAACGATCCAACCGGAAGTAAAGAACGCACTGGCGTATTTGCAGGATATGTATAAAAATAAGATGATTGATCCAGAATTCGGCGTGAAGGACGGCACGAAGGTGGCCGAATCCGCGACGGCGGGCAAAATTGGGATCGCTTACGGACAGATGTGGAATTCCATTTGGCCGCTGAATTCGAGCAAAGAGAATGCTCAGGATCCTGGGGATTGGATCGTAATCCCGCCGGTTTCTTCCGACGAAAAGCCAGTCCTTTCCATGGTGTCGAATCCTGCGAAGACCTACCATGTTGTAAATAAAAATTTCGTGAATCCGGAAGCCCTTATCAAAATGGTCAATTTGTGGGTAGAAACCACGATGGGTCCAAACGGAGACAACAACAAATACGGGACGACGGCAGAAGGAAAGGAAGTTTTCAAGTTGTCTATGTTCCGGGTATGGAAGCCCAAGCAAAACCTTGAAAGCTTCCAGGCGGTCAAGGGCGCCCTGGACAGCAGTGATCCTTCCAAGCTGAACAATACGGACAAGTCCAACTATGATAAGGTTCTTGCCTATAAGGACGGAGATATCAAAAGTTGGGGTTATGCCGCCGTATTCGGACCGGGGGGCTCCCAATCCATCCTGGAGAAAATCGACAAAAACAAGCAGTACACCTTTAACGAATTTTACGGTGCTCCTACTCAGACCATCATCGACAAGGGAGCTACGCTCACTAAGATGCAGAATGAGACGTTCCTCAAGATCATTATGGGGAAAGCGCCAATCGATGAATTTGACACCTTCGTCTCCCAGTGGAAAAAATTGGGCGGTGATCAAATGACCCAAGAAGTCAATGAATGGTATAAGTCAAAATAAATGATCTAAAGGTAAGCGTTGATAAGGGGGAGTTGGTTCTGTCAACTTCCTTTTTTGACTAAACCGCAATCGTCGGTCAATGGAGGGGTGCCCGTGAAGGCATTGAAACAATCTGGAAGGAAATGGGTTCGCGAATATCCCTTGCATTTGATGATGGTGCCGGGGATCATCCTGCTGCTGATTTTTAGCTACGGGCCCATGGTTGGGATTATCATGGCATTTCAAAGATACAACGTGACCAAAGGGTTTTTCCGATCGGACTGGATCGGGCTTGATAACTTCGAGTTCATTTTGCAAATTCCCGATGTAAGAGAAGTGTTCTGGAATACGATTTTCATTGCGGTTATGAAAATAGTGGCGGGTTTGATTGTACCTGTCACAATGGCTCTTCTGTTGAATGAGCTGCGTGCCAGATATGTGAAAAGAAGCATTCAGACGATCATCTATCTCCCGTATTTCCTGTCATGGGTGCTCTTGGCGGGAATTATGATCGATATCCTGTCCCCGTCAAGCGGGATCGTCAACCAATTTTTATCCCTGTTCGGAGTAGAGCCTGTATTTTTCCTGGGGAATGAGAAGTTGTTCCCTTATTTGCTCGTTGGTTCGCATGTGTGGAAGGAAGCCGGATTCGGAACCATCATCTATCTTGCGGCATTGACGGGAATAGATCCGACGCTGTATGAGGCGGCTATCGTGGATGGGGCCAACCGCTGGAAGCAGACCTGGCACGTAACGTTACCCGGAATCATTCCCATTGTGATCTTGATGACCGTACTGAGCCTGGGCGGAATATTAAATGCCGGGTTCGATCAGGTCTACAATCTCTACAACCCGCTCGTATACAGTACCGGGGACATTATCGATACCATGGTATACCGGATGGGACTGATCGAAAACCAATACAGCATGGCCACGGCGGTCGGTCTGTTTAAATCGATGGTTTCCGCCGTTCTCATTATCGTTTCGTACAAACTGGCCGACAAATATGCAGGTTACCGGGTACTATAACGCTACGGGGGAATCTATGAATAATAAACTTTCTATCGGAAGAATGAGCTTTCTCATTCTCAATTACACAATTCTTATCGGGTTTGCCTTGCTGTGTCTGCTGCCTATGATCCACGTGCTGGCACTCTCCTTCAGCGGCGGTACGGCCGCGGCTTCGGGGCAGGTCACGCTATGGCCGGTTGATTTCACTTTCAAAGCCTATGAATTTGTGGCTAACAAACCGGAATTTATCCGTTCTATGGTCATTTCATTCGAAAGAGTGTTAATCGGCGTTCCGCTCGATATGCTTCTGACGATATTGATTGCCTATCCACTTTCCAAGGATCCAAGCACACTTTCCTACCGCAAGGCGTACATTGTTTTTTTTATGATCACGATCCTCTTCGGAGGCGGACTGATTCCCTGGTATATGGTCATTAAAATGACAGGTCTGATCGACAGCGTATTTGCATTGATTTTACCCGGCGCCGTATCTGTTTTCAATGTGATCCTGCTGTTCAATTTCTTCCGGAATTTACCCAAAGAAATTGAAGAAGCAGCTTTTATCGACGGGGCGGGCCATTGGTATACTTTATGGAAAATATTCGTGCCGCTCTCCATGCCCGCCATTGCCACGTTGATCCTGTTTAGCGCAGTTGGCCATTGGAATAGCTGGTTTGACGGGATTATCCTGATGAATCGGACGGAGAATTACCCTTTGCAAAGCTATCTACAAACCGTTGTGGTACAGCAGGGTCTGGAGAAGATGGTGACTCTTCAGGATACCGCCTTGTTCCTAGAGGTTTCCAACCGGACCAATAAGGCGGCGCAGATCTTTATCGGTGCTTTGCCAATCCTTCTCATATACCCTTTCTTGCAGAGGTATTTCATGAGCGGGATTGTATTGGGAAGCGTCAAGGGATAAAGGGGGGGTCGGAATCGTGAACGGTGAAGCGGCAGACAGCAATGAATCAGCAAATGAATCAGTCTTGAAGGGCGAGAAGGCAAGGGTTGAAATCCCTGTAAACAGTTGAACCGTCGTGAAATGAGCTTTCGCCGGGAACGCATGATTTTGCTGTATCCTCTCACCAATTTAAGAAAGAAGGCGAATGAAATGAAAGCGCTGCAGATACTCGGAAAAAACACGTACGAGATTGTCGATTTCACGTTGCCCGAGCCGCGGGAAGACCAAGTAACGGTACGGATCGAGATCGTATCCACATGTCCCCGCTGGGACATGAGCATGATGGGGGGAAGGGACATGATGGATCCGAGCAAGACGCCGGACTATCCTTTGCCCCCTGGTTGGCCCGGGCACGAAATGGCGGGCGCGGTCGTTGCCGTCGGAAGCAAGGTGAAAGACCTCAAGATTGGTGACCGCGTGGCCTCACTGGAGCATATATCCGGTATCGGCGCATACGCGCAATTCTTGAATTACCGGGAGGCTGAGTTGCTGCGGCTGCCCGACGGGATAACTTGGGAGCAAGCGGTCTCCTTCGAATTGTTGAAGTGTGTGCTTATCGGCTTGCTTCAATTCGGAGACTTGAATGGCCGGTCGATGCTAATCTCGGGCCTCGGCCCTGCCGGTATGCTGGCGCTGCAGTCCGCGCGTCTGTTGGGGGCATCCGATGTCGTCGCTATGGATATCAATCGGAGCCGTATTGAACACGTAAACCAGCTTGGACTGGGCACCGCCGTGCACGCGGAAGAGCTTGGCTTCCGGCGATTCGATCTTGGCTACGATTGCGTCGGTGCCGCTGCTTCCGTCCAGAATCTCCTGGACAAGGTGGACGACCGTCTCGTTATCTTCGGGGTTCTGAAGGGCGAAGTGCGCTACGGTGCCCATCTGTGGCTGAAGGGAACCATTCTGGAATCCTATCGCTACCGGAAATTCGGCGACACCGACCGCAAGCTGCTCCTCGACCTGGTAGGTAACCGTGGACTTAACACGGAGTGCCTGCAGACGCATCACGTGCCGTTCTACCGCTATCACGAGACGATCGAACTGCTGAATCGGCAGGAAGCGATCAAAGTGTATGCGTACCCCGCCGCTGATTTCGAATTAACCACCGCGGAGGGTCTATAAAATGAAGGGCACCGCCGTCGTATTCGAAGATGTGAAGCAAGTGAAATTCCGGGAGGTCGACCTACCCGAACCCGGACCCGAAGACGTCGTTATCGATCTCCTCTTCTCGTGGATCAGTAATGGGACAGAGTCTTCATTTCTGTATGGTGAGCGCGTCAAGGGCGAGCAAGTTACACGGCCGGGTGACAAATTGCCGTTCCCCCAAGTGGCCGGCTATCAGAAGGTCGGCGTCGTTCGCCAGGTCGGAGGGGAGGTTACGCGGTTTAAGCCCGGTGACCGGGTGTTCGCCTCTATCAGTCGTGTGGACGGAATGAAATTCGACACCGGGGGGCACATCAATCCGTCCGTTACACACCAGGGGCAGGTCTGGAGGGTGCCCGAAGGTGCAGATCCGATCGACTACAGCGGGATGGTGCTTGCCCAGGTCGGTTTCAACTGCGGTCGCCGGCCACCGGTAGCGACCGGCGACCGGGCGATTGTTATCGGAGACGGAATGGTCGGCCAATGGTCAGCTCAGACGCTTGCCCACCGGGGTGCGGAGGTCACCGTACTTGGCAAACACGACCGCCGCTTGGCATTATTACCGACCGGGATCCGCAGTCTAAATCTGAGGTTCGCATCGCTTTCGGCTTGGCTGGAGGAGCCCGCCAACCGGAGCATCGCCGTCGTGGTCGATACCGTCGGCGCCATGGACACATTCCGTGTGTTGAAGCCCGCGATGAGACTGAACAGCCATCTGGTGTCGGCTGGCTTTCTCGGGAATTCGGGCCAAGTGGACATTCAAGAGCTTCGGCCGCTTGAGATTACGCTCCACTGTCCGTCGGGTTGGACGGAAGACCGGATGAATGAGACGCTCGTGGGCATTCGTGACGGATGGCTTCAGACGTCGTCCCTCATCACGCATCGGTTCGCAGCAAAGGATGCGGAAAGCGCATGGCAGATGATCATGGATAAAAGCGAGTTTTTCCTGGGAGTTGTGCTGGAATGGTGACCCATAATGAAAGCAAGGGTAACGGCAGAAACAATGTCACGAGTCGGCAAACGGCGGAACCGTTCGTCCTTCATAAGGTGACTCCACTGCCTATGCGACACCGCCCGCTCGCCGTAGAAGGTACGGAGGTGCGTAGCAGGTCCAGATCCGAGGATCCCGATGCGAATCGGTATGAAGAAGGTGTCGACTATATCATCGATTATGACAGGGGGACCATTCACCGCACAGCAGAGAGCCGGATTCCTGACGGGACGCTGCATCCGCTGCACGGAGTGAATCCGTTTGACCACAACAAGTACCCTAATTACAGCAACCTTGACTTTACGGTCTACGCGGATTATACGACCGACGAAACCGTGGAAGCGATAGCACCGATCGCCAGGGATGTCGCCGGATCCGGTTTGCTCAAACGGACTGTCCGCAAGCTTGCGTCGGGCAAAGAAGCTCTCTATGTCGTTTACGGCGACAGCATCAGCGCTGGCGGCGATGCAAGCGATGAATCATTGACCTACTATTATCGGTTCGCGAAGCTGCTAGGCGAATTGTTCCCCCGTGGCCGGATTCGCATCGAAAACCGGTCCATCGGAGGTGAGACCAGCGGCGGCGGCGCAGACCGAGTGTACGAGGATGTTGTGGCGCTGATGCCCGATCTCGTGACGGTCGGCTACGGGATGAACGACCAGAACCGATACGAGCATGGTTGCACCACATCTCTGGAAGCATTTGAAGACCATCTACGTAAGATCGTTGAGGCAGTCCGCAACGGCACAGGAAGTGACGTCATCTTAGTGACGCCGTGTGAACCGAACCCCCGCTGGCTACATACGAGCGGCCAGACATCATGCTACGCGGAAACGATCCTCCGTCTTGCCGATTCGCTGGGAATCGGCGCGGCGGACGCTTATGGACTCTGGACGGAAGAACTAGTAGCCGGTAAGACACCCGAGAGCCTCTTGCTAAATAACATCAATCATCCAAATGACTACGGGCATTGGATATACTATCAATCCTTTGTCCGCCTGCTGATCGGCAGCCAGGGAATTCATCAGTCTTAGCAAGTGAAACGGTGAGCACCCGATTTTTTATCGAAATCGGGGAATACCCAAAAAATAACTATTTCTTCGGTACTTTAACGCACTACGTCATAAAAGTCGTCTTTTGTACAGATGTATGTAGGCATCAAAAGGACTCTCCTAAAACAAAATTTAGCATAGCTGTCGGAGGACAAGAACATATATCCATAAAAGACAAGAACTTATAACCTTAACCCATTTTCCGAACCAAAATAGCCGATGCCAAAATATTTGGCATCGGCTTAAAATAATTGGATCGTTTTGTAATGACAAATATTGGACTGGAAACTTTTAGTTTTTTTGTTTTCTTGTGGTGGGATTTAATAAGTTGATGTAGGATAAACCCTTAAGGAATAAGGGTTTGTTCGAGTCTGTAAAATACTTTGTGTAAACTCTCAAACCTACTAAACTGAAAGTAGCAGAAGGTTCACCCTACTTTTTCGAACATTCCTTCTAATAATTAACCAGCAAGGAATAGAAAACGGGCGGTTGCCCGCCCGTTTCTGGAAATCATGATACTAGCAATTTCGATTATTCCTTTATTGCCGTTTCGATGAACCGATGCAGAATAGCTGCAACCTCTGCTCGGGAAACTACGCCTTTCGGATCGAATATTCCGCCTGGCTTCCCGTTGAAGATCCCTGCCTTAAAGAACGTTTCAACCGCATCTCTCGCATAATTCGAGATATCCGCGTCATCCTTAAAACCTGTATTCGCTTTGACTACGGGGAGGTTCAATCCGGCAACCCCCGCGTATCTCATGAGAATAACAGCCAAGTCCTGCCGCATGATCGGCGCATTCGGATCAAACTTGTTGTTCCCCATCCCCTCGGCGATTCCGGCATCGCGAACCCACTCGATATAAGGGGCGTAATACTTGTCGTTGTCCACGTCGTCAAAGGAATTTTCGGCGTATTTGCTCACATCCAAGCCATAATGCTGTCCGAGAATGGTAGCCATCATTCCCCGAGTCAATTCCGTGTTCGGACTGAACTTATGATTGCCGGTTCCTTTCATCAATCCATGCGCGATGACATACTCCACGTCATCGTTATACCAAGCACCTTCTTTGACATCGTTCAGGATTGGCTTATCCGTCGGCTTGTCCGTCGGCTTATCCGTCGATTCGTCAGGCGGGGTTATAACGATCTCCACTTTAACGAACGATGCGCTAACGCTGTGATTAGCGGTCACATTGCTGAAACTATAGGTTGAAACTTTGCCGATACTTTGTCCATCCACGGTCACGTCGGCTAACTGATAGCCGTCGTTTGCTTTAATCGTAAAGCTTTGGCTCCCGCCGCTTGTCACGCTGACCGTACCGGAAGGAGAGATGCTGCCGTTCTCGCCCGCCGAAGCGGTAATCGTAAAGACCGTCGGAGCCGGTGCGTCGTAGCGACTAGCATTGACCGACACGCTGACGGAGACCGTAAGCGGTACGTTGTCCGGATTCGTTACTCCGCTCGGCAACATTACCGCACCGTTTACCGTGAAGGTCTGAGCGGAGGCAGAGGACGGGTTGTAGGAGCTAGTAGCTAAGTCCCATTGAACCGACGAAGGCACAGTGCCTCCATTTGTTGTCAAGTTGACCGACGAAGGCAGTCCCAGTGCCGCCGACGTTTTGGGAGTGCCATTAGACAACCCTGTGATATTAGCAGGCTGCGCAATGCTCTCCAGAACCTTGTTGGCTGGAGCCACGGTTACGGCAGCCGTGCCGAACACCGTGCCGTCAAAATCGGATCTCGCGGTTACGGTCAGCTTTTCGGCTGTCTCGTCCGCGCCTACGGTCAACAGACCGTCAGTTAACATCGTGTTACCGCTTTGATTGCCCGTCATTTCCCATACGACGCTCTGCGATGCGCCGCCCTGTACGATGACGTCCGCCTCGAATTGCTGCGTCTCGCCTTGTTGAACGTTCGCCGTCGACGGAGACACGGTTACGCTGATGACTTTCGGCTGAACAGGCTCTTCGGTAACGGTCACGGTACCCGTTCCGAATTTCGTGCCGTCAAAGGTGGATGTCGCGGTCACGGTTAGGGTTGTCGCGGTCTCGTCGGCCGCAATGGTCAGCATACCGTCATTGGCAATAGTCGTAGCTGCCGCTTGGTTACCATAAACCGACCAGGTGACGCTCTCCGGCGCACCGCCTTCCGAGGTGACGACCGCGTTAAATCTCTGCGTTTCACCCTTCTGTACGTCGATCGTCGCAGGGGAAACGGTCACATCCGTGACGGATGGAGCAGCGCTCGCTGCCGTTTGATAGGCATAATACCAGACCCGTGCCTTGTAGAACGTCTCTCTGCTTTGAGTCCGCTCTTCTTTGGTGTATCCGCCCTGGCCGTCCGGCCGGTAGATTTCTACCTTTTCGGTGTTCCAGTTGGGATTCAGCGTTTCGTTAGGAACCGCGCGAATGATCGTTCCGGAGAAAGGCTGGTTGCCGATGGACTTCATGTTCTTGCTGTAAATATCGTCGTATCCTTCATAATCCGTGCTGACCGTCAGGGTCGCGGCATTGAATTGGAAGACATTGTCACCCGTGATGACCCAGAACAGATCGCTGTTCCCGTAAACCGGGTATAGATCGTGACCCCAGGCTCCGATATCTCCTTGGACGAAAGGAAGATCGGTAGCTAAATCCTCTTGCAGCGTTAGAATAGGCTGCTCCGCCGTGCCGGTAATCTTATACCCGACCACCTGATAATCCCCGATCGCCCAGAGCACTTCCCGCTTCGGATCCCAAGTAACGCCGTGAGCTCCGGGCAAGGCAACCCGATTATAATAACCGCTGCTATCTCCTTGCGAGGACGCGTATAGGGTAACCGAATTGCCGGTGCTGCTCGCGACCGCGATATCGCCATCCGGCAGCAGCTCGATGGAATGAGGATTGTTCTCGATGACATCATTGCGGGAGAATAGACTCTCTCCCGTTTCGTAGTCTATCACTCCCACGAAGCCGCCGGATGCCGTCGTAATCGCCACATAGCCGCCGTAAAAATCGCTGTAACGCAATTTCGCGTCGCTTACGTTCGTATATTTTCCTACATTTCTAAAACCCTCTGCGATAGTCGGCTTCCAGCTCCATATGACGGAGCTGTTGTCGTTCCAATCGGGACTGTTCTGGTTGTATACGACGATTTTGTTGTCCTTCTGGTCGGCACCTACCACCATCTCCGTGTCCGCGGACGATGGAATGGTCGATAGAGGATACGGACCATTGGCGTTGGCAGCCGGTTTGTTGACCATTACGCGCAAGGAATCGCCTTCGGCGCCGTTCACGATGCGCTTGACCGTCATATCAGATCGAACGTAACGGCTGGTATCGGTAATCTCAATACCCGCAAGATCGTAAACTTTGATTTCGTTCGCTTGATCGAATCCCTGGATGAAATCGCCTATCGTGGTCTTGTGGGCAATATCGGTAACCGTGCTTCGACCTCTGTCGATCGTGTACTCGGACGAAGTAAGAAGCGACTTGAACGGAATCTTGAAGGACCGCGGAGTCGCCACCGCTCCCGTCTGTTCGCCGTAGTTCTTCATTTGCAGTTCATAATGGTCGGCATAGACATAGATCATCAATGACTGTACGACCAACGGCTGCGCGGCCGAAAGCGCTCCTGCATTAAAGCGATTGTTGTAATAGCTCAATGAACCGGCGAAGCTGGAGACAAAACCGCTGGAGCGGTTGTTACGGATAGTTTCAATGCTGCCGTCGGCATTGTAGGGCGTAACTCGTTCATAGGTATCCCTTTCGATAAACTGCTCCGGGCCGCCGTGATCGTGTCCGTAAATGTAAAGCAAATTCGGATGATCCAACAGAATACTTTTCAATTTGGCTTCCATTCCGTTGCTGTTATGAAGCCCGTAGTCAGGGGTCAACCCACGGGAATCCAGCAGACCGTAATGCCCCATCACGATCACGGGTTCCTCTTTGCCGATTTTGGCTAGAATGTTTTCCACCCATGCAATCGATTCCGGCGTGTAAATCGAGTCGGTTATTGCTCCATCGCCATTATAGGGGGTGTTGATACCGATAAAATGAATTCCGTCAATCTCATAGTGATAAGCGATAAGATTCGACTTCCGGACGGCATCTTCGTACAAAACATCCTTATACGCTCCAACGTCGGCCTGCATCACCGAGTCGATGTAAGCTCCCGAATTGTATTGCGTAAGGCCGACCTCGTAATCATGGTTGCCGTTGGTATAGAGCACTTTGCCCTCTTTGGCCGTTTGTCTGAAAGCGTCAGGCATTTGAGAAGTAACTTTGTCGAAGGTCCCATCATCCCATGTCGGGGCTCCATGGGTACTAATGGAATCGCCCGAAACGATCACGACATCGGGATTTTCCTCTTGCTTGATCTTAGCCATCGCCAAGCGGGTTTGCTGCCGGATGGTGTCGGCATTATCCTGCAGACCGTAGTCGATATGCATATCGCTGAAGGCCGCAATCGTGTAGAGCGGTTCTTCGTGTTCCGTGGAGTCGCTGCTAAATTTCAACACCGGGTACCCGTTCGCGGCATCCATTTTCCAACGGGTGTCGAAATCCCAGTTGATGGCCTCATAGGCCGCTTGCTGCGCAAGCTCTACCGGCGTCTTTAACGAGATATACTCGTTCACTACGTTGCCGGAGCTGGGCTTGGACGTAATCGGGTACGGATTCTGATCGGAGCCCTCATCCCGCTGCATCATAATCTCTTCGCTAGCCAGGTTATTGCTGCCCTTTACGGTCGAGGGCGTATTGGCGTAGAGACTGCCGATGTCTTTGTTGGTGGAGACTCCCGTTAGAACATCCCATTTGTAATGGATCGTCCCCTTGTAGGCAACGTTGTTATCCAGGGTCGAGTTGTTCGTCAAGACGCCCGCGATCAGCGATGCGTTGAAATTTGTGGCGGTAGTGGTGGGAGTAGCGTAGTTATAGACGTCGCCCATCGCGATGTTGCGACGCAAGATGCTATTGGCTGTCGTACCGACGATTCCGCCTGCCTCCGCGACTTTGAATGCCACGTCGCCGTCGATCTTAACCGTCCCATTAAAGAAGCTATCTTCTATGGTGGTTCCGTCAACCGTGGAGGTGTATGCCGAGCCTACGATACCGCCGACAACGTGATCGTTATCCCCCGCAACCCCGGAAACCGTCACGATAATCGAGCCGGTGACCTGAACGCCGGATATATGGCTTGTCTGGCTTAAGTAGCCTACAAGGATCCCGTTTTGCGTTCGCGCCACCGAGGTGAAGTTACGAGTAACCGAAGCGCCTTCGATAATCAGGTCTTTGATCAAGGCGCTGCCGGAGGTAGTTCTGATAAAACCGGCATTCCCCCCCGTATTGCCCGCTACGATCGTCAATCCGGTAATTTTGTGCCCATGACCGTCGAATACGCCGCTGAAAGCGTCTATCATAGGGAAGTTCTGAGTCAGCGTAATATCCGAGGTCAGGATATAGGCCTTCGAGCTGCTGTAGGTCGAATCGCTGTCGTTCATTTTTTCGACGGCGAACAGCAAATCTTCTTCATTGGCGATTTGAAACGGATCCGCCGCGGACCCGTCGCCGAAGAGCTGATAAGCATCCTCGTCCTCCTCGAACGATAATACGGGATACCCGTTCGCTTCATCCATTTTCCAACGGGTATCGAAATTCCAGTTAATCGCCTCATAGGCAGCTTGTTGTCGAAGCTCAGACGGCGTCTTCGGCGTAATAGCCGCATTTACCGAATTGTCGGTGTTGGGCTTCGTCGTGATCCGGTACGGATTCTGATCGGAGCCTTCGTCCCGCTGCATCATAATATCTTCGTTGGCCAGGTTATTGCTGCCATTGATCGGCGAAGGCGTATTTGCGAACAGGCTTCCGATATCTTTATTAACGGCGCGTCCCGTTAGGACATCCCACTTGTAGTGGATCGTCCCCTCATAGGCAACGTTATTATCAAAGGTCGTGTTGTTCGTCAGAATTCCCGCAATCAGCGCCGCGTTGAAGTAAGTGGCGTTCGAGTTGGGGGTCACGTAGTTATAAATTTCGCCCATCGCGATATTGCGACGCACGATGGAATTCGTCGTGAAGCCGACGATGCCTCCCACCTGAGCGACTTTAAAGCCCACGGTGCCGTCAAGCTTAACGGTTCCTTTGAAGAAAGAGTCTTCTATGACCGTACCGTTGGCCGTGCCGGTGTAGCTGGAGCCTACGATGCCGCCGACGGCGTGATCGTGATCCCCCGCGGCTCCGGTAGCCGACACGGTAATCGAACCGGTGACCTGAACGCCGGAAATATGTCCCGTACCGGTCATGTAGCCAACGAGAATCCCGTCTTGCGTTCTCATTACGGAAGTGAAGTTACGAACGACCGAAGCATCCTCGATAATCAGGTCTTTAATTAACGCGTTGCCGCTGGCGTTCTTGATAAATCCAACGTTCCCCGTCGTGTTATTGGCCTCTATGACTAGCCCGGTAATTTTGTACCCCTGACCGTCCAATGTTCCGGTGAACGTGTTGATCATGGGGAAGTTGCTCGTCAGGGCGATGTCCGCCGTCAAGGCATACGTCTTCGAGACGCTATAAGTGGCGTCGCCGGTATTCATCTTTCCGACGGCGAATAACAATTCCTCCTCGTTGCCGATTTTATAAGGGGAATCCGCTGTGCCGTTACCGGCAAGACTCGTTACGGTCTCGGCCGCCGATGCCTCCATCGGAGGGATAATGGATAATATCATGGAAAATAGCAGGATGATGCTTAGCAACGGTTTTGCATATTTCTTTAATGTTATTTTCATCATAAAACTCCCTATTCTAGGATGGTACCTACATTAAGAAACTATGGATTTCGGAGTTCAGACTACAGCCACCTTTATCTTCTATTTGAAAGTCATAACTAAGAGTATAAAGATCTATTGTTAACTAAGAAGTATTTTTGTGTAAACTCGAACCAACTTAAGATTATGTGGCTTATTCAGGAACTTCTTATAAACAATACACAACACACAACACTCCACATGCCCCGTACTATGGTTATTCAGTAACACTATTTTTCTGTGCTTTGCGAAATAAAAATCTGCTAAACAAAAATTATTTGATTTCGCAGCTGCCCCTTCCCGCGGTTTTAAGCATTGTTATTCAACAATTGCTGTTGAGGGGATTCCTTTGGTTATTACAGCATCACGTAATTAAATACATCGCAATCATTAATAAACATTCTCAATTACGGATAAGATTGCATGTTCTTGTCCTGATACGGCTAAGGATATATATTCTTGTCTTTCACTTTGTACAAGAACATATATCTTTAAAACAAAAAAGCCGCGCAATGCGCGGTTCTTAATGGGTATATGTTCTTGTCCTCTGACACTAGTCAAAAATATTACCATACGCTTATTTATAGGTGCCGTACATTACTAAGCGGCTACTGTGAAGTTTTTCATTGATCCATTTCCATTTCCCTACGAATTGCCCTATACCATACATAATTCCTGTTAGGGCGATTGGACCAGTATGATCCGCAGAAAGATCAAGCCTGTGACACAAGAAAGAAGCTGCATATTCCATTGGATTTTCCGGCTTACTGACTGCATCAGATGCCACTAAATAATAATCATGTACTGCCGTTGCTGAATTCTTCCCTATTTCCTCCATCTGACCGACCAACGTTAATAGATCATGTAATTCGTTTGCTTGCTGTTTCGGGAACAGGTTGTGCAGTGCTAGAAGATCGATTCCTAATGAAGCCAATATGAACTCAAACTGCACCCATTCTTCTGGCACTTCCTCGAATATTTCATCGTAGCCTTTAATTTGACTTTTGATTTGTTCCCATTTAATCGGCAGATCATCCGAAGCTGCCTTGAAAACAAATGCCACTGCCATATCTGGACTTATTGTGTTAGAAACAGGTTGCTTTACATTATTATCTACTATCGGATCTCGTGTGGTTTCCTTGAAGACCTCCATCTTTCCTTGCTTCTGCATTACTTCCAGCCATTTCACCGTTACGGTACGTTTCACTATGTTTCCCTTACCGTCAGGTATTTCTAGTGATGTTTTTTCCCAAATAAACGATCAAACAGCCCTACTGAAAATTGCATCATAACGGCTTTTCTCCTCTATACATGTTAATTTGCTCTACAGCCGATCATCAGAAATAAAACCGTTGTGTTTGCCATCGACACAGCCTTTTGAAACCATCTTCTCCATTTAGCTTCATGATTTTCGATAAGTCAATCGGCGTAATAGCTTCTCGGCGGGGCCAGAGTAGTTAGCGCGTTGCATGAACTCAGCAATTATTATGGAGACGATCCATGTCAGCAAGGCGACAATGTCGCTGCTGAGTTGATTGCCGATAGCGCCAAGACCGCCAATTCCATCCGCAAATACAATAAAGAATACGATAGATTGGAAAATATAAAATGTTAACGATCGCTGACCAACAGCTGCGATAGCCGTTGTCAGCTTGCTGCGTATCGTTCTTGGGCTCCCAGCCATAAATCCGATAAGAGCAGCCCAACCGATTCCGCCAGCATAGCCAGTAACGGTATGTAAAGAACCTGCAATGGCTGTTGCGGCTTCTGAAGGGTAATTCCAATACAGCGAGGATATAAGTGCTAATGGTATGCCGCCCAATGTGGACAGTGCAAGGCCAACAGTTGCCGTTCGCAAAAGGAGGTGGCGGTGTTGCTCTGGATGATCCAGCAGCTTCTTCCGGCCTGCCCAGATGCCAAGTGCCATAGTCGGTATAACTTGATGCAGTAGGATCACACTTAAGATAGCCCATTCAGACGATCGGGTCAGCAGGGTATCCACGATGCCGGCTGAAGTTGCTAATTCTGTAGTTGCAGTAACTTGATCCCATTCATACTCACCGCGTATAATCTCAGAACCAAGAACTGCCGCCAGTAAGAGGGTTGTTGCGGCGATCCAAATTAATTTCTTGTCCGAAAGACGGAGGAACCAGAAAAAGATGACTGTTGCCATGCCATACAGTCCGATTGTAAAGTCGTAAAGCGATACTGCATGTACAAAACCAAACAGAAGCAACCACCAGCCCCGTCGGCGGAACAGTTTACGTATAAAGGGCCAATTATGACCCATTTCTACTTGGCGGTGTAATAATAGGACCATTCCATAGCCAAACAGAAGAAAAAATACAGGAAACGCCCGTCCGTCAACAAAGATCTGCCGCAAAAATACGATAATTTGATTTAAAGCGGTTGCTTCGAGGTTCAAAAGATTCTGATTAGCATGAGCCAAGGCAATGAGCAGCAGCATAAAACCTCTGACCAGATCAGGTGCAAGCTTGCGCACGTTGCTAGAGGATGATGGATTATCTTTATTGAAATTAGACACAGGGCTATCTTCCTTATACTAATTTATTTTTATTAACAATCACTCATGTCGTTGCAACATCAAAAACATATTTTAACCTCGGATACACCAATTGCTCGCTCTCCTTAATCACTTTCATTGTCAACTCCTTGTTGCTCCTTATAAATCATCAATGGTTACGCAAAAGAGATCACTTACTGCTCAAAAGTAAGTCCCCCTACACAGCTTCATTAATATATTCGTAATATGGGTGATTATACCATTTCTAAGCAGCCTCTGTCTCATAGGTCACCTCTTCTGCAGTTCACGTGCGCAGAAGTGGCCAACGAAACCCGTAATTCGCAAAATAATGTAGCCCGTGCCTCACACTTTCGCCTTTAGCTGCACGATGAGCTCTGTCGTATACTTTGTTAGCCGAACAGCTATCTCCGATCGCATAACATCACGTGTCATTCCGAATCGTTCTTCATAACCCCGAAAATAACATTTATGATAAATAATCATGTCTTCTTGTTCCTCAGCAACAACGCGAATATTCCGTTTCTTCAACTCTCTTCGTAATCGATAATAGTCTTCAGCAACCATGGTTAAGACTTTGTGGCCAGCTGCTAGGTAGAGTCGTTTCAGAACGTTAGAGGAATTCTCGATGTCGGATATGCTTTTCTGAATCATCTTCTCCATATGCGGCAATAGGATATAATCGCGGATCATATAGCGTTCTTCCATTGTCAAATTCTTTCCGATGACTTCTGCTTGTTTCCTGTCGTATTGTTCCGCGTGTTCCGTCAATAACATTTTCGACTTCCACCGCTCATTCCCGTCAAGTTTACTCAATTAAAGTGACCTCCGATCTAAGCGTAAAATGATTGACCGTCTGAACACGAACGTTAGTTCTTATATTATATGGCGAGAACCCCAGTTCGTATACAGGTAAAATATTTTCTGTTGTGATTCGGGTTGTCTTCCGACAATGCTTTATAATAATCACTGCACTTGTTGGCCAACACTGATATAACACGTGTTATGCGATCGACAGCCTAGAGCTGAAGCCTTACCCGGGAAGACTTCATTAATCATCCATTTGACGTCCTTTAGAGCCAATATAAACCCCAAAACAGGAGATCTAAAAAACACATCCATAAACAAAAAAGGCCTCCTAAGCTGCTTATATGCAGCCTGGAAGCCCATTCTAATTATTGTCTAATTTATCCCACCAGAAAATGATTAGATTCTCATTGCTATCTCTTCGATCTCTTCATTGCTCCTCTTCGGTTTGGAGAATCGCCATCGATGTCAGTCTTCGATTGCGTGATAGACCGTGGTCCAGAAGTCGTGGATAACCCGCGCTGAATCTGGGGTGGTCATCCCGACCTGGGTGATCAGGATTCCGATGAGCTGATTTTCTGGGTCGGCGTAGGTCGAGGTGCCGCTTCCGCCGTCCCAGCCGAACTGGCCGATGGGCGCGTAGTCGCCGCGGTAGGTGCGCACTGCCATCCCCATGCCCCAGCCACCGTGCTGCCCTTGGCCGAAAGATATATGGACGTTGTTGGTGGCCATTTCGTTTCGGACGGCTTGTTGCTCGGGTGTTAGGCGGTTGGTGGTCATTAGCTCGACGGCGGCCCGGGACAAGATCCGTTTGCTCCCGTGCATCCCTTTGTTCAGCAGCATCCGGAAGTAGGCGTGATAGTCGTCGACGGTGGAGGAAAGTCCGCCACCGCCGCTCTCGAACGCCGGAGGCTGGCTATGGAGTCCCCCTTTGGCCTCGTCCCACACGATGAACTCTCTGGTTTGCGGATCGGGGGCGTAGAGGGGCGGCATCCGGTCGATCTTGCCTTCGGGAACGTGGAAACCGGTGTCCTTCATGCCTAGGGGATCGAGGATGCATGCGCGCAGGAACGTCTCAAACGACTGGCCCGTGACTCTAGAAACGAGCACGCCGAGTAGATCGTTGCTGATGTTGTATTGCCAGCGTTCTCCGGGCTGGTACTGCAGCGGAAGCGCCCCAAGGCGGCGCATCCACTCATCCGGATCGGGCATCGGCGGTACATTGAGCGCGAGATTCTTCTCGAGGATCGCGTTCATGATCGGAGTGCCCAGCGCCGTAAAATCCAAACCGAGCCCGAACGTGGAGGTTAGCAGATCCCGTACGGTAATCGGCCGCCGTGCTGGCACAGTATCATCTAGCGGACTGTCGGGTCGTTTCAGCACCTGCCGATTGGCAAGTTCAGGAAGCCACTGCTCTACCAGATCATCCAGCCGCAGCCGGCACTCGTCGAGCAGGATCATCGCCGCCGCGATCGCAACCGGCTTGGACGTCGAGGCCATCCGGAAGATTGTGTCCCGGCGCATCGGCGCGCCACCATCATGGCGCATCGTGCCGATCGCTTCGACATGCGTCTGGCCGCCACGGCTGACCAGGGCGACAAGCCCAGGAATCTTCCCGGACTCGACATGCCGTGCCAGCACGTCTCTCATTCTGCGCAGCCCTGTTTCGGAGAAGCCAACAACATCCTTCATATTTTCTGACGAATTAAAATCTTCTGTTGTAATCGTTTGCATTTGGTTTCCCTCTCTTCCTTTTCTATCAGCCCTATGGTTTTCAACTACTAATTCGTTATTCATGCTGGAAAACCCTTTGTCAAAAAGGTGTATTCGATGCATCATAGAATCTGAATATTGGCAATATTCTGGGTAATCAGAATCGAGATATGTCCTGCAGCTTCCTTCTTTACCTATTTCACACCCGCTTTTTAAACGCCCTCATCGCAAAGATATAAGCCACGAGCATAATTCCGATGCACCACGCAAGCGCGACCCATATGTCATTTCCCACCGGCTGACCTGACAGCAGTGCACGGATGGCTTCCACAATCGAGGTCACCGGCTGGTTATCGGCAAAGGCGCGGACGACCTTCGGCATCGACTCGGTCGGCACAAACGCCGAGCTGATAAACGGCAGAAAGATAAGCGGGTAGGAAAATGCGCTTGCGCCTTCCACCGTTTTGGCGGTCAGTCCGGCAATTGCTGCGACCCAAGTTAAGGCCAGCGTAAACAATACGAGTATGCCGGCTACGGCAAGCCATGACCCTATCCCCGCCGGCGAACGAAAGCCCATAACGAGCGCTACGAGAATGATGACGACAACCGAGATGGCGTTGGATACCAGCGAGGTCAGCACATGCCCCCACAGCACGGCGGAACGTGAAATCGGCATGGTGTGGAACCGCTCGATGATGCCCCGCTGCTTATCCAAAAACAGCCGGTAAGCTGTATAGGCTATCCCGCTTGCAATCGCAATCAGCAGGATGCCGGGCAGCAGGTAGTTCACATAGTTATCCGTTCCGGTTTGAATGGCGCCGCCAAACACATAGACGAACAGCAGCATCATCGCAATCGGCGTGATGCAGACCGTGACGATGGTGTCCATGCTGCGGAAAATATGGCGCATAGAACGCCCGAGCATCACGCTAATATCGGTGAAGAAATGATTTTTTGCCGTCTCCATTTACATGGCCTCCTTCTTGCCGACGATGGAGAGGAAGATCTCCTCTAACGACGGCTGTTTTTCAACATACTCCACCTTTGCGGAGGGGAACAGCTTTTTCAGCTCCGCGAGCGTGCCGTTTGCGATAATTCTGCCCTCGTGCAGAATGGCAATCCGGTCGGCAAGCTGCTCAGCTTCCTCCAAATACTGCGTGGTGAGGAAAACCGTCGTGCCGCCATCGGCAAGCTCCTTGACCGTCTTCCAAACCTCGATACGTGCTTCCGGGTCAAGCCCGGTGGTCGGCTCGTCGAGGAAAATGATCGGCGGTTTTCCCACAAGGCTCAAGGCGATGTCGAGCCTGCGGCGCATCCCGCCCGAATACGTAGACGCCCTGCGGTCGGCAGCGTCCGTCAAGCCGAGGCGTTGAAGCAAGTCGTCCGCAACCTGACGCGGATTTTTGAGGTATCGCAGCTTGGCAATCATGGTCAGATTTTCCCGTCCGGTCAACATTTCGTCCACGGCGGCAAATTGCCCGGTCAGACTGATTGCCTGCCGCACATTGTCGGGTTTGGACGCAACATCGAATCCGTTTACGGTGGCGGTTCCGCTGTCTGGCTTGAGCAGTGTGGTGAGGATTTTGACAACCGTGGTCTTGCCCGCCCCGTTGGAGCCGAGCAGGGCGAAAATACGGCCCTTTTCCACCTCGAAATCTACGCCCTTTAAGACTTGAAGCTGCTTGTAGGACTTTTGCAGTCCTTTTACTTGAATGGATGTGGTTGGCATATCTTCCCCTCCTTATCGAACGGTAACCTTGGACAAATCGGCATCCATGCCTTTAAGGGCAGCATAGGTCAGCTTATCCATGACTGCGCCGTCAAAGCAAACGGTTTTGATGGCACGGTAATATCTTTTAGACCACGAAGACGTTGGAAAGGACACGTTTTTGAGTGTTGCGCCCTTAAACGAAACGTCGTTTAGTGCCGACTTGTCAAACTTGACGCCGATAAAGGTTTGCCCGTCAAAACACAGCCCTCCCAGATCGGAAGAATTGAACTCCACGCCATCAAAGATACAGTTTTCAAAGATTGTTTTACTGAGGTAGGTTGCGTCCAGCTTGACGTCGGTCAGTTTTACGCCTGTGAATTTGGCTCCGACAAGCCACGACTTGCTGAAATTGGTTCGTACAAGGATCGTTTTATTGAAGCTTGCATTTGCCAGGTCAAGGGCAGATAGGCTGCAGTCCGTCAGGTTCGCGCCGTCGAAATTGGCTTCACGCACGTCGCTGCCCTTAAACGAACTGCCGGTCAAGTCTGCGCCTGCAAAGTCGGATCCGTGCATCGCGCTGCCTTTAAACTGTCCTTTATGGGCCGTAACGCCTGCAAAGTCGCTTTTCGCCAGGTTGCTTCCACTAAAGTTGGTCACCACCTGCCGCTCCAGCGAGTGGGAGAGGTTAGCGACTTCCAGTACCGTTTGCTCAATGTCGCCGATGCTTTCAATCGTCAATTCAAAAGCGGCTTCATCATCCTTGCCCTCGGCTTTGAGTTCACGGAACCGCTCCTGCAAATCGGAGAGCAGGTCCGTCTTTAATTCGGTGACGCTTTTTACCTCATCGTAGGGTGCAAAAACACCGTTCACATAGTGGGTTAATTTCTGATTCATAATCTCAACACTCCTTATAATAAGTTTTCAAGCACGCGCTTTGCGTACTCCCAATTGCTTTTGTTGCGATCGTAAGCAGCCTTACCCTTTTCGGTAATCCTGAAATATTTACGCCGTCCACCCTGAGATTCATCGCCCCAGTACCACTCGATATCCCCGTCCACCTCAAGCCGCTTGACGCTGGAGTACATCGTGGCTTCCTTTAATTCATACTCACCGCCCGAGCGCTCGGCAATCAGCTTGACAATCTCGTACCCGTAGCGGTCCGCTTCGGATAAGAGCCGTAAAATCATCGTATCGGTATGCCCGCGCAGCAGGTCGGATGTGATTTTGTTCTCGCTCATGCGATCACCTCCATACCTGTATAATACGACATACTACTCTGACTGTCAAGGTACTTTTTTTATTATATTACTTGGATAAAGAATCTCGTATAATTCTTACCGGTATTTGGTGATTTTGAGATGAAATTATTTGAGCCATGCGTTATTGACAGCAACACCTCCGCTGTTCTCGGGAAAGTCGCCCCCGACTAGGGAAGGGGCCCCGGTTGGGGGCCGCACTTCGCCGCAGTTACCCAGTTGCATCCTCGAACGTTACACCTAAAATATAATCAGAGGCCTTCTGTGCTTGCCCTGCGGCTTGCACGATCAACTTTTTATCATCCTTCAGCTTTCGCAACCAACTACCGACATAGGCGGCACTGTTTTCTATCGTGCTATTGTCTATTCCAGTCACGCCGCAAAGCATGGCCGCGCCGATTTCTGCAACTAATTCCTCTTTGCTGTAGCTTTCATCACCAAAGGCTGCGATCTCCGTTATACCCGCACGATTCAACCGTTTTTCGTGGCCTGTGCTGTGAACGTGCTCATGAAATAATGTGCTGTAATATTCTTCGGGCTTGCCGTAATCGCGTAATGGTGGGACACTCACCCTATCATCTGACGGACGATAGAACGCCCGATCAGAAGTGAAGTGAACGGCAGGAGCGTCTTCGTATCCTTCACAAATGCGCTCGGCTTCCGCAATGGGGTCATGCTCAAACGTTTGATCATTCCGCCTGCTTTGCAAGCCTTCGCACTGCTTGCTAATTTCAAACACGGTATAGTAACGCAGGAATGGGATCTTGTCCGTTTTCCCGGTCTGCTCGTTTTCTTTCTCTAACCACGTCCAAAAAACCACGATTTGCCCTTTCTCGCCTTTCTTCACCGTTCCCCCGGCTTCGCTTACTTGCTTGAAACTGGCATATTCCCCCGGCTCAAGAAGAAGCGTATTAATGCCCCGATATGGCTTTTGATTTTTCCAGTTCACCGCCGCCCCTACTCGCCAAGGTCTGCGCCAAGGCACAACGCCACTTTCCAATAGTTGAATCATACGGTTCGTGATCATTTCATAAATTTTTTCGCTCATGTTATCCCTCTCCTTCATGTGATATAATGGAGGGGCGAAACCGTCCAAAGTATTCGCCCCGGCCGAATTGCTCGCTAAAGCAAATCGGCCTTTAATAGTCTTCCGGCAATAAAAACGTGGTCACGCTTCGATCATGTTTAGTAAGTATCCAAAATGTACAGCCGTCTGCGCTGGTATACACCGACAGAAGCCGGAAGCCCTGTTCTAAGGCTTCATCGTTGCTCCCCCAATCATCGGCGCAAACCTCACCCCAATCGCCGTTATGATGTCGTGTAAGAGCTGAAATACGATCGTTCTCGCTTGTTGCTTCCATCACTCCCGGGGTTGCTACCACTTGCCCCAATGGAAATTTACCGATAAATAAATGCGTCATGCGCTTTTCCTCGCTTTCATGTGATAATAAGAATTCAGCAAATCATCCAACTTTCTCGACTGTTCCAATACGTGCAGGGCGTTAAGGCCATACCACTCGGTACATTCATGCATCTTTTGCCGCGCTTTCTCGATCTGTTTTAGAAGCAAATCCATCCGTTTTCACCTCCTTTCAGGCTTAACCTTTTGCTCCTAAACCCTTAACATTCGGAATCGTTTGCCGGCCCCCGCGGAGCGAAACGTTTTAAGGTTTGTGAGCAGTTTTCTTGCTTGCTGACTTGCCTTGTCTTATGTAGTTTTCAAAGAACAAAACATTCGTGTACCGTAGCCGTCGCAAATTGAAGAGCAGATAGGTTCTCGCAGAGCAAGGGTGCCCGAAGGGACGACAAAAAGTTTTTTGAGTGGTTGTCTCAAAAAAGTTTTTTCGCCTTGCGCTGTGAGGTTCTATCTGCTCCCATGCGACTAGATGGCTGCGGTACAGGAATGCGTTCTTGGAAAGGCGGAATAGGACAAGGCAGCACGCGTGAGAACGTTTGCGAAATGGACCCTTTCTTCTTCGATCTACTTGCAAAGGTTTTGCTTCTCGATCTACCCGGAATGCTTGAAGGAACGATAATGGAATGGAGCGATAGCGCAGAGGAATCAAGGTTCCCCTGCTTCGTAGAACATGATGGTTTGTGGAGATGGAGCGCCCGCGGAAGCGAAGAAAGCCTTGATGTTCGAGCATTACTTCAGAAGGTTTCCGCTTCCTTGTGAATTCCGTAAAGAAAACCCCGATGCTTTAATCGGGGCCACTTGGGATTTAGGGACGGTGAACCGCGAGGAGTTTTTTATTCCGTTTTTGCCCTGGTATCAAGCTGCAGCGAGAAATCCATAACCATAAAATGTCTGGCCAAAGGATCCAGGACCGATAACCGTTCACGGTCTAAAACTAGCAATCGGAAGGGTATACTAGAGTTGAAGGGAGAGTGAAAATAGTGGTCTGGGTCCTGACAATCGCTGTCGTTAGCTTTTTCGCTTGGTTACATGCGGTGAACATGAGATTGAGGAAAAATAATTCATCGTATAATAAGTACGTTTTCGGAGCAGCCGTATTGTTGTACAGTACGTGCAACTTCATTCAAGCACAAACCTTCGCATATAAAACGATATTCAGCCTCTTCTTCATCGTCTATTCGCTAGTCGCAATCCCGTTTCATATCTGGTTAATGGTCGCTTGGACGAAAGCAAAAAGAAACTCAACCCATTGATTCAGCATCGGACAAGTGCTAAAATTGGAGTATAAATCAAGAAATTATCGGCATAAACTAAAAAGAGCCTTCGCCGCTCGAACGGCAAAGACTCTACGGACAAAAAAGTTGTGGTTGAACCCCACGGCGCGCAAAGAATGAATCTAAGCGAAACCCACCGTCAGGCGACCAACCTTACGCGGTGGGTTTTCGCTTGTTTAGCTTCCGTTTCATCCATCGATAGAGCTTCCGAATACTAAGCAAAAGGCTGAGTATGGTTGCAATCCATTTGAGGATATCCAGTAACGCCACAAGTACGACCATTGGCATCACCCCCTTTCGGAAGGCTACGCCGCAGTCGCTCCACCACTTTTAAGTCCTTATTCCAATTATATCATGAAGGACTTGTCCAGGATTACACTTTTTAGTGACTAATTTTCCGATAATTTGACTAAGCTAGTTTTAGAGGTGATTGGTCATGCTTGGCTTCGGAAAAGAACGTACAGCGTTCGGAAAGTGGCTCGATAACAAGGGCATCCCCCAAGAATGGATCGTTAAAGAAACAAAACTAAATAAATTCACCATAAGCAAATTAGCAAACAAGAACGAACATATGCCTAGCGGACGAACGATGAAGAAAATTATAACGGCTCTTCGGAAAATCGATCCGACAATCAAGCAAGATGACTTTTGGAGTATGTAAAGCAACACCATTGATTACAGAAATGCCTCAAGCTAGCTGTACATATTGACTGCCTGGCTTCGTAGAAGGAGAATACGGATTACCCATTGAAAAGGAGGGAGACATGCAAGGTATTAATGTTAAAAATTAATCCCCGCCGACCGATCGGTAGGCGGGGATTTCTACTAACGGATTTGAATATCCAAGCGGGCCGTTACTTCAGCGGCAGCCTTCCATTCCCGGCCAGTGTCGCCATTGGTCGGTGAGAGCGCCCTGCCAGTTATTCTTGCGGGCTTTATGGTCGATACGGTAGTAACAGGAATAGCGGATTCGATCCGATAGGTTAATCCCTCCGGCATGGATCAATTGATAATGGGTGATGACGGCGTCGCCAGGTTCCCCTGTAATTTGTACCGGTTTCGGAAGCGGCACATTCAGGGAGCGATGCCGGGTTGCGAACCCCGGGTCATCAAACAACACTTCCGCCCCATGCTCCCTGAAATACGCCTCATACGCGCGGTGGGTCCCCGGATACACGGTGAAATTTCCGGACCACGTTTCTCTCTGATCGCTCAGGATAATGCCGACAAGCGCCGTGAACGTCTGCTCGATTCGGTCTTTCACCCGAAGAACGCCGTCCAGGTGCGCCCCCGCTTCCTCCGGGATTTCGTCCGCATAAGCTGGAAAACGCAAGGCAATCTGGGCGGACCCGATATTATAATAATCGCCTGCTCCAATCAGTGAATCGACAATCGATTTAACGGGTGTTTTGTTGAACAGGTCTGTAATAATGGTATCATTTTCTAGATCCCTGCAGTAGTTCGCCCCCCGATGGTCCGACGGAATGCCTTTGCCGATCGAATGATTGATGGCTTTCAACGCTTCCTTGACCATAATGGCCGACACCGCTCCTGGAATCTTGACATATCCGTCCTCCAGCAACTGCCGCTTCTGCATAAATGTCAGTTTCATATCCTATGTCTCCTCGTATCGGCAATCGGGCCTTCCTGCAGCGCAAGACGCGACGCCGTTGGTCGTTATACATCCGAGCTGTTTTGTCACGATCTCCGGTTATTCATATCTCTTTGCTGCTATTCGGGAGAAAATCCGCCATGCCCGGCCAATGCAGCCATATATTCGTCAACGGCGCTTTCCAATCCGCTGCCCGTTCCTTATGGTCCAATCGGAAGAAACAGGCATAGCGGATATGAGAATGCACGTTAATCGCCGCGGCATGCCCCAGCTGATAATGGCATAAAATCAAGTCGCCCGCCTTTGCACGAATCTGTTGGGGTTCCCCGATCTCGATTCGCGGCGTCCCGTGCAGGAGCGTATCTACGCCGTTCTCCCGCAGATGGCGCTCATAAGCTCTATGCGAACCCGGCCATACAGTAAAGTTGCCGGCATAATCCGTCGCAACGTCGCTCAGATAGATTCCGAGCAAAGCCGTAAAGTTCTGCACGATTCCCTGCTTAATCTTCAGTAGACCGTCTAGATGCTCCCTTGGCTCCGTTGGCGGATCCGCTATCACGGGAAACCGCAGGGCGATCTGGCCATGATCGACAGGCTGGATCATTCCTGCCCCGATGACCGATTCCGCAAGGGAGTGGGCAGGCGTATCGTTGTACAGGCTGGCGATTGCGGGCAGACTGCTGTGCTCCGGACAACCGTTTTCGCCGATCAGGCGGTTGATCGTCTTCAACGCCTCATCGATCATGACCTGCGGTACGACACCCGGAATGACCGTATATCCGTTATGAAACAACTCCGTTCTATGCCGGTAGCTCAACTCCATCGATTATCCTCCTCATTGTGTTCCCAAATTTATCAGCCGACGATGCCGGTCCGCTCGATGCTTTCTACAAAATGGCGCTGAACGAAAGCATACAGAATGATCAGCGGTGCGACAGTCATGAGCGCCCCCGTGCTCACCAGCATGGATACATAATTCTGGTCGACATCGTTCGTTCCTCCGCCAATCGTGTTATATGCTTGAGCGCTCAGCGCGGCAAGCTTATGGGCGAGCAGATCGGGGCCGCTAAGATAAATGCCGGTAAAATACGTATCGTTCCATTGCCACACGAAGGCAAACAGCATGACGGTCACCATCGCCGGCATGGCGTTCGGAAGAATGATTCGCCAGAACGTCCGTAAGACGCCAGCACCGTCGACAAAGGCGGACTCTTCCAGCTCTTTCGGCAAACCGCGAAAGAACTGCCGGAAAATAAAAATATACAATCCTGCCTTCATTCCCATGCCTAGAACGGACGAAATGACGAACGGCCAATAGGTGTTCAGCATATTGATGCCGGTACCCAGGAAATTTTTGAAGAACAGGTAGCTCGGTACCATGATTGTCTGAGGCGGCACGACGATCGTAAAAATGACGAGTCCGAATAGGAACCCGGCGCCCCTGATCTTTAGGCGCGCGAAGCCGTATCCGGCAAGCGCGCATGTGATGGTCTGGAGGATCATCATGATGCCCGACAAGGCAAGCGAGCCGAGCAGCGAATTCCCATAATTCATCAGTTCATATACAAACCGGAAGTTATCCCAAGTAAAGTGTATCGGCACCCAGACTACCAGCGGGTTATAGATGTCGTCCTGATGCTTGACGGCAATCGAAAGCTTAAGCAGGATCGGATATAGCACGACATACGAGATACCGACCAGCAGGACCGTACGCACGACGATCCACAACCATTGCTTGAGGCGGTTGCCCGCATGGTGCAGGGCAAGCGGCCTGATCTGCAGGCCGTATTCCAGCTTGTCGGCCGATTTTTTTGTCGGCTGCATGGCATTCACGCCTTTCGTTAATCGTAGTAAAAGACTTTCCTCGACACCAGGGCGCCGACCACAATCAGAATGACGACGATGACGAGGAAATAGAGCCAGGACATTGCCGCGCTCAGTCCGAATTCGAATTGCTTGAACGCCGTATCTTGAATCATCGTCGTCATCTGGTTGTTCGTAAACGAATCGATAATGGAATAAATAACGTTGGTCAGAATGAGCGGGCTTACCATCGGGAAGGTTATTTTCCAGAACGATTCATATCCCGTTGCCCCTTCGATCTTGGCCGCTTCGTAAAGCGGAGGCGAGATGGACTGAAGCCCGGCGAGGAAAATCAGAATCTGCACGCCGGAAGAACTGATGATCTCATAGATACGGTCCACCGCGCCCAGCAGATAACCCGCCACCACCTGGTTCAAGCCGGAGTCGAGAAGCAGCCGCCGCAATTCGAAGCTCTTGAGCACGGCAACCTCCGATACGGACGATGCAGTCGTCGTTCTCATCATTTGCTGCAGAAAATCCGAGCTGTCGATCAGCACCATAACCCCCGAAGTCAGGATGACGGGCAGAAAAAAGACCGACCGGAAGAAGCTGCGCCCGATAAATTTCTGATTCAGCAGTGCAGCGACGATCAAACTGAAGATGACGATGAGCGGTACATTCACGACCATGTACACGACGGCTTCCGTCAGATTTCGGTTGAAGTCCGGATTGACGGTCAGAAGCGTTTTGTAATTGTCCGCGCCCAGGTGGTTCAGCGTAAACCCGGTGGCCGTAATTTCAAGCTCGCTCAGGCTGTAGCGGAGTGATTGGAACAGCGGGAGTGCGAACAGCAGTACGAAACCGATCAGCCATGGCAGGATGAACGACAGGCTGAGCAATGTCCGCTGCCGCTCCAGCGGCATATATTTCCGTTTCATTCGACCACCCCGCCTGTCTGATAGCTCTGCGCCTCGATGCGGCTGCCATCGGCGATAACCGCTTGTTTGCCGTAATTGACGGTAATCGTTTTACCGTTTCCAAAGGTCGTGCGGTACACGCGTTCCCCAAGCTTCTCGTGCCTGACGATCGGCTCGCCCCGCACGTCCCTGAGTACCCCGTTGATTTCCTTGTACATATCGGACGCGATTTCGATCCATGGCTTGTAATTCAACGAATACAGCCGGTCGTACGCCGTGTTTTTGACCGCCGACGACTCTGCGAAGCTCCACTCGAAGTGGATGCCGGAACCCGTCTCCAGCGCCTTGAGCAAATAGCCTTTGGCATCCTGGTTTCCAGCCAGATTGAGCGGCTCGGGCGCATAATCGTAATAGCCGTGAAGGACGATCTGATAGAAGGGCACCGACTCGTCCGCAATATGAAACATGCTGCTTGCCGTCGGTACATTGACGACGCTCTTCACATACGGAAGAACGACTGCGTTGGCGCCGGATGCCATGACGTCGCCGATGCTCGAGCCGATCATTTCCGTCTGCGCCTCGATCGCTTCGGCCGATTGCTGCCTGTTGACTACATGATCGTTCCGGAAATCGGAATGGACCTGCTCGCCAATATCCCGCAGCGAAACTCCCTGCAGGGCGAGCTCGCCGTACGACTGTAGAAATTCGGCCGCGACCGGCGCCAGCCTGTTCGGAGACAACAGGTATTTAGGCGATTTTAGGGGATCGGGCACGAATACGGCCGGGCTGTACGGGTAAAGCACGGCCGGCTTGCGGGTCAGTAGCCTGGCGGCGTCCCGTTTTTGATTGAAGCCCCCGCCTTTGCGATTTACGTTCTGCAACGCGACGTCGGGATAGAAGCCGACGCCTTTCTCCCGCAGGTTGTCCGCCAGCATGCGGAATCCGCGCATGCCCCCCAGTACTCGATCGACGGATATACGCGACGGAAGCGTATGGTCGACGCCGCCGTTGAACCAACCGACATAGCGAAGCTTGATGCCGCCGACCTGGCGACTTATCAGCTCATCCGTCAATCCTTTCGCCTGCTCGAAGGTCGTGAGCGCCGTCAGCGACGTGTACGGAAATCCGAGAAACGTTTTGCGCTTCTGTATAGATCCGACGACGCTCAGAAAAAATGGCGCATTCGATTGGCTATCCAGCTTTTGCAGTCCGTGCTTAGTGATCAGGTAGTCCCGGTAATAGCCGGCCATTCCATCATATCCGGAAGCTTCCCCGTGCAAAAAGGCGTACCTGAGCACCAGGCTGCCGTCGTAACCCGGCGTCTGGTAGAGCGGGGCCACCTTCGCCGTCTCCCCTCCCTGCATGACCAATTCGTCCCTCGCGAACAGCGTAAATCTGACGTTGACATGATTGTAATCGCTCCTCGTTCCGCGGATATCGGCTTCGATCGAGGCAAGCGCGTCGCCTTCCTCGATGATGCCGATCCATCCGCTATCCCCCTGTTTCATGCCGAACACCGGCAGCCGGGTCGTCTCGGTTCGCTGCACCTGCTCCCGGAGGACGATCGATTTGTCCGTTCCATAGACCGGAAGCAAATAGGGCTGCACGGAAGTCTTCCCGTTGTTCAATTCGATCAGCGCGCCTGAACCGTCCGGGACGAACATGTAGCCGTCTGCGGTATCGTCCGCTGCCCCGAAGAAGGAAAGAACCCGTATCCAGTTGAGCGGCTGGTCCGGGGGAGATTGAATCTCTCCCGCTGCGACCGTAACGAGCAGGTTGTCGCCGTCGAGCGCATACTCGATCGGAACTGTATACGTGGGATTGCCGCCCGCCCCGCCTTCGGTCTGATTCGCTTCGTTGTCGAAGGCCAGGTCCTGTTCGGTATAGCCGACATCCTCAAGTGCCTTTAGCAGCCGGTCTACGGTGACTTTGTTCTTCGCGATATCTCTGCGCTCATACAAATTCTGCTCCGGTAGGAGCTTGTAGTAGGCCTCGATTTGCTTGCGTAGCGATTCATCGGCAATTTTGGCCAGAATCAGCGTTTCGAACCGCTCCTTGCTGATTCTGGCGGGGCTCGATTCGACCCCCCTCGAAGCGTCGCCGAAGGTGAAGGCGATCTTGATGCCGTTCTCCGTCTTGGTGGCCTCGAATTGCTTGTTCACGATGCTGTCCGTATAATTGTTCATCACGATGGACTGTCCGCTTTTGTCCAGATAGGCGATTTCCAGCTGGGCGTCCTGCACACCCCTGCCCTCCCTGCCGGGCGGATTCGAATACCATATGTCGCCCGTATGTTTGTCCCTAACGGCGATTTCTGCCGTGTCCCGGTTCCAGAACAGCGTCATCCGACCGTTATCCGCCGCGGGCTCCATCCCCGAAAAGGCGGGGGCGGCTGCGGCTGCGTGTCCCGTCAAGGGTGAAAGCAGCCCCGCCAGGAGGAAGACGGTAACGGTTATGTTAAGCCAACCTCTCATTTACGCTCCCTCCGCTCTCACATTCTAAAAGTCAATTCCTGGTAAATGGTTATGACGAATGCGGCGATTTGTTGAATGAAGCTGAAAAACAGCAGGCCGAGAAAAATGATGATGCCTATTGCGACGAACGTCAGCAGGATCGTAACAATCGTCTTCGTTACCGTATATTGGTGTACCGTCATCGTCCCCACGAACAGCAGCCACACGAACCAAATCATGGCGATATTGTTAAGAATATAGTAGAACGCGCTCTCTTCGGTGGTGATGGCGTTACTGAACAGCAGCTGAGGAATATACACGATAATCAGCGGCACAACCGCATAGCCGGCCGCCATCACGATTTCCTTGAATTTGCCTTCGCCGTCCATCAGCGTGGTCAGGGACCAGTTGGCTATGCACCAAAGCAGGAAGGGCAGCACAATGAACTGGAGCTCATCCAGGCTGTTCAGCGTATACGGATTGTTGTAATTGACGATGTATCCCGTATACTGCCGCTTCAGGATCGATACGACCGCAAGCAAAAGAATGAAGAGAAGCGACAGCTGCAGCTTCCCCCGGTTCTCGTACTTCAGATCCCAATAGCCCTGGAAAGGATGAAAGATCAAATAAAACGGAAATTTAATGTACGCTGCGAGCATCGGTTTTCGCCGCCCCTTTCCGTTTGAGTACCAGCCTGCCGCAGACGAGCAGTGCGGCCGCAGCAAGCAATGTCGTCAGAATAGACCCCAGATGCTCGCCAAGCAGTTGTTTGCGGTAAGCCTTGAACGCCTTCGAATAATTCATCCGGCTTTCGCCGAGCTTGAAATAGTGTATGGCTTCCTTGTACTGGCCCTGCTTCATCATCGATTTGCCGATGCCAATATAGGCAATCTCATAGTTCGCGTTGAGATCGGCGACATGCTTCCAGGCCGAAGCCGAGGCTTCGTCATTGCCTTCATAGTTGTGCTTTACCGCTTCGTTTACACTTCTGCCGAAGACGGTAGGCTCGAACACGGTAACCAGACCCGGCCCCTTGTCGAGCACCAGCAGCCCTCCGTCCAGCGTTTCTAGTGCGGCCGGCGCCTCGAATGTCCCTGTCTGGCTGCCCGGCTGTCCTGTAATATACAGCAGATTGCCTTCCTCGTCGTAGGTGAAGACGCGGTTTCGATTCGTGTCTAGCACGTGGAAGATGCCATAGTCCTCAACGTCCACGTCGGCAAAAATCGAATTGCCGGCATACCGGGAAGTAAGTCCACCCGTCATTAGCTCGCCGAGAGGGTTATCGTAGCCGTTCCGGCGCATGACGTCATTGCCGGTCGGATTCAGTCTCTGAACGGGCTTTTCGGAATTATAATCCGGCGTGGTGACATAGACGAAACCGTCGGCATCGATATCCATGCTGTTGAACTCGACCGGAATGAACCGCGTCATTTGTTCACGCTGCTCATTGGTCGAGAATAACCGTTTCCAAATATAGTCGAGCAGGTTGACCCGTACCGGGTTGGTACCCATAAAGCCCTGGAAAACGCCGTCCGCGTCGAACTCAAGGAGTCCGTCGAAGCTGCCGCGGCTAACGACGTACAGGCGGTCCGCCAGATCAACGGCCAATTTGACCGGCGTATATTGAAAGTTTTGCCGCAAAACCTCGGACTCCGGCGGCCCAATCACCCGCAACAGACGTCCGTCGAGGCTGATGACGACAATGCGCTTATTCCCGGAATCGGCGACGTAGATTTCGCCCTTCGCTGTCGCGAATACGCCCGTCGGACTTTGGAAGCCGTCCTCTGTCCCGCCGTTGTCGAACGACGAGATGACTGCCTCCTGGTTCCAATTCCGGTCCGCGACGACGATGCGGTTGTTCCCGGTGTCGGCAATGTAGATGCGTCCGCTGCGGTCGACATACATGTCTTCCGGCTGATTCAGCGGGCCGGCGTTCAACCGGACGCCATCGATGACCTCGATCGCTTCGTAGGCAAGCGGAGATGCTACGGCTTCTTTCCAAGCCGAATAGTTATACCCTCCGTACGGACTCGCGGACACGTACGGGACTGCAGCTGTGCCAAAGAGTAGGAGGGACAGCAGCAGTGCGAGGGATTTGGGCATGCTCACATTTGTCCCCCCTAATCCTTCATGCCGGAAGTGGCCATGGTTTGGATAATATTGCTCTGCGACAAGACGAAAATCGTGATCGGCACGACCATGAGCAGCACCGCGACGGCTGCCGCCGCGCCCGCTCGGGCAATGCCGCCGGCCAAAATTTGACCCACCGCATAAACCATGGTCTTCAGCTCTTCGCTGTAGATGAACATTCCTCCGTCGGTGCCCCATAGCTGCTGGAATAGCAGGATGATCAGCGTCAGCCACGCCGGCTTGACAAGCGGCATGATGATCGTCCAGAAAATGCGGTACTCGCTGGCGCCGTCGATCTTGGCCGCTTCGATGAGCGCGTCCGGAATCTGTTCCATGAACTGCTTCATCAGATACAAGCCGAGGGAAAAGGCGAACGACGGTACGATGATCGAGGCGTAGCTGTCGATCCAGCCGAGCCAGGACATCGTCATGTAGTTCGGAATGGTGGTAACCGCTCCAGCGAACATCAGTGACAGCACGGTCATCGTAAACAGCGCTCTGCTTCCGGGGAAACGGTACTTCGCCAGCGGATAGGCGGCGGCGGATGCCAGGATGACGTGTCCCGCCGTACCGACAACCGTAATAAAGACGGTGTTGAATATATATCTGCTGAACGGCACCCATGAGCTGGCCATGAGCCGAAACAGATCAACGAAGTTGGTCAGCGTCGGATTGCGTACCAGAAATCGCGGCGGGAACAGAAACAATTCGTCAAGCGGCTTAAATGCGTTGCTCACCGCATAGGCAAGCGGAAGCACCATAAAGCAACCGAAGCCCGCGAGCACAACCAGAAACGCCAGGTCCCCGAAAATCGACCGCTGCATGCCGTTGCTTCTTCTGGACAGCAGCTTCATTCTACTCACCCACCCTTCGAAGCAGCTTCTGCGTGATGAGGTTCGAACCCAGCATCAGGAAGAACAGTACCGTCGCAATGGCGGACGCGTAGCCCATCTCGAACCGGATCGTGCCGAAGTCTATCAAATGCGTCACAATCGTGTGCGCAGCGTAATCGACGCTTGGGAAGCCGGCGAGATTCATCGCGACGTCAGCGACGGCGAAGGAAGCGGTGATCTGAATCACCGCGCCGAACATCAGCTGGGGACGCATGGAAGGCAGCGTAATATACCATAGTTCCTGCCACCTGTTGCGAACCCCGTCCACAGCCCCGGCTTCATAGAGCGTTCGATCGATGCCCTGCAGACCTGCAATGAAAGCCAGAAAGCTCGTTCCCAGGCTGAGCCACAGCTGGACCAGTATAACGATGCCCAACATATATTTCGGATCCTGCAGCCACAGAATCGGCTCATAGGTCATGCCCGTCTTCATCAGAAATCCGTTGATATAACCATACTGGTCGCTGGAGAACATGATTTGCCAAATAAAATAGACATTCCCCGATATCGAAGGCGCGTAGAATACCAGCGTCATCACGGCTCGGACTTTGGCCGGCAATTCGTTGATCAGCCAGGCGAACACGAAACAGGCGATGTAGCTGAGCGGTCCGGTGACGGCCGCAAAGATGATCGTGTTCTTCAGACTGATGATAAATACTTCGTCGTGAAGCAGTAGCCGGACATAGTTGTCCCACCCGATCCAGCGGGGGAATTCCAGCATATTGAAGTACGTGAAGCTCAGAATCACCGAAATGAGGACCGGGAATACGGTGAATATGAAAAAGAGTATGAAATAAGGGCTAAGCAGCAGGTACTGATGCTTGTGCCGTTTCATCTGCAGCCACGTTTCCCGCAACGTATTTCCTCCTATTCCGTGGGAAGCTGGAATTCATTGCGTTTGATCCTGATTTCCTCATTGATGAACTGGACATAATCAAGCAGCGTCTCGCGCGGGTTCACGGCATCATTAACCACCTTCCGCATCGCGTTGTTCAAATGTCTGCCGGTGAAGTATCCTCCGGGCACTTCCGGGATGCCGCGGACCCATTCCCACTGTTCGGACAAATGCCCGTAATCCTTCACGGGCCAGGGAAGCTCCTTCAGCGCCTCGATATTCGCCGTAGGATACCGCGCCGCAGCGCCCATCAGACCTTCCATCTCCCGGCCGAACATCACCTGCGTATCTTTATCCGTCCACCATTTCATAAAGGCCCAGGCATCCTCTTTATTCGCCGCGTCGTTCAGCATCATGACCGCGGACTCGGTACTCGCCGCATCCCGCCGGATGCTTCCGTCGGGCTGCTTCGTGCCCGGTACGGGAACGAACTCCCACATCCCCATAATCTCGGGCGCAAATACCGACAACTGGTTGTACAGTGTGTAGTCGGCGATGCCGATCGGCATTTCGCCGGTCCGGAACCGGTTGACGAAATCGAACTGCAGCGGCAGCTTATAGCTGGAATAAAAGTCGGACCACCGCTTGAAGGTCTGGACGCCGATATCGCTGTCCAGGTCGCTCGCGAGGCCGTTATCTCTGTAGAAGCTTCCGCCGTTCTGGTAAAGAAGCATCGCGAACGTATGGTTCGGATACATCTGGTTCGGCAGCGTCTCGGCAGGCAGGCCGAATTCCATATGCTTTTTCTGCAACACGGGGATCATAGTCCTAACGTCGTCCCACGTTTCCGGCACCTCCAGGTTCAGTTCGCTTAAGATGTCTTTCCGGTAAAATAGCATGCTAAAGGTTTGCTGCTCGGGAAGCGCATAGACGCCGCCGCCATATGTGAACGGTACGAGAGCGCTTTCCCGGAACCGCTTGGAAACCTCCAGAAAATCCGGAAAATTCGTCAGATCGTACGACGCATTGCGCATGCCGTAGTTAACCGGTATGTCGCTGCCGAGCTGCATCGCAACGTCCGGCCCCATTTGGGCCAACGTAGCCGGCAGCAGCATACCCATCTGCACCAGCTTGAGGTTGACTTCAATGCCCGTATTCACCGTAAACGTGTCGTCGATCATCGATTTCAGCACCTGCGCCTGGTCCCGGCCTGTGCCGATCCATACCTCGACGGCCCCGGCGTCCGACTCGTCTCCGATCGCATCATAGTTTTCGAAAAAAGAGTGGTAAAAGGCCGACAATTCATGGCGGACGGTGCGGAACCAGGAGGCTTCCGCTTTGGGCAGCTTGCTGCCCGGCGACGCCACGATCAGATAATCGAGCTCTAGCGGCTGCTCCTTCACCTGCAGCATCCAGGTGCCCAGACCCCCGACATTGGTCTTGAACCGGTCCAACCGCTGAGGGATCGAATCCGGCCGTTCGGCCATATCCCGAAGCTGATAGGCGGTCGTATTGAGGATCGCCACCTTGTCGCTTTTCTCCCCCGTCTCGCGCTGCAAGGTGCCCGCGATTGCGGATAACCGTTCGCTCTCCTTGAGCAGCGTGTCGGCCAGTCCCGGAATTTGGTTGTCCAGCTCGTAATCTCGCAGTGTATCCGGCGTGGATCCCGTTATCATCAATATTTTTCGATACAGCTCGTTCAGCTCAAGTACGCTTGCTTCCACTTCCCGGATCAGCTCGGCCATATCGCCGAGCGTCACCTCGAGGGCGAGCTCGTGGGTGCCTTTGCTCAAATAAAACAAATACGGCTCCTCGCCTCCGAGTACGTTCATGCTCCAGTTACCGTCATATTTGAATTGAAGGTTGTCCGCTTCCCGGAACGGCAGCTCCCTGTCCACGGTCAGCCTGCGGGTAGAGTACACGCCCCGCAGTAGGTTCTGCCTGCTCTTCAGTGCAATCTGATACAGTCCGTCCTGGGGAACCTCCACCTTCCAACTGATCCGCTGGTTCGGCATCCGCCAGTTATTCCCGCCGATCATGTTGATTCTGATCTTCGACACGTCGTAAGGCTCGGTAGCCGGCGAGATACGGTCGTTCAGCGGGTATAGCATAGGGTCCGATTTGGCTGCCGCATCTTCCGCCTGCACCTTGACCAGCACCCCTTTGGTTTTTGCGTACCCTTTCGCATTGTATTGCTCGACGACGGATGCGTAGTCCAAAGCCTCGGTCTCCCGGTAGATTTCCAGGCGGTCAATGAGCATCGGCTCCCGAAGCGAATGAAGACTGATCGTATGCTTTCCTTTGGACAAGTAAAAGAGATACGGCCCGTTATAGTAGCCGTCCGACGCTTTAAAGAGCGAGAACTGCCAGTCCGGCTTCTCCTTCTGGCGCGGGCGCAAGTCGTTGCCCCGGCTATCCCGGTCGATCTCCTCTTGCTCGTTCACCCAGATTCGGGGAAAAACAAGCCGGTCGCTTCCGCGAAACGGAACTTTTTCGTCGATGCGTAATTCCCGTTCGATCGAGGAGCTCTTGCCTTCCACTGCATAGTAGCGGATGCCGATGTTGTACAGTCCGTCATTCTCAATCTCAACTTCCCATTCAACCGAACCTGACTCCTCCGTCAGCAGGGATTCTCCTTCGGCGCCGCCATAGGACGCATTGTCTGCGACTGCCGCATTCATCCCGTCCGCTCTTGAGAATGCTTCCCCTTCAATCATCATCCGGATGTTCGGCCGCTCGGCCGATTGGTGGGCATTCAGATAGCTGTCGTAGCTGTCGGGGGCCACGAATCCGGATACGTCCGACGGTTCCGAAACAGGCTCGACCGTCGACTCTGAATGGATGGCTCCCGCCGGATGCAGCAAGACGACGACACCCAGACAGAGCAGGACAAACCGTTTGATCGGATTCGATCGCATCCCATTGTGCTGCAAGTGAGTCCCTCCTCCACTAGAGAAAAGAAAATACACCCGGCATTCAGTTGGGTTGGACGAGCGTTATACTCGTCTCCATGCAGGGTGTATTTTTCGTTCGTACTATTGCTTAAGGATACTGTCGATATCCGCCTGCACTTCATTTTTAATTGTCTCGACGAGTGTCGCCGGGTTTTGCTCGCCGGTCGCAATCGCATCGAATTGGCCGTTGAACAGCTCGTTGATTTTAGGGAAGCCCGCTCCCATGTCGATGACAAGTGAATCTATCATCTTTTCGTGGGTCTCGATGTCTTCCAAGGAGTTGAATTGCTCTTCACCCCAGGAACCAGCGCCCGTATCTTCGTACGTATTGATCTCTTTCCATATCTGCATCACCGCCTCGGGATCTTTCACGCCCTTGGGCAGATACCACATGTTCGGTGTTGCCGAGAAAGACGTGTACTCGTCCGCTTGCGGACCTTTCGGAAAGAACACGAAACCGAAATCGTCTGTCAGCTTCTCCTTGAACCCGTTGCCTTCATAGGACGAGCCGATTTTCATGGCCCCTTGACCGGTTTCGAATTTGGGGCCGCCGCACATCGGACAGTCCCCTTCACCCGGCGCGAACACTTTATCTGAATACAGCTGCTGAAGGAACGTCAGAGCCTCGACGGCATTCGGTTCATTGCCAACGAATTTACCGTTTTGTTCATCGAAAACATGGCCGCCGTTGCTGATGATCAGCGCGTAAGCAAGGTCGCTCGGACCGTTAGCGATGCCCCATTGATCGATTTGGCCGGTACCTTTCGTATCCTTAGTCGCCGCTTTCGCGATTTCACGGAATTTCTCCCACGTCCACGCTCCGCTTTCCTGAAGCTCATACAGATCCGGGAGGCCTTCACGCTCGAAAATCCCCTTGTTGTACCAAACTCCTGTTCCGCTGTCCACATTATCCTTAAAGAAGCCGTACATTTTGCCTTGATAGCCGCCCATCTTGCGGACATCTTCCGGGAACCAACTAACATCCATAAGATCGTCCAGCGGCTGAATCACCTCTTTGACGATAAGGTTGGGTTTCGCATGATACGGCTCGAACCGGACGATATCCGCATAAGGCTCGCCGGCGAGAACCGATGTCGTCAGCTTCTCGACATTTTCGCCCCAAGGCGTTTCCGTAAATTCGATTGTGATATTATACTTTTCTTCCACTTCGGCGATTTTTTGGCGCCGCGTCTCAGAATCCACGTCATCTCCGGTCGGATAGTCATTCCACCACGCATCGAATTTGATCGTCCTGCCCGAGAGGTCGATTGCAGGCACCTGCTCTTCAGCAGCCGTTGCCGGATCGCTTGCGACGTTGTCGGTCGTCTGCCCGGTGTTGTCCTGCGCTGCTTCGGTATTGCCTGTATTGCCGGTGTTCTCTGTGTTGGTTCCGCCGCTGCACGCTGCAATGCTCATGAGCAAAAAAATAGCGACAAAGATACTAGTAAACGCTTTCACTTTCACCAACCACCCCTTTCCGATTTGTTTTTTTCAAGGCGCAAGCAACACGAAAATTTCTCTCTTTATCAAGGCACTGATGGTACACCAATTTATTTAAAGTATAGTTATCTCCAACCGCTTCTAGACCCAATTTGACTAAATAGCTGAATCGCCAATGTTGAGTTCTTTGTTTTTAATAAATCTAGATGCCCATTATCATCAATAACTATTTTTGCACGAAACCTTCTATCAAATAAATTCGATCCTCCTTAGACTTTCGCCTGAAAAGCTCATACATGCGCCCCAATCCTTGTGGCTTGCTGCTATAGTAATCTGCCCGGTAACGTAACGATAGTTTCAACACATTCCTTATGTATTGAAAAAAAACCGCCACCCAGTTAGGTGACGGTTACGCATTGAGCTTGCTGGATAACTTCGATTTTAGAAGTTTAAATATCCAATTTATTATAATAGGGAGGCTCAAGATCGCGACAGCAAATAATTTGTCCTCCCACCCCTCGATTGATCCAGAAAACAATGCCATAGCAATCATCCCATAAATCGCTAATCTAGTAAGCAAACCAAGCAAGTTTCTCATAGGATAAAGAAAACTGGCTACGGCCACTACTATTAAAAAATCCGTCCACGAATGCATAAACTCCCCCCTTCAGTTCAGGTAACCACTTAACTAATTATACTACCAATATTTATTCTTTATTTCATTAAATTCTCGGCTTTGAAATGACTTCTAAGTGCCTTGCTTATGATTTGCGATGTGGTACGTGTCTTTTAATCCGCTGCTCTTTGCTAATTCCATTAGAACCTTAGCAACATCTACCTCCTAATATCTTTTGCTGGCTCATTCAACAGCATCCTCCGCTTCTTCCAAATTGATCAAAATATGGTATTAATATTTAATCTCCTTAATAAACATGTTCCAGTATAAAGCACTTGGATAGCTGACCGCTTACCCCGACCTTACTTTGCGTGCGCTCGCCAAGCCAACAGTTGACTCCGTCTGCATCCAGATGTAGTGAATTGTAGCGAACCTACAACCGCCCGGAAGATTCCGATGGTCGAGAATATTGAACGATACGTCTCCGGGTTCTGGGGGGTTGTTTACGCTACACCTTATCTGCCTCGAATCAATAACGACTATGAACATTTCCCACCTGACACGAGCTGTCTTCGGTTTCACCGTGCCCAGATAATCTCTGCCCTCGCCGATCGCGCGTGGCCACTTTATCACCCTGTATACATTTTTTCTCGAGACATATCCGCGGCGACTTCTTGTGTTTCCACATCACTTGCAGGTTTCTTCTTCAAATGATCGAAGTTGCCTTTCTGAATTTCTTTGATAAGGTCCTTAATGTTAAGGCCATGATCATCCAGAACAAGGATTGTTTCCTCGATATTCTTCACTTTTTGTTGACGCTCCAACTCCTTGATCTGTTTTGCAATTTTCTTTAATTCTTCCTCGATTTTTTCTTTTTTCTTAGTCAATGTTTCTTCACGTTCAAACAGCTTCATTAATTTTTTATCTTCGTCCATCGAAAGCCCTCCTAATCTCTAACAATCGTAATAATCATGCTTATATCGAATTTGTTTATAAAGAAGATACAAAAGCGCAAGCAGCGCAGCAACGGCAAAACCAATGAGAACATTAACGGCAGGATAAATTGAACCCCCGCTAGAAGTAGATGGTTTAATAACATCTGCTGGCGCTAGTACGTCTTTCACAACTTCGGGAACGGACACACTATTTACTGCCGATCCCTCCGGTTTTGTTTCGGTAACAGGCTGTGTGATTTCAGGTTTAGGTTCCGTTTTCACTTCTGGCTTTTGAACGTTAGGCTTCAAAGCAATTTGTAACGGAAATTTGGCTGCATCCCCTTCATTTATCACAATCTGTTCAGGGGCAGTAATATTAAAGTCACTGGCATTCTCACCCACGACACTAATAAAATCGACCTTATAAGTCCCGGGCTTAATTTCCTGTGAAGATAAGTAGCTATTTGCCCTAACAAGCCGGGCCATCACGTTTTCTTGCTCAACAGATGTAAAATTAATTAGGATCGTACTATCAAAACCCTCGGGAACTGTAGCCGTTATTTCAAGCATACTCACGGTATCGATACTCGCTGGCGGTTGATTAGTGACTTCTTCGGCAAATACCGGAATCCCTGCAAAGCTAATAAAGAGGAAAACAAAAAGTACCGAAATAAGTATTCGCATAATAAACACCTGCCTTACTGGAATAATAGGGGCCTTCGAGGATACTTAAATCCCTTATAGCTGTTTACAATTACGCCTGTTGATCCCTGACAATGAACGTATAAGGGATTGCCGTTTGTATCTCGGCCAATAAAAATGCCGGTGTGATTAACCCCGCCCTGCCCCGGAATGTTCTTGAAAACCAAGTCTCCCGGTTTTAGCTCATCCATCGTTATCGCAAAGGTCTTGCTCCATTGATAGGAAGTTCCTCCTGACGAAAAAACATTTCCAAGACCTGCTGTTTTGAATGCCCAGTCAATAAATCCGCTACAATCCAGCCCATAAGGCTGTAATGTCCCTGTATTATCACTACCAGGCGCGGTGACCATGACGAGCTTACCCCAATTGTCGTTCCATCCAGCGGGACTTTTACCTCCCCAAAAATAATCAACTTTGCCATCTAACGTTAGTGCTGTTTCAATAACCTTCATTCTCGCTTTATCAATATCGCCGCCTAAATTGTTCATTAAATCGGCTAATTCCTCTGGAGTTAAGCTACCGGGGCCGGGACCCGTTCCACCCGCGTAACCTCCGGCTAACTCAGGAAATTGCTCTTGAATAGCTCCTGACGATACGAGCCTTCGCGCCCATTCTTTTTGATCCTCGTCAAAACCAATCCAATCGAAAACATCCTCCATGTCATACGAATAAATTTTAACGACTAGCCTTGTTCTGTTTTCTGAATGACAATGTCTTTCTTCCTCCCCACTCTCCGGGTCTACAATGGTTGAGCACACCTCAGCTGAGTACGTCTCTGTCGCTGTATTTACTCGATTAAATTGATTAAATAGGCTTTTCATATAGTCCTTCTGTGCATCAGAAAAGGTTAATTCCTGCTCAAACTTTACGGCAACCAGGGCGAATATTTCAACCCAACTGACCTGCAATACCCCTTCTTCATTCATATAATCGATTCTCACATCATCATATCCACTATCCCTATAATCCTCGATCTGTTGTTGTAATTTATCATTCAATTCATCGACAGTAGCCTTGTATTGCTTGGCGTTATCCTCATCTGTCATAAAAAAGGAACCCGCTGAACTTGCCGATCCTCCCATACTGTTCGTGGCGGACATGATCAGAAATAGCAGCAAACCAATTACTGCCGCAATCGCCCAAATCTTTGGATTAGCCACAACCGCAGTAACGAGCTTGGCTATAAGTTTTTTCGTTAATTGTTGGGCGGCTTCTTTTAAAAAAGCAGAAGGAGAAGAAAGTGCTTTTTTTAATCCTGTTTTAATCGTGAGGGACGTAAACCTGTTTTTGGAAACAAATTTGCTACTTAACGTTTTGATCGTCGATACGTTACTGGAGTTGCTGGCCGATGGAGTGGAAGCCGCACCTTTAATTTTTCTGAATCCGTACATGGTCCGGGAGCGACTGCCACTTTTAATCGTAGATGGTTGGCATGAAATTCGATTTAAAACACTCGAAATCTGGCTATAGCTCTTTTTAGCTTGGTCTGTACCTTTCTTCGGGAGCCGTAGTGATTGAATCGCTTCATGTGCTTCTTCTTCGTGGTACGAATCAAGCGTCCGAATTAGATGATTTGCCGCTTTTCGGGGGGATTGCTTTACCCGTTTATAAAGCCCCTCTTTCAGTTTGGCTCGAATCCCCCCTTGCGTAACGGGGGGATTTACTGGTGCAGTTCGAATTAGTTTCAGATTTCTTTTTAGTCCTGGCTTAAAGTAAGTTTTCATGCAGGTTGCTCCTTATCGCCCTCCGCAACTTCATCCACTTTCGTTGTTATCATGTTGTATAGCTTGGTCTTTTTAGGAAATTCGTCTTTGAAAGGAACAATCCCATTTCCAACGAATAACAAGCCTTGACCGCTGTCCGAATTGGTCACATAACTAAGTTGTGTTTCGGATATGTTCAATAAATCCGCAAGTTCGTTACGATCCGACGGAGCTTGATTGAGCATCATTAGAAAATCGGAATTAGAGAGCATTCGCCGCGCAAGTTCGGATTTAAGCAAGTCCTCTACGTTCTGCGTAATTCCCGTTGGAACACCGCCCCATTTTCTAGCCCGTTTATACAACTCGAAGAGGAAATTCGCTGAATACTCATTGGCAAAGAGTAAATAGATTTCGTCCAAGTAAATCCAAGTCCGCTTACCCTTGCCCCGGTTTAATGTGATCCGATTCCAAACTTGATCGAGCACAATGAGCATGCCCATTGTTTTAAGCTGCTTTCCCAAATCTTTAATATCGAAGCATACAAAACGGTTATTGATGTTGATGTTTGTTTTGTTGGAGAAAACCGATAAATTGCCTTTCACGTATAATTCAAGTGCTGTCGCCAGTTGAACCGCTTCATCTTCGTTCTGTATTTTCAACTGCTCGTAAAAGTCATAAAGGGTTGGGACATCCTCGGGATCAAACGTCTGTAAATATTGCTTGTACGTGAGTTTCAAGCAGCGGTCGATAATCGACTTTTCTCTAGGGGTAAGACCGTAACGGCCACCCACAAGCACTTCACACAAGGACAGAATGAAATCCGATTTAAGCAATAACGGATCGTCGTCATCGGCATAATCGATCGTCATATCTAGCGGATTAATATAATTCTTTGATCCAGCTGAAATATGAATAACTTCGCCGCTAAAATTGGTTACAAGCTTCGTATATTCCCGTTCGGGGTCAATGATAATCACATCATCGTCGGTATTAAGTAAAACATTTATCATTTCGCGTTTGGCTGCGAAGGATTTACCCGATCCCGGCGTTCCCAAAATAAAACCATTCGGGTTTTTTAGGGAAAGGCGATTGAACATGATCAGATTTCTTGAAACCGCATTTAAGCCGTAATACATCCCCCCCTCTTGAAACAACTCTTGATTGGTAAAGGGCATAAATATAGCTGTGCTTTCTGTCGTCAACGTACGGGAAGCCTTAATTAAATTCAAACCATACGGCAAGCACGAATTTAATGCGTCTTCTTGCTGATAATGAAGGGTTCCCACTTGGCACAAAAACTTGTTGGCAATCGCAGTAATCTCTTTACCGTCTTTATTTAGGGTTTCAAGGTCATCTGCAAAGTGGATGATGATGACATTGGTAAGGAACATTTTTTGGTTTTTGTTAATTAAATCATCGAGAAGTTCTTTAGCTTCATCGAGGGAATGTTTTAACTCATGGGGAATGAATGCTTCCAGATAGCCATTTTTAAGGCTGCGCTTTTGGTACTCAATTTTATTAGCTTCCATGCCGGTAATCTGTTTTTTGACGATTCGAAGCGCTTTATACGCATCGACCGACTTAATATTCATCGTTAACAGGATATTGAAACTGAAGTCGGAGATTTCGCTTAAGAATTTGTCATTAAGAAAGGTAGGTAAATCTCGTATATAGATCGCTCTCGCAAATTTTTCACCAATAATCATATGATCACGTTTAAAGGTAAACGCATCTGGAGCAATTAAGTCCTTCGTCACCAATCCCTTGCGTTTATGCTCGGTAGGGCTGTACCTGAAATGCCCTTCTTGTCCCATGCGGTAAACATCATGAAGAAGTTCCAGGCGTTGATTCAAGTCCAATCCGAAAACAGAGCTCCCCATACGCTTGAAGACGTTCTGCGTCTCATTCTCCATTCGCATAAAGGAATTTCGGGCATCTTCCACCGAACTCGATTCAATGGAAACCGTAATGAATTTCTCTTTTTTGATTTCGTTCTTGCCACCGACAATCTTCTTTTTCAGCATGGCGTTATATTCGTCCCGATATGGCTTAAGATGATCGTCCCGGTTTGTCACGACCAGTTTTTCTTCAAAATCCTCTCTGTTAAAGCTTTTATTCGTAATGGTAATTTGTAAATCAACGGTATTATCGAAAAAATTAAGGAATTCGCAGTATTTGGCAAACACTTCTTCTTGATCTTCCTGTTTACCCACTTGGTAATTAATATCCTTAAACAAAAAGGATTTCGAGAATTTATTTTTCCCATGTAATAAAATGCCGTCTTCGAACGCGTGCGAATACGGAATGGATTGCTGTGTTGTTTTGGGAATCCGTACTTTCTTACTGGCGCTTTTTTTGCTTAGAAAGGATAGCACGGCCATTTTCCCCCTTTTCTTTCGCACTGGATAAGATCTCAAACATATTTAGAGTGGCGTACTTCCTTTTTTGCGGATAAATGAGCTCCTGTTGAATGACTGACTTTATAAATTGCTCAAAGGTCATGCCGTTGTAGTTAAAGTAGCCGACCAAAAATAACGGCATCGCAATGAAAATGACAATCCAACTGGCCGTATCCGAACCCACCATATTTCTTCCAAACCAGTACAAAGGTACGTTGATAATAATGGCAATTAAGGTACAAACCAATTGGCGTAAATTCAATCCGAAAAATAGCTTTTCTTTATACGTTCGAATTTCTTTGGGAATCCGAATTTCAATCATAAATCCTCCATATTAAACGTGACATTGCATATCTTGGGTCGTGGTTGTGGATCAGCGCCGGCCGGGATACAAGACATGAAAACGTAGACCACTTATCGGCTCATTCTCTGTATACAAGGATCTAAAGTAGCTACAGCTTATGATTACTTTATTTAGATTTTCTACCACACAGCATAGACATGTATTTGTCGTGCCTCTTGAATGCCCGATGTTCCTCGAGAACACTCGGAATGGAAATCATCAACAATGAGATCATAATGGCAACATACCAACACCTCTCAACCATGCTCATTTGAAGCCAGTCCAAGATGAACATCGCTCTCCCCCTTTCATCTAAAAACAAAAACCTATCATGCTCCTGTTAATTTTCTCGCCCATGAACCGGATTTTATGACGACAAGTAAAAGAGCTAAAGCGGATAATATGCCTTTCCATACCTCTATATCGCCACCCCCAGTGAAACCACCAAAGGTAAAACTGGAAGCAATCGCGGCGTAGATAACGCATCCGACGATGATAACAATTCCTTGGAGACAAACCGCAGCATATTCCATAATGAACCTTCTTCCTGTTCCAGAAAGGGAATCATGAATGAAGGTTGCAAGCGGTATGGGAGCAACAGCGGTGTAAATAAGCAATTCGAACAATCGGCCAAAAACAATGAGCATGATAACGATTTTTATTCCCTGTAAGACCCACTTAAAAGGAAAAATTTCAAACCTGTAAAGCTGTTTAGCAAACCAACTCATACCGTTAAACTCCGCTTCCATGGCCGAAAAATCCACGTTATATAGCGATGCGCTTGAGCCTTTTGCGCCAACGATGCTTGTAAGGTACGACGACACATGAAAAATGATCTCCAATAAATCGAAAACATGCTCCATTACGAATTTGGCAAATACCAATTTCACCATGCAAGATACAACGATTTCCCATCGAACAAACGAAAAGTTCATGGATTTATTAAGAAAGTCGAGTAAAAAGTAAAGTGTTAAAAGGCTATACGCCACAGGAAGAATGGCTTGATGGATTTCCTTTATTACAGAGTAAAGCCCCGGATATGATGACGGCCCTTGATTAACAAGAGCCGTTACCTCACTAATGAGTGCTGTAAATCCTTGAAACGCTTGCTTAATGTCATCTACTGGAGAGGACAAATTTCACCACCTACCAACCTGTTTATTGATTTTGTTTTCGTATGGAAAAGGTTATTGGTAATGCCCTGCTCTTGACTTGATACAGGAATGGAAGGGCAGCTTACGATTTGATAGCTCGTAGGCTGCCCCTCTCTTACAGTCCGAACAATGGAAGGGATTGTGTAATACCGAACACAAGGAAGCCTGACGCCAAGGTTTTCATGCCCCGAACCTTACCATCTGCATCGTCATTTTTAAACCCTAGGGCCAATTGAACGGCTCCGAAGAAGGCTACAATTAAACCGATGCGTCCCAACCACGTAGCGACTACAGCAATAACAGCATCCAACTTATCCATACCAACCGGATCTCCCGGCGCTGCATATACGCTAGTTGCGACCAACATGAGAACGATAGCGATACAAAGCGACTTGATAGCAATATTCATATTAAATACATTGAAAAACTTGGAAATATAGTTGTTCATCGTCACATTTCTCCCTTTGGGTTCAATTTTATTTTAAATTAAGGCTTCCATCCGTTTTTCTATGGCATCTATTTCCTCAACGTCAACCAAGTGAATGTCATCTTTTCGTTCTTCAAGGTTTTGATCGGGAACCCGCAAATTGAACGGCTTTAAGGTAGCTTCTTCTGTAGGTTCATCGGCAGCTATGCTCACCCCCATTTCAGAATCAAAATAATTGGCTTCGTTAGCTTCATAGAGAAGTTTATAATTCGGATGCGATTCCAGCTTAAACTTCTCACTGTAAAAGGGTCTTAACCCCCGAATAAAAAGGATGCAGTATTTATCCGGCATCTGCGCGATCTCGTCGATGGTCATCAAATCCCGGCCTTGGCTTCCGTAACTGACGCTCGATGAACTGTTTCTTCCCCTCGATCGGCTGGAACTTTTCGTATCGATGGTCTGCTTTCCAAGCCCTTTATTCACCCATTCAAGCGTAGATCGTTCCTGTCCTCCAAGGAATAGGATCGTATCACAGTTGCCGACGATCGTTTCCCATGAGTCCTTATATAAACCTTTGAGTTGCGTCATGTTCTGCAGGATGACCGACACTGAAATGTTACGGCTTCGCATAGTGGCAACTAGTTTATCAAAATCAGGTATCTGCCCGATGTTCGCAAATTCATCCAGCCAGAACTTTACATGATGCTTTAAACTGCCGCCGCTGACAAAATCAGCTTGATAATACAAGGAATCAAACAACTGCGCGTACATCATAGCGACAATGAAATTAAAGGTTGTGTCGCTATCTGGAATGAGTACAAACAAGGCTGTCTTTTCATCCCCTAGCTTGTGTAGTTCCAGATCATCTTCCATCAGCAGCCGTTCAACTTCCTCAATGCCAAATGGTGAAAGCCTAACTCCCGCAGATATTAAGATGCTTTTCGCCGTCTTTCCAGAAGCCATTTTAAAAATATCGTATTGTTTTACGGCAATATGATTGGCGTTCTTTTCCCTGAGTTTCTCAAACAAGAAGTCAAACTCACTTTTGAAATCTTCCTCATCCTCCTTCACTTCTGCAAGTCGTAGCAAAGTAAATACCGATTTGAAATTGTGTTCGAACGTTGGAAGTTCGTAGAAGATATACAGGAAAACCGCCTGTAATAATGCTGTCTCTGCTTTCTCCCAAAAAGGATCACCGCCGCTCTTACCTACATTGGTGTTTTTTATCAGGTTATTAATGACCTTCAAAATGTCGCTTTCCTTTTTAACGTAAGCAAATGGATTGTATCTGCAACTCGACGACATATCGATTAGATTGAATATTTTAATCTTATATCCTTGCTTTTTTAAAGAAGAACCAGTGTCCCGGAGCAATTCCCCTTTGGGGTCGGTGACGACAAAGCTTGTATTTGCTTGCAGGATATTTGGTTTGACAAAGAATCTGCTTTTACCTGTACCTGCTCCACCAATAGCTAAAATATTAAGATTTTTTCGTACCTTTTTGGTATCAAGGCTTAGCCTCTCCGTTTTTGTTAAAATGATATTTTGGAGTTGGGCCTTATGTTTGATACTGTTTCTCTCGGCATTACCTCCCCATCTGGCCGTGCCATGCTCTTTCCCTGGCATCAAATTCTTTTGATCGGTTACTTTATAAAGGACATATAAGGAAACAGCGATTAGTTCCAGCAATAGTATTTGCCACTCTTTTTTGCTCGGTACAATGACATTCGTCTGGATACTTTCTAAAGTTGCTTCACTGTAATTTTCGATGTTGAGTATATTGAATTTTTCTTCTGTGGTTGAGATAACATGGTGAAAGTGCAATGTAAAGTAAGCAAGTGGGATATAGAGAAGGAAACAAAGGAGGGCAAAAAATCTAAGTTGTTTTTTCCTTTTATCTTGATCGTTCACTTATCGCCCCCCTCTTTCCTTATTTTTGTTTTTTGTCGGAGGGGCTTGTTTTTGTGCTTCCATTAAGGGCTTGATTTCCTCACGTCTTTCGGCAAGCGACATCCGTTCTTGGCCCTGATCTCTGCTTTCAGTTCGGACATTATTTGCCTTAGTGCCAAGCTTTTCAGCAAGTGTTGTTCGCTGGTCTTCTTCCCGGCTATGATCGTGTTCAGCCCTGAAAACATAAACATGACCTTGACGTTCTACACTTATCCGATCCCTTTTGTTTCCAACATCAAAATGGTGTTTCTCATTGTCTTTCATGTTTTCCAAAATCCGTTTAACTCGTTCATCCAATTGGTGTTTCTCCAGACGTTCAAACATGCCGTTACGATCAATTACGAATGTCATTTCGATATTGCCTTTAGGATCAACGGCTTCGTAGGGCTTAACGTTGTTTTGATTTGTTGTGAGCTGCTTCACTTCCTCATGTTTGCTTTCAATCGTTTCAGCCTTGTCATCTCTCACAGATTCCATTTGGTCGTTTTTTACACGGAACAGTTTCTCCCTGATTAATGATAATCCGCTTTGTTGCTGCTCCTTTTCATCAATTTTAGTAACGGGGATTTCCCTATCTTTCAGTTCTCTTTCGACCAACTTTTCTAGAACTAATTTAACTCGGCTTTCTTCACTCTGTTTGTAGAAAACGGATAACTGGTTTTGGTCTTTGACTACCGCATAGGAAATTTCATATTTTTTTGCAAGTTCATTAAATGCTTTAAGCTGCTTTTGATCCAGATCGAACAATTTGATTTCATCGTTCGATTTTACAAGCTTACTTAAAGCAACTTCACCTGCCTTATCAGCCTGTTCCTTTGCCTTCTGAATTAAAAACAGAAGCATCTGCTTCATGGATTCATTCGTCATTTTAGCGGCTTCTCTGGATAAATCCGCGCCTAGTCGGGTTACAACCGTTGAAACGTCACCGCCGATTTCGGACATGTTCTCACTCCTTTGATTTACATTTCCTTACGCTGTGGTTCATCGTCACCATCAAGTTCCGCTATATCAACCTCTAATGCCTTAGCGATTCTCCTAATGTTTTCATGTGTAGGGTACTTTCGATTTCCCTTTTCAATTTGGGATATGGTCGGTTGCGGAACCCCTGATTTTTCCGCTAGCTCCAATTGGGTCCAACCTCTTTCTAATCGTTTTAATCTGATCTTATGAATATTTTTGCACCTCCTTGATCTGATTATATTCGAAATCAAATAACCTGTAAATAGATATTATTAATATTATGATTATTAATATATGGGCATATAACAAATAAAGATCAGAATTTGATAAGATAAAATAAACCAATCGAATCGAGTAGATAAAATATGGATGACCTAAAAAAATACATTGGCGAAAAGATAAAGATCTATCGTAAAAATCTAAAAATGACAACTTCTGAATTAGGTGCTTTATCCGAAACATCCCAAAGCACCATTAGCGGCATCGAACGCGGAGAAAGATTTGCTAACTTCGATGCAATGATAAGAATTTGCGATGCCTTAGGAATCACATTATATGATGTCTTACCGCCAAAGAATTTAGATTCTCATGAAGATGAAGTGAATTCGAATTTGGATCGATTCAATACATATTTGAAACGGCTATCTTCAGATGAAATAGATTTAGCAGCATCACTCGTAATGGACCACATGTCATTGCTTAAACATATTCATGGCCTAGACCCCCGACAGAAGAAAAATTTAACCAACCTCCTCGATTCGTTATTGAATAATTGATAGCTACATCGTACAAGCTTCGACAAATTTAAGGGAGGACCAAAATAATACCCCTCCCTTGTTCAATGACCTTTGTGATAGAATGATACCTTTCAGATCACCGGATGCCGGCCGCACTTGCGGCTACAACAATATTTTTATACAAAAAATCGCCCTAGAGACTTATTCGGTATGGCTCAAGCAGCAGCGCTCTCAAACATTGCCGAAGAGTCTGGTTGAACAAGCATTGCTTATAACTTGAATCAGTGGGAAAAATTGACGGTATTCCTAAAGGATGGCCGATTCGAAATCGATAACAACCGAAGTGAACGCTGATAAAGCCGTTCGTGATCGGAAGAAAGAACTGGTTATTTGCGAACACGCCACGAGGCGCGAAGGCAAGTGCGGCGATCTACAGCGTCATTTAGACCGCGAAGGAAAAAAGGGCTTCTTCCGTTTCAATATTTAAAATACCTGTTTGAGCAGCTTCCGGATCCACAAAATCTAGAAGCGATCGAGCCTTATTTGCCATGGTCATCTTCGCTTGGCATGGGCTATTTCGAGGTATGTGACGCTTACTTAATGACAGTTTAAACCCCACAGGACTGGTTCGCCGCTGCATCGAATTATCGTCTCCGTTAGTTGATGCCGCCCTTCTACTTAACATGAGAACACTAGCGACATCGCCATCATCAAACGATCTGCTGGCAACTTTCGCCCCTTCGCCTTTAGGGTAGGAGTGAGCATAAGAAAATCCCTTCATTTCCGAAGGGATTTTTCTTCCTGAATCGTCTCCGTTGGAAAGATGACAATCCTCACAGTCCGGCACGAATAATGTGAGGATTGTCATCTCATTTTCGTGAAGAAGGTCACTGATCTTCGAAGATGCGCTCTGGTAAGATCAATACATAAGAAAAAACGAGGGAGTGTTCAGAATGAAGAAAACTTGGATGGTCGGCGTGAGGGCAGGGCTTATTTCCGGCGTTGCGGGGGTCGTGTTATTTTACCTGCTGACGCTACTTACAGGACTGCATTTCATCCAATTGAATCCGGTGTCGATTATGGTCGTATCGATTGTCGTCAATTGTGTTGGCGCATTTATTTATGCTAAACTTCGCAAGACAATGTCCCGGCCGCGGCTGATCTACGCCTTGATTGCAGTAGGCGTTGCCGTGCTATTGTCGTGGATGGACTGGGCTTATCCGCCCGAACCGCAGATCGGGGATATTGCCAATCCGATACATGCGATCGTTGTAGCGTTGTCCATTGTACTGATTCCAATATGGCTAAGGGAAGGTCGTTCGATGCGATGAGAAGATGGCTGATGCTGGCCCCTTTAAGAGAGCACTGCAAAAGCCATGCTTTGTCGTCATAAGGACTCTGAACTGGAAAAATGCATCCCCAGCAACGAAAAAAGCAGTCCATCCTCAACTGAGGATGGGCTGCTTTTGCTCAATTAGCTTTATCATCCGTTTTACGTTCACAAAAAGGCAGCTGCCGGCGAGATCTACTCCACTAATCTGTATACAAAAAAATAGGGTGACGGCGCGGATCGGGCGCTGCCGCGGCCAAATGATGTGTACAAAAAAAATAGCCCCTACTTTGAGGAGCGTAATGCTTTGCTACGCATTTAATTTCTTCTTTATGGACTGAATTTGTTTTTTAACTGTATCTATCGATTTATAGAGCTTTTCTGCAATTTGCTTCCTCCCGTATCCTTTTTGTTGCAGGATATAAATTTCTTGTTCGGAAGGGCTAAGAGCCTTCATTTTCTTTTCTTCCTTAATTCGAGATAGCAAGGCGGGGGAAGCATCGGGGTGAATTCGATTCCTGCCCTCAGCAGCTTCCTGTATAGCTGATATGATGTCAAATATGCTGGACTTGTTTATATAATTGATTGCTCCAGATTCAAAAGAATTAATAATGACTTCTTCATCAACAATTGAAGTAAGTGCAATTATTTTAAGTCCCCGATCACTTAATTCCTTTATAAGCTCAATCCCATCTAAATTAGCTCTCGTAAGGTTTAAATCCAATAATACAACATCGATGTCGGGTACCTCTTTCACAATTTTTAGCATCTCTTCCTTACATCCTACAACTCGAACGACATCGATATTATTTGTCCCCTTTGCAATATATTTGGATATGTTCTCCTGCCAAAAAGGCTCGTCCTCGACCAAAACCACTCTTATTTTTTTATTTTCCATATGGGTTTACCTCCATTCCAAAACTATACGATCATGTATGCATCGAGCTTTGTTGAGCGACCCGCGATTTAGGCAACTGGATAATGACAGAAGTTCCTTTGTTCACCTCACTATGTACAATAATTTCGCCATCATGTGCTCGGATTGCCTTATAACAGAAACTAAGTCCTAGACCATGGTTTTTTATGCTCTTCTTTGTCGAAAAGAATGGTTCCATGATCCGGTTTAGTTCTTCTTTGGGGATTCCAACACCGTTATCACTAATCTCAATACTTATCCCATTCTTCATCTGAAACAACTGAACATATATCCTTCCGTCTGGAACATCGATAGCTTCTATGGCATTATTAAGGATATTTTTAATAACTTCCGCTAAAAGAACATTGTCACCATGCAACGTAACCGGTTTCAATTGTGTTTCTATTTGAATGCCTTTAGAACTGTACATAGCCTTTATTCCATTAACACAATTCGTAATCAATTCTACCAGTTGGACATTTCCCTCTTTAAGAACAATATCTTCCGTCTTTGAACGAATCCGATCCACCATATTATCAATGCCTTCAATTGCAGAAAAGACCGATTCAATGGAGCTTTTGGCTTCATCCAAATCTTTATTTTCAATTGAGTCTTTAGCGAGAACGAAGAAAAATCTGATTTTACTAACTTCGTTCTTAATCGTGTGATTTAAAATCGCCGTTCCACTACTCATAATTTGCATAGACTTATCTAGTACGTGTTGTTGTTCTATTTTGATCTTGATTCCAAAGGCACCCGTTAGGAAAATATATCCGACGAATAAGACATAGGCTATAGAGAAAAAAACAGGGACAAATCGGAATAATTCGGTATGTGGGTCAATTGCCCGTAATGTGTAATTAAAGAAAAAAATACCTAACCAAGCAGGAACCAGGACGGTAAATACACGAAACTTGCTTTTTTTGCGGTACATGTTTATTTCACTGCGCCATGTGTAGAACATGAGCCAGCTTGCAATAAAGAAATACGGGGCAGACCATACAAGAAGCACTCGAAAATTAATGACAATGTCAGGGTAGAAGTCAGAAAAAAATATCATAACAACCATTGGTATTGAAAGGAGATATGCCAACCATTTCTTAGTCTTTGGCTTAACTATTTCCGAATACACAATGGCGTACATGAGAATGGCATAAGGAGAAATAACCTCCCCTAGAAATTGAAAATAGATATGCATCTCAAATGTAATATTCGAAAGGGATATGGCCCCTATCTTCTGAAGCTCCGGGATCACGTCACTCACTAAATATTCTGACAGAGCGCCTATTGCAGCGGACATAATAAATGTGACCATCCATCGGTTAGCTTCATTTTCCTTGGGTTGCGTAACGAGTAGGATGATCCCAAACAACAAATTAAAAAAGAAAATAAACAGCATAGGTCAATTCCTTAAAACAATGCTTAAAATATCTTCTGGCCGTTGTGCAATATAATCCGCATGTCCTGTAGTCAAAAGATCAATTGAATCGTAGCCCCAAGCCGCCGCGATACAACAAAGGTGATTCTTTTTAGCAGCTTTAATATCCCTTAATTCGTCGCCTATATAAACCACCTCATCGCTGTTTATCCCATTCCTTTTAAGAAAAGAGGAAATATTTTTTGCTTTAGAAAAAGGATTAGATGAAAAATGACTATAATCAAAAATGTTAATTGAATTGTTGTTTAAAAACTGGCTTGTTATATCACGGGAGTTGGAGGTCAAAAAACCTAAACGAAACCTTCTTTGCTTTAATTCGTGAATCACCTCATTCATACCGTCAACCGAATGCAGTGTGGGAATGTACTGCTGATACTTTTGCTTAATGAGTATCCCAATAAGAGCCATTTGATAAAGGGGTACACCAAGCCTTTTACACCTTTCACGCACCGATAACGTACTTAGTAAATCAATGTCTTCATCCTTGATTTTTTTATAGCCGCGTTTTTCAGCAATTTCATTAAAGATATGAATGGCCAATAACTTTGTATTTACAATGGTTCCATTAAAATTGAAGAGTAAAACTTTGGTCATAAGTCACCTTCCCTTTCAACCCCTACATATTGTAACATGTCTCCAATTATCACAAGAATGAGTCTAAGGTATACACTTCATTGGAGTGGCCGCGCGCGATCGGCGCGGGCTGCTCTTATTTTCGTATACAGATTTTCGGTTTTGGATCCACCGGCAGCTGCACTTTTGTATACGGATTAAGAGCTGCAGCTGCACACCAGGACGGAAAACTGTATACTAGTTTTTTATCTTTCGTCGCGTTGTTTTTTTGTTTCGTTGATTTGATTTCTCGGCAGAAGGATTTGATTTCTTTGGTCCAATGTTTTTTCGATTTCCATGAGCTTCGATAGTTCCTCTTTCGACGCATCCCATCTTACCTTTAGCTGTTCCATTTTCTTTTCAACTGATTTTTGCTTTTCAACATATGAGGGTAATTCATTTTCTTTAATGCCGATCTTTTTCAATTGATTAAGCGCCTTTTCAAACGTCTCTAACTCTGTGTTGTATTTTCTCTTTAGGATCATTTTTTTAATTGTAGACGCTTGATATTCGTCGTAGATTGGCTTGTATTTGTTATACGTATCAATGGTCTGGACGACGAGTATCATATTTCGATTCATTTGAGTTGCTTCTTTTATAACGGAATTGATCTCTTGGATTTGGCTTTCCATTTTAGTAATCGCCTGTTTCAAGTCGGACCGACTTTTTAGACTTTGATCGGTGATGAACTTCAGTTGATTAGATAACTTCGATATTTCAATATCTGCTTTAAAATCTCGTTTGACATTTCTTCTTTGGGCCTCAGCAGTATTACGGTCAATCAATGTTCGAATAAGAGCAATCGTAAGCATAAAGTTAACGGCCAAGGTTCCCCGTCTGTACTGATATTGTCTTGCTGCATGTATGATTTGGTTTCGGCTCGTTTTACGATTAAACCGATACTTATATTTGTGTTTCGATTCAGAAAGATTAAACGCTTTAAATCGAATCCGTTCCTTAATTCGGTCTTCTGTATACTCGACCCCTAGTGTTTTTCCTCTAACCGATCTCTCCATGCCGGGAGCCTTAAACGTCATGTATTTCACATTTCCTTGTTTCATCGTGTAACCTTGTTGATTCATCCTGTACATGAAATCCTCAAACGAACTGGCTGATTTTATAACGGTGTCAATATTATTTTTAATATGAGCTTTCCATGAAGTCCCTTGCCTTTCTTCGTTCCATTCCTTATACGATTTTGAAACGGAATCTTTGTTGAACGGGATCACATTGAGGTTATACGCCTTCGCAACTTCATCCGAATAATCCCTTGCGTCTTTCAAACTCTGTTTACAAGCATTGAATTTCTTACCGTCCAGAGAAACGGAATTAATAATGATGTGGTTATGGTAATGCCCTTTATCTAAGTGAGTGCTGATGATAAATTGATACTTATCGCCAAACAATTTCTCGGCCCACTTCAATCCGATTTCATGTGCTCTGTACGGATCGTTAATCTCATTCTCTTTGAAGGATTGAATGAAATGAAAGCCAAGCGTTCCTTCTTCTTTATTGTGTTTTTTCTTATTTCCGATCATCTGCTTATAGGCCAGCTTATCATTCGTTGCACAGTTCACGCCCGTTACAAAGCAACCGTAGTCCGTTTTTTTATCGTTAACAATATATTTCAAGGATCGGTTCAAGGTCGTTCGTATCGTAATTTGTTTTACGTATGGCAAAATGAAGTCATCCCCCATCGTAAAATTTTTCGATTTGATTATAGATGTCATCTAACTGTTTTCTTAAATATTTAACATCGTCTGCACTTACATATTCCACTTCGTTAGCCCGACGAGCGATTTGGTTAATGTTGTTACCAATCTTATTGACCTCATAAACTAATTGCTCGACCTGCGAAAAATCACGTTTTATAATGTAACCCTCCAACGACATTCTTCTAAGGTATTTGCTTCGATCTAGCTCCGCGACCTCTGCCTTTTTATCGATCATTTCCAATTCCTTTTGCGTAACGAAGAACTTAACTTCTTTATCTCTGTATCGTTTTTTATCCAATGGCATCACCTTCTTTTTTCAGGGGTTTTAGGGCGCAGCCCTAATGAATTTCGGGGTCATAGGGGGAACCCCTAACAAGCATTTTTTCGGAAGTGTGGCTACACTTCCAATGCTTGCTTCTTCTTCCATCATTCCTTCTTTACCCGCCATTTTATCACTTCCATCATTTGGTTTAAAGGGGAAAAGGTATTGAATTGCAAAAAAAAACCACCTATTATAAGGCGGTTTGAACTATTGTTGATTAATTTTCACACCATTCGTCATCGTTCAAATGTCCGTCAATTTAAGCTAAAGCATGTTCTCAAATTCCTGTGGGGAATGGCACAGGAAGTTAGGACCCGCACCCCGCAGAAGAGTTGCAGAATCAAATCCCCATGTTACAGCCGCAACCTTGACACCTATTTTCTTGCAGGCTTGAATGTCTCTGAGCTCATCTCCGATATACAACATGTTTTCCCGATTGATCCGGTATTTGCGGCCAACGCTTGCGATAGCCCTGTCTTTTCCGAATAAATTCGAAGCAGAATGAATGAATTCAAACAGATGCAGGTAGTGAAGGTCCAGGAAGGCTTGAATATTTTCCCGTGTATTGGACGACAGCAGACCAAGCGAATATCCTTTCTGCTTCAAGCTGTGAAGGACCCCGGTCATTCCTTCAACCGGTTGTAGCCCAACCACAGCTTTCCTGTACTCCCTCTTTCCCTCCAGAATCAAAGCAGGCAGCTTATATAAAGGCACATGAAGCGCCCGCATGCGATCAGGAAGCGACAAATTGGACAGCTCCGAAATTTTGCTGTCTTCGATTTTATCTCCGCCGTATTTTCCGGAAAGTTCGTTAAAAAGCTCAACCGCCAACATTTTGGATTGGACAATGGTTCCATCAAAATCAAAAATTAAGTATGGCTTCTCCAAGGCAGCAGACCTCCATTTTATCAAAGTGGAAAAACCCTTTCGCCCTTCAAAACCTCTTACTTGAATCTTTGACTACTCACTCTGTCCCCGTCTTTTCTGATTGAACTCCCTCGGTACGATTAAGTTTTCTCACGAATGCTCGCTTATTCGCAGGATTTCTCCCTTGTTAGACATGTATGAAGGACGCTCGGGTGACCACTTCATAGACCTGGACA